>NZ_JBIUZB010000002.1:0-636507 GCF_044744805.1 Nocardioides sp. NPDC087217
GTGCACGTCGTCGCGGTGTGAGACGTAGCTCTCTCCGTCGCGGGTTGTCGACGGCTGGATCTGGTCGACATCGGACTTGGTGGCCATGGTGGCCCTCCCTTTCGTTTCCTTCGCTGTGGGCGAGTGGGTGAGGACTAACTCGGATATCGTGAGACTAGACTCACAGTGGATTAAAGTCAACGGTCTGTCGATTTTGCAGTTTCGCCACACGCCGAGTGAAAAATAAGTGGGCCGCACATCGCACCTTGCGTGCGAATGTGCGGCCCACCTTCTGTGTCCGGTCTGTACTACTGAAGGGCGACGCGGAAGACCTGGAACTCGATTACCGGGCCAGGCGTGATGCGACCCTGGCCCACGAAGATCGTCTGGTTGACCCAGCTGTACCTGGGGTCACCGCACTCGAGCCTAGGCGTCGTGACGAAGTAGTGATCGCCGAAGTTGGTGCTCGACTCACCCCCGGTGAGCGCGGCCTCGGCTGCTTCGGTGACCTCTACCAGTCCCTCATAACTCATGTAGATGACGGCGCCGTCATTGGTGATGAACTGCGCGCGCACGTCCAGTCGCCCGAAGCCGTCGTCGCCGGCGAGCAGCCAGTCGCCGCCGCCGATCGCTGCCTGGCCGCTGAGGCGATCGCCGGTCACGGTCCCGCCCGTAACGGGAAGAACCTGACGAAGGCCATACGGTCCGGGGCCGACGATCTGTGGTGCGGCCAACTCTGCCGTGTAGGAGAATTCCGGAACAAGCTTCACTGGGACACCTCCAGGCCTGCGGCGGCCATTACCTTGGACATACCTTCGGCGATGAGTTCCGTACCGAAGGCTTGCTTGACGACGTTCGGGTCGAAGTACTCACGCATCAAGATGACCTTGCCGTCTCGAATCCGCATGTGCGTGCAGTACGTGTTCGCGTAGATATTCCCGTTCTGCCTGACGGTCGCCTTGCCGTGAAGCTCGAGAATGAAGAGTTCAGGATCGGTCGTGTCGTGGACGACCAGCGAGTCGATGGCCAGATCGGGCACAGACTCGAAGAACCAGTCGACGAAGTGGCCGATGAGCGCACCGCCAGGGACTGACGTCGCGAGCGGCTCTGGCGCAAAGGGCATCTCCCACACCGCGTCATCCGCGAACCACCTCTTCCACTTCTCGAGTTCTGCCCCGGTGGGCGGTCCACCTTCAAGATCGCCCCAGAAACCATCTACTACCTTGCGATTCTCCGCTTGCGTACTCACAGTCGCCTCCTTCAGTGCGGTCAGGCGGCGACGGATGTGTTCGTCGCCACAGGTCCGAGACTGCCCGACATGTCGGTGATAGTCAACACAGTGTCGACAACTTTTGGGTCCTGTGTTTGTCGCTCGCAGTCTTTGCTCAACGTGCCGTTGACTATAGTCGACACTACGTTTAATGTCTCCTTGGTTGGGCCGGTTCGCTCGTGTTCGAGCGATTCTCGGCGTTACCCGCAGGAAGGGAGTCTCGCTATGCAGAGCACTACGGACCCTGGCCGACGGCCAAGCACCTGCTGCGTGTTCCTCGTCCTACTACTTGTCGCGCTCTGTTCTGGGTGTGTAGCACTCGACGATCGGGCGGCGGGCGACGACCGCCCGGTGGTGTTGACAACTTTCACCGTGCTAGAGGACATCGCCGAGAACGTGGCAGGCGACCGACTGCGGGTCGAGTCGATCACCAAGGTTGGCGCGGAGATTCACGGCTATGAGCCGACGCCGCGCGATGTTGCTAAGGCGTCGGAGGCCGACCTGATCCTGGACAACGGCCTGAATCTGGAGGCCTGGTTCGGGCAGTTCGTCGAGTCGGTCGATGTTCCGCATGTGGTGGTCTCCGAGGGTGTTGAAGTCCTGGACATCACCGAGGACGCCAATGCGGGCAAGCCCAATCCACACGCGTGGATGAGTGCGCTCAACGCGCAGATCTACGTCGACAACATGGTCGCCGCCTTCTCGGATCTGGAGCCGGCATACAGCGCGGAGTTCGCTGAGAACGGCGAGGCGTACAAGCGAAAGCTTGAGAAGTTGCACCAGAAGATGGTCAAGAAGTTGGCTTCTTTGCCTGACAATGAACGAGCGCTGGTGTCCTGCGAGGGTGCGTTCTCTTACCTCGCCCGAGACTCTGGCCTGAGGGAGAAGTACATCTGGCCCGTCAATGCTGAGCAGCAGGCCACTCCGCAGCAGATCAAGTCTGTGATCGAGTTTGTCAAGGCCAACGAGGTGCCAGCAGTGTTCTGCGAGTCAACGGTGTCGGACAAGCCCATGCAACAGGTCGTCCGCGCGACGGATGCATCGTTTGGCGGGACGCTGTACGTCGACTCGTTGTCCGAGTCCGACGGACCGGTGCCGACGTACCTCGACCTGATCCAGCACGACGCTGACACAATCGTCGCGGCGTTGACTGGTGGTGCAGAGTGACGCCGGCGATCGAGGTGGATCACCTGGTTGTTCGTTACGGAGCAGTGTGCGCCCTCGACGACGCGAACCTACGGGTCGCACAGGGACGGGTGACGGCGCTGATCGGGATGAACGGATCCGGAAAGTCGACCCTGTTCAAGGCGATCATGGGCCTCGTCCGACCCGATTCTGGTGAAGTCAGGGTCGGGGGCTCATCTCCGAGTGCCGCACGTCGCCGCGGCCTCCTCACCTATGTCCCTCAGGACGAAGCAGTGGATTGGAACTTTCCCGTCTCCGTACGCGAGGTAGTGATGATGGGGCGCTACGGCCATCAAGGCTCCGCTCGGCGCCCACGCCAGGCGGACCACATCGCTGTGGCAGATGCCCTCGCCCGCGTAGGGCTGACCGACAAAGCCGATCGACAGATTGGGCAGCTTTCCGGCGGACAGAAGAAGCGCGCATTCGTGGCGCGAGGTATCGCCCAGGACGCTCGCATCCTCCTGCTCGACGAGCCATTCGCCGGAGTCGACAAGCGCTCCGAGGCGACCATCACCCGGCTTCTGCGAGAACTGGCCGCTGGGGGCCGGACAGTCTTCGCTTCGACCCATGACCTACACGGGGTTCGGCAACTCGCCGACGACGCGGTGTTGCTCAAGCGCCATGTGCTCCTGCACGGACCGGTGGATGAAGTGGTACAGCCCGATCATCTTGCCCTGACATTCGGGCTTGACCCGCGCGACCTTGGTGCTGGCAACGACCTAGACGACCTGGACGGTGTGATGTGAACGGCGACCTGACTTTTCTCGATCTCGTTCTTGAGCCACTCCAGTACGAGTTTGTGGTCCGAGCTTTGACGACCACCATCATCGCCTCCGTTTTGTGTGCCGTTTTATCGTGCTGGCTGGTCTTGGTTGGCTGGTCGCTCATGGGGGATGCCGTTTCCCATGCGGTCCTGCCCGGCGTCGTGCTCGCTTACGTCATCGGGATCCCGTTCGCGATCGGCGCGCTCGTGTTCGGCCTCATCGCCGTCGTCGCCATCGGCGCGATCTCGACAACCAGTCGCGTCAAGGAGGACGCTGCGATCGGGATCGTCTTCAGCACGCTGTTCGCTCTCGGTCTCGTCCTCATTTCGGTGACCCCAAGCCAGACAGACCTCAACCACATCATCTTCGGAAACATCCTGGGTGTCTCAACGACAGACCTGGCCCAAATCGGCGGCCTAGCGGCGATTGGGCTGGTTCTTCTACTCGTGAAGCGGCGGGACCTAACACTTTATGCCTTCGACCCGATCCATTGCCACGCACTCGGGATCTCCACGCGACGTCTCCAGGCTCTGCTTCTCGGCATGCTCGCCCTTACGGCGGTGGTGTCGCTCCAGGTCGTCGGGGTGATCCTCGTGGTCGCCATGCTCATCATTCCCGGGGCGACCGCGTACCTCCTCACCGATCGGTTCAGCCGGATGCTTCTCATCGCACCCGCAATCTCGGCGACATGCGCCGTCGTCGGAATCTACGTCAGCTATTGGATCGACGCCGCCTCCGGTGGACTCGTGGTCGTCGCACAGGGAGTCTCCTTCTTCGTCGTGTATCTCCTGGGCCCTCGACACGGACTCCTAGCCAAACTGACAAGTTCAGCGCGACGAACCGGCACGTCGCCCGCTACTGCCGAAGGCTCCGAACCGGTTGTAGCGGTCGGGGAGTCGACCCCATCGACCTTGACTGCGGAGTCCGCGACGCAGCATCAGGGGGAAGGCGAAGGCTGGCGAGACACTCGACCATTTTGACGTCTAGGTCGTGGACGCGCGTGACCCGGCCAATCCTCAAAGACTCCGCCATGTTCTCGAGTCTCGTGTTCCATGGCGACGTGACTGCGGCCAGTCGGGCGCAGGGATGCCCCTTCCGTGGTGACCTCGAGAGGCGTGGGCCTGGTCGCCATGGGCTAAGTGTATTGACCGCGAGCGTTGCCGACGGTAGGCGTGCGGGGTGGAGTTTCACTCACAGCGGCTGCTGTCGATACCTTCGGTCAGCACGTCCCGGAGCGACGTCGCTACTGCGTGCAGGCAGGTCGCGAAGTCCTTTTCGGCGCGCCCCTCAGTCCAGCGGTCGAGGGCGTTCTGGGATGCGATGGTGGCGATCTGCGCCACCATCTTCGCGCTGTCGTCGTCGACGCCCCGTTGTGGTGTGGTCGATGTGCTCGGCGAGGGCGGGCGGGTTGACCACTACCAGACCCGGCCGCTCTCCGGTCAGGGCGGGGTCGCGGATTTTGACCTCGGCGTGCAGCAGCACGTTGTCATGCGACCGAGTCCCGGGCGGATCCAGTCCGGCCACGCGACCACCGTGCCGTCGGCATAACCCTCCGAATCGGGATCCAGCGAAGCACGGCGGGGGAGAGGGAAGGTTTCGTTGGCGGCGCTACGCCTGCACCGCTCTTTCCGGCAAGCGGTCGGCTCCTCACTTTTTCGGGTCAACGGCGCGCAGGGCCCGTAGCGCGGTGTCGGTGACGTGGTCTAGGTAGTGGGATTCGACCGGCGCCTGTCGTACCACTAGGCGCCAGTAGATGAGCGCGGCCACGATGTCCTGGGCCATTTCCAGGTCGGTGTCCGCCGGGAGGTCGCCTCGGTCAATAGCTCGTGTCAGGAGTGAGCGCAGGTGGGCACGCCGCGGTTCCGCTATCGAGATCGAGATGGCCTCGGCGAGCGCGGGTGTCCGGTGTGCTTCAGCAATTAGGTCCGGGATGATCTTGGCGTAGGGCTCTGCGGCGAGCCAGGCGGCCATCGACTCGGCGGCGGCACGCATGTCCCGGCGCAGGTCTCCCGTGTCGACTACGTCGGCCATAGGCACGCTGATATCGGCGAGGACGGCGAGCACCATGTCCTGCTTGGTCGGCCAGCGGCGGTACAAGGAACTCTTGCTGGTTCCTGCCCGCTTGGCGACCCCCTCCATGGCTAGCCGGGCATAGCCCCTCTCGACCAGCTCGCCCAGAACGGCCGTGACGATAGCTGCGGTGACGTCGGGCTGGAGAACGGCCGCTCCGGACGGGGCACGCTGAGTCATAAAGCGAATCCTAGCCTATGGACGAAACGGTACCGGCCGCCCTATGGTGCACGAACGGGACGCTACCGTCTCGTCCTTTCCGTAGGAGAAGCGCTATGACGTTCAGCTCACCTGTCTCGGACGATCGCTCAATCGAGGCCCGCCTGGCGCGCTCGGACGGGCTCCACTCGCCCCGCCCACTCACCCGTGCCGACCGGGAGCGTTTTCTCTCCGAGGCGCGCGTCGCCGTGCTGTCCGTCGATGCAGGCCCGGGTCGACCTCCGGCGAGCGTCCCCCTCTGGTACGCGTATGAACCGGGCGGTGACGTGCTGGTCAACACCTCGCTCTCGAGTCGCAAGGCGCGACTCATCCGCGCTGCTGGCGCCGCTACTCTCGCGGTGCAGGACGCGTCTCTGCCCTACCGATACGTCGTCGTCGAGGGGCAGGTCGTCAATATTGTGCACCCGTCACCGATGGCTGTCCGCCGAGCCATCGCGAGGCGCTACCTCAGCCCCGAAGGGGCAGACGCGGCTGTCGACAGGTACGACCCTGATGACCAGGTGCTGTTCGTCCTGAGACCGCAACGCTGGTACTCAGCCGACTTCTCGGCTTCGCCCACCACCCATGCCGCCAACGGCTCCCTCGAGCCAACCCGTCCTGCATATCCCGCCCACGAAACCGGAGTTTCCGATGACTAGTGAAGTCCCTTCTAAGCAGGGTCCCGTCGCCACCGACATGCCACGCCTCAGGGGCGGAACGGTCACGACGGCGGGCATGATCTTCCTGGTGGTGGCCGCCACTGCGCCGCTCACCGCCCTGAGCTCCAATATCTCTATCAGCATCGGTCTCGGTGCGGGAACCGAGACTGTGGGCTATCTCCTCGTCGTGGGCGCGCTCCTGGCGCTCTTCGCAGTCGGCTTCCTGGTGCTGTCGCGGTACGTCGTCGAGCCAAGCGCATTCGCCGCATTCGTGACGTTCGGGCTCGGAAGGAGGCTCGGCTCTGCCGCCGCGTTCGTCGCCGCGCTCGCCTACGGGCTCGCATCGACGGCGATGGTCGCGGCCACGGGGTACTTCGCCGAGCTGACACTGACCTCGTATCTCGGCTCCTCGCCCCCGTGGTTCGTCCTGTCGGCGGTCGCCCTGTGTGTCGTCGCGGTCCTCGGTGTCCGTGGCGTCGACATCGCCCAGTGGGTGACGGCCTTTCTCTGCACCGCCCAGTTCGTCATCATCGTTGTGCTGTTTACGGCCGTGCTGGTCCAGCGTCCGGCATCCGCCTGGTCTCCCGACGGACTCATGCCGACCGAGCCCTTCTCGGGCACCGCCGCCCTGACGCTGGTGTTCTGTTTGGTCTGCTTCGGTGGCTACGAGGCCACGGCCGTGTACGGCGAGGAGGCGCACGCTCCGCGTCAGAGTATTCGCAGAGCGACGTTTGGAGCGTTGGGCCTGTTGCTCGTCGTCTTTGCGATGGGGACCTGGACCCTCAAGGCCGCCCACAATGACGTCGTCGCGGTGGCGACGGCGGACGCCGGTGCGCTGGTTCCGGCAACCGCGGAGGCCTACCTCGGCGGATGGGCCGGCCCGGTCCTGAGTGTGATGGTGGCCTTCAGCTTCCTGGGGGCAGCGATCGCGCTCCACAACATGGGCAGCAGGTACCTGTTCGCGATGGGCCGCGCCGGGCGCCTGCCCGATGTTCTGGCGCGGGTGCACCCGCGACACGGCACCCCGGTGCTCGGCACCGCGGTCCAGATCGCGTTCACCGCCGGCGTCCTGGCCGTGTTCGCGGCACTGGGAGCGGACCCGCTCACCAACCTCTTTCCGGCGGTCTCCGGGATCACGTCCATCTCGCTGGTGACACTCATGCTCGGCTGCTGCATCAGCGTGGTTGTCGCGCGGCTGCGAGGCCAAGTGACCGAGGGGCCCTGGCAGGCCATCGTCGCGCCCCTCCTCGCCGCCGCGGGGTTGGCCGTCGTGCTGTGGGCGATCGCCAGCAACTACGCGACCGTCACCGGCAGTGAGCACTGGGTGGTGGCGTGGATGCCCGCCGTGCCGGTTCTGATCGCCGTCTACGGCTGGCTCCATCCGGGCCGCGCAGGCAAAAGTGGGTTGCAACCGTGACGACGATACGGTACCGTTCCGACGTGACTTCTTCCACCCCTCTGCTCTTCCCAGACCATCCTCAGTACTGGTTCGAGACCATGCGCATGCTCGGCCACACTTCGTTCGGGGGCTCGGAGGTCGGTGAGGTGCTGGCCACATCGGCGAGCATCGCCGCGGGCGACCAGGACAGCTGGTATGACGCCTGGCTGCAGACAGCCGACCGAGTTGCGGAGGGCGCCCGGCAAGACTCCTCTCGAGGCCGCCTGACGAGCGCACGCGAAGGCTTCCTGCGCGCCGCGAACTACTACCGCAACGCCGACTTCTTCCTACATGCGGATCCACATGATCCGCGTGTCCGGCATGCCTACCGCCTCGGCGTGCGGTGTTTCGAGGCCGCGATCGCCATCTCCCGACCCTTCGAGGAAGCGGTGGCGTCGAGCATCACGCCGGTTCAGATCCCCTACGAGGGCCAGGCTCTGCGCGGTTACCTCTACCGAGCGGCACAGGGCTCCGACGAGAGGCGCCCTACGATCGTGATGCACAACGGTTTCGACGGCAGTGCCGAGGAGATGCACTTCTTCGGTGCCGAGGCTGCAGCCGAGCGCGGCTTCCACGTGCTGACCTTCGACGGTCCGGGGCAGCCGGCTGCCGTGCACGACCACGGCCTGACGTTCCGGCCGGACTGGGAGAACGTCGTCGGCCCCGTCCTGGATTTCCTCCTCGCTGAGCACGGCGACATCGTCGACTCTGATCGCATCGCGCTCCTCGGAGTGAGCCTGGGAGGCGTGCTGGCCCCTCGCGCGGCCGCGTTCGAGCCACGCATCGCGGCCGTCGTCTGCAATGACGGCGTGTACGACGCCCTCGGTGCGGTCGAGGCACTCCTTGGGCTGACCCGCGCTGAGATGGAGGCGCGCTGGCACGATCCCGCGTTCAGTACCGAGGTCGAGGCAGCCGCTGCGGAGCAGCCCACCCTGCGTTGGGCGCTCGATCACGGACTCTGGGTCATGGGAGCCGCAGACGCGGCCGAGTTCGTGCGGACTTATGCGCAGTATCACCTGCTCGACGGCGTGGCCGAACGGATCAGCTGCCCGGTTCTGGTCTGTGAGGCGGCCAGCGACCTGTTCTTCGCGGGCGACGAGACCTCGCTGTCGCAGCCTCGTCAGCTGATGGCTCATCTGTCGGCCCCCGCCACGCTGATGACCTTCACCAGCGCCGAAGGAGCTGATGCCCATTGCCACGTCGGTGCCCAGCGGCTGGCCGCAGGACGCATGCTCGACTGGCTGGCCGAGACCTTCGCCGCCGACCCGTCCGACCCCGGCGCCCCAGCAAGGAGCACAGCAGTGACACCACAGACCCCGGTCAGCAGCCCGGCGCACGCGGTCCTGATGCGGTCGATCGAGCTCCTTGCCGCCATGGACCTCGACGGCTACGTCGACCTCTTCGCCGAGGACGCCGTGATCGAGTTTCCCTACGCGCCCCCCGACCGACCCCGTCGACTGGACGACCCGTCATCCGTGCGGGACTACGTAATGGCGATCGGAGCCGCGGTCACGATCGAGTCGTTCCCGAGCCTCGTCGTTCACCACCTGACCGACCCGCACTCGATCGTTGCCGAGGTTGCGCTGCACGGCACGGCGGTCGAGTCCGGCGCGCCCTACGACGTCCAGTACGTCTGGATCCTCGAAGAGCGCGACGGTCGGATCACTCGCTTCCGCGACTACTGGACCCCCACGCAGACCGCGGCGACGACCGGGCATGCTGCCGGAGAGGTCGCACCATGAGCGCAATCGGGACCGTCCTCGTCACGGGGGGCACGGGGCAGACCGGACGCATCGTCACGGACCTCCTGCACCGACGCGGTGTGAACGTGGTCGTCGCAAGCCGGCACCACCCAGGCGAGCGGCTCCCCGCCGGGGTACGGCACGTCCGGTTCGACTGGGCAGATGTGGCAACGCACGAGGAGGCGCTGCGCGACGTCGACAGCATCTACCTCCTGCCGCCGCCACTGGACCCGGACCCGGTGGATGTCGTCGACGGCTTCCTCCGGAGGGCCGTGGGCGCCGGAGTCAGGCGGGCCGTGCTGCTCAACTCCTCTGCCTTCCCGCTGTGTGCACCTGGCTTGCACGCCGTACGGCTCACTGTCCAGCAGATGCCGGAGTGGTCGGTCCTGCTGGCCTCGGGTTTCATGCAGAACTTCTTGGGCACGCACCCCACCGCCGTCGCCGTCCGCGAACACCACGAGATCGTTGCGGCCGCAGGCAACGGCCGGATGGGATGGGTCGACGCGGCAGACGTGGCTGCGGTCGCGGCCGAGCTACTGACGCGCGCTGACCACGACAGCCGGGAACACGTGCTCACCGGACCGGAGGCGTTGTCCTACGACAACCTGGCGGCTGCCATCGCCGCCGAGTGGGAGCTCCCCGTCGGCTACCGGCCCGTCACCGCCGCCGAGCGCGCCGCGCAGCTCGTCGACGCTGGGCTCCCGCCGACGTTCGTCGACGCGCTCGTCGGCGCAGACGTGCTGACCGCGAGCGGCGCCGAGGACCGCGTGACGACGGAGGTCGCCCAGCTCGTCGGTAGAGACGCCACCTCGTTCGCCGATCTTCTCCACCGTCACGCACCACGCGCGGCAATGACGACGACACCGGAGGTGTAAGCCGTGCCAGCCTCAACCGCCCTCCTCTCCCGTGCCGACCTCGACTTCCTGCTCCACGACTGGCTCCGGGTCGGGGAACTCACCGACCGGCCACGCTTCGCGGAGCACTCGAGATCGACCTTCGACGCGATTCTGGACGCCTGCGCCGACCTCGCCCAGGACCGCTTCGCCCCTCACAACCGACGCAACGACACTGACGAGCCGCGGCTCGTCGAGGGCAGGGTCCACCTGCATCCAGAGGTCCGCCCGGCCCTCGACGCACTGGCGGAAATGGGCCTCCTGAGCGCGACGGCGGACCACCACGTGGGTGGGCTCCAGCTGCCTCATGTCGTCCACCTGGCCTGCGCCGCGTGGTTCGCGGCCGCCAACGTGAGCACCTACGGCTACGCGATGCTCACCGTCGCCAACGCGCAGCTCATCTGTGCACTCGGCTCCACAGAGCAGGTCACCCGGTTCGTGACGCCCATGTTCGAGGGCCGCTTCCACGGCACGATGTGCCTCTCCGAGCCACAGGCGGGCTCATCGCTCGCCGACACGATGACGCGAGCTCATCTGGCCGACGACGGGACGTACCGCATCACGGGGACCAAGATGTGGATCTCCGGCGGTGACCACGACCTGGGCGAGAACATCGTGCACCTCGTGCTGGCCCGTACCGGCGCCGACGACTCCGGCGTCCGGGGTCTGTCGCTGTTCATCGTTCCCAAGTTCCTGGTCGAGGATGACGGCAGCATCGGCGAACGCAACGACGTGTCGCTGGTCGGGCTGAACCACAAGATGGGTTTCCGCGGCACGGTCAACACTGTGTTGAGCTTCGGCGACGGGACACATCGGCCCAGCGGCTCCGCCGGCGCTGTCGGCTACCTGATCGGAGCGCCGGGGGAGGGTCTCGCGCAGATGTTCCACATGATGAACGCCGTCCGCCTCGAGGTCGGTGCGTGCGCCGCAGCCCTCGGCTACACCGCGTACCTCAAGTCGTTGGCCTACGCGCGGACGCGTCCGCAGGGGCGCCGGCCGGATGCGAAGGCCGCGCACCTCCCGCAGGTGCCGCTCGTGGAGCATGCCGACATCCGCCGGATGCTACTGGCCCAGAAGTCTTACGCCGAAGGGGCGCTCGGCCTGACGCTGTACTGTGCCCGGCTGCTGGATGAACGTGATACGGCGGTGGAGCCAGCCGAGCGCGATCGCGCGGCGCTGCTGCTCGACGTCCTCACCCCGATCGCGAAGAGCTGGCCATCGCAGTGGTGTCTGCACGGGACGTCGCTGGCCATCCAGGTTCACGGCGGATACGGCTACACCCGCGACTACGACGTCGAGCAGCACTACCGCGACAGCCGACTCAATCCGATCCACGAGGGCACCCACGGCATCCAGGCGATCGACCTGCTGGGCCGCAAGACGTCGATGCTCGACGGGGCGGGTCTCGAGGCGCTGGACGAGGAGATGCGGCGAACCGTTGCGACCGCTTCGCAACTGGGGCCCGAGCTCTCGGCCCACGCAGCCGATCTGGATCTCGTCAGAGCGCGCCTCACGGAGGTGACAAAGCTGCTTCATTCGCACCCCGAGCCGATCACCCGACTTGCCAATGCCTCGATCTACCTGGAGGCCGCCGGACACGTCGTCGTCGCCTGGATCTGGCTGGAGCAACTCGTCGCGCTCGGTGACCGGGATGATGCGTTCGCTCGTGGCAAGCGTTCGGCAGCGCGCTACTTCCGGACGTACGAGCTCCCGCGGGTCACACCTCAGCTCGACCTGCTGGCCTCTCTCGATCGGACGACCGTCGACCTCAACCCGGCTTGGCTCTGAGCATGCACGACGATCCGCGCCGACCAAGTTCCGCCCCTACTCTCACCTTCGTCAGGAGATGACTATGCCATCGCTCGGTCAACTGGTAGCCCGACAGGCCCACCGGGCGCCGACCCGGGACGCGATCGTCTACAATGGTAGACGAATCACCTGGGCGGGGCTTGACAGCGAGGTCAACCGCGCGGCGGCGGTGTTCCAACGCCGCGGCATGGTCAAGGGTGAACGGCTCGCGGTCATGAGCACGAACTGCGACGACCTCGTCGTCGTCCTCTACGCCGCGGCGAAGCTCGGCCTCCTGGTCGTCCCGGTCAACCCGCGGATGGCGGCGCCGGAGGTCACCTGGCTGCTCGAAGACAGCGGTGCAACGGGCTTCGTCTTCCATCCGGACCTCACGGCGGTTGCAGACGCGGCACGAGCAGCGGCCTCCGTACCGCCACGGATCCACCTCGCGCTCGGCCCGCTAGCGGGCCGCCCCGAGCCCGAGAGCCTCAAGAGCCTCATGGCCGACGCCCCGAACCACGAGCCGGCAACCCTGGTCGCGGAGTCGGATGATGCCGAGATCCTCTACACCTCAGGCACCACCGGTCGTCCCAAAGGTGTCCTACTTGATCACCACCAGGTGATCTGGGCGGGGCTCAACGTGAGCCTGACCGTCGGGATGGCGGAGAGTGAACGGATCCTGCAGGTCGCCCCGCTCTACCATTCCGCGGGTCTCAACCTCTTCCTGCACGGCGGCACCGCGGTTGGCGCCACCCACGTCCTCCTCGACACGTTCGACCCGGGGGTCGTCCTGGACGTCATGGAGTCGGAGCGGATCACGACGTTCTTCGGCGTCCCTACGATGTACCAGATGCTCCTGGACCGCCCGGACTTCGCCAGCCGGGACCTGTCCGCCTGGCGTATCGGTCTGTTCGGTGCGGCTCCGATGCCGCCGATCACGATCGAGCGACTTCACACAGCGGCACCGGGCGTGCGGCTCTTCAACCTCTGCGGACCGACCGAGGCCGGCCCGGGTGGCATCGGCCTCGGCCCAGACCACATCGCACAGCGCCCGAGCGCCAACGGGTGGCCCATCCTCAATACCGAGGCAAGGGTCGTGGACAGCCAGGGACGGGACGTCCCGACCGGCAGCACAGGAGAGGTGATCCTGCGGGGCGAGTCCGTGATGAAGGGTTACTGGAACAACCCGGAGGCGACGGCGGAGGCCCTGCGAGACGGATGGCTGCACACCGGAGACGTGGCGCGCATCGACGCCGACGGCTGCATCACGCTCGTCGACCGCATGAAGGACATGATCATCACCGGCGGCATGAACGTGTACTCCGTCGAGGTCGAGAACGCGCTGGCCGCCCACCCAGCTGTGGCGGACTGCGCTGTCGTCGGGGCACCTCACCCGGTCTACGGCGAGAGCGTGGTAGCCGTCGTATCGCCCCGCGAGGGCTGCGCAATCACACTCGAGGACCTGAGGTCACACGTATCGGCGCTCATCGCGGACTACAAGGCGCCGCACCGCCTCGTTCTCGGGGAGATTCCGCGGAACCCCTCGGGCAAGATCCTGAAGCACGTCCTGCGCGAGCAGGTCCGCGGCGAAACGGCAGCTTCATCATGACGAAGATGAAGGCGACGATGGTCGCCATCAGCCAGGACGTCCTCGGCGGTCCAGAAGTCCTTCGTCAGGTCGAGGTCCCTCGTCCGCGGGTCACGCCCAACCAGGTCCTGGTGCGAGTGTGTGCCGCAGGCCTCAACCCGACGGACCTCAAGCATCGGTCTCGACGGGTCTTCCTCGGCCCTACGCCCTTCGTGCTGGGGTGGGACGTCTCCGGTGTCGTGGAGGAGATCGGTTTCGGGGTCGCCGACTTCCGTCCTGGCGACGAGGTGTTCGGAATGTTGCCCTACCCCTCGGGGCAC
The DNA here is from genome assembly GCF_044744805.1 of Nocardioides sp. NPDC087217. Taxonomy (NCBI): domain Bacteria; kingdom Bacillati; phylum Actinomycetota; class Actinomycetes; order Propionibacteriales; family Nocardioidaceae; genus Nocardioides; species Nocardioides sp. NPDC087217. The sequence continues at coordinate 13,895 of NZ_JBIUZB010000002.1, forward strand.
GGAGCGCATGCCGAGTTTGTGCTCGCCCCGGCCCGAGCACTTGTGCGCAAGCCCGCCGAGCTCGATCACGTGCAGGCGGGAGCTCTTCCGCTCGCTTCGCTCACCGCATGGCAGGCACTGGTCGAACGCGCGGGCATCGTGCCCGGGCAGCGAGTGCTCATCCACGGTGCAGCGGGCGGTGTCGGTCACCTTGCCGCCCAGATCGCCCGGGACCGGGGCGCGGCCGTGATCGGCACCGCGAGCGCATCGAAGCACGACTACCTTCGCGAGATCGGCGTCCACGAGGTGCTCGACTACCGCACGAGTGCCTTCGAGGCCGAGCTCTCCGACGTGGATGTCGTGCTCGACACGGTCGGTGGTGAAGTCATGACCCGCTCGCTCGCGGTGCTCCGCCCTGGCGGCACGCTCGTCACCATCATGCCCACCGGACGCGAGGTCCTGGTGGACGAGGCGCGCCAGCACGGCGTCCGGGTGGTCGGCATGCTCGCGGACGCCGATCGTGCTGGCATGGAAGCGGTAGCGGACATGGCGCGACGCGGCGCGCTGCGGCCCAAGATCGACCAGGTCTTCTCGATGAGCGCGGCAGCCGACGCCCATGCCCGAGGAGAGTCGGGACGCGCCTTCGGCAAGGTCGTGCTCGTGCCGGACTGACCTGCGCACCAGCGCGCCCGCGCTTCACACCGCGACCCGCACCGCCGTCGACCGATCGCACATCTGAAAGGAATCACATCTCATGAGTCCCATCCATCCAGACACCCTGGCCGGGAAAGTTGCCGTCATCACCGGCGCCAGCTCCGGCATCGGCGCCGAGATCGCCCGCGACATGCACCGAGCCGGTGCCCAGGTCCTCCTGGTGGGCCGCAACCAGGAGCGGCTGGCCGCCGTCGCATCGAGCCTGGCGGCGAACGGTGAGCGGGTCGAGAGCCTCCGCGTAGACCTCACCGACGAGGCTGCGCCAGACGCCGTCGTACGACGTGCGCTGGACCGGTTCGGCCGCCTCGACATCCTGGTCAATGCCGCCGGCGTCTTCACCCCCACGCCGTTCCTCGAGACGACCGACCAGATCCTGGACGACCAGTGGGACGCCAACGTGCGGGCACCGTTCCGGCTAGCTCGCGCTGCTACCGGCCACCTCGGCGAGGGCTCGTCGATCCTCTTCGTCTCCTCGATCTGCGGCTATGCCGGGTTCCCCAACTCGACGGCCTACTGCGCCACCAAGGGCGCCGTCGAGCTCTTGGTGAAGGCACTCACCGCCGAGCTCTCGCCACGCGGCATCCGCGTCAACGCAGTCGCGCCCGGCAACGTCCGGACCAGCATCAACGAGCACCTGCTGACCGACCCGGTCTACGAGAAGCAGATGCTCGCGGCAACCCCAGCAGGTCGCATCGGAGAGGTCAGCGACATCGCACCCGCGGTCGTCTTCCTGGCCTCACCGGCTGCCTCCTACATCCACGGGTCGTCCCTGCTGATCGACGGCGGATGGATCGCAAGTTGACCGAGTCTCCGGGAGTGCTCGAGCAGGGACTCGGAGAGCACCTGCTCGAGCACTACGCCATCGACGCTGCGCTCACGCGCTTGGGATCCGAGCGCGACGAGACCTACCGGGCCTCGCTCGCCTCGGCCGAGGACCTGATCGTCAAGGTCTGCCCTCTGGGCGAGCCGCGGGAGATCGTCGAGCTCCAGCTCGCAGTGGGCGATCATCTCGCCCGGGCCACGACGGTTCCGGTGCCGGTCGTCGTGCCCACGCCTGAGGGCAGGACCATCACCCGCTGGAAGCGCTCGGGCGCCGGTCTGTCGGACCGCATGGTCTACGTCATCTCGTGCCTACCGGGCCGCAGCCTCGCCGATCAGCGTCTTGGCCCCGAGCAGGTCGAGCGGGTTGGCGCCGTCCATGGCGAAGTCACCACGGCGCTCGCCGGCTTCCAGCACCCGGCCGCGGCACGCCGACTCCTGTGGGACCTGTCCGGACTGGCCGAGCTCGCTGACACCATCACACCCCCTCGGGCACAGGCCCGGGTGGCCGCTGAGGTGGTGAGGCAATTCACGGCTTCCGTCCGTCCCGTTGCCGAGAGCGGCGCGCGGCAGGTAGTGCACGGTGACTACAGCGTGCATAACGTGCTGGCAGACCCAACCGCTCCCGGCTTCGTCACTGGTGTCATCGACTTCGGTGACGTGCACATCTCTCCGGTGCTCTACGACCTCGCGGTCGCGGTGTCCAACCTCCTCGACCACCGGCTCGCCGACCCGTGGGTACTGGCATCCGCACACGTACGGGGATTCCTCAGCGCGCGCGACGTCCCACCGGCCGAGCTCCGAGCCCTCGCTGCGGCCGCGGCCGCCCGCTGCGTGCAACGAGCGCTGATCTCGCGATGGAGGTCCACCGCCGGCTCCACCCGTGCGGAGTATCTCCAGGAGCACTCGCGGCACGACTGGGTCAGAGCCGACGCTGCGATCCAGACGCTCGACAGTGCGACCGAACACTTCCTCGCAGCCGCCTGAACACCCGCCCGCACACGACTCAAAGGACCACCCCGTGTCATACCCGCGTCCCGCAGCCGTCAGCCCTGTTGGAATGGTCAACGGCTTCAACGTCGCCGACCTTGGGTCCCAATCCGCGGACATCACCTCGATGATTGAGCGACGGAACAGACTCCTGGGCCCCGGATACCAGCTCTTCTACAGCGATCCCGTCGAGGTCACCCACGCCCAGGGGGTGCACCTCTACGGCAGCGACGGGACCGAATACCTCGACGCCTACAACAACGTGGCGCAGATCGGGCACAACCACCCCCGCGTGGTCGAGGCGGTCTCTCGTCAGCTGGCGAGCTTAAACACCAACACACGCTACCTCCAGAAGCCGCTGCTCGACGTGGCCGAACAGCTCCTCGCTCACTTCCCGGCGCCGCTGGACCGGGTGACGTTGACGTGCACCGGTTCGGAGGCGAACGACCTGGCGACCCGGATCGCCCACCACCACACGGGCGCCAGCGGGATCATCGTCACCGCGCACGCCTACCACGGAGTCACGAGCAGCGTGGCGGCGTACTCACCATCACTGGGCCCCGGAGCACCCCTGGGACCGCATGTGCGCACCATTGCCGCGCCGGACCCAGCGCGGTTCCCGGACGAGGCTGCTCTGGTCGCTGCCGTGCGAGGCGACGTACGCCGGGCGGCCGACGATCTGATCCGTGCCGGGTACGGCGTGAGCGCGTGTCTCGTCGACACGGTCTTCTCCTCCGACGGCGTATTCGCCCATCCGGCCGGTGTCCTGAGGGCGGTCGCGGAGGAGGTCAATTCCTACGGTGCGGTGATGATCGCCGACGAGGTACAGGCCGGGTTCGGCCGCACCGGCGACGACTGGTGGGGCTTTGCTCGCCATGGTTTCGTCCCGGACATCGTAACGATGGGCAAGCCGATGGGAAACGGCTACCCGGTCGCCGCGGTCGTGCTCCGTGAGGAGGTCGGCCGTGCCTTTGAGGCGGCGGTCCGCTACTTCAACACCTTCGGCGGGAGCACGACCGCAGCCGTGGCGGCACAGGCGGTGATGACGGTCATCGAAGAAGAGGATCTGGTCGCCCGAGCCCGGCAGGTGGGCGCATCGCTGGGGGATGCGCTGAGACATCTGGGTCGAGGAACCACCCTCATCAGCGCGGTCCGCGGCATCGGGATGTTGTACGGCGTCGAGCTGTTGGCCGATGAGGGGACCGGCGACGGCGCCCAGATCGCGCGCGAGGTCACGAACCGGATGCGCCTAGCAGGGGTGCTGATCTCGGCCTCCGGCCCCCGGGGCAATGTGCTGAAGATCCGCCCGCCCCTCACCTTCGACCAGTCACACGTCGACCGCCTGGTCGAGACGCTCGCCACAGCCATCCAATCAGTCGACTGCGCTACTTGGGAGGGATGACCCATGACAACGATCGACGTCAACGCGGACGCGGGTGAAAGCTTCGGCCGCTGGGTGCTTGGTGATGAAGTCAGCCTGTTTGCGTTCGTCTCGAGCGCCAACATCGCTTGTGGTCATCATGCCGGCGACCCTTCAACGATGCGGGCGGCTGTTCAGGAGGCTCGGAACGCCGGCGTCGCGGTCGGTGCGCACCCCGGATACGACGACAAGGTCGGATTCGGCCGCCGTGCCATCGCGATGTCAATAGAGGAGACCGCCGACTCGGTCGTCTACCAGGTGGGAGCATTGGCCGCGATCGCCGCGAGCGAGGGCGTCCAGCTCCGGCACGTCAAGCCGCACGGCGCCATGATGGGTGCGATCTGCCGAGACCCCGAGCTCGCGGTCGGGGTCGCAACAGGTCTTCGCAGCGCCGGCTTCGAGCTGCCCCTGATGATGGCGCCGACGCCTGCCCTCACCGCCGTACGGACGGCGGGTCACCCGGTCATCCCCGAGAACGCCGTCGACCTCGACTTCGACGAGGACGGCATCAACGTCATCGAGCCGCGTCCCGCGGCCAAGGATCCCGATGGGGTCGCCGACACCGCCTTGAGGGTGGCAGGTGGCCGAGCAGTGGCCGTGTCGGGGCGCAGCATCGAGATGCCGGTGCGGTCGGTGTGCGTCCACGGCGACCGGCCCAACGCCGTACCCATCGCCGCCGCGGTCAACCGAGCTCTCACCGCTGCCGGTTTCGAGATCAGGCCGGCCGAGCCGTGGGTGTGACGCCCGCCCGGAGGGACTCGCCCGTGTACACAACGCTCCGCGACGGGAGCCGGGCCAGCTTCGGTGGCGACGAGTACGTCTTCGTCGAGCTCGACGAGGCGATGAGCCTCGACGCGGCCCTCCGGGTCCAGTCGATCACAGCGCGCGTCGCCGACCTGGAGCTGCCGGGCGTTCTCGACATCGCGCCTGCCAACAGCAGCTACCTGATCCGTCTCGACCCCGAGATCATCGACCCGCGCGGGGCGCTCGCCGCGATCGTGGACATCCACGCAGCCGCGGAGGCGGCGGCCACGACGATCTCCACCGAGATCCTCGACGTGCCCGTCCTCTATGACGACCCGTGGTCGGTCGAGGTGTGCATGCGGTTCCGCTCCGGTCACCAGTCAGCGACCGAGACCGACATCCAGTACACCGCGCGGATCAATGGCTTAGGCTCCGTCGACGAGTTAGTCGAGGCACACTCGAGCGCACCGTTCATCGTCACGTTTCCTTGCTTCAAGCCTGGCAATGCAGAGTCCTATCAGCTGGTGCCTCACGAGCGTCAGATCCAGGCGCCCAAGTACCTTACGCCGCGCACCGAGACACCGGCCCGGGCGGTTGCTCACGGCGGCGCCTTTACCGTCATCTACCCCTCGAGCGGCGTAGGTGGCTACCAGCTACTCGGCCGCAGCGCGATCCCGGTCGTCGATCTCACCCAAGCCGCGCGTGAGTTTCGTCGATCGCCATTGTTGACCCCCATCTCGACGCTGCTGCAGTTCCGCCCGGTTGGCCGGGAGGAGTATGACGAGGTGCGCCGTCTCGTCGACGCTGATGAGCACGTCGTCCGCCGTGCACCCGTCGAGTTCTCCCTCGCCCACTTCGAGGAAGACCCGGTGGGATACGCGCGATCGCTCAAGGCCCTGCTGTCGTGATCTCGGTCCTCGCCCCCGGTCCGCACACCACGATCCAGGACCTCGGCCGCCCCGGCTACTACGCCATGGGACTGCCACCCTCCGGTGCCCTGGACCAGTACGCTCACAAGTGCGCCAACCTGCTGGTCGGCAACGCCGAATCCGCCGCGACCCTCGAGTTGACCATGGCCGGACCCACCCTCGGCTTCGAGCAGGATACCCTCGTCGCGGTCACCGGCGCCGATGTCGACGTCACCGTCGACGGCCGTCCGGTGAATACATGGGCCGCGCACGCGATCCGTGCAGGTCAGCAATTGGCAATCGGTCCGGCTCGTGCCGGCGCCAGGTCCTACGTCGCGGTGCGCGGCGGCATCGACTCCCCGCCGTTCCTCGGCAGCCGTTCGACCTACACCGCCGCTGGCATCGGCGGCCTCGCGGGCGTGCCCCTCGTTGCCGGCGACACCCTGCGGGTCGGCTCCGAGATCGCGGCGCCGGGGCGGCCAGGCGCGCACCTCGACTCCCGTCTCCACGGCCGCCTTGCGGATCAGGTGACGGTCCGCGTCGTACTGGGGCTGTGCAGCTACCGCTTCACAGCCGAGTCGCTGGAGCAGTTCTTCACCAGCACCTACACCATGACTCCGCGCTCCGACCGCATCGGCTGCCGCCTCGACGGTCCCGGACTGGCGTTCGTGGAGCGGGACCCGCCGTTCGGCGCCGGTGACAACCCGAGCAACGTCGTCGACCTGGGCTATCCGGTCGGGTCGATCCAGGTTCCCAGCGGCATCGAACCGATCTGTCTGCTCCGCGACGCGGTCACTGGCGGCGGCTACGCGACGCTGGGCACGGTGATCAGCGCCGATCTCGACCTGCTGGCACAAGCGCGAGCGCCCGACACAGTGCGCTTCGAGCCGGTCTCGATCGACGGTGCCCTGGCTGCTCGTGCCGACGCTCGGGCGCGACTGCGTGACGCACGGATCAATCTCAACCTGCTCAGCCTGTTCTGAGTGGTCTTGCCCCTACCCATGAGCGACAACGGAAGTGAGAGAACATGCAGATCGACAACGTCGCGGCCATCGTCACGGGTGCCGCATCCGGGCTCGGAAACGCGACCGCTGCGGCACTAGCAGCCAAGGGGGCCCGCGTCTTCGGGCTCGACGTCGACATCACGACCGCTCCCCAGATCGATGGCGTCACCTACATCGAGGCCGACGTCACCAACGAAGGCCAGGTACGTACCGCAATCGCGCATGCCGCCGAGCAGGGACCGCTCAGAGTGGCCGTCAACTGCGCCGGCATCGGAACACCCACCCGCATCCTGGGCAAGGACGGCGTCCACGACCTGGCCCTCTACGCCAAGATTGTCGAGGTCAACCTGATCGGCACCTTCACCGTGCTCGCAATCGCCGCCGAGGCGATTGCGAGCACGGAGCCGCTCGACCACGCCCAACGCGGTGTCGTCGTCAACACCGCATCGGTCGCGGCCTTCGAGGGGCAGATCGGACAGGCGGCGTACTCATCCGCCAAAGGCGGCGTGGTCGGCCTCACCCTCCCGGCTGCCCGTGACCTCGCCCAGTTCGGCATACGCGTGAACACCATCGCCCCAGGGATCGTTGAGACTCCCATGCTCGCCACCCTCAGCGAGAAGGTCCGGGAGAGCCTCGCCACAGGTGTGCCGTTTCCGAAGCGCCTCGCACGACCGTCCGACTATGCCGACCTCGTTGCGTTCATCATCGATCACGACTACCTCAACGGCGAGACCGTCCGCATGGACGGAGCCCTGCGGTTGGCACCTCGCTGACCCCCCAGCTCTCATCAGAAAGAAGGCACCAGCATGCGCTCAGCCGTCATCGTCGATATCGTCCGGACCGCCTCCGGAAAGGGAAAGCCAGGCGGCGCCCTCTCCGGGGTCCACCCCGTCGACCTGTTCGGGACCCTCCTCGCCTCGCTCGCCGAGCGCAACGACCTCGATCCGGCCGTCGTCGACGACGTGATCGCCGGCTGCGTCACCCAGGCGGGTGACCAGGCCCTCAATGTCGCCCGCAACGCCGTGCTGGCCGCAGGCTTCCCGATCGAGGTTCCCGGCACTACCGTCGACCGGCAGTGCGGGTCTTCGCAGCAGGCCACACATTTCGCCGCCCAGGGCGTTATCGCCGGCGCGTATGACGTCGTGATCGCGGGCGGCGTCGAATCGATGAGCCGCGCCCCGATGTTCTCCTCAGCTCGCGGCGGCCACCCCATGGCGCCCCTCGGTGAGCGATTCCCGTCCCTGCCCAACCAAGGCATCGGCGCTGAGCGGATCGCCGCACAATGGAGGCTCGACCGCGAGGCACTCGACACGTTCTCTGCCGAGTCGCACCGCCGCGCCGCGACGGCAACCGCCGGCGGTGACTTCGGCCAGGAGATCGTCCCGATCGCGCTTTCCGACGGGAGCCTTTACACCGAGGACGAGACCATCCGCGCCACGACGTCCGTGGAGGGGCTCGCCGACCTACGACCGTCGTTCTACAACGATGAGATGGCCGCTCGGTATCCGGAGATCGGATGGCACATCACTCCCGGAAACTCCTCGCCACTGACCGACGGTGCAAGCGCGGCGCTGATCATGAGCGAACAGAAGGCCAGTCAGCTCGGGTTGACCCCGCGGGCTCGGTTCCACAGCTTCGCGGTCGTGGGTTCGGATCCGGAGATCATGCTGACCGGCCCGATCTCGGCGACGCACAAGGTCCTCAGGAGGGCCGGACTCACCATCGGCGACATCGACGCCTACGAGGTCAACGAGGCGTTCGCGTCGGTACCGCTTGCGTGGGCGGCGGAGTTCAACTCAGACCCCGGTAAACTCAACCCCCGCGGTGGCGCGATCGCCCTCGGTCACCCCCTTGGCGGATCCGGGACCCGGCTGATGGCAACTATGGTCAACCACCTTGAGGCCACCGGTGGGCGCTACGGCCTCCAGACCATGTGCGAGGGAGGCGGAATGGCCAACGCCACTATCATCGAGCGCCTCGGCTGACCCCCGGAGACGGCGGAGATCTCGGTAGAATCCGGCGAGCTGCAAGTGCTGACGCATGCGCCCCGGCGCGGTTCCTCCCGAACGAGCCTTTGTGGGCGAACCTCTGCGGCGTCGCCAACGGGCAGCGCTGAATGGGCAACTGGCGTGACGACGCCCCGCGCCATGGATTCGAAACATGTGGCGACGGTGGCGTTCCGTTCGAGACGGGGCAGGGGAGTGTCAAGGTCCTGCGTCAGCCAAAGGTCACCGGTCATTGAGTTCACGATTGGGTTTGAGGCGGCTTACGGACTTCTGGAGCGACAAGAGTCAGTTGTCTCGCGCGCCAAGCAGTTCGCGTGCCATGACGAGGCGTTGGATCTGGTTGGTGCCTTCGTAGATCTGGGTGATCTTGGCGTCGCGCATCATGCGTTCGAGGGGGAAGTCCTGGGTGTAGCCGGCTCCGCCGAGGAGCTGGACGGCGTCGACGGTGATCTCCATGGCGGTGTCGCTGGCGAAGCATTTGGCGGCTGCTCCGAAGAAGGGCAGGTCGCCGGCGTGCCGCTGGGACTTGGCGGCGGCGATGTAGACGAGCTGGCGGGCGGCCTCGAGCTTCATCGCCATGTCGGCGAGCATGAACTGGATCCCCTGGAAGTCGGCGATGTGCTTGCCGAACTGCTGGCGTTCCTGGACGTAGGCCAGTGCGTGGTCGAGGGCGCCCTGGGCGATGCCGACGGCTTGGGCGGCGATCGTGATGCGGGTGTGGTCCAGGGTGCGCAGGGCGAGCTGGAGGCCGGTGCCGGGTTCGCCGATGATGCGGTCGCCGGGCAGGTAGACGGCGTCGAACATCAGCTCGCAGGTGGGGGAGCCTTTGATGCCCAGCTTCTTCTCGGGTGCGCCGATGGTGAACCCCTCGTCGCTCTTCTCCACGACGAAGGCACTCACGTTGGATCCGCGCCGGCCGTCAGGATCGGTGACGGCGAGGACCGTGTAGTAGTCGGAGACACCTGCGTTGCTGATCCACGACTTCTGGCCGCTCAGCACCCAGTGGTCGCCGTCGCGGACGGCGCGGGTCTTCATGGAGGCGGTGTCGGAGCCGGCCTCGCGCTCGGAGAGGGCGTAGGAGAACGTCGAGGTGCCTGCGGCGAGCGGTGGGAGGTATCGCTGGCTGAGGCTTTCGGAGCCGGCGAGGATGAGCGGGAGGCTGCCGAGCTTGTTGACCGCGGGGATCAGGGAGGAGGAGGCGCACACGCGGGCGATCTCCTCGATGATGATGCAGGTCGCCAGGGCGTCGGCGCCCTCGCCGCCGTACTCCTCCGGTACGTGGGCCGCGTGGAGGCCGGAGGCGACGAGCGCGTCGTAGGCCTCGGTCGGGAACCGGCTGCTGGCGTCGACGTCGGCGGCGTAGGGGGCGATCTTGTTCAGTGCGATCGCGCGCACGGCCTCGCGCAGGTCGAGGTGGTGGTCGGCGAGCTCGAGATTGGGAACGTCCGCGGTCATGGTGTGTCTCCATCGTCGGGTGCGGTTGACGGTCTGTCGACGGGGCAGTAGGGGTGGAGGCCGTGGCCGGTCTTACGGCCGGCCCAGCAGGCCAGTGCCGACCACTTGGGCCAGGGGTGGAGGGGCGTAGAACGCCTCCTTGCAACTCCTCGTACAGCGACTTGCCCGCGGCCTTCGTTGGATCTTCGACGGCGCTGCGTGCTAACAGAGCCCACTGACCGCTGGCAACGACGGTCTTGACGAGCCGGCGCGGGCCGACCCGCTCTGTCCGCTGTCACGATTACGGAGTACCTTCCTTGCCGTGTCGACTAACGGCCCGAGAACACTGGGTCGCGACCTTCGGTGAATGCCTGCATGGCTTCGCGAAGGTCCTGGCTGAAGATGAAGGCGGCATTCCAGGCCGCGGTGTAACGGAGGCCCGCCGCGACGCGGGGCCCTCTTTCTGTATCCAGAACCTCCTTGACCCCGCGGAGCACCAACGGCGAATTCTGGGCCATACGCGCAGCCGTCCCGGCTGCGGAGGCCATCGTGTTCTCGGCGCCGTCCGTCACGTGATTCACGAGGCCGATCGAGGCGGCCCTGCTCGCTGAGATGTCATCGCCTGTGAGGGCGAGTTCGCGCAGATGACCGTCGCCGATGACGCCTGCCAGTCTCTGGAGACTTCCAAGATCAGCGACGATACCCACGCGCACCTCGCGTACGCTGAAGACCGAATCGCTGGAAGCGATACGGATGTCACACGCTGCCGCGAGGTCGACGCCGGCACCGACGCACCATCCGGTGATACATGCGATGGTGGGCTTTCGGCATGCCGCGACCGCGTTGATGGCGTCCTGCCACCCTTGGAGCAGCTCGAGGAAGTCCTGCCGCGCTTCGGTGTCGCCCGCCTCGGCGAGGCTGATGAGGAGACCGCCTGCGCTCTTGAGGTCCAGGCCAAGCGAGAAATCCTTGTCGGGCCCGACCAGGATGACGACGCGGACCGCGTCGTCCTGATCGAGGGACTTGAATACCTCGCCCAGCTCCTCGAAGAGTCGGGCATCCATGAGGGCACGTCCTCCGGGGCCGACGAGACGTACCCTGGCAATCCGTTCTTGCAGTACGACCTCGATGCGGCGCTCGCCGGACAGGTCAGACTCGGATTCCACGTTCTTGACACCCCTCGCATTTGTATGTCGACGACCCGGGTGCTCGAAGTATGCGGGCTCTGCAAGGTTCGAGAACGGGGTCGCGTATCCCACACTCTGCCTTCGCGGCATTGCGTCGTGCGCGACCTTGCCCCGGTCGTGGTCGGAAGACCAATCGGCACTCGGTTGCTCGATTATGCACTTTAGTGCACAATCGAGCAACCAGCTCGCCCCAGCGGTTGGGACAACACAGAGAGAACGTGCAATGACTCGCTACCCGCACCTCATGTCACCCGTCGACCTCGGCTTCGCGACACTTCCGAATCGCGTAGTCATGGGCTCGATGCACCTAGGGCTGGAGGAGGCCCCAGATGGATTCGAGCGGATGGCGGCGTTCTACGCCGAGCGCGCTCGCGGGGGTGTCGGCCTGATGGTCACCGGAGGCATCGCCCCCAATCATCCTGGCCGGCCGTTCGAGACCGGTGCGACGATGACGACCGAGAATGATGTGAACGACCATCAGCTCATCACCCGCGCCGTTCATGAGGCGGGTGGTCGGATCGTCATGCAGATCCTCCACTTCGGCCGCTATGCCAAGCATCCTGACCTGGTGGCGCCGAGTGCCGTGCGCGCCCCCATCAACCAGTTCACCCCGCGAGCGATGATGACCGCCGAGGTCGAATCGACCGTCGAGGACTTTGCGCAGGCCGCTGTCCTCGCGAAGCGGGCCGGATACGACGGTGTGGAGATCATGGGGTCCGAGGGTTACCTGATCAACACCTTCCTCGCGTCGAGCACTAATCTTCGGGACGACGAGTGGGGCGGCGATTTCGCATCCCGCATGCGTTTCCCGATCGAGATCGTGCGCAGAACCCGCGAACGGGTCGGTGAAAAGTTCATCGTCATGTTCCGGATGTCGATGCTCGACCTCGTGCCGGGCGGCTCCACTCTCGAGGAGACCTTGGAGCTCGCCAAGGAGCTGGAGGCCGCGGGGGTGACGATTCTCAACACTGGCATCGGGTGGCACGAGTCTCGAGTGCCCACCATTGCGTCCTCGGTCCCGCGCGCGGCGTTCGTAACGGCGACGGAGCGCCTGATGGGGATCGTCGGCATTCCGGTGGTCGCCAGCAACCGGATCAACGCTCCTGAAGTCGCCGAGGAGATCATCTCCTCGGGTGCGGCAGACATGGTGTCGATGGCGCGGCCGTTCCTCGCTGACCCGGACTTCGTCTCAAAGGCTCGCGACGGTCGCCCGGAACTCATCAATACCTGCATCGGATGCAACCAGGCGTGCATCGACCACACGCTCAGTGGCCAGTTGACGAGCTGCCTGGTCAACCCGCGGGCTTGCAATGAGACGTTGATCGACCTGTCGATCTCTCCGAGGCGACGCCGCATCGGTGTTGTCGGCGCCGGTCCTGCTGGGATGGCGTTCGCTCTGGCAAGCGCGCAGAAGGGCAACGATGTGGTGCTGTACGACGCCGAGCCTGTGATCGGAGGACAGTTCGACATCGCCCGACGTATCCCTGGCAAGGAGGAGTTCAGCGAGACACTGCGGTACTTCCGCAATGCGCTACCGCTGGCGGGCGTCGACATCCGGCTCGGCGAGAAGGTCACGGAGGATGAGTTACGCGATGGAGCCTACGACGATGTCGTCCTCGCCACGGGAATCAGGCCACGCGCGCTGGAGCTCCCAGGTGCTGACCACTCCAAGGTCGTCTCCTATCTCGACGTACTCCGGGGTGAGGCCGAGGTCGGACGCTCGGTTGCGATCATCGGTGCTGGCGGCATCGGCTTCGACGTCGCGGAGTTCATCACCCAGGAAGGGTCGCCGGCTAGCTTGGACAGCGGAAGATTCTTCAATGTATGGGGCGTCGACCCCAGCTTCGATGCGCCTGGTGGCCTCACCGCGGCGGTGGAACAGCGAGTCGAGCGAGAGGTGTACCTCTTGCAGCGGAAGGCGTCGAAAGTCGGCGCCAGCCTCGGTGTCACAACGGGCTGGATCCATCGAGCCGAGCTGGCTCGCCGCGGTGTCCGGAGTATGTCGGCCGTGACCTATCTCCGCATCGATGATCACGGTCTTCATGTCCAGGAAGGCGGTCGACCCCAGACGCTTGCGGTCGATACGGTCATCGTCTGTGCCGGCCAGGAGCCGAACCGTGACCTGCACGATCGGCTGCTCACGGTCGGAATCAGGCCCCATCTCATCGGTGGTGCAGACGTCGCAGCTGAGCTCGACGCCAAGCGAGCGATGAGGCAGGGCATGTTGCTCGCGGCTACGATGTGAGGTCCACGTCGTACCTGCCGTCGGCTGCTCCGTGGGGGGTATACGACACTTGGATCTCCGTCTACCCGAAGGCCATCATGTCGCTGCGCCATGCAATTCTCACCGCTCTGCTGGAGCGGCCGTCGTCTGGCCTCGACCTCACCCGCCGGTTTGACCGGTCTATCCGGTTCTTCTGGTCGGCCACGCACCAGCAGGTCTACCGTGAGCTCGCGAAGCTCGAGACGGAGGGGCTGGTTCGGACAGTTCCTCAACCGCCTTCGCGCGGCAGCCGCAAGGAGTACGAGGTCCTGGGCAATGGCCGCGATGATTTGCTTGCATGGGTAGGGCAGAGCGAAGGCCCCAAGCCGATCCGTGACCCGCTCCTGGTCCGACTGCGTGCTGCCGCTGCACTCGCCCAAGGTCGTGAGTCGATACTGGCGCAGATGCGCCTGCATCGCGCTGAGCACCAGAGGCAGCTCGATGAGTACCTCGAGATCGCCGAGCGCGACTTCAAGGGGGATCTGGACGAAGCCGGGCAGTTGCGCGGTCTGATCCTGAAGGCTGGAATCGGGCTGGAGGAGTTCTGGATCTCCTGGCTCGAGGATGCGATCGCAGACATCTCAGTGATGAGTGACGCCTCCACGGATCGGTACTGAGACGCAGTCAAGCGTCGGGCGAGAGATTTAAGGCCGAGACCACCTCGATAGGGCTCCCGTCGCTCTTTCGCGAATCGAACCTCTCTTCGGTGTGCCCTGGGGTCGGTGTGCCCTGGGGTCGGTGTGCCCTGGGGTCGGTGTGCCCTGGGGTCGGTGTGCCCTGGGGTGGGCGCTCGGCCTGTGCGGTCGAGTCTTGTGGCGCCGCGCGACCTGTCAGGTGGTCGCGGAACTTGACAATGATGATTCATCATTATACAAATTGGGAGTCGAGTAACACTGGACGGACTAGTCGAGGGGTAGGCGCGAATGCTGACGGATCTTGAGCTCTCGGTACAGGAAGTGACGCGCAGCTACGTCGAGCGCCAAATCTCGCCATACATCCAACACTGGGAGGACGAGGGCGAGGTCCCAGAGCATGTGTGGCGAGAGCTCGGCGACCAAGGTTTCTTCGGGCTAGCCGTCGATGCGGAGTTCGGAGGCGCCGGTGCAAGCGTGACTGCTTGGGCTCTCATGATCGAGGAGCTCGCCAAGGGCGACTGTGCCATTGCCAACCAGGTCGGCGGGACGAACTTCCCGTTCGGGTCGAAGCTCTCCGAGCTCGGCACCCCCTGGCAACAAGAACAGTTCCTGAAGCCAGCTGTGGCAGGCGACTACTACATCTCGTTGCTCCTCAGCGAAGCGCACGCAGGGTCCGATCTATCCCAGATCCGTACGAAGGCCACGAGAAGCGGCAAGGGGTGGGTCATCAACGGTGAGAAGAACTGGATCACCGGTGGAGCCACATCCGGCGCCGGCATCCTGCTCGCAACGACCGATCCGGATGCGGGGGCCCGTGGTCTCACGCTGTTCCTTGTCAGGCCGGATATGCCCGGCTACAACGTGGTGAGACGCGAACCGAAGATGGGCCACCGCGTCATCGACATCTGTCAGATCTCCCTCGACGACCTCGAGCTCAGTGACGATCACGTGCTGGGTGAAGTGGGAATGGGGTATCGCACCATCCTGGACGGGTTGGACACGAGTCGGATCGGCGTCGCGGCACAGAGCGTGGGTGTCGCGCAGAAGGCCTTCGACCTGGCACTCGAGTACGCCAAGGAGAGGGTCAGCTTCGGTCAACCGATCTTCCAGCACCAGGCGATCGGATTCAAACTCGCCGAGATGGCGACCAGCATCGAGGTCGCTCGCCAGATGTATTTGAGAGCGGCTGAGCTGAAGGAATCTGGCGCGCAGTCGATGCGCGAGTCGGCCATGGCGAAGCTGTTTGCATCTGAGATGGCGGAGTCCGTCTGCAGCGCGGCAGTTCAGATCTTCGGCGGCGCGGGTTTTGCTGGGGGCGGACTGGTAGAGAAGCTCTATCGCGACCAACGGATCCTGCAGATCTATGAGGGGACTAGCGAAGTCCTGAAGATGCTCATCCAACGGGAGCTGGCATGAATCGACCATTGACGGGCCAGATCGCCCTCGTGACTGGCGGGGGAAACGGGATCGGTGCGGCGATCGCCAGGCGCCTGGCCACCGCGGGCGCCTCGGTCGCCATCATGGATCGCGATGAGGCATCAGCCCAGGCTGTCGCGAGCGAACTGGAAACCATCGCCGAAGCAACCATGGTTGTGGTGGCTGACATCAGTGACAATGCTGCGGTGGCCAGCGGGGTATCGGAGGTCGAAGCGGCCATTGGGCCGATCGCCATCCTCATCAACAACGCCGGGTGGGACTCGCTTCGGCCGTTCCTCGACAACGACGTGGCGCATCGTGACCTCATCATCGACATCAATCTCAAGGGCATGATCAACGTGACACACGCCGTGCTCACCAGGATGGTCTCCCGCGGTCACGGACGCATCGTCACGATCTCATCGGACGCCGGTCGGGTCGGGTCATCGGGGCAGGCGGTCTACTCAGCGTGTAAAGCGGGCACGATCGCGCTGACGAAGTCGATCGCGCGAGAGGTTGCCAGGCATGGGATCACCTTGAACGTAGTGGCGCCGGGTCCCACCAGAACCAAGATGATGGCCGAAGCGCTCGAAGGTGACGACGAGGCCGCGAAACACATTCTCGAGCGGATGACCAAGGCGGTGCCGATGCGGCGCATGGGCGAGCCGGAAGACGTCGCGGGAATCGCTGCCTTTCTCGCGTCGGACGAGGCATCTTTCATTACAGGCCAGGTCATCAGTGTGTCTGGCGGCCTCACTATGCATGGTTAGGACGTGGTGGACATGAATGTTGTCGAATTCTTGGCAGACCTCGAGGGGAGGTCGGGGGAGCGGCCGATCATCTACTTTCGCGACCGCGGTGTTACGACAGCCGCCTTCCGGAAGCTCGTCTCGGATGCGGCCGCAGCGTTGGATGCGGCCGGAGTGCGTCTGGGAGACCGTGTGGCGCTGCTAGCGTCGAACCGTCCGGAGTGGCTGGCAATCTACTGCGCCACCCTGGCGAGAGGTTCGACCCTGGTCCCGCTCAACCCTGCTCTGTCGGCATCTGAGGTCGCCTACATCCTGGCCGACTGCGCGCCAACCTTGGTCATCGTCGACGACAAGAACCAGGTCCGAATCCCTCGCGACTTGACGGCACCGGTTGACGTCCTCGCCGAGCCTGAGGCGCAGGCATGGGATGTAGACGAGGGCAGCAGGTGGCCCCAAGTGGTTGACGTACCAGGCAGGCATCCGGCGCTCATCCATTACACGTCGGGGACCACCGGGCACCCGAAGGGCGCCGTGCTTCCGCACGTCGGCGTCGCTGCCACTCTCAGTCGAACGACCACATGGATCGAATCCACGGCCGACGACACCATCTTGATCAATGGATCGCTTGCCTTCATCATGCACTCCACCATTGCCGCGATGGGACACATCGCCATCGGCGCGACCGTCGTGCTCCAAGAAAGGTTTCACCCCGCTGAAGCGGTCAATGCCATCAACCTCTACGACGTCACGGTCATCATGTGGGTCCCGACGATGTACGTGATGGTCTGTGAATGGCTTGAGTCGCATCCGATCGAGACGGCCGGCTCCCTGGACAGTCTGCGCGCCTGTGTCTCCTCGGCGGCGAGCTTGCCGTGGAGCCTGGTGGAGCGGATGCGTTCTTTGACGGGCAAGACTCCGCACAACGCATGGGGAATGACCGAGGGTACTCCGTTGACCGGATTTCCCCCGAGGGTGACACCTGTCCCCGACTCGATCGGCCCAGCGATCGGGGACAGCGAACTCCGCATTCTTGGTGCTGATGGTGAAGAGCTGGGTGCTGGCGAGGTGGGTGAGATCGTCTTCCGGAGTCCGAGCAACATGATCGAGTACTACAACAGGCCCGACGCCACAGCGAAGACCATCATCGATGGCTGGGTCCACTCCGGCGACCTCGGTCACCGCGACGAAGCCGGAAACTTCTACATCTCCGGGCGGATCAGCGACATGATCATCCGCGGCGGCGCGAACATCTATCCCGCGGAGGTGGAATCGGTTCTAACTGAGCACGAATCGGTTGCCGAAGCTGCTGTTGTCGGAGTCGCCGATGAGCGGTTCGGCGAGCTTCCGGTGGCATTTGTCGTCCCTCGAAGCGGTGCGTCGGTGGACGACGATGCGCTGAGGGAGTTCTGCGCATCCAGACTCGCCCCCTACAAGGTCCCGGTATGGATCGCGAGTGTTCACGATCTTCCCCGAGGTCCCACGGGGAAGACCTTGAAGCGTGTCCTACGTGAGCAGGCCGCGTCGTCATGAGCTTCTTGATCCGAACGTCGAAAGGGACGGCATGACTACATATCGTGCAGAACGAGTCTCCGCTGGGCACGGCCTTCTCGAGGGCCCTGTCTGGACTCCAGAGGGACTGCTGGTCGCTGATGCCACGGCCGGAGGTGTCCTTCGGATCAGTGACTCCGGAGTGACGGAGACGGTGATTGAACACCGTCGGGGGATCGGCGGTATGGCGATCCATAGTGGTGGGGGCCTGGTGATCAGCGGTCGGAATGTGGCGGTCAAGGGCTTGGTCGGAAGTGACGATACTGCGACGCATGTGCTGAAGGAGAACGATCCGACCAACGGGATCATCGGCTACAACGATCTGACGGTCGACGCCCACGGTCGCCTCTATGTCGGCTCGCTTGCTTTCGTCGCCTCCGAGTCGCGCGATGTCGACAAGCCAGGCCAGCTCTTCTGTATCGACCTCGACGGTTCGGCCAGGATTGTGGCAGATGACATCCTCTTGACCAACGGGCTGGGGTTCTCTCCCGACGGTTCGCTCCTGTATCACGCAGACACGCTTCGATCGACCGTTTTCGTCTATGAAGTCGGAGACGGTGGCAGCCTCGGTCCTAAGCGGCCGTTCGTGCAGAGGAGCGACGACGGCCATCCAGATGGCCTGGCCGTGGACGTTGCGGGCAACGTCTGGGTGGCGCTGCCCCACACCGGTCGGGTCGCCTGTTTCGACGCGGCAGGCCGTTGCACTGCGTCGATTCAGATCGACGTCCCGATGGTCACGAGCCTCACCTTTGGTGGTGAGGACATGCGTGACCTGTACATCGTCTCAGGCTCTGAGGGTCTCGACTCCGACCGCGGAGCGGGAGTGTTCAAGGCGCGCGTCGAGACGCCTGGGCTGGCGATCGCCCGGTGTCGGGTCCCGCTGTGAGCAGGCTCGGAGAACGATGGATGAGTGCGGTGGCTAATGAACGCTCTTGACGCTGGTGGAGGACCTGGCGCAGATCGTCAAAGCATCAATTCCGGAGTCACGGGTGTGCGTGAGCAGCACCGGTTCGACGAAGCGCGGCTGGCTCATTGGCTTCGCTCGACGGTGGTGGGCTTCGACGGTCCCTTGAAGGTGGCTCAGTTCCGCGGCGGGCAGTCGAATCCCACATATCGGTTGACCACTCCCGGCGCTGACTACGTCCTACGTCGCAAGCCTCCCGGTCAGCTTGTGCCTGGCGCGCACGCTGTCGATCGGGAGGCCCGCGTCATGTCGGCGTTGCACACGGTGGGGATCCCTGTCCCGAAGGTGGTCGCGGAGTGCGGTGACGATGCCGTCATCGGCACTCCGTTCTACCTGATGGAGCTTGTGAACGGACGGATCTTCTGGGACAGCAGAATGGCTGGTGTACCCACTGGCGACCGAACGAAGATGTTTGATGACATGAACCGCGTCGTCGCTGCTCTGCACACAGTAGATCCCGACGCGGTTGGGCTAGGTGACTTCGGACGCAGAGATGGCTACGTGCGACGCCAACTGGAGCGATGGTCACGGCAGTACGACTCAGCCCGGGGCGACGCAGATCGCGACCCAGACGTCGACTGGCTGCGCGACTGGATCCGAGAGAGAGTGCCAGTTGACGCGGGAGTCTCGGTGACACATGGAGACATCAAGTGCGACAACCTCATCTATCATCCCACTGAACCCCGGGTGATCGCCATACTCGACTGGGAGCTCGCGACCTTGGGTGACCCGCTCGCAGACTTCGCGTACAACACGCTGATGTACCACCTTCCGCGTACGATCGCGGGCGGCTTGGGAGACCTTTCGGCCGATGAGCTCAAGGTTCTCGGGATCCCCTCTGAGACCGAGTATGTGGCCAGCTATCGCGAACGGACCGGACGCGTAGACTCGGCGGGCCTCGATGTCTATCTCGTCTTCAATGCCTTCCGGCTCTACGCGATCATGCATGGCATTCGAGCGAGGGTGCAGCAAGGCACTGCGGTGTCGGCGCACGCGGGCGACATGATCGCTGCCATGCCGCGGTTGCTCGAGGTCGGTCGGCGTCTAGCAGAGCGAAGCCCCGCCTGATCAGTCGCGCCTGAGTCGACGGCGTGTCCCCGCGACGCGGGGACACGCCGTCGCCGTCACTCGAGCCATCGACTCCTGAATGTCGGCGCACGCCTACCCGCGAACGCGTCGACGCCTTCTTGGAGGTCTGTGCCCGAGAAGGAATCGACGCGTAGCTGTTCGAGCGCGGCGGTCTCGACGGGCCGATTCAGTGCCTGCGCGATAACTAGCTTCGACAGCCGGATCGCGTATTGTGACTGGCTGGCCAGTTGCCTGCAGTAGTCCTCGATCGCTTCGTCGAGCTCAACTGCCGGCAACGCCGAGTCCACGAGGCCCAGTCGACATGCGGTTGCCCCGTCGATGCGACGGGCCGTGAACAACAGGTCTCGGGCCGCGCTGACGCCAACGAGCTCGATCAGGCGGCGGGTCGAGCTGAGGCTGTAGGCGACGCCCAGGCTCGTGGGAGGCGTCGCCAGCGTCGACGACGTGGTGGCGAAGCGGAGATCGCAGGCCATTGCGATCTCGAGCCCCCCGCCGATGCAGTAGCCGCTGATACGCGCAATGGTTACGCGTCGACAGTCTCCGACGGTCCGCTCTGCGGAGCCGATCGCATTCAGGTACTCTCGCCCGGCACGCGGTTCGCCGAGACTGGCGCGCAGATCGGAGATGTCGGCGCCCGCGGCGAACGCCCTGTCGCCGGCACCGCGAATAACGATTGCGACGACGTCAGGATGCGCTTCGGCCTGGGCGATCAGTTCCGGGATCGACCGCCACATGTCGAGCGTCAACGCATTTTGAGCGTTCTGCCGATCAATGGTCAAGGTAGCGATGCGACCCGCGAACGACAGCTGGATTCGCCCCTCGGTCGGCTCGGAGTTCATCGGGCGCCTCCGTCTCTGGTCGAGTTCTCGCCATCATCGCCTCCGCGGATGAATCGTGGCGCGGACGTTCCGAGACGAGGTGCCGATCGTTCGTCGTTTCGTCTAAACGTGCGGTGAATAGGGCTGGGTATCGCAGCGAACCGCCGGCCGGCAGCGCTCGCGGTCTCCTCGAAAGTCCCGCGGACCGCCCAGTGCGGATGGGCGAACGCTTCTTCAGGAGTCGTCATGATCGACACGCACGTATCGACGTCGTGGAGCAGGGATCGCCAGTATTCACCGACGCGCTGCGAGAAGACGTCAGCGAGGTGAGCCCGGACCAGCTCTGGGTCGGCACTCTCCAGCCGGAGCGGTGCTGGAACGGACAGGACTTCGCAGAGCTGCAGCCAGAAGCGCTCCTCCAGGGCAGCGACGGCAACCACGGCTCCGTCTGACGCGGCGTACAGCCCGTAGCGCGGTGAACCCCCTGCTGGATGCACCGTCCCAGGCTCGCCTGAGCTACCGGAAACGTCTACTTGAGCTCGGATCCACCAGTGCCACATGAACAGGTTTTCGGTCATCGCAATATCCAGATGTGTTCCGTGCCCTGTCGACTCCACAGCGCGAAGCGCGAGAAGGACGTTCACGAGTGCTGGGTACGTCCCTCCGCCGATATCCGCGATGAACGTCGGCGGCAGGTGTGGAGCCCCGTCCGACTCCGCGCGTCGCGCCGATGCCAGCAGACCTGCGTCGACGAGATAGTTGAGGTCGTGC
Source organism: Nocardioides sp. NPDC087217 (assembly GCF_044744805.1). Lineage (NCBI taxonomy): Bacteria > Bacillati > Actinomycetota > Actinomycetes > Propionibacteriales > Nocardioidaceae > Nocardioides > Nocardioides sp. NPDC087217. Next base: position 35,353 of record NZ_JBIUZB010000002.1, read on the forward strand.
CCGGCTTTCGTCGCCAACGGCCCGGTCTGGCCGTACCCGGTGATCGAGCAGTACACGAGGCGCTTGTTCAACGATCGGGCCTGCTCGTATCCGAGCCCTAGGCGTTCCATCACGCCAGGCCGGAACTGCTCGATGAGGACGTCAGCCTCGGCGATCATGGGCTCAAGCACCGCCGTCGCCGTCGGGTCCTTCAGATCGACCACGATGCTGCGCTTGCCACGGTTCAGGTTCGCGAAATCGGCTGGAGCAAGAGCGCGCATGTCGTCCCCTGTCCCTGGACGCTCGACCTTCACCACGTCGGCGCCGGCGTCGGCGAGGATCAGGCTCGCAAGTGGCCCCGGCACGAGGGACGAGAAGTCCAGCACTCTGACACCGGTGAGAGGTAGTGGTGACGACAAGGTAGCGGCTCCTGATCGGTCGAATTAATGAAGTAATGACTCATGAGTATAGGGTTTGGCGTAGCATGGATCAAAGACCCCGAGCTGAGGAGATCCTTTGACTACTCCCGAGACGTCGCCAGATGGTTTCGCTGATTCAGGCGTCGATCTGCGCCAGACCGCTCGCAGCCGAGAGCTCCAGCGGCACCTAAACGAGTTCATGGACGAGCACGTCTATCCGGCTGAGCGCGCAGTGCACCAAGAGATCGAGCGACTGGGGCCGTGGTCGGTCTACCCGACGATCATCGAGCTGCGCCGCAAGGCCAAGAGTGCTGGACTATGGAATCTCTTCCTGCCGGCAGGCCCTGAGGTAGACGGGTTGACGAACGTGGAGTACGCCCCGCTGGCGGAGGTGATGGGGCGGGTGCTGTTCGGGGCCGAGGTGTTCAACTGCGCGGCCCCAGATTCTGGAAACATGGAGGTGCTGCACAAGTACGGGACACCAGAGCAGAAGGCGAGATGGTTGTCGCCTCTGTTGGAGGGAACAAGCCGCTCAGCCTTCGCCATGACTGAGCCCGATGTGCCCTCCTCGGACGCGACCGCGATCTCTTGCTCGATCGTTCGCGACGGCGATGAGTACGTGATCAATGGACGTAAGTGGTTCACCAGCGGCGCAACCCATCCGCAATGCGACGTCATCATCTTGATGGGGAGGACGGATCCTGACGCCGATCGCCACCGGCAGCAGAGCATGGTTCTCGTACCGCGCGATGCGGCAGGCGTTCACGTCGCTCGGACTCTGCCGGTGCTGGGCTCGTATCTCGATCGGGCGTGTGAGGTCTGGTTCGATGACGTTCGCGTTCCGGTCGCGAACATGTTGCTTGGGGAAGGGCGCGGGTTCGAGATCGCACAGGGCCGCCTTGGGCCGGGCCGCATGCACCACTGCATGCGGTTGATCGGTCTCAGTGAACGAGTCCTCGAGCGCATGTGCCGCCGAGTTGAGGGAAGGACGACCTTCGGGCGCGCCGTGTCGGCGCAGTCCGTGACACTGGAGAGGATCGCCGAGGCCAGGATCCGTATCGAGCAGGCTCGGCTGTTGACCATGAAGGCGTCCTGGATGATGGACACAGTTGGAAACTCTGCTGCGAGGCAGGAGATCGCGATGATCAAGGTTGCCGCGCCTGCGGTGGCGCAACAGGTTGTCGACTGGGCGATTCAGGCGTTTGGGGGAGCAGGGACGACCAACGACTTCCTCTTGAGTCCGATGTATGCCAACGCGCGGGCGATGAGACTGCTGGACGGTCCAGACGAAGTGCATCGGAACCAGATCGGACGTATCGAACTCGATCGGCAACGCGCGAACTTCGGCGTACATGCGTCGGCCGATGCGCTGGATCGTGACGAGGCGATCGCGATGTCTGAGAATGGGCTGTGGCCCCGGCCTGCTGAGTGGCCAGCTGAGCCCCAGGGTGTGGTCGCGGCGGAGAGGGGGCGCTGATCGTGCGTGCCCTGATGTCTGTCGTGCAGGGTGGCCCAGAGACGTTGGAGTGGGTTGACATCTCACCGCCTGCGGTTAGTCAGGGCGAGGTACGTGTTTCGGTTCGCGCGGTGGGACTGAACGCGACCGACCTCCTCATGATGCGGGACCTCTATCAAGACAAGGTCGCCCGCCCGTACTCGCCAGGAGGCGAGATCGCCGGCATGGTGGAGGAGGTGGGTGACGGCGTCGAAGATCTCGCCGTCGGCGACCGAGTCGTTGCGATACTCGGCTCAGGCGGACTGCGCGAGGAGGTGTCGCTGCGGTCGTCGGACGCGATCGTCATTCCCGACGGAGTCTCATACGAGGAAGCGTCCGTCCTGCCGATCGCGTATGCGAGTGCCCTTCACGCGCTCAAGGACCGAGCCCATCTGGCCGCCGGCGAGCGCGTTCTCGTCCTCGGAGCGAGCGCCGGAATCGGCCTGGCGAGCGTGCAGATCGCGACACGAATGGGCGCGGAGGTCGTGGCCGCCTGCTCCACCGCCGAAAAGGTGGAGGTTGCGATGGCTGGAGGGGCCGTTCGGGGTGTTGCATACGGCGGGGGATCCCAGCAACCCGAGCGACGCGAGCTTCGCCGCTTATTCCTGGACGCCGTCGGTGTCGATGGTGCGGATGTCGTCGTGGATCCCGTAAGCGGCAGCCTCGCTGATCCAGCTGCTCGCGCGATGCGGACGGGCGGCCGGTTCGTCCTGGTCGGCTTTGCCGGGGGAGTGGGGACCCTGCCGAACAACGTCATCTTGGTCAAGCGCGCCGAGATCGTGGGTTCTGCGCTCGGCGAGCACCTGAAGGACCATCCGGCGCACCTGCGAGCGCTTATCGGTCAGCTCTTCGAGTGGTGTGTGGAGGGAACGTTGAGACCAAGCATCACCTCCGTGATACCACTGTCCGAGGCCGTCAGCGGACTTAACTTGCTCGATCGTCGTGCGATTACTGGGAAGGTTGTCGTGCGGTTCGGTGAATGAATCCGTGATTGGTTCGCATTGCTGCTGCTCCAGATGAGAGGACCCTTGACGTGGCTCGTGGGCCGTACAAGAGAAACCCGGAAAGAATCTCGAAGATGCGCCAGCGCATCGTCGAGAGCGCTGCTCAGATCATCGGCGAACGCGGCTATGCAGAAGCTTCGATTGCGCGGATCGTCGAAGAGGTCGGCATCTCCCAAGGTACGTTCTACCGATATTTCGAGACTCGCCAGGATCTGTTCGACGTCGTCCTGCCGACGTACGCCGAACGGATGTTGGAGTTCATCCAGAAGCACGTCGAGGTGGATGCTGTCGGGCTTGAGCGTGAGATGCAACGGATGCAGGCGTTCCTTGACTTTGTCGCAGATCATCCTTGGTTCGCTCGCGTCGTTGATGAAGCGAATGTTCAGGCGCCGGCGGCGAATGCGGCCTACTTCGACCGAGTGGTCGCCGGGTACGTAAGGACCCTCAAGCGAGCAGTTGAACGGGGCGAGATCCAGGGCTATGAGCCTGACGAGCTGGAAGGCATCGCCATTGCGCTCCTTGCTGCCCGCAGCTACTACGCGAAGGTGTATCTCTCGAGCATGGGCCGAGCTGGTGAATCATCTCGAGCGACGGTGCTCAAGGGGTACCGAGCGTTCATCGAGCGGGCGCTCTTCATGCCGCCACGTTGACCTGGGCCCTTCACCGAAGTAACGCGAGCGGCGGCGACCCCACCCCTCGAGGACGTGCCAGTAGGCGCGGGGATGGGGTCTGGCGCCTGAAATACGCACATCTGTTCCAACAGCTTCGTCGGTGGGACCTCGGGCTGGCGCCAGCCTTCGACAGGCGAGAAACGATCCTGCCCTCAAGCGAGAAGAGGCCCGGTGGACGGTCCGGTCGGGGCCTGAGCGGAGTGGTTCCGGCTTGCCGCCCTCGAGTCAGTCGTCCAGCACCGCCAGGGCGTCGGCTTCGACCAGGATTCCCTCAGGAAGCGGCATGTAGACGGTGGTGCGGGCTGGGGGCGGCTCACCGATTGCCACAGCGTACGCACCGTTCATCTCGGCGAGGTGAGCGGGATCGGTGAGGTAGACGCGGAGCATGACGAGGTCCTCCATGGCCGCTCCGCCCGCCTTGAGTACTGCGGTGAGGTTGCGCATGGTCTGGGTGGTCTGCTCTGCGACCGTGGTGCCGACGACCTCGCCTGTGTCGGGGTCGAGTGGGAGCTGTCCGGAGACCTGCACGATTGGGCCCTTGCGGATCCCTTGGGACAGTGGTGCCGCCAGGGCAGGTGCGTTCTCGGTGGTGATGACGTTTCGAGTCATGGTGTTGTCCTTGGAGGAGGTATACAAAGGGGATGTACGAGGGATCAGGTCCAGGCCTGACGTTCCTGGCCGCGTGGGTCGCTGACCTGGGTCCATTCGACGTCGATGCGCATCGTTGCTCGGCGCTCGGTGTCGTATGGGGCCCAGCCGGGGTCGCCGGTCCTGGCGAAGCGGACCCAGACGTCGTGCATGCGGGCGGCGAGCTCCGCCGGCGGCTCGTCGGGGCCGAGCAGGGCATTGGCACCCTGCAACTGGGGTAGCTGGGCGAGGTCGAAGACGAAGGGGAGCTCCACCGCGTGTGTGGCGCCGAGGTCTCCGTCTAGGGCATGGGACCGCCAAGCGAATTCGTAGTTGAAGGTGGCGGACTCGGAGTGTGTGGCGTGTGCGTCGGCGAGCGCCCAACTGCCAGCGCCGAACAGTGCGTCGCCCATGATGGCGGAGCGCAACTCGGCGAACGACGCCTCCGGGCGCGCCTTCTGGTACGTCTCGATGAGCTGTGCCGGGTCTGGGTGCGCACGGGCTGCCGTGCTGTCGACGTCGTCGGCGGTCGAGCTAGCGTAGTTGCCCACCGGAACCAAGTAGAGGTTGCCCTCCTCGGTGTTGGTGCCGATGAGTAGGTCGACCTCGGCGCTGAGGCCTCCGGCGACGGATTCGGCAGGCTGCGTGTCGAGGACCAGGCTGAAGGGGCTGAGACCGATCAGAGGGTCGTGATGCGTCTCGGTCTGCAGGTCGATCCCTGCGAGCCGGGAGGCGACCTCGACGAGGCGCTCGTCGGAGATCTCTGCGAAAGCGTCGACGTGGGGCTCGACGCCTAGGGCATCGGCCGCGGCCTTGGTGACACGGGCGGCCTGTTCGGTCGTGAACGCCCCCAGGCCGCTGCCGCTCTGGACGATCGCCCGGCGGAAGAGGCCCGTGGCTTGGGGGGTGGCGAGGACGCCACCGACGATGGTGGCCCCGGCAGACTGGCCGAAGAGGGTGACATTCTGTGGGTCGCCGCCGAAGGCTGCGATGTTCTCCCGAACCCAGCCAAGCGCGGCGACAACGTCGAGCAAACCGCGGTTGGCGGACGCACCGGGGAGGTCGAGGAACCCAGCGATGCCGAGCCGATAGTTGAGGGTGACCAGGACGACGCCGTCGCGCGCAAAGGCGGAGCCGTCGTACAACGCGGACCGCGTCGATCCGGCGACGAACCCGCCGCCGTGGACGAATACCATCACGGGCAGGTCGCTTCCCTCCGATGTGGGCGTCCAGACGTTAACGGTGAGGTAGTCCGCGCCGCGGCTCCAACCGGAGCCGAAGTAGGAAGACATGTCCACGGTTCCGAGCTTGCGCTCGGACTGCGGCGCGTTGGGGCCAGGCTCGGTAGCGTCCCGCACGCCGTCCCAGGGTTCGTGCGGCCGCGGCGGCGCGAATCGGCCGGCACCCAGAGGAGGGGCTGCGTAGGGGATGTTTAGGAATGCGGTGAAGCGATCCGCACGGCGCCCGCGGACGGCTCCCTGGGCGGTGGTCACGACGGAGTCCGGGTGATGGTTCACGGAGATGCCTTTCGGTGGGGTTCAGCCCTGCTCGGAGTAAGGGGCGAAAGGGGCCCAGCCCTTGGTGGCGAACTTGCTTCCGTCGCGTACCACCTCGACGGCGCCGTGACCGCCCAGATGTGCCGGGATCACGAGTGCGTTGTTGTCGGCCGCCCAGCCCAGAAGCTTGTGACGGGTGGCGCGAGCGCCGGCGGGGTCCTCACAAAAACAGCTGTTGGTGTCCGGCTCCAAAATCTGTACCGGGCTGTGCAGCAGGTCGCCGACGAACACAGCGCGGTCTGAACCCGAGGCGAGGGTCAGTACGGAGGAGCCGGGGGTATGCCCGGGGGCCGCGTCCAGGCGCAGGTCTGCGGTGATCTGGTAGTTGTTCTCCCACAGCTGTGTCTGGCCGGCCGCGTGCACCGGAGCCACGCTGTCTTCGAAGACGTTCTGGTTACCGCGGCCGAGCAGCGGCTTGTGGCCGTTCTCGGGATTCCAGAAGTCGAAGTCGTCCTTTGACATCAGATAAGTGGCGTTGGGGAAGGTAGGAACCCAGTGCCGCCCGTCCAAGTATGTGTTCCAGCCAACATGATCAACGTGGAGATGCGTGTTGATCACGATGTCTACGTCCTCGGGCGCGACGCCGGCCCGGGCAAGATTTGCCAGGAAGTCGGTCTCGAGATGACTCCAGACCGGTGAGTACGGGCGCTCCTTGTGATTGCCTACCCCTGTGTCGACGAGGATGGTCTTCCCCTCGCTGCGCAGCAGCCACGTCTGGATCGCGCTGTTCACGATGTTGGTCTCGGGATCCAGGAAGAACGGCGTCAGCCAAGAGGCCCCGTCGTCCCAGACCTCCTTGGGAATTTCCGGGAAGAAGGTATCCGGCGTCATCTCAACGGGTCCGTAGTATTCCCAGACCCGAGTGATCGTGACGTCGCCGAGGTTGATCTGTTCCATGAGACATCCTTGGTAGATCGGAGGCTTTCCAGGAACCGTATGTACGCCCGTGGTGCGCGCGGTATCCGTCAGGTGACTGCACCTGCACACGCCGTCGGACCGGCCGCTAGTAATCTTGGATGGACCGACGTAACGCGACTCCGATCGCGGGCAGACAATCCCTGGAGAAACTATGAACGTGCACACGGGCGACCCGGGTGCCGTCACGAGAGCGGATGGGGACCCGGGGGAGTTGATCATCGGCCGGGACACGGAGCTGGCACGCCTGTTTGACGCGGTGGACTCGGCAGCCGACCCGATTCTGGTGCTCATCGGAGACGTGGGAACCGGGAAGAGCACCTTGCTGGAGCACGTGGCGCGTAGGGCCGCTATGAGCGACGTCCGCGTCCTGCGCGCGGAGGGTAGCGAGTCGGAGTCAAGTCTTGCGTTCTCTGCGCTGCATCAGCTGCTGAGGCCGGTTCTGGCTCAGGTGGATGGGCTGCCGGAGAGGCAGCGTGCGGCGCTGCACCATGCCTTCGGCATGGGGACAACCTCGTCTGAACCCGACCTCATGATGATCGGGGTCGCCGTCTTGAGCCTGCTCTCTGCGCTGGGCGAGCAGAGTCCCGTACTCGTGGTGGTCGACGACGCGCAATGGTGCGACCGCGCTTCCCTGAACAGCCTGTCTTTCGCGGCCAGACGGTTGGCAGGGGAGCCGATCACGGTGCTGGTCGCGGCTCGCTTCGGCGAACACCTCCCCGGATTCGACCGTCGCGAACCGACCCTCACCCTGAGCCCGCTCGACCGCCCTGCTGCCAGCCGGCTGCTGGATCTGCAGCCGACCCGCCCAGCCGGTCGGACGAGGGCGCAGATCCTCGATCAGGCAGGCGGCAACCCATTGGCGCTGACGGAGATGGCGAGGTCGGCTGCTGCACACGATCCACGGCCGCCGGCCGTGGGTCCGCTCCGGCTCACCGATCACCTCGAGCGGATCTTCGCTACCCGCCTCGACGACCTGCCGACCTCCACCAGGCGGGCCCTGCTGCTCCTGGCAGCCGTGGACACGGTCGACTGCGCGATCGCGGTCCCGGCTGTCGTACCGGTCGCGGAGGATGCTGCGTGGTTGCCCGCCGAGCAGGCCGGGCTGGTCCGGCGGGTCGGCCGGGAGGTCAGATTCCGTCACCCGCTGGTCCGGTCCGCTGTGTATCACGCTGCGTCCTCAGACGCCCGAGGTGAGGTCCACCTTGTGCTCGCCGACGCCCTGCTGGACGAGCCAGATCGGCGAGCTTGGCACCTCGCCGCTGCGGCCACGCGCCCGGACGCCGCCGTATCGGCGGAGCTCGAGCAGACCGCCGACAGGGCTCGTCGACGTGGCGGTCATGCTGCCGCGGCCAAGGCTCTGGAGCGTGCCGCCGAACTCGCGCCGGGGTCCGACGACAGCGCCCGGCTGCTGGTCGAGGCCGCAACTGCTGCCGCGCTCACCGGTGACATCGGCTGGGTGGAGGAACTGGCCGCCGCGGCACGAGCGCGTACCGATGACCCGTCGCTCCTGGCCCGGGCCGCCGTGCAGGTCGGGCGGCTGGCGGCGCTGACCGTGCGCCACTCCGTGGTCTCCTCGCGACTGACCGACGCCACCGAGCAGATGGCTTTCACACAGCCTGCGACCGCGCTGCACCTGCTGGCCGACGCCGCGGTGGTCGGCTTCTACACCGGAGATGACGTCCAGCGGCTCCGCATCCGGGACCTGCTGCGGGGCATTCCCGAGGACGCGTCAGACGCATGGTTGCGCACGTGGGTTCGGGCCGTGGCAGACCCCTTCGACAACAGGGCAGCGCATCTCTCCCTGCTCCGGCAGGTGGCAGCCGAGGCGGAACGCCGTCCCGACCGGCTCACCTCTCTGGCGATCATGGCGTGGCTGCTGGACGAGACCCCTCAGGCTGTCCGCGCCTTCGACGAAGCGTTCGACCGCTGGGGGTCCAGCGGGCCGCTGCCGGAGGGCTTGGGCGGAGCGGCCGCATGGAGCTATGTGGAACAAGGAAGGTGGGGACGGGCCAGGGAGGCGTGTGCTCGCAGCAGCGCGGTCGCGTCGTCCGTCGGCCTGGACCATGCGGTGGCGTGCGCGGCCGCTGTGGACGCCACCGTGCTGGCCTACCAGGGCGACGCAGCTGCGGCCCGCGCCCGGGCCGACGAAGCGCTGGCCCTCATCGATCCGTTGGAGAGTCGCTCCGTGTTCGTCTATGCCCGTCGTGCGCTCGGCGCCGCGGCAATGGTGGATGGCGCGTACGAGGCGGCGTACGACCAACTCCGCATGGTCTTCACATCGGATGGCGCCCCTGTGCACTATCACGCCTCCTACCCGGCCCTGGCAGACCTAGCAGCTGCCGCTATGCGCAGCGGGCGGCACGAAGAGGCCCTAGCGATCGTCGATCATTCCGCCCACGCGCTCGCCGACAACGCCTCACCCCGATTGCGTGCATTGATCAGTCGGGCTCGTGGTCTGTTGGCAAATTCAGAGGACGCCGAGCCGCACTACCGGGCGGCGTTGGCGGACCCGGTGCTGGAACAATGGCCGTTCGAACGCGCCCAGACGCTGCTCGATCTGGCCGAATGGCTGCGACGCCGTCGCCGCATCGCGGAGGCCCGTGTGCCGCTTACCGAGTCCCTCGAGATCTTCCGGCGCCTGGGTGCTCGCCCGTGGATTGAGCGAGCTCGAGCCGAGTCGCGCGCCGCCGGCCTCGATCTCACGGCCTCGACCCCCGACGCGTTGGCCGAACTCTCCCCGCAACAGCAGCAGATCATCAGATTCGCCGCCCGCGGGCTGACCAACCGCGAGATTGGTGAGAAGCTCTTTCTCTCCCCGCGCACGGTCAGCTCGCACCTCTATCGAAGTTTCCCCAAGCTGGGTATCACCGCCCGCTCTCAGTTGCGCGATCTCATCGAGGACACGCTCGCGGCCGCCGAACGTTAAGAACGGGCGTACGAGGATTCACGCGCTCCGGTCCTCCCGGAAGCGCGAACGCGGGCGCTTGAGCGTCGCGTAGGTGAACTCGACAAGGTAGTCGTTCAAAGCCAGGGATGCCTTCGATGCTCTGTCGGGATCCCCGTCGCCGATAGGACGGAGCACGTTGTCGTGAAGCTCTGCGGCGAGGCTCAGCTCGGCCGCGGGATCGCGGAGCTGCCCGAACCAGAAGCGTCGGGACAGACCTTGGAGCGGGGCCATGGCCATCAGCAGATACTCGTTGCCCGCGGCACGCACTGTGACCCGGTGGGCTCGTTTGAGGTAATCGCCGAACGCCTTGAGGTCGGCGCCCTCGAACTGAATGAATCTGTCGGCCAATTCGTACATCTCGGCGCGCTGGTCGGGGTCCGCGCGCTGCGCGGCGAGACGGACCGCCAGCTCCTCGACCGGGCGTCGAAGCTCGAGCAACTTGAACTGTGCCTCCACGGTGATCGGCGACACGAACACGCCTCTGCTGGGGTGAATCTCAACCATGCCCTCGCGCGCGAGCCGTTGGAGCGCTTCCCGGACCGGGGTCCGCCCGAGATCGGTGACCTGCATGAGACGTGACTCCGACAACATCGCGCCTGGTGGCAACTCCTGGAACGTAATCATCTCCTCGAGCTGGTTGTATGCCCGATCGGCCTTGTTAGGCCTCTCCTGTTCCGTCATGGACGCGCCCTTCCTTGAGGATTCCCGCTCCGACTTCGTCTTCGCCGTCTCATTGTGCCCATTGTGACGGTTGACACTTTACCCCACGCCGGTCTACAACGGATACATGACCAATATATCGGTTCCTTCGTGGGAACTAGTGCCCAGTCACTCGCAGGATTGGGACCTTCCGGTGCTGGCCGAGGTCGACGTGCTTGTCGTCGGTGGCGGTGCAGCGGGGGTTGCCGCCGCCACAGTTGCGGCCGAGGCAGGCCTTCGGGTGGTGCTGGTGGAGAAGTACGGCTTCTGCGGCGGTGCTGCGGTGGCCGGCATGTCCGGGACGGTGTGCGGGCTGTATCTGGCATCGGAGGCCTCTGATGGGCCGAGGCAGGTAGTGTTCGGCTTCGCCGACAGGTTCTGTCGCGGCCTGGATGAGCGCGGCGGGCTGAGCGATCCGCAGCGGTATGGAAAGACGTGGACCGTTGCTCACGATCCGCTGGTCTGGCGTGAGGTCGCCGACCAGATGCTGGAGGCCGCGGGCGTTCAGGTGCTTCTGCACACGACCGTCGTCGGGGTCCTTCTCGAAGGCGAGGCGCACGCCGGAGTGGTGGTCGAGTCCAGTGCTGGTCGCGCGACGATCCGCGCCTCTCGCACCATCGATGCCTCGGGCGACGGGGCCGTGGCTGCCCGTGGTGGTCACGAGTATCTGTTCGGCAACGACGGCGTGATTCAGAACCCCACGATGTTCTTCCGGATTGGAAACGTCGACATCGACCGATTCTGGGACTTCTACGGCCAGGACACCATTTGTCCTCCCGCGGTCACCGAGGCTATCCATGCGGCACGCGACGAGGGGTTGGATCTGCCTCGCGACAAGATCTGGATCTTTCGCACCCCCCGTCCCGGCGAGCTGATGGTCAACGCCACTCGGTTGTCGGGACGGGACGGACGAGCGCTAAACGTCATCGATCCAGCCGACTTCACCGAGGCTGAGATCGTCGGTCGACGCCAGGTGCGTGAGTACGCCCGGTTCCTCCAGCAGCACGTCCCCGGCTGCGAGGCCAGCCACGTGGTCGACACCGGGGTGGAGGCGGGCATTCGGCAGACCCGAACCATCGTAGGGACGAAAACGCTGCGCAACTCCGACGTGGTCGAGGCCCGCAAGTTCCCCGACGGCATCGCCCGCTCGCCGTGGCCGATCGAGCTGCACAGCGGCAGCCGACCCAAGCTCGAGTGGTTGCTCGACGACGTCTATGAGGTGCCATATCTGACCCTGGTCCCCGCGACGGGGGAGAACCTGATCGTTGCCGGACGGTGCCTGAGCGCCGAGCACGAGGCGCTGGCCTCGGCTCGGGTGACTGCTCAGTGTTTCGAGTACGGGCACGCGGCCGCCGTCGCCTCAGTGCTCTCCCTGACCAGCCAGATGCCATACCGCGACATCCCCGGAGCCGACGTCCGTGCGGCCATGACGAAGAACGGAAGTGCACTATGACCAAGCTGCGGAGCGACTTCGAGCCAGGGACCACCCGATGGGCGGTACGGCGCGCCCAATGGACGGCGATGGGAATGACGCCGGAAGAACAGGCTCGTCCCAAGATCGCGATCGTCAACACATCGTCTCGGCTCTCGGTGTGCTTCGCACACCTCGACGACGTTGCCCGTAGGGTCGCCGAGGCGGTCCACAAGGCTGGCGGGCTCCCGCTGGAGATCCGCACGACCGCACCGAGCGACTTCGTCACTAGCGCCGGGCGCAAGGCCCGCTACTTGATGCCGACCCGCGACCTGATCGTCAACGACGTCGAGGCTGCGGTGGAGGGCGCGGTGCTCGACGGCATGGTGTTGCTCTCCTCGTGCGACAAGACCACGCCTGCCCACTTGATGGCCGCGGCACGGCTCGACCTGCCTGCCGTGGTCGTGGTCGGCGGCTACCAGCGCGGTGGCACCTTCTCGGGTTGCTCGGTGGACATCGACACGGTCTATGAATCGGTGGGCCCCGTCGCCGCCGGAGAAATGAGCGTCGAGGAGCTCGGCGCCTTGGCCGACAGCGCGATCCAGGGCCCCGGAGTCTGCGCGGGACTGGCCACCGCCAACACGATGCACTGCCTCGCCGAGGCGTTGGGTATGACCATGCCCGGGTCTGCGCCCACCCGCGCCAACTCTCCGTCGATGCTGGAGCGGGCCACAGCTGCCGGCGAACGGATCGTCGAGATGGTCGCCGAGCAGCTGACGGCACGCAGGGTGCTCACCCGGGAGGCGATCGAGAACGCGATCGAGGTAGCCCTCGCACTGGGAGGATCGGTCAACTGCATCCGCCACCTCGCCGCGATTGCGGCCGAGGCCGATCTCGACATCGACGTCGTAGCCGCCTTCGAGAGCCAGGGCCGAGACGCCGTGCAGTTGGCGGCCATTCGCCCCAATGGAACTGACCAGGTCTGGGATCTGGACCGGATCGGTGGCGTTCAGACCGTCCTCCGCACCCTGCTGCCTCGGCTTCACGGTGAGGCCCTTACCGTGTCAGGGCGAACCGTCGCCGAGCTCGCGGCCGACGCTCAGCAGGCTGACGGAGAGGTGCTTCACGAGCTGACCGACCCCATCAGGCCCGAGCCCGGGTTGCTGATCCTGCGGGGGGCGCTGGCCCCCGACGGCGCGATCGTCAAGGTCGCAGGCGTGGGGGCGGCTCGCCGCCAGTTCACCGGCCCCGCCTGCGTGTTCGCGGGCGAAGACGCCGCGATCGACGCTCTCGGCCGCGGCGAGATCAAGCCCGGCCAAGTGATCGTGCTGCGGGGTATGGGCCCCCGAGGCGGGCCCGGCACCGTGTTCGCGGCCAGCTTCGTCGCAGCCCTCAACGGCGCCGGGCTCGGCGGGCAGGTCGCGGTGGTCACCGACGGTGAACTTTCCGGTCTCAACCACGGTCTGGTGGTCGGGCAGGTGATGCCGGAGGCCGCAGACGGCGGCCCGCTGGCCGGCGTCGGCGATGGCGACCAGATCCGAATCGACCTCGATGCCCGGTCCCTGGACGTCGAGCCGGTACGCGATGGGGCGCCGGTTCGCGCATCAGACAGCAAGGACGAGGTGGGTTGGCTGGGTCAGTACGCCGCTCTTGTCGGCCCCGTCCAGACCGGTGCGGTGCTGCGCCGTCCCACAGACCGCGGATGAGTCCGCCCCACCAAAGAGGAGAAGTTGATGAGTTCTGATTCCACCTTCAGCGACGCACAGCGGGCACAGGCTCGTAAAGCGGGGATCGCGGCGCTCGTCGGCACCACCCTGGAGTGGTACGACTTCCTGATCTATGGGACCGCGGCCGCGCTGATCCTGAACGAGCTGTTCTTCCCCAGCGTGAGCGCTGCGGCGGGCACTCTGGCCGCATTCGCCACCTATGCGATCGGTTTTCTTGCCAGGCCGTTGGGCGGACTGGTGCTCGGAAACCTGGGAGATCGGATCGGCAGGCGCGCCATGCTGCTCCTCACGATCATCCTCATGGGTGTGGCCACCACCCTGATCGGGCTGCTTCCCACCTACGCCAGTATCGGCGTTTGGGCGCCCGCGATCCTCATCCTCCTACGGCTCCTTCAGGGCTTCGGGGCGGGAGGTGAATATGCGGGGGCCGTGGTGATGTCGGTCGAGCATGGCAACCAGGCCCGGCGCGGGGCAGCTGGGGCCTGGGCGCCGATGGGGTTCGCGCTCGCGACCTTGCTGTCGACCGGCATCTTCCAGCTCGTGGTCCTTCTTCCCGACGACCAATTCCGCGCCTGGGGTTGGAGGGTTCCGTTCCTCCTCGGCTTCGCGCTGCTCTTCGTCGGCTACTTCATCCGCCGACACATCCATGAGACCCCCGCATTCGAGAACGCACGAGAGCTGGAGCGGCAGGGCGCTGTCCAGCCGGCCAAGACGCCGGTGTTCGCGGTGATCCGGGAGAACCCGCGGAGCTTCCTGGTCGTGATCGGTGCCCGATTCGCCGAGAACGGCTTCGCCTACCTGTTCCCCGTGTTCGCAGTGGCATACGCCATCAACGAGGTCGGACTGACACGCCAGACCACCCTGCTTGCGGTCGTTGTCGCATCCGCGGTGCAACTCGCGGCGATTCCGGTCTTCGCGATCCTGTCAGACCGTGTCGGACGCCGGCCCATCTATGCTCTAGGGGCGGCTTTGTCTCTCGTATGGCTGGTTCCGTTCTTCCTCATCTTGGATACCGGAAACACGGTGCTGGTCATGTTCGCCATGGTGGTCGGCCTCGGCATCCTGTACCCCGCCATGCTGGCCCCGCAGGCTGCCTACTTCGCAGAGCTGTTCAGCACCAAGACACGGCTGTCGGGCTTTGCGTTCGCACGGGAGATCGGCTCCGTGCTCGCCGGTGGATTCCTTCCCCTGGTCGCCACCGCTGTTCTTGCGTGGGCGGGCCATTGGTGGGCCGTTGTGGTCTACATGGCCCTGCTCACTGCTCTGACCTTGATAGCGCTCGCTTTCGGGCCTGAGACGCGCAGTACGAGCCTGACGGAAACCAAGCAGGACCCGACTGCGGACGAGGCCGCCGACCTCGAGCTGACATAGCACCTCCCGGCAATCGGAGGCGGTGCGTCGGCGAGCCGAGCGCGTTCGACGCACCGCCGTTTCCGACTCGCATGCATCTTCAGGACCTCGTGCACGCCGTGAAATGGCCACGCGAGGCGATGAACCCAGGAGGCCGCCGCAGGCAGCGTTCGGCAGATGGATTCGCCCCCGAACGTCGCTGGTCATGGCCATCAGCGCGTCATCTGCTGCTTTCGGTGAGGTCCTCGAGAGCTTCCTTGCGCCCGTGCCCGTAGACGATGGAGCTGCGGAACTGAACGACTTCACGGCGGCTGCTGAGATTGTCGACGAGGAAGGAGTGCAGCGCGGCGACGTCACGGACCCCGACATGCAGAAGGAAGTCATCACCCCCGGCGAGCACGAAGACCGCCATCACTTCCGGCATCGCCAGCGCGTCACTGTGGAACTGGTCGATGAGATCACGGCTCAGTGGTCGCACCTGGGTGAACACCATCGCCTCGACGGACCGGCCGAGAGCGCCGAGGTCTACCGCCGTGTGGAAGCCCGTGATCACACCTCGCGACTCGAGCCGACGTACGCGCTCGGAACATGTTGAGGGCGCGGCGCCTGCAATGGCGGCCAGTTCGCGCATCGGGATCCTGGCGTCTCGCTGGAGCGCTTCCAGTATCCGGCGATCGGTCCGATCAAGGTTCGGAGTTTGGCTCATTTTCCGATCATATAGCCGACTGTAACCGCACGAGTGATTGAACCGTCCAGACTTCTACCCGTGAGCAGATCAGATCTTCAATCCACACGTTTCGACCATGAAGCGCTGCGCGTCGAGCGCGGTCATCGTTCTGATGTCGCCATCGCCGTCGCCGTTCATTCAACGCAGGCAGGCCCTGCGATCGGCGGATGCCGGATCAAGCCCTACCCCAGCTGGCGCGATGGGATCACCGACGCGACACGCTTGGCTGCCGCGATGACCGAGAAGTGCTTGCTGGCGGGGCTCCCGCACGGTGGTGGGAAGGCCGTCGTAATGGATCCAGGGACTCTCCACGACGCTGATGTACGTCACCTGGTCCTGGAGGACCTCGCCGACGTCATCACCGGACTCGGCGGGACCTACATTACCGGTCCAGACATCGGCTCGACCCCAGAGGACATGGATGCCATCCACCAGCTGACTGGCGGCCTCTCCTTCTGCCGCCCCGAGGCCAGCGGTGGCAGCGGAAACTCAAGTAGCGCGACGGCTCAGGGAGTGATCGCCGCCCTGGCCGCCGGCGCGGAGCACGTCTTCTCGACGAGCTCACTGTCCGGGCTTCGGGTCGGGATCATCGGCTATGGCAGCGTCGGCAGTCTGATCGCTGAGTCGCTGGCGTCACGTGGATGCACGGTGACCGTGGCTGAGGCGAATCAGCAGCGCCGCGACGATGTCGAAGCCGCCGGCCTGGCCTGGGCGCGGGGCGACCTTCTCGAAGAGGACCTCGACATCCTCGTGCCGGCCGCGGTCGGTGGCTTGTTGTCTCCAGAGAGCGCCCGCGCATGTCGAGCTCGGCTGATCGTCGGTCCCGCCAACAACCAGCTCACTGACGAAGGTGTCGCCTCGATCCTGTGTGAGAACGGCACCACCTGGGTGCCTGATGTCGTCGCGAGTGCGGGCGGCATCGTTCACGCGGTTTGCCGGGAGGAGATGGGTCTGGACGAGCAGGAGACCGCCAGTCGCGTCGCCGCGATCGGCGCCACCACGGCGGAGATCCTTGCGGAGTCACGCGACCTGGCGATCACTCCGCAGGCTACGGCCCGCAACATCGCCGCGCGTCGACAGAAGGAACTGGTATGAGCAGCCCCGCTGTCCCGACTGTCCAACGCGTCGTACTCGTCGTCCGTGAGGACCTGCCAGTTGGGCAGGCCGTCAATGCGGGCACGGTGCTAGGGGCGAGCGTCGGGTCTCTCCTCGATCTCCCTTTGGGTGCGGATGGCGCTGATGCTTCCGGAACCAACTATGGCGGCATCGTCACCACGCCCGTACCGGTGCTGGCGGCCGACGAGAAGGAACTCACGCGGCTGTTTCGTGCGGCGAACACCGACGAACGCCTGGTGGCGCTCTCGCTCACGGAGACCGCCCGTCGGGCCCGCACCTATGAGGCGTACCTGACGAGTCTGGCTGATACGGACGAAGCCGATCTCGACATCGCCGCCCTCGTCGTCGCGGGGCCGCGAAACCGCGTCACGCGGGCAACGAAGCATCTACCACTCTTCGGAGCCGACTCTGCCTGAAGACTGACCGACCTGGGACGTCTACGTCGGGCTTCGGCCGGTCCTGCCTGTCGCGTTCATCCTCGACGGCTGAGCACGAAGGACTCTGGCTGGATATGCAACATTCTCCGAATCATTGCATATCTGCATTGAATATGGATATGTTGCAAGTCCACGCTCTGAAAGGAACCTGCGATGTCGGCCCCGGGCGAACGTTCTCGCACAACGAGATTGTCGCGGAGCCTGCATGGCCCCAAGGCGGCGGACAGGACCGGGCCGCTGATGGCGTTCGACATCTCCAGGAAGGCCTTCCTGGCCGGAGAGCGTGTGGACATGCAGGGCCTGGCATCGACGCTCGGAGTGGACAGGGCCACGCTCTTTCGCTGGGTCGGGAACCGCGACCAGTTGCTGGGAGAGGTGATCTGGTCGGTCGCGGAGCCGACGCTGCGCCGAGCGTTCGACGCCGCCGAAGGGGAGGGGGCGGAGAGGGTTTCGATTGCCATCGCGGGGTTCGTCGTGGCGGTCACCGAGGCCGAGTTCTTCGGTGTCTACCTCAGACGTGAACGCGAACGCGCCCTGCGACTCCTGACCACGCAGGCGAGCAGCTTCCAACACAGGCTGATCGATGCCTTCGAGGAACTCCTGGTCAAGGAGAACGTAGCTTCGGGGGCAACGTCCCTCTTACCGGTGCGCGACCTCGCCTACGTGATCGCGCGTATCTGCGAGTCGTTCATCTACTCCGACCAGATCACTGGCGAACCCCCGAATCCCGACAAGGCGGCGCTGGCCATCGCGGCTCTTCTGGGAGTCGTTCAGAAGAAGCACTCCAGGGCGAACCACGACACCGACAAAGAGGTCAGATCATGAGGTCGAACATGCGTCAGGCACGGGTCAAGGCAACCATGATGGCCGTCGTCATCACGATGGCAACGCTGTCGCTCGGCGCCAGCCCCGCCGGAGCCGATCCCACGGCTTTCGTCGATTCCGATACCGAGTCGGCCGGCTATGCTCCCGTCGACCGCCCAGGCCCAGCCCTCGAGGTGCCCGCCGCGAAGCTCGCCGCCAGCGTCGAATGCACTGCTAGCGCCACCCGCGCGACCAGGGAAGTGGCCCTGTTCGTGCCCGGAACCACATTGACTCCAGACGAGTTCGCTTGGAATTGGTTCAATGCACTGGACGACCTCGGGTTCCCCTACTGTGCCGTCACCCTGCCCGACAACGCCATGACCGACGCCCAGGTCTCGGCCGAGTACGTCGTCTACGCGATCCGTCACGTGAACAGGATCAGCGGCCGCAAGGTCGACATCCTCGGACACAGTCAAGGCGGCACCGAGCCTCGCTTCGCGTTGCGCTTCTGGCCAGACCTACGGCAGATGGTCGATGAGTACATCGCCTTCGGCGCGACCAACCATGGGAGCCCCCTGATCCACGCCTTGTGCCCACCGGCTCTGGGCTGTGCCCCCGCCTTGCATCAGCAGCTCCCCAACTCGAGCTACATCAAGGCGATGAACTCCCGCCAGGAGACCTTCCCCGGAATCTCCTACACAAACATCTACACCCGCACGGACGAGTTCGTGCAGCCGAACTTGGATGACACCGGCACCTCCAGCCTCCAGGGCGGCGGGGGGCGGATCACCAACGTTGCGATCCAGGACGTCTGCCCGACGGACCTTGCGGGCGAGCACATCGCCATCGGCACCTACGACCCGGTGGCCTATGCGTTGGCCCTTGACGCGCTCACACATGACGGGCCGGCGAATCCGGTCCGCATCGCCCCCTCGACCTGCAGCAGGACGTTCATGCCAGGGGTCAATCCGGTCACCTTCGCCACGAACTTGGCCGCTCTTGACGCGACGATCGCCCGGGAACTTGCGCTCCACCCCAGGGTGCAACGAGAGCCGGCGGCGAAGCCGTACGTCTTCGCGGACTAGGTCTCCGCGCCTAGGTCGCCCGACGCCCACCGGATGAACTAGACGATGATGGTCACGCGCCGTACGCCTAACACTGCAGCGTCCCTGACTGGTCAGCGACGCCGCGCAAACTGATGGCTGCTGGACTGATCGGTGGCCTGGTTTCGGTCACATCGGGGACCGTGTTGGCGACAAACCAGCCTTGGTTACTTTGTCTGGCACTCGTCTCTGCTGCCACCTTTCTGATCAGTTGTATGCAGACCATCGAGACGGGGTCGGTGGCCGCCATCGCAGTTGCACCCATCGTGGGTGCCGACCTTGGGGCGGCCATACTTGCGGACCGGCTGCCGCTTCGATCGCGGAGATGTTCGCACCATGTGTGCGCGTTACTCGGGTGCGTCGATCATTTTTAAGATCGCGGCGATTCTGGTCACTGGCGGAACGCCTTCGTCATGACCGCACTCCTTGCCGGGTACAGGATCCGCGACTGGGTCTCGGTTTCGTCATGGTCATGGTGCTGGTGACCCTGATATGTGCGTGCCTCATGTCCGAAACGGCATCGGTCAGGGAGTCTAGGACGCGATCACGACCCGATCTTGTGAAGGCGTGACCGGTTCCTGTGAGCTGCCGGACGCAGGGTCGGAAGACTCCGTGGGAGGACGGAGACAGCGCGGAGATCCGCGTCATCGGCGTGCACCGCTTCGGTACTGCGTGTTGCCAGCCTCGCCGGCAAGCGCCACCACCACGGGCAGACCACGTAGTCCACGGCGGGAGACAGGGAGACGACACCGCCCGCGATGAGCATCATCCATCCGAAGCATCCCGGCCGTCGTCGCCAGAGCCTTCGTTCGACCGATGGTTCCGCCATACCGCGAGGGCACTGGGTCTCGGAACAGGGGGATATTGACAAGCATGAATCATGATTATAGTATTTCGACACCGTGATGTGACTGACGTCACGGAATACGGAGATACGGCGCACGGCGCGTCGCCCGTCGGAAGGAGTTCCTGATGCACCCACGATGGATGGCGCCGGCTCTGGCCGCCTTGCTCTTCGCGAGCGCTTGTGGCGCGGAGTCGACATCGGCTTCAGGCAGTGGTGATGCGACGATCGGCGTGATCGGTCCCCGGACCGGTCCGGCCCCCCAGTTCTATGAGGACACCAAGCGCGGGATCGAGTTGGCCACCCCGGTCATCGAGAAGCGGTACGGCCTCAAGCTCAACTTCATCTACGAGGACGACGCGGGATCACCCGAAGGCGCTTCGCGTGCTGTGCAGAAGTTGCTGAACGAGGACGATGTCGACGCGATCTTCGGTCCTCCGACGTCTGCGCCGGCGCTGCAGATCGCTGATGTCATCGCTCGATCCAAGCGGCCCTACTTCCTAGTGTCGGCGGGAAACCCAGCACTCGTCCCGACGGCCGGCGAGAAGAACTACGCGTTCAGGACGCAGTGGTCAGGCGCAGTGCTGAACGACGTCAACAGCCAGGTGGTGTTCTCGGAGATCGACGGGAAGGACCCGGTGGTCGGCATCGCTTACGCGGCTGACGCGTTCGGGCAGGCGGCGGTGGAGCAGTACGAAGAGCTCGGAAAGAAGCATGGTGTCGAGGTGGTGGGCGAGTCGATGCAGTCCGGCGCCACCGACTTCACAGCGGGGGCCAAGAGATTGCGAGACGCCGGCGTCAACTCGATGTTCTTCAACTTCACCTCGGGGTCAGATATCGCGACCGTCACGCGAGACATGAAGGTCGTCGGGTTCGACCCGGTGCGCAAGACGACGACGAGCAACGTTCTTGCGAACTATCGGGAGCTGTCCGAGCCTGACGAGTGGGAAGGCCTGAAGTTTGTTGAGCGAGAAGACCTGAACAGCCCCGCCTTTCGGAGGATCCTCGACGACTACCGAGCAGCCTATGGCGAAGAACCCCAGCTGCCCACGGTTGTCTTCAATGTGTACTCGGCACTGGACGCGTATGGACAAGGCCTCAAGGTAGGTGGCTCTGATCGCGAAGCAGTGCGTGACGCGATTGAAGCAGTCCCGAGCGTCGAAGTCGAGGGACTGAAGTATCAGAAGCCCTTCGCGCCCAACGACGGAGAGTTCTACGACGACGACATCGCCAAGTGGCACGTGTTGGGATTCGATGACACGGCGAAGGGCAACATCGTGACGGACGGCACGGTCGCTCAGTGCATCGAACGCGGTTGTTGAGGGGCTGAGATCACATGGAGATCGTTGTCGCGGGACTGGCGGCAGGCGGCCTTTTTGCGCTCGTCGCACAGGGCTTCGTCCTGACCTTCCTGACCACCAACACGTTGAACTTCGCGCTGGGCGAGTTCATGGTCCTGGCAGCGTTCCTTGCGCTGGGAGTCAGTCAATGGGGCTGGCTCCCAGATGCAGCGAAGATCGTAATCGTCGTAGGCGTCGTCGGCCTGCTGGGTGCACTCACATATCGGCTGATCGTTCTGCCATTCACCACCGGTGGGCACAACGACTCACGGTGGATCCTCTCGACAGTGGGCATTTCGTTCATCATCATCAACCTGACCACCAACGGCGAGGGTGTGATGCGCCAACCGCTCGCCTTGGGCGAGACGGATGGGTTCGTCGAGCTCTTCGGAGCCCGAGTCCTCGCACAACAGGGTCTCATTGCGTTGACGGCGGTCCTGGTTACGATCTTCTTGGTCGTGCTGACTCGATCGAGCGGGTTGGGCGTCCGTATGCGAGCCGTGTCGCAGGACGCTGAAGCGGCCTCGCTCATGGGCGTGTCGCCTGGTCGCGTCGGGATGATCGCCTACGCCCTCGGGATGTCCGTGGCGGCTCTCGCCGGCGTTCTCTGGGCGGCAGAGGTGGGCGTCTCTCCGCAGTTAGGCGAACCATTGCTTGTCGGCGCGTTCGCCGCGGGCATCATCGGCGGCCTCAAAACGCTATGGGGTCCTTTGGTCGGCGGAGGGATCTACGGCGTGGTCACGACGGCGGTCGGAGAGTCCATCGGCGTGATGTGGGGCGAGGTGTCCGGTCTCCTGGTTGTCCTGGCTGTCCTGATGTTCCGCCCTGAAGGGCTGCTGGAGCGGAGAGTAGCCGTCAAACTCTGACGCCGCGCTATGGCCCATGAACATACACACGATTCGGCCAGCCGCCGGGCATGGAGGAACACGATGATGCAACCCTCAACAACGGTGACCAGTATCCAGGAGCGCTGGTCACGGATCTCGCCGCAACTTCGAGACGCGCTGTTCCTCGCGCTTCTCGTCCTGATCTGCTTCGTCGCGATAGCGCCGGGCCTCGATGGCGACGGGACGGCGATTGCTCACATGCAACTCATCGGCCTGATCGCCGGTATAACCGTTGCGGCCGTCGGCCTCAACCTCGTGTCAGGATTCGCCCGCCTCATCTCACTCGGACAGGGCGCGATGTATGCCATGGGTGCCTACGTTTTCGGTTACCTCTCGCTCAAGGGAGGTCTGCCGGTTCTCGTAGCGATTCCTATCTGCCTGCTCGTGTGCGCACTCCTCGGGGTATTCCTCGCGCTTGGAGCTGCGCGCCTGCGGGGTCCTCAGTTCACGATGGTAACGCTGGTGCTCGCCGTGCTCGTACACAAGGTCCTCGTGGAGTGGCCTGTGCTCGGCGCGGCATCGGGTTATCCGAACGTGCTGCAACACGAGACCGGTCTCTTGCCAGATGCGACCGTCCTCGGGTTCACCTTCCTACCGCCGCTGTACGGGGGCCAGTTCGCGTCTGTGCTCGTGTTGGTGCTTCTGCTGACGGTGGTGGCGCTGGTGCTGTACCGAAACTTGAGCCGCTCGGCATGGGGCCGCTCCCTGAGGGCCGTCGGCGAGAGCGACATGCTCGCGTCGCACCTCGGCGTTCACGTGTTCCGGCGGAAGGTCGCGGCGTTCGCCATCTCAAGTGCGCTCGGAGGCTTGGGCGGCATCTTCTATGCGCTGTTGTTCGCGCATCTGCAGCCGGAGTCGTTCGACGTGTTCTTCTCCATCACGATATTGCTTGCCGTCATCCTCGGGGGCAGCGGAACGGTCATGGGGCCGGCTGTCGGAGCCGTGATCGTCGTCTGGCTGGAGCGTTCGGAGGCGCTTGAGGGCATCACGAGGCTGCAGCGCGACTACCTCAGCGAACAGTGGTACCTGTCCACCCCCGGGATCATCGGGCTCATCCTTGTCATCGCGCTCTTCGTCCTTCCCCGCGGAATCGTCGGAACCGCGTCGGCTTTCGTGGCAAAGCGCACGCGGCGCGATTCTCGCGGTGTTCCATCTGGGTCGCTCGACGCCTCTTCGAGCGTAGGCTTGGCGACCGGCACATCCGCGCGTGCTCAAGCGACCATTGTGCTTGACGTGGTTGGTGTGACGAAGCGATTCGGCGGACTGCTGGCCGTCGACCACGTCGACCTGCGGCTGCAGGAAGGACGCATCCATGGCCTGATCGGGCCGAACGGAGCCGGTAAGTCATCATTGGCCAACCTCATCAGTGGGGCGTACCGCCCAGACGACGGCGTGGTACGACTCGGTGGGGTGGACATCTCGGGGCTGCGTCCGGACCAAGTGGTCCGCCAAGGACTCGCGCGAACGTTCCAGACGCCGCAGCTGTTCAGCGGGGCCACGGCTCTCGAGAACGTCAAAGCTGGCTTCGCCGATACCGGGCAGCTCTCCTGGTGGACGGCCGCACTGAAGCCGCGCAGGCAATATCGCCGGGAGGCCGACCTGGAACAGATGGCACTTGCGCTCCTGCGACGTGTAGGCCTCCTCGAGGAGGCGCAAGTGTCAGCTGGCAGCTTGGCTTACGGAAAGGCGCGGGCGCTCGAGATCGCGCGTGCGCTCGCCAACGAGCCAAAGGTCCTCATAATGGACGAGCCGGCCGCAGGCCTCAACTCCACGGAAGTCATCGAACTCGGCCGCCTGCTGACGGAACTACGCTCCAACGGTCTGAGCATGATCCTGGTGGAGCACCACATGGACCTGATCTCCGCCGTCACCGACGAAGTCACGTGTATGGCGCAAGGATCTGTCATCGCCCATGGAACGCCATCCGAGGTCCTCTCCGATAGCACCGTCATGGACGTCTACCTCGGCGAGCATAGCCAATCCCGCGATCACGTAGCTACCGAAGGAGGGCAACGATGAGTCTTGTTGTCGACAATGTCAGCTCCGGCTATGAGAGAGCGACGGTGATCGCATCGATCGGCCTGAAGTTGGAACCCGGCCGCATCTCGGCGGTGGTCGGATCGAACGGCGCCGGGAAGTCGACGTTGGCGCGAACCATCTGCGGTCTTCTCGCCACGCGGTCCGGGAGCATCACGCTCGAAGACAGATCAGTCCAGAAGTTGCCGGCGGCGCAGAGAGCGCGCGCAGGAATCATCATGGTTCCTGAGGGCCGGAGACTCTTCGGCGGGCTGACTGTCGCCGAGAACGTCCGCCTGGGCGCTTTCGCTGCTCGGGGCCGCCGTAAGGCGTCGATGCGACAAGTAGAAACACTTCTTGATGCTTTCCCAGTGTTGAGAGAGCGATGGAGTCAGCGTGCCGGCCAGCTCTCCGGCGGAGAGCAGCAGATGGTCGCTCTGACCCGAGCAGTGGCGTCAGCGCCCAAATATCTACTTCTCGATGAGCCATCGCTCGGACTCAGCCCGAAGCTCACCCAGGAGGTATTCCGGCTGATCCAGCTGATCGCAGCAGAAACAGGTGCCGGTGTGCTGCTCATCGAGCAGATGGCTGACGACGCGTTGAGCTTGGCGCAGGACGGCCACGTGCTTGAACAGGGTCGCATCACCGCAAGCGGACCGGCCGGCGAGCTGCGCAGCTCGCAAGGCGTGCGGGCTGCCTACCTCGGAACGATCCATTGACATGGACGTTGACCTCACAACGTTCATCGGTCGAGAGCTCGAAGCCTTCGACCGCCACATCACGAGGGATGCCATCGGCAGATTCGCCTCCGCTATCGGCGAGACGAACCCGATTTACCACGACGTCGAACCTGCTCGGGCGATGGGGATGAGGGATGTTCCGATTCCGCCTACGTTCTTGATCACCTTGGAGGTCGACCATCGAGACACCCTTCGCTTCATACGCGAACTGGGCCTCGACGCCGCGACGGTCCTCCATGGGGAGCAGGCGTTCTACTTTCGCTCGGCGATCTATGCGGGTGACCGCGTTCGAGTCCAGCGGAGAATCACTGGCGCTGGGGTCAAGAACAAGACCTTGGGGTACTTACTCACATCGAACCTGTTCCTCAGGGAGGGCGAACTCATTGCCACCTCGGAGTGCACCTGGCTGGTGGGAACAGAAGGGCGAGCTCATGTTTGACATTACCACCGTGCCAGCGGCCGCTTTCGGGCCCGTTACCCGAGCGATGCTGGCCGACTATGCCGCAGCATCTGGGGACAACAATCCGTTGCACCTGAGCGATACGGCGGCCCAACAGGCTGGATTCCACGAGGTCATTGCGCAGGGCATGCTGTCTATGGCTTTCGTCGGTAGATGGGTGACGTCGTGGTGCCCGCTCCATGCGGTCCAGTCGATCAGCTCGCGCTTCACCGCGCCCACCCCACTCGGCTCGCATCTGCGGTGCGAAGGGCGTATCCGATCCGTCGAGAACGACTCGTTGACGGTTGATTACACAGTGACGCTCGAGGGAAGCAACGTGATCACGTTGAAAGGCGCCGTCGTGGTCAAGGCGGACTAACCCGACTGGACCAGGCCGTGCAGCAGCCCCAGCGACGTTTCGTGAGGGGTTCGTGCGGACCTAGGTTACTGTCGCAGTCCCATATGCGCATCAGAACGTCTGAAGCTTCTGCGCCGCAGCCTGTCAGCGCGTCGGCCCCGGGGAGAAAATCGTGATCGAGCACGGTGGTGAGTTTGACGCCGAGAAACAGGGCGACGTCGTCGGACTACTCGAGGTCGAGTTCTTCATGCCACCAAGTGGAAGCGCGGTGACGAATGTTGCGGTAGGTGACGAACTTCGGCCAGGCGTTGTCGGCGTCCGCTTGGCATGTCGTTCAACCGGCAGGACCTCGCGGTCGACATACTCACCTCGACGCGGATACCTCGAGGTCCTCGAATGGCCCACCCTGCCCTCCGCAGACCTCGTCCACACCCTCAGATCGACCGCAGCCCCACCCAGCGCCTGACTCAGATCGGCGACCTCTGCGTCAAGCGGCTGCTCCCCGCATTGAGGGACCCGACCCGACCGGCCCGCGGCCAATGCGGTCTTACCCGCTTCGAGGAAGTCGGCCTTCCACGGTTCGATGGACTGCTCGGACGCCTTCTCCTTACGCGCGGCCCCAGCGATCGACATCTCGCCAGCAAGCACGCTCACCACGATCCAAGCCTTCCGCTCGGTTGGGATCACAGCTGGTTCACTTACGGTTCAGGTACTCCTTCAGACTGACTTCAACTGTCCTGCCAGAAATCTGGGGCGCGACATATCAGACCGGCGGAGCAGAGCCTGGACGTTCATGCCCGCCTGCGTACTTTGTGAACTGCGCCAGCGCGTCGAAGTTGTCCACGGCATCCCTGCTTGCGACGGTGTCCAAGGCATGTCCTTGGATCAGTCGTTTGGCGGGCACTTCGAGTCGCTTGCCGGTGCGGGTGTGAGGCAGGGTGTCGAGGGTGATGATGTCGTCGGGTACGTGCCGGGGCGAGGCGGACGTGGCGATGGCTTGCTTGATGTAGTTGGTCAGCTCGTCATCGAGCGTGGAGTCGTCGGCGAGGACAACAAACAGGACGAGCCAATATCTCCCGCCTCCTAGTTCGGCGCCGACTACCAGCGAGTCGGCGATCTGCGGGAGCGTGTCCAAGGCGTCGTAGATGTCGGCGCTGCCGAGGCGGACGCCGTGGCGGTTGAGCGTGGAGTCGGAGCGCCCCGAGACGATGACGCTGCCGCGCTCGGTGACCTGGAGCCAGTCGCCGTGGCGCCATACGCCGGGGTAGGCGGCGAAGTAGGCGTCCCGGTACCGCTCGCCGTCGGGGTCGTTCCAGAAGTAGAGCGGCATGGAGGGCATCGGTTTGGTGACGACGAGCTCGCCCACCTCGCCAACCACAGGCTGACCGGTCTCGTTCCAGGCTTCCAGAGCGACACCGAGGTTGGGGGCTGAGATCTCTCCAGCCCATATCGAGGTGGTCGGCGCACTACCGGCAAACCCGCTGACCACGTCCGTACCGCCGGTGGTGGAGGCCAGCTGGATCGACGACCCGACCGCGTCGTGCACCCACTGGTAGGCGGGTGCCGACAACGGGGCTCCGGTGGCGCCGATCGTGTGTAGCGAACCGAGGTCGAGATTGCGGCCGGGCTGGATGCCGGCCTTGGAACTGGCGAGCAGGTAGCCGGGGCTGACACCTAGCATGGCGACCCGCTCGTCGGCGGCGATCTGCCACAGCCGTGCCGGGTCGGGGTAGCTCGGGCTGCCGTCGTACAAGACGATCGGTGCGCCCACCAGCAAGCCCGAGGCGACGATGTTCCACATCATCCAGTTGGTCGTGGTGTACCAGAACAGCGGTTTGTCGGGGCCGACGTCGAGGTGCAGGGCGAGCATCTTGAGGTGCTCGAGGAGCACGCCGCCGTGGCCATGCACGATGCCCTTGGGCAAGCCTGTGGTGCCGGACGAGAACAGGACCCATAGTGGAGCGTCGAACGCGACTCGCTCGAAACGCAGCTCCGCCGACCGTGCGGTGGCCTGCTGCCAGGTGGCGTGCGTGCCACCGGAATCAGCCTCGATGTCGATGGGCAGCCCGAGAACAGGTACGTGGACCGTGGCGCGCAAGGTGGGCAGAGCTCGCTGCAGCGCGGTGACTTCGCTGCGCCGGTCGAGGGACCGTCCGTTCCAGGAGTAGCCGTCCGCAGCGAACAGGACGACCGGCTCGAGCTGTGCGAAACGCGCGGCTGCCCCATGCGCCGAGTAGTCCTGGGCGCAGGCCGACCACACGGCGCCGATGCTCGCGGTGGCGAGGAAGGCGACGAGCGTCGGGGTGGTGTTGGGCAGATAGCCGACGACCCGGTCTCCGGGTCGGACGCCGGCCTCGCGCAACCACCCCGACACCGCGGCGACCTGGGCGCGAAGCTGTCCGCGGGTGGACCGCGTGGTGGTCCCGTCCTCGGCCACTGCGGTCACCGCTATGGCGTCGTCGTCCCCGTGCCGGAGGGCGTGCTCGGCGTAGTTGAGCTGCGTTTCGGGGAACCAGCGTGCGCCGGGCATCGAGGAGTCGGCGAGCACAGTGGTCGGGTGGCCGTCGGCCAGGATCTCGAAGTAGTCCCAGACGATGGCCCAGAACTTCTCGAGGTGGTCGACCGACCAGGCCCACAGATCGAGATAGCTGTCGAACGTGGTCCCCGTGCGCTCGGTGACGTATCGGCCGAACCGGGTGATGGCCGCATCGGCCACCACCTGCGGATCTGGGTTCCAGATCGGGGCGGGGCCGACCACGGTGTCGTCCTCAGTGCCCATCAGCCGGGCTGGTGGGCGCCGGTCATGAGCTCGGCAAGGTCGTCGGGGGCGAGGAAGGATGGCGGTGGGGGAGGGCCCCAGTTGAAGAGGCCACGGGTGCCTTCCCAGACTCCTGGTGTCCACAGCGCGTCGTCGACGATGCAGTCGAGGTCGGAGTAGTACTCGGAGAAGTTGCCGGCCGGGTCCTTGAGGTACCAGAAGAAGTTCGAGCCGACGTGGTGGCGGCCCAGGCCCCAGACGTGCCGGTCCGGGTCCTTCTCGAGCATCGAGGTGGCGCCGCGGCCCACCTCGTCGACGTCGTCGACCTGCCACGAGGTGTGATGCAGGAAGGCCACCGGGGCTTGCTGGACGAGCACGTTGTGGTGGTCGGTGGAGCAGCGCATGAACGCGGCCAGCCCGGGGACCGTGTCGCTGACCTTGAACCCGATGCCCCGCTGGAAGAACTTCTGGGAGAACTCCTGATCCGTCGAACCGAGCACGACGTGGCCGAGCTTGCGCGGCCGTACGACGCCTTCCCGCTCGACACCCGGAGCGCGAGACTCGGTGCGCGCGTTGACGCCGGGGGAGTTGTAGGCCGGCGCGGGCGTCGGTTCCTGGTCGTAGCGGTCGGCGACTTCGACGAGGACGATGACTCCGGTGCCAGGGTCCATCGCGCGGATGCCGCGCTCGGTGCGCTCGACCGGGACCTCGAGGTCGGTCAGGGAGGCGGCCACACGGTCGAGATCGTCGGGATCGTCCGCCCCGACCCCCAGCTGCAAGAGGCGCCGCCGTTCGTTGTGGACTACCTGCAGCTGTTCTCCGCCGTCGACGGTCGAGAAGGTGTGACCAGCGTTCGGCGTCGCGTCGAGGTTGTCGGGGGCCAGCCCGAAGTCGGTGTAGTACGCGGCCGTCTCGTCGGGGTTGGGAACGCCCATGACGATCTTGGTGAGGCGGTGCAGGGCCATGACAGTGCTCCTCGTAGGCGGGATCGGTGTAATCAAGCGGAGGGCGCGGCAACGAAGCGCTGTCGCAGCTCGCCGATGCCGGTGACGTACGAGACGAGCTCATCTCCCGGGCGGAGGAACCGGGGCGGCTTTCGCCCAGCGCCGACGCCGGCCGGGGTCCCGGTGAACAGCACGTCGCCGGGCATCAGCGGCAGCCTGGCCGAGACCTTGGCGATCATGGATGACACCGAGAAGATCAGGTCGCTCGTACGGCCCTTCTGCACGGTCTCGCCGTTGATGGCGCAGCCGATCTCGAGGTCGTCCGGGTTGGCGAACTCATCGTGGGTGACCAGCCACGGCCCCATCGGGCCGAAGCCAGGTAGAGACTTGCCCAGGCTGAACTGCGGCGACGGGCCGGCGGCCTGGGTGATCCGCTCGGAGAGGTCCTGGCCGACAGTCAGCCCGGCCACGTGGTCCCACGCCTTGTCTTCCTCAATCCGCCAGGCCCGCTTGCCCAGAACGACGACCAGCTCGACCTCCCAATCGGTGTTGCCGCCGTCGGGCAGCTCGACTGTGGTGACCGGCCCGGTCAGGCACGAGGCCCACTTGGTGAACAGCACGGTCGGGGCGTCAGGCACGGCGAATCCGGACTCGGCGGCGTGGTCGGCGTAGTTCAAGCCGATGGCAAGCAACTGTCCAGGCGCCGGCGCCGGTGCGCCCAGGTTCTCAACGGCGAACGGCACAGCCGCCGACAGGTCGACGCTCTCCGCCCAGGCGGTGAACTCCGCCCACCGGCCGTAGATCGCCTGGACACCCGGCCCGAACCGCCCACCGCTTGCCCGCTCGACATCGATTGCCCGGGTGCCCTCCGGGGCGACCAGGACCAGACGGCCCAAGAGGTTGGCGATGCGCACGAGTTGCTCCTTGAATTGGATCGCGGTGAACGGTTGAGTCGAAGCCTGCCCGACCGGTCCGCACTCGCCGAGGCCTGTGACGAACTCCGCATGGCCGAAAGGCGAACCTGACGCCTAGATCTGTGTCGTGCGGACGCGCACCCGTACGGTGGTCTCCTTGTGCGTCTCGACCCGGAGTTTGTGACCGATCGACGCCTCGTCGCCCCACGCGAGAGTGAGGATGGTGCCGTCGGTCGCCTTGGCCTCGTCGATCATGGCGAGGGACGTGACATGACGCTGGTTGACCGTATAGACGGGGTCCATCCCGAATCCAACGATGTCCGTGCCGGACAGCACCTTGTCGTAGTGGATGATCGAGAACCAGGCAGAGGGCAGGCCGAGGAACTTCGCCCGCTCGGGTCCGCCGGTCAGGCTGCTGGCCACCACCCGAGCGACGTCCGCGTCGTCCCACTCCAGCCACACCTTGCGGCGCCGCGGCCCTTCGGCGATCCGCTCCAGCGCCTCACGGCCGATGAAGTCGTGGTCGAACTTCACGACCCGTCCGTAGCCGAGGTCGTACGGGCTGACGTAGTAGTCCTCGACGTTCTCCGAGTAGAAGCTGCCGCCGAGAGACGCCTGCCCCTCGAACCCCATCGCCGGCAGCCACTCGCGATAGGCCTTCATGTCGTCGCCGCTGTAGACCGCGGGGAGGGGCAGCGCGATCCAGCCCGACTCGTTGGAGGTCGTCGGGTACGAGCGCGAGCCGCCGATCCGCATGTCGAACTGCTCGCCCGCGTCGACGAGGGCGGCGTACACCTTGTCGTGGCTGGCCCAGGGGCCGGTCATCTCCAGGCCGGTGTGCTCCTGGCCGGGTGTCCCGATCATCGTGTGGTTGAGCGCTCGAATCGGCGTACCGGCGATCGTGAACTCACCGATGTGGAAGAACCCGATCTCCGGGAGCGGTGAGTCCGCTGCAGCCGCCACCACATCGAGGGCGCGCGGACCTTGGATCTGCAGCCGAAAGAGCAATCGGTCGCCCGGGTTCCACATGCTCGCCTCGTCGCGGGTGACCGTTACGTCATAGTCGCCGATCTCGCTGCGGTACTGCACCCAGTTGGCAGCAGCGGGCCCCCCGACGAGCGAATACTCGTCATCGGCAAACGCGAACAGGATCGCGTCAGCGATCACCTTCCCCTGGGGGTTCACCGCGACGAACTGCTTGGCCTTGTTCTTCCCGAAGGTACGGAAGGAGTTGACGCCGGTGTCGGAGAACAGGCGCTTGACGTCCGGCCCCTTGAAGTAGACGTCGCTCATGTGGAACGACTGGTCGAACAGGACAGCGCTGGTTCGCCACGACTCCTGCTCGTCGCGCCAGTTCGTGTACTCCTCCTCCGGAATCGGAAAGCGGTAGGGGCCGCCCGGAAGCTGGCGGAGCATCTTCGCCGGGTTGCCGCCGGACTGCTGAATCATCTGCTCGAGACTTTGCTGCGTCACGATGCCTCCTTCGTACCGGCGATGCCGGTGTGTGCTGGGACCTCAAGCACGCTACGAAGAGGACGAGTGAGCGACTATCCGATGCGATCTGTCGCGCTATGCAGTTTCCGAATGGTGAGAGGCAGGGGAGTTGAGCGTCTCCGAAGGCATCTCGCCGTACTGGGCCCGGTAGCGGGCAGCGAAGCGTCCGAGATGGGGGAAGCCCCATCGCAGGGCGACCTCGGTGACCGTGGTCTCTGACGGGTCCAGGTCGCGGAGGTCGTCGTGGGCACGCTCCAAGCGGATCCTGTGCATGTACTGCAGCGGAGTCTGGTCGAGGTCCCTGCGGAACGCCATCTCAAGTGCCCGAACGCCGACATGGACGGCTCGAGCCAGGTCCGGAACCGTGTACTCCGCTCGAGGCTCTGCGGCGAGGAGGTCGATCGCCTGGCGGACGTGGGCCGACCTGGGCACCTCCCGGATCTGATGGATGACGTCGGTGTGGTTGTTGGGCACGGAGAGCCACAGCGTGGTGATCGCCTGTTCGCGCAGCCGCCTCGCCAAGGACAGCGGAACGGCCTTTCGGGGGCCGATGCGGGAGAAGACGTCGGTGAACAGCTGCGCCGTGCCGATGACGGCGCGCGACGCCGAGCCGGTCACCACGGGAGAAGAAGCCACGAACGGGCGTTCGTCGGCCTGAGGGGCCACCCAGCGAAGGGCCTGGTTGAGCACTGCCGACTCCACCTTCAGCGCCAGCACGGTGGTCCCGCGTGCCCAGCGCACGCGGCTGTCGTCGTGTCCGGGGGAGAGGACGACCATCGAGCGCTCCGGTTCGGCGACATGCTCGTGTCCATCCTGTTCGACCGCCAGCTGGCCGCAAAGCGGCACCAGGACAGCGAGAAAGCCGTCGAACCGGGGGCGCTCGATCGTGACATCGGTGCCGTAACGGATGACACCGAGGGTCGCGGGACCAACCTCGACGGCGTCGAAAGCCGCCGCGAAGTCGACCTCCTGGCCGTACACCCGCAGTCGGTGCGGCGCCGTCACGCGTGTCGCGGACTCCTGCGCTACCAAGGGGTCCCTGGTCCGGAAGAGCTCGAACCCGGCGAGGGGCTCGGTCTCCGACGTCGCTGTCACTGCCATGGTCGAGCCCTTCGTGCGGGGTGCCTCTCCCGCCAGGCTGCACGTGACGGCGCTCACATGTCAAGGCCTCCGAGGTTCGCCCCTCACGCCGAACGTGCTTCCGGCCGCGACACCGATGACCCGATCAACGCGGGCTGACGACGCTCGGCCGAGAGCACGGTGTGCTTCAGCAACATGGTGATCGTCATCGGTCCTACGCCACCCGGCACAGGGGTGATGTACGACGCCTTGTGACGTACCTGCTCGAAGTCGACGTCGCCGACGACGCGGTTGGTGCCGGCGACACGGTTGATGCCGACGTCGATGACGACCGCGCCGTCGTGCACCATCTCGGCCGTCACGAGCCCCGGTACGCCTGCGGCGACCACCAGCAGGTCGGCCAGTCGGGTGAACTGCGCCAGATCCCGTGTCAGCGCGTGACAGATGGAAACGGTTGCGTCCCGGCGGGTCAGCATGAGACCGAGTGGCTTGCCCACGATGGCGCTGGCGCCAACCACGACGGCATTCTGGCCGGCGACCTCGATGCCTTCATGGGAGAGCATCTCCATCACGCCGTGCGGAGTGCACGGTGGGAAGACCGGATGGCCCGCGACGAGTCCGCCGATGTTGTACTGATGGAAGCCGTCCACGTCCTTGCTGAGCTCGATGGCCTCCAGCACCTGCCGCGCATCCACCTGCGGCGGAAGCGGCAGCTGAACGAGGATCCCATGGACGTCCTCGCGACCGTTGAGCACTTCGATCAGGCTCACGAGCTCCGCGGTGGTGACGCTGGCCGGTAGATCGTGCCGGATCGACATGATCCCCACCTGCGCGCAGGCCCGCTGCTTGTTGCGGACGTAGACCTGCGACGCAGGATCGTCACCGACCAGAACAACCGCAAGGCCGGGACCGCGACCGGTGCGTGCCCTGAGGATCTCGACACGCGCCGAAAGATCCTCTCGGATCTCGCTTGCGATCGCAGTGCCGTCGATGATGCGTGCGACCACGTCAGCCCCTCGGCGCTTCGGAGTGGCCGGTCGACTGTGGAGAATACGCGAACGGAGCCGGCGCGACCGTCGCGCGTACCTCCATCTGCCGGTGCCGCTCGACGCGCGCCTTGCGCGAGCCACCATCCGGCTCGCCCCACAGTACGGTCACCTCGGTGCCCGGCTCGGCCTGTGCCGCATCGAGCATCGCGAGAGAGAGGATCCGTCGCTCGTTGGCTGAGTACCCGCAGAACGTCGACAGGCCAACGGGCCGAGCGTCGATAGACACCGTGTCGCGCTGCACCAGCAAGCCGTAGTCCGCCATGGGGAAGTCGATGAACTTGCCAGGCGTACCCTCCTCGAGGAGCGAGCCGATCACCGACAAGACGTCGTCCTTGTTCCACATCAGCGTGACGCGGCGGCGCGGCGGGTTCTGAGCGATCTCAGCCAGCGCGTCCCGACCGATGAAGTCGTGGTCGAACTTCACGATCTTGTCGTACCCGAGGTCGTAGGGGGTGGTGTAGAAGTCCTCGATCCGCGATGGCCGGAAACTGCCGGCGATCTGCCAGGTTCCCTCCCAACCATCGGCGGGCAGCCAGTGCCGGAACGCTCGCAGATCCTCGGCGGTGTAGATGCCAGGCAACGGACCGGCGATCCAACCAGACTCGTAATTGGTGCTGAAGTACGCCTTGGTGCCGCCGCGACGCAGGCCGAACTCCTCGCCGGCGCGGAGCAGGGCGTCGCGGACAGCGGCCTCGTCGTCGTACTCGCCACTGATCTCGTACGCCTTGTGCCGCCCGGCCATGCCGTGTCGGAGTACGAGGACGTCGACCCCTGCGACCTTGGTGGTGAACGTGCGGAAGGCGCCGGGGTCCGGCAGAGGCGCGCCCACGGCCTTCTCGAAGATGGTCGCGGCCAGCGGGCCGTCGAGCTGATACCGGAAGCGGACACGGGGTCCCGTGGTGTTCTCAGACGTGTTGTTGTCCCGTTGGATCGTGACGTCGCAGTCGCCCGTGCTTGCCTGGAACTCGATCCAGTTCAACAGAGGCATCCCGCTGACCAGCTCGTAGCTGTCGTCGCCATGGGCGTAGAGGATGGACTCGCCGATGATGTGGCCCTGCGGGGTGCAGCCGACGAACTGCTTCGCAAGACCCGGCTGGAGGTTGGCGAAGCTGTTGACGCCGATCCAGTTGAGCATGGCCCTGGCGTCGGGGCCGGTCACGAAGAGCTCGGGCATGTGGTGGGTCTGGTCGAACAGGATGGCCGTCTCACGCCAAGCACGCTGCTCCTCGCGCCAGTTCGAGAACTCGGCCGGGATCGGAATCCGATCGGTGCGCGTGCGGATGTTCAGACCCGGGCTGTCGTTGTAGAAGTAGTCGACGAGATCGGGACGCGAGTCGACGAGATCCTGGAGGGATCGAAGCGGGGAATCGACGGACATGTCGTACCAACCTTCCTGGTTCGCTTGTGTGCACTCGATCCGAAGCTGAGCGCCGACGCCTCGCGGGGCGTCTCCTCCCATGCTCGCGTCCCGCAGACTGCAGTCAACGCGGATGCGGCTTTCGGCCGTCGAGGCTTCGCCCCATGCCTCTTGGCGTCGCAGCGGCGCTCGATCGGTGCTCGATCGGCGCCGATGGTCAGGCTGCGAAGTGGCCTGGGCCGAATGTCGTTTGCGGGGTTGAGAGGCCGGCGGAGTCCGCGAGCATGGCGTTGCCCAGTCCCGAGCGGGCCACCTGCCTGCCTTGTCAGAGGAGAACAAAGTGCAGAACGAGACAGCACCCCTGGTCGACGTACACGCCCACCTCCTGACCCCGTGGTACGTGGAGGCAGCGTCGGCGGCAGGGCATCGGCATCCCGACGGGATGCCCTCGTGGCCGTCGTGGAGCGCCGAGGATCATCTCCGGCTCATGGACGCGCACGGCATCGAACGATCGATCCTCTCGATCTCGTCGCCAGGGGTCTGGCTCGGCGACGTGCAGTCGTCGACGGCGCTCTCTCGCCGGGTGAACGACTATGCAGCCGATGTGGTCGAGCAACATCCTGATCGCTTCCAGTTCTTCGCCTCGGTCCCGCTCCCGGCGGTCGACGAGGCGATCGCGGAGGCGACGCGTGCACTGGACGACCTCGGTGCGGCCGGCACTGTGGTGATGACCAACGCCGGCGGCGTCTACGTCAGCGACCCCACCGTGGAGCTGTTCCTCGACGAGATGGACCGGCGGGGAGCGGCGGTCTTCGTGCACCCGACCACGCCCCTGGGCTCGGAGAACACGACCTTGGGGTTCCCGCGACCCATGGTGGAGTTCTACGCCGACACCACCCGGGTGATCTCGGCCATGCTCATGAACGGTGACGTTGCTCGCCGCGAACGGCTACGCATGATCGTGCCGCACGTCGGGGCGTCGCTACCCCTGCTTGCGGACCGGCTGCGCCTGTTCGCATCGTTGCTGTCCTCGACGCCGGACGGACTCGAGCGCATCGACGAAGGTCTTGCGCGACTCTGGTTCGACCTGGCCGGGACGCCCATGCCGCTCCAGACAGACGCCCTCATCAGCCAGGTCGGCACCGGCCGGCTCCTCTACGGCAGCGACTACTGCTGGACGCCTCCCCATGTCGTCAAGTCGCAGGTCGAAGCCCTCGACTCCACGTGGCGCGCGGATGTCCACGGCCCGTGGCGTGACGTGGTGGGCGCCAACGCCGCCGACTTCCAAGCAGGCGGAGTGGCCGGCCGCTGACGGCGAGACCCACTCGGCCGATTCGCCAAGTGGCCCAAGAGGCTTCGCCCCACGACCGGCGATGAGTGTGACGTACGTCATACCGTGCCTCATCGCCTGCCGCTTGGGTCGGCGAAGATCCCGAGGAGGACCTCGTCATGAAGACAGCTGGAAGCGACCGTGGCTCACGGATGACAGCCGCGCAGGTAGCAACGGTGGGCGTGTGCCTGGCGATGGCGGTGCTCGACGGTTTCGACGCCCAGACCCTGGCGTACGCCGCGCCGTCCATCACGACCGAGTTCGGATTCAGCCCGGGCGCTCTGGGTGTCGTGTTCTCGGCGAGCCTCGTCGGCATGGCGCTGGGCAGTGTCCTCTTCGGGATGCTGGTCGACCGCCTCGGGCGCAAGGCCGGGCTCATTGCCTCGGTCGTCCTCTTCGGGCTGGCCACCCTCACGATCCCCGCTCTTGCCACCAGCGTGGAGACCTTCCTGCTCATCCGCTTCATCGCGGGAATCGGAATGGGCGGAGTGGCGCCGAGCTTCATCGCTCTCGTCTCCGAGAACGTCCCCGCACACGTCCGTTCCCGTGCCGTGATGTTGGCGGTCGGCTGCGTCTCCCTGGGTGCATTTCTCGGTGGCTTGGTGTCGCGTGCGGCCATCCCGGCGTACGGCTGGCGCTCGATCTTCATCATCGGTGGCCTGCTGCCGCTCGTGTGCGCCGTCCTGGCTGCCGTCGTCGTCCGAGGTGTCGCTACCCGCCCTCGGAGCACGGTCGATCACACGTCCACCTCGCCCGCTGTCCTCTTCCGAGAGGGCCGCGCCACCAGCACCATCGCGCTCTGGCTCGTCTACTTCCTGAACCTGCTCGTGATGTTCGCACTGCTCAACTGGCTGCCGACCCTTCTGGTCGAGGCCGGCCTCGACGCAGGAACGGCGTTCATCGGCAGCTCGCTGTTCGCTGCGGGCGGGTTCGTCGGCGGCATCCTGCTCGGGTTCCGGATCGACCGGCGCGGGCAGGCGCACGCGACACTGGTCGGCGGATACCTCATCGGCATGGTCGGTATCGGTCTGGTGCTGCTCACGACGAACACCCCGCTCCTGATGGCGGGCATCCTCCTCATCGGAGTCGGTATCGTGGGTGGACAGTCCGGGCTGACGATCCTCGCTGTCTCCCTCTACCCGCTGCCGATCCGCGGCACAGGCATCGGATGGGCGTACGCCGTGGGCCGGACCGGATCGATAGCTGGTCCGGCGCTCAACGGTGTACTGGTGGCCGGCGGGCTCGGCGCGACCTCGATCATCGGCCTCTCCGCCTTGCCTCTGGTCGCGGTGGCGCTCGGCGTGATCGCCCTCGCCGCCCTGCGGAGCCCGGCCCCGGCGGACGCCGAGGTCGCCGTCGGCTGATCAGGCTCTCAGCTGCTGCGCGGTCCGCAGCGCCACCATGGTCCCGGCCACGTCGTGGACCCGCAGCAGGTCGACGCCGCTCGATGCCAGTAGTGCGCTGACGACGGCGGTGGCGAGGTCGCGGTCGACAAGATCCGTCTCGTCACCGCAGACCTGTGTGAGCATCCGCTTTCGGCTCACGCCGACCAGCACGGGGAACCCGAGGTCCTGGACGACCTCGATGCGGCGGAGCAGTGTCCACGACTGGATGGCGTTCTTGGAGAAGCCGACGCCGGGGTCGACGATGATGTGATCCTTGTCGACCCCGGCATCGACGGCGCGATGGACTCGGTCCCGCAGCTCGGCCGCGACGTCGTCGGCCACGTCGGCGTACGTCTCCGGCCTGTGCTCCTGGACGCCCCCAGATCGCCAGTGGGTCAGCACGTAAGGAGCGCCCAGCTCAGCCACCGTGGCAAACATCGCCGGATCGGCGAGCCCGCCGCTGACGTCATTGATCATGCTCGCGCCGGCGTCGATCGAGCGGCGGGCAACCTCGGCCCGCATCGTGTCGACGGAGACCGGCACCCCTCGCTGCGAGAGAGCGCGAACGACGGGCAGTACGCGTTCGAGCTCTGTCGCAACTGAGGGGCGCCGCGCCCCGGGGCGTGTCGACTCACCACCGACGTCGACCCAGTCCGCGCCGTCCGCAGCCAGAGCCAGCCCGTGTCGTACCGCGTCGGCTGTGCTCAGGTATGCCCCGCCGTCGGAGAAGGAGTCCGGGGTCACGTTGAGGACGCCTATCACACGGGGTCGTTCAGGGGCCGGCATCACTTCAGGACGACGGTCTTGCGGCCGTGGACCATGACCCGGTTCTCGAGGTGGTAGCGCACCGCCCGCGACAAGGCCAGGCACTCGGTGTCGCGGCCGAGCGCGGTGAGGGCCGCGGCGTCCATCGTGTGGTCGACCCGCTGCACCTCCTGCTCGATGATCGGGCCTTCATCGAGGTCCGAGGTGGCGTAGTGGGCGGTCGCGCCGACGAGCTTTACGCCCCTGTCGTACGCCTGCTGGTAGGGCCGGGCGCCCTTGAAGCTGGGCAGCATCGAGTGGTGGATGTTGATGACGCGGCCGCTCAGCCGGTCGCAGAGCTCGGGCGAGAGGATCTGCATGTACCGGGCGAGCACCACCAGGTCCACCTGCTCCTGGTCGACGAGCTGCAGCAGCTTGTCCTCGGCGTCAGCCTTGGACCCGGCATCGACCGGGAGATGCACGAAGGGGATGCCGGCGGCTTGGACCATATCCCTGCAATCGGGATGGTTGGAGACGACCGCGACCACGTCCGCGGACAGCTGTTCGATGCGTACGCGGTAGAGCAGGTCACTGAGACAATGGCCGAACTTGCTGACCATGATCAGCATGCGCGGGCGCTGCTGAGAGTCGACCAGGCGCCAGTCCATGTTGAAGTCACGAGCCACGATCTCGAAGTCGGCGCGCAGCGAGTCGGCGTCGGGCGACACGTCATCGAGGCTCTCCGCGGCGACACGCATGTAGAAGCGTGCATCGTCGCGGTCACCGAACTGTTCGGTCTCGACGATGTTGAGGCCATGAGCGGTCACGAAGGTGGAGACCGCCTGGACGATGCCAGGACGGTCCGGGCAGGACAGGGTGAGGACGAGCTCGCTCATGACATTGCTCCGTACGTCTTGGCCCAGGCGCGGAAGACCGGCACCTGATTGAACGTGAATGCGTGGAGGCCCTCGATGTCACTGCCCGGCTTGTCAGAAACGACAGAGCGGATCAGCGGAAGGGGGTCGTAGGTTCGGCCGAGGAGTACGTTGCCGACCAGTCCGTGCTGCTTGGAGAGGAAGCGCAACGACTGCCCGACTCCGATGCGGAGCGACAGCTCGGTGAGCTTGGCGAGCTTGAGGGGACCGGCGATGCCGACGCGGAGCGGCAACGTCACGCCCCGTGCACGCGCTTGAGCCAGCCACGTCGTGAGCGCCTCGGCGTCGAAGCACATCTGGCTGACCATGTAGGTGGCCGAGCTCTGCTTGCGTAGCAGCGCCTCCCACAGGCGGTCGTCGCCGATGTGCGGGTGGCCCTCGGGATAGCAGCCGACCCCGATCCGGGTGAACGGATGCTCGATCTCCGCCAGGTCGTCGAGCAGTTGTCCCGCCTCGCTATAGCGGCCGACGGGAGCGGTGGCGTCGCCGCCGATCACGTAGAGGTCGGTCACCCCGAGGTCCGCGACCCGACGTACGACGTCATGGAGCGCTGCGCGGTCCTCGACCATGCGGGCCGCGATGTGGGGAACGACTCGTCGCCCTGCGCTTGCCGCCACTTCGCACTGCTCCAGAGTGCGACTCAGCCCGAACTTCGGGGAGCACGTCACCGCGACGGTCGCGCCCGGGGAGGTTGCCATGATCTGCTCCGGTCCGCCTTTCAACGGGATGACCTCCATCGTGGCGTCGGTCAGCATCTGGAGAAGCCGGCCGTCTACCTCTGGTGAGGTTGTGGGCTGGTCGGTGGCCATCGAGTCTCCTTTTGGATCGGGGCCGCTCAGGGGAGGGCCCGCGGGTTGGCGATGACGAGAAACGCTAGGTGTCGGCAGACGCCTCTGCGAGCCGCCTGCCGAAGCTCTCTGCGCCGGCTGGCGAAGCTGGTTTCGGGGGTTCGCGAAGTGCACCCGATCGGTTCGGTCCGTGGCTATCCGGCCCGCTCAAGCGCTCCTACATTCGGTTGGCACACGTGCATTCGCCTGACGAAGGAACGCGATGATGACCACTCCCAACCTCGAGCAAGCCATCGACCGCAGCGGCGGAAATCCCGCCAAGATGCTGCGCGCCGATGGCCGCGGCCCGTACCAGTTCCCGATTCCGCAGATGGAGTATGCGAACTGGCGTGACGAACAGCGGGTGTGGAGGGAATCCGCGATCTTCTTCGATCAGTCCTTCCACATGAGCGATGTCTACTTCCGTGGCCCCGACGCGAAACGGCTGCTCTCCGAGGTTGGCGTGAACTCGTTCCGCACCTTCGGGAGAGACAAGGCCAAGCAGTTCGTGGCGACGAACCCGCGCGGCCATGTCATCGGCGACGCCATCCTCTTCGGGCTCGACGAGGAGGAGTACGCCCTGGTCGGTTCGCCAGTGGCCGCTAACTGGGTGCAGTTCCACGCCGAGACCGGCGGCTACAAGGTCGACGTGGAGCGGGATGACGCCAGCCCGATCAACCCCCGGGAGCGACTGCTGTTCCGCTACCAGGTACAGGGACCCGCCGCCCTCGAGATCGTCCAGAAAGCTTCAGGCGGGACCCTCGGCCGGGTGAAGTTCTTCAACATCGGCGAGTTCCAGATCGCCGGAGTGACGGTCCGGGCGCTCAACCACACCATGGTCGGTATCCCCGGCCAGGAGCACACCGGCCTGGAGATCTTCGGGCCACGGGCACATTCAGCACCGGTCAAGGAAGCACTGCTCGAGGCCGGCTCGGGGCTCGGGATGCTCCAGGGCGGCGCGGTGTCCTACCCGACCACGTCCAACGAGTCCGGATGGATCGCCCGCCCCCTCCCGGCGGTCTACACCGGGGACGACATGCGTCCCTACCGGGAACACCTCCCCGCGCACGGCTTCGAGGCGCACGCCTCGCTCGGAGGAAGTTTCGTGTCCGACTCCATCGAGGACTACTACCTCACGCCGTACGACCTGGGTTATGGCCGCGTGGTCAGCTTCGACCACGACTTCATCGGCCGCGAGGCGCTCGAGCAGATCGCTGTCGCACCGCCTCGCCAGAAGGTGTGGCTCGACTGGGACGCGGGGGACACCGGCCACATCCTGACGAGCAGCCTGTTCGCCAATGGTCGCGGGGCCAAGTACCTGAGCCTGCCGACCGGCGGCTATTCCCTCCTCCACTACGACCGGGTGCTGCTCGACGGGACGGGCGTCGGCGTCGCGATGGACCCGATGTTCACGATGAACCACGGCAACGTCACCTCGCTGGCCAGCATCGACGCCGGCCTTGCCGAGGACGGACAGCGACTGACCCTCGTGTGGGGCGACGAGGCCTCCATCGGCGTCAAACCACAGGTCGAACCTCACCGCGAGACACAGGTGCGCGTGACAGTGCGTACGAGCCCCCGCACAAGCCAAGGAGCACGACGATGACCACCACCCCCGCCAGCGCCAGGACGGAAGACGACTGGACCGAGCCGCCCGAGCGGGTAGCGCCCCACTTGGCCGCCGCGGCAGCCATGTGGCAGGAGCTGCCCGGGTTGCTGCCGAAGATGGTGGCGACCCCTGAGGACTTCGTCGAGGCTGATGCTCCGATGGGAGCCATCGCTCGACGCCTCGTGGCCATCCCCAAAGTGACCGCGCCCCCTACCTCCGGTGAAGGTGAGGTGGAGGAGCTCAGGGGCGTGGAGTTCACCCACCACTTCGTCGATGCACCTGGTGACGGAGAGAGCGTGCGATGGCACTACGTCGAGAGCGGACCGAAGGACGGTGATCCGGTCGTCTTCCTGCACGGCGTACCGGACTCGTGGTTCCAGTGGCACGTCGTGATGGCCGCGATCTCGGACCGTCACCGCTGCATCGCCATCGACCTCAAGGGATACGGCCAGTCGGACAAGCGCACCGGCGACTACCGGCAGGAGGGCGTGGCCGATCAGCTGATCGCGCTGCTGGACACCATCGGTGTCGACCGCTTCAGCCTCATCACCCACGACCGAGGGACACCGCCGGCGGACCACATGGTGGCCAAGCTGGGCACCCGCGTGATCCGGTACGGCCGTGGCCAGCAGCATCTGTGGCACCTCCATCCCAGTCTTCACCCGCAGGAGAAGATGTTCACGGCGCCCACCGCGCCGTTCGTGCTCGGCGACGCTCGTACGTTCACGATCGTCGGCTACACGGCGCTCGGTGCGAAGCCGGTCGACGACAAGCTTCTCGAGCGGACGATCGCCGAGTTCTCCTACCCGGGCATCAACTCGGCGGTCCCTCGCTACTTCCACTCCTCCTCCTTCCGACAGGAATGGATCGAGCGCCGAACGCGTCTCATCGCCGCCTGGCGCTGCCCGGTGCTGCTGCTTCAGGGAAGCCACGACCCCGGTCAGCCGCACGAGTTCTACAGCGACCCCGATGTGCTCGCGATGCTGCCGAAGGGCAGCGGGCTGCACCTGTTCGACGCCGGACACTTCTGGCCGTTCGAGGTTCCGGACGACGCAGCCGAAACCATTCGCAGCTTCGTCGACGGCGACCTCGACGACTGACCGAAACAGACATCAAGGAAGAAAGGCACTTCGATGAGCAACGACACCGCCGACCAAGTGGACGGCATGACGTGGGGGCAGCTGCTGGAGCGCTCGCGCCAGCTCGACCTGCACGCGGAGCAGCTGTTCCTGATCCGGTCCACGCCGATCAACGGGTTCGCGCCCGTCGAGGACGCACTGGAGGAGCACCTGCCGTACCAGAAGAAGCTCGAGGACAGTGGCGTGATGTTCGGGGCAGGACCCCTGGCATCACCCGAGGGGACGGAGTGGAACGGCGAGGGTGTCTTCGTCTACCGCGCCGCGAGCCTCGAGGAGGCCGTCCGGCTGGCGGAGGCTGACCCGATGCACTCGCGAGGGGCTCGCCGGTTCGAGGTTCGCGCCTGGTGCCTGAACGAGGGCACGACCACCAAGTCCTCCGTCGGGGGCTGATGCAGCCATGATCTTGGTGACTGGAGCGACCGGGACCATCGGCCGGTCTGTCGTGTCGGGACTGATCGACGCGGGGACGCCCTTCCGGGCGACGACACGTCAGGAGTCGATCGCAGGTTCCGAGCCGTACACGGCGCGGATGGACCTGGGCGATCGCGACTCGGTTGTGGCTGCGCTCAAGGACGTTGAGACGGTGTTCCTGAACAGCAGCCAACACCCGGAGATGGCCTTGCACCAGGGCGGGCTCATCGATGCGGCAGTAGAGGCCGGCGTACGCCATGTCGTGAAGGTCTCGGCCGGCAGCGCGGCGACCGGCGCCGACAAGCCGAGCTGGGTCGGCCGCGCGCATGCGCAGATTGAGGCACACCTCAAGCGGTCCGGACTGGGAGCGACGATCCTGCGTCCGAACTACTTTATGCAGAATCTGCTCGGCCTCGCCCCTGCGATCGCCGCGGGCAAGCTCCCCATGGCGCTGCATGAGCAGCGCCTAGCCCCGATCGATGCCCGAGACATCGCGGCCGTCGCCACCGCCGTATTCCGCGACCCTGACACTCACCGCGGGCGTTCCTATGACCTCACCGGGCCAGAATCCCTGACACCGATCGACATCGCCGACCTCATCTCAGCAGGGTTGGGGAAACGGGTCGCCCACGTCCCGCTCACCCTCGACGAACTGGGCGCAAGCGCGGCGCGTGCCGGCGCATCTGAGTGGATACAGCGACACGTGGTGGAGCTCATGGACATCTACGCCCGCGACGAATCCGTCGGGCTCGTGTCTCGCGACGTAGAACTGGTGACCGGGCGTACGCCGGTTAGACTGGCGAAATTCGTGAAGGACCACGCATCGAGGTTTGGGAGCGTGACATGAGCGCCATACCGGACGTCGCCGGCCGGCCGAGCGCGGAAGACGCGCTCCTGCAGTCCCTCTCTGCCTACAAACGTTATGAGACCTACGATCTCGCGGTTGCGGAGGCGGGAATCAGACAGTTCATGGCACCCGGCAGACTGAGCGTACGTCGTGGTTACCGCGACCACGTCGATGCTCGTGCTTATTACGCCGACACTGGTTCCGTCGGGGTCGGGCGGATGAGTTATGGCGCGGAGGTACGTGTCGACAGGCAGGCGGACTCTCGATACCTCGGGGTCACGATCCCGTTGTCAGGGACGATACGCGTCTGGCGAGGTGGTGAGGTCGTCGAGGCCAGGGCCGGTGAGTCACTGGTGGTGATCGCAGCAGACGGGCGCTTCCGGGCCGAGTGGAGCGCCGACTGCGATGCCCTCATGCTGCGCATGACGACCTCCTCGCTAGCGCGCGCAGCGGGCGCGCTGACCGGTGAGTGGGAGTCGGGCCGGCCACCGCGGTTCGTGC
The DNA here is from genome assembly GCF_044744805.1 of Nocardioides sp. NPDC087217. Lineage (NCBI taxonomy): Bacteria > Bacillati > Actinomycetota > Actinomycetes > Propionibacteriales > Nocardioidaceae > Nocardioides > Nocardioides sp. NPDC087217. The sequence continues at coordinate 80,291 of NZ_JBIUZB010000002.1, forward strand.
ATCAGGTGCTCCCACTCGAGGAGGGTTATGCAGTCCACGCCGCCGCCAGATTGCTCGCGCAGATCCTCGGGCAGTACGACGACATCGCCGTCGTGCCGAACGGGCTGCTCCATCAACTTTCCGAGCACGCGCTGAGCGCTGCACTACTCGGGTTGGAGCACGATCTCAGCGCCCCGACCCAACGCACCTTCCACGCTGCCCCGAGCAGTGCCGTGCGGTCAGCGATCCGCTTGATCGACGGTGAGGATGCCGAGGTTTTCAACGTGAACGAGTTGGCGCGCCACGTGGGAATTACCGTTCGTGCGCTTGAGCTCGGCTTCCGGCGAGTGCTCGACGAAACTCCATATCAGTACATGCGACGGATCCGGCTCGAGCGAGCACATCGCGACCTATCGTCCGCCGACCCCACCACCGGAACCACGGTCACCGAGATCGCGACCAGATGGGGATTTTTCCACACTGGGCGATTCGCTGCGTCTTACAAGGAGACCTACGGCGTCATGCCCTCTGCGACCTTGAACGCGTCACCGACGGGCCGCGACTGAAGGCTGCCAGCGTGACAACTTCGGTGAGAAACCGGCTACACCCCCAAACCGCGATTAGCCACATTGGGCTTGTTCACCGAGCGCTGACCACAGCAGCACGATCGTGAGCTTGCATTGCGAGCTGGCATGCTGTCGACGACGTCCAACAGCATCGATGCCGTTTTCGTCGCTAGCATCTGTTCGGTGAACGCAGGTCTGCTTGTCATGCCCAGGGGGATTGTGCCGCCCGGCGTCGGTGATCCTGTCTGACCAAGGAATGCCTCCGGTTACGGAGTGAAAATGTCTAGTTGTAATGAACACGAGCGTTGTTGACGGCAGGCGTGCGGGTCCGATGGCAGACGGCGGGTGGTGTAGTTCTCACTCACAGCGGCTGCTGTCGGTGCCTTCGGTGAGCACGTCCCCGAGCGACATGGCGACTGCGTGGAGGCAGGTCGCGAAGTTCGTCTCGCCGTGCCCCTCAGCCCAGCAGTCGAGGGCGTTCTGGGATGCGATGGTGGCGATCTGCGCCCCGACTCCTGTTCACAGGCAGCTTGGCACGACATAGACGGGTCCTCCGGTCCACTCTGCCGCGCCCTTGAACCGGTGCCTCCGACGGCACCGCAAAACGCCTTCGAATGAGTCAGTGGCGCCCGCCCAGAGTAGGCGAGCGCCACTGGCAGACCGATGGATGGGCCGCGGCTTGTCCCTCAGGCGTACAACGCTGACTCTTCTTCCGCCTCGCGGTCGAGGCGGGAGAGGTCAATTCCCTTCGTCTCGCTGAGGAAGGCCACTGCGACGGTGGACACAAGCGCCGCGACGGACAGGTAGCAAGCGATCGGCACCCAAGACTCGTAGGACTGCAGAAGCGATGTGCTGATGAAAGGAGCGAGCGAGCCGGCGAAGATCGCGGTCACCTGGTATCCGAGGGATACGCCGGTGTAGCGCATGCGCGTGGGGAACATCTCGGCCATCATGGCGGGCTGTGGGGCGTACATCAGGCCGTGTACCAGCAGGCCGAGCGTGATACCCAGGAAGATGAGCGCGTCTTGGCCGGTGGCGAGTAGCGGGAAGCCGACGAATCCCCAGCCGACGGCTAGGACGGAACCGGCCAGGAATACCGGCTTCCGACCGATGGCGTCGGCGAGTCGCCCGAAGAGTGGCACGGCAACGAAGTGGATGCCGTGCGCCCCGAGCATGAGCCCCAGAATTTCCGTGGCGGTGCTGCCTACCTTGAAGGCGAGGTAGGTGATCGAGAAGGTGACGACCATCTGGTACATGATGTTCTCCGCGACGCGAGCTCCCATCGCGATCAAGACCTGACGCGGGTACTGTTTGATGACCTGGAGGACCCCAGGCGTCGTTTCGTTGGAAGCCTCGGCGGCCGCACGGGCCTCGACGAAGAGAGGCGCCTCATCGACGCGGGTGCGGATGTAGTAGCCCACGATCACGATGACGGCCGACAGCCAGAATGCGATGCGCCAGCCGTAGGACAGGAAAGCTGCTTCGGGCATGGTGAAGGACAGTGCCGTCAGGACAAGGGTGGCGACGAAGTTGCCGAGCGGCAGGCCCGCCTGTACCCAACTGGTCCAGAATCCGCGGCTGTTTTGGGGGCTGTGCTCACCAACGAGGAGGACTGCGCCACCCCACTCGCCTCCTAGGCCAATGCCTTGGACGAACCGAAGGACGACGAGCGACAGCGGCGCCAGGTAGCCGATGTTCGCGAAGCTCGGGATGCACCCGATCGCGAAGGTGGACGCGCCTACCAGAAGCAGACTCACCTGGAGCAGTTTCTTGCGGCCAAGTCGGTCACCGAAATAGCCGAAGACGATGCCGCCCAACGGGCGGGCAATGAAGCCGACGGCGTAAATCAGCAGTGCGCTGATGACACCGTCGAGTGTGCTGTCCGAGGCTGGGAAGAACAGCGTCCCAAACACCAGTGCTGAGGCTGCCGAGTACAGCAGGAACTCGTACCACTCGATGACGGTGCCGGCCATGGATGCCGCGACGACCTTCTTGAGTGCGGTGGGCTGGGGATTCTCCTGGTGGAGGGCGTGGGTCATGTCTACTCCTTTCGATACCGGGCAGGCGTGGGTCGTGGTTGCGATGTCGTCCGTGGCAAGCTCTGCGAGCCAGCGCTCCGGCTTTCCGCCGATTGTGTTCCCGGTCACGTTGGGGTGGAGTCAAGCACGGTACAACACTAAGCGCAATCGGTTGCGCAAAAGTTGTCCCAAATCCATTCTCGCTGTGGACAACCGATTGCGCATTCTGATCTAATTCGGTTCGAATCAGTCCGTTGCAATCACAGAGGAGGCCACGATGGGGATGCTTGACGGTGTGCGAGTCGTGAGTTTCACCCACTTCCTGCAGGGCCCATCAGCGACTCAGCTGCTGGCAGACCTGGGGGCGGATGTCATCAAGATCGAGCCCCCGAGTGGCGCGTTCGAGCGCTCCTGGTCGGGCCCGGACGCCTATCTGAATGGCGAGAGCGTCTTCTTCCTGCTCGGCAACCGCAATGTTCGGAGTCTCGTGGTCGATCTGAAGGACCCCGAGTGGCGTGAGGTGGTGCTGCGCCTCATCGAGGAGGCCGATGTGCTCATCCAGAGCTTCCGGCCCGGTGTCATGGACCGACTCGGCCTCGGCTGGGAGGAACTCAGGACCCGCAACCCACGGCTGGTCTACTGTTCGCTGTCTGGATATGGCGGGGACGGCCCGTACCGTGGTCTCCCCGGTCAGGATGTCCTGTTGCAGTCGATGTCGGGGATCGCAGCCAACACCGGCGCAGCTGGCGAGCCGCCGACGCCGGTCGGGGCGTCGCTGGTCGACCAGCATGGTGCGGTACTCGGTGCATTCGGCATCCTCGCGGCCCTACACGGACGTGAACACACGGGCCGGGGATCTCACGTGGAGAGCAACCTGCTCAGCGCAGCGCTCGACCTGCAGATCGAGCCCCTGTCGTACTTCCTGAACGGCTTTGCCGGACAGCGCAGCAGCACTCGGGTGTCATCTCCGTACTACAAGGCTCCGTACGGTGTCTTCGCGACCGCTGACGGCCACCTGACGCTGTCCTTGAACTCGCTTGCCCTGCTCGCGAGCGTCTTCGACGACGACTGGTTCCTGACGGTCGAAGAGCAGTCGTCGTACGCGCGCCGTGAGGACGTCAACGCACGGGTTGCCAAGCACATGAGTCAGCGGTCGACGGGGGAGTGGCGCGAGATCTTCGGTGCCGCGAAGGTGTGGTTCGCCCCGGTGAATACCTACGCCGAGGTCGTGCGTGACCCACAGGTGCTGCACAATCAGACGCTTCTCGAGTTCGACCACCCGCGCGCTGGCGCGGTCAGGTTGCTTTCCCATCCCGTGGCTTACGACGGCCAACGTCCAGGAGTCCGCTCGATCCCCCCGGATCTCGGAAGCGCGAATTCTGAGGTGCTCAGCGCGCTGGGTTACGCCGCCGAGGACGTGGAACGACTCCAGGCGAAGGTGGTGCGGCATGACGGCGACCGCTGATGCTGCGCAGTCGGTGATCATTCATGCGGGCGCTGGCGAAGGCATCCAGCACCTCGAGCTGAACCGGCCGACGAAACGAAATGCACTGGATGTCGGCATGCTCCGTGAGCTGAACGACGCCATCCACGGCCGGTCGTCGGCTGCCCGCGTCGTGGTTATCAGCGGGGGCGCGTTCTTCTGCGCGGGTGCCGACATTGCTGTGTACGCACACGGCAATCACGGCCAGCGCGTCGAGCTCACCCGTGCTGCGGGCCAGTTGATCGATACCCTCAGCACCACGCCACTGCCCGTGGTGGTTGCCGTCGAGGGCATGGCCCTGGGCGGAGGATTCGAGCTCGTGCTGGCTGCCGACATCGTCGTGGCCGGCCACAGCACGCAGGTAGGCCTGCCAGAGGTATCGCTTGGCCTGATTCCGGGCTGGGGTGGCACTCAGCGATTGGCCGCCCAGGTCGGCACTCGCCGCGCGAAGGAGATGATCATGCTGCAGAAGCGGATCCCCGCGGAGGAGGCTCGCGTACTCGGACTCATCAACGAAGTCGTGCCCGACGGCACCAGCCTCGAACGTGCGCTGACCATCGCGCGTCAGCTTGTCGCCTCCTCGGCGACGGCGCTAGCAGCAACGAAGGAGCTGACCTCCAGCACCGAGCGTTCCCTCGCCTACGACGCCGAGCGGGCGAGGTTGACGCAGCTGTTCACCTCTGCGGACGGCGTAGAGGGGGTGGCCGCATTCGTCGAGAAACGCCCCGCCTTCTTCCGCGGGCGACTCGGGACGGAGGACTGACGTGAGAGACGGCCCCTGGACTTCGAGCATTGGTACATCGTCGCGTGCAACCCGGACGACCCGCTGAGATAGCGCGACGCAGCTGACCACCTCCTGTTGCGGGCGGGCACACGGATCGATTCCACACCGCAGTCTCCAACGTGATGGTCGTGGGCGACACCTCCCGAGGACATCATCGGGCCCGGTGTTTCGTGTACGAGCCTGCCGCAGCCGTGGCCGACTGCGTGTCGATCGAGATCGGCACGCGTTTCGGAGACCTGAACGTCAGGGAGGGGCGCCGGCACGTGCGTGCCGTCGGCAGCGCCGTCGACGACTGATGCTCGACGTGCGCCTCTCTGACGAGGGCACGCTCATCTCGTCAATGTGCTGGAGGAGATGTCGTGTCCCTGATGAGTAGTTCCGGGACCGGGTTGGTGATCACGACGTTCTCCAGAGCAGCGCCATTGAGGTGATCGAGCAGCATGATCGCGGCCACTTCGCCGAGCCGTTGCAACGGCATCCTGACCGTCGAGATCGCCGGATAAAGGGTGTTCGAGACCCAGGTGGTGTTGACCGCGACGATCGATAGGTCCTGTGGGACCCTCCGCCCGAGACGAAGTGCGGTCGACATCGCGCCCACGGCAGCGTTCACGCTGGCCACCACGACACCTGTGGGGCCATCCGCAGCGCCGAGCCGATGGTCGCGGATCAACTCCTCGGCGGCACGGGCTCCGGCGTCCGCCTCCCAGCCAGCCCTGATGACCCACGACGGGTCGACGGCGAGGCCTGCCGTACCCATCGCTGCCGCGTATCCGCGTTCACGCCGACGAGCCGTGTCGTGTGAAGGGGTGCCGGATATGAACGCGATTCGTCGATGACCCAGCTCGAGCAGGTGAGTGGTCGCGAGCGAGGCACCGCGCTCATCGTCCAGGAGGACGGAGCCAGTGCGGTTGGGCAGTCGTGAGTTGACGGTGATGGCCGGGATGTCGGACCCGAGCACGCGGGCGAGCGTCTCGTCGTCGAAGTCCTCTCTCCGCTGAATCAAGAACCCGTCCACCCGCCCTTCGCGGACCAGACGAGAAAGCTGCCGAGCGCCGGTTGGCGGCGCATTCACCTGACCCAGGAGTACGTCGGTCTCGCGACCTGCGGTGGCTGAATAGACGCCCGCCAGCATGTCGGAGAAGACGGCGTTGGTGACGTCCGGCACGATCAGCCCGATCGCGCCAGATCTAGACTGGCGCAACGCCCGGGCACGAGCGTTTGGCACGTAGTCGAGTTCGGCGGCGGCCGCCAGAACCCGGGCTCGTGTCGAATCACTCATGCGCGCACGCGCATCACCGGTGAGGGCACGAGACGCCACGGACTTGGATACGCCAGCAAGGCTGGCAACATCGTCGAGGGTCGCCACGCATCGAGTATAGGGAGGGCTCCCCGTTACAGACGGCATCTGATCCTCGTCGGCCATCAGCCCCGACTTTCAGGTCTCCGAACAAAGCCCTCATCGCAGTTAGACCCACGCTGCTGGATCACCACGAATGTGCCCCTGCCCCTGCAAGCGAGACGCCTCGGGGTCCGCTGGATCGGCCCCACCAGCCGCCAAGCGCGACCACGCGAGTCCTCTCAGCCCGGCGCACCGTCAGAAGGGCGCGACCGAGCCGCGGGTGGTGAAATCGTGAACGAATCTCAGTCCGTCGAGTGCACGACGATCCTCATTCCCGGCCTTCGACCGTGGTCCTCCAAGCGGTCTCGAGCGCGCGCAAGAAGCCGTCTACCTCCTGCGCGCCCGGGACCGCGTATCGGTTGCCGAAGACGTAGAACGGCACACCCGTGACACCAAGTCGGCGGGCTTCGAGCAGATCCGCTTCGACCTCGCTGGCGAACTCTCCGGACTGAAGCGACATCAATGCCTGTCCTGCGCTGAGGCCCGCCTCGACCGCGAGTCGAGCGAGCGTCTCATGATCGCTGATGTCGTGCCCTTCGGTGAAGTAGGCACGGAACAGGCGACGGAGCATGCCATGCTGCTTTCCTCGTGAGGCTGCAAAGTGGTGGAGCCGGTGAGCGGGTCGCGCATCGACGACCAGCGCGCGGTCGAAGCGGTAGTCCAGGCCTAGCGCACGGCCTCTCGTGGTCACTGGGTCGTTCACCTTGGCCGCATCGTCGAGGCTGATCCCCATTTGCTGAGCGATGAAGTGGTTGAGCGGTACTGGCACGCTGGGAGGCTGGGGCAGGAGCAGGAACGAGCGGTAGCGGACGTCGACCCGATCACTCTGCTCGAACCGCTCGAGCGCCTGTACGAAGAGCGTGTCGCCGATGTAACAGTGGGGGCAGACGACGTCGGTCCAGATGTCGACGCCGAGACGTAGGTGTTTGCTGGCGGGCGTGCCGTTCGGAGCGGTCTCCATGCGGCCGAACTTATCGGAACGCCCCGTCCGTTTTAACGATGTGAGATTCGCCAGCCCAAAGTGAGATTGCCCTGCCCACTCGCCTTCGACACGACCGAGCCCGCCTGACCAAAGCCGGACAGCGCCACCGGCGATGATCTGGCCGCGGTCGACCAGCGAGATCTGCGAGGCCCGGCCGATGAGGATCTCGTTGATCGCGGCGTACTGGCCCGCGACGCCGATGCGGTCGCGTACGCCCGACGGGTCACGCGACACGTCTCGGCCGGCGACGCGCACGTGACCGAAGTCGAAGCGAAGGAGGGTGGAGAGGATCCGTACGGCGGTGGTCTTGCCGGTCCCACACCACAACCGCGATGCGGGCGGTGGGTTCGAGCGCCTGCATCGTGCGCAGCAGTGTCTGTCCCCGGTAGCGCGGCCCGACCGGCCCCGACGGCCGAAGTAGTTGCCCTGATGGTGCCCGTTGCCGGGCACCATGACGGCGGTGTGGTCAGCGGTCGCGATATCACCGAAGACCTCGACGATGCGCGCTCCGCAGGGAGGGTCGGCAGCGAGGATGTGGAGCCCGTTGGTCTCGCGAAGGTCGTAGCGAAGAGTCGAGGTGATCATGCTCTCGACGTTATGGGCCACGGTGGCTGGTGGACATCGAGCCGGGGTACCGATCGCCAGTACCTGTTCCAGCAATACGACGTGCCAACGCAGGTACGCGAATCTGAGCCGCCCTGGCTACGGCGAGACGGCAGTCCGCTGTCGGCGGTCTGCCGCGCTCAGCCATCGGCGCCACATGGCAGCGCGGCGTTCCTCTGCGCTGACCTCGATGCTCGACAGCTCCGGACTCGAATCGAGCTGCGTCAACGGCAGGGCACGGAGTGCCTGGCCAGTGTCAGGGGCGCGCACTGGTCACATTGGTCGACGGAAATACGGACATAGAGTACAATCTGAGACTCATCCCTCATTTAAGAAATGAGTTACCATGTTCATAGCTGCTGCGACGGACAGCGTTTCTGTTGCGCCGAGTTGGGATCGCACTCCGGCGGCAGGGATCCGCCGACTGGGCGAAGTGCCGACGGCCAATGTCGGGGATGCGCTGGAGCGCATGACCGTGATGGACGGGGGCATCCGGCTGGTCACCGGCCGGACCCGACTGCTGCTCACCGGGCGGGCCGCACTTGTTGGGAATGCCCTCACTGTGGATGTGCGGTCGGGCGACAATCTGGCGATTCACCGAGCGCTCGACGAGGCCCAGCCGGGTGACGTTCTGGTGGTCAACGGGCGCGGCGACATTAATCGCGCGCTGATCGGCGACCTGATCGGCGAGATCATGGTCAACGCCGGGGTTACGGGTGCCGTGGTCGACGGTGCAGTACGCGACGTCCAAACCCTGTCCGAGATGGGCCTCGCCGTCTATGCGAGGGCAAGTACCCCTGCCGGGCCCTTCAAGAATGGCCCAGGTACCATCGGTGCGCCAGTAGCGGTCGGCGGGGTCGTGGTGGCGGCGGGAGATGTGGTCGTCGGGGACTCCGATGGCGTCGTCGTGGTCCCGCGGCGCCGGGTGCGTGAGGTCGTTGACGCGGTTGACGGGATCGGCGAGACGGAGGCGGCGCTTCGGGCCCGTATTCTCACCGCGAGGTCCGACGCTTCGGCGGTGCTTCGATGACGATCGGACGGCCGGCCATGAGGATCGAGGAGCTGCGGCACCGATCGCGGCGACCGGCTCTTTCCCCGGCCCCGCGGGGCGCGGTGTCACTTGCCATGGGTGAGCCGGACTTCCCGACGCCGCCGCCGGTGATTCAGGCTGCCGCGAACGCCTTGCGTGCGGGGAGGACGCACTATGCCGATCAGAACGGTCTCTGGGAGCTGCGGGGCGCGCTGGCGGAACGTCTGCCGGCGCGCCATGGAGCCGCGTGGGGTGCCGACGATGTCGTGATGACCCACGGGGCGACTGCCGCCCTGGCGGCGGTTGTCCTTGCGATGATCGGGCCCGGCGACCGCGTGGTCATTCCCGAACCGGCGTACTCGCTGTACGCCGATCTGGTCGTTCTTGCAGGCGGAACTGTCGACTATGTCCCGCTCGGTCGGGACCTGCATTGGGACTTGGACGCGTTGGCGACGGCACTCCCCGGTGCCGCGATGATGATCTTCTCGAATCCGTCGAACCCGACCGGAATTGTGCACCGTGAGCAGGAGCTCGAGGCGCTCGGCGACCTCCTTGACGGCTCTGACACGTTGGTGGTCAGCGACGAGGCGTACCACCGACTGGTGTACCCGGGCGGTCAGTTCGTCTCAGCGCTGATGGTCGACTCGCTGCAGGGCCGGACCGTCTACGTGCAGACGTTCTCCAAGACCTATGCAATGACCGGGTGGCGAGTGGGCTATCTTGCCGGGCCCCGCAAGGTGGTGGACGCGGCGGCGCACGTGCATCGAACGCTCAACGGCTCATTGAACACGGCGGTCCAGTATGCCGCCCTCGCTGCTCTCGCTCTGCCCGACAGCGTGGTCGATGGCATGGTCGACACCTACCGGGAGCGTCGAGATCTGGTGATTGCGCGCCTGTCGGACGTTCCTGGCCTGCGACTGGTGGCGCCGGAGGGCGCTTTCTATGCCTTCCTGCGCTACGACGTTGACGTGAGCTCCGAGGCGGTTGCCCGCGAGCTCGCCGAGCGCAAGGTGATTGTTCGGGCGGGTGCTGAGTACGGCCCTTCAGGCGAGGGGTGCATCCGAATCTCATTCGCCGCGGCCAACGAGGATCTGCGGGTCGGTCTCGATCGGATTATCCGCCATCTTGGCCTCCCGAGATCGTGAGGCGATAACATTGCCCTGCACTCGACGAGGCGGAGGATGCCTGTGACGGATCGGCAGGTCGCCCAGCACGGGGGACGCAGGTTGCGCAGTGACACCCTCCGTAATCGCCGGCGTCTACTGGAGGCTGCCGGCGAGCTCGCACGCGAGGCGCCCGACGAACTGACGATGCAGGCGGTCGCGTCGCGGGCGGAGATCGGCCCTGCCACGGCGTACCGCTATTTCTCCTCGATGGAGGATGTGATCGCCGCCTATGTGCTCGACGTCATAGAGGAACTCCGTGACTTCAGCGCTCGTTCGACGGCGCAAGGCCGACCCCTCTTCGATGCCGTCGCGCACGCATGGGTCGATCTGCTTGCCGAGCACGGTCCGGCGTTGGTGCAACTGCGGTCGCCGCGAGGCTATCTGGAGCGCCTCCATGGTGGGAATCAGATCATAGCGGCCACGCGGGACGCCTGGAGTGTTCCTGTGAGAGAGCTGCTCGACGACATCGGGCTCCCGCAAGTGACACTTGACCACGCCTTGTTCCTGTGCAACATGATCTTCGATCCGCGCGAGATCCAGGATCTTGTGCAAGAGACGCAGCTGTCCCGGCGAGAGATCGTCTCCAGGTTGACTGAGGTTTATTGCGGGGCGCTGCGAGGGTGGGTTCGCGCCGGCTGACGCGCGGCCACCTCTTCCTTCCCCTACCGCGGTATCGCCCCAGATGGCTCCTGGGTGTGACGTGCGGTGTGCTGCCATCGGTGCACGCTGTGCCCTGCCAACGTCTTGAAAGGGCCGCATCTGTTCAGGGATGCACTTGCCAAAACAAAATGATAGGTTCATCTCAAAATAGATAAGTGACCCAGTATTAGTGGCGAGGAGTTAGCGGTGGCAATAGCACCGAAGACCCTGCGAGCAGGGGATCTAGACGTCGGAGTCATAGACGACGGCGGTGGCGGCCTGCCGCTCGTGCTCATTCACGGTGGCGAGAGCGACCGGACCCAGTTCGAAACGCTTCGCGGACACCTCAGCCTGCAGATTCGGGGTATCTCCTATGACCAGCGCGACTCGGGGATCACTGTGAATTCGCCGACGCCCTACACGATGGAGGACCTCGCCGACGACCTCGCCGACTTGCTGGATGCGCTTGGGCTGGCACGTGCGCATCTGCTGGGTACCTCCTTTGGTGGTGCCGTCGCACAACACGTCGCGATCCGACACCCTGAGCGGGTCGCTTCCCTGAGCCTGGTGGCCACCACCCCGAGTTTCGCGATGGGCAGCGAAGCGGTCGACGAGCTTCTGAGCATGTCTCACGCTGACCGAGTACTCTCGGCCCCGGATTACTTCTTCACGCCTGAGGGCCAGGTCGCCCAGCGCGCCGCCCGGCCGGCCGGTACTCTCACCGCCCGTACGCCTGAGCAGAGCGCCCGCCGCCACGAGGTCGCTCGGCAGCACGAGGTCAGGGATCGCCTCGAGGTCATCGCCGCTCCTACCTTGATCGTGCACGGTACGGAGGACCGCTTGGCGCCCTACGCCGGCGCCCTCTTGATGAAGGAACGGATTCCGCACGCCGAGCTGCGTTCCATCGAGGGCGGGCGGCACGGCATCGCGCTGGAGTTCGCGGACATCGTCGCCCAAGCGGTGCACGAATTCCTCGGCGTGCCACTCCAGGCCCCGAGTCATGGCTGATCCCCGCCGCGATGTCGCAGCGCGGATGGCTTGGGCGGCGCGAGCATGGCTAGATTCCCTCGACACGGAGCAGCGCAAGGCTGCGACCGGACCGTCACCGGGTGCCGATGGCGTCACCGAGGCCGAACGCACCCGCTGGTACTACACGCCCACCGATCACGGAGGCCTGACCTTCCACGAACAACGTCCCGCTCAGCACCGGCTCGTGATGCAACTTCTGGCTAGTGGGCTGTCGGAAGCCGGCTACAACACCGTCGCCACTGTCCTCGGTCTGGAGAACGTACTCGATCGGGTTGAGGGTTTCTCGGTGAACTGGGGGCGTGAACGCACCCGTGATCCCAGCATGTACTACCTGCGGGTATTTGGTGAGCCAGGTGGCCTGCGGCCGTGGGGATGGCGGTTCGGTGGTCACCACGTCTCGCTCAACAACCTCGTCATGGACGGGCAGGTCGTCTCCTCCACGCCGTGCTTCCTAGGGGCGGACCCTGCCGCGTCACCTCTGTTGGGGGGCGACGCGCTGCGTCCTCTGGGGAAGCCCGAGGACCTGGCCCGGGAGCTGGTCCGTTCCCTTCGCTCCGAGACCGCCGAGCGCGCGATCCTGCTGCATCGCGCTCCCAACGACATCGCGGCGGGAAACAGTCCTCGAATCGATGGCCACGAGGTCATGCGCGCCGAGCTATGGCGTCCCGGCGGGCACATTCCGGACCGTGCCGAGCACCCGGTCACCGGACTCGACCGCGCGAACCAGCCGGCGCTCGCCCTCACCGAGTCACCCAAGGGGGTCCCGGGAGCCGAGTTGGACGCTGGTCAGCGGGAACTGCTCCGGACGCTGCTTGGCACCTACCTCGACCGGGTCCCGGAGGGGGTGTCCCCGCTGCCGCGATACGACGATCCAGCAGCCATCGACTCCGTTCACCTCGCCTGGGCTGGTTCCACCAGGCCGGGCGAGCCGCACTACTACCGACTGCAGGGTCCCCGCCTGCTCATTGAGTGGACCAACGTCCACCGCGGCGTCAACCATGCCCACGCCGTCTGGCGGGATCCGGAGTCCGACTTCGGCGGCGATGTCCTAGCAGCTCACCATGCAGCCCACCACCTGCCATAGAAACCTGGATGTGACACACATGACTGGTCACCAGGCATCACCGACCGAGAACGCGGCTCACAAGACGCGGCCCACACTGCGAGGGTCGTTCGGCATGTGTGCATCGACACACTGGCTGGCTTCGGCAACAGCCCAGTCGGTGCTGGAGCGGGACGGCAACGCGTACGACGCGGCCACCGCCGGCGCCTTCGTGCTGCACGTCGTTGAACCCCACCTCAACGGGCCGGGCGGTGACCTCGTCGCCCTGCTCGCCACGGCGGCCGATCCCTCCCCGCGTGTCCTGGTCGGACAGGGCCACGCTCCTCGGGCCGCAACCATCGAGCACTTTCGGAGCGCAGGTTTCGATCACGTTCCGGGTGCCGGAGCACTGGCTGCTGCGGTTCCTGGCGCGGTCGACTCGTGGTTACATCTGCTCGCTGAGTTCGGCACCTGGGAGCTCGAGGATGTGTTGGCCTACGCAATCCACTACGCGGAGCACGGGTATCCTGTCGTACCTCAACTTGCGCGCGTCCTCGCGATGGTCGAGGAGCTCTTCCGCACCCACTGGCCAACGTCGCGCGCCCTGTGGATGCCCGACGGACGGCCACCGCGACCGCACCAGACGCTCGTCAATCCCACCTACGCCCAGACTCTGCGCCGACTGTGCGCCGCGGGTGCGGGGGAGACCCGAGTCGCACGGATCGACGGAGCGAGGCAGGCATGGCGCACCGGCTTCGTGGCAACTGCGGTAGAGAGATTCGTACGTAAGCCACACCGGCATTCGTCGGGTGGGGATCACGCCGGGGTGATCACCGCAGCGGACTTCGCAGACTTTCACCCCACTTTCGAGCCCGCCGTCACCGCGAAATTTCGGGGCGTCACGGTGGCGAAGGCAGGCCTGTGGTCCCAAGGGCCCGTGCTCCTGCAGGCCCTCACGATGCTCGACCACTTCGGTGATGAGGACATCGATCCGTTGACGGCCGGCGGTATCCACACCATCACCGAGGCCCTGAAGCTCGCCCTGGCCGACAGGGAATCGTTCTATGGACACCTCGATCCGGGGGCCACGGAGGCGACGATCGGCCACTTGCTGTCTCCCCGCTACAGCAAGGACCGCGCAAGTCTGATCAGCGCGAGCGCGTCAAGGGAGTTCAGACCTGGAGCAATCGGCGTCACCCCGTACAAGCCCCCGCTGATCCTCACGCAACGTGCCGCCCAGGCCGATGGCGTCGGCGAGCCCACTGTGCAGCAGACCGGTGATACCCGGGGCGACACCTGCCACATCGATGTCGTCGATCGCTGGGGAAACATGATCTCGGCGACTCCGTCGGGAGGCTGGCTCCAGTCTTCTCCCACAGTCCCCGAGCTTGGATTCGCGCTGGGTACGCGCCTCCAGATGACGTGGCTCGACGAGTTAGCCCCGTCACGCCTGGAGCCGGGCCGTCGGCCGCGTACGACACTTTCGCCGACCTTGCTGCTCCGCAACGGCCGCCCCATCGCCGCACTGGGCACACCAGGCGGCGATCAGCAGGATCAGTGGCAGCTGATCTACCTGGTGCGAACGCTTGCCCTCGGGATGGACCCGCAGGAGGCGATCGACGCGCCCGCTTTCCACACCACCTCCGTTCCCAGCTCGTTCTGGCCACGGACCTGGACACCGGGTGGACTCGTGCTCGAGGACCGTACGCACAGCGCGGTCGTCGACGAGCTGCGCGACCGCGGCCACTACGTCACCCTCTCCGGACCATGGACCCAAGGCCGGCTGTCCGTGGTCCTACGGGACCCGGACAGCAGCGGTCTCCAGGCTGCGGCGAACCCACGGGGTGCCCAGGGATACGCGGTGGGGCGATGAACGGCCGCGCGGCACGTGCAGATGGTCCACTGGTCCGGCGGCGCATCATGTCCTTGGGGCCGATGCTCGTACTCACGTTCGCGACCGGTGTCGTCGACGCAGTTGGCTATCTGCACCTTGACCAGGTCTTCGCTGGCAACATGACCGGAAACGTGGTCATCCTGGGGATGGCGGCCGTCAACGGGACGGAGCTGCGGGTGCTCGGTCCAGCCGTCGCGCTGGCGTCCTTTCTCTTCGGCGCCGCTGTGGCTGGCCGCGTGTTGCGCACTGCGGCTCCGGGCTGGAGCGACCGCTGCACCGCGCTGCTGTTTGGCGTCGGCCTCGCCCTGGCTGTGGCAGCGGCCGGTCTGTCCGTCATCGGCGCTGATACCACCCCTGAGCTTCGCGCTTCGATGGCCGCAGTACTCACCCTGGCAATGGGCGCACAGGCGGCGACGGCACGGCACGTCGCGGTGAAGGACATCACCACCGTCGTCGTCACCTCCACCCTGACCGGCCTAGCGGCGGATTCCCGACTGGGAGCCGGGCGCAAGCAAGGCGCAGCCCGCCGGAGCGCGGCTGTCGCGTTCATCATCCTCGGAGCAGTCGCGGGGGCGCTTCTGAGTCAGGCACACGTGGGTCTGGCGGTCGCGGCCGCTGCGCTCGTCGTACTGGGCGCGACCGGGCTCGGCCACGCGTCCACCCGCTCGTCCGAGTACCGGACTTCCGGCCCGAACTCCCCCTCATCAAGCAGTTCCGCGACCGTGTCAACGAGAGGACGCTCATGACAACAGCACTGGACCCTACCGCACGGATCGGGAGGGCGGCCGTTGGTGCGGTGGGCGCGCTTGCGCTCGCAACGGGCGCACTGGAGTCGGTCGTGACGCCGACGCTTCCGCTGCTGCAGCTGGAGCTGGACATGACTCCAGCGGAAGGGGCGCTGCTCAGCATCGTGCTCCTCATCACCGGTGCTCTGGTGACCCCGGTCGCTGGGAAGCTCGGAGATCAGTACGGCGGCAAGAGGGTCATGATCCTCCTGATGGCCGTGGTCTCGGCGGGTGGTCTGGTCTCCGCCGTCGCGCCGAACCTGCCCGTTCTCCTGGTCGGCCAGGTGCTTCAGGGCGCCATGGTGGGCGCACTGCCGCTGTCGTTCATCGTTGTACGCAAGAATCTCTCCGAAGGCGACGCGAAGGTCGCCATCGGCGTGGTCAGCGGGCTGTTCGTCGGGGGCACGATGGCAGGAACGCTGTCGGCCGGGCCGGTGGCGGAGACGCTGTCGCGGCACTGGATGTTCGCGTTGCCGACCTTCGCTGTCATCGCATGCACCATCGCGGTGAGCAGGCTTCTGCCGAACGACCCGCCGGCCGGTTCCGCACGTGCCCGTATGGACTGGCCCGGCCTGGGCCTAATGAGCGGGACGCTGATCACGCTCATGCTGGTGCTCGCGCTTGCCCCCGAGATGACCGCACAGCCCATGGCGCTCGCCGCCCTCGTCGTCGTCCTGGTTGCCTTCGCGACCGGATGGGTCGCCGTCGAACGGCGGGTCCCCGCCCCGATGATCGACCTGAGCATGCTGGCACGGCCCGCGATCTGGAAGGCGTGCGTGCTGACGTTCGTGATCTGCCTCGGCACCTCGGTCGCCGTCTATCTCGTCCCGCAGCTGTTCGCAGTGCCCACCGAGGCGTACGGCTTCGGGGCCAGCGCCACCCAGATCGGCTTCTTCCTGCTCCCCGGCGCCGTGGCCGCGTCGCTAGCCGGGCCGCTCGGCGGGCTCGGATCGCGGCGATACGGCTCACGCGCCGTGGTCACCGCCGGCATCGTCATGATGACTGCATCGCTGATCGCGGTGGCAGTGGTGCACACTGAGGTCTGGCATCTTATCATCGGCAAGATGCTGATCGCTCTGGCGAACGGTCTCTGCGTCACCGCGATGATGACCGGCACCGCCACGGCCGTCGACCAGGGTGACACCGGGATCGCCACCAGCCTGGTCCTGGTGACCCGAGTCGTCGGTTTCGCGGTCGGGGCGCAGATGGCCGGCGCGCTTCTCACCGCCGCCACACCCGCCGGATCTGACGTTCCTGCCGAATCGGCGTTCGTCAACGGATTTGTCATCGCTGGCGTCGTCACGGCGCTGGCGCTGCTCGTCGCCCGAACTATGAACAGAGGAATCAAGGCATGACGCACAATGAGCGCACGGTCCTCATCTCCGGGGCCAGCATTGCTGGCCCCGCCCTGGCTTACTGGCTGAACCGCGCAGGATACGCGGTGACGGTGGTGGAGAAGGCGGATGCGCCGCGCAGTGGCGGATATCCGATCGACGTACGTGGCACTGCGCTCGAGGTCGTGAAGCGGATGGGTGTCCTCCCGCAGTTGCGGGACGCACACATCGATCTGCGCCGGCTGACCTTCCTCGACGGGGATGGTGACGAGGTCGCGTCGCTCCACCCACACGCCGTCACCGGTGGCGTCGAGGGACATGACCTGGAGGTGCGGCGTGGTGACCTGACCGACACCCTCTACGGTGCGGTCCGCAACGACGTGGAGTTTTTGTTCAACGACTCCATCGCAACGCTCCAGCAGACGGACGGCGGGCTCGACGTCACCTTCGAAGGGGGCAGCAGCCGCACGTTCGACATCGTGGTCGGCGCGGACGGCACGCACTCACACACGCGCGAGCTTGTGTTCGGCCCCGAAGAGCCGTTCCACCGCTATCTCGGCTACTGCTTCGCCGTGTTCACCGTGCCGAACCGGTTCGACCTCTCCCACGAGACCGTCATGTGGAACACGCCAGGCAGGGCCGCGGCGCTTTACGCGGTCGGCCAGGGCGAGGTGGTCCACGCCTTCTTGAACTTCGCCCACCCGGAATCACCGTTCGACGCATTCCCCGACCCCGAAGCCCAACGAGACTTGCTGGCCAAGGTCTTCGCCGACGCGTCTTGGGAGGTCCCGGGTCTGCTTGCCGACCTGGAGGAAGCGGACGACGTGCTCTTCGACGCGGTCAGCCAGATCCGCATGCCGAGCTGGTCCAGCGGCCGCGTCGCGCTGGTCGGCGACGCGGCGTACGCGCCCTCGTTCCTGACGGGGCAGGGCACCAGCCTGTCGTTGGTCGGCGCCTACATGCTTGCCGCTTCGTTGGCGGACCAGGACCACGCCGCTGGTTTCGCCGCCTACGAGGCGCAGACGCGCGAGTTCGTGGCGATGAACCAGAATCTAGTCGGGGAAGGCGGAGCCACGCTCTTCCCCACGACGACCGAGGCGCTCGAGCAGCGAAACAGCAGGCTGCGCGGGCTCGCTACGATCCCCGTCGCAGAGCCACGGCCGGCGCATTCTGCTCTTACCCTTCCTGAGTTCGTGACACCGCTGAAGCGACACTGAGCCATCCTAAGGTCGACAGGTCGGACGGTTCCCGGTCGCTGTAAGGGTTGCCGGGGACCCAGTAAGTTCAGTGGCGAGGTCAGGCGACAGCACGGACTGCACTAGCGTAGGAGTGATCCGACGCCAGGCCGCTGGACATATTCGCCATGGCGTGGCTTTCGGGTGCCGAGTCAGAGCAACCCGCCCAGTTCGATGGCTGCGATGGCGATGATCGCGACGGAGAGGAGGGCGGTGGTCCGGCCGCCCTGTCGATCTGCGGCCATGTCGGTCTTTCTGGGGTTCATGTGTGGCCGCCGTTTCCTACTCTCCGCAAAGGTCCAGACGCTGAGTGCCGAGGCAGCAGCGAGCACCACCACGCCTGCCACCCCGGCCCGGTCGAAGGAGAATCGGGCGAGGACAGCAGCGGCGGTGGCCACTGAGAGTGAGGTGCGCTGCCATGCCAGTTCAGTCCGCTCGGCAGCCGCGCCGAGGTCTGCCGGTGCTGGCGTTGGATGTCCGGAGTCGCCGGGCCCGCTCGGGGGTTCCCCGCTCACAGGACCGCCGCGGCGACGATGAGGCTGGCCAGCAGGAGTGCGCTCGTGAGGAGCGCGCCGTAACTGAACGCTGGGAGTGGCCGGCGGTGTCTCATTGCGCGTTCGGCGCGACTCCAGCGGATCCAGGCTGCAACGGCGCTCGTCATGCTGAGCAGGACGAGCGTTAGCGCGAGCAGGCGTTGTTCGTGGGGGCGGATGGAGAGGTCCACGGCGTCGACGGCAACCCCGGCGGCGAGCAGTGCGAGCGCCGTACGGACCCAAGCGAGGAACGTCCGTTCGTTTGCGAAGCTGAACCGGTAGTCCGGTTCATTGCCATGCTCGTAAACGAACGACGGCCATCGACGCCGGCTCATACACCGCTCCCATTGCGCAGCGATCGCATCATTCGGACTCACGCCGCCGGTACCAGTTGCCGTGCAGTTGTTGATAGGCCGACTCGATCACGTTGTCGGCGTCGACCGCTGCATCGAGCAGTGTCATACCTCTCGCTCTCCGTTCGCCGACCGCCCGGTGCCAGCGCTCTAGGTTGCCGATACTCAGATCGAGGAACGCCTGGGCCTGTGGGGTCAACGGCGACGTCGGCGTGATGGCATAGATGTCGCGAGCAGGCGCAGGGTCGAGCATCCGCAGCGTGGCGCCGCGACGCCGGGCCTCCA
This sequence comes from Nocardioides sp. NPDC087217, assembly GCF_044744805.1. Lineage (NCBI taxonomy): Bacteria > Bacillati > Actinomycetota > Actinomycetes > Propionibacteriales > Nocardioidaceae > Nocardioides > Nocardioides sp. NPDC087217. The sequence goes on from NZ_JBIUZB010000002.1 coordinate 99,430, forward strand.
TCGCTTGACGCATGGGCAGTAGCGCCGCTCCAGCACCGGCCGCCAACAGTGGCAGCAGGTCTCCGGACTCGCTGATGTCGACGACGATGTCCGGCTCGATCCCGTGCGTGTCCCGGATCGTAGCGAGGTATCTCTGGCCGAAGCCACGATCGACGACGAACGGTAGGCCGGCGAGCATCTCGACTGGCACCGGGTCGGGGAGGTCGTCGCCCCATCCCAGCGGCAGAGCGAGCAAGATCTCGCCCTGTCCGATGTGTCGGCACTCGATGCCTTGGCGCGATATGGGGCCGACGGTGTAGGCCAGTTCGGCGGCACCCGACCGGATCAGCGTCGCGATCTCGTCGGTGTCGCCGTCGTGCTGGGTCAGGCGCAGTGCGATCTTGGGGTGCTTGCGACGGAAGTCGCCAACCCAGGCGGCGAGGAAGCTCGAGGTCAGGGAGGCCGAAATAGCGAGGTCCACCCGGCCGCCTTCCAAGCCGCGGTAGCCTGCCGCCACGCTGCGGGCGTTCGCCATGTCGCGCAGCACCTGCCGCGCCGGGCCGACAAATGCTTCGCCCGCAGGGGAGAGCACGAGCCCTCTCCCGACCCTCCGGAACAGATCAATGCCGAGATCGGCCTCCAACCGACGAATGATCTGGGAGAGCGAGGGCTGGGCGAGATAGAGCGCGGAGGCCGCGCGCGTGATCCCGCCGTGGTCGACCACCGCAAGGAAACACTCGAGTTCGCGGAGATTCATGCCGCGGCCGGGCAGGCCACTCTCGCGCTCACTCATCGGCTCGTGACTGACTCTTGGTCGGCGCCGACGGTGGGGACCTGGAGGTCTGGCCGCACCTCGACGCCTTCAAGGGTGAAGGGAAGGAACGGTACGTCGAAGCTTCGGCCGTCTGTGTCTCGTCCGGTGGTCAAGATTCCGCTCATGAGCACGTCGGGGGCGGTTGCCACCTCCGAGAAGCGGCGTACCGCTGCCGCGACGAGCCCGAGGCTTCCGAGCTCCGCCACGCACCGCTCCGTGGGCAGGTGCTGGAGCACGGAGCCGATCTCGCTGAGCAGCTCTCTGCGGTGTGCGACGCGGGCAGGGTTGTCGGCGAACCGCGAATCCTGGAGCATCCATGGCTTGCCCAGGAAGCGACACAGCCGGGTGAAGTGCTCGACGGTGTAGGCCGAAAGGACGATCTGTCCGTCTGCGGTGGTGACGAGGTCGGCTGCGGGCGCCACGGTCGCTTGTCCGTTGCCCTTACGGCGAGGCTCCTGCCCGGAGGTGTGCCATTCGCCCCACAGGGCCGACTGCATGTGGATCGCCACGTCGAGGAGCGACACGTCCGCCACCGAGCCGCGACCTGTGCGCTCCCGCCTGAACAGCGCCGCCAGGACGGCCTGGACGACCGCATAACTTGCTCCCACATCGGCGATCGGCATGCCGACACGTTGCGGATCGCCGTCCTGCTCACCGGTGACCGACATCAGGCCGCTCTCGGCCTGCGCGGCGATGTCGAGCCCAGCCCGGCGGGCAGACGGCCCGCGGCGACTGAAACCGGAAACCGACACATAGACCAGGCGCGGGTTCAGCCCTGTGACGACCTCGGCTCCGAGTCCGAGGCCATCCATCGCCCCGGCGCGCATGTTCTGCACCAACACGTCGGAGGAGCCGAGCAGGTCGAGAGCGATCCGACGCTGATCGTCGTCCTTGAGGTCCAGCGCAACCGACCGCTTGCCGCGGTTGTAGGCGCAGACGATGCCATCGCCGTACGCTCCGATCGACCTGGCTTGATCGCCTGCCGGCGGCTCCACCTTGATGACGTCGGCGCCCAGGTCGGCCAAGATCTGCGTCGCGGCCGGTGCAGCGATGTAGTGCCCGAACTCGACTATGCGAATGCCCTCGAGCGGTGCCTGCATGTCACTCCTCATCCTCGGTTTTCTCCGGCCAGACCATCCCTCAGCGTTACGCGGGGTTGCGCTTCTCGATGAACGCGCGCGCTGCCGCCCTGGCATCGTCGCTTCGCGAGGTCTCCACCATGCGCCGGACCTCCGCGGGTAGGTAGTCGGTGAAGCTCTGGGTGGCTGCATCGAGCACATTCTGCTTCGCGTACCCCATGGCGAGCGGCGCCTGGTGAGCGAACTTGCGGGACAGCTCGTCGACTCGGGCATCGAGGTCCGAGGACACCTCGGTCACCATACCGAGCTCCGCTGCCTCCGCCGCCGTGAGCTTGACCGGGTCGAGCAGGAGCGCCCTGGCACGCATCGTCCCCACGGCCCGCGTGAGCAGCCAGGCGCTTCCGAGGTCACCGGAGACGCCAGCGCCTACGAATGCCGTGTTGATCATCGCCCGGGACGCCGCGACCGTGTAGTCGGTGGCCAACGCGATGCTGAGACCTGCGCCCGCGCATGCCCCGTTGATCTTGGCGATCGTCGGCTTCGGGAAGGTCAGCAGGATCTCTGCCACCAGCGACGCCCGACCGAGTCGTTCGAGATCGTCGTCGATCGAGATTCCGCGCAGCGTCCGACTTTCGTGGTCGCTCGCGTGTGGCGACTTGGCCCGCGCCAAGTCCGCACCTACGCAGAAGTCGCGGCCGGCGCCGGTGATGACCATGACCGCCGCAGCCGCGTCGGCACGTACCCGCTCCAGTGCATCGATGAGCTCGACGAGGAGCTGCCATGAGACGGCGTTGCGGCGCTCCGGGCGATTGAGAGTCACCGTCGCGACCCGCTCGTGCGTCTCGACGATGACGGCAGGTGGAGGGTCGGTGTCTAGGGGGTCGATCATGCGAAGGGTGCTCCTGTCCCAAGCCTGGGTCCGCGGGCGATCTGCTGGGCATGACCATCTTTGGGGCGCACGTTTCAGTGGTCAAAGACCAAAAAGCAGTGCCACTCATATGAAGGGGCAATGAGTCACTCATTGGCTTCCGCAATGAATCATTGTGGATACCCGTCTTGGACGTGAACTGTCGCCTGTAGTCGACTGTGGCCGTCGTCACTCGTAGCAATCCGCGCAGCCATCGTCTGCGCGGGTCGACCTGGAGGAGAGAGTCGCCCGATGAAGACAAGTTCTCAGTCCACGAGCCGCTGGTGTGTCATTGCCACCGTGGTGGCCGCTCTCGTTTCCGCGAGCGCCTGTGCTGCTCGGTCGCCGGTCGGTGACGACTATCCGCGCCGGCCGATCCAAGTAGTCGTGCCATACCCGGCTGGCAGCGGCATCGATACCACCACCAGGGCGCTTGCCGATGTCATCAACGACAGCGGTGACCTCGGGCAAGATCTCCAGATCGTCAACCGCGACGGCGGAGGCGGCACAGTCGGCACCACCGACGTCCTCAACGCCAAACCCGACGGCTACACGATCGGTGTCGTGCCCGACGGGCCGCTCACACTCGTCCCGCAGACCGAGAAGGTGGCCTACGACCCGACCTCGGCGACGTACATCAATGAGATCCTCACCTCGCCGATCCTGTTCGTGGTGCCGGGGGACTCGACGCTGAAGACGCTGCAGGACCTCGTCGACGCCGCCAAGGCCGAGCCGGCATCGGTCACGATCGCCGAGGGGCCCCTCAACTACAAGGTGCCGGCCGATCAGTTCGAGCAGCAGACCGACGTCGAGCTCAAGCACGTCGCGTTCGAGGGCGACCAGGCGACGACGACAGCACTCCTCGGGCGCAACGTGGATGTCGGTGTGATGCAGCTGGCGAGCGCCCTGCCACAGCTGAAGTCGGGCAAGATCCGCGCGCTGGGCATCACCTCTGCCGATCCGGTCGACCTGGTGCCGGACATACCCACCTTCGCGAGTCAGCGGATCGACATCGTGTGGCAGGCATTCAACGTCGTCCTCGCCCCCGGAAAGCTCCCTGACCCGATCAAGAAGAAGCTCACCGAGACCTTCGCCGAAGCCGTCGCCAGCGACGAATTCGCCGAGGCGGCAGAGAAGCTCGGCCTCATCGTCAGCGGGGCGACTCCGACGGAGACCCACGAGCACCTGACGGATAAGACCAAAACAGCGGCAGACATCCTGGGAGGCGGCGAATGACGCAGCCTCAGCGCGCAGTGCGCCATCCAGATGTCCAAGCGACGACGGCCGTGATCCTGCTGGTTGTCGGAGTCTTCTACGGCTTCCAGGCGGTGCGTGAGGGCATTGGTACCCCGAGCGACACCGGGTCGGGATTCTTCCCTCTCATTGTTGCGATCGTCCTCGTGATCGCCTCTGCGCTCCTGCTCGTCCAGGAATGGCGCGCCTGGCGGGTCGATCCCGCCCTCCAGGCCAAGAGCGCCCTCGACCGGGCCGGGGACGACGAGGGCGGCGCACTCGAGGGCGAACCGAGGACGAGATGGGCCCGGGTCGCCGGCGTCTTGCTCGCCTCCCTCGCGGTGCCGCTGTTTGCCGAGGTCGCCGGGTTCGTCGTCATGCTGTCAGCAGCCGTTGCCGTGATCGCCAAGATCGCAGGCATGCGAGGCTGGATGAGACCTTGCGCCCTCGGCGTGGGGTTCGGCGTCGTCGCTTGGCTCGTCTTCGTCTATTGGCTGTTCGTTCCGCTGCCAGCGGGCGTACTCGGACTCGGCTGAGAGGCTGAACGTGCTTCACGATCTTGGAGCGGGTTTCGCCTCGTTCTCAGACCCCACCTACCTCTTGCTCGCTCTCGCAGGTGTAGTCCTCGGCACGCTCGTCGGGGTGCTGCCGGGCATCGGCCCGATCGGCGCGATGTCGATACTGCTCGGCGTCACCACACAGGTCGGTCCCGCCGGTTCGCTCATCCTGTTCGCCGGCATCTACTTCGGGTCCACCTACGGAGGATCTACCACGTCGATCCTCCTGAACATTCCCGGTGAGGCGTCCTCGGTCGTCACGGCGCTCGACGGCAACCAGATGACGAAACAGGGCAGGTCGGGACCGGCTCTAACCATCGCCGCGGTCTCCTCGTTCGTCGCCTGCACGCTCTCCATCGTCGGTCTCATGCTCTTCGCGCCGGCGCTGAGCTCGGTCGCCGTCAAGCTCGGCCCGCCCGAGTACATGGCACTGTGTCTGGCTGGCCTGCTGCTCCTCGCGGCACTGTCGCATGGATCCACCGCTCGCGCTCTGGCGATGATCTGCCTCGGCCTCGCCGTCGGAACGGTCGGGATCGACCCGGTCGGTGGAGACCTGCGGTTCACCATGGGGTCGACCACCCTAGCCCAGGGCTTCAGCTTCACCGCGCTCGTCATGGGCGTGTTCGGTGTCACCGAGGCGCTGACCATAGTCGGCGGCAAGCGGTCGGCCCAGGCGGTGAAGGCGCCGAGACTGCGGGAACTCCTCCCGAGCCGTGCCGAGGCTCGCCGGGCCGGGCCCGCGGCTTTGCGCGGCTCAGCGATCGGCTTCCTGCTCGGCCTCGTGCCGGGGCCTGCGGCCGTGCTCTCGACCTTCGCGTCCTACGTGATAGAGAAGCGTGTCTCCCGGCATCCGGAGCGATTCGGCCACGGGGCCGTCGAGGGCGTCGCCGGACCGGAGGCCGCCAACAACGCGGCCGCAGGAGCCGCCTTCATCCCGCTCATGGTTCTGGGTATCCCGTTCGCGCCGACCATGGCGTTGGTCCTCGCCGCCCTGCTGCTCAATGGCATCGTTCCCGGCCCGACCTTCGTCGACGACCAGCCGGAGCTGTTCTGGACCGTCATCGCGGCGATGTACATCGGCAACCTCATGCTGCTGGTCCTGAACCTGCCGCTCGTCGGACTCTTCACGCGGCTGCTCTCGGTGCCTCCCCACGTGATGATGCCCCTGATCATCGGGCTGTGCACGATCGGTGTGTACGCCGATGGAAACTCCACCTTCGATGTCGTGGTGATGCTCGCCGCCGGCGTGTTCGGTTTCCTGCTGCGCTCAAGCGGCTTCAGCATGGCCGCATTCGTGCTGGCAGTCGTGCTGCAGCCGACCCTGGAGTCGTCCCTCCGACAGACAATGGCCTTCTCCGACGGCGATCCGACATACCTGCTCGGCCGACCGGTCACGATGGTCATCCTCGCGCTCGTCGCGGCGGCGGTTGCTGTCATGGCCCGAACCTCCTGGATCGCACGCCGCCAGTCCCGTGCCCTCGCTCATGGGCGGGGATAACTCCGAACGACACAGGATCGACCGAGGAGAGGCCGCGTGAAGGAGTCTGGCGGGGGTTACCAGATCCTGGAGCCCACGGCTGACACTCAACGGTCGCGCTTTCGGGCTCTGTATCGACCTGGTGGAAGGCCGTGTGCTCTGGCGAAGGCACGGCTGAATGCCGGAACGGAGCCGTAGCCCACGTTGGCGGCGATCAGTTCCACTGGGTCGTGGGTGTCGCGTAGGCGTACGGCTGCCAGGTCCATTCGCCACTGGGTCAGATACGCCGCTGGTGTCAGCCCAGTGGCGGATGGAAAGCGCCGGGCGAGGGTCGCCCGGGAGACGGAGATCGCCTCGGCGAGGGAATCGGTGGTCCACGGCATGGCTGGGTCCTTGTGTAGGTACTGCAGCGCCTTGCCCACGACGGGGTCACCCAGCGCGCCCAGCCAGGTGCCGAAGCACTCGGGCGGGTTCTCGGCCAGCCAGGCCCTGAGCATCTCCACCAGGACGATGTCGACGAGGCTCCTCAGCACCGCGGTCGAGCCGATGCCAGGGGAGGTCGATTCCCGGGCGAGCATGCGCACGGCGTCGTTCAGTCCCGCGGTGGCCGAATCGGCCCGCACGTGCACCAACGATGGCAGGGCGCTGAGGATCTGGGTCAGCGTAATCGGATCACTGTGATACTTGATGGTCGCTATCCGCGTCGACGCCGGCATCGAGCCGAGCCGGACGGGGTCGCGAAGGACGACGCCGATGGTGCCCGGACTCTGCGTCTGGTGAGCCAGTCGCAGTCCGGTCCGACCTGAGGGTTCGCTCGCGAGCCGGTATGGCGTGCTGGCCGGCAACAGCACGACATCCCCGGAGGCGAGCTCGACCGGTGAGATGTCAGGGGTGCTCAGCCAGGCGCGACCTGCCGTTACGGCGTGCAGAGACGGGGTGTCGTGGCCCTCGACGGACAACGCCCATTCCCCGCCCGCCTCGATGCGGGTCGTGAGCGCTCCGCGGACGCCTGAGATGGTCAGGGTGTCAGCGAGCGGGTCCATGCGTCGAATGCTATCGATTGAGTCAATCGGGCAAGAATTCGAGACTTGAGAGCATGGTTCGTATCGGTAGGCGCTACGTACGGTTAATCAGCCGCTGGGAAACGCCTGGCGCGGTCAACGGATAGAAGGACGAGCCCCATGGACTACAGCGCATTGCCGGGCCTCACGGTCGACGTGGACGGCGGCGTCGCGACGGTGACGCTCAACCATCCGCCCCTGAATCTAATGGACGGCGTCCTGCTCCCGTCGCTGCGGGGTTTCGTGCATCGCGTTCGTGCGGACCACGACGTGCGCGTGGTCGTGTTCCAGAGCGCCGATCCCGAATTCTTCAGTGCCCATGGCGACATGGCCTATGTGACTGACCCGGAGGCCCTGCCGGCCGCGACCAGAGCGGCCGTCGAGGCTGCGCCGGGTGCTGAGATTCCTGAAGGACTCAATGTCCTCCAGGCTCTGAGCGAGGAGGTGCGCATGCTCCCGCAGGTCACCATCGGCAAGCTGGCCGGATTCGCACGCGGAGCTGGCAACGAGTTCCTGATCGCGCTCGATATGCGGTTCGCGGCCATCGGAGCCTCGGGCCAGGCGCAGCCCGAGGCGCATCTGGCGATCGTTCCGGGCGGAGGTGGCACCGTGAACCTCACCCGCCTCCTCGGGAGGGCTCGTGCCCTCGAGGTCCTGGTCGGCGGGCAGCTCATCGACGCCGAGACCGCAGAGCGGTACGGCCTGGTCAACCGCGCCCTGCCTGCCGCCACCATCGACGAGTTCGTCGATGCGCTCGCGCGCAGGATGGCGAAGGTCAGGCCCGAGGTGGTCGCTTCCCTCAAGCGGATCGTCGAACGGGCCGCCCCCGCCCCCGAACTAGATGTCTACGCTGTCGAGAACACGGCCCTGTATGACCTCTTCACCGAGGACATGGTGCGAATCGCCCAGCGACAGTTGGAGGCCGGGGTGCAGACGAGAGAGGGGGAGCGGGACCTGGAGGGCCTGGTCGACAGCATCTCCTGACCGAAGGTCTTTTGAGGAGACACCCTTCGAGCCTCGATGTTTTCGTGAGTGAGCCCGAGCCGGCTGGCTCGGGCTCACCGGTTGCGGCTGGTGCACCGGGACGATGGGTGTCCCCAGCTTCGACGAGCCGACTGGTGAACGCACACGAGGTGTTTGCCTTGAATCCGGCATCGGAGTGGTGGATCATGTCGGGGCTGTGAACTCGATGTCCTTCGTGTTACGGACCCGGGTCGCCATCCCGAAGCGAGCGCATGACGAGCTCAACCTCCTTGGACGCCGCGGCGTGCTAGGCGACTCTCCGCTGAGTGCAGGGGCCATATCGCCGTTCGGAGGTGTGGTGGTTGCTTGGTGAAAGCACCTCGCGGGCTCGATGCATCCGCCGCCGGAAACTGAGTTGGGTGGATCCGTACGTCGTCGTGTTCAGTCCGGCTACGGCGAGGACGACTCCTACATGTTTCTACACGTCGTGGGCCGACGCCTCGCAACGCCTCGCATATTCGCTCTGCAGCTACGGCATCGCCCATACCGGATCTGTCGGGCTACGTCCTCGCTCCGAGCGGCGAGCGACCGATCTGGCGATCGACCTCCAGCACGGACCGTTGCCATCCGCCGATAATTCAAGTATCGAGGGCGGCCATCGCGCTGAGGCGTTGGGCGAGGTCCTGCATCCGGTCGCTGGCGGCATGCTGATAGCGCAGCGCGGCAGTCGGTGTTGTGTGTCCGGCTAGCTGCATCAGCTCGGCAAGCGTGGCGCCGGCGACGGCGGCGTTAGTGAGGCCGGTGTGGCGCAGGTCGTGGAAGCGTAAGTTGGACCGGCCGGCGACGCGTCGGGCCTCGAACCAGCCCCACCCCTTGCGCTTGACGGTGCCTTTCTCGGGTCCTGCTGCGTGAAGGACCGTCTCGGATCCATAGAAGGCGCTGGATCGCAGGTGCTTGCCTGCTTGGTCAGGGAACAGCAGGGCGTCAGATGTGCCGCCGACATGGTCGCGGAGGTGAGCGTCGAGGTCGTCGAGCAGATGGGGAGGCAGTGCCACGTCGCGTACACCCGCCGCGGTCTTGGGCGGTCCGATAATGCAGCCTCGTCGACATCCGCAGAGCCTGGAGTCGCTTGGCAACTCGTCCGGAACGGAGCGTACGTTGACGACGCCGCGCCGTACGGTGATCACCTTGCGATGTCGGTCGATGTCCTGGCGGCGCAGCTCGGTGAGCTCGCCGAAGCGCAGCCCGCACCAGGCGGCGAGCTGGATCATCAGGCGTCGGCGTTCGGGCATGTTCACGACGATGTTCGCGAGCTCGGAATTGGTGACCGGGCGGACGTCGTGACGCCGGCTAACAGAACCGCCGCCGCGCACCTTGGCGGGGTTGCCTGTCGTGATCAGGCCACGTTCGACGGCCGTGCCGAGGATGGTCCGAAGTAGGCCGTATGCCCGTGCCCGAGTGGTGTCGCGGCCGGCTGCGGCGTTTCCGTACCACGTGTCGATGTCGTCGGAGGTGATGTCAGCGAGCGGAGTGTTGCCGAATGTGGGGAGGATGTGGAGGCGTAGCAGATCCTCGTAGTCGGACCGGGTCCTAGGTGCCAGGGGGCGTCCTTTGACCATGCGCGCCGGCAGCCAGGCTGCCGCGTACTCCTCGAACGTTGTCGGCGTCGTTGTGCGGGCGGTCCTGCGGGCCTCGGGGGAGGTCCAGGTGCCAGCTGAGATCAACCGTCGCTCGTCCACGAGCCATGCTTCCGCGTCGCCTCGGGTCTCGAACGTCTGATCGGCGTAGTGGCGCACGGGTGTCGGGTTGCCACTCTTCGACAGGCGAGTGCGTCCGTCGGGATCGTTGTAGAAGGCTTGAAACCGCTGTCCCTTACGGGCCTTGACGGGCTTGATTGAACCGAAGCCGCGTCGTGCTCTCGTTTTCTGGTGCCCTGCCATCTCGCGACTCCTCGGATGCATTCCAATCTTGCCTACTGTCTGCCTACTAGGATGCGGAAAGGTGTCGTCCTTTGTCCATTCCGCGAACCAGCGCGGGAGCGCAAAAAGCCAGGTCAGAGCCTAGATGCTGGCTGAATCGAAGAACTTCGACGGGATGATAGTCACTGGTTCGAACCCAGTATCACGCACAACGAAGAACCGGCCGCTGACCAGGGTTTTTACCTGATCGGCGGCCGGTTCTCATTTGGCCCGATTCGCGGCGCTGCTGGGAGCGCCTGACGAAATGCCCGACTAGACGGTCACGCGGACTTCTTCTGACCGTCATCGCCGAACAGGCTGTCCATGACCTGTGCTCCGGCGTGCACGACCGTCCGGAGTTCGTGACGGTAGACCTGTTCGGTCACCCGGCCCTGATGAACCTCGGACGGGCCGACCGAGGTCCGAAGGGGGCTGCACTTCATTTGCCTTGGTTAGCTCTCGTCGCTTCCAGTGTCGACGCCAGAAGGTTCAGCGACAGTTCGTAGGCGGCGCCAACACGGTCGACGTCGCCGGTGATGCTCTTGTCCAGATATAGGCCACGGATGATGGCGACAGCGAGGGTCGACAGCGCCTCGGCCTGGTCTGGGTGGACGCCATCTTGGCGGAGCGCACTCTCGAGCGGGGCTTTCCAGTCCTTGACGACGGACCGTGCGAACCATTCGTACTTCTCAGGTTGACGGAGCGCGAGCCCATGGAGCTCAAAGAGGAAAGCAAATTGTCGCTCGTACTCAGGGGCGAGCCAGAGGTTCCACAGGGCTCGTAGCACTTCGATCGGTCGCCCGTTGCTGCTCGCCCAGAATTCGTCAAACGCCGTCGCCATTTGCCCATGGATCTCTTCACACACTGCTCGGATCAACTGATCCTTGCTTCCGAACTGGCGATTGAGCGAGGTGATGGATGCGCCGATCGCCGCACCCAGGGGTCGCAAGGTCAGATCAGCCACCCCGGTCCTGAGCACGTAATCGGTTGCCGCTCGGAGCAGTTCGGGCTTGCGGTGCTCCCACCGGAGTGCTCGCCCGTCGACGGTGGCCACTGCGCCGCTACCTGCCTTTGCCATGGTCTTGACCCTACAGGCGGCCGGACCCATTTACCGAAACGATCGATTCGGGTACTCTCCACTTTGAGACCTCGATCACAAAGGAAAATGAGATGACCACAACCCCTACCGCCATCACCAACGTGCAACTCATTGATGGCCGCGGAGGCGCGCCGCGGCCGGCCATGACAGTGCTGGTCGAGGGCGACCGGTTCACCACGATCGGTCCTTCTGCGAATACGGAGGTTCCCGTCGATGCGACTGTGGTCGACGGCAGTAATCGTTGGATGGTGCCGGGGTACGTCAACGGCAATGTCCACCTGCTCGACGCGTGGATGTTCATGGTGGGTCCGGGCACGATCGAGTACCTCGCTCGCTGGGAAGGTCGCTATGTCGAGGTCATAGAAGAAGCTGCCCAACTGGTGCTCCGCAACGGGGTCACCACCGTGTTCGACACCTACAACGCCATCGAACCGGTACTCAGCGCCCGTGATCGCATCAACGCCGGTACCTCACAGGGTGCGCGGATCTTCGCCGCTGGCGCCATCGTCGGGATGGGGGGCCCGTTCAGCGCCGACTTTCACTTCGGCGGGCGCAAGGCGGCGTCGCAGACGTTCGTCAATCGCATCGACGAGATGTTCGAGGCAGGAGTCGGCCACCAGTTGAGCTTGTTGCCCCGCAACGAGGTTCGCGCCCGCGTCCGCGACTACCTTGCCCGCGGTGTGGACATGCTCAAGATCGCCGTCAGTGACCACATTTTCATGACTGTCGGGCTGGATCGCTCTTACCAGACCTTCACCCGGCCGGTGCTCGACGTCATGATCGAGGAGGCGCGCGCCGTCGGGGTGCCGGTGCTGAGTCACAGTCTGTCTGTGGAGTCGCTCGAAACGTCCGTGGACCTCGGCGCGGATGTGTTGATTCACGCCAACTACACAATGGGCCAGCCCTATCCGCACTCATTGGTCGACAAGATCGTTGCCAGCAACTCCTACGCTGAACTGCAGACCATCCACGAGGCGCACCGCAAGGGTCTCGAAGAGGCTGGCAGCTGGGCCGCGTTGATGGGTGGCGGCGCCTTCGCGGACAACGAGCGCACCTTGGTCAGCGCCGGCGCGAAGATCCTGATGGGCACGGATGCTGGGTGCCCGAGCAACGACCACCTCGACGACCTCTCGCCGCTCGAACGCGAAGACCGACCATGGACCATCGGCGGAGACCACTTCCATTGGACCCAGTCGATGGTCGAGAAGGGCATGACCCCTCTGGAGGCCATCACCAGCGCCACCCTTCAGGTGGCCCGTGGATACGGGAAAGACGACCTGATTGGTTCAGTCGAGACCGGCAAGCTCGCAGACTTCGTCCTGCTGGACAAGAACCCTCTTGACGACATCCGCAACCTGCGTGCGATCACTGATGTGTATCAAGCAGGCCGAGCGGTCGACCGGGCGGCGTTGCCGACTACACCGCTAGTGACCACGCACCCCACAGCCTGAATGCACCACTCCAGCCGCGGGCAACCTGCCTACGCCGCGGCAGAGGCTCGGCGCCCCCACGGTCGGTGATGTCATCTACACCTTCGGGTCGATCCGGATGAGAGGAGCGAACCGGTCCTGGGATCGCAAGGCCCTCCTTGCGGCGCTGGGGTCGAGCGAAGATGACGGAGGCACCAGAAGGCGCTCGGAACACCAACTGGAGGGTAAAAAGAGCATGACGACCACACGTGTCGCACTTGTCACTGGAGCGAACCAGGGCATGGGGAGGTACGTCGCAACGTCGCTCGCCCGGGACGGCCATACGGTCTTCTTCGGGTCGCGAGACCTCGCCCGCGGCGAGGAGGCCGCCGCCGGGGCGGGACCGAACGCACACGCGCTGGAGCTCGACGTGACGGATGCAGCGTCCATCACGTCCGCAGTCGGCAGCATCCGTGACATCTCCGGACGGCTCGACATCCTGGTCAACAACGCAGGTGCGGCCTGGGTCGGCAGCCCTCCGCGGGACCTCGACGACGCGCGAGAGCGCGCGAGGCCGAGCATCGTGGATCTTGCGGAGATGCGCGCTGTGTGGGATGTCAACGTGTTCGGGCCGCTCGCGATGTTCCAGGCTGCCATGCCGCTCCTCAGGGAGTCCTCGGATGCGCGCGTCGTCAACGTGACCAGCGCGCTCGGCTCGCTGGCCCTGGCCTCCGACCCGGCGTCGGACGTACGTCGCATGTTCGACCCGGTGTACGCGTCATCCAAGGCAGCACTGAATGCCCTCACGATCACGATGATGGACGAGATGGCGGGGTCCGAGGTCAAAGTCAACCTCGTGTCTCCTGGCTTTGCCCGCACGGCCCTCGTCGGTTTCATGGGCACCGAGACCATCGAGGATGCATCCCAGGAGATCTTGAGGTGTGTCCGGCTCGGACCGGGCGACCCCGGCGGCACCTTCACCACCTGGGAGGCAACGCCCCTGCCGTGGTGAGGTGTGCATCCACGAGCCTCGAAGGGCTTGCCGGCCCGAGCCTGGACCGGAACCCGGCGAACGCTCCTGCCATCGCGTTCGAGGACCGAATCAGCTAGCACCCGCTCGGCCGATCCGCCGCTCGTAGGACACATCCGGATGTGTCGCTCGTCAGATGGGTTCAAGCTGGGTCGATGTAGAAGTTGTCGCGGAACAGTCCTGCGGGGTCCCAGCGGGCCTTGAGGTCACGTAGTCGTTCCAGATGAGCGGTTGGAAAGGCACGAGCGACAGCTTCGGGGCCGGTGTCGGTCTCGAAGCTGAGGTACGTCCCCTCCATGTGCTGCCGGAGCCGCGACCAGCGTTCCTCGAAGTTCGCGGTTCCGCCGCCGAGGGTGACGATGAGGAAGTTTGCGTCGCGCCAGGCGTACGCGGTCGCATCCGGCGGGACGTTGGCGGTGGCGCCGCCTGCCGAGCGTACGGAGAGGATGAAGTTGGCATTCAAGTCCAGCAGCTCGGCCAGGCCTTTCGCGACAGCAGTGTCCAGGTGGCGTGCCAGGGCAGAGTGTCCGTGGGGCTCGCCGTGGCCCTGCTGGGTCTCGGTCCCGGGTGGCGGGACGAGCAGGGCGCTGTAGGGGGTGAGCTGGACGGACTGGTTCGCAAGGGGAGCGAGTCGGGCGAAGGGCCGGAGGCGTTCGACGATGGTGTCGGGGTCGTCGGAATCGACGACGATGAGTGCCTGCACCACGGTCTGGCGGCCGGCGGGGCTCATCATGAGTGTGCCGGTGACGCTGGGATGTGCGTGTTCGATCGCGGTGCCCCAGTCCTGGAGGAATGCGGCGATGTCCTCGGGGACGTAAAGCAGAAGCGCGAAGCCGACCTGGGGGCCGATGGGGTCGGTGTCGAACTCGAAGGACACCGCGATGCCGAAGTTCGCGCCGGCTCCGCGCATCCCCCAGAACAGGTCGGGGTTCTCATCAGCGCTGGCCTGCACGAGCTCCCCGTCAGCGGTAACGACGTCGACCGAGCGGAGATGGTCGATGGTCAGCCCGTGCTCGCGCACGAACCAGCCGATACCGCCCGCGGTGGCGAGCCCGCCAACGCCGACGGTGCCGGCATCCCCGGAGGTCAGTGCACGGCCGCGCGGAGCGAGGGCGCGCGCGACGTCGCCCCAGACGGCTCCGGGGCCGAGTCGAATGCGGTTGCCGTCGAGCAACTCGATCGCGTCGAGCGCGTCAACGGCGATGACGATGCCGCCGTTGTTCAGGGATCTGCCCGACAGGCCGTGGCCGCCGCTGAAGATGCCCAGAGGCAGGTCCTGGTGCTTCGCGGCGTAGCGGACGGCGTCCTGCACCTCGGTGGCTGATTGTGGCCGCAGCACGAGCGCGGGGCGCGCGCCCCGGAAGTAGCTGTGCGTGTAGCGGGCATACCCGTGCTCCTGTGATGTGAGCGCACGATCGGCGAGCGAGGCGGGGACGGGGTCCCCGCCTATCCCGATATCGGTGGTTCGGGGACCGGCCGAGGTGCTGGCCGCACCGGCGGTGTCGCGAGCTTCGGCGACGCGTTCCTGGATCTCCTTTGCGGTGACCTCGGCGAAGCGGCGCAGTTCGTCGGGGTCGTCGCTTGCGAGGATGAACGCGCTGACGCCGTCCTCGATCGCGAGCCGGGCGAGTTCGTCGGCGCGGTATCGCGCGCTGATGTTCAGCAGCCGCACGATCTGCTCGGGAGAGCGTCCGACCTTCCGGGCGGACTCGTCGATGATCTGATTGCCACGGGCGAGGTCGCCGGGTTGCAGCCACGGCAGGCTCGGCAGCCATCCGTCGGCCTTCCGCCCGATGATCCGCAGCATGCGGGGTTTGACCGCACCGACCCAGATCGGGATGTCGTGAGCGGGTCGGGGGCCGCGGCGTGGGCTGTCGACATGGTGGATGCGGCCAGCGACTCGCAACGGTGAGGGGTCATCGACGTCCCAGATGCCAGTGACGATGTCCAACGCCTCGTCCAAGCCTGATACGGCGTCGGGCGGGGTGAGCAGCGGGCCACCCATCTCGGCGATCGCATCGAAGAAGCCCCCTGCCCCGATCCCTAGCTCGAACCGGCCACCGCTGAGCAGGTCCAGGCTCGCCGCGGCACGAGCGAGCACCGCCGGCTGCCGCAGCGGGAGATTCAGCACATTCCCGGCGACATGGATGCGCTCGGTGCGCGCCGCGACCCACGACAACAGAGTCCACGTGTCGTGAAACACCGCCTGATAGGGATGATCCTGGAACGTCACAAGATCCAGGCCGATGTCCTCGCTGAGCTTTGCCAAGTCGACCGCTTGCTGCGCTGGCGCGGCGACGGGGGAGATGAAGCTGCCGAACCGCAGTTGATGTCCGTAATCAGGCATGACTCAAGTCTCGTCAGATCGCCCTCGGCCCGCAAAGGCGAAGTAACCGAGTTATGATTGGTAAGTGACTTCGCCTCCTCCCTCCCCGCCTTCCACTTCCTGGCGCAGCGCCGACGAAGCGGAGTGCCAACACGCCAGCAAGGTCCTCGAGGTCGTGGGACAGCGCTGGTCGCCGAGCATCCTGCTTGCGCTGGGGCGCGGCGTCGAACGATTCAGCGAGATCATCGCGATGACGGCCGGCCTGTCCGCGCGAATGCTCACCTTGCGCCTCAAGCAGTTGGAGACCGCACATCTGGTCGAGCGCATCGTGATCCCCACCACCCCGGTCACGGTCCGCTACCGGCTCACAGCCCAGGGGCTGGACCTGATCGATGCGCTCCACTCCGTCGCCGGCTACGTGCAACGCTGGGAGGTCGATGATCCCGCGACCCGGGCTACGCGGTGACGGTGGCGGTGAGCGTGACGTTCACGCTTCGGCGAGGCGCGTCGGCCCGACCGCGGACAACAGCTGCAGCTTCCTGTAGCTCTCGCTGTCCGGAACCGCGGTGTAGACGAACAGGTGGTGCGACTGATCGGGGTCGACCAGCGACTGGCAGTGCAGCTCCAGCGCACCGACCTCGGGATGCACCAGACGCTTGACGTCATGGGGGCGAACACCGACCTCATGGTCGTTCCACACCGTGCGGAACTCCTCGCTCCGCTCGAGGAGCCGGCGAGATAGCTGTGCCGCTCTGGAGTCCGGGCCACGGAGCGTTGCCAGCTGGCGCAGGCTGGAGGCGAACGTGCGGCTGAGGATCGGATGGTCCTCGGGCGCATAGAACCGACGTGTGTCAGGGTCGGTGAACCAGCGATAGCCGATGCTGCGGGCCGGGCCGCTGTAGGAGGTCAGGTCTCCCATGAGGGCGACGCCCAGCGACGTCTGCCGGAGCGTCTCGCCCAGCTCCGTGACGATCTCGGCAAAGCTGTCGTTCAGACGGTCGAAGACCCGCAGCAAGCCCGGGCTGATGTGCTCGCCGGCCGGCCCTCGTGGAGGTGTGTTGTGCCCGGCAAGGCGGAACAGGTGGTCACGCTCGTCGAGGGACAGGTGGAGCCCTTGCGCGATCGACGCCAGCATCTGCTCGGATGGCTGCGTCCCGTGGTCCCGTTCGAGCTGCGTGTAGTAGTCGGTCGACATGTGCGAGAGCGCAGCGACTTCCTCCCGTCGGAGCCCTCTGGCCCGTCGGCGTCGTCCACGCGGCAGTCCGACATCCTCAGGCTGCAGTGACTCCCGCCGCCGGCGCAAGAAGCCGGCCAAGCCGACCCGATCGACTGTCATCCTTCGTTTCTACCAGTCGCGCACACGGCGTAACACGGATCGTCGATACCCCCGTAGCGGCGATGCCGGGCGACCCCAGCCTGGGATCGCCAACCCCCTGGTTGCCGTCCATCGACGTGGTCATTCTGGACCCGAGCACGTGACCAGCGACCAGCGAGGAGCAACGATGGCCTACACACCAGTCGGACGCGAGACCGACCGCATCGACGGCAGGCTCAAGGTCACCGGTGCCGCCGCGTATTCCGGCGACTACCCAGCCGCCGGCATGGCGCACGCCTACCTGATCACCAGCACCGTCGGGCGCGGCCGCATCCGAGCCATGGACACCAGGGCCGCGCTGGGCGCGTCCGGCGTCGTCGCCGTGTACAGCCCGTTCAACCCCTTGCGCCTGTACGTGATGCCCGGCCTCGGCGAGAACTACGCGCCGCTCCAAGACCCCGAGGTGCGCTTCCACGGGCAGATCATCGCCATGGTCGTCGCCGAGACGTTCGAGCAGGCGCGCGACGCGGCGGCGCTGGTCACCACGACCTATGACGCCTCGGCGCCACGCACCTCGCTCGACGACGAGCCGAGCACGCTGCCCGAGACCACGCCCAGTGGACGCCCGGCCAGCTCCACGGTCCTGGCCACCGGCGTCGCCTCGATCGAGGCGGCACTGACCGCGAGCGACGTCGTCGTGCAGGCCCGCTTCCACCAGGACGCCCAGCACCACGTCGCGATGGAGCCCCACGCCACCCTCGCCCAGTGGCGTGACGGCATCCTCACCGTCCACAGCGGCACGCAGGTGCCTCTCTTCGCCACCATGCTGATCGCCGCCAGGCTCGGTATCACGACCGACCGCGTGCAGGTCATGAGCAAGTACCTGGGCGGCGGTTTCGGCAGCAGGGTCCTGTCCTGGTACGACACCTCTCTCGCCGCGGCCGCGGCCGACGTCCTGAACCGCCCGGTCCGGCTCGTCCTGACCCGGGAGCAGGTGTTCCAGGTCATCGGGCGCCGCGGCCGGATCAACCAGACGGTCAGGCTGGGCGCCTCGCGAGACGGTGTGCTGAGCGCGGTCAGCCACGTGACCGAGGCCGAGATGCCGGCCGTCGGCGGGTGGCACATGGACGCGGCGGGATCCTCCACGGCGCTGGCGTACCGGACACCGAACCTGCATGTCGAGGACCGGCAGGTGACCCTCGACATGTCACCGACCTGGGCGATGCGGGCGCCCGACGAGGCCCCCGGGTCGTTCGCGCTCGAGACCGCGATGGACGAGCTCGCCGTGGCCACCGGCGTCGACCCGGTCGAGCTGCGGCTGCGCAACTACACCACCGTCGTCCCTGGCACCGACCGGCCCTGGACGAGCAAGTACCTCGACGAGTGCTACCGCGTGGGTGCACGGCGCTTCGGCTGGTCGCAACGGTCGGCCACGCCCCGCGCCCGCGTCGACGGCGACTGGCTGGTCGGCATGGGGATGGCCTCCGCCGTCTACCCGACCGACCGGCAGCCGGCCACCGTCCGGGTCCGGCTGCGTGCCGACAACACCGCCGTGGTGTCCACCGCGACGGTCGACCCGGGTACCGGTGCGGCGACCATGGTCGCTACGGTCGGAGCCGACGCCCTGGGCATCCCGTTGCGCCGGATCGAGCTCGATTACGGTGACTCGACGCTGCCGCAAGGTGGATCGTCGGTGGGCTCCGGCGCCACCGCGAGCACCGTGCCGGCGATCCAGGCCGCCGCACGGGCCGCCGTCGATGAGCTGCGGCGGCTCGCCGTGACCAGCACCCGCTCACCCTGGCACGGCGCCGATCCCGCCGACCTGACCTACGAGAACGGTCGCCTGCGCTCGGCGGACCGCGCGATGACCTTCGGTCAGCTCCTCACCACCGTCGGTGCGCCCGCCGCCGGGGGCGAGGGGGCACACGCGCCCGGCGACGAGGCGACCCGGTACGCGATCCACAGCTTCGGCGCCCACTTCTGCGAGGTCCGGGTCAACCGCTTCACGGGCGAGCCGCGCGTCACCCGGTTCACCACCGTCGTCGACGCCGGCCGCGTCGTGAATGCCAAGGCCGCCAGGAGCCAGCTCGTCGGTGGCGTCATCATGGGCATCGGGCACGCCCTGCTGGAGCACAACCCGGTCGAGCCCGGCACCGGGCGACTGGCCGCCAGCAACCTCGCCGACTACATGGTCCCCGTCAACGCCGACATCCCCGGCATCGACGTGCACTGGCTCGACCGTCCCGACCCCGTGCTCAGCGAGCTCGGTGTCAAGGGGCTCGGCGAGATCGGGACCGTCGCATCGGCCGCCGCGGTCGGCAACGCCGTCTTCAACGCCACCGGCCGGCGGGTGCGCGACCTCCCCATCACCCTCGACAAGCTGCTGCAGGACGACTAGGGCCTGTTTGGGATTGGGTCAGCGTCAGCTGATCCAGTCCAGGACGTCGTAGGCGATAGATGTCTCGCGTCATCGTTCAACGTTCGAGCGGGACTGGTCAGATGGACCTGACGATCCGTTCGTGGTCCAGTTCCCCCTCGCGAGTCTGGATCCCCGCGGCCACCAGGTCGTGCGCCCGCTGCGTGACCTCGGGGCCCATCGTCGTCATCAGTCCGTCGTTCTCGACCGCGTACGCCGCTCGCGGGACGGCGGGCGCCACGGTGTTCACCGCCGCCTTGATCGCGGCGATGACCTCCGGCCTCAGGCGCGCGATCCGCCCGCCGAGCTCGTCCACGAAGCCGTCCAGCTCGTCGGCCGGGAGCGCGCGGTTGACCAGGCCGTACCTTTCGGCGAGCTCCGCGTCCACGAGCTCGCCGCCCAGGAGGAGCTCGAGGGCACGGGCCCGGCCGGCCAGGCGGGTCAGGTTCACTGTCCCGCCGCCGCCGGGGAGGATGCCCAACAGGGCCTCGGTCTGCGACTGACCGGACCGGCCGATCGCCGCGAACCGCATGTCGAGGTACATGAGGAACTCGTTGCCGGCGCCGCGTGCGAAGCCGGCCAGCTTGCCGATGGTGACCTGCGGCAGGGTGCGTACCTCCTCGCTCATGACCTGCAGGATGTTCATGCCGTCGGGGACCGGCGCGTCCTCTGCGGCGGCGATCGCGGCGCGGGTCGCGGCCGACAGGGCGTCCGGGTCGGTGAGGTAGCCCATGTCGCCGTGGGCGCTGAAGAACTCCGGGTCGGCGCTGTCGAACACGACGACGCGGACGCTCGTGTCCTTCCTGACGCGGTGGACGAACCCGCGCAGCGAGGGCAGCAGGACGCCGTCGATCAGGTTGAGGGGCGGGTTGTCGAGGGTCACGGTCGCGACGCCGTCGGACGATGTGACCCGGAGGCCGGGCAAGTTGTCGTAGCTCATGAGCCGTGACCCTAGGAAGCGACCGGGTTACCGATCGGGAACCTAGAATCGTGCTATGTCCGAGCTTGCCGTCGACATGTTCGACGAGATCTGCCCCTCGCCGATGCAGCCGTTGCGGATGAAGGACAAGTGGGCGCCGATGGTGCTGCGTTGTCTGGAGCAGGGGCCGCGCAGGTTCTCCGAGCTGCGCGTCCCGCTGCACCGCACCAGCGCGAAGGAACTCACTCGGTCGCTGCGCAACCTGCAGCGCGGCGGCTTCGTGAGCCGCGCCTCGGCGGGCCGCACCGTGACCTACGAGCTCACCGACCTCGGGCGCGGCCTGCTCGACCTGCTCACCACGGTCTACGCCTGGACCGACGAGCACGGGGACGAGCTCCTCGACGCCTACGACCCCGATGACGACGTAGGCGGCCGAGGACGACAGGGCTGACGGCCTGCGCTCCGTTCAGCGGTGGCGAGGTGCCAGGGAGGTCACGGCTCCGCCATAAGGGGGGATCGCCAGAGCATGGATACGTTCGCCCGCTTGGGATAGAACCAAGTCAGAACTCTCAGAAGGGGGAGCGTCTTGATCGATCGCACCGGGCTGGCGGGGTTTCTCCGCAATCGGCGTGAGGCAATGCAGCCGGAGGACGTCGGCATGCCTCGCGGGCAGCGGCGCCGGACCAGCGGGCTGCGACGGGAGGAGGTCGCGGCGCTGTGCAACATGTCGGCGGACTACTACTCCCGCCTGGAGCGGGAGCGTGGCCCGCAGCCGTCGCCGCAGATGCTTGCCTCGATCGCCCAGGGGCTGCACCTGTCGATCGACGAGCGTGACCACCTGTTCCGGCTGGCCGGGCACAACCCGCCACCCCGGGGCAGTTCCAGCGAGCACATCAGCCCTGGGCTGCTGCGGATCCTGGACCGCCTCGAGGACACTCCTGCGGAGATCGTCACCGAGCTGGGTGAGACCCTGCGGCAGACGCCGATGGGGGTCGCGCTCACGGGTGATACGACCCAGTACACCGGGCCGGCTCGTAGCAACGGCTACCGGTGGTTCACCGATCCGTATGCCCGGGACATTTTCGCGCCCGAGGAGCACGCATTCCTGACCCGGATGTACGCCGCTGGGTTGCGTGGGCTCGTCACGCTCCGGGGTCCCGATTCCCGGGCGGCCTACCTCGCGGACCTGCTGCTGGACTGCAGCGAGGAGTTCCGGCGGGTGTGGGAGGACCACGAGATCGGGATCCGCCCCCACGATGTCAAGCACTTCGTGCACCCCGAGGTCGGTGCGCTGGAGCTGAACTGCCAGCGCCTGGTCGACCCGGACCAGGCCCACTCGCTGATGGTCTACACCGCGGTTCCCGGCTCCGAGAGCTACGAGAAGCTGCAGATGCTGTCAGTGATCGGAGCACAGGCTCTGCGCTGAATCGGCGACCCGGAGCTACCCGATCGCCCAGAGGTTCGGCGATCGGGCATGCAGTGCAATTGGTCCCACACCATGTGCCACCGTCGGCCGCGCGCGCCCGACACTCACTGACGCCACGTACCGACCTCGTGACCAGGCCATTCACAGCAGATGGCCTGGTCACTGGCTACAAGTGCTCGATCAGCTTGTCGAGGGTGATGGGAACGTCGCGCACCCGGATACCGGTGGCGTTGTAGACGGCGTTGCCGATCGCGGCCGCCGAGCCGACGGTGCCGATCTCGCCGAGGCCTCTGGCGCCCAGGCTCCGGGTCCCGACGTCCTCGCCGCCGTCGCCGAGCGGTCCGGTGAGGATGGGGTCGGGCCGGTCGAGCATGACAACGTCGATATCGGGGACGTCCGCGTTGACGGGAACCAGGTAGTCGGCGAGGGTGCTGTTGGCCAGGCGTCCGGTGTCGAGCTCCAGGTGGTTCTCCTCCAGCAGGGCGTGGCCGATGCCGAAGATGACGCCGCCGACGAGCTGGCTGCGGGCGGCCTTGGCGTTGATGACGCGGCCGACGTCGGCGACGGTGGTGAACCGGGTAACCCGGGTCTCGCCGGTGAATCGGTTGACGCGTACCTCGCAGAAGTGGGCGCCGAAGCTGTGGTGCACATACTCCGGGTCGGCGGCACCGGGTGACTCGGCGAGCGCGGTGATGCCCGGTGAGCCGACAGCTCTGAGCAGGCGGCCGAAGGTCATCGAGCGGCCGAGCCCATGCAGGGTCCCGCGCTCGTAGCGCAGGTCGTCCGCGCTGGCGCCGTGCCACGGCGACCCGTCGTCGGTGACGGCGACCCGCTTGAGTTCGTCGATCGCATCGCGGGCAGCGTTCACGACCTGGGGCACGGTGGCGTGCGTGGCGCTGGAGCCGACGGCGGGTGCTCCCTGAGGCAGCAGTGAGTCACCGATCTCCGGCGTCACCCGGTCCAGGGGTATCCCCAGGGCATCAGCACCGGAGATCGCGACCATGGTCGCCCCGCCGGTGCCGAAGTCCGAGATCCCCGTCGAGACCACGGCCGTGTCGTCGTCGAGCAACCGGACGCGTACGCTCGCGGGACGGCGGTGCGCAGGGTAGATGCCCGTGGCCATGCCGGTGCCGTACAGCCACTGCCCGTCGATGCGTGCGCGGGGCGTGGCGCTGCGGGCGGACCAGCCGAATCGCCGCGCGCCGACGCGGTAGCACTCCTCAAGGTGCTTGCTCGACCAAGGCAGCCCAGAGACGGGGTGGGCGGTGGCGTTGTTTCGCAACCGCAGTTCGACCGGATCGATACCGGTGGCTACGGCCAACTCGTCCATGGCCGTCTCCAGGGCGAAGGATCCGGGGGCTTCATTGGGTCCGCGCATCGCCCGGCTCCCGGGGATGTCGAGGACGGCCAGCTCCGCATGGACGCGCAGGTTGGGCGTGCGGTAGAGGGCGTCCGTGGTGTTGTGGGCCGGGGTCATGGGGAAGGTGACCGTGGTCGGGCGCTCGGAGACGCTCTGGTGGCTGACGGCGTTGAGGACGCCGTCCCGGGAGGCGCCCAGCCGAACGGTCTGGGTGAGCTGGGGCCGGTGTCCAGTGAGGGTGAACATCTGCTCGCGGGTGAGGACCAGCCGGACCGGGCGGCCGATCTCCCGGGCGGCGGCGGCGGGGAGCGGGGTGTCGCTCCACAGGATGACGCGGGCGCCGAACGCGCCGCCCACGTACTTGGTGTTCAGCTGGACATTCTGCGGCAGGACGCCAAGCCGCTGGGACATCCCGAGTGCGAACGCTGCGGGGACTTGCGCGCCGGCGTGGATGGTGACCCGGTCGCCGTTCCAGACGGCGAGGATCGCGTGGGGCTCCATGGCTACGTGGTGCTGGATGTGCTGGTGGAACTCAGCCTTCACGACGACGTCGCTGGCGTCGAGCGCGGCGTCGATCGATTCGACGCCAGGGGCCAGGACCTCGAGGCTGCTCGGCGTCCCGCTGAGGGTGGGGCCTGCGGGCTCGTGGGGTTCGTCCGCGAGGGAGGTGCGCGGTGGTTGTGCGGCGTAGGCCACTGTGACCAGTGCGGCGGCGTCACGCGCCTGTTCGGGGGTCTCGGCTACGACCATCGCGATGGCCTGGCCATGGAATCGGACCTCCGTGTCCTTCAGAGGGACGTAGTTCTCCACGAAGCCGGCGAGCGGGCCGGTGATCGGATACAGGTTGAGCCGGGACTCCGGAGCGGCGTAGACGCGCAGGACACCCGGCGCCGCACGGGCGGCTGTCGTTTCGATCCTGGTGATGGTGCCCCGGGCGATGGTGCTGGTGACGAGGTGGGCGTGGGCGAGGTCGGTGGCGCGGTAGTCACCGGAGTACTCGGCTGCGCCGGTGACCTTCAGTCTGCCGTCGACGCGGTCGGTCTCGCGGCCTACGGGGGAACTGGGCATCGTGACTCCTTCAGCTACTGAGTGCGAGCGCACCGGTCGACGGCGCACTGTGGTGGATGGGGACCCCGGTGCTCAGGGGTGCCCCCGAGCCGCCGTGCCGGTGGGCGACGATCTCCGCCGCGATCGACAGGGCCGTCTCCTGCGGGGTGCGGGCTCCGAGGTCGAGGCCGATGGGGGAGCGCAGGCGGTCGAGCTCGTGGTCGGTGAGGCCGGCGTCGCGGAGCCGGGCCAGGCGGTTCTCGTGGGTGCGGCGGGAGCCCATGGCCCCGACGTACGCCAGGGGCAGCCGGAGGGCGGCCGTCAGCAGTGGGAGGTCGAACTTGGGGTCGTGGGTGAGCACGCACACGACGGTGCGGCCGTCGAGCAGCCCGGCGTCGGCCTGGGCCTGGAGGTAGCGGTGCGGCCAGTCGACGACCACCTCGGCGTCCGGGAACCGCTCCGGCGTGGCGAATGTTGCCCGTGCGTCACAGACGGTCGCCCGGTAGCCCAGGAATGTGCCCAGCAGGGTGAGCGCGGCGGCATGGTCGATAGCGCCGAACACGAGCATCCGTGGGGGCGGGGTACTGGACTCCACCAGCAGCGTCATGGGTTCGCGGCAGTAGCTGTCGGCCACCCCGATCTCGACGGTGCCGGTGCGACCCGCATCCAGGGCCGCGGCCGCGTGAGTCTCGGCGACCTGGTCGAGCCGGGCGTCGCCGAGGGAACCCTCGGCGGGCCGGCCGGTCCGCACGACGAGCGCCCGCCCGAGGTGCGTGCTCGGGCCGCGTACCACCGTGGCCACGGCCACCGCCTGGCCGCTCGCGGCATCGGCGAGGGCCGGTTCCAGCTCCGGCTCGGCGCCCGGGTCGTGGTGACGTAGCAGCACCTCGATGATCCCGCCGCAGGTCAGGCCGACCCCGAGTGCGTCGGCGTCGGAGTACCCGAACCGCAGCGCCTGGGGCTCGTGGTTCCCGGCGAGCATGTCCTGGCAGGCGTCGTGCACGGCGGCGTCGACGCACCCGCCGGACACGTTGCCCAGCACCGCCCCGTCCGCGTCGACGACCAGCGACGAGCCGGGCTGGCGGGGTGCGCTGCCGGCCACACTCGTGACGGTGGCCGTCACGAACGGGGTGCGGCCCCGGGCACGTCCGAGCAGCTGGGCGGCGAGCTCAAGCACGGCGACCGCCCGCCCTCGCGCCGTCTGACCGGTCGCTCATCGGCCCTCCACCAGTTCGGTCAGCGCCCGCACCAGGGTGCGGCGAAGCAGGGCGGGCTTGAACGCGTTGTACTGGCGCGGCTCGGCGCCGTCCGCCGCGCGGGTGACGGCGGCCTCGAACGTGGCGGAGGTCGCGGGCCGCCCGGTCAGCGCGCGTTCGACCGCTGGCAACCGCCACGGCCGCGTCCCGACGCCGCCGACGGCGATCCGGGCCTGGGTGATGGTGCGCCCGCGCAGCTCGAGGGCGACGGCGGCGGAGGCGAGCGCGAACTCGTAGGACTGCCGGTCGCGGATCTTGAGGTAGTGCGAGCGTGCCGCGAAGGGGGAGCGGGGCACCGTGATCCCGGTGATGAGTTCGCCCGGTCGCAGGGTGTTCTCGATGTGGGGCGTAGCCCCGGGCAGCGTGTAGAAGTCGTCCAGCGCCACGGTTCGGGTGCCGCGGGCCGAGCCCAGGTGCACCACCGCGTCCAGAGCGACCAGCGGTACGGCCAGATCGCTGGGGTGCGTCGCGATGCATGCATCGCTGGTGCCCAGGACCGCGTGGCCGCGGTTGATCCCCTCCAGCGCCGCGCAGCCGCTGCCCGGCTCACGCTTGTTGCACGGGGTGGTCACGTCGCGGAAGTACCCGCACCGCGTGCGCTGCAACAGGTTGCCGCCGATGCTGGCCATGTTGCGCAGTTGGGCCGAGGCGCTCAGCTCCAGCGCCTGCGCGACCATCGGGTAGTGCTCGCGCACCGTGCGGTGGTCGGCAACGTCGCTCATCCGCTCCAGCGCGCCGATGTGCAGCCCCTTGCTGTCCAGCGTGATGCCGTCCAGAGGCAGCCGGTTGATGTCCACGACGCGCTCGGGGGTCATCACCTCGAGCTTCATCAGGTCGACCAGGGTCGTGCCCCCGGCCAGGAACGCGGTGTCCGGTCCCGCGCCCCGCAGGGCCTCGCGTACGGAGCGGGCCTGGGTGAAGGTGTAGGGCCGCATCAGCGCATCACCTGCTGGGCGTCCCGGATCGAGTCGACGATGCGGGGATAGGCGCTGCACCGGCAGATGTTGCCCGACATGCGCTCGCGGATCTCGTCGTCCGAGTCCGCTCCGCCCTCGTCGTCGACCATCGCGACCGCGGACATGATCTGCCCGGGGGTGCAGAAGCCGCACTGGAGGCCGTCGTGGTCGATGAACGCCTGCTGCATCGGGTGCAGCCGGTCGCCGTCGGCAAGGCCCTCGATCGTCGTGATCTTCCGGCCGGTCGTGGTGGCGGCCAGGGTGAGGCAGGACAGCACGCGCTGCCCGTCGATATGCACGGTGCAGGCCCCGCACTGGCCGCGGTCGCAGCCCTTCTTGGTGCCCTTGAGGTCCAGCCGCTCGCGCAGCGTGTCCAGCAGGGTGGCCCGCGGGTCCACCCGCAGCGTGACCGGGTCGCCGTTGACGGCGGCCCTCACCGTCACCTGGGCCACGCCGTCCACGGTGAGTGCCGAGGCCGCTTCCGCTGCCTCGACCTGTCCGGCCATCAGCGGGGTCACGGCGGCGGCGGCGGCCAGGCCGCCGCCCAAGAAGTTGCGCCGGGACACACCCCAGCGGTTCGGTCCGGCGTCGTCGTCTTGGTTCATCGAGTCTCCTGGCTGGTCGCACGTTCGGGCAGGGGCAGGACAGCGCCGCGACCATTCGTGTGGTCTCCGGGTCGGTGCTGCTCCAAGGCTGGCCGCTGGGAGCGGGACTATCCAGGCTCTGTCGATCCGAGGCTGGGGTCGAGCCGACAGCGTTGGAGCGGGCATCGAGCGGGTCGGGGACACGATGTGTGTGTTTGGGGGGATTGACAGGCCGTGGCTGTCGGTCTGGGAGGCGGCTTGAATGCCGTCATGACCTCTTCGAACACTGACTCATTGGTGCCTGACCGCGTTGTCGGCATTACCTCAGCCCGGAGCACGCACGGCGATCGTGCCGACTTCATGTTGCGCATGCTGCAGGTGGGGGACCCGCTCGCCGACGCCGTGATCGTCGAGTTCGACGAGCTCGGCCGGTCCGCCCGTACCGCGCTCCAGCGTGGTCTTGCCAAGGGTCGGGCAAGCGTGCCGGACGTTCCGCCCGCCGTGGACGCGCTGCTCGCTCACGCCGAGACCGTGCCCGGCTGGGTCTCTTCGGAGCTGCTGGACGACGGGGACCGGACGTCGCTCGCTGTGCCGCCGCACTGGCGCAGCTTGGCCTTCTCCGGTGGCTCGCTGGCGCACACCTACAGTTCCCCGGCGATCGCGAAGCTGCTCGTGGGCACGGGCAGGCTGACGTCGACGGCGCCGCGCCGGCTCGCCGAGACCGGGCTGTGGAACGCCTCGGCGATCCTGCCCGGTGGTCTGCGTCGCGGTGCTCCCGGCTTCGTGCAGACCGTGCAGGTCCGGCTGCTGCACGCACGAGTACGGGCCTCGGCCATGGCGCACGGCTGGGACGCCGACCGGTGGGGGGTGCCGATCAACCAGGCTGACATCGCGCGCACCTGGCTCGACTTCACCGTGGTGCCGTTCACATTCCTGGAGGGAGTCGGCTACCAGCTCACTCCCGAGGAGGAGTCCGGCCTGTACCGCTACTGGTGGTACATCGGTCACCTGCTCGGCCTCGACGAGGAGTTCTTCCTCGACATCGAGGACCACGCACGGGCCGGTGAGCTGCTCGATCTGCTGGACTCCACCACCGCTCCGCCGGACGAGAACAGCCGCGCTCTCGTCGGAGCCCTGTTCGATGCGGCGGCGGAGGCCCTCGCGGCGGTACCGGAATCGCCGATGGGCGCTCCGGGCTGGCGCGACCTACTGAACGCCCTGGCCGGTCGGTACCACGGCGAGGCCGCCGGCCCGCTGGGCATCCCGGACTCGCCGGTCACGGCGGTGCTGCCGCTGCTCGCCGCAGGGGAGGCGAGGGCGCGTCACTACCAGGCCCAGGTACCCGGCGCCGTGCAGCACGCCGTGGAGGACGGCACCCTCGCCGTACAAGGACTGGTCGCCGCGCTTTCCGGAGACAGCACCGTCTATCAGGACCATGCCACGGCCGCCCCGTGACAGGGACTGACTACATGGCCGACACGACCAGCTCCTGGGACTGCGGGTCAGGCCCGGAGGGCGGCCACGGCCTGGTCGAACAGGTCCACGGGATCGCTCGTGCCGCCCGACTGGCGCCACGCCTCCACCGCCACGTCGAGACAGGCGAGCGCCGCGGCGATGACCGCGCGGGCTCGCGGGTCGGCCGTCGCGCCGGGCTCGATGCCCAGACGCCGCTCGATGTTCGGGGCGAGCAGCTCCTGCCAGCGCAGGTGCTTCTCCAGGTGTCGTGCGCGCAGCGACGGGGCCTCGGCGTACATGTCGGCGATCTGCAGCGGGGTCGCGGCGTCGGTGGCCTGCTCCTGCAGGCCGATGAACGTCTCGCGTAGCGCTTCCCATGCCGTCTCCGTCGCGGGGCGTGCCTCGAGGGTCTCGCGCACACGCGCCCCGAGCGCCTCGAGGTCGCCCATCACGACGTCCTCCTTGCTTCCGAAGTAGTGGAAGAACGACCGTCGCGAGATCCCGGCGGCAGCCGCGATCTGGTCGACGGTCGTCGCTTCATAGCCCTGCTCCACGAACAAGCGCAAAGCGGTGCTGGTGATCTCGGCATGGACGGCCCGGCGCGTGCGTTCGCGCAGCGTCGGGGCATTGGGCTGTGGATCCATGCGCCAACCTTACCCTTAGTACGTTCCTTGCATTCGGTGCAAGAATCTGCCTACAGTGCAGTATGTCTTCCGTCGACTTCACCTCTCAGACCACCATCGTCACCGGCGCCAGCTCGGGCATTGGAGCCGCCTTCGCACGGGCTCTCGCGAAGCGCGGCTCCGACGTGATCCTGGTCGCCCGCCGCCTCGACCGCCTGCGGGAGCTCGCGAGCGAGCTCGAACGCGACCACGGTGTCCACGCCACCCCGATCGCCCTCGACCTCAGCAAGCGCGGAGCCGGACAGGCCCTTGCCGTTGAGGTGGCTGCCCGCGGCCTCACCGTGACGAGCCTCGTCAACAACGCCGGCTTCGGTACCGATGGGCCGTTCCACGAGGAGGACCCCGATCGCCTGCAGGACGAGATTGCCGTCGACGTGGCGAATCTCGTGGACATCTCGCGCGCCTTCATCGAGCCGCTCCGCCAGTCAGGACACGGCATCCTGGTCAATGTCGCGAGCATGGCCGCCTACATGCCCGGGCCCGACATGGCCGTCTACGGGGCGTGCAAGGCCTTCGTCCTGAGCTTCACCGAGGCGCTCTGGTACGAGTCGCGGTCGAGCGGCCTGCGCGTGTTGTCTCTCGCCCCCGGCCTGACCCGTACCGAGTTCTTCGATGACCTGGCGGGCGGCTCCTACAACGGCAGCTACCAGACGCCCGAGCAGGTCGTCGAGGCGGGCCTGCGCTCGCTGGACCGCGGCAACCGCCGGCCCAGCATCGTCTCGGGCCGGGTCAATGGCATCGCAGCCGGGGCGGGCCGTTTCTTCACCCGCCGCCGCGCCGTGATCATCTCCGGGCAGTTCGGCGCCCGCTCACGCAACACCCCGGCCACTGCGCCCGCCCTCACCACACACCGTCAGGCGAACGGCTAGGCCCGTCCGCGCTCGTGGCCTTGCGCCGGCAGCTTCAGGACGGCTCGGTGAGCGACTGTGTTCCGATCACGGCGAGCAGTTCGAGCAGCTCAGCGCTGTCGGTGCCCGGCGTGGGGGTAAACCAGAGCAGTCGTTGCCGACCGTCCTCGCTGAACAGGTTGAGGCAGTTGACATCGATCAGGCCGAGCTCGGGATGGTTGATGCGCTTGCGGTCTCGACGGCGAAAGGCGACGTCGTGGCGGTCCCACAGTGAGGCGAACTCCGCGGAGCCCTCTCGCAGCTCGGCGATCATGGACCGTGCTTCCGTGTCCCGGCTGCCTCGGCGGGCGGCTCCCGCACGCAGGTCGGCGACGAATGCCTGTGACTGGGCGTCGTGGTCGGCCTCGGGGTAGATGGCGCGGGACGCAGGGTCCACGAACCAGCGGTAGGCGAAGCTGGCGTGCCTGCCGGTGAAGTGTGTGTGATCGCCCACCAGCGCGACGGCGAGCGGGTTCTGGACCAGCGTCACGTGCAGATCGGTGATCACCTTCGCGGGCGTCGAGGCCAGGCGATCGAGCAAGTCCAGCATCCCGGGCTGCACGTGCGACGCCGCACTGCCCGCGGGAGGCACGGGCCGCTCGGCCAGATGGAAGAGGTGACGCCACTCGTCGTCGGTCAGCCGCAGCGCCCGGCCGAGCGCGGCGAGCATCTGCTCGGACGGCTGGGAGCCCGCACCGCGTTCGAGCTCGTTGTAGTAGTCCACCGACGCGCCCGCCAGCTGGGCGACCTCGTCGCGCCGCAGACCGGGCACCCGGCGCCGTGGACCGGGCACGAGCCCGACCTCCTCGGGCTGGATTCGTTCGCGGCGGGAGCGCAGGAATGCGCCCAGTTCGGCGTACCCGGCGGTTCTCATTCCTCAAGTATCACGTCAGTGGGGCCGCCGTCACAGGGGATGACAACCCCTGGTTCCCGTCTTCGAGGTCCTGGAACGTGGGAACTCCCGACGTACAGAAGAAGGATTCACCGTGGACAGACAACTTGTTGCCCCCCGCACCCGCTCGGTCGTTGCCGTACTCGTCGTCGGCACGATGCTGACCACGGCGTGCGCCGCCGCGCCCGCCTCGTCGTCTCCAGCGTCCTCGAGTCAGAAAGGTGCTTGGCAGGAGCGCGCGCCCATGGCTCTGGAACGGCAGGAGCTCTACCCCGAGGTCGTTGACGACCGGATCTACGTCGCCGGGGGACTGCTCAGTCCTAACACCGGTGTGTCGGCACACTTCGACGCCTACGATCCCGCTGCGGACACCTGGAACCGGCTGGCGACGCTCCCGCAGGCCAGGCACCACATCGGCCTTGCCGAGGCGGACGGTTCCCTGTTTGCGGTCGGTGGGTTCAGCGGTGGGTTTCCCCGGTGGCGGGCCGAGCCCGACACCTTCGTCTACTCGCCGGAAGACGATGCCTGGTCCACCGGGGTCGACCTGCCGGAGCCGCGGGCCGAGTTCGTGATCGAGAGTGTGCGTGACCACGTGTACGTCATCGGTGGCCGGGTCCGGGAGACACCTGACGCCACCACGTTCACGACCCATGTCGACAGCGACAGGAACGAGATGTTCGACCCGGCCACCGGCACGTGGACCACGCTTGCTCCGGCTCCCACGGCGCGCAACAGCGCAGCGTCCGCCGTCGTCGACGACCGGATCTACGTGATCGGTGGCAGGGAGTTCTCGCTGGCCGAGGACGGCTCCGCCGTCCAGGAGAACGTCGCGACGGTCGAGGCGTACGACCCGGCCACCGACGAGTGGGAGACGCTCGCCCCGCTCCCCGAAGCCCGCGGCGGACTGGCCGCAGCCGTGCACGACGGTTCGATCTACGTGTTCGGTGGCGAGCAGCACAACCCTGACCCGCTGGTCTACGACGACGTCTGGCGATACGACCCGGAAGCCGATGAGTGGACCGCCGCGGGCAACCTGCCCACGCCGCGGCACGGGCTCGGCGCCGCCACGGTCGGTGATGTCATCTACACCTTCGGCGGGGGTACCGAGGTGGGCGGCAACTTCGCCAGCGCTCGCAACGAAGCATTCACACCCGAATGAGAGGAGTTGCCGCTCCCGCTCGACGCGGACGCTGCCAGCACGTTGAGGTGCACGTGGCTGGCACATCAACTCAGACGATCCCCCGCACGGAGCGGGATGGTGATCCTGTGATCGGTAGGCCTGGATAGGTCTCAGCACCGACCATGAATGCCGTATCGCTCTGCAGGCTGTACCCGGTGGTCCGCGCCGCCATGATCCCGCTCACGACGCCTTCCTGGTTGCGCCGGCGCCCTGGGATCCGCGGCCGGCAGCGAGAGCGACACATCCGTGGTCGCGTGAGAGTGAGGATGGTGGTCTGGTGCGGGCGCCTACGCCTGCGTGTGCTGGCGGCGTGCGAGCCGGCCCAAGAGCCGGACCATCGAGCGCCGGGGCAGGATCTTGCTGGCGACGGCGAGCGGTCGGCCGTTGGTGATCACCGATGGGGGCGCGGACCGGCGGTCGAGCGTGTCCAGGGCGATCGCGACGACCTGCTCGGGCGTTGCACGCTTCGTGCCGAAGTCGGCGGACTGGCTGCCGGCGACGTCGAAGAACTCCGTCCGGGTGGCGCCTGGGCAGACGGCCAGCACGCGCAGGTTGGTGCCGCGGGTCTCTTCCCACAGTGACTCGGTGAAGCTGAGGACGAAGGCCTTGGTGGCGGCGTAGACGCTCATGTAGGGGATGGGCTGGAAGCCGAGCAGGCTTGCGACGTTGATCAGGATGCCCGTGTCGGCGGAGCTCAGCGGGTCGACATAGGCGCGGCTGAGGTCGACCAAAGCGCTGATGTTGAGCGCGATCATGTCCTGCAGGCGGTCGGCGTCCTCGTCGGTGAAGGCGTCGTGGGTGCCGAAGCCGGCGTTGTTGACCAGTCCGGTGGCGTAGATGCCGCGGGACTCGAGCTCGGTGCGCAGGGTGCGGCCGGCGTCAGGTTGTCCGAGGTCGCGGGCGACGGGGGTCACCGTCACGCCGTAGGCGCTGGTCAGTTCGGCGGCCAGGCTCTCGAGCCGATCCGTCCGGCGGGCAACCAGCACGAGGTTCGCGCCGCGGCGGGCCAGCTGGCGGGCGAACTCGGCACCGAGGCCGGAGCTGGCGCCGGTGACGATCACGGTCTGGCTGTGGTAGTCGATCTTGCTCATGGTCACCGGGTGACCACGATCTTTCCGCTCGCCTTGCCCTGCTCGACATAAGCCATCGCGTCGATCGTCTCGTCGAACTTGAACGTGCGGTCCAGGACCGGGCGAAGGGCGCCGCTGTCGTACAGCCCGGCAAGCGTC
The DNA here is from genome assembly GCF_044744805.1 of Nocardioides sp. NPDC087217. Lineage (NCBI taxonomy): Bacteria > Bacillati > Actinomycetota > Actinomycetes > Propionibacteriales > Nocardioidaceae > Nocardioides > Nocardioides sp. NPDC087217. The sequence goes on from NZ_JBIUZB010000002.1 coordinate 132,927, forward strand.
TTCAGCTGCGCGCCATCTCCTCGCATGAAGAGGAACGAGTAGCGCACACCGAGGCGCTTAGCCTGGCGGCGGACCTTGCGGCTCATCAGCGCCATCACCGGCCGGAGGATCGGCTGGCCGAGCTGGGCGGCGAAGGCCGGGTCCGGCGGACCGACGACGCTGATGGCGAGTCCGCCGGGCTTGAGGACCTTGAGCGACTTCTCCAGGCTGGCGGGACCCAGGGAGTCGAGCACCACGTCGTATCCGCTGATGACGTCGACGAAGTCGGTTGTCGTGAAGTCGATGACCTCATCGGCGCCGAGCTCGCGCGCCCGCTCCAGGTCGTTGGTGTGGGCGGTTGTCGCGACGTACGCGCCGAGGTGCTTCGCCACCTGGACGACGGTGGAGCCGAGACCGCCGGCGCCCGCGTGCACGAGCACCTTCTGGCCGGGCTTCACCTGTGCCAGATCGACGAGCGCCTGCCATGCGGCAAGAGCCACCAGGGGGACTGCCGCCGCTTCCTCGAATGAGAGCGTGGACGGCTTGTGGGCCACGTCGGCGGCATCGATTGCGATCGACTCCGCGAACGCACCGATCCGAAGGTCACGGGGGCGCGAGTAGACCTCGTCGCCCACCTTGAAGTCACGCACACCGGATCCGACCTGCGTGACGACGCCGGAGAGGTCATGGCCGAGGACGAAGGGCCGCTTGTACTTCAGGAGCTGCTTGAACTCACCGTTGCGCACCATCTTGTCCAGCGGGTTGATGCTGGCGGCATGTACGTCGACGAGTACGTCGCCCGGACCCGGTGTGGGGGTCGGTACGTCGGCCTCCTCGAGCCCGTCCGGGCCGTACTGAGTGACGACGAATGCCTTCATTTCTGCTCCTGGGTGGTCTGTGAACCGGCGCGCTGGGTGGCGCCGACGATGGTCATGGCGTTGCTGTAGGCGGTGGCGAGGATCTGGTCGGAGAGTTCGGCATCGCTGACGGCTCGGGCGGCCTGGAGTGCGCCGACGAGGAGGGTGAACAGGCCGATGGCGCGCTGGTGCGCTGCCTCGGGATCACCCGGATCGAGATGCCGGGCGATGGCGTCGATCAGGTCCTGGGCGCCGGCGGTGTACGCCTGCTTGGTGACGTCGTCGCAGCGGCCGATCTCGTCGAGCAGTGCGGCCGAGGGACAGCCGCCTGCCCGGTCGTCGCGGTGCGCGGGGGAGAGGTACTCGCTCAGGAGTTGCCCGATCGAGTCGAGCCCGGCGGGCAGCGCGTTCACCCATGCGACCTGTGCCGCCAACTGATCCGCCACGACCGACGCGACGAGGTCGCCCTTCGAGGCGAAGTGCCCGTAGAAGGCGCCGTTGGTCAGGCCGGCATCGGCCACCAGGGTGGCGATGCCCGAACCGTCGATCCCGTCGGCCTTGAACCGGCGACCGGCTGTCTCGATCATGCGACGTCGAGTCGCTTCCTTGTGCTCGGGGGCGTATCTCGCCATGTGACGGGCATCTCCTTTGGGCTTGCTTGTTCCACCACTATAGCAGTACGGTCATAATCGTATGAACGTACTTCAATGACGATGGAGCGCCCATGACCTCGCTTGCTGACCCACTGGACCTTCCCTGTGGGGTCCGACTTCCCAATCGCATCGCCAAAGCGGCACTGAGCGAGTCCCTGGGGGACGGTGACAACTCACCCGACGAACGCGTCGTCACGCTGTACCGGCGCTGGGCGCAGGGCGGATACGGCCTGTTGGTCACGGGCAACGTCATGGTCGACCGCGCCCACCTCGGGGAGCCGGGCAACATCGCGATCGAGGATGACCGTGCCCTGGAGCAGCTGAGGTCGTGGACCAAGGCCGTCCACGACGGCGGAGCTGCGATCTTCGCCCAGCTGAACCACCCGGGTCGCCAGTCGAACCTCCTGAACATCGGACACAGGCCTGTCGCGCCGAGCGCGGTGCCGTTGGCCCTCCCCGGCGCCCAGGTGCCGCGAGCGCTGACGTCCAGTGGGATCGAAGACATCATCGATCGGTTCGCCACCGCTGCCAAGGTGTGCGAGGACGCCGGGTTCGACGGAGTCCAGATCCATGCGGCCCACGGCTACCTCGCGACACAGTTCCTCTCGCCGCTCACCAACCTGCGCGACGACGAATGGGGAGGAGACTCGGAGCGCCGCATGCGGTTCCTCCTCGAGGTCATCCGCCGCGTGCGGGTTCGGGTGAGCCCGGGCTTCGCCGTGTCGGTCAAGCTGAACTCCGCGGACTTCCAGCGCGGTGGCTTCACCGAGGAGGACTCCCGCGCGGTCGTGGCCGCCCTCGCCGAAGAGGCCGTCGACCTGATCGAGATCAGCGGCGGCAACTACGAGTCCCCGGCGATGTCCGGCTCGGCGGCGTCATCCACTCGAGCCCGGGAGGCGTACTTCCTCGACTACGCCCGATCCGTTCGAGAGGCGGCGGGGGAGGTCCCGCTCATGGTCACCGGCGGGTTCCGGAGCCGATCCGGGATGCAGGACGCACTCACGGCCGGCGACTGCGACGCCGTCGGCATCGCTCGCCCGACGGTGACGACCACGGACGCCGCCGACGCGATCCTCCGCGGGCGCGCAGCCACGCTGCAGACCCACGAGATCGCGGTCGGGATGCGCAGGCTGCTCGGCCGGCTTGCTGATCTGAAGACGGTCGACGGAATGCTGAACCTGAGCTGGAACACCGACCAGCTGCACCGGATGGCGCGCGGTCTCGAGCCCGACCTGGATCGAGGCCCGCTGCGAACTGCCCTCGCGATGGTGCGCCGCAATGGCCGTATCTCGCTCAAGCCGCGTCGAGGTGTGGCATGACGCGCCGGAACTACGACCTGACCGGAAGGGTCGTGCTCATCACCGGCGGCAACGGCGGGATCGGATCTGCGACGGCGCGGACCCTGCTGGCGCGCGGGGCCAGAGTCTCTGTGGCCGACATCGATCCCACCACGCCGGCTCGAGCCCGAGAGCTGGATGCGACCAACGCCTTCGGCTGTGTCGCCGATGTCCGCGACCGCGAGTCGCTCGACGCTGCGGTCGCCGCGACCGTCGGCCGGTTCGGACGTGTCGACGTCGTGATCGCCAATGCCGGCCTGCTGGCCAAGGCCGCCACCCTGCGGAACACCCCGGTCGAGGACATCGAGAAGACACTGGCGGTGAACGTGACCGGCGTCGCGAACACCGTCGCGGCCGGCCTCGAGCAGGTCATCGCCAACAGCGGGCAGGTCGTGCTCATCAGCTCGGTCTTCGCATTCATCAACGGCATGGGCACGATCCCGTACGCGATGAGCAAGGCCGCGGTCGAACAGCTCGGCCGTGGCCTGCGCGTCGAGCTCGCCGACCACGGTGTCTCGGTCCTCACCGCCTACTTCTCCTTGGTGCAGACCGACATGATCGCCCGCGGTGTCGATGAGGACCCGGTCGTCATGGAACTGCTCGGCACCCTTCCCAAGGCCATGCTCAAGCGGATCACCCCCGCCACCGCCGCAGCTGCCCTTGCGGACGGGCTCGAGTCCAGGTCCACCCGCGTCATCCGGCCCGCCTTGTGGCGGCCGGTCTCCGCTCTCCGCGGAATCGTCGGCCCACAGCTGGACGACCGATACGCGGGCGATCGCCGGATCCTCGATGTCCTGGCACGCCTCGACGCCCGCCGCACCGCCACATCCAGCACCGAGACACCTTCGAAGGAACCCGCATGAACACCTGGCAGACCGCCCCGAGCAAGACCATCGACGTAGGCGGGACCGCATACACCTACCGCGAGCTCGGCGAGGCCGACGGCGTCCCTGTCGTCTTCCTGCACCACTTCACCGCGGTGCTGGACGACTGGGACCCCCGAGTCATCGACGGCGTCGCCGCTCACCACCACGTCATCGCGTTCGACAACCGCGGCGTCGGATCGACCGGGTCCAAGGTGCCTTCGGACCTCGAGCAGATGGGCTCGGACGCGATCGCCTTCATCGAGGCGCTCGGCCTCGATCAGGTCGACCTGTTCGGGTTCTCTCTCGGCGGCGCAGTGGCGCAGATGGTTGCCCTGCGACGGCCCGACCTCGTCCGGCGCATGATCCTCGCCGGCACCGGCCCCCGCGGCGGCGGAGGCATCTGGAAGATGCCCTTCATCGTCGGAGGTGCGTACGCGAAGGCGTTCCTCTTCCGGAAGGACCCGAGACACTTCCTCTTCTTCCCTCGCACCGCCGAGGGCAAGAAGGCTGCCAAGGAGTACTTCGCCCGGCTCGGCGAACGCACCCGCGACCTCGACCGGCCGATCTCAGGTCAGGCGCGACTCGCGCAGCTCCGGGCCATCACCTCCGCAGGGCTGCACGCGCCCGACGACCTCTCCACGATCAAGGTCCCGGTTCTGGTGGCCAACGGCGACAACGACCTGATGGTGTCCACCGCGAACTCGGCGGACATGGCTCGCCGCCTTCCGGACGCCAAGCTGGTCGTCTACCCGGACTCCGGTCACGGGGGCGTCTTCCATTACCACCGGGAGTTCGTGCCCGAAGTGCTCGCCTTCCTCGCCGACTGAAGGGTATGAAAGTGGCCGATCCCGACTTCCTGACCGTTGACGCTTTCGCCCGCCCGCGTGGTGGGCGGATCCGCTGGCGGCGATCGCTCCGGCAACTGATCGACGACGGCATCGACGGGCTGCGGGGCGCGACGGTCAACTACTCGAACAATGCGACGCACGCGGTTCCACCCGCGCCCGTACCGGGTGGCTGTGCGCTCGTCGCGGCGTGGCAGTCCCGTGAAGCGGCCGAAGCCGCATTCGCCGGTCCGCTGCGCCGCGCGATCGACCACCCTGGACGATTCAGCCTCGACGGTGAGGTCGTACGAGTCCGGATCGATCCCGAGTCCGATGTCGACAACTGGCATGGCTGGGAGCCTCGCGCGGGCGACGCGCCGCCCCTGACCAAGGAGGAGCCCATGGTGGCGATCGTCCACGGCATCCTCCGGCGGGGCGAGCTCATCACCTTCGTGCGCAACAACCTGCATGCGGCCAGCCGAGCCGCGCATCATCCAGGACACCGCGGAAGCATCGACATCTCCTCCCGGCTGCCGTTCGAGCACACCTCGATCAGCTTGTGGAAGACGTACGGGCTCGCGCAGGACTTCGCCTACAAGCCCGGGGGCCATGCCAGTGCGATGAAGCACGCTCTGAAGCAGAAGACCCATCGGGTCGGGGTGTTCCTCCAGGTGAGGCCGCTGGCCTGCTCGGGTGAGCTCGGGATCGACCAGACTCCGTTCCCTCAGCTGCCGCCGGCGAACCGGCCCGAGAACTGAGCGCGCTCAGGCGCTCAGGCGCTCGGGAGCGAGACCCTGGCGAGTGCGGCCCGGTGCGAGGCGAGCGTGGTCTCGGGGTCTGCCCCGAGACCGACGCAGAACGTGACGGCCATGGGCACCAGCACCTGCCCGACCGGGTCCTCGAACTCAGCGAAGTGCCTGGCGAGCTCGAGCGTGATGTAGCCGTGCACGTAGCTCCACAGCGCGCCTGCGGCCGCGGTCGGATCCTCGATCGCCATGCCGGCCGAGACACGAAGGCGGGCCGCGGCCCTGGTCACGTGCGCGTACGCGGCCTGGAACGCAGGGGAGTGGCCGGCGGGCTGCGGGCCCTTGCCGGACACGGGACGGTAGGTCGCCCGGCGGGAGAGGCCGAACATGGCGTCGTACAGATGTGGGTTCGCCCGGGCGTAGGCCAAGGTCGTGAGAGCCATGGCGAAAAGGTCTGACACCGGGTCATCGCTGACGTCCAGGAGTGCGAACGCACTCGCGATCTCGTTGAAGCCATGGTCCACGACCGCGTCGACGAGCTCGGGGACGCCGCCGAAGTAGTTGTAGACGACCATCGTCGACATACCGGCCCGGGCGGCTACCGTGCGCGCCTTCACGGCCGCAGGTCCCTCGGTCGCGAGAAGGGAGACTGTCGCGGCGATCAAGCGCTCGGGAATGCCGTTGGACGGGGCATCCGCAATGATCGGTTCGTCGGTCATGGGCCTATCGTTCCAAACCGGCGTCTGGGATCTGCGACATCCCATGCTCTGCGAGAGCGGTGATCGTCAGGGCGGGGTTCACGCCCGGGTTCGCCGGCAACGCCGCCGCATCGCAGACCATCATGTTCCGATAGCCGAAGACGTTGAGGTTCTTGTCGACCACGCCGGTCGACGGCGTCTCGCCGACCACCGCGCCTCCGACGACATGGGCAGTCATCGGCATGTTGCCGAACGCCTCGAAGACGCTGCTCTGCGGTATCCCGCCGGTCCGGTCAGCGAGCCACTTCGCCACCTGGTGTCCGGTGTCGATGTACGTCGGAGCAGGACGGTGTCGGTCGACCTCGGACGAGATGCGGTATCCCCGCCCAAGACGCCGCCGCCTCGCCTTGAACCGGATCGCGTTGTCCCGCGGCTGCATCACGAGCATCATCAGCGTCCGGCTGCTCCAGCCAGATCGCATGGTTGCGATCCACCTGGCCGGGTGGCGCATCACCGCACCGAGCCACCGGAGAAGGCGCCGCGGCCTGCGCCCCGGGCCGACGAGGACGGTGAAGAGGAGCCTCATGAAGTCCCCGTTGCGGCCATAGGTCAGGAACTCGATCTGGGTGTCCCCGTCGATGATCACCCGGCTGCTCGCGGTGACGTCATGCCATGTGCCGGCATCCTCGGGGAGCAGGACGGACAGGACCGCCTCGCTGTTGGTCCGCACCAACGTGCCGAGCTGGTTGCTGACGCGAGGCAGCGACCCGCGATGCTTGCAGTCCGCGAGAAGCTCGTTGGTGCCCACCGCACCTCCGGCGAACACGACCCCACCCGCGGTGTACGTCCGCTGGTGGCGGCCGACCAGGCGGCCCGGTCGTCGCGTGGTGATCCGGTAGCCGTCGGCTCCATCGTCCGCACCGAGCGGAGCCACGTCGACGACCTCGCGCTCGGAGATGATCTGGGTGTCTGCCTTCTGGGCGAACCACAAGTAGTTCTTGGTCAATCGGTTGGCCGACCCCATGCGGCAGCCGGTCATGCATTCGCCGCACCGCGTACACCCCGTTCGTGCCGGCCCCTCACCTCCGAAGTACGGGTCCGACACGGTCTTGCCCGGCTCGCCGAAGAAGACGCCCACGGGTGCCGGCTCGAACGTCTCGCTCGCTCCGAAGTGTCGGGCGACGTCGCGTGTCAGGGTCATGGTCACCGACTCCCACGGGGTGGTCGCGGCACCGAGCATTCGTTCGGCCGTGGCGTAGTGGCGATCGAGCTCCTTCTCCCAATCGGCCAGGTCGCGCCACTGCGGGTTGGTGAAGAACGGGCCCTGTGCCCGGAACAGGACGCCGCCGTACACCAGGCTTCCGCCGCCGACTCCGGTCTGCGTCGAGCTGAAGACGTGACCGAACAGGACGTTGCGCATGATCCCGCGCAGCCCGAGTGCGGGTGCCCAGATGAATCGCCGGCGGTCGGAGGCGGACCTGGGCAGGTCGTCGTCCGCGTACTCGCTTCCGCGCTCGATGACAGCTACTCGGTAGCCCTTCTCGGCCAAGCGCATCGCAGCGACGCTGCCGCCGAAACCTGATCCGACGACGACCCAGTCGAAGTCCAGGGACTGCGGGGGATCCTCGATGGCGTCTCTACTCATTGCTTCTCCTCGGGCGGGTTGTCGATCTAGAATAACTTCGTTATTGTGGGGAGATCAAGTAGCGCGAAAGCGCCCGTCACAAGGACTCGTCATGGCAGCAGAAGTAAGAGGAAACCTCGACGTCGAGGACCGCGGCTCGGTCCTGATCGCTCGTGTCGACGGCGGGCCGCTCGGCCTGTTCGGCAACGACATCGCCGAGCAGCTCGAGGTGCTCGTGGATCGCGCGGACGGCGACCCGAAGATCCAGGCAGTCGTCTTCACCGGGACCCATCCGGGCCGCTTCGTCTCGCACGCCGAGGTGCGGTGGCTCCAAGAGGGCGGTGCGACCGTGCCGTCCGTCGGCGTGAAGGGTGCCTCGGCCCTCGCTCGCGTCGCCAGGGGTGTCAACCGCGCCGGTGGCATGAAGGGTGCGCTCGGTAAGACGCCGCTCTGGCCCGCGGTCCAACTCGAACGGGTTCACCAGACGTTCCTGAAGATGAACCGGAGCGGCGTCATCTTCATCGCCGCCCTCAACGGGTCCGCGCTCGGCCTCGGCGCCGAGTTCAGCTGGGCCAACGACCTGCGTGTCATGTCCGATGGCGACTACTTCATCGGTCAGCCCGAGGTCCTGCTGGGCATCATGCCCGGTGGTGGAGGCACCCAGCGCCTGCCGCGGCTCGTCGGCAACCACAAGGCACTCGTGGCGATCCTGTCCGGGGAGCCGTTCACGCCGGCCCAGGCACTCGAGATCGGTGCGGTCGACGACGTCGTCGCACAGGAGAAGGTGCTCGAGCGTGCCCTCGAGCTCGCGGCGACTCTGGGATCGCGACCCAAGACCTCGCGCGCCGCGATCAAGCGCGCGGTGTACTTCGGCGGCTCGACCGACCTCGAGGCAGGGCTGCACATCGAACGATCGGAGTTCCTCGCGACCGCGCTGTCGAAGATCGGCCAGGAGCTCATGCTCGACTACATGGCCAACACCGAGGCCAGCGGTGAGCTGCCGCTCTACCAGCCCGGCGTCTTCGAGGAGGTCCTGGCAACCGGCAACACACGCGGAGCCGGAGCACCGAAGGCAGGAGCGTAGACATGAGCAACCACACCGTCACGCGCCGTGACATCACCTTCGACTCCGACGGCGACACCTGCGCCGCCTGGCTCTTCCTGCCCGAAGGCGTCGAGCGGCCGCCCGTCGTCATCCTCGGCCACGGGCTCGGTGCGACGAGGGAGATGCGACTCGATGCGTTCGCCGAGCGCTTCGCCCGGGCCGGGATCGCCGCGATGGCGTTCACGTACCGTCACTTCGGCGACTCCACCGGTCAGCCCCGACAGCTGTTGTCCATCAAGCGTCAGCTGGCCGACTGGGACGCGGCCATCGCTCACGTGAAGACCCGTCGCGACGTGGACGGCACTCGGGTCGCCGTATGGGGGAGCTCCTTCGGCGGTGGCCACGCGATCATCGTCGCCTCGCGCCACCCCGAGCTTCGGGCGGCGGTGTCGCAGTGCCCGTTCACCGACGGGCTCGCCTCCGCGCGGGCCCTCGGACCGGTCGGCACGATGCGCCTGCTGCCTCGCGTCGCCGGCGACCTCGTCGCCAAGGCGTTGGGCAAGGAGCCTGTTCTGCTGACGCTTGCCGGAGCGCCGGGGGAGAAGGCGCTCATGACGGCTGCCGACGCGCTCCCGGGTTACCTCGCGCTGGTTCCCGAGGACGGCACGTTCGTCAACGAGGTCGCCGCGCGGGTCGCGCCGACGATCACCTGGCACCGACCTGGCAAGGCAGCGAAGAACGTGAAGTCGCCCATCCTGTTCTGCATCTGCGACCACGACTCGGTGACGCCGCCCGAGGAGACGCTGGCCTATGCGCGTACGGCGCCTCGTGGCGAGATCAAGCAGTACGACGCGGGGCACTTCGACATCTATCTCGGTGAGCCCTTCGAAACCGTCGTCGCTGACCAGACGGAGTTCTTGGCCCGACACCTGGAGGTGGCACGATGAGGTTCTCCACCCTGCCCGACCGGCGCGCAGCGGCCGACCCTGCGGCGCCCGCCGTCGCGGACTCGGCGCAGACGCTGACGAACGCCGACCTACTCGACCGGGTGCGCTCCGTCGCCGTCCAGCTCAGGCAAGACGGAATCGCTCGGGGGGACGTCGTCGCTCTCCGGCTGACCAACCGGGTCGAGTTCGTCATCCTCCTTTTCGCGGCGTGGCGAATCGGCGCGACGATCACACCGGTCAATCCCGCCCTCACCCCCGGGGAGGTGACTCGCCAGCTCGAGGACTCTCAGACCAAGCTCGTGGTGATCGAGGACGACAGCGAACCCGTCCCGGGCGTCGAGTCGCTCTACCTCTCCGGCCTTCGCTACGACCTTGCGGGTGACGTCGATGCCGAAGAACCTGTCGGCGACCCCGATGCCCTGGCACTGCTCATCTACACCTCGGGGACGACCGGTGTGCCGAAGGGTGTGATGCTCGACCACGCCAACCTCGATGCGATGACGGAGATGGGCCGCGCCGGACTTCAGCTCGGACCCACCGACCGATGCCTGCTGATCCTTCCACTCTTCCACGTCAACGGCATCGTGGTCAGCGTGCTCTCGCCCTTGCTCGTGGGCGCCAGCGTCGTCATTGCCGAACGGTTCAACCCGAACACCTTCTTTGAAACGGTGGAGAGAGTGCGGCCCACGTTCTTCTCCGCCGTGCCCACGATCTACAGCATGCTCGCGGCGTTGCCCGAGGAGGCCCGGCCGGACACCTCGTCCGTCAGGTTCGCAGTCTGCGGAGCAGCCCCTGCTTCGGCCGAGCTCCTCGCCAGGTTCGAGACCAGGTACGGCTTTCCCCTCGTCGAGGCCTATGGGCTTTCGGAGGCGACCTGCGGCTCGACCATCAATCCCGTGGACGGTCTTCGCAAGGCAGGCACCGTCGGACTGCCCTTCCCCGGGCAGGACCTACGCATCCTCGGCCCGGACGGTGCGCCGCTCCCGCAGGGGCAGGTCGGCGAAGTGGTGGTGAGCGGACCGAACGTGATGCGCGGCTACCTCGGTCGGCCGGAGGAGACGGCGGCAGTCATCACCGACGGCTGGCTTCGCACGGGCGACGTCGGGTTCCTGGATGAGGACGGCTACCTCACCGTCGTCGGGCGGTCCAAAGACATGATCATCCGGGGCGGCGAGAACATCTATCCCAAGGAGATCGAGGACGTCCTCGCAGCGGACCCGGCGGTGCTCGAAGCAGCCGTCGTGGGCATGCCTGACGAGAAGTGGGGCGAGGTGGTCGTCGCATTCCTTCAGCCTCGACCCGGTGCGACGATCGACCTCGAGTCGGTCGAAGACCTCTGTAAGCAGCACCTGAGCCCGTACAAGCGTCCGGTCTCTCTCGTCGTTCTCGAGGCGCTGCCGAAGAACGCCGTGGGGAAGCTCGACAAGCGAGCGCTGCGCGAGCGCGACTACGCAATCTCCAGATGACCACGCAAGGCGCCTCCCTGACTCTCCTGAAAGGTCACCGATGACTACTGTGCACCGTCACTTCGACACGCTGTTCCATGATCTGCTCGCGCCCGAGGAGGTGAAGGATGTCCGCGGCCGAGCGCGCAAGGTGGCCGACGACGTCGTTGCTCCAGCGGCTTTCGGGATCGCGAACGGCAATGAGCGGGTGGATGGATTCCCGCGCGACGTCTTCGACGCGTTGGCTTCCGACGGGCTGTTCGGCGTGGGCTTCGACCGCCAGGTCGGGGGGTGGGGGCTCCAGCACCCGATGACCGCCACCGCGGTAGCCATCGAGGAGCTCGCCTACCACTCGAGCAGCATCGCCGCCGTCTTCGACGTGCACTGCATCCTGGCGGGCAACGCGCTCCTCCACGGAACCCCGCAGCAGCAGGAGCGCTGGCTGCGGCCCCTGGTGGCTGGAGAGGTGGTAGGCGCCTTCGCAACCACCGAACCCGAGGCGTCGACCGACCTGAGCCCGGAGGCGGTGCAGACCGTCGCCGAGCGCCACGGCGACGGATGGATCCTTCGTGGCCGCAAGCGATGGATCTCGAACTCGCCCGTCGCCGGCTTCATCGTGACACTGGCCAGGACCAGCGACCGGCTGTCGATGTTCATCGTCGACACGCGTCTGCCAGGGGTTCGGGTAGGCGTACCGGACCTGAAGATGGGCAACCGCGGCCAGTTGACAGCCGACGTGTACTTCGAAGAGGTCGAGCTCGGCGCAGACACTCTCCTCGGCGAGGTCGAGGGCCACGGCCTCAAGCACGCGCTCGCGACATTGACCTGCGGCCGGATCGGGATCGCCGCCGCGGGCGTCGGGCTCGCCCAGTCGGCGTTCGACAAGGCGGTGGCGCATGTCTCGACACGCCACGCGTTCGGGCGGCCGGTTGCGGCCAACCAGCACTGGCAGTTCCTGATGGCAGAACACGCCACCTCCATCGAGAATGCCCGCAATCTCTACATGAAGGCGGCACTGCGTCGCGACGCCGGAGAGATGTTCCCCGAGCCCGAGGCCGCGATGGCGAAGTTCTACGCGACCCGTCTCTCCGTGGACGTGGCACGTGATGCCGTTCAAGCCTTCGGAGGTCTGGGCTTTGCGCGTGAGCTCACCGCGGACGGCACGGCAGGACCAGTTGAGGCCCTCTACCGCGATAGCAAGATCGGTGAGATCTACGAGGGCACGAACGAGATCCAGAAGTGGGTGATCGCGCGACAGGTCTTCGGTCGCGCAATCGTCGGCTGATCTCCGCCCACACTTCCTTCTGGCTAGCGCACCAGGTCGCGGAAGGCGATGTCGAGCAGTTCTGCCCTCGTGCGCTCGGTGGGGTCGTCTGCCCAGGTGATCATCGACAGCTGGAAAGCGCTGAGGCTGGCCTCGACGAGTACGCGTGCGCGAAGAGTCGCGTCGTCCCCGTCGAGCCGCTCGGCGACGATGGGAGTGAGGAGCTCGGCCCAGACCAAGTGCTTCTCGACGTTGCGGGCGCGTAGCGACGGTGTGCTCGACAGCAGGCGCATCGCGGTCCTGACGCGTTGCTCATCGTGGGGTCCTCGTCCGACCAGTGCCATGTAGGCAGCGCGCAGGGAGAGCAGGACGGACTCGTCGACCGGACGGGCGAGAAGCTCGTCCCGCACGAATCCCCCGTTGGCCTCGAGCATGCCGATCACCATGTCTTCCTTCGCCGGGAAGTAGCGGTGCACGGTGCGGGCCGAGACGCCGGCCCGCTCGGCGATCTGCTCGACGGTTACGGTCTCGAACCCGTGCTCGGCGAACAGGTCCATGGCGACGTCGGCCAGTCGTTGGCGAACCGCATCGCGGGCGACGGCGCGCAGTCCGCCGGCCTGTTCGTCGCGTTGACCCATGGCCGCATTCTAAGCATTTGTCAGTGTCTGACAGACTTGGCATGTTCTGACACAACACTGCAGAAGGATTCGCATGCAGGAACGCACACTCGGTCAGCAGGGGCTGACGACGTCAGTGATCGGTTACGGCGCGATGCGCATCGCGCTCGGCGAGGAGAGCGAGGATGGCGCGTCCATCGCTGCCATCCGCCGCGCCTACGACGACGGAGTCACTCACTTCGACACCGCCGAGCTGTACGGGTGGGGTCGAGGGGAGAGGCTGCTCGGCACGGCACTGGCCTCGGTGCGGGACCAGGTGACGATCGCGACGAAGTTCGGCTTCACACCCTCCTTCGCTCCGGACTCACGGCTGGGCCACGTGCGCGAGGTCGTCGACAACAGCCTGCGCCACCTCGGGGTCGACCACATCGATGTGCTCTACCAGCACATCGACGACCCGACCGTGCCCGTCGAGGAGGTGGTAGGTGTGATGAAGGAGTACGTCGATGCCGGCAAGGTCCGGTTCCTCGGTCTGTCCAACACCACCCCGGACAACCTCCGAAAGGCGCACGCTGTGCACCCGATCAGCGTCCTGCAGGCGGAGTACTCGATCTTCTCCCGCCAGTCCGAGGCGGTCCTCCCTCTGCTCGAAGAGCTCGGCATCGGACTCGTCGCCTACGCGCCCCTCGCGCGAGGGTTCCTCGGTGGCGCCGTCACGCCGCGCGACGCTCTCGACGCCGGCGACTTCCGCCGACGCTCGCCGTGGTGGGCCCCGGGGAACTTCGAGGCCAACCTCGGGATCGTCGAGGAGCTGACTGCCCTCGCCGAGAGCAAGGGAGCGACGCTGTCGCAGCTGTCGCTGGCCTGGCTGGTGGCCCGAAGGCCGTACATCGTCCCCATCCCCGGGTCCGGCAACGCCGAGCGGGTCACCCAGAACAACGGAGCCGCTCGGCTCGAGCTCACCGCCGACGACCTCGCCCATATCGACCGCATCGCACCGACCGGCGCTCACGCCAACTAGGGCATCTCGCGCCCAACCGGCGAGACGAACCTCTTCGCTCACAACCCGATCGACACAAGGAGTAGACCCATGACACGACTGCAAGGAAAGCGCGCTCTCATCACCGGCGGCACCAGCGGCATCGGCCTGGAGACCGCGCGGCACTTCCTCGCCGAAGGCGCGCGACTCATCATCACCGGCAGCACTCAGCAGAGCGCCGACGCTGCCGCCGCGACGCTGGGCGGCGACGTCGTAGCGGTGGGAGCCGACGCTCTCGACCTTGCTGCCCAACGCCGTCTTGCCGACGTAGTGAAAGACCACGTCGGTGAGGTCGATGCCGTCTTCCTCAACGCGGGCGTCTCCGACTGGCGCCCGTTCGAGAAGCACGACGAGGAGAGCTTCGACCGCCTCTTCAACATCAACGTCAAGAGCGTCTTCTTCCTCATGCAAGCCCTCGTGCCCGTCCTAGCGAGGCCGGCGTCGGTGATCGTGAACGCGTCCACCAGCGCACATGGAGGTGCGCAGAACGCCAACGCGTACGCCGCGACCAAGGCCGCGGTGTCGTCCCTGGTGAAATCCTGGAACGCCGACCTCTTGGTCTCTCACGGCGTGCGGTTCAACGCCATCAGCCCCGGCCCCATCGCAACTCCGCTGTACGACAAGGCAGCCATCCCGGCGGAGTACCGCACTGATGTCATGGAGGGGATCCGTCAGGGCATTCCTGTCGGCCGGTTCGGCGATCCCCGCGAGGTCGCCGCGGCGGTGACCTTCCTGGCCTCCGACGAGTCCGGCTTCGTCGTCGGGCACGACCTGGTCATCGACGGAGGCCAGACCACCATCTACTGAAACCCGACGTTGTTCAGTCGGTTGTGCTGGCTATGCGTCGCCAGACTGCCTTCCTGATCCAGGTGCTGACGACCGTCGGGAGCGGGGCCTGGAGAGCGGCACGACCTCCGCCGTACGCTCGAACGGTTTGCTGAGCAGGGTGTGGAAACGGTCAGGGTCGACAGCGGCGGTGGGCTGTCCGGCGCGCTCTTGCAGCAAGGTCGTCGGTTCAGCGCGCGAGGTCGGCGCGCGCCTGCTCCAGGACTCGGTCGAGCTCGACGTAGATCTCGTCGTGCCGCTCCCGGAGCTCGTCGAGACCAGGTGCGTCGTTGAGGTCGCCGATCGCCTGACGGAGGGCTTCGAATCCTTTGGGGATCTTGCCGCCGGCGCTGAGGATGCTCAGCTGGCCGATGGCTGCGCGAGCGGCGGAGTTGTTGCGGTACGCCTCCTGACGCAACGACTCCCGCTCCGCCGCCGGGAGGTCGGCGAGGCGAGCCTTGACGCGGCTGTAGGTGACGCGCTCGAACTCGTACAGGCTCGCGGCGCACTCGCCGTAGACGCGGACCCTGGCATCCAGCAGCTGGAGGTCGCGGGAGTTCCGGTGCTGCCAGTACGCGCCCCACCAGGCTCCGAGAAGGGTGGCGATGATGCCCATCGCGGTCACAACCACAGTCGTAGTCACGTCGGGAGACCGTAGGGCATGCGGGCGTTGCCACGCACCGGAACCCGCGACTGGCTGTTGCAGGAGCCGGCGTCAAGCGGCCTCAGGCGTGGTGTAGCGCAGTCGTGGGGCGCCGATCACAGCCAAACGTGGTCTACGGGTTAGGTTCTGCGGCGGCATTCCCCCGATCTTGGAGTTTTGATGTCAGACCTGACCTATCAAATGCTGGCGTTGGTGGCCTATATGGTCGCCATGCTCGGCATCGGCGCCTGGGCGTACCGGCGCACCTCGAACCTCGACGACTACATGCTGGGCGGGCGCGATCTCGGCCCGATGGTGAGTGCGTTGAGCGCGGGTGCCTCGGACATGTCGGGGTGGCTGCTCATGGGCCTGCCCGGCGCGATCTACGCGACCGGGCTGATGGAGGGCTGGATCGCTGTCGGTCTGACCGTCGGCGCCTGGCTCAACTGGAAGGTCGTGGCACCGCGGCTGCGGACGTACACCGAGGTCTCGGGCGACTCGATCACCGTGCCCAGCTTCCTGGAGAACCGGCTCAAGGACTCCTCGCGGCTGCTCCGGATGGCCTCCGGCGCCGTCATCCTGGTGTTCTTCACCTTCTACGTGTCCTCGGGCATGGTCGCCGGCGGGGTCTTCTTCGAGAGCTCCTTCGGCACCGACTTCCACACCGGCATGCTGGTGGTCGCCGGGGTCGTGGTGGCGTACACGCTCTTCGGTGGGTTCCTCGCCGTCTCCTACACCGACTTCGTGCAGGGCGCGATCATGCTGCTCGCGCTGATCCTGGTGCCCGTCGTCGGTGTCTTCGTGACCGGCGGGCCCGCCGAGACCTTGGACAGCATCCGTGCCGTCGACCCGTCGCGGCTGAGCATGGTCGAAGGCGCCACCGCGCTCGGCGTCATCTCCGCGGCGGCGTGGGGTCTGGGCTACTTCGGCCAGCCGCACATCATCGTCCGGTTCATGGCCCTGCGTACGGCGGGGGAGGCCGCCTCCGCGCGGCGGATCGGCATCGGCTGGATGATGCTGAGCCTCTTCGGCGCCGTCGGCACCGCGCTCGTGGGCATCGCCTACTACCAGCAGAACCCCGACGCGAAGCTCGACGACCCAGAGGCGGTCTTCATCGTCCTGGGGCAGATCTTCTTCCACCCCCTGGTCGCGGGCATCATGCTCGCCGCCGTGCTCGCCGCGATCATGAGCACGATCTCCTCCCAGCTGCTGGTGACCTCCTCGGCGCTGGTCGAGGACCTCTACAAGGCGGTCTTCAAGAACGACGCCTCGGACCGCCAGTTGGTCCTGTTCGGCCGGCTCGCCGTGCTCGGGATCGCCGTCGTGGCCGCTGTGCTGGCCTGGCCCAAGAGCGGAACCGTGCTCGACCTGGTCGCGTACGCCTGGGCGGGCTTCGGTGCCTCCTTCGGCCCGATCATCCTGCTGGCGCTGTGGTGGCGGAAGCTCACCGCCGCCGGCGCGCTGGCCGGCCTGGTGGTCGGTGCGGTGACCGTCGTTGTGTGGGGCAACGTCGACGCGCTCAGCTCGCAGATGTACGAGATCGTGCCGGGCTTCGCTCTCAACACGCTCGTCGCGGTGGTGGTCAGCCTGGTGACCTACCGGGAGAACCCGGACATCGAGGCCGAGTTCGACGAGGCGATCCGGCTGCTGGACGCTGACGGCTCGCGCGAGGAGTCGGTCCGGGTCTGACGCGCCGGGCCCGGGATCTCGTGGAAACCACGATCCCGGGCCCGATGGCGTACTGTGGATCTCGTTGAAGGGATGGCTCTGTAAGCCATCCTGGCCGCACACCACGTCGCGGCTTGTATCTTTTATCTGGTTTTCGGTTCGCTGGACATCAGCACAGATGGATGTCTTCAGCGGCTTGGGACACAGTGTCCCTTGCACCGAACAGAGGAAAAAGATCATGGCTCAGGGCACCGTCAAGTGGTTCAACGCTGACAAGGGCTTCGGCTTCATCGCGCAGGACGGCGGCGGCGAGGATGTGTTCGTTCACTTCTCCGCCATCCAGACCAGCGGTTACAAGTCGCTCGACGAGAACCAGAAGGTCGAGTTCGACGTCACCGCCGGCCCCAAGGGCCCGCAGGCCGAGAACGTCCGCGTCGCCTGATTTTCAACGAAGGGCCCCGACCGCAGCAGCGGTCGGGGCCCTTCGTGCGTCCGACGACCCGGTCAGTGCAGGTGTGTCTGCCAGTCCTGTGGGACGCGATCCGCGGGCGCCGGTGGGGACTGAGACTCTGGTCGGCTCATCGGCTCGGCCAACGCCGGGCCCTGGAGCGCCTCCTGGTTCTCGAAGTCCCAGAACCACGTCTCCCCGGGTTCGAAGCTCTGCATGTAGCGGTGGCCCGTCTCGCGGAAGTGGCGGCTGGCGTGCTGCGCCGGGGAGCTGTCACAGCAGCCCACGTGCCCGCACTCGGCGCACCGCCGAAGGTGAAACCACCATCCGGAGTCGCTCGCGAGGCACTCGGCGCATCCGGTGCCGGAGGGCGGGGCAGCGACGTTGATCCCTGGTGTGCCGGTCATGCGCTCAGGCTATCGCGTGCGACAGCGACCGCTACGGAGCGAGGCGCACGCGTCGGTTCATCTCATCAGGTCCTAGGGTGGAGCCGAGGAGGGCTGACGGTGAGCGAACGCGATCGAAACGAGCAGGGGCGGGCACAGCAGGCCCGGCCGCGCGACGCGCTCGGCCGCCCGCTGCCCTACGGTGAGGTCGGCGTCGAGCCGATCTCCGAGGAGCCGCGTCCGCCGGCGGAGACCCTGGCGTACGCCCGCGAGCTCTTGGACGCGGGGCGCCCGTTCGCGGCCCACGAGGCGCTCGAGGTGCGGTGGAAGTCGTGCCCGGAGGAGGAGCGCGAGCTGTGGCAGGGGCTGGCGCAGCTGTGTGTCGGCCTGACCCACCACGAGCGTGGCAACGCCGTCGGCGCCTCGCGGCTGATCGAGCGGGCGGCGGGGCGGCTGGAGACGTACGAACGGGGTGCTGGTCCGACGTACGGTCTCGACCTCGGCGCACTCATCGCGTGCGCCCGGGGCCGGGTGCAGGGCGTCTGAGCGCCCGCGGCTTCGTCAGTACTTGGGTCGGGAGTTTGGAGAGCCCAGAAATGCAAACTCGATCCAGTTCGTGAACTCGACTGCGAGGTGCCATTGGTGCTGTCGAACCATGTGCGATGGGAGCAGTTTGGGAAACTCGACGAGCAAGTGGGCGTGGAATCCGGATTCGGTGTCTCGGAACTGGTGACGCACTCCGCCAATCGGGAGTCCGGACTCGGTTCGGGCAACGCCGGAGGCGTCGGCGCCGTAGATCGGGTCGAGCGGGGTTCGCAGGGATGTCAGATCCTGGTAGTCGATGAAGAATCTCGACGGCAGTGGACTTCCACCTGTTGTCTCGATGACCTCCTGTTGCCCATAACTCGTCGTCGTGATCAGGAAATGGTCGGGATTGGCCGCCACCATGCTGAGTTCGTAGTCAGTCCGTTCAGTTGACATGAACCAATCCGTGAAGGCGGCCGCGTCGCCTCCAGTCACATACAGGTCGCAGACGCTGTTGACGCGTTCTCCGCGAGACAGCCGTCCTGCCGTTCTGCTGGACATGTCAGAGGCACGCAACGACCGAGAAAGTCGGCTTCGGATCTCGTCTGGACCTAGGGCGAGCTTCGCCTCAGCGAACCGGAGCCGCTGGTCCGCCAACTCGCCGGGCGGCACCGCGAGACCGATGCGCCTCGCAGCCTTCGGTAAGCGGCGCGCCTCCCAGGCAAGCACCTCGTCGCGTGTGACGTCGTTGCCACCAATGGCCGCCCGTACCTCAACTGCCTTCATACCCAGCTCCGTTCAACCGTCGACCCAATAGCAACTACAGTTGCTATAAGATCGCAGGGTGGGTCAGTACGTCAACCGAACCTGCACCCAAGAAAGGGAGACCGTGGCCACTGTGGAAGAGCGTGTCCCCATCCGACGCCCTGGCGGTCGCGCTGCCGACGTGGTTGCCCGAGTCCATCAAGCGGCGCGGGAACTCCTGACCGAAGTCGGATACGAAGCGCTGCAACTACCCGACGTCGCCGTACGCGCCGAGGTGAACAAGACAACGGTCTATCGGCGCTGGCCGACGAAACGTGACCTGGTCACCGACCTACTCCTCCGCCTCAGCGACCACGACCTCCCGCACGCGGACACCGGTGACATCCGCGCCGACCTCGTCGCCCTGCTGAAAGACGTCGCCGAGCTGGTTCGAACTCCACTCATGCAGGCGATGGTGCGGGCATCCCTCGAAGGCACGATCGCCCCAGAGGCTCGGCACGCCTTCTGGGCCGAACGCATGCATCGCAGCTCGGTGATCATCGAGCGAGCCATCCATCGAGGTGAGCTTCCGGAGGACGCAGATGCGCGATCGATCCTTGAGCACGCCGCCAGTCCGATCTACTTCCGACTGCTGATCACCGGCGAGCCAGTGACCGACCACGACATCCGACAGTTCGTCGAACGAGCCGTCGAGACCGCCCAACGAGCGTGAGGGTGGCTGCTGTTGCGCATCCGGCCGAGCTGAGCTCTACCCCGTCTGCGGCATAGGACCGGTTGCCTATTGACCGCGAAGGTCCTCGGCGTGCTTTCGTGGAGGCATGAGCCGCACGGTCGATGTCGACTACCTGGTGGTGGGTGCCGGCGCCATGGGGATGGCGTTCACAGACGCTCTGATCGAGCACGCCGACGTCCGGGTGGCACTGGTCGACCGGCGCCACGGCGTCAGCGGGCACTGGCTGGAGGCGTACCCGTTCGTACGCCTGCACCAGGCCTCCGCCTTCTACGGCGTCGCTTCGACGTTGCTCGGTGGTGGGCAGCTGCAGCAGCGAGGGCCTGAGAAGGGCCTTCAGGAGCGCGCCACCCAGGCGGAGATCTGCGCCTACTACGCCCGGATCCTCGAGCGGATGATGGAGTCGGGCAAGGTCGAGTTCTTCCCGAACAGCGAGTACGTCGGCGACGGCACCGTCGTCTCGCGCATCTCGGGGGAGCGCTTCGAGATGCCCGGAGCCCGGATCGTCGACGCCCGTTACCTGGCGCCCAGCATCCCCGCCGAGAAGCCGCCGCCGTTCGGGGTGACCGAGGGCGCCCGGGTGCTGCCGGTCAACGAGCTCGCACGGCTCGAGGAGACCCCGAGCCAGTACGTCGTCGTCGGCTCCGGCAAGACCGCGACCGACGCGTGCATCTGGCTGCTGTCGCGCGGCGTCGACCCGGACGCGATCTGCTGGGTGCGGCCGCGCGACCCGTGGATGTTCAACCGGGCCGTCGTCCAGCCCGATCCCTCGATCTTCCTCGGCATGGCCGCCGACACGATGCAGATCGCGGAGAGGTCGACGTCGCCCGAGGAGCTGTTCCTCGGGCTGGAGGACGCCGGCATCATGCTCCGCATCGACCGATCGGTCATGCCGACGATGGCCAAGGCTCCGACGCTGGCGACGTGGGAGCTCGAGCAGCTGCGTACCCTCGAGAACGTCGTACGCCGCGGCCACATCCAGCACGTCGACCGCGGCAGCCTCACCTTCGCCGACGGATCGCTCGCCGTCGCCGACGACGCCCTGGTCGTGCACTGTGCCGCGGACGGCCTGAAGTATCCGCCCCTGCTCCCGGTCTGGCGCCCCGAGGCGATCACGCTGCAGCCGATCCGTGCCGGTTTCCCCTGCTTCGGCGCCGCGGTCACCGGTTACGTCGAGGCCACCCGCGACGCCGACGCCGAGAAGAACCGGCTCTGCCCACCGAGTCCGTTCCCCGACTCGATGGCGACGTGGGCGAGGATGAACGTCCTGGGCACCCAGGCGGCCATGTCGTTCTCGTCCGAACCGGATATCAAGGCGTGGTCCGACGGGGTCGCGCTCAACCCGGCCCGGGTCCCGCCCGGGTATCCCGCGTCGGCCGCCCTCGCCGACGCTCGCGAACGGCTGGCGAAGCACACCAAGCCTGCTCTCGCCCAGCTGGCCCAGCTGAGCTGAGCGCACGATGAGCGGCCCGGATGCCCGCCACCTACCACCTCGGACGGGTATCAGTGCCGAACGGCCGCACCTCCTTGATCTCAGGAGGTGTTCATCATGGTGTTGAACCGTTCGCTCCTCGCTGTCATCCCTTGCGCACTCCTGCTCTTCGCCGCGTGCGGCTCGTCCGATGGCGAGTCGGAGGTGGACGTCACGGATGCGAGCTCTGCGGAGACCGGGCAGGGAGATCCTGATCCCGACGATCCGACGGATCCCGATGAGCCGGTGGTGGCCGTGCCGACGCTCCCGATCGGCGGCGGGTCGTACCCGCTCGACGGCAGCCCCGGCGTGGTCTGCGCCGACGTCAGCTGGCTCTGGCCGAGCGGTGACAGCCCGTCGGTCCCCGAGGGCGTCTCGGTCGTCGTCACCGGCTACGAGGTCGAGCCGGAGGTCTTCGAGCCGGCTGACGCGGCGTGCGACGGCGCGTCCTGCCTGGACGGATTCGTCTTCACCGCCGACTCGACCAGCTGCCAGGTGGCGATGCTCTCGCTGGTTCCCTGGACCGATGAGCAGGAGGGCGAGGACGCCGTACTGCGGCTCAGCGGCGAGATGACCTGCTCGGCCGAGCCCTGCGAGCTCGAGGACGTCGAGGGTGGCGACACCGAGGCGTTCCTCACGGCGCCGGAGGTCGACACGGAGTCCGAGTCCGAGTCCGAGTCCGAGTCGACCGAGTCGACGGACCCGGCCGAATCAGGCTGAGCGATGACCGAGACGCCGCCGACGGGGATCGACCGCTGGGTGAGCCTGGCGACGAGCTTCGTCGCGCCGGTGACCCTGATCAGCGGCGTGCTGTTCTACTTCGGGTACGTCGCCGCCCGTGCCCAGTACGACTACTTCGGCCTCGACGTCGACGTGATCGGGCTCAGCACTCGCGCCTACGTCATGCGCAGCCCACAGCCTCTGCTGACCCCGATGCTGGTCCTGGTGCTGGGCGGCGTCGCGGTGGTCGCCTTCGACCATTGGGTTCGGCGACATGCCGTGGAGGACTGGTTTCGTCCGCTGGTCACCATCGTCCTCGGCGCCGGACTGGTCCTCCTGGCGGTCGGGACGTTGCTCCTGGCGGGCTTCGCACTCGTCGGTGGCTGGGCGTACTACGCCCTGGTGACGCCGGTCCTGCTCGGTGGTGGCGCGGCACTCGTGGCGTACGCCCTGCGGCTCCGCGGCGGCCGGCTCGAACCGCGCATCGTGCTGCTCTGGGTGGGCGTGGCCGCCTGCGTGATCTGGGCGACGGCCACGACCGCGCAGTGGACCGGCCGTGGCCTGGCGATGGAACAGGCCCGCAACCTCCGCAGCCTGCCCAGCGTCGTCCTCGACACCCGCGAGCGGCTGCACGTCCCGGCCACCGCCGGGGTCGAGGAGGTCGTACGACCTGATGCCGGTGAGGGCGACTACCGCTTCCGCTACTGGCGGTTGAGGCTGCTGATCCAGGGAGACGACCGGATGTTTCTCGTGCCCGACACCTGGAGCGCCGGCGGCACCACCATCCTGGTCCGGCTCGATGACGACGTACGGGTGCAGTTCCAGTTCCGGAACTCGCCACCGAGCTAGCGCTTCAGCCGTCGACCATCAGGTCGCGGAGGTCTGGTCTTCTGTTCCGCAGCTCTGGTTGCATCCAGCGTGCCCAGCAGGCGCAGCGCCTCGGCACTGTGCGAGCCGACGTCGGCGTGGTAGACGACGAGCTGTTGCCCGGGGCTGGAACGGACGTCGAAGGCCTCCATCCGGAGCGTCACCTCGCCGACATCAGGGTGATGGAACCGTTTGGACTCATGGCGCTTGCCGCGGGCATCGTGCCGCGCCCACAGGCGCGTGAAGTCCGTGCTCTGCTCGCTGACGGTTCGTAGTACCTCGCGGATGCGCGGGTCGTGTGGGGCGTCGCTGTGCAGGAGACGGAAGCCCGCCACGGTGTTCGTCGCAGCCTGCTCCCAGTCGGGGTAGAAGGTACGCGCTGTGGGGTCCAGGAACAGCTTGAAGAGCAGGTTGGCGCCGTGACGGAACCCGTCGAAGAGCGCGTAGGCCAGACGGTTGCCGGCCAGGACGTCGTAGGCACGACCCAGCACGAGGGCGGGGGTGTCCGGCCACATGTCCAGCAGTTGGAGCAGCTGGGGATCGACGCGCTCGGGGAGGATCGCACGGGAGGACGCCGGTGCCAGGCCGGCGATCCGGTAGAGATGCAACCGGGCCTCGTCGTCGAGGCAGAAGACCTGACTGAGAGCGTCGAGCACCTGGGCCGACGGATTGCGTTCGCGGCCCTGTTCGAGGCGGACGTAGTAGTCAACGCTCATTCCGGCCAGCATCGCAACCTCCTCCCGACGCAGACCCGGGACACGGCGAACTCCGATGCTGGGCACGTTCACGTCGTCGGGGCTCACCAGGGCGCGCCGACTGCGCAGATAGTCACCAAGAGGAGTAGAGGCCACGGCTTCGATGCTAGGGCGAATGAGTCATCGATGGGTGGGTGCGGTGCTCCCAGGGACAGCGCGGCCTTCATGGTGTCCGTTGAAGGCAGCACGGTTGACGCATGACAGAAACGAAGACATCCAAGACAGTCCTGGTCACCGGTGCGAGCAGCGGAATCGGTGAGGCAACCGCTCGGCGCCTGGCGGCCGAAGGTCACCACGTAATTCTGGCCGCTCGACGCACGGAGCGCCTCGAGGTGGTCGCCGCCGAGCTCCGCGACAGCGGACACAGCGCGGAGGCCCACGGTCTCGACGTAAGTGACCGGGCCGCGGTCGCCGGTCTGGTCGACTCCGTCGTGGCGCGCCACGGACGCCTTGACGTTGTGGTCGGCAACGCCGGCGTGATGCTGCTGTCGCGGCTCGACGCGCTGCTGGTCGACGAGTGGGACCGCATGCTCGACGTCAATGTCAGGGGCCTTCTGCACGGCATCGCTGCCGTCCTCCCGCACTTCAAGGCGCAGGGCGGCGGCCATGTGGTGACGATCGCGTCCATCGGTGCCCACAAGGTCGTTCCCACCTCGGCGGTCTACTCGGCCACGAAGTACGCGGCCTGGGCGCTCACCGAGGGGCTACGACTCGAGTCCGACCCGAGCATCCGAGTCACCACGATCTCGCCCGGAGTCGTGGAGACCGAACTGGCGGAGCACATCACGGATCCGGTCGCGTCAGCCGCGATGGAGGCGTACCGCGCCGCCAGCATCCCCGCGGATGCCATCGCGGGTGCCGTCAGCTATGCGATCGCCCAGCCGGCCGGCGTCGATGTCAACGAGATCGTCATTCGCCCGGCTGCTCAGCGGAGCGCTTGAGGTTGGCCCAATGCGTCCTTCAGCCTGGCGGCGAAGGTACTCGGGTGGTCCACGAAACCGGTGTGGTCGCCGGGGAACCGCATGGCGGTGAGTCCGAGCCGCGAGGCGAGCGCCTCGGTCGTACGCTCACACAGCTGGCCAGCCGACTCCTCGCCGATGCCGAGGACGATGCGAGGGCCGCGGCGCAGCGCTTCCTCGTCCGGCTCCCACCGCACGGAGGCCGGCAGCTCCTGGGCGTACCAGAACGCCTCTTCCGCCAGGGCGCTCGGGCTGCGCTCGCCGCCGAACATGGCCTCGAGCATGCCGTCCGGCACGACGATGTTCGCTTGGTCGAAGAACATGCCCCATGCGCCGACCACGTCGCCGTCGGCGTAGCGACGTCTCATCGCGTCCGTCAGGGCGCGCTGCTCGTCCCGGTCGTCGAGAAGCTCCAGCAGCGGGGGCTCGTGCGCCACGACCGTCGTGGCGAGCTCGGGATGACGCTGGGCGAAGGCGAGGGCCGTCACGGCACCGCCGCTGGACCCGAGGATGGCGACGGGGCCGAGGCCCGTGCGGCGTACGAGCTCGGCGAGATCGTCCGCGCGCTGCTCGGGTGTGGAGCCGACGGACCGATCGGCCAGGACGCTCCCGCCGTGGCCGCGTGGGTCGTGGGTGAGGACGGTGTGGTCGGCGGCGAGCGCCTCGGCGAGCGGGGCGAACTCTTCAGCGGACATCGGAGATCCGACGAGCGCGATGGCGGGCCCGGATCCGCGTAACTCGTAGTTCAGGCGTGTTTCGGGCAGGTCGATCTGGATGGGTGCGTACATGGCGTTCTCCTCGGTGTCGGTATCGGTGATGGCAGTGGTCGGGTCGGGGCCAGGCGCAGGAGCCTGGAGACGAGGGGCGGCGCGGCGGCCGCGAGCAGGACCGTGAGCGCGGCGGGTAGCACCATCGCGCCGGCCAGCCCTACCCCTGCGGCGAGCCCGCCGATGAGGACCGGCCCCACGAACCCGCCGAGATATCCGATCGTGGTGACGACCGAGAGCCGCCGCGGATCGATCCGGGACGCGCCCAGGCTTCCGATCACGATCGGCCAGACGAGGGCCGTGCCCGCGCCGGCGAGCGCCCATCCTCCGGCGGCGACCACGACCCGCGCACCCTCCGCGACGATGGGGGAGAGGAGGACGAGTACGAATCCGAGCAGCGTCACCCCGGCGGCCGCCGCCACCAGGATCGGTGCGGCGACCGTGCCGCGCAGACGGTCTCCCGCGAAGCGGACCAGGGTCATCGCGGCGAAGAAGACGGCGTACATCGTCGCTCCGGCGGCAGGTTCCGCGCCGAGGACGCGAGTGGTGTGGATCCCCGCCCAGTCGGTTGCCGCGCCTTCCACCACGAAGGCAGCGGCGGCCACAGCACCGGCGCCGATGAGTACGGGGCTCACCGCGCGCGTCGGCCCCTGAGAAGCTGCTGCGTTCGGATCCGCGGCGGTGCCTGGCTCGGTGCCGGCGCGGCCGGCCGGGAGCCGCAGTGCCAGCAGCGTGAGCAGGGCGCCGGCGCTCAGTGCGGCGGCGGGCAGGAGCAGGAGGCTGTCTCCGCCGGCACGCAGCGCGGCCGCCAGTGCGGACGACCCCAGTACGGCGCCGAGCGTCCAGCATCCGTGCATCCGGGCGATCACGGGTCGTCCCGCTGCGCGCTCGGCCGCCGTCGCCTGCGAGGTCAGCCCGACGTTGATGGCGCCGCAGCAGAGGCCGAAGGCGGCGGCGAGGGCGATCATCGGCTCGGCGGCAGGCGTCGCGCCGATCGTGGCGAGGAGGAGTGCAGCCGTGGGGAGGGCGACGCGGAGCACGGTGGCGTCGCTCCAGCGGTGGGCGAGGTGTCCCGCCAGCGGCATCGCGATCGCCGCGCCCAGCGCGAGGGTGAGGAGCAGGAGCCCGAGTCGCGTGGGGCCGAGACCGACTCGGGCGTCGAGGACGGGAAGCCCCGCGCCCCAGACCGCGGTGAGCATGCCCACTCCGCCGTGCAGCGCGGTGAGGGATCGGATCGACGAGGACATGTCTCCAGATTCCTCGCGGCCTCGGGTGCGCGTCCAACACCGGCGAAGCGCGGATCAACGCACTTCTGTTGTCGATCTCCTGTCGCCGGTTCGCCGACCGGACAGAATGGGCTCGTGGCAGGCGACCTCGAGATCAGACTCCTGCGCCGTTTCGTGGCGGTCGCGGAGGAGCTGCACTTCGGACGCGCGGCCGACCGGCTCTTCATCGCCCAGCAGGCGCTCAGCCGAGACGTACGCCGGCTCGAGGACGCCGCGGGCGTCCGCCTCCTCGACCGCTCCTCGCGCCGCGTCGCGCTCACGCCGGAGGGCCGGCGTCTCCTGGACCGAGCGCGCGAGCTCATCGCGCTGCATGACCGCGTCGTACGTGACCTGCGTGCCGACACCGGCAGCCTTGTCATCGACGCCGTCGCCCCGGGAACGACGCCTGCTCGTGTCCTGGACGCGGCTCGGCGTACGGCCCCTGACATCGAGTTCATCGTCCGCTACGGCGGTGGTTCCGCGGACACGGTGGTCGGGGCCGACGTCGGCTTCGGTGCCACCCCACAGGGCGTCTCGG
Organism: Nocardioides sp. NPDC087217; assembly: GCF_044744805.1. NCBI lineage: Bacteria > Bacillati > Actinomycetota > Actinomycetes > Propionibacteriales > Nocardioidaceae > Nocardioides > Nocardioides sp. NPDC087217. The sequence continues at coordinate 160,200 of NZ_JBIUZB010000002.1, forward strand.
CCGCGCGTGGGCAGGCGGTCCGCCATGAGCGGGTCATCGTGCTGCTCCCCGACGATCACGAGCTGACCGTGCTCGACGCCGTACCGCTCGAGGCTCTCCGTACGGCCCGGGTGTGTACGCGGTCCGGCGACCACGTGACTCCCGCATGGGCCCGCGCGATGGCTCAGCTCCTCGCGCCGTTCGGCGTGGACCCGGGGGACGGGCATCCCCATGTCCTCGGCGGTGCCGAGCTCGCCGCGCACCTGCGGCTGCACGGTGCGCCCGGGCTCGCCTTGGAGAGCCAGAGCCCGCTCGAGGGCATCGTCACGCGTCCGCTCGTCGCTCCCGTTGCGCTGTTTCCCTGGACGATGCGCTGGCGCGCGGATCTCGACCATCCCGGTCTCGATGTGCTCAGACGCAGCGCACGCGAGCTGTCCGAGGCGCAGGCATGGACCACGGTGCCCGACGGCGCCTTGCTCCTGAGCGCCTGAACGGTCGGAAGGGCCGGGCCCCGGCCGACATCCTGAGGGCGTCCGTCACCGAGTGCGAGGACGAAGGCCCCTCGTCGGCCGCGACGCCGTCGGGTTGCCTGGAAGCACTAGGTCGCCATCCTTCGGACGAGAGGATCCGCCGATGTGCACGAACGAGCCGAGATCTGACCGCGAGGGCTCTCGAGCAGGACCGCTGCCAGCCGCGAAGGCGTGGCGTGCGGTGGCTCGCTGTGTCGTCGCTTCGGCGCGAATGCTGGCCACGGGGGTCGTGCACTGGCCGCGCGTCAACGTGGGGCGCCGACTCCGGTTCGCCGACGGGACGACCGGTGAGGTGTATCGAGAGACAGCGGTCGCACTGCCACCTGTCGAGCCGTGCGTTCTGGTGGTGTGCTTCAGGCTCCGCCGGGTCCGGGGTCGCGGCCACCTGCTGTTCCGGTGGGAGAGCTGGCTGAACACCCCGCTGTTCGTGGGGTTCCCCGGGTTTGTCTCCAAGCTCTGGCTCGCCGCCGACGAGCAGGGTCGCTATCGGGGTTTCTACGAGTGGGACGGAGCCGACCTTGCCGAGCACTACGCCCGATCCCTGTGGAGGGTGCTCGCGCTGGTGAGCGAGCCGGGGTCGATCGACTTCCGGGTCGTGCCCGGGATGCATCGCGACGACGTGCTCGCGGATCCCGGCCTGCTCGAGGGCCACACCAGCCCCACGATCGCCGACTGGTGGTGCCCGGTCGGCACGTCATGAGCGCCCCGGACGTACCGTCGTCTGGGCAATGTGGGGACAAGGCGCTTGCCGGGTCCGGCCGGCGCAGGCACAGTGCGCAGCATGCGCATCCTGGGGGTATCGACGGCGGGCGCCGGCCATTTCAACCCGATGAAGCCTTGGCTGAAGCGCCTTGCCGAGCAGGGGCACGAGGTCACCGTGGTGGGGCCGCCCGGGTTGGCGGCGAGCGCGAAGGGGTTCGATTTCCGAGAGGGCGCCGCGCCTGACCCCGCGTCGGTCGCACCGATCTGGCAGCGGGTTGCTGAATCGCCGATGGAGGTGGCGCGGGAGCTGGTGCTGCGGGAGCTCTTCGCGCGCATCAACTCCGGGGCGATGATCCCGGCGGTGCGCGCGGCGATCGATGACCTCCGGCCGGACCTGGTGCTGCGGGATCCCGCCGAGTACGCATCGGCACTGGCGGCCGCCGAAGCGGGCGTTCCCCAGGTGCGGCTCGGCGTCAGTCTGTGCTCGGAGATCGCGTTCTTCGAAAGTGTGGCGGCGCCGGTGCTCGACGACTGGCGGTCAGGCCTGCACCGCGAGATCGTCGAGTCGCCGATCCTGACCAGGTTCCCGGCGAGCCTCGACCCCTCGCCGTTCGCCGCCACGGCGCGATACCGGATCGGCGAGCCCCTCACGCGTGAGGTCGATCCGAGCTTCGTCTACGCGACCCTCGGCACCGTCGCGCCCACGATGCCGCCGATGCGGCCGTGGTTCGACATCGTCGCCGAGGTCCTGGGCGCTCTTCCGGTGGACGCCGTCTTCACCGTCGGCCACGACCTCGACCCCGCACAGCTTGCAGCTGCCCCGAACGTACGAATCGAAGCGTGGGCCGAGCACGCCGAGGTTCTCTCCCGTGCGGCGGTGATCGTCCACCACGGCGGCTCGGGAACGGTTCTCGACGCCCTCGCCGCCGGCGTCCCACAGGTGATCGTGCCCCTCTTCGCCGATCAGGGCGCGAACGGTGCCGTCGTCATGAAGGCAGGCTTGGGGACCGCCCTGGTCGACTCCGGAGGCGCCGCGTTCCACGTTCCTCAGGACGGCGAGGTGGACAGGTTGCGGACGCTCGTCGCCGAGACGATGGCCTCTGACACGGTCGGAGTCCGCGCGGTTGAGGTCGCCGCGGAGATGTCCAGCCTGCCCGAGCTGGACGTTGCCATGCTCGGCATCAGCTGAGCGACGATACGTGCGAGCGGTTGGGCGAGGCACCCTGAGCGTTGCCTCGCCCAGCCGGACGGGTGTAAGCCGCAGATCCCTGCGGGCGTCAGTTGCCCCTGCATGCCTCGCCGGGCGACGGCACGAACTCCTTGAGTCCGGCGCGTACGAAGATGCCGTAGCTCTGCACCCCGTGGTAACGGTCGTTGCCGCCGGGGCTCTGGTTGCCTCGTTCGGCCAGCCCGTCGTCGTCGAAGCCCGGCGGGTTGCCCTCGATGGCGTCTGCGGTGTCCTGGCCCGAGAACACGCACTCCGAGGAGGCGCGGTCCGGCGCGGGGATGTCGTCGCCGTTGCCGTTCACCTCTGCCGCGCTCGCGGCACCGGCTCCAGCCAGCACGAGCCCGGCCGCGATGGCACAGCTCTTCATCAACAGCTTCATGACCTCTGTTCCTTCCGTCTTCGATGCCCCGGACCTGACCTGCCGTGGCACCGAACCGAATGGCCAGGAAGGCCGAGATGTCGTGTGGGCTTGCACTTTCATCATCAGTCCGGCCCCGACGCGTTGCTATACGCCAATCTGGGGGCTTCCCACCTCGACCGGCTCTTCCACCGGCGCGGAGTCGAGCTCCGGGAGCAGCCGGTCCAGCCACCGTGGCAGCCACCAGTTCGCCTTGCCCAGGAGCTTCATGGTCGCGGGAACCAGCATCAGGCGTACGACCGTGGCGTCGAGGAAGATGGCTGTGGCCAGGCCCACGCCCATCATCTTCACCACCGGGTCGCTGCCGAGGACGAAGCCCGAGAAGACCGCGACCATGATCAGCGCGGCTGCGGTGATGGTGCGACCGGTGCCGGCGATCCCTTCGATGACCGCGCGGGTGTTGTCGCCGTGGCGGCGGTACTGCTCGCGCACCCGCGACAGCAGGAACACCTCGTAGTCCATGGAGAGCCCGAACAGGATCGCGAACATGAACAGCGGGATGAACGACACGATGGGCACCGTCGACTCCACGCCGATCAGGCCGGCGGCCCAGCCCCACTGGAAGACCATGACGAGCACGCCGTACGCCGCACCGACGCTCAGCAGGTTGAGTACGACCGCCTTCAGCGGGACCAGTACGGACCGGAACAGCACGGCGAGCAGGAGGAACGACAGCAGCAGCACGGCCGCCACGAACCGCGGCATCCGCTCCTGCACCCGGTCGCCGAGGTCGGCGAAGGTGGCGGTCTGTCCGCCGACGTGGGCGGTCGCCGAGCTGCCGTCGAGGACGTTCGGGATGACCTCGCCGCGCAGCCTCGTGACGGTCTCCTGCGTGGCAACGTCCTGGGGCGACGTGGTCGGCTGCGCCACCACCGTCGCCACGCCCGCGGAGTCATCGATGGCCGGTTCGCCGACCGCGGTGATGCCCGGGTCCGCGGCCACCGCCTCGGCCAGCGGCGCCACGACGGACTTGTCCTGCGAGATGTCGACGGCGATCACCAGAGGCCCGTTGGCCCCGGGCCCGAAGCCGTCGGCGATCAGGTCGTAGGCGCGGCGTTCGGTCCTCGACTCGGGCTTGGTCCCGTCGTCGGGGAAGCCAAGGTCGAGCGCGAGCACGGGTGCGGCCAGGGCGATCATGAAGACCGCTGCTCCGATGAGGTACGCGGTCGCGTTGCGGGTCACGTGAGCACCCCACCGGTACCAACCTGTGCTGGGTCGAGGGCTGGGCCGGTGCACTCCGTCCGCGACCCGTCGCCGGCGTCCGTTGATCCGGTGCCCGGCCAGTCCGAGCAAGGCAGGCAGCAGGGTGACCGAGGCGAGCACCATCACGAGCACCATCGCGGAGATGGCGACCCCGCCACCGGTCACGAACGGGATCCCCGCGACGAGCAGCCCCAGGATCGCCACGACGACCGTGCCGCCGGCGAAGATCACCGCTTGTCCCGCGGTCGCCAGGGCTCGGCCCACCGCTTCGGGGACGGGCATCCCCGCTGCCAGGTTCTCGCGGTGCCGGGTGACCAGGAAGAGCGCGTAGTCGATGCCGACGCCGAGCCCGACCATGGCCGCGAGCTCGGGCGCCCAGGCCGGGATGTCGATCAGGTACGTCACCAGCTTCATCGAGGTGATGCCGATGACCAGGCCGAACAGCGCCATCCCGATCGGCAGCCCCATGGCGACGAAGGAGCCGAAGGCGATCAGCAGGACGATCATCGCGACGACGATCCCCGCGACCTCGCCGAGCCCGGTGGGGGCCTCCTCGAACGCGAAGAACAGGTCGCCGCCGGTCTCCAGCGTCAGCGACGACTCCTCACGCAGGTCGGCGACGGCGTCCTTGAGTTTGTCCAGGTCGGAGGCTTCGAGGTGCTCGATCGCCGGGTACTGCACCCGTACGAGCGCGATGTCGCCGTCCTGCGAGACGCTGCTCGTCGTGCCCTGCACGTGCGGGAGCTCCGCGAGGGCCGCCTCCACGGGCACCACCTGCGTCGTGGCGTCCGGCGCTTGGAGCACGACGTGGGCGGTGACGCCGCCCTCGTCGGCCTGGGCCTCGGCGAGCAGCTCCGCGGCTTGGTAGGAGTCGAGGCCGGGGGCCTCGAAGCTCTCCTCGAGCTCGCGCCCGAAGGCGGCGGAGGAGGCGATGACGACGAGCGCGAGAACGACCCAGGCGCCGATGGCGGTCCAGGGACGGGTCGCGGCGGACCGGCCCAGCCGGTAGAGGAGTTCAGACATGTCTCTACCGTTGCCGGGCGAGGAGCGATCCACATCGGGCCAAGGAGCAGGGGGCTGCTCGGCCGAAAGTACGAGGAGACGCTCGTGCTTGTGCCCCGTACGGCGAGGCTGTCCGCTCGCTAGGGTCGAGGGGTGGTGACCGCCTTCGTCCGCTCAGTCCTGGCCGAGCCCCGTGCCCCGGACCCGCCGGCGCGGGCGTGGTGGGACTGGGCCCTGGTCGGTGCCCTGCTGGTCACGGCCGCGGGCGAGGCGATCTTCCGCCCCGACGTACCGTGGCGGCCGTTGGCCACCGTGGTCGCGCTCGTGGTGATCCCGGCCCTGCTCTGGCGGCGTACGCATCCACTCCTGGCGACCGCGGTCGGCTTCGGCGGTGCGATGGTGCTGCACATCCCGTTGATCGTCGACGACGTCGTCGATGCGGGGCTCTACACCATGGTCTGCGTCCTGATGCTGCCCTACGCCCTCTACCGCTGGGCGTCGGGACGCGAGGCTCTGATCGGTACGGCGATCGTCGCCGTGCCGGTGACTCTGGGACTCGCCGCGACCGAGACCTTCGGGGACCTGATCGGCGGCGCCACCGTGGTGGTCGCGTCGTTCGCCCTGGGTGCGGCGATGCGCTACCGCGCGGTCGCGCGCCAGCGCGAGGTCCAGCAGGTCCGTACGCTCGAGCGCGGTGAGCTCGCCCGCGAGCTGCACGACACCGTCGCCCACCATGTCTCCGCCATCGCGATCCAGGCTCAGGCAGGGCGGGCGGTGGCGGCCACCGACCCGACCGCGGCCGTCGAGGCACTGGCCGTGATCGAGGCCGAGGCCTCCCAGACGCTGTCCGAGATGCGCACGATGGTCCGGGTGCTCCGCGATGGCGAGGCGGCCGACGCAGCGCCGGTCGAGTACGCACCGCAGCGGGGCATCGGCGATCTGCACGAGCTGACCCGGATGAGCCCCTTGGTGGAGGTGCAGTGCGTGGGCGATCTCTCCGACCTGCCGCAGCCGGTCGAGGTGTCGGTGTATCGGATCTGTCAGGAGTCGGTCACCAACGCGATCCGGCACGCCTTCTACCCCACGAGGGTCAGCGTGGAGGTCCGGGGCGAGGCCGGCGTCGTACGGTTGCGTGTGCACGACGACGGAGAAGCGCCCCGCCCCGCGACCAGCGTGGGCTATGGCCTGCTCGGGATGGCGGAGCGGGCAAAGCTCCTCGGCGGCGTGTGCCAGGCCGGGCCGGACCCGGCTGGTGGCTGGACCGTCGAGGCGACCCTGCCGCGCGAGGTGTCGCGATGACGATCCGGGTGGTGGTCGCCGACGACCAGCTCCTGGTCCGCACCGGCCTGACGATGATCCTCAACGCGCAGCCCGGGATCGAGGTCGTCGGGGAGGCCACGGACGGTCACGAGGCGGTGGCCGTGGCACGCGAGCTGCGTCCCGACGTCTGCCTCTTCGACATCCGGATGCCGGGCATCGACGGCGTCGAAGCCACCCGCCGGCTCGCCGGCCCCGGCGTCGAGGACCCGCTCGCGATCGTGGTCATCACGACCTTCGACCTCGACGAGTACGTCCATGGCGCCCTCAAGGCCGGTGCCCGGGGCTTCCTCCTCAAGGACGCCGGCCCCGAGCTGCTGGTCCAGGCGATCCACGCAGCCGCGAACGGCGACGCGCTCATCTCGCCCAACATCACCCGCCGCCTCCTCACCACGCTGGCCGGCCTGGAGCGAGCCACCCCGCCGGCCCAGCCGATCGAGCCGCTCACCGGGCGCGAGGAGGAGGTCCTGCTCACCGTCGCGCGCGGCCGCACCAATGCCGAGATCGCCAGAGAGCTGAACATCACGCTGAGCACGGTGAAGTCCCATGTCGCCGCGCTGATGAACAAGCTCAGCGCCCGCAACCGCGTCGAGGTCGCGATGTGGGCGTACGAGACCAAGCGGGTGAAGGAATAGGGCCACTACCGCGTCTTGGGTAGCTGGCTTGCGCTACCGTCGCGCCGTGCCGGGATCTGTTTAGACCTGTTGCATGCGGTCGCGCGGGTCCGGCGGCCGGTCCGTCCTGCAAAGGGGATGTCCATGACTCTGGGCGATGACACCGAGACCGGGAGCGAGGACTGGGCTCGCACGCGGGACTATCTGCAGAACGACCCGACCAAGTGGGACAGCCTCTCCTGGATCGCCGCGCGCACCCTCATCGACTCGGTCAACGACGTCCTGGGACGCGGGACGCAGGGGCTCGTCGAGGACCTGCGTGCGCGCTGGACGAAGACGGACGAGCCGACGATCGACCGCTCCGAGGTCTCGAGGTTCCTGGTCATCGGCGACACCGGCGAGCAGGACGCGTCGCAGTACGTCGTCGCGCCCGCCTTGGCGCGAGCCGCGGAACAGGCCGGCTTCGTGCTCGTCCTGAGCGATGTGATCTACCCGTCCGGCAACGTCAACGACTACGTGGACGGTTTCTACAAGCCGTACCGGTCGAACCGGGTGCAGGGCCTCAAGGCGCCCGCTGACGTACGGGCCGAGTTCGCGCTTCCGGAGGACGTCCCGGTCTACGCGATGCCGGGCAACCACGACTGGTACGACGGCCTCTACGGCTTCGCCCACCAGTTCCTCTACCCGGCGGACGCGCCACCGACCTGGCCCAGCGAGGTCCTGGCGCCGTCGTTCGGGGAGCCGCTGGGGCGATGGCAGCTGATCCGGGACCGCTTCGGCCGCATCATGTGGCGCACACCCAGCGAACCGTCGGACAGGTCCGCCCCGGCGCGGTGGGGGGAACCAGCCTCGGATGGCACGCCGGCACCGGAAGCCACGCTGCAGCCGGCGCCGTACTTCGTCATCAAGACAAAGCATGTGGACCTGGTGTGCATCGACACCGGCATCGACGGGACCATCGACGGCCCGCAGTTCGACTGGCTGAGCTCGCTCGGCGGTGAGAATCCGAAGATCCTGATGACCGGCAAGCCGCTGTTCGTCAACGGTGAGCGCCGGAAGGGGAAGGTGTCCGGAAGCCCTGACGAGACCGTGTACGACATCGTGGCCGACGAGAAGCGCGGCTACGTCGCGACGGTGGGCGGTGACACGCACAACTTCCAGATGTACGACCCGACGGTGCCGGACAGCTCGCGCGACGGCCTGTGGCACATCGTGAGCGGCGGTGGCGGTGCGTACACCCACGCCACCCATCCCATCCGGACGGCCACAGCGGACGCGCGAAGCGACCTGCGATTCCGGCCGACCAAGCTCTTCCCGCGGTCGGCCGAGTCGCTGTCGTACTTCGCCCAGCAGCTGGTCCCCAGCATCTGGCGGCTGCTGCTGACCGTCGTGCTGTTCGGCGGGGGAGTGGTCCTGGGCCGCTGGCTCGCCGACACCGGGGCCGGGGGCGTGGCCATCGCCGCGATGATCGTGCTGATGCTGCTGCACCTGATGCCGCAACGTCCCGGACGCAGTCATTTCGTACGCCGCCTGCTCCTGCGTCTCGAAGCGCTGGTCGCGGGGGTGCTGGCGACGCTGTTCCTGTACCACTTTCTGCCGGATGCGGCCGTAGAGCTGCTGGTGCTGTTCGGGTCGTGCACCCTGTGGATCTGCCTCAACGCGTGGTGCGTGCGGTGGTCGAGGTGGTGGAGCCCCGTCGAGCGGGTGCCCGGTTGGCATCACGTCGCGTTCGCGTGCGTGCTGGCGGCTCTCGTGATCCTGGCCATGCTGCCGATGGTCTTGGATGCGGGCGGCTCGGACGAGGGACGTACGGTGTCCTGGGTCCTCGTCGTCGCGGTCGACCTTTACGCCGTCCTGGCGATCATCGGGTGGCGGAAACGGATCGTCACCACCGTGAACGGCGCGAGGGCCGCGAGCTGGCTCGAGCGCTCGGTGGTGTGGGCCGTGCTCGCCCAGGCAGCAGTCGTGGCGGGCGAGATGCTGCGCGTGATGAGCGGCGAGGGCCTGACGCTGCTGTTCCTCAGCGGCCTGCTCGGGCTCGTGCCGTTGGCGGTGATCGCGGTGGTGGTGCTCGCGGCCATTCTGGCCCCGGACCTCCTCACCCGCCGCCTGCACGATGAGACCGGACGCCGGGCGCAAGCGTGGCTCCGCTGGCGGCGTTGGCTGGTTCAGCCCCTCGTCTTCCTCGCGGCGCCGGTGACGCTGGTGCTCTGGGCGTTGGTCGCCGACGCCGTCGACTCCGCATGGATGCGGGCCGCCTTCGCCCTGCCGGCGCTCATCACTGTGACGGTGATCGGCATGCTGGTCGTCGACTGGGTACGACGGGAGCACGAGCGCCTGTACATGCCGCTGCTGGTCCTCGCCGTCCTCGCCCTCGGCGTGCTCCTGCTGGGGGCGGCGGTGCCGGGCCTGCTCGACGTGCCCGGCTTCGAGGCGCCCGGCCGGCTCGCGAACGAGCTCAGGACATGGTGGCCGGCCGTCGCGGTCGGCGCGGCCCTCTTCACCGCCGTCGCCATCGGCGCCGCCGTCCTCCTCGCCCACCTGGTGTTCATCGGTGCGTACTCGCTGATCGCGGACCCCAGGGCGTGGGTGAGTCCTCGCTACCGCCCGGGTGGCCCGACGCACTACGACTTCATCAGCGAGGCGGACGCGACGGCCATCATCGAGGCCGAGCAGGAGGGTGGCCAAGCGGCAGAGGTCGAGGGCGTCGGCCGGCGGACCAGACGTCGGGCGCAGATCGCCTTCCCCGGCCTGAACCCGCCGTTCGGGCCGATCCAGAAGTTCGTCTCCGAGATCTACTCGCTCGACGAGCCGCCTTTCTTCAAGCACTTTCTCGAGTTCGAGACCTCAGCCACCGAGGTCGTGGTGAAGATCCACCGCGTTCGCGGCGACCAGCCGGTTGAGATCGAAGAGGTGGCGACGATCAGCCTGACGGACGCTGCCGTCGCGCGTCACTGATCGCTCCCAGTCGCGCCCGCTGGGAGCGAACTAGTGCGGGCTGGTCGGCACTGCCTGAGCCAGAAGCCGACCCGAAGCAGGTGCGTCGCTCTCGGAGTCTGGTGCGGGACAAGCCGCGATGCCGGCCTCGAGCAAAGCGGCTAGCCGGCTGTCACGGTCGGGACTGGCGCTCGCCACGACCCCGTTGACGGCGCACCTGACCATCGTCGGCGCGGAACGCTTCGCGAAGGTCTTTGCGTCGATCCGGCGTCGGATCCGAAGTCGATCGACCCAGGCAACCGCGCCAGGGACCATCCCGAGGGCTAACTGGGCATCCCGCCGGGTGGCCGCCAGATCGGGCTCGGCCTCCGCGCACAAGCGCTCAGCTTGAAGCAGGCCAGCTGCCAGCGCGCGCTGCGTCGCTTCTGGGACGTCGAGGATGGTCTGCGCCGCTACCGCCACCGCGACCGTGAGCCACGTCCGGTCGTTCCCGCGCCGGCCCACGACCGAGGGGATGAGCGGCACCAGCTGCTGGCGTCCGTCGTCGCTGGTGTGATCGTTCACCATCCTTGCCAGCTCCGCGAGCAAGGGATGAGTGCAGGAGGGATGATCGCTCCACCGCTCACCGGCGAGTACCGAGGCGAGCTCCATGAAGCATGCGCCGCGTCGTGGCGTTCGATGCCGGCCACGTGACAGAACCGGGATGCCGTCGGGAATGCGTGAGGGCTTCATCGCAACCTCCTTCTCCGAGCATGCGCCGACGTGCTGGCGCGATCAACCCCTTCGGCACTCAGGATTTGGCGTTACCGAACGCAGTAGCAGCCTGGCGTCGGGCGCGAGATCGACCTGTGATCCGAGGAATGCCCATGGTCATGGCCGAGCCCGCCCGCGGATGGGCTCGGCCGGCTGAGGAGGTCCTCAAGCCATCTCGGGGACGTGCAGGTGCGCGTAGGCGAGGTCGAACTCGTGCACGTCGACGATCTGGCCGCCCGCGTCGCTGGCGGCCCGCTTGCGCATCTCGTCAGTCGACGCGCGGCTGGCCTCCATCGCGGCGCGGGTCTCCCAGGCTGTGGTCGCGCAGCCCAGGCCGCTCGACCGGTTCAGGAGCAGACTGGCGCTGCAGAATCCGGGGGTCCGCTCGAGCTCGGGAAGGATCCCGACGCGGAAGGTCTCCGTCATGGCGTCGAGGTCGCCCTGCACCCAGCTGACTCGGCAGCACTCGCCGTGGTGGGTGCGGTGCATGACCTCGATCTCCCACTCGTCGACCTGCATGGGGCCGCCCAGGATGTCTCGCCCGCGGTCGCGGAGCGGGCGAAGCCGCTCGTCGCTGTCGCGCATGGCCGCCTCGTCCTCCCATGAGGACGTTGCGATGCACTGCCCGGTCTCGCGGTCGACCAGCAGGGAGAGACCGCGACAGCCCTCGATCTGGTCGAGCATGGGCCCGGCCTCGGTGTTGATGAACGTGATGCCCGCGTCGATGTTGGCGGGCCTGCCTTGGAACGTTGTGGAGCGTGCGTACACGGCCCACTCCTCTCGGGACAGGGCAGCGCCCGGTCCGGCACTGCCGGTTGATTCCCTGCCTACGCCTTCCGGCGCGAGGATGCAATAGCCCTTTCGTCGGGTCCCGGCCCGGCCTCGGGCCACCGCACACCGGCCCATCCTGATGGTGCTGAACGGCTCTCTTCAGAGCTCGACGTAGACGTCGTCGCCCTCGACCATGACCTCGTACGTCGTCAGCGGCGACGGCTTCCTGCCGAGCGCGATCATCCTCCGCGACCAGCGCGGCATGTCCCTTCCGGCGAATCCGGGCGTCCAGTCGAGGTTCTCGCCAGAGGCGAGGTCGAAGCGGGAGTTGTGCCACGGGCAGACGACCTGCCCGTCGGCGTACCTCAGACCACCTGGCCCGCTGGTGAGGGAGAAGCCCAGGTGGGGACAGCGGTTGCGCGCCGCGCACAACGAGTCCCCGGTGAGACCGACCACGATCGACGTCCCCGCAGCGTCTACGACGTGCAGCTTCCCATCGGCGAAGTCCGCCACGCTACCGACCCTGACTCGACTTGGCATGTCACGTCTCCCGTCTCGGGTGCCTGCCTCCGTTCTACCAGTGCTCTGCTTCTGACGTGGCTGTCGTTCCTGGCCCCGTCACCTCGTGAAGACCTGGCGCTTTCGCGGCGCTATGTACCGCTGAGCAATGCACGCACCCCAGACTCGAGCCTCGGCTCGCTAATCGACACGATCGCGAGCGAGTCCAGCAGATCGGTCCATTCACCGGGCGGCTCCAACTGGGTCACCAGGACGGGGCGCACAATTCTATGGCTTCTACGAAGTTGGTGGGAGTAGCGCAAGATCTGGCCGACTCCTAGGCGGAGTTGTCCTTCCAGGTTTGAGTCGTTGCAGGACTTGATCTCGGCCACTACGAGTGTGCCATCGGCGTCCACGAACGCCACGTCGAAGAACGGCTCGGTGCTCGGGGAGAGCGGCTCTCGTCCGCCCTTTCGGACAGCCTCGGCAAGTCTATTTTGAATCCGCGCATGGTTCCGGACGGCCAACTCCAGACCGGCCAGATGAGACTTCAACTCGTTCGCTTGCCTCTCGAGGTTGGCTTCCTCGTCCGCGAGCCCGTACGGCAAGAAACCGGGTCCTGCGTCGGCAAGACCAGGCGGGATGGCCACGTCAGCATCGCTTGGGTCCAGACTGATGCCGTGGCGGATTTGCCACGCGCGGACGAGCAATAGATCCCAGGAGTCGAAGAACTTGCGCACGGATGCGGGGGAAGGGTGAGCAACCTTGTTTCGCTGCCACTTGTCGTAGGCGTCGACGGTGGGCGGCTTCTCCAGATCTGTCCAGCAGGCGACAACAGATTGGACTGCCTTGACGTCGTCGAGTTCGCTTTTCGGGCCGGACCGTGGGTTCGCAGGGAGTCCTGCGGCTTGGAGGGCCGCCGTCCACGTGCCAAACCGCAATCCCATTGCCTGAGGCCCGGGTCGGTCTCGGCCGTCGGCTAAGAGCGGGGAATCATGAACGAACTTCAAGTAGCTGGCGTGCGCGAGCGGACTGGCGCCTGCTGCCGCCGCCTCGGCTAGGGAGTCGATCAGTTCCTGTGTCGTGTAGTTCTTTCGCCTGTTGCGCGGCGACTTTGCCAGCACTTTGTAATCCGGCACGTTGGCGTCGAGGAATTGCTGAACTGCCTTTTCCGAAACGCCGACCTCATTGGCTGTGGCCGCGAGGTTCCTCGTGGCGAGGAACGTGACGCGGATGGCCTCGCCATGTTCGTCGATCTCCAGCTTTCGGCGCAGTTCATCTGTCTCCTTCTTGGAGCGCACGTGGATGTCGCGTGCCTTGAGCCAATTGGAGATCGCTTGATGGCTTACGCCTGCAATCGCGGCTGCTTCTCGGAGGTCCGCACCTCTGTAGTAGGCGTGGAGCCAAGGCTCGACCGCTTCGGCTGGATGGTTCGGATCCGTCATGCACCTACTTAAGCGGTCCCGCGGCCACCTCGCCACCTGGAACGGGCCTCGCAACACGTTGTAGATCTGCCGACCGGATCCTCAACCGGCGACAACGGGCCGAGGTTCTGTGGCATGACCCGCGAGCGCGACCGATTCAGAGCCGAGCGTCGAGCCCGGGGTGGCTCGCGCTTGTCAGTCAGACGCGGCGAAATGACGCAGGCGCTCGGAGCGGGAGCGGTTCCCGACAATCAATCCGGTTTCGTGAATAGGGCGGCGACCTCTGCGGTTCCAATCTTGCTCGCCAGATCACGCGGCGTTGCTCCAGTGTTGTTGGCGATGTCGGGGTCAGCACCAGCCTGAAGCAGCGCTTGCACAGTCGCGGTCCGACCGTGCGAGTCGAACACTGCACGCCAAAGCGGGGTGTTCCCGTGCCGATCTTGTGGATTGACGGATGCACCAGCGTCGATTAGCACCTGGACTGCTTCGGTCTGCGACTGCTGGGCAGCGAGGTGTAGTGCCGTGAATCCCTGCCTGTCGGCCAGACCAACGTCGTCACCTGCGGCTAGACGAGCCCTGATGGCTGGGAGGTCACCGTTGGCTGCGTGATAGTGGAGATCTTGACGACCTAGGCGATCCATGCTGACAGTTTGCCGTTTCCCTCACCGCTGGTCGAACGAGCGGGCGCGTCCCGCACGCGGAGATAAGACGCACGCCGAGACATTCGAGTCATTGAAACCATTCGTCGGTCATCGCCGAAGGTTATCCGGTAGACCAGCACCATGAAGAAGATCGCGATCGAGTTCGATGGCGGCGCACTGGACGCTCGAGCGCTCGCTCGGGCCGTCGCGGCGCTCGTCGATGCAAGCCGTGTGGCCGACCACACGACCTTTGTCGAAGGGTTCTCGATGAATCCGAGCGACAACTGGCACCCGGGTGATCCGAGGATCTCGATCACGGAGAGGTGACTGTTACCGCCAATCGTCGGTCCCGTTGCTTGATGCGCTCGCGGCGAAACGAGGGTCGAGCTTCTGGGCGACACGTATCCGGTGAATGAATGACCAGGCGTGACGGTGTTTCATGCTGATGCCGTTGTCGTGCGAAGGGCTTCTAGTAGGCCTGACGAACATAGACTAGGTGGACGTTGTCGGGGTCGCGGTCGCGGAGGCGTTGGGCCAGCTGATCTTCGTATGTGGTGACGACGACCTGTCTCAGGGGTCCGTGCGTTTGGGTGACTCTGGAGAGGAGGTTCGCGACGTCGCGTCGTGTTTCGGGGGCGAGGTGCTCGAGTGGCTCGTCGAACCAGCAGAACGATGCCGATGTCGCCATTTGCACGACAAGGAGCCGCAGTAGGAGGATCGCTCCGGTGCTCTCCCCGGCGCTGAAGGCGGTGAAGGGCAGTTCGGTTTCGCCGAGCCTGCGGGTGATCGTGCCGCCGGGGGTCGTGCGGACCTCGCCGCGTTGGGGAAACAGGGTGGTCCAGCGTTGGGTGATCTCATTTGCGAGTGGACCGATAGTCCCTTGGAGGAGTTCGGTAACGGTGGCTTGGGCTGCGTTCTTTGCGGCTTCCAGGTGCGCCGCTTCGGACCATAACGCTACGAGGTACTGGTTGGCTGAGGCAGCGGTGAGTTCTGCGTCGAGTTGTTCTTGGGCGCGTCGGTGGTTGGTCGAAGCTTCGATGAGTTTCTGACGGGCGTCGCGAGCCGCGTCGATGAGTTCTTCACTACTTCGAGCCGCTGTGACGCCGTCGTCTGCCAGAAGGGCGGGCTCTGGCGGGAGGGAGGGGACCTGCTGGGCGGCGCTGCGCAGCTCGCGGATGGTCTTGAGGTCGTGCAGGGTCCGGGCTTCGTCGAGGGCGAGCGTTTCGTTTGCGCGGCGGAGGAGGGTGATGTCGTCCTCGGTGGAGGTGTGAGCGAGCGCAACGGTGTCCGCGTCGAGGGGGCGTCGGCATACGGGGCAGTCGTTGTGCGCTGTGTCCAGGCGTTCCCGGTTCGCTTTGAGGGTCTCGATGCGGGACTGGTTGATCCCTTGTTCGACCTGGAGTTCGCGGAGGTTGTTGCTCAGCTCCTCCTCGCGCTGGGAGATCGTGACGTTTAGTACGGCGGGTTCGATGCTGCGGTTAAACACCGTCGTCGCCGCCGCCGCGAGTGTGTCGATGGCTAGGTCACGGCGGTTCTTCTGGTCCGCCCATTCGCCGTGGCGTTCCCGGGCGTTCTCGATATTGCGTGCCAGGGTTGCTTCGGCGTCAATGGCGGCGAGTTCTTCCTCGCGTTGTTGCTGCAGCAGGCGCGTGGTCTTTACAAGCTCACGCAGATCGGTCACTCGGGCGGGGTCGGCGGCGTGGGCGGCCCTCACTGCTTTGATGGCCTTGTCGTTCTCACGGAGACGGACGGTCAGGACCTCAATGGCGTCGCGGAGGTTGTCGACGCCATAGATTCTTCCGAGGTGCTGCTCCAGGCCGATTTGGTCGGGTTTGGTGGTGGCTTGTTCGCGGTTGCCAAAGGGCACCAGGAGCCTGGACAAGAACTGATAGTTCGCGGCGAAGGCTTCGCTGAGGAGCGTGTCGATCTGGTTGTCTGCGATTGGTCCGCCGTTGAGCGCGACGGTTGCTTGCGTCGTTCGTGAAGCGCGGCGCGAAAGTGTGCGACGGATCCGCAACTCTCCCTTGCTGCCAAGGTCAATGGTCACCTCGACTGCTGCTTCGGGGGCTCCGACGCGGACGGCATCGTGGGGTGAGGAGCCTCCGTTGACGAGTCCGAAGATCGCCCATCTGACCGCCTCGACGAGCGAGGTCTTCCCGATCCCGTTGGCGGCGACGATGAAGGTGGCGCCAGGCAGCAGGTCGAGGTCGAGTTCCTCGTAGTTGCGCCAATTTCGGATCTGAACGTGAGTGATCATGCGTCGTCCTCGGAGCCTGGGAAGGTGGTTGACCCCCTCGGTGGGCCGGCAGATTCTCGCCACGCTGTGTCGAGGTGTGCGAGGGCTTCCGTCATCGAGTGGTCATCCAGCAGGGACTGAACGAAACGCATGACAGCTTCGCCCGTGGTTGGCGGGAGGGTCGACCACACTCCACGCTTGGGTTCCCTACACCGCGCCCCGCTTTGGCGGATGCTTGTGACCGCAAGGGTGGAGTGTCGTTCGGTGATCTCTTCGGTGTCGGGAGTGGGGAGGGGACCTGTCGTCGAGTCGGTCTCCTCCCATGCGGTGATCTTGCTGTCGAGATACTTGTGCATGGTGTCGAGGAATCCGTAACCGACATGAGTTGGCCGCGGCTCGGAATGCCCAGCTGGTGCGACGAAGGCGGCGTGAGTGTCGGCACTGGTGAACAGGACTGTCGTCCAGTCCCCGATGGGTAGGACGACCGCGATGGCGTTTGCGTCCGGCTCGTGTCTCAACAACGTCCGACACGGTGCGGCGAGCGTTTCGCCGGTCATCGCCAACAGCGACTGCGCCCCGGTGAGTGTGACGATCACTGTCGTCGTCTGTAGGTAGGTCACCTTGGCGATGCAGGTAAGTGTGTTCGCCTGCCCGATGTCGAGTGTGGTGCGGGGGAGCAGGTGCAGGTCGGATCCGAAGATCCGTGCTCTCAGGTCGTTGCGTAGTTCCGTGAACGGGTAGGTGAACTCCCACTCGTGGGAGCGACCTGCGCCTGAGTCGTTGGGATCTGGGCTGTGTGGGTGGGCGGCGGTGAGGTCGGCGAGGAGTGTCTCGATGTCCCACCGGACCGTGTGGCGTTCGTCATGGTGATGGTGGATGGGGAAGGCGAGTCGGTCCCCGATTGTGGCGGCGGGCACCGGTTTCGCTGCCACGGCTTGGTCGACGACGTCGGGGGCTACTGTGCCGACCCAGGCGATTAGTGCCTGGACGGGAACGGTGCGGGCTAGGTCGTTGATGAGGATGGCGTCGACCCCTAGCGGGGATGCGTCGGCGGGGATATAGATCGACTTCTCGTCGGCCATGTCAACGTCCAACACGGCGGGCACCACGCGGGCTGTCTGGTCGGTGGTCTGAGTGAGCAGGGCGAGGATCGCCTCGTCTCCGTTGCCGATCTGCCACAGATCACCGGCAGCGGGTTCGCTCTGAACGTTCCCTATTGAGATCAAGGGTTCGGGAAGCGTTGGCGCCCCGGCCAGGATCTCGGCAATGGTCGCTTCATCGAATTGTCCGACATCAAGTGCGTGCCCGTTGTTCCCGTCGGTGTCGGGGTTGTTGTGCAGCTCGGACTGGATGATGTCGTATTCGTCTTGGCATTCGGCGCAGTCCCGGAGATGTTCATGGATGGGTTCCGTGCCGGGTTCGTACTGTGCTGCGGCTACCAGCTCTATGGCCAAGGGGTGTTCGCTCACGATGCCACCTCCTTTTGTAGTCTCAATGTTGTATCCAACGTCGCACCGCCTGGATCTGTCTGATCTGTGAGCCATTCGCAGCAGTGTCGGTAGACCAGCAGTGCGAACGGTCCGGGGTCCTCTTCGACCGGGAGGTGGTCCTTAAGGCGTCGATCGAGGGCGTTGCGGAGGTTGTTCACCTGAGCGTGTTTGCGACCGACTGTCTCCTCGGCCTCGCGGCAGGTCAGATGCCGGGTGGCGAACACGCGCCGGTCGCGGTCTGTCATGGCCTCGAAAAAGTCGGAAGCCTGCTTCTCGGTCAGGTCGGCCTCGATGGCAGCAGCTGGGTCCGTCACCGCGGGCCGCTTCGTCGGTGGCACCTCGCCGTGCCGGTCCTCGATGTAGAGGGGTGTGTGAACGTGATCGAGCCGGTGGATGAGAATGGTGGCGAGTTCTTCGGCTGTCATGGACCCTGCTGCCTCGGTGAGGACTGCCTCGACAAGGCGGGCGTACGACTGTTCGTCTGCCAACGGGGCGTCCCGGGTTTCGCTCGTCCACATGGGGACGACGACCTTGACCGGCGCCATGGCGTGAACGAGGTCGCTGTGGGCTGCGGTCGTGGCTTCTTCCGGGCAACCGGGTAGCCCCCACCGTCCGTTGCCGAGGTCAGTGAACCGACCGGTCGCGGCCTGCTTCGACAACAGACGCTTCAGCCGGATGATTACCTTGCCGAGGTCGGTCTTGCGGCCTTGGTCGCGCAGGAAGTTCCGCACGGATTTCTGGAGTTGCCGTCTGAAACTGTCTTCGTCGGTGGAGTTCGTGACCAGTGTGATCAGGCGCTTGTCCGCGCCCTTGCGCAGGAAGAACTGGTGCGCCAGTTCTTGGCGCGCGCTCTTGTCCCACGACGTTGACCCAGGTGGCGGAGTGCGACCTCGGACCACGGCATCGACGGTCTTGTAGAGCAGGTCTAGGAATAGCGGTCCAGGCTTGCCGATGGTGACGAGTTCTTCGCGGGGGCCCATGGCTACTCCCGCCCCGTGCGCCGCGATGTCGTGACCAGACTGACGGCGCACTCAACAAGAACACGGGGTCGATCGGAAACGAGACGGTACAGCCCCTCGGGCAGGTACAGCGACCGCGCCTCGTCGCGACTCGTTGCGGTCGCATCACCCGTTGCCGTCATGCCGTCTCCTCTCCGCTCAACCTGCCGTCTGATATCCAACACGTGTCACCGCCCCATGTTGTCCAACCGATCTCAAACTTTTTCTTGGGATTCCTTTCTATGTCCGCACTCGGAGCAAAGATTGGAACTTTCTGCGCCGGTGCACTGGACAGATCTGGGAGGTGTCGCGTGTGGAAGGTCTGAAGGCACCCGAGGCATCAGACCCCGAGGCCGGCAAGTGGGCCATTCGCCCGGAAGAGGTAAGCACCATGACTGAGCCGAACAAGCGAGTGGTCCAGAAGCGCCCCGACGGCGACTTCGAGGTCCGCCAGCCGGGTGCATCGCGCGCCAGTGCCGTGACCCCGACACAGGCCGAGGGGATCAAGCGGGCCCGCGAGATCCTCGGCAACGACGGAGGTGGCGAACTCCAAGTCCGTGGCCTCAACGGTCAGATCCGCGCCCAGGACACCATCAAGCCGGGCAACGACCCCAAGTCTTCCAAGGGCTAGTGGGAGAGACCTTCGCGTCACTGGTCGACGGTGGCCACGGTGTGCCCGAGTGGTTTCTCAGAGCCATCCAGTGCATCGTGATCGCCGCACTGGCGGTCACGATGCACTTCGTCCCCGACACGTTCACCCAGGCGCGGTCGACGTAAACGCTCAGGTCGACCGGATCACGCGCAGGTTCCAGATTGCCCCGCACCTTCGGAGGCGCCTCGTTCGGCGCCGACCTAACGCGATCTAGCTGGCCCCCGCAGGCGGGCCAACGCGGCGACGCACTGACCCACACCAGTACGGAGCAGCGCCGCCTGGCGCGTCCCCGTGTCGCCGAGAGAACGACTGAAACACCGAGCAGATCCACCCCACAGTTAACGACACCGCCGCCGACCGAAACCAGAGAAAAACTATGGACACCTACACGCTCAAATCGTTCGGCGACACCGTCCGCAACGACTACGCCCGACGCACCACCGCCACCCACCTCTTCGAGGCCGCCTCCAAGTCCTACACCGGAGTCACCCGCGCCACCGCAGCTTTCGCGGCCCAGGGCCTCGAAACCCGGCGCATGGGCCACCCCGACTACGACGACCTCCAGATCGGCGAAGTACGCACCGCCAATATCGCGTGCGTCTTCATCGACCTCACCGACTTCACCGGCCGAAGCCATTGGGACGACCCGGCCCAGGTAACCACCCTTGCCCACGCCGTCCTGACCGGCTTCGTCGAAGTCGTCAGCATCTACGGGGGCTACCCACTCGGCCTACGCGGCGACGGACTCTTCGCCGGCTTCGGCCCCGGTGTCGCCACTGTCGCCGCCACCATGGCGCTCAGCGCATGCGCGTTCGCCCTCGACGCCGTCAACCGCGAGGTGAACCCCTGGCTCACCCGATCAGGGATCGAACCCGTCAAAGCTCGGGCCGGACTCGACTACGGACGCATCGACTTCGTCCGTACCGGCAGCCACGAGTCCAGCGAAGTGAATCCCATCGGGTTCGCCGCAAACTTCGCTGCCAAGTGCGAGAAGTACGCCAACTCCTGGGAGATCGTCGTCGGCTCCGGCCTCACCAACCTCCTTGCCGACACCAGCGATTTCACTCAGCACAAGCACTCACCCAAGACGTTCCAACGCCAGTACGAGCAGCATCTCTACCCGTTCTACGACTACAACTGGCACCCCGTCCTCCCACTCCTGCCCACCGTCGCCCGCCAACTAGATGGACGCCCCGTCAGCGCCGTCGGCATCGCTTAGACCCCAAGAGGAAGGAACAACGATGAGCATCTCCAACCTCCTCGGACACTTTGGAGTCCACGTCCCCCGCTACATCACCCTCGACGGGCAGATGATCCGCGACGGCGTCGTGACCACGGCAACCGGTGCCCTGCACCACCCGAGTCACGGCCCCGTCACGGTTGTCACCCCGCACACCTTTCACGATGGCGTCGAAGCCGCCGTCCGTGACAACGCGTCCAGGCGCGCGACGGCATCGGGAGTCATCGGGATAACACCGACAACCCCCGCCAGGTGGTTCAACGATCCCGCCGAAGTCGACCGCCACGACGCCGCCGTCCGCGCCGTCCTACCGGGTTTCGCCCTGAACCCCGCAGGCACGGCGAAGACGACGGCACCCCCGTCGTGGTCGGGGGTCATCAACACCGGACGTGGACGGTTCGCTGTCACCATCCACACCCGCACCGACGGCGGCCTCCCACGCATCGAACCCACCCGGCCCCGCCGCCTCGGCAAGTACCGAGCCGGACGCTGGGTACCGGCCCCGCACATCTTCACCAACCAGAACCTTTGCATCGCCGACGACGCCGACTGGAACCCCGACGAGCACACCGTCGCCGTCGCCGCTCTATGGACTGCGCATTGGTATGCCGCCTACACCGAATGGTTCATGACTGACCGTTGGCCCCAGGACGGATACCACCCCCGATGAGCCGACCCGTCCGGCGCACTGGCCGAACACAGCGTCCTCAGCCCGGTGACACCGACCCACCCGTTACGACCCCGGCGCCGACTGTCGTATCCACCGGGGGAGTCGTCGCCCACGACCAAGTCGCCCAATGGGTCCGGTTCGCAGATACCAAAGCGACCATCCTCTTGGCTGCACTCGGTATCGTCACCACGCTCCTTGTCACCCAACTCCACCTCGTCGCCTACGAGATCTACGACGACCACGGCACAGGACGCGTCATCCTCAGCTCACTCGCCACGATCGCCGTCGCCGCATTCGCAGCAGCACTGCTCCATCTCGTCAAAGCCATCAGCCCACGAACCGACACCGACGCCGCCCTCAACCGGTTTGGATGGCCGTCTCTGGCCACCCACACCAACGACGAGATCCGTCAACACGTACGTACCGTCGACCCCGTCACGGAAATCTGGGACCAAATTCGCCTTCTGTCCGTGCTTGCCAGGAGGAAGTTCGCCGCTCTCCGCGCGGCGATCTTTGCTTTTGCGATCTACGTCAGTTTCTCGGTCGCGACGCTCGTCGTTGCAATCATTCAAGGGCTGTGACAGCGCCAGTTGCTGTCAGACGGCGACTCCCGGCCAAGGTCTCGGCGAGGCTGTCGTGAGCGAGAGTTGCCGACCGTCGGACGTTTGCCCGGTCTAGCCGATCTATCGCGGTGAAGAGAGCGCCGGCCGCGAAAAGGTCGACGCGCGCTGCGTGTTCGACCTGCGTCTATCTAGGCGGTTCGACGCGTCCGAAGTTCGCTTGCGCGTTGACCGGGATCCCCAACCTGGGCGATCGGGCGTGCGGCACTCCGGATCTCGGCACGATTGACGTGACTATGGGACCGACTGCGGTGGCGCGGCGATTCGGCGGCGCGGGCGAGCTGCTCGGAGCGCACATCTTGCCCCAGCTCTCAAGAGTGCTACAGACCGTCCTGACCGCGCGCGGCGGTGACGATAGGAGCGAGTCGATGAATCTCCCTGAAGTACTGCTGACGTCGTTGTTGGGACTTCTAGCGGGGTCTGTCACCGCTTGGCTTGGAGCTCGGTGGTCGTACCGTCGGAAGTTGCAGGAACTCAAGTTCCAAGCGGCGCACGAAGCCAGGCGCGGGACGTACGAGGTGACCCTGCAGTGGGTTCGAGCCGCGTCTCTGGCTTCGCGATTGCAGGCGGAGCAAGGTCGGCACGGAGGTGCAGAAGAAGTGGACTACGAGAATTGGCCGCAGCCCAGGCCCGAGCAATGGGAGCTCTACGTGTCTGATCGCGTGAAGGCCCTTCATCACAGCTTCCTTTCGGCCGCCGGACGCGTCCACGCGACCGCGGGACGTCTCCGCGCGCAACGTGAAACCCTTGAGCTCGTCTCAGGTGTCGATTCCCCTGATCCGAAGCCACTCGCGGAGTTGGCCACTGGACGAGCCTCGCTGGACGCCGAACTGACCGGGAGATTGGTAGAGCTCGACGATGCGCAATCGGCCCTGCTAGATGCGATGAGGTCAGAAGTGATTGGCGACAACTAGGCTTCGATGCCGAGAACAGTCGATCGTCGTTCGACTCAGTGCCTCAGCCGTCGAACGCCTCGACCAGCTCAGCCGGAGCGGCGGCTAGCCAGGCATCCACCAGGAGATCGCGGAGGTCTCCTGGGGCAATGACGCTGAGCTCGATGAGGACGGCGGGGTAGTTGTTGAAGTGCTCGATGGTGAAGACGCCGGCGATGCCAGCGGCGAGGACGCCTTCCTTCTCATGCAGGTCGGCAGTGTTGACCGCGAGGATCGGGGGATCGGGCGGGGTCTGGTCGCCGAAGCGCTTGAGATCGGCCTTGCTGAACTGGCGGAGCCAGGCGAAGCCTTTGCCGCGTACGGACCAGGCCGGGTGTCCGTGGCGCTCGCCCTCGGTGACCTGGGGCAGCTCACCGATGATCCGAGCCAGGTCTTGGAGCGTTGCCATGCTTGGAGCGTAGTTCGTGGCGCTGCGCGATCGGGCTGGATCGACCAAGCCGATGAGTAAGGTCGGTTCGGTGACGTCCATGGTCGACTCGGTCGTGTCCCGGCTGTTGCGGACCCGCGCTGTCGTACGCGCGCCGATCTGGATCTATCGACACCGGGCCGGATGGCTCCTCGGATCCAGGATGTTGATGCTCGAACACATCGGACACCGATCAGGGGTCCCGCGGTATGTCTGTCTCGAGGTCGTCGAGCGGCCGGGCGTGGACGAGATCGTGGTGGTGAGCGGGTTCGGCACTGGGGCGCAGTGGTATCGGAACCTCCTGGCCGAGCCTGCCTGTCGCGTCAGCTTCGGAAAGCGTACGAGCGTGGCGGCGCGGGCGACGTTACTCTCGGAACAGGAGTCCGCTGCGGTGCTGGGTCGCTACCAGAAGGCACACCCGAAGGCCTGGCGGCGCCTGCGCGGTGCGATCGAGACGGCGGTCGGTCACGAGGTCGAGGGACTGCCGATGGTGAACCTGAGACTCATAGGAGACTGAGATGCGTCGCAAGTGGCTGTGGTTGATGAAGAACACGCTCAACAAGGTGACGACGAGGGTCGCTCGTTCCGGGCACGGGCCGTTCTCGCTCGTGCGTCACGTGGGCCGGAAGTCGGGGAAGACGTACGAGACGCCGATCATGCTCGCGCGGGTGCCGGAAGGTTTCATCGCGGAGCTGACGTACGGCGAGGACGTCAACTGGTACCGCAACATCGTCGCCGCCGGAGGCTGCGAGGTGTTCGTGGACGGGCAGTGGCACCAGGTCTCCGCAATCGAGCCCTATCCGTCCGAGGCGGGGCGGGACGCGTTCGGCTATCCGGCAAAGTTGGTCCTGCAGGTGCTGCAGAAGCACGAGTTCAGGCTGCTGCGTACAGCCTGAACAAACCGGGCGCCCCGGAGCGCGGCTAGTGGCTGCGGAACTCCGCGCTGCAGGCGGGGGAGCGGTGCTCAGCCCGCTAGCGCGCAGGGTTCCCGACGGTGGCGCAGCGAAATCCGGTGTCGTTGTCATGCATGGTCGCGTCGGCGTCGTTGAAGGTACTGGGGCGGCCGGTGAACAGGGGGCTGGACCAGGCTCCGCCTTTGAGTTCGTGTCGGCCGGTCGTTGTTGTGGTCTGAGTCCATTCCCAGACGTTGCCGACCATGTCGTAGGCGTAGAAGGGGCTGATTCCGGATTGGAAGCGGCTGACCTTGGAGGTGGTGCCGAGGCCGGTCTCTTTGACATTGCATTTGGCGGCTGTGTGTTCGTTGCCCCAGGGCCAGATGTTGCCGTTGGGTCCGCGGGCGGCTTTCTCCCACTGTGCGGCGGTGGGGAGGGTCTTGCCTGCCCAGTCGGCGTAGGAGGTGGCATCGTGCCAGGTCACGTGAGTGACAGGGTGGGTGTAGAGGTCGATGGGGCAGCGGCCCTCGGGCCAGTGCTCGGGGGCGCGGTGTCCGGTTGCGGCGATGAAGCGGGCGTAGTCAGAGCCGGTCACTGGGTGGGCGTCGAGCCAGAAGGTGTCTTCCCAGCGGGGTTCGTCTTCGGGGCCGGCGAGGTAGATGCCGGCAGTGACTTCGACCATGAGCTTGCCGTCGCGTGGGTGTTTGACGAAGTGGTCTCCCAGGACGGGATCGGGTTCGGGATCGGCCACGACGGGGTAGGTGGTCTCGCCGTCGCGGGTCAGGAGGTTGACCAATCGGGCGTGGACGTCGGAGGGGGCTTGACGAAGAAGGTCGTCAAGCATGGCCTGGGTGATCGGTCGCAGGCTGTGGCCAGAACCGGCCGCTTCGGCCTTGGCGATGCCGCGCTCGGAGACCTCGAGCCTGGCGGCCAGGTCGGCCTGGCTCCAGCGTGCTGCCACCCTGAAGGCACGCAGCTCGACGCCTGACCACTCTGGCACGATCGCCATGTCTGGTTTGCCTCAGATCCGTTGGGCCGGGATCGCAGCGTAGGCCCGCTGCAGCTCAGCGATCACGGGGTGATCTGGATCGAAGCTGTGGTTGTCGATCGCACTGATCGGACGTACGCCGATGCTGGCGTTGGTTGCAAACGCGGCCGGGACCTCGCCGAGCTGGTCGAGCGGGACACTCCGTAGGTCGTGCGCGCCGGCGGCTTGGAGGAGTGCCATCGTCACCCCCGGCAAGACGGGTGCGTCGGGCCAGATCACGTTCCTGTCGGCGGTGATGAAGCCGATGTTCCAGGTGCTGCCCTCGGAGATGTTTGTGTTGATCGGATCGGTGAACAGGACGTCGTCGAATCCGGCCTTCTTGGCGGTGACTCGATGGTGGAGCGTGCTGAACAGGCCGACGTGCTTGACCTCAGGGGTGTCGCGCTGGAAGGCGATCGTCTTGGCCCGCAGCGGTGGCAGCGACCCGCCGCCACTGGGGCGTGAGGTGATCAGAGGAACGGGGTGCGCGGCCACCGTGCCGATGTTTCCGAGGTGGATCGCGGGGTCGTACATCGTCACCCGCAACGTGTAGGCCCCGCTTGATCCGGCGATCGCCGCACGGATGTCGGCAACCAGGCCATCTCGGTCGAGATCGGCATCGAACACCGTCTTCGCGTTGCTGACCAAGCGTTCGAGGTGGAGATCGAAGCCGCGAACGGCGCCGTCCTCGACATGCATCGAGGTGAAGTGGCCGTAGCCGGTCATTGCGAGCGCGTTCAGTTCGGCGGCGGTCGCGTCGATGCCATGGATGGTCGCCATGACGATCACCCTGCCATGAAAGTGCAGAAAAGTTCAGGAGGTGGTCGAGGTCGGATCATTCCGGCCGAGCGCGTCTGAAGCGAGCGTGGGAGTCACCCTCATCCGCCTCCTCAAGGACGTCGATCCGCGATGCCTACTGTCCTGACCCGCCAACTCTCGAACGTGCCAACAGGTCCCGGGCGCCCGCGGCATACCGGGTCGCGATCAACCCAGCAGCCCGCGAGGGAGGAGATACTCGATCATGCTGCGCGTCTGTTCGCCGAACGTGGCTTCTCCGGCACGTCGACGCGCGAGATCGCTGAGGCGTGCGGGATCCGGCAGGCGTCGCTCTACTACCACTTCGCAGGCAAGCCTGGCATCCTCGCTGAGCTCCTCGAACTCTCGGTGAGGCCGAGCCTCGAGAAGGTCGAGACGATCGAACGGGAGTGTCCGACCGAAGTCCCGGAGGCAGCGCTCTATCTGCTCGCGCTGATCGACGCACACACTCTCGCGACGGTGCCGCACAACATCGGCAAGCTCTACCGGATGCCGGATGTCAGGAGCAGCGAGGTCTTTGAGGAGTTCGAGCCTGCCCTGCAAGCGTTGACTGCTGCATACGGTCGATTGGGTGCCACCGTCGTCAGCGGCTCCGTTGCCGCCATCGTGAACCTGGATCAGTTGGCCGGCCTGCTGATCCAGGTGGTTGAGGTGGTGATCCGGATCCGGTCCCGCGGTGAGGAGGTCACCCGTGCCGACGCGCGGGCAATCGCGGCGACCTGTCTGCGTATCTGCGGCGTGCCCGAGGAGCGGATCGCTCGCTCAGCGGTCACGGCTGACGATCTCTTGTTGCGATTCGCCGAGGAGGGGCAGACGTAGCGCAACGGGGAGTCGCTGGCGCCGTCTTAGGCGGCGGTAAGACGCACCTGATCCGGCCTACTGGAACTCATGAACGGGTGAGTTCAGTGCAGTAGTCAGGAATTCGAATGAGCAGTCGGCGAGGGAACCGTTGGCGGCTGCAGCGCCTTCTGGATTGCGGCTTGCACCGTCCTGTCCGTGAAGTAGCCGAAGTGATGGACCTGGGCGAGTTCCTGGCCCGGCAACTCTGCCGGCTTGCTGGAATCAAGTGGAACAACCAGGTCGTGGTCGCCCGCGGTCAAGAACGTCATGGTCTCGGCTGCGAGGCCGGGGAGGATGCCGAGCCCTGGCTGGGCCCCATCGAACGCCCCGCCGTATGCGGTGACCCCCTTGCGGGGTTGGCGCCGCAGCAGCCTGATGAAGCTCGAGTGCGGGAGCATGTCAGTCCAGCCATCCGGGAGGTGCCCTTGTGGCAGCATCGACCCGACGTGCCCAGCGCGCAGCCCGCCGTCGAGTATGGACTTGAACTGGGTGCCGAACGTGGCGAGCGCGTACCCAAGCAGGTTGTCCCCGGCTGCGGCCAAGGGTGTCCCGTTGTGTGGTGTTCCGAGGGTCAGAACCTGGGTGATCGTCGACAGATCCGCGGCAGCCATGGTTGCTACGAGCCCGCCTCGAGAGTGGCCGATGAGCGTGACTTGCGTGCTGTCGATTCTTTTTAGCGCCGAGATGAGATCGTCAACGTTCTCCGCGACAGGTCGCAGCGTGTCGTGCTCGAATCGGTACAGCGGAGTAGTGCCAGCGAGCGGACTGACATCGGGCAGCGCGGGGACACACGACGAGAACGTTCCGTGGATGAGCACGGCGATGGCGGCGGGACCCGATGGGGCGCTTCGGAGTTGAGGGTGCTGCTGCGTTAGATGAACGTACTCGGGCCGTTGCTCGACTGCATGGAGGCGCTCGATCCACGTCGGGTCGGTGTCTCTTGCTTCCCGCCTGTCGGCATAGACCTGCAGACGGACCCCGAGGATGACTGCTACTTGCCCGTGTAGGCGAAGGAACACCGACGCGATGCCGTTGGTCACCTTGGCCAGGAAAGTCTGTCGTGTGGTGCTGTTACCAATAAAGGCGTCAACGAGAATGTAGGTGTGCTGGTCGTCGCGTCCGCTCAGCACGAAGCCGTTTCGTCGGAACCCGGCGAGTGCCGACACGGTGGACGTCTCACCATCGTCTACGAACGTAAGACTCAACTCCTCAACGCCAGGTGGGACGACGAAGGAAGCGAAAGCTGTGTCAGCCACGGCCAGATCACGGCCGATCTCCAACTGAAGGAGCGAGCGCCTCCCAGGAACGTCACGACGCGCGAGGAACGGGTCCGCATCGTCGGCATCGCCTCGCCACCGACGCACGGCGCCATCGATTGCGGCGCTTGTGTCGCGAGCAGTGAATACCTGGTCAGCTGCTTCAGCGAAACCGCCAGCCTCATCGATCGCGCTCTCGACCGCGCCGTCTTCATCGAGGGCGAAGCCGGGACTCCCGAAGGCCGGGCCGGAGGAAATCCAGGTCATCACGGCTCCTCGAATTCGTCTGGGCGAGAATCGATCGTAGCTGTCGTCGAAGTGCCGCGTTGGCGAAAGAGAGCGACGCCATACGAATGGGCCGTCGCCGGTCAGCATCGGAGGGTAAGCCGAGCGCGTGCGCACCGCGGCCCTCAGCAAAGGGCAGGAAGTTCGTCCGCGGCAGAATCGGGCGCTGTCGATGTGGGGGGCGGGCTCCGCGGGCACCTCGTCGAGAGTTGTCTTTTCCCGCCCGGGCGCGTCAACTCGCGTCTCAGGCGTGTTGTGGGAGCGATCTCGGTCGCGGATACCAAAAGCTCGACTGCAGGATCGGTGTCTGGCCAAACTCGGTTCAGGTGATCGGCGGGAAACTCTCTATGCGGCTGCCGATCGGCTATCGGGTGCGGCCCACTTCCGGTCTGCAGCCCGCCGGTCACCGTGACGAGGGGTGGCTCAAGAAAGGACTGCCCTGCTTGTTGTAGCAATGCCCGCCTCGCCGTCCATAACGGGAACGAGCACAGGCAGGAGCAGCACGTGGAGCACGTGACCATCGGGTCGATCCCCACAAGCTTGTCGTTCACGACCGACTGCGTCGGCTAGGCCAGGATGCGGACCTATGCCAAGAAGTGGCCGGACCGGGTCTGGGCGGTCGAGGCAGCAACGGCACCGGCCGACCACTGGTACAGCGACTCCTCGAAGACGGCGAGCAGGTCGTCGACGTCCCCGCGAAGCTGGCGTGCGGGTGCGGCTGTTCGACACCGGTCACAACCGGAAGGCCGACGCCCGTGACGCGCACGCGGTGGCTGCGGTGGCGGTGCGCACCAAGACACTGCGGGTGCTGCAGGTCGACGGTGAGGTTGAGGCGCTGCGGATGCTTACCGATCGACGCGAAGCGCTCACCCGGCGTCGGGTACAGACCGTCGACCGGCTCCAGCCTCTGCTCGCAGAACTCCTAACCTGGTCAGGCGAAACGCGACATCACCACCGCTCAGGCAAGGGTCATGCTGGCGTCGGTTCTACCTCGTGACATCGCTGGGAAGACCCGTCGCCGGATCGCAGCTGAAGAGCTGGCCGAGCTGATCGCGGTCGAGACAAAGATCAAGAAGGCCACCGCTGAACTCAAGGCCATCGTGCTGGCCCGCGGCTCCCGACTGATGGAACTTCCCGGCGTCGGACCCGTTGTAGCGGCCCGGGTCCTGGCCGACGTCGGCGATGTCACCCGCTTCGCGGACCGCAACCGGTTCGCGTCCTGGACGGGCACCGCGCCCCTGGATGCATCGTCCGGTGAGCAGAACCGGCACCGGTTGTCCCGAGCAGGGAACCGGCGGATGAACCACATGATCCACATCGCCGCGATCAGCCAGATCCGGGTCAATACCGACGGTCGCGCCTACTACTTGCGCAAGCGAGCCGAGGGCAAGAAGTCCCTCGAGGCGATCAGGTGCTTAAAGCGCCGGATCTCCGACGCGATCTACCGCCAGTTCCTCGAGGACGCCCAGCAAGCCGCGCTCCAGAGCGATGGCACGGGTCCGGGAGGGCACTGCAGGGTGTCTCAAGAATCCAGCGCGGTCGACCTTCCCCTGCTCATCGACACTTCGGATCAGCCACTTCCCGGACCCGCAGACAAGACGCTACGCCAGACCGGTTGACAACAGAAGGGAGCCGGTATGACGCGGGACCCTTTCTGTCAGCCGGGGTTGCACGCCAGATCAAAGTTCGATGCGTAATGGCAAGATGACTACATGGCATCGGACTCACGGATGGTGGCATTGGGTTTCGGAAAGTTCGCGCGCGCCGACCGTATCTTCGCCCTGGAGCGCATCACCGGGGAGGAACGCGGAGATGGCCGCCGCACTCGAGTCTGGATCGACGGGGTCACCGACCCCTTGATCGCGTCCAGGACCGAGATCACAATCCTTCGCGATATGGGCCAGGAGTCCGCGGTCAACGCACCCGAGCTCGACGAGGCAATGGACCTCGCCGCGCGACTGGCGGCCGCGGCTGAGGCGGGTCGGGTCGATCTGAGCGATCTGGGTCGCCGTGCGCGACGCCTCCTCGCCACAACGACGCCACAGGAAGGGAGACCACGACAGCCCGCCCTTCGGTGAGTGACCCATCGCGGCGATATAGCGCGCTCGCGGCGGAATAACCGCGGATGGTTGGACACGCGCGCGTAGCTGTCGCCTGCGCATGCTGATCGTTGAGGTGCTGTACCCGCGAGCCGCAGCATGCGCGTCGGGGTTTGTGTCAGGGAGGGCGACGCGGTTGATACGTGTTCAACGGTCGCCCAGGTACGATCCGAGTTTGGTCAGGAACATGTTCACCTGCTGCTCCAAGAGTCCAGCGCGCTCCCGGCTCAGATCCTCGTGCTCACCGTGAGCGGCGGCGTTTCGAAGGCCAGACATCGCCTCGATGTCCTTCATGTCCTGTTTGTTGATTAGGTCCGCACTTCGGAGTGCCTTTCCGTAGGCGCTGATGCTTCGTGCTCCTGCCACCTCCAAGCCAGCCTCTTCTACGGCTCCGCGTAGC
Source organism: Nocardioides sp. NPDC087217 (assembly GCF_044744805.1). Taxonomy (NCBI): domain Bacteria; kingdom Bacillati; phylum Actinomycetota; class Actinomycetes; order Propionibacteriales; family Nocardioidaceae; genus Nocardioides; species Nocardioides sp. NPDC087217. The sequence continues at coordinate 191,098 of NZ_JBIUZB010000002.1, forward strand.
GCGACCTCAAGAGCCGCACCTGCCAACACGATGGAGGCGGCGGGGGTGACCCTCGTGTCAGCCACGAGCGCACGAACTTGCTCCATCAGGTCAGTACTCGCGACAGCTCGTACGCCCAAGGCGTCCGCGCCAACAATCGATGAGTAGCCTTCGTCAACCGAGTCGGCCCAAGACTCCAGGATGTCACCAATCTGGCGCACTCCGCTCTCCGTGGACTCATTCCCGCCATGGTTCTCGTACACCGCCTGTGCCCGCCTGAACCACTGGGAGTCGCCTCCGGCGTAGCGCCGGAGGAAGTCGAGGGCCGCAGCCGCGCGTGCCTCAATTCGTCCCATGCTCTTCTTGTCGTCGGCTGTCCAGAAGCCGCCATACATGCCATCCGTCTCTTCATACCGCATGTCGAGTCGAACCTCGTCGGCGTATCGTCGCGCTCTAGCGACCAACTCTTCTTGGGACTTCACGAGATCGACCCTAGGGCCTACCACCGACATGCGACGCCTCTGGGGCAATGGAGTGCAAGTTCTTCGGGCCACACTGCTATGAGCGGGACGGTGCCTCTCCGGAATCGACACTCGATTAAGCAAATCGGGAGTGGTTGGGCACTGAAACAGATGACGCGTGTTCGAAACCACGCTCATCGGCGCAGATTCGGGCACCGGTCCAGGTGCTAGAGCAGAGGAGAGGCGCGTCCCGTGGACGAGGAGATGACTTTGCGGGTGCGTCGGAGACGCAGCACGCCTCTTGCAACCTCCAAGCACCAGTCGCGTAACTCCGGCAGGGGTTATCACCGGTTCAACCCCTGGGCTACCGCCGAGGTCCGCAGCCCTTCACCGCATGCTCGTATTGGCGCGGCGACAGTAAGACACCGGCACGTCCCGCGTTGCTGACGCTCGGGATTGACTTCAGCCGTCGCCGGTGCTTGCGGCTAGTATCACCTCGTGTCCACCATCGACTGGCTTCCCGCCGGGCTTCATCCTGTGGCGCTCCGCCTCGCACGCGCAGACGGACTCGCGTACGAACTCGCGCAGGTGGCACTCAACTGGTCGCGCGGCACCAACGGTGACGGCGCCCTCACGGTGCGCCAAGTCGAGCGCGATGAGGGCTACTACAACGTCGAAGTTGCAAGCATCCGGCCCGTCCCACCCATCGCCGCGATGCTCTTCAGCGAAGCCATCGGACACCTTCGCGCGTCTCTCGACAACGTCGTCTTCCACCTAGCTGAACAAGAGCACGGGCAGCCGCTCACGGATTCCCAAGAGCGTGCCATCAGCATGCTCATATATGACAACCAGGCTAGCTACGACAAGAAGCTCAAGTCTCTGCGTAGCCAGGGGCTGAACGTCTTCGAACCGACAGCAACTCTCGGCAAGCGCATTGCAGCAGTCCAACCGTTCAATGAGTCCGCAGCGGTGCCGTCCCTCTCCCCGACTCTCGCCGCCCTTATGAGGGTTCCGGTTGTAAACGCGAACCCGCTTAGCCTGCTACGTGAGTACTCCAACCACGACAAGCATCGCTCCATGCGTCTCGCGGCGGGTCAAGCTCTCGTCCAGAATCACCGGGACTGGGATCGCAGCGTTGCGGGCGGGATGCGCGCCATCGAGGTCGGAACAGTCCTTGCCAAGGTCAAGAAGGGCGTCTACACCGAAGTCGATCTCTCCGCGTCCTTAATGCTCGAGCGACCCGACGGTACTTGGGTTGCATTCGGCCCTGAAATCGATGGGATCTCCACCTACATCGCCGACGTCGCCATTCCGATCCTTGTCACCGGCTTGGCCCTGCCCGACAGCCTTCCAGTCACCATTGATCTCACCGACAACGGCCGGTCCATCGCTGAGCGCGCAGAAGAAGCGGGCAGTGTCCGTGCACACGAGCGGGCGCGGGTAATCATGATGCAGGCCCTCGTCGAAGCCGAGCATCAAGACATCAAGTGGCCCGAAACCGTCAACAAGGCCCAAGACCCGACAGGCTGAGTGCGACTTGGCCACGAGTCGCCGAGCGGCCCGTTTCCAGTCTCTGGGTCTGCCGTGCTCAGTAGGCCACGAACGGCCACGACGGATGTTCCCTATCTGTCGGAGCCTGTGATCGCATCGATCGATGCTGCGTCGCGAGGTGGCCTGATGGCGGCGGTAAAACGCATGGCCGATCCTCGCATTGCGCCTGCGCCGAGACGCTGAGTCAGGGAGACTTGCGCCGTGCGCGTTTCTCGCTTGTGCATCCGGAACTACAGCAGACTCGCTGATCTCAGCATTGACGTGCGCCAGCATCTTGTGTTGGTTGGCCCGAACGACGTCGGCAAGTCGTCGCTCTTGCGCTGCCTCAACCTGCTGCTTGGGGCAAGTACCGCTCAACTTTACTCATGGCTGGTCCCCGATGACCTCGGCGACCCAGATCAGCCGCTCATCATCGAGGCAGATCTGGAGGAGTTCAATCCTGGCCAGGAAGCGCTGTTTCCCGACGAGATCACTGTCGACGCTGCGACCGGCAAGAAGACGCTGAGGATCAAGCTGGTTGCGGCCTTCGACGCCAACCAGACTCTGTCGGTTGAGCGGATGGCCCCAGATGGCCGCACTGGTCGGCAACTCTCGCGAGAGCAGATCGCCGGGTTCGGCTGGCGAATGCTCGGGGCCATGGGGCTCTCGCGCGACCTCCGCGCCGATCGTCATTCGCACCTTGACGACATCCTCCAAGCGGTCGACCTGGGGGCCGAGCAAGCCACCTTCGATGCGCTGTCGACGCAATTTCAAGACGCGCTGAGCAACTCGACAACCCTCGACGGGCTCCGAGCCAACCTCGCTGGGCAACTCACCCGCGCCCTTCCCGAGGCCGTGGCGAAGGACGATCTCGCGTTCGTCCCAGGGGCTAGCGCCGAGAACGACGTTCTGAACGACGTCCGCTTGCAGATCACGAAGGGTGGGCAGCAACGCGGCCTGTCGGAGCAGTCCGATGGCACTCGTGCGCTCTTCGCTATCGCGCTGCACGACATGGTCAGTGTCGGCGCGAACATGGTGGCAATCGACGAGCCAGAAATTCATCTGCACCCAACCAGCCAGCGCAGCCTGGCGCGCCTGCTACAACAGGGCGGCAATCAGAAGTTTGTCGCCACCCATTCAGCCGACATCGTGGGGGCGTTCGACTCAGAGTGCGTTGTGGCAGTCCGTGCGGGTGGCACAGTCGCTCAGCCCCAGGCGAACTTCCTGAGCGCTGACGAGCGTATGAGTGTCCGCTGGTGGGTTCGAGACAAGCTTGAGCCACTCACGGCCCGTCGTGTTGTCGCAGTCGAGGGTATCTCCGACCGCATCATTGTGGAGCGCTGCGCCGACGTGACCGACCGCAATCTTGATCGCCTGGGCTGCTCACTCGTCGAGACCAACGGTGCCGGCGACATGGGCCCGGTGATCAAGATCTTTGGGCCAACCGGTTTCGACATCCCGATGTCCCTCCTCATCGATGCAGACGCCAAGGGCTACACAGCGACCAAGCTGGGCGTTGCTGCTGCTGACCTTCATCTTCACTCGACGTGGGTGTCAGATCCCGATCTTGAGGCGGAGTACGTTGCGGCGCTCGGCCCTGCAACCGTGTGGACGGCGATCGAGCAATCCATGTTGTTCAGCGACAACGAGCGCGCCAACTGCACCATGACCGGAAATGGTGGCACGCGAACGGCCGACGACGTCGCCGCCTTCTGCCGCTCGAGCTCGAAGCACAAGGTACGGGCCGCGCTTATCGTCGTGCCACTCATCGGCGAGCTGGAAGCCCGCGCCATCGCGAGTATCGACAAGCTTCTGAGCGAAATCGACCTCATCTGAGATGGTCGAGCCCACGCAAGCTCAGCTCGACATCCGCGAACATGCCGATCTCGACCTCCTAGTCGTTGCCCCGGCCGGGTGCGGGAAGACAGAAGCGCTCGCCCTCAGGGTCCAAGGTTTGCTGCAGCGAGGGATAGCAGCGCCACCAAGACGTGTCTTGATCACGACGTTCTCGAACCGAGCTCGCGACAATATTCGTGAACGCCTGCGGTGGTACCTGAGCCCTACGGCCATGCGGGACCGTATTGCGATCGCAAACTTTCATGGACTCTCTGCGCGGATCTTCCGTGCACACGCATCGGTCATCGGTCTGAGCCCCGATCTGATCCTTCCAGACTTCGACTGGGTGGGGGAGCAATGCCGTAGTAGAAACCTCGGCTTTCAGGTATCGGGTGCCGTGCAAGATCTGCTTAGGGGGGCGAAGCAGCAGGGCATCGACGACGCCGCTGTCGAACAACAACTAATCGCAGCGGGGCTTCCAGACGCCTTGGACATCGAGCGTCAGCGAGTGGTCGATGGCCGTCTGACCTACGACGACCTACCGAGGCTCGCCGAGCTCGTTCTGGCCAACGACTCTGTCGCCGAGCTCTACCGCCACCACTTCCAGGCAATGATCGTTGACGAATTCCAAGATCTCACCCCACAACAGCTTCGCATCGTCAATCGCATCGGACGCGGCAAGACGACCTACGCGGGCGATCTCGCCCAAGGGATCTACGGCTTCGCCGGGGCCCGACCCGACGAGATCGACCGGCAAGTTAGAGCCGAGTCATCGACCGTCATCGAGTTCGCCGATTCACACCGTTCGTCCCCCGCAGTGCTCAGCATGGTCAACGCGCTCTCGGCCTTGACAGGTGGCACCGCCCTCACTTCAGCAAAGCCAGCCTCTTGGCCGCACGGCGGCCTGGCAGCTCGGATCGTCTTCCCGACGCCGGAGACCGAGACCGACTGGGCCCTCAAATGTGCGCGATTCATCTTGGCTTCGGCGCCGAACCATCGCATCGGCATCATCGCCCGCACGGCCAGCCGTCGTCGCTTCATCGACGCAGCCGTGGAGGCGAGTGAGCTGCCGTCCTACCGATGGGATGACGGAGTCCTCGACACAGACACCGCTCGCATCGTCAAGGTAATGCTCTCGCGAATGAACGTCGCTGACTTCCAGACCGCGAGCGACCCACTCGAGCACCTACGGAAGGCAGCCGGTCTGAGCAACGTGCAGGATCCGAGCACGCGCGAGGCCCTAGCCGAAGCACTGAACTGGTGCTGCGACCTGCTGCAGCAAGGCATAGCACCGAGCGCCATCAAGACACGCATTCGCGTCGGCGACGATTCGACGCTACTGAACGTGCCAGGGGTTCACCTTCTGACTGGGCACGTGGGCAAGGGCCAACAGTTCGACTGGGTCCTCGTCGTCGGCGCAGAAGATGGATGCATCCCGGACTTCCGGGCCACCAGCCCAGCGGCCATTCAAGAGGAGGCTCGGATCTTGTCCGTCATGCTCTCGCGCGCCCGTCACGGTGCCGTGATCATGTGCGCTGAGCGTGTTCCCGCAGCAACCACGGGGATCACCCGCAGGAAGGACCCTTCACGGTTCTGGCCCTACCTCCAGTCGGTGTGTGTCGACTCGCCGGCTGCCGTGGAGTGGATCAAGGGAGCCAACTGGGATCAGATCCGGAAACGCTAGCGACGGTGTCGTTTGGCCGCAGCCCGCAGGCTTGCCGTCGACGCGATGGCAAAGACTCACGTCGCTCCGGTGCATCTCGCCAGGGCAGGATGCACCGGCGTCATAGTGGGCGGTACGTCGCGCACTGCCATGCACACGATCGCGGTGAGTGTCATCTCGCCATAATCCGGACTGGACGCGTCTCACCGGTGACTGGACCGAGGAATCGAACTTGGAACTCGTACGCCGAGGACGAGGGCTTCGCGGACAATGATTCGACGCCGACGTATCAGCCTGGTTCGCGGACCTCGGCTTGCTGACTCGTCCGATACGAACTGATGGCCGACGACGCAAGCCGCGTCGTCGGTCGTCTGAGCCGAGATTGGCTCGAACAAACTAGCCGAAGGAGTTACCTTGTCCGACCAACTGCTTTCTGAGCTGATCGACCTGATCCCGGAGTCGCAGCGCGAACGCAGCGGCCGCGCGTTCTACTCAGGACGCGCGGCGTGGGCCAAGCCTTCGCGCATTTATCTGATCGGCTACAACCCGGGTGACGACGGCGACGCAGGCCCCGGCACCGTCATGGATGACGCAGAGACGATACTTCAGCACGACCGGTACTCGGCGTATGTGACCGAGGGCAATCCGGTCAACGAGCCCCGTTGGGGAACAGCCATGCAGGCGAGCGTTCGGCACGTCCTCGGCAACCTCGGCTACGACCCGAATCTGGTTCCGGCATCGAACCTGTTCTTCGCTCGCAGTTCGCGCGCCGGTCACCACCCCGCAGAACTGAAGCAGCGGTGGAAGGAGGAGTGCTGGCCGTTCCACGAGCACGTCATCAAGAGCCTTGATATCGAAGTCGTCCTGTGTATCGGCAAGGACACTGCCGACTTCGTTCTGTCTCGTCAAGCGTTCAGCAACCACAGACCAACCAACACGTCGTTCACCTCCACGAAGGGTCTTCGGCGAGTCAGCCAGAAGTACGACGGCCCCGGCGTCCGCGTCGTCCGGCTAGGTCACACATCTTCGACCACCTGGCTCGGAGTCGAGCGCGACCCGTCGCCGTACGTCCGCGACTGGTGCGCCAACGACGGCCAGTGACAGACAGCGAAGCAGGCCACCGCGAAGCCCGAATCGGGGCTGCGTAGATTGCCTGTGCCCCGTCAGCCAAGTTGCGGGGCGATGCCACGTCAGCGGGTCTTCCAAGCCATGGATGCCTGTACCAGTCCGGTGTGCTGCGACAACTTGTGGCGACGACGTGTCTTGAGCGGATGCCGTGTCTATCTGGGCGGTATGCCCGCCATGCGACGCCCGCCGTGTCCGACTGTTGCGGGATGGGCCTAGTGCGCGCACCGATCTGACTCGATCGAGCCTCATGAGGCTGAGGTGGGTCACCTCAGGCCCAGAATCGGGGAACGGTCAGGCGCTCAGGGGTTGGGATCGAGGTGGGGGAAGTTGCGGTTGAGGGCCCAGTCGATCCTCACGCGCTGGCTGCGGTCCATCTGCAAACTGGGAACCATCGTGGGATACACCCACTCGGCGTGGGTGTTCTCAGCTGATGGGGTGGGCTCGCCGGCGAGGTAGCGGCCGGCGTAGATGATGGAGCACTCCTGGCGTACCTCGCCGTTGGTGGTGTTCTCGATGCGGTGGCGCGGGTCGGTCCAGATCCCGATCAGGCCGGTCACCTCGATGGTGATGCCGGTCTCCTCGAAGGTCTCGCGGACCGCGGCAGCCGTCAGCGACTCACCGGGCTCCATCGCCCCGCCGGGCATGGTCCAGTTGCCGGTGTCGTCGCGGCGGATCAGCAGGATCCTGCCCGGGTCGTCGAGCACGAAGGCGCCGGCGCTGGGTCGGATGCTGTTCACCTCGGGCGCCGAGGGATCGTTGTGCCAGTCGACTCGTCGGGCCATGCGGCTCCCGCCAGGGGCGCGAGGGCGTGGCGGATGTACAGACGTGTCCATTGTCGGCCGAGATCCCACGGTGCCGAGCATAGCCGAATTTGCCGAGGTCAAACGCACGCAAGCAGGGCCGTGCCGGCCACGAGTTCGATCCCGAAGTAGAACCAGATCGGATAGAAACCTACCGGGGTATCGAGAAGGCGAGAGATGAGTCGGCCGCCGGCCATCCCGATCAGAGCGAGGCCGACGGCGGTCACGGCGCCGGTCCGGATATCGCCGATGTCGAGGGCGGCGGCGCCGAGCACGGCGGCCATCGCGATGCCGAACCCGCCGTAGACCGCGCGGATCTCGGATCGGGACTCGGGCGTCTTCGTCGAGAGGTGGAACGGGGCGGCGAGGGCGCTCGGGGTGACCAGGGCGTACGTCCCCATCGCGAGGAAGAAGATGCCGACGACGGCGATGGTCAGGCTGGCCACGGTGTTCACCGTGGGATCATGACGCGCATGGCGACCGAGCCGCTTCCGGATTCGTGCTGCGACGACGCGCGGCCGACGGTGTGGCTCTGGTCGGGACATGCGGCGTACCGAGGCCCGTCGCTGCGCTTGGGCACGCACTCCGGGTCGGTCACCTGCTTCGCGCTGGGGCTGGACGCTCCCTTCCTGCTGCGATCAGGGCAGGCCGAGCCACGGCAGGTGCGGAGCGCGCTGATCCCTGCGCGTACGTCCCATCGGATCGTCGCGGGGGAGGAGCAGACGATGCTGTTCTTCTACGTCGACCCCGGCGCCTCGGGGACGGCGCATCTGCTCGGGCAGATGACCGACCGGACGAGCACGATCGCGTACGACCATCGCGACGAGGCGGCGCTGATCGCGGACTGGAGCCAGGGACCGGTCACGGATCCGGAGATGCTGCGACGACGTCTGCTCGGTGCCGGTGATGCCGAGCCGACCGACGAGCGGATCCGCGTCGTGATGCAGCTCCTTCGCGACCGACCCGGTGAGCGGGGGAGCGCGGCGGAGCTGGCCGCCGCGGTCAACCTCTCCCAGTCGCGTTTCCTGCACCTGTTCTCGGCGGAGTCGGGCACGAGCTTTCGCCGCTACCGTCTCTGGGCCAGGATGCGGTACGCCGCCGCGGCTGTCAGTCAGGGTGCCGATCTCTCGACGGCCGCCAGCGACGCCGGGTTCGCCTCACCGAGCCACTTCAGCGACACCTTCCGGGCGATGTTCGGACTCACCGCCACGCAGCTGCTCGCCAACCAGCTCCGGATCATCGTGATGGCGCAGCTGACTAGCTCGTGACGGCGCCGACCGCGGCCGACTGCACCGTACGCCGGTACTTGCCGAGCACTCCACGCTGATACTTCGACGGAAGTGGCTCCCAGCCGACCTTTCGCTGCTCCAGCTCCTCGGGTTCCACCTCGACCTCGAGGGTGCGGTTGACGACGTCGAGGACGATGGGGTCGCCGTCGCGGACGAAGGCGATCGGGCCGGCGTCGACGGCCTCTGGGGCGATGTGACCGACGCAGAGACCCGTGGTTCCTCCGGAGAACCGGCCGTCGGTGATCAGCAGGACGTCCTTGCCGAGACCAGCGCCCTTGATGGCTCCGGTGATGGCGAGCATCTCCCGCATGCCCGGGCCGCCCTTCGGGCCTTCGTTCCGAATGACCACGACGTCACGCGCGACGATGCGCCCCGCTTCGAGGGCGTCCATCGCGGCCCGCTCCCCGTCGAAGACCCGGGCGGTGCCGCGGAAGACGGTGTCGTCGAAGCCGGCCGTTTTGACCACAGCCCCTTCGGGCGCGAGCGAGCCCTTGAGGATGGTGAGACCACCGGTGCGGTGGATCGGCCGCTCGAAGGAGTGGATCACCTCGTCATCGAGCGCGGGCGGGCTCAGCTCCGCGAGGTTCTGCGCCATGGTCTTTCCGGTGACCGTGAGGCAGTCGCCGTGGAGCAGGCCGGCGTCCAGGAGCGCCTTCATCACGACCGGGATCCCGCCGATCTTGTCGACGTCGTTCATGACGTACTTGCCGTACGGCTTGAGGTCGGCGAGGTGGGGGACCTTCTCGCCGACCCGGGTGAAGTCGTCGAGAGTCAGGTCAACCTCGGCCTCGTTGGCAATGGCCAGCAGGTGCAGCACGGCGTTGGTGGAACCGCCGAGGGCCATCACGACGGCGATGGCGTTCTCGAAGGCTTCCTTGGTCATGATCTGGCGCGCGGTGATGCCCTTGCGCAGCAGCCCGACCACCGCTTCGCCCGAGCGGTGGGCGAAGCCGTCGCGTCGTCGGTCCACCGCGGGGGGAGCGGCCGAACCGGGCAACGACATGCCCATCGCCTCGGCGACAGCAGCCATCGTGTTCGCGGTGTACATGCCTCCGCAGGCACCTTCGCCAGGACAGATCGCCTTCTCGATGCGGGTGACCTCGTCGCGGCTGATCTTTCCGGCGATGCAGGCCCCGACCGCTTCGAAGGCGTCGATGATCGTGACGTCGCGACCGTCGACCTGCCCGGGCATGGTCGAGCCGGCGTAGAGGAAGACCGAGGCGAGATCGAGCCGAGCAGCCGCCATCAGCATGCCGGGCAACGACTTGTCGCAGCCCGCGAGCAGCACGGAGCCGTCGAGCCGCTCCGCGCTCATCACGGTCTCGACCGAGTCGGCGATGATCTCGCGCGACACCAGCGAGAAGTGCATGCCCTCGTGGCCCATCGAGATTCCGTCGGAGACGGAGATGGTGCCGAACTCCAGCGGGTAGCCCGCGGCCGCATGGACGCCGTTCTTCACCGCCTTTGCGAGCCGGTCGAGGGACAGGTTGCACGGCGTGATCTCGTTCCACGACGACGCGACGCCGATCTGAGGCTTTGCGAAGTCGTCGTCTCCAAGGCCGACGGCCCGCAACATGCCTCGGGCAGCGGTGGCTTCCAGACCGTCGGTGACGGCGCGCGACCTGGGTTTGATGTCAGGCGTGTTGGGGTTCACAAGTACGAGGCTAACCGTGAGCTGACTTGGACGAGGTGAGCATCGCCAGCCAGCTGCGCGAATCAGCGCGGAGGGACGCCCGCAGGAGGAGTGACCGTCTGCCGCTGCGTACCTGATTCTGGGTGATCCCGGAGGTGAAGGCGACCGGTCAGGATCCTGTCTGTTGCGCTGATCGGGGGAGGGTCGGATGAGCTCGAACGTGGCAGGGCGCGTCGTCTGCTACTCGGTCCTGTCTCCTCCGCGGCGCAGCCGCCGTGAGCAGATCATCTCCCAGCTGCTGACCAGCGTGGGCTCGTTGAGGGAGCACAACCGGACGGTCCGGGTGGTCGTGTTCTGGTTGGGGTCACGCCATCAGGAGACGGAGGACCGTCTGCGCTCGCTCGAGGCGCAGGTCGTTCACCTCGGCAGCTATGAGGACCTGCTGCATCCGTTTCCGGGCGGCGACGTGCTGGTCCGCTACCCGGTGCTGCACAAGTACTTCGTCCTCGACGCCGTGCTCGAGGACCTCGGGACATCGCAGCTGCTGCTCATCGACTGCGACACCGTCTTCCTCGACGACGTCGACAAGCTGTTCGAGCGCCACGCGGACGTCGATCTCGCGGCCTGCGCCGAGGTCGGGACCGTACGCCGCGAACGAGGCTACGACCCGGCGTATCTGGACGAGGAGCACCTCGCTCGGCTTGCGCAGTCGTTGGGAGGCCGGTTCGTCGAGCCGATCAACTCGGGCATCCTGCTGCTCAGCCGCAAGGGCATCGAGGAGCTGGCAAAGCTTCGACCGGCCCTGTTGGAGATCACCCTGCGGCTGATGGTTGGTCTGGCGAAGAGTGCTGAGGAGTCGGATTTCGCTCCGTTGGTCCAGCTGCGCGAAAGACTGGCGTCGGGTGCACCGGAGGTGAAGGGAGTAGCCCCGCTCGGATTCCCCTCGTCGAACCACTGGATCGTCGAGGAGGTCGCGCTGTGGCTGGCCCTCGGCCTGACCGAGTCGCTGACGATGCGGGATCTCCCGCCCTCCGACGCGGCCCTGGGTGGTGAGGTCTACCGGCGGCCCCGCTCCGCGAGCAGCTGGATCATCGGCCACTACTTCAGCGTCGACACCGCGCCGGCGATGAGCTGGTGCCGGACCGGGCAGCCGCCACATGCGTCGCCGAAAGGCCGGTCACGGGCCGCCGACGAGCTGCCGATCGACCCGGCGCTCGCGGCATCTCCGCTGCTCGTCGAGCACGAGGGGTTCGCGCTGTACGAGGACCTGTTCGGTCTCGACGTCCTGTCCGAGATGACGCGCGAGGCCCGCGAGGCGTACTGGGGTGGGCAGGAACAATCGCTGACAGCACGGTTCGGCGGCGTCGGGAGGGACAGTCACCCTCCTCGCCGACTGGTCAGCGCGGGTGGGGGCGACGTCCAGGACGCTGCCTACTGCTCGCCGTCGCTCAAGGCGTTCCTCGAAAGTCTGTGCGGGCTCGAGGTCGAGCCCACCGGCCGTCGGGGATCGGTCAACTACTACACCCGGTCGGGCGACTTCATGGGCCTCCATCTCGACGTCGTCCAATGCGAGCTCGTCGTCCTGACGGTGCTCCAGGACCTCTCACCAGCCGATGACCCGAGCGGTTCCTGGGAGCTGTTCCCAGGGCAGGTGGGCCGACCGCTGCCGTCGGTGAGCACCGGCCGGCGGGACCGGCGCTCGATCAAGGCGATGCCCGGTCAGAGCCTGGTGATGTTCGGCGGGCTCGTGCCGCATCGGGTGCGTCCCGTCGCCGCCGGGCAGCGACGGATCGTGTCGGCTCTCTGCTTCCGGGCCGGGCAGACCGCCCTCGAACCCCCAACGGTCCCTCAGGACTGAACCAACCAAACAAGGCACAACCAACCACACAATGGAGATATCTCATGACCTTCCAATCCGACAGTGACGCCGCCCCGCGTCCGAGGCCGCCCCTCGACCCGACCCCCGTCGTCTTCCCGAACGCACACGTCGAGCCGGAGTTCCTCAAGGCCTACACGGTCATGTGGGACGAGAGGCTGCCCCTGACCGGTGAGGGTCGTGCGCGCCTCGAACGCGCGCTCCGCCGCGCCGTCCTCGCCGAGCTGGCGGAGGCAGACTTCGAGGGTGACCTGACGATCACCACGGTCAACGATTCGGAGTCGCGCGGCATCCGCATCGAGCGGGCATGAGCACCTACGGGAAGCGCCCTGACGGTGCGCCCGGGGGTGGGCGACGTCGAGTCCTGCCGCCGGCAGAGTTCCATGAACGACTCCGGCGCAACGACCTTCGGCCGTCGCCCGCCGTGACGGGCATCGTGAAGCCGTCGAACCAGGCCGAGACATTCGACTTCTCCTTCGGCGGCTGTGCCGAGTGGGTCGAGATGCCTCTCGCTCTGATCCAGGGCGCCGAGTACGTCGGGGAGCGACCCTGCGGAGAACACGGCGGCCACCCCGTCGTCCAGCTCTCGCTGCGAGACTCGACGCCGGAGGACACCCCGGAGTTCCGTCTGCTGGCCGGCGTCTTGGCCGCCGACTTCACGTTCTCGGACGAGACGACGAAGGAGGCGACGACGACGGAGGGCAACCCATGTCGCGACTGTGTCCGGCGTTGCTTCGAGGTCGCCGACGATCCCGTGGCGTTCAGGGACTGCGTGACGAGGTGCCCCTGCTGACGAGTCGCGAACGGAACGCCAGGACTGCGGATCTACGTCCCGGTCGGCAGTGACTCGATGTACTCCTCGCTCGGCCCGAAGTCCGGTTCCGGGTGCACCTCGACGTACGTCGCGGGGTGGGTGAGGTCGAGGACGGCGACCTCGTTGGCTCCGGCCTGCCACAGCGGGGCGGGGGCGTACAGGCGGCGCTGGGGTCCGCGGCTCCACAAGCGGCCGAGCAGGGTGCCGTTGAGCCAGACGAGCCGGTCTCCCTCACCGGGGACGGCGAGCCAGCCGTCGGCGGGGCCGTCGACCTCGATGACCGCATGTGCGACGCCGTCGAGGTCGTCAGGCGCCCAGCGGTCGAGGGGTGCGAGGTGGTGCTCCCAGCCGTGGACGAGGCGCCGGTTCACCTGGACACCGCCGAGGATCCCCTTGTGCTCGCCGAGCAGCGGGCCGTAGTTGACGCGGCCGAGCGCCTCGACGACCAGGGTCAGCTCGGCCGCCCTGCTGAGACCGGGAAGAGTCAGCACCGCGGGCTCGGCGTCGTCACGCTCGAGCAGGCCGAGCGCGCTCCCGTCCAGGAAGACGTACGCCCTGTCGTGCAGCCCGCGCACGGTGAGATGGACGTCGTGGCTCGGGAGCGTGACCGAGGAGCGGTACGTCACCAGGCCGGTGTCGATGCCGAGCTCCTCGAAGCTCAGCGGCCCCGCCGCGTGCCTCGCAGGCCCGCGGGTCACCAGGGAGAGGAGGTCAGTGCCGGGAGACAGCGGCGCCGAGGAGAACGCGTGACGCGCGGCAACCGGCGGCAGACCAGGCAGCTCGTCGACCGTGCGCCCGGTGGCGGGAGCCAGGATGTCGCGGTAGAGCCGGAACTTCTCCGAGACCCGGCCGTCCTCGCCGACCGGGGCGTCGGAGTCGTAGCTGGTGACCGTGGGCTGGATGCGGCGGCCGTCGTGGTTGGCGCCGGCCCAGAGCCCGAAGTTGGTGCCGCCGTGCGCCATGTAGACGCTGACCGAGCCGCCGAGATCGATGATCTCGCGCAGTGTCGAGGCGGCGCTCGCGGGGGAGCGTTCGTGGTGGTTCTCGCCCCAGTGGTCGAACCAGCCGTTCCAGAACTCGGCGCACAGGAAGGGCTCGCCGGGTCGTCGTGACTGCAGCATCGTCTGGGCTTCCGAAGCGCGGCTTCCGAAGGTCGCCGCGGCGAGCGTGCCGTCGATCATGCCGGTGTCGAGCATGACCTCGGTCGGGCCGTCGGCGGTGTAGAGGAGCTCGGTGATGCCACGGTCGAGGAGCCCCTGCCGGAGCCAGGTGAGGTGGGCGGCGTCGTCGCCGTAGGAGCCGTACTCGTTCTCGACCTGCACGGCCACGACCGGCCCGCCGTGACCGGCCTGGAGCGGGACGAGCTCGGGGAGCAGGAGGTCGAGCCAGCGTGAGACCGCGTCCTGGTAGACCGGATCGGTGCTGCGCGGTGCCCGGGTGCGCGCGGTCAGCCACGACGGGAGACCGCCGTTGGTCCACTCGGCGCAGATGTACGGCCCGGGGCGCACGATCACGTCGAGCCCGAGGTCGCCGGCGATCGTGACGAAGTGGGCCAGGTCGCGGGGCCCAGTGAAGTCCGGGGACCCCTCGTCCTGCTCGTGGAAGTTCCAGGCGACGTAGGTGTCGACGGTGTTGAACCCGGTGGCGGCGACCCGGCGCAGCCGGTCCTCCCACAGGTCCGGGTGGATGCGGAAGTAGTGGATGGACCCGGACAGGATCCTGTGGGGGATGCCGTGCTTCAGGAACTCGCCGTCACGCCAGGCCAAGGTGGGGGTCACCAGCCGAGCGTATGACAACTTTTGCGCATAACGTAGCCAATCCGCGCAAAACTCTGCATGATGGACGGACCTCGTCAGGCCCACCCCCACCCTCGGGAGTCACGATGCCGAAGCGTTTCCCCGCAGCCCTCCTCGCGTCCGTGACGGCATTCGCCGGCGTGGTCGCTATCGCGCCAGAAAGCCATGCCGCCCCCACGGGCGGCTTCACGTTGACCTCGTCCGTGCTGAGCGTGCGGGTGGCCGACGACTTCCCCGCCGTGCTTGGTTACCGGCACACCGCCGGCGGCGAGATCAGCGGCGCCGCGACGACGCCGACCGCCGTGCGGATCAACGGCACGGCGCACACGGCGACCGTGACCGGCACCCAGGTCGACACCGACACGGCGACCTACCGGCTGACCTTCGCCGACCTGCCCGGCGTCGAGCTCGACGCGAAGCTGGAGGTGACCGGAGACGTCGTCACCTTCGCGGTCACCAAGGTGACCGACACCGCCGAGCACCGGGTCGGCACCCTCGACATCCCCGGACACGACCTCCTCTCGGTCAGCTCCGACCAGGCCGGCGCGACCGTGAGCACCGCCGTCGTGAGCGCGGACCGCACGACCAACGGCGACACCCACACCGAGGTCACCGCGGACCTGGCCACGACCGAGAAGCCGGTCGGATCGGCGTACGCCATCGTCGACACCGACCAGCTCGCCGCAGCGATCGAGACCAACTCGGTCTACGACCAGAGCAGCGGCGACGCGACCCGGGAACGTGGCCGGATCTGGCGCAGCGTGAGCGCCACCGACAACGGCCGCCGCGTCGGGCTGTGGAGCGGCCAGTGGACCTACCGGGCGACCGGCTCGCCCTACACCGAGGAGCTCCCGTGGGCGAAGGTCACCATCACCCCCGACGTCAACGGTGACCAGTCCGTCGACTGGCAGGACGGCGCGATCGCGCTGCGCGACATCCAGCGGCCGATGAACGGCGCGGAGGAGACCCCCGAGCGGGTGGTCACCCACATCCCGTTCAACTTCGCCAGCCAGGCGACGCATCCGTTCCTGCGTACCCTCGACGACGTCAAGCGGGTCTCGCTGGCCACCGACGGGCTGGGGCAGCTGGCGGTGCTGAAGGGGTACGGCTCGGAGGGCCACGACTCCGCGCACCCCGACTACGGCGGCAACTACAACAACCGCGCCGGTGGGCTCGACGACCTCAACACCCTGGTCCGTGCGGGCGAGAAGTGGGGAGCCGACTTCGGCGTCCACGTGAACGCGACCGAGGCCTACCCCGAGGCCAAGACCTTCAACGAGACGCTCGTGAACGAGAACAGCCCCGGCTGGGACTGGATCGACCAGTCCTACTACATCGACCAGCGCACCGACCTCGCCACGAAGAACATCGTCGACCGCTTCGCCCAGCTGCGCCGCGAGACGCACCCGAACCTCGAGTTCCTCTACATCGACGTCTACTACTCCTTCGGCTGGCTCCAGGAGCGCCTCGCGCAGGAGCTGCGCGGGCAGGGCTGGAACATCGGCACCGAGTGGTCCTACCACTTCGAGGAGGACGCGCTCTGGTCCCACTGGGCCAACGACGAGTCCTACGGCGGCGCCACCAACAAGGGCCTGAACAGCCAGATGATCCGGTTCGTACGCAACGGGCAGAAGGACACCTGGAACCCGGACAAGCTGCTCGGGCACACCGAGATCGTCGAGTTCGAGGGATGGACCGGCGAGAACGACGTCGACGCCTTCTACGACAACATCTGGCAGACGAACCTGCCGACCAAGTATCTGCAGCAGAACCCGATCCTGCGCTGGAGCCGCGACGAGATCGTCCAGGACGGTGGCGTACGCGTGGTCAACACCGGCCAGACCGACGCCACCCGGAAGATCTATCAGGACGGCGACCTCGTGCTCGACGGCGACGCCTACCTCCTCCCGTGGAAGGACGACACGAAGCTCTACCACCACAACACCGACGGCGGCCGGACCACCTGGAGCCTGACCGACGCGTGGAGCACCAGCAGCCGGCTCAACGTCTACGAGCTCACCGAGCAGGGCCGGGTCGCGGCGGGCAGCGTGCCGGTCCGAGCCGGCAAGGTCACGCTCGATGCGAAGGCCGGGACGGCGTACGTCCTGACCAAGGCTCCCGGCGGCTCGCCCGCGCCGCAGTGGGGTCAGGGCAGCCACGTCGCCGACCCCGGCTTCAACGCCGGTGACCTCGACGCCTGGCACCCGAGCGGCCCGGCCACGACCGGGCGTACCTCGACCGGTCAGCAGGTCGCCGTCCTGGGTGCCGGCGGCAGGGCCGCGATCAGCCAGCGACTGAACGGCCTACGCAGCGGCCGCAACGCGCTGGGTGTCTGGGTGGAGGTCGAGTCCGGCCGGAGCCGGGCCACCACCGTCGCCGTCACCTCCGGCGGCAAGACCTACACCCAACGCGTCGAGCGGTCGACCGCGAAGAACCTGGTCGCCGCCGACGAGCTGCACAGCACCTACTTCCAGCGGGTCGAGGTGCCCTTCGACGTCGGCGGCGACGGCACCGCGACCGTCAGGATCTCCGCGGACGCGGGATCGGCGAAGGTCCGCCTCGATGACGTACGCGTCGTCGCGATCAAGCGCGACCTGCCGGCCGCGCCCGGCGCGAAGGTCATCGTGAAGGAGGACTTCGAGGAGGTCGTCCAGGGCTGGTCGCCCTTCGTCAAGGGCACCTCGGGCGGCGTCACCGACCCGCGCACCCACCTGGCCGAGCGGCACGAGCCGTACACGCAGAGCGGCTGGAACGGCAAGGTCACCGACGACGTGATCAGCGGCGACTGGTCGCTCAAGTCGCACGCCGAGAACGGCGGCCTCGTCTACCGCACCGTCCCGCAGGCCGTACGTCTCGAGCCCGGCCACCGCTACCGGGTCTCCTTCGACCACCAGACCGAGCGGGCCGACGACTACGAGTGGGTCACCGGCTACGACTCGGTCGCGAGCGGCGAGCCGCGCTCGGTCGAGGTCGGTGCCCGCCCGATCGGCAAGCAGGTCGAGACGGCCAGGTTCAGCGAGGAGTTCGTCGCCGGCGGCTGCGGCGACTACTGGGTCGGTCTGCGGACCGCCGACGACAACGGCGCCAACGGCGACATCAGCATCGACGACTTCACCGTCGAGGACCTCGGTGCGGCCGCTGACCTGCCGGCCTGCGCGACCCTCGCCGTCGACGCCGGTGAGGAGAAGCTGCTGCCGGGCGCGGTCACCGAGGTCACCACCACGCTGGCCAGCGACGAGGCGTCCGAGACCGGCGCCGGAAAGGTCGGTCTAGAGGTGCCGGAGGGCTGGACGGCCGAGGCCACCACGCCGGCGACCTTCGACTCGCTCGCTCCCGGGGCGAGCCACGCGGTGACCTGGAAGGTCACGCCGCCTGCCGACGCGGCCGAGTCGAGCTATCAGCTCACCGGCTCTGCGACGTACGACGTCGGTGGCGAGACCCGCACGGTGACCCGCTCGGCCACGGTGCAGACCGCGCCGCCTCCGCCGACCGCGGACACCTACGCCAGCGATCTCGGCTGGATCTCGGCCACCAACGGCTGGGGACCGGTCGAGCGCGACACCAACGTGGGGGAGAACGCTGCCGGCGACGGTGGGCCGATCACGCTCGCCGGCAAGGTCTACACCAAGGGGCTGGGGGCGCATGCGGTCTCGAAGGTGCGCTACTACCTGGCCGGCAACTGCACCAGCTTCACCGCCGACGTCGGGGTGGACGACGTACAGACGTCGCGGGGCTCGGTGAGGTTCTCCGTCGTCGCGGACGGGACGACGGTCACCGAGACCGGCACCCTGGGGCCGGCCAGTGCCACCGTTGCGATCACAGCCGACGTCACCGGTGCCGACTATGTCGATCTGGTGGCAGGCGATGCCGGCGACGGGAACGGCAACGACCACGCCGACTGGGCCGACGCGACCTTCCACTGCGGCCCCTGAGCGGCCGGACCTGCGTAGGCTGTCCGGGACCCAGGAAGGGGGCCCATGAGACAACAGCGACTCAACCAGCTGCTCGAGCTGATCAGCGAGCACGGGCACGTGTCGATCGCGGAGGTGGAGAGCGCGCTCGGTGTCTCGGCGGCGACCGCCCGCCGCGACATCGGGCACCTCGCCGACCAGCGACTGGTCACCCGGACACATGGCGGCGCGACCGCGCTCGGCTCGGCGTACGAGCTGCCGTTGCAGTACAAGATCGGTCGCCAGGCCGACGCGAAGCGGGCGATCGCGACCGCGGTCGCCGACCTGCTCGTGCCGGGCGAGACGGTCGCGCTCAACGGCGGCACGACCACCAGCGAGGTGGCCCGAGCGATCGGGCGCCACCCCGACCTGGCCGAGGACGACAGCATCACCGTGGTCACCAACGCGCTCAACATCGCCTACGAGCTCTCGATCCGGCCCAACGTCAACATCGTGGTGACCGGTGGGGCAGCTCGTACCCAGTCCTACGAGCTGGTCGGCCCGCTGAGCGAGGGGGTGCTGTCCAAGATCCACATCGACACCGCGATCCTGGGCGTCGACGGCATCAGCACCCGGGCCGGACTCACCACGATCCACCCGGCCGAGGCCAAGATCAGCGCCGACTTCATCGCGGCGGCGCAGCGCACCATCGTCGTGGCCGACAGCACCAAGCTCGAGCATCCGACCTTCGCGCGCATCCGCGACCTTTCCTGCGTCTCCATGCTCGTCACCGACAAACCGGTGCCGGAGTCGCTCGCGAAGGCACTGACCGATGGCGGGACGGAGATCATCGTCACGACTGAGCGATAATGATCATTTGTGGTGCTTTATTGACAGAAACGCGCAGCGCGTTGGATGATTCGGGTCCAGCCGGCAACACATCGGAGGGTGACCCGAGACCATGACCGCATCTGCACCGACGACGCATCTCGCAGCCGAGATCGCGACGCAGCCCGCCAACTGGCTGGCCGCCAGGAGCATCGCCGAACGATCGGCCGACGCCCTGCCGAAGACGGGGGAGAAGGTCGCGGTCATCGGCTGCGGGACCTCGCTCTACATGGCCCAGGCGTACGCCGCGCTGCGCGAGGAGCAGGGTCATGGCATCACCGACGCCTGGACGCCGACCGAGGCCCGGCTCGACCGGGACTACGACCGGCTGGTGGCGATCACCCGGTCCGGGACCACGACCGAGGTCGTCGACCTGCTCGCCCGGATCCGGGGCAGGATCGCGGCGACAGTGATCTCCTCCTCGCCCGGCACCCCGGCCCTCGAGCTGGCCGAGCCGATCCTCATGCCCGAGATCGACGAGAAGTCGGTGGTCCAGACCCGTTTCGCGACCACGACGCTCGCCCTGCTCCGCTGGCACCTCGGTGAGGACCTGAGCCTGGCCGCCGAGCAGGCCCAGCAGATCATCGACGCCGGCGAGAGCGCGTACGGCCCGGCGCTGACCGCCGAGCAGCTCACCTTCGTCGGTCGCGGCTGGACCAACGGAGTCGCGCAGGAGGCGGCGCTCAAGCTCCGGGAGTCCGCGCAGCTGTGGACCGAGTCCTACCCGATGATGGAGTACCGCCACGGCCCGCTCTCGATCAGCGCTCCCGGCCGGGTCGTGTGGGCCTTCGGTGACCTGGTGCCGGGCTTCGCCGACGACGTCGCGGTCACCGGCGCCGACCTGGTGCACCACGAGATCGACCCGCTCGCCGACCTGGTGCGCGTGCATCTGCTTTGCGTGGAGCGTGCCCGTCGGGCCGGTCTCGACCCCGACGCACCGCGCAACCTCACGCGCTCGATCATCCTCGGCCCGGCTGCCGCCCCTCCCGCCTGATGTCGGCGCTCGCCCTCGCCTTCGACGTCGGCGGCACCTCGGTGCGGGGGGCCGTGGTGGGCACCGCCGACGTCGTGCTCGCGGAGTCGCGGGTGGCCACCCGCACCGGCCCGGCCGTGCTCGACGACATCGCGCAGCTGGGTGAGGAGCTGCTCGCCGGCCTGAGCCCCGCGGCCAGGACGCAGGTCGCCGGTGTCGGGGTCGCCTTCCCCGGCCTCGTCGACACCGAGACCGGGACCTCCCTCAAGGCGGTCAACCTCGGTCTCGTCGATACGCCTGTGGCGGCGCCGCTGGCCGAGCGGCTCGGCCTTCCGGTCGCGGTCTCGCACGACACGGCCGCCGCCGCGGGTGCGATCTGGGTCGACGCCGGCTCGCCGGCCTCGGCGTTCGTCGCGGTGCTCGGGACGGGTGTTGCCGCGGTGACGTACGTCGAGGGCAGGCCGATCGTCGGCGTCTCGGGTCAGGCCGGTGAGCTCGGCCACCTCGTGGTGGACCCGGCCGGGCCGCTGTGCACCTGCGGGCTCCACGGCTGCGTGGAGACGCGCGCGGGCGCTCGGAGCATGCTGAGGCGATACGCGTCGCTGGGGGGTTCCGGGGTCGCCGGCGTCGCCGAGCTTGTCGCGCGGGTCGAGCACGATCCGCGCGCCGCCCGGGTCTGGTCCGAGGCGATCACCGCCCTCGCCGACGGCTTCCTCGCGGTGGGCGCCCTGCTCGCGCCGGGCGAGATCATCCTGGGCGGCGGCGTCGCCGAGGCCAGGGGATACCTGCTCGAACCACTACAGGTCCGGATGCGCGAGCGCGCCGGTGTCACCGCGGTCCCGCCGGTACGCCTCTCCGCCCTCGGCGGCCGGGCCGGCCTGGTCGGCGCCGCGCGCCTGGCTCTGGCCTCGACGGGGACGGACGCATGATCATCACCGTCACGCTCAACCCGGCGATCGACGTGACCTACCGGCTGCCCCGGCTGCGGGTGGGCGGGGTCCATCGGGTCGCCGAGGTCACCAGCCGGCTCGGAGGAAAGGGCGTGAACGTCGCCCGGGTGCTGCACCAGCTCGGCGAGCCGACCCATGCCGTCGGTCTCGCCGACCACGACTTCGGCGACGCTCTCGCCCGGGAGCTGCCATCGACCTTCCTGCCCGAGCTGGAGGAGGTACGCCGCACGCTGGTCGTCGTCGCCGACTCGACGACCTCGCTGTGGGAGCCCGGCAGGCAGGCGGCCCCCGGTGCTGATCTGAGACTGCTCGACCTCCTCGCCGATCGGATCGCCGAGGCGACGGCCCTCGTCGTCTCCGGCAGCCTCGCGCCCGGCGTGCCCGCCGACCTCCCGGCACGGATCGCGCGGCTCGGGGACGCCGCCGGCGTACCGGTGCTTCTCGATCTCGACGACGCGGCGCTGGCGGCCGCGGTCGGCACCGGCGCCGTGCTGACGCCCAACGAGGACGAGGCCGCCCGCCTGCTGGGCCGGCCCCTCGACGACCCAGCCGCCGCGGTCGCAGAGCTCGCCACCCGCCACGGTGGCCCGGTGGTGCTGACGCGCGGCCACCACGGGCTGGTCGCGTACGCCGACGGCAGCTGTTGGGAGGTGAGCCCGCCCGCCGGGGTCACCGGGAACCCGACCGGCGCCGGGGACGCGGCCGCCGCCGGTCTCGCCCGCGGTATGGCCCACGGCAGGCCGTGGCCGGAGATCCTTCGCGACGCCGCCGCGCTGGGCGCCGCCGCGGTGGTCACCCCGGTTGCCGGCGAGATCGACCCCGACGCGTACGCATCGTTCCTGGCCGACGTCAGGGTCAGCCGAATCGACCACGAGGAAGACTGACATGCCCCTGGTACCGATGTCGCTGCTGCTCGACCATGCCCGCGGCACCGGCCGCGGCCTGGGCGCGATGAACGTCATCCAGCTCGAGCTGGCCGAGGCGATCGTCGCCGGCGCCGAGCAGGCCGGCCGTCCGGTCGTGCTGCAGATCTCCGAGAACACCGTCGACTACCGCGGCCGGCTGGCGCCGTTGCTGCGGGCGACCATCGCGATCGCGGAGAGCGCCGAGGTGCCGGTCTGCGTACATCTCGACCACGCGACCCGGGTCGAGCTCGTCGAGGAGGCCGTCGAGCTGGGGTGTCCCTCGGTGATGTTCGACGCCTCCAAGCTCGACTACGACTCCAACGTGGCCGCCACGGCCAAGGTCGCGGCCTGGTGCCACGAGCGTGGTGCCTCCGTCGAGTCCGAGCTCGGCGAGGTGGGCGGCAAGGACGGCGTGCACGCACCAGGCGTTCGCACCCAGCCGGCCGAGGCCGCGGCGTACGTCGAGGCCACCGGTGTCGACGCGCTCGCGGTCGCCGTCGGCTCCTCGCACGCGATGACGACGCGTACAGCCAGCCTCGACAACGAGCTCATCACCCGGCTCGCCGCCGCCGTCGACGTGCCGCTCGTGCTGCACGGCTCCTCGGGGGTGCCCGACGAGGGCATCGTCGCCGCCATCGCCGCCGGGATGACCAAGGTCAACATCGCCACCCACCTCAACGCGACCTTCACCCGCGCCGTCCGCGCGGCGATCGCGGACGAGGGCAAGGTCGACCCGCGCAAGTACCTCGGCGCCGGCCGCGATGCGGTGGCCGGGGAGGCCGCGCGCCTGCTCGCCCTGATCGGCGGACCAAGGGTGGACCGGGCAGTGTGACCTGCGTTACAGTCGCCTCCAACTTACGATTGATTCTGACTCTTTAGGGCGTGAGGCGATCATGTTCAATCACTCAATCAGACGGTTGTTGGTCCCCGGGGTGGCTCTGGCCGCCGCACTGGTCGCGCTCAGCCCGGTGAGCTCCGTGGCCGCCGAAGCGAGCGAGCTCGGCGACGTCACCGGCTTCGAGCGCGACGGCGACAGCTACACCTTCGAGTCCGGCGAGGCCGCTCTGCGCGTCACCTTCGAGGACGCCGACATGGTGCGCGTACGCCTGGCCCCGGACGGCGAGTTCACCGACCCCGCCAACGACGACCCCACCGAGCCCGGCGCCCCCGACGCCGACATCGTCGTCAAGCGCGACTACCCCGGCGGGCGGTCGGAGGTGAAGGAGACCGGTGCGGCGTACGTCATCAGCACCGACGAGGCCGTGCTCACCGTGACCAAGCAGCCGATCACCCTGCGCCTCACCGACCCGGACGGGAAGGTGCTGATGGCCGAGGCCTCGCCGCTGACCTGGGACGACAAGAGCACGGCGCAGCACCTGCAGCGCGGCGCCGAGGAGCAGTTCTTCGGTGGCGGCATGCAGAACGGCCGGTTCAGCCACCGCGGCGAGACGATCAAGATCTCGCGCGACTTCAACTGGAACGACGGCGGCAACCCGAACGCGGTCCCGTTCTACGTCTCCTCCCGCGGCTACGGCGTGCTGCGCAACACCTTCGCGGCCGGCAGCTACGACTTCGGTGCGCCGACCACGACCACCCACGACGAGCAGCGCTTCGACGCCTACTACTTCGTTGGCGACGCCGAGCGCGTCATCGACTCCTACACCGAGCTGACCGGCCGCCCGGTCGCGGTGCCGATGTACGCCCTGGAGGTCGGCGACGCCGACTGCTATCTCCACAACGCCAACCGCGGCGAGCGCGAGACCCTGCGGGACTCGAAGGCGATCGCCGACGGCTACGCCGAGCACAAGATGCCGCTGGGCTGGATGCTGGTCAACGACGGCTACGGCTGCGGCTACGAGGACCTCGCCGAGACCGGCGACATGCTGAACGACCACGGCGCCGAGCTGGGGCTGTGGACCGAGGACGACCTGACCGAGCAGGAGACCGAGGTCAAGGCCGGTGTCCGCGTCCGCAAGACCGACGTCGCCTGGGTCGGCCCGGGCTACCGCTTCGCGCTGGACGCCTGCGAGCAGGCCCGCGACGGCATCGAGACCAACAGCGCCGACCGCTCGACCGTCCTCACCGTCGAGGGCTGGGCCGGCACCCAGCGCTGCGCCGCGGTGTGGAGCGGCGACCAGTCCGGAAGCTGGGACTACATCCGCTGGCAGATCCCGACGTACGCCGGCTCCACCATGTCCGGTCAGCACCTCGCCACCGGCGACGTCGACGGCATCTTCGGCGGCAGCGCCGAGACGTACGTCCGCGACATGCAGTGGAAGATGTTCCTGCCGATGACCTACCTGATGAGCGGGTGGGCGGCCTCCGACAAGCAGCCGTGGCGCTACGGCGAGCCGTACACCTCGATCAACCGGAAGTACCTGAGCCTGCACGAGCGGCTGCTTCCCTACTTCTACACGCACACGATGCGGGCCAACCGCAACGGCGTGGGAGCGGTCAAGCCGCTCTACCTCAACTACCCCGAGGACCCGAAGACCTGGGGCGACGCGGTCAAGTACGAGTTCCTCGCCGGTGACGACTTCCTGGTCGCCCCGGTCTTCGAGGACGCCACGACCCGCGACGGGATCTACCTCCCCGAAGGCACCTGGGTCGACTACTGGAGCGGCCGGGTCCACCAGGGACCGACCACGATCGACGGCTACAAGGCTCCGCTGGACACGCTCCCGCTCTTTGTACGCGCCGGTGCGGTCGTGCCGCAGTTCCCCGAGGGCACGCTCGACTGGCAGCAGGGCAAGAAGTCGGGCCGTCTCGACCTGGACATCTACCCGCAGGGCTCTTCCTCGTTCGTGAACTACGAGGACGACGGGCGCAGCCAGGCGCACGCCTCCGGCGAGTCCGCCACCCAGGAGTTCGAGGTCGACGCCCCGTCGCAGGGCCGCGGGCGGGTCGTGGTGCGGCTGGGCGAGGTGGACGGCTCGTACGCCGGCAAGCCCGCCTCCCGCGAGTACGGGCTCAGCGTGCACGCCGATGCCGAGCCAGGCGGCGTGGAGCTGGACGGCGAGGAGCTGCCGCAGCGGGCCTCGAAGGAGGACCTCGAGGGCGCGGCGATCGGCTGGTTCCATGACTCCGCGACGGGCATCACCCAGGTGAAGACCGGGAAGCTGTCCACCTCCACCGGGGCCGTGGTCGCGCTGAACGGGTCCTCGGCGGTCGGCGGCGGCCACCCGGGCGACCGCAACGCGACCCTCGACGCCGCCACCTCCGCGATCGCGGTCGCCGGTGAGGCCTCGGACGTCGCCGCCACCTTCACCAACGACACCGGATCCCGCGTCCAGCTCGACTCGATCACGGCCGCCGCACCTGAGGGCTGGGACGTACGCCCGGGCGGCGCGGTGTCGGGGTCCCTCGCTCCCGGTGCCTCCCGCACCGCGACGTTCAGCGTCACGCCGCCGGCAGACGCCTCGCCCGGCCGGGTGAAGATCGACGCGACCGCGACCTACGTGGCCCACGACCGGACGTACGCCGTGACGGACTCGGCCACGACCACGGTCGCCCATCCGGACCTGGCCTCGGCGTTCAACAACGTGGGTGTCACCAGCGCCGAGGATCCCGGACCGGGTGACATCGACGGCGGCGGCAGCAGCTTCCTCGCCGACAAGCTCGCCGAGAAGGGCGTCACCCCCGGCGCGACGGTGAGCGCGAACGGCTTCGACTTCACCTGGCCGGACTCGGAACCCGGCACCCAGGACAACGTGGCCTCCGGTGGCGAGACCATCCGGATCAGCGGCAAGGGCAACGCGCTGGCGTTCCTGGGGACCGGCACCAGCCTGTCGGCCTCCGCGAAGGCGACCGTGCACTACTCCGACGGCACCTCCTCCACGGGGACGCTCGGCTTCCCCAACTGGTGCTGCGCGGCGACCGACAGCTACGGCGCCAAGGTGGCCGTCACCACGCTCGGGAAGAACACCCCGAACGGCCCGGCCTATCCGACGGTCTCCTACCGCCTGTTCACCAAGACGCTGCGCACCGACCCGGCCAAGGAGATCGCCGCGGTCACCTTGCCCGCCAACGCCGCCGTGCACGTGTTCGCGATGGCGATCGGCGACGAGGAGATCGTTCCGCCGGCCCTGGCGGACGGCCAGTACTCGCTCGGCAACGTCGCCTCGGGGCTCGCGCTCGATGCCGCCGGTGCGACCAGTAACGGTCAGCTGACCACGTCGGCCGTCGGAGCGGCGGCGTCGCAGAAGTGGGTGGTCACCCGCAACGAGGACGACGGCAGCTACCAGCTGAAGAACGCCGGCACCGGTCTGTGCGCCGACGTCGCCTACAGCTCGAAGACGAGCGGCGACCCGGTCGTGGAGTACACCTGCACGGGCACGCCCAACCAACGTTGGGTGATCGCGGCCGACGGCGCGTCGCTGAAGTTCTCGGCGAAGCACAGCGGTCTCAGCCTGGCGGCCGGCGCCAACGGGCTGGTCGTGCAGCAGACCGACACCGCGGCCGCGTCGCAGCGGTGGCGGGCCACCCCGAACTAGACCCACCCGGTCGCACTGCTTACATGGCCTCATGAACCGCGCGCTGCGGTGACGGAGGACGGTGGTGAGCAGTGCGACCAGGGAGTCGTCGTGAGGTGGTGCTCTGCGCTGTCTTCGTGCTGATCGCGCTGGGCTGGATCGTCACCGGGCTCCGCGCCGACTCCGGAGAGCTGCACGAGGCTCCGGTGGTCCTGGTCGGACCTGACGTCGTCACGGTTCCGCTGGTGAAGCAGGTGAACGCGGTCCCGGGGCGCCCGTTCTCGGCCGGAGCGGTCGACAGCCGCGCCGAGGCGGCGAAGCTGCTGGAGCGCGGTGACGTCGTCGCCGAGCTCGACATCGACCTGTCCGGCACCCAGGACGAGCTGCGTCTGACCACGGCCCACCGGCCGGCGCTCGCTCGCGCGGTTCAGGCCGAGGTGGAGCGGATCGAGAAGACCCGCGGACGTACGGTCGTGGTCGCGGAGCCGGCTGATCGGCTCGAGGGTCGGCCGCTGTCCTGGGTCACCTTCGCGACCGCGCTGGCCGGCTTCCTGCTGGTCTGCGTCGTCTCGCTCGTGTGGGGACCGTTCGCGCGTACGCTGCCTCGGCTCCTGGCGCGGTTGACCGCCCTCGCGGCACTGGCGGTGGCTGCGGACGTTGTCGGCTTGCTGCTGGCGGGTCCGGCGCCGGCGGGGGAGCGGATGCTGGTGGGGTCGGTCCTCGCTGCCACGGTGGTCGCCGCGGGCGCGTTGACCTTCGCCTGCGAGATCATCGGCGGGCTGCCGGGGCTGCTGTTCGCGGCGACGGTGATCGTCGCCGGGCCTGTGCCCTTGCTCCTCGCCGGGGACCGCCTGCTGCTCGCGGATGCGTGGGCGACCGGCTCCGGATGGACGATCGCGGGAGCGGGGGAGTCGCTGTTGTGGGCGGCGACCGGTGATGGGCGTGGCATCGCCCAGCCCATGGTGACCATCGTGGGATCGGGGCTGCTCGGTCTGACCGTGCTGGTGGCGATGCGGTGGCTGGTCCGCGTCGACGTCGAACGCCCGGGTGCGCTCGCGTCGGTGCGGTCGTGGCGGCGAAACCTCGGCCTGGTCCTCGCCTCGGCCACCTGCCTGACGATCCTCGCGACCGCGCTGACCTCCGCGCTGCACAGCGCGGCGGTGCCGCGCCCGCTGGCCAGCCTCGCCTCGACGACCCAGTGCGTCCCGGCGGGACCCGTCGAGGACGTCGACGACCTCAACCGGATCACCAGGCTCCGCTCCGAGCCGGCGCTCCAGGGCGGCGACGTGGGGGTGAGCGCCCATCTGAGTGATGGCCGGAGCATCTGGATGTTCGGCGACACCCTGCGGGACGAGAAGTTCTCCGGCGCCGGCTTCGTACGCAACTCGATGCTGCTCGTCGAGCCCGACTGCCTGCAGGTCGTCCTCCCGGAGTCAGGCGGCGCGATCATCCCCGACCGGAAGGACGGCGTGGGCTACTGGCCGATGTCGGTGACCACGCTCGACAAGCCGGGATACGCCCTCGTCGTGGTGGCCGCGCAGCGGGTGCGTACGACCGACTCCGACGATGCGTTCGGCTTCGAGGCACTCGGACCGGCCATCGCCCAGTTCGTGGTCCCGGACGGGGGAGTCCCGCAGTTGATCGCCGTGACCGACATCGGTGCCGACGACGCTGACACGCGCCGGCCGATGTGGGGCGCCGCGGCGGCCGTCTCGGGCGAGTGGCTCTATCTCTACGGCACCGCCCGCGAGCCCGACCCGCCGCTCGGCACCGGGTTCGCCCTGCACGTCGCCCGCGTCGATCCGGACCACGTCGCCGACCCCGACCGCTGGACCTACTGGGACGGCACCGGCTGGAACAAGCGGCCCGGCTCCTCGAGCGAGCTGATCCCCACCGCCGACGGCGTCTCCCAGACGCTGAGCGTCTTCGAGCGCGACGGGCGCTGGTACGCCTTCAGCAAGAGCGACGAGTTCCTCGGGGACGACCTCGTCTTCTGGACCTCGTCGTCGCCGACCGGTCCGTTCCGGGCGCAGCCGCCGGTCGGCACCCTTCCCTCCGGAGTGGCCCGTGGCGAGCTCCGCTACATGCCGCTGGCCCACCCGGACATCCTCGAGGAGCCCGGCTCGGTGGTCGTCTCCTACAGCCGCAACAGCACGGACTTCGGCGCGGTGCTGCGCAACCCACTCCTGTACCGGCCGAAGTTCATCCGCGTCGACCTGCCGGACGGCTAGCGCCGCCGGCTGCTGAGACGTGGGTCGCCTGGGTGACGATCAGCCCGGCCCGCACGCCTTGAGCACCACGCCGACGAGCAGCTTGACGGACTCGATCATGCGGCGATTAGTGCGCGCACGGCGTCATGCGGCTGATGTGGAGGCTGCCTCGCACCGGTCAGCGGTCGCCCCGAGGTCTGTGACCGGCGCAGCGGATCTGCGCGCTTCGACGGAGCGCTTCTTGGCTGCTTCCACCGCGCGCTCAGCAGGGGACGGAGTCGGTGGTCGGAGCCGGTCACCGAGAGCTCCCAGGAGAGTGCCGAGGATCGGGATCCATACCGGAATGAACATGAAGGCAAGCATCGGTAGGCATGTGGCCAGGGCGTCACCCATGACGGATCTCCTCGCGGCAGGAAGGTCGGGAGGAAAGGAGGATGCCAACCGCGGAGGCTCACCATCCACGCACAGCACGACGAAGTTCGCGCGACCGTTTGTGGTCTCGGCACAAGCCGCGACCAGCCTCAGGGGCGGGCGTCGTGACTGTCGGCGCGCGTGAGGACGGACGCGCCGAGCCATCTGCACGCGGTGAGCGCGAGCTCGAGGTTCAGGCGGTCCTCGTCGATCGCGCGCCCACGTACCTCCGCAGCCTTGTCGACCCGGTACTTCACGGTGTTCTTGTGGAGGTGCAGGACCTCGGCCGCCGCGAGATAGCTGCTCTTGGCGCCGAGGAAGGCGAGCAGGGTCTCGCGCAGACGCTGGTGGGGTTCGTCGTCGACGGCGAGCGCCCCCAGCGACCCCGTGACGAGCTGCCGAGCCTCGTCGAGGTCGTGGGCGAGGATCGAGGCGATCTGCACGCCAGGGTCCTCGTAGGTGGTCACCGCCGAGCCACGGTCGTTGGCCGTCGTGGCGACCAGGTGTGCCCGGACCGCCTCCCGATGTGAGGCGCGGAACCCGGCGACGGCCGGATGCGGACGCCCGAGCGCGACCCGGGCGCGGTCGGCGGCGGTCTCCGTGACCAGGTCGATGATCGACCGTATGTCCGTCGCCTCCGGAGGCTTCCGGCCCAGCGGGATCCACGCCCAGGCATGACTGCTGTCCTGTGGCATGAAGAGCGGCTGCCCGGCTGCCGCGAACCGCTCGCCGACCGCGGCGACCAGCGCCTCCAGTCGCCGCAGCCCGGTGGGGGCGCCGTCGCCGTCGGCGTCCCACACGACGAGTCCGAGGTGGTGCTGTCGCAGACGGTAGCCGAGCGCGTTCTCCGCCGCGCCGAGCTCGAGGTCACCGCCGGCCAGGAGGGCAGTGAGGGTGGCGGCGCGCACCGTGTTCCGGTTGGCCAGCCATCGTTCACGCTCGGACTCGTACTCCGCCACTACCTGCTCGGCGACCCGGTCCACATAGGCGAAGCCGCCACGTTGGAGGATCTGCGCCGCGGCGAGGGCGACCTCACGGTCGGGCTCCTGCCGGGCGACCTCCGCGACGGCCAGGTCGAGCAGCCAGCTCTGGCCGATGCGGTAGGCCCGGAGCAGCGCGTTCGAGGAGATGCCGCGCTGGGCCAGGCGCCGGGCGTACTCGATCGCTGCCGGCGGCGGCAGGATCTCCTCGAACGCGATCCTGTGCTGGAGGACGTGGAAGAAGGTCTCGACGTTGCTCTCGACGCTCGCGCGAAGCAGCTCGAGGATGACGTCGTCGCCGCGCAGCTCGGGGATCGCGTCCGCGATCTCGGCGTGCAGGGCGGTGGCGACGTCGGGGAGGGCCGCGCCAATCAGCCTCGTGACCTCGGCGGCCCGGTCCTCGGCCCGGACCCTCACGTCGGCAGGTGTCCCATTCACTCGTCCCATGATGTGAAGCCTGTCACAACTGCGCGGGGAATCTTCGTGCTCGCGAGCCAATCGGCGGACCCGTCTTCGTTCCTATCGTCTGGGACCACACCCGCCACCACCGCTGAGGAGCGCGCGACGATGGACCTCGACTACCTGCCCTGGAGCCAGCCCGACCAGTGGGCGGACCGCCCCTGCATGCGTGATGACCGCGTGGAGCTGACCTACGCGGAGTTCGCCACGCGTGTCGACGGCGCCGCCGAGCAGTTCGCCGACCACGGCGTCGGGCCGGGATCGGTCGTGGCGATCATGCTGCCCAACCGGGTGGAGCTGCTGGTGAGCCTGGTCGCCGCGTGGCGTCTCGGTGCCGCGGCGACGCCGATCAACCCGGTCTTCACCGCGACCGAGGCCGACTACCAGATCGAGGACGCGGACGCCGCGCTCGTGATCAAGGCCGATGCCGACGCCCCGGACGGCGGCGGGCGCCGCAGCCTGCTCGTCGAGGAGCTGCGTACGGCACCTGTCGGCGGGGCGTTGCCTCGACCGGCGATGTCGAGCAGCGACCTCGCGCTGCTGATCTACACCAGCGGGTCCACCGGCCGCCCCAAGGGCGTGATGCTGAACCACGCCAACGTGGCCGCGATGGCGGGCTCGATGGCGCAGGCGCTCACCCTCACCGAGCGCGACCACTGTCTGCTGGTCCTGCCCCTCTTCCACGTCAACGCGATCTGCGTCAGCTTCGTGGCCACGATGCGGGGCGGGGGACAGCTCACGATCCTGGGGCGGTTCCATCCGGTGGAGTTCCTCGATGCCATCGAGCGGTGGCGCCCCACGTACTTCTCAGCGGTCCCGACGATCTACACCCACCTGGTGGCCCTCCCCGCCGGCGTCGTACGCGACACCAGCTCGGTCCGATTCGCGATCTGCGGCGCCGCACCGGCGTCCAAGGAGCTGATCCGGGCGACCGAGGAGCGGTTCGGGTTCCCGCTGGTCGAGGGGTACGGGCTCACCGAGGGCACCTGCGCCTCGACGGCGAACCCGGTCGAGGGCCCTCGCAAGGCCGGCACCGTCGGGATCGCACTGCCGGGGCAGGAGGTCGCCATCATGGGCGCCGACGGCCGGCTGCGGCCTGCGGGGGAGCGCGGCGAGGTGGTGATCAAGGGCCCCACCGTCATGCAGGGCTACCTCAACCGCGCGGACGCCACCGCTGAGGCCCTCGGCGACGGCTGGCTGCACACCGGAGACGTCGGCGTCCTCGACGAGGACGGCTACCTGACCATCGTCGACCGGATCAAGGACATGATCATCCGAGGCGGGGAGAACATCTACCCCAAGGAGATCGAGACCGTCCTGCACACCCACGACGCAGTCCTGGACGCGGCCGTCGTCGGCGCGCCTCACTCGACCTACGGCGAGGTGCCCGTGGCGTACGTCGCCCTTCATCCGGAGCGCCCGGTCACTGAGGAGGAGCTGCGCGCGCTGTGTCGTGAGCGGCTCACCAAGATCAAGGTCCCGGTCTCGATCACCGTCCTGGACGCGCTTCCCAAGAACCCCGTCGGCAAGACCGACAAGCCGGCCCTTCGTGCCGCGCTCACACTCCAAGGAGCCTGAGATGGGATTCCTCACCCCTTCCCCGCAGCCGGTGCCGCCGGCCGAGTTCGTACGCCTGCCGCTGCGCGACCGCATCCGGATCCTCTCCAGCCACTGGGTCGAGGACGGGTTCGGGACACCGCGCGTCCTGCACCTCGTCTATGTCCTGAAGATGCTGGGCCTCTACTTCGCAGTCGGTCTCGCCATCACCTCGTGGACGACTGACTACGTGCATCTCACCGATCCGGCCTCCTGGTTCGACAACGTGGTGGTCTACCAGAAGCTCGCGGTGTGGCTGATGCTGCTCGAGGTGATCGGCCTCGGTGGCGCCTTCGGGCCGCTGTGCGGCCACTTCACGCCCATGC
Source organism: Nocardioides sp. NPDC087217 (assembly GCF_044744805.1). Lineage (NCBI taxonomy): Bacteria > Bacillati > Actinomycetota > Actinomycetes > Propionibacteriales > Nocardioidaceae > Nocardioides > Nocardioides sp. NPDC087217. Next base: position 223,963 of record NZ_JBIUZB010000002.1, read on the forward strand.
TCGGCAACATCCGCTACTGGCTGCGTCCCGGCACCATCCGGATGGCGCCCTGGGGGCGCCATGTGCCGGGCACCGGCGGTGACGAGCGAACGGTCCTCGACGTCGTCCTGTACGTCGCGGTGCTGGCCAGCCTCGTCTACCCGCTGCTGACCCCGGCCGAGCCGGTCCGGTTCCTCCCCGAGGGCACCAGTCCCCAAGAGCTCGTCCCACCCGAGGCGTTCGTGCCGATCCTGGTCGTCATGCCGCTGATGGGGCTGCGCGACAAGGTGGTGTTCCTCGCGGCCAGGTCCGAGCAGTACCTGCCGATCATGCTCATGTCCGCGACCCTCGGCGCACTGGTGATGGCCGAGGACGCCGGCAGCGCTGCCTTCGTGAACCTCGTCGTCGTCTTCAAGATCATCATCTGCGTCGTCTGGATCGGTGCCGGTGTCTCCAAGCTCGGTGAGCACTTCATCAACGTCGTCCCGCCGATGATCTCCAACAGCCCCGGCCAGCCGAGCCTCCTCAAGCGGCTGCACTACCGCAACGCGCCCACCGATCTCCGCCCCAGCCGGCTCGCCTGGTTCATGGCGCACGTCGGCGGCACCACCGTCGAGATCCTGATCCCGCTGGTGCTGCTGGTGACCACCAACGACACCGTGGCCCTGCTCGGCGCGGTCGCGATGCTCGTCTTCCACATCTTCATCACCTCGACATTCCCGCTGGCCGTGCCGCTGGAGTGGAACGTCTACTTCGGCTACATCGCCCTCGTGCTGTGGGGCGGTCTCGGTGGCGGGTTCGACGCCTCGGTCTACAACATCTGGAACTTCTCCGAACCGCTGCTGCTGATCCCGATCTTCGCGGTGCTCTGCCTCGGCCCGGTGCTCGGGAACCTGCGCCCGGACCTGGTCTCCTTCCTGCCCTCGATGCGGCAGTACGCCGGCAACTGGGCCTGCACGGTCTGGACGATGAGGCCCGGGGTCGAGGAGCGGCTCAACGAGCTGCCGCTCGTGGAGAACCAGCTCGACCAGCTGCAGCGGATGAAGCCCACGCCCTACGAGCCGGACGACGCCGAGATGACCATGCAGAAGGTGCTCGCGTGGCGTTCGATGCACAGCCAGGGACGCGGACTGTTCTCGGTGCTCTACGAGCACCTCGACGACCTCGAGGAGCGCACGCTCCGCGAGGGCGAGTTCCTCTGCAACGCCATCCTCGGCTGGAACTTCGGCGACGGCCACCTCCACGACGAGCGCCTGATCGCGGCGGTTCAGAAGCGCCTGAACCTCGACCCGGGTGACCTCGTGGTGGCCTACTGCGAGTCCCAGGCCACGCCCTGGACCAACCCGCCGCAGGCCTACCGGGTCATCGACGCTGCCCTCGGCGTCGTCGAGACGGGCACCTGGGACGTACGCGACTGCGTGGCCGAGCAGCCGTGGCTGCCCAACGGGCCGGTCCCGCTGCGGGTCACCTGGGCGGCACCGGGCTTTCGGCGGCGACGTACGCTCACTGCAGGATCCTCGAGTGACACGGAGCTGACGGCATGAGCACGGCAGTGGTGGTGGGTAGTGGGCCCAACGGGCTGGCCGGCGCGATCCGTCTCGCCCAGGCCGGGATGGACGTCACCGTCGTGGAGGCGTACGAACGGCCCGGCGGTGGCACCCGGACCAGCGAACGCACCGTTCCTGGTGTGCTCCACGACGACTGCGCCGCGTTCCACCCGACCGGGGTGGCCTCGCCCTACTTCGCCTCGCTGGGGCTGGAGCGGCACGGCCTGCGCTGGCTGTGGCCGGAGATCGATCTCGCGCACCCGCTCGACGACGGCCGGGCGGGGGTCGCGGCCCGCGACCGGGAGCTGACCCGGCGCTCGCTCGGTGAGGACGCCGGCCGGTGGGACCGGCTCTTCGCCAACGCCACGGGCAACTTCGAGGCGCTCATCGCGGAGGTGTTCCAGCCGGTGGTGCACGTGCCGCGCCACCCGGTCGTCCTGGGCCGCTTCGGCATCGACGCCCTGCAGCCGGCGACCTGGGCGGTCCGCCGGTTCCAGGACGACCCGGCTCGCGCGCTGTTCATGGGTGTCGCCGCCCATGCGTTCGGGCGCCTCGACACGCCGCTCAGCAGCTCGGTCGGCCTGATGCTGACCGCGGCCACACACGCTGTGGGGTGGCCGGTGGCCGAAGGCGGCAGCGAGAGCATCACCCGCGCGTTGCTGGCCGAGCTCGCCGAGCTCGGCGGGAAGGTGGTCACCGGGGTCCGGGTCACCTCCCTCGACCAGCTGCGCGACCTCGCCGGCGGTCGCCCCGACGTGGTCCTGCTCGACACCGCACCGGCCGGCGTGCTCGAGATCGTGGGCGACATGTTGCCCGCCCGCGTACGTCGCGCGCTGGGCCGATTCCGCTACGGTCCGGCGGCCTTCAAGGTCGACATCGCGATCGAGGGCGACATCCCGTGGACGAACGAGGACTGCCGTCGCGCCGGCACGCTGCACCTGGGAGGCACGGCCGCCGAGATCGCCGCCATCGAGAAGGAGACGACCCGCGGCGTGATGGCCGAGCGGCCCTTCGTCCTGCTCGGACAGCAGTACCTCGCCGACCCGACCCGGTCCCGCGGCTCGGTCAACCCGATCTATGCCTACGCCCACGTCCCGCACGCCTACGACGGCGACGCCACCGAGGCGATCCTCGGCCAGATCGAGCGCTTCGCGCCCGGCTTCGGGGAGCGCATCGTGGCGGTCTCCACACGCACGCCCGCCGAGTTCGAGACGTACAACCCCAACTGGGTGGGTGGCGACATCAGCGCCGGCGCGAACACCGCTCGCCAGATCGCCTTCCGGCCGCGCCCTGCGCTCGATCCGTACGCCCTCGGCGTCCCGGGCGTCTACCTGTGCTCCTCGGCGACACCGCCGGGCGGCGGGGTCCACGGCATGGGCGGCTTCCATGCGGCCGAGGCCGCCCTGAAGCGGCTGGGCTGACGAGGCCGGTCAGCGCGCGAGGGTGTGGAGGAGGCCGGTGACGGCAGCCGCGGCGGCACCGGGGTCCTGGGTGCGGATCGCGTCGAAGACGGCGAGGTGCTCGTCGGCGATCTCGGCCGTCTCGTCGTCGAGGTGGATGGTCGCGCGCAGGGTGTCCTCGAAGCCGGCGTAGAGCTCGATGAGGAGCGGGTTGTGGGTCGCGGTGACCACGCCGAGGTGGAACTCCGCGTCGGCCTCGGCGAAGGCGTCGGCGTCGCCCGCGGCAACGGCAGCTGCGCGCCGTTCCATGATGGCGGTCAGGGATCGCAGGTCGTCCTCGGTACGACGATCGGCGGCCAGCGCCGCGGCGCGGGTCTCGATCGCGTGGCGGACCTCGAGGACGTGCGCCAGGTCGACCCGGCCGACCTGACGCCGCATCATCGCGGCCACCTCGTTGGAGGCGGCGACGTACGTCCCGTCCCCGCGTCGCACCTCCAGCACGCCGGTGTGGGCCAGGGCGCGTACGGCCTCGCGCACCGTGTTGCGGCTGACGCCGAGAGCCGCGGCGAGCTCGGGCTCGGGCGGGATCCGGGCGCCGACGGCCCACTCGCCGTCTGCGAGCAGGGCGCGCATGCCGTCGATCGCCTGGTCGACCAGGGAGCGAGGCGTGGTGGTGGAGAGCGGCACGTGCCGTCCTTTCATCCAATCATCCGATGTCTGGCATCCTAGAGGGCGTGAACTCCCGCATCCAGTCCCGCCCCGATTCTCCGCCGTCGAACAGAGCCGTTCGGTCGACGGTGTGGCTGCTGGTCGCGGTCCTGCTGGTCGCCGCCAACCTGCGTGGGGGAATCACGTCGCTCGGTGCCCTGCTCGACAGCCTCGACGGGCTCTCGGCCGGCACCCGGGCCTTCCTGACCTCGCTGCCGGTGCTCTGCTTCGCGGTCGTCGGTGCCACGGGGATGACGCTCGCGCGCCGGCTCGGCGTACATCGTGGCATCGGCGTCGCGCTCGGCCTCCTGGTCGCCGGGCTGCTGGTCCGGGTGATCGGTGACCCCTGGCTGCTGCTCGCCGGCACGTTCGTCGCCTGTGCCGGCATCGCGCTCGCCAACGTACTTCTTCCCGCCGTGGTCAAGGAGGGCTTCCCGAACCGGGTCGGCGCGGTCACCGGTGCCTACAGTGCGGTGATGTCCCTGGGTGCGGCGATCGCGGCCGGGGTCACGGTGCCGATCGCCCACGCCGCCGGAAGCTGGCGGGCCGGCCTCGGGGTCTGGGCGCTGCTCGCCGCGCTGGCCCTGCTGGCGTGGCTGCCCCACCTGCGCGACCGAGGTCACCGCCGCGGCGGCGGCACCCGGGTCGCGCTGTGGCGTGAGCCCACCGCGTGGGCCGTGACGGTCGTCTTCGGCACCCAGTCGCTGTTCGCGTACGTCGTGATGAGCTGGCTGCCCAGCATCTACGCCGACGCCGGCTTCAGCCATGCGACGGCCGGGCTGCTGCTCGCGGTGAGCATCCTGGTCGGCGTACCCGTGTTCTTCCTGGCCCCCTCGCTCGCGATCCGCGCCTCGTCCCAGGGTCACCTGATCGCGGTCCTGACCGCGCTGCTGGCGATCGGGTTCGCCGGCCTCTGGCTCGCTCCCGTCGCCGGCGCCTGGCTCTGGGCCGTGCTCGTCGGCATCGGCGGCGCGGTCTTCCCGGTGGCCCTGACCCTGTTCAGCATCCGCACCGCGACGACCGCCGGCACCACCGCGCTGTCCTCGATGGCGCAGAGCATCGGCTACCTGCTCGCCGCCGCCGGCCCGTTCGTCGTCGGCCTGCTGCGCGAGTCCACCGGGTCGTGGTCGGTCCCGATCGCGCTGCTACTAGGGCTCGCGCTCGTCCAGATCTTCGCCGGGTACGTCGCCGGGCGCCCGGTCGTCATCGGAGACCCTGCCGACGACTGAAGCTCTCGGCGGCACGCGAGATCTGAGTTACACTTACAGCAGTTGGCTTCAGATATGCGGAGGAGATGCTGAGATGTCAGAGATGCTGAATGACGACGTGCGGATGCTCCGCGCAGCACTCGACGACGCGGACGAGACGGTCCGCGTCTCGTTGAGCATGCCGCGAGCCAGCGCTGAGAAGGTGCTCGCCCTCCTGGATGCGGAGCGTACGTCCGGCGCGGTCGTCGTGCCGATCAAGGAGGCGTTCACGACGACTGAAGCAGCCACCTTCCTCGGCGTCTCGCGTCCCACGCTGATGAAGATGATCGCGGCCGGCGACATCGAGCACATCATGGTCGGCTCCCACCATCGGATCCCCGCTGAGCCCTTGGTGGCGTTCGAGCGGGCGAGACGAGCCAGGCGGGCGAAGGCGGCAGAGGCGCTGGCAGATTTCTCGAACGAGATCGGCTTCGTCGATTGACTCTCAGCGTCGTTCTCGCGGACGCCAACATCCTCTTCTCCCGAACCCTGCGGGACTACTTCCTGTACGCCGCAGATGCGGGTGCCATCGAGCTTCACTGGTCACAGGAGATCCTGGATGAGATGTCGCGCAACCTGCGCGCGAACATCGGACTCGACACACCCCGATCGGCTCGGGCAACTGATGAACGCCTACCTGCTGCCGTGGCCGTCCGTCAGGCTCTTGCCGGGGACTAGAGCGGGCTGAGGCGGAGCCCGACACGTGGGTTCTTTACCCGCGCGTACGTCGCTTGACCGGCAATACTGCTGGGCATGGCGGAGATCTCGGAGCGGACGGATCGGGTCGGACTCTCGGTGGTGGCGGTGGTGATCGTCGCGGGGGCGGAGGCCCTGCGGCTGGTGCTGCTGAGCCGGCTCCAGTGGGAGCTCGGCCATCCCGAGATCTACGCGTTCCGGGGTGTGCTGTTCACGCTGGTCTACCTGACGTACGCAGCGGTATTGGTCTGGCGTGGACGAACGTTCGTCCGTCGGATCACTGCGCCGCTCCTCCTGCTCGTGCCGTGGATCTTCGACACTTTCTGGCTGATCGCGAGCTTCCTCATGGCGCGCGGCGCGATCGACTTGCCAGTCGGTGAGTGGTGGCTGTGGATGATCCGGCTCCAGATGGTGATCACCGTGCTGTGCCTGACGGCCGCGTGGGGGATCGCGCGGCGTCGTGGCCTCCTGTGGCTGGTCGGGCTGGTGGTGCCCGGAGTGCTGATGATCGGGTGGATCAGGTGGGCGGACAGGGCCTGGGAGACCCTGGGCGGCCCGCTGGTGGTGTCCGACCTCTTCATGATGGTGTCGACCGTCGCCATCCCGCTCGTCGGCTGCCTGGCCTGCTGGGGTGTCGAGGCGCTGTCGCGTACGGCGCGCCCGGCCCAGGTCGCGGCTGCCTGACCACTACCTCGCAGCCGGCGGATTCTTTGCCTTCTTGGGCAATTCGGGGTCGATCGGAGCGACTCGGACGCCGAGGGCGGAGTGAGCGTAGCTGGCCAGCTGCTGCTCGGCGCGCTCGAGGGTCAATGACGAGTTGTGGGCGAGCAGGTGGAGGCCGAAGGCGTCCTCGAGGGCCACGAAGTTGCGGGCGATGGCCTCGGCCGAGTCGGTCAGTGTGAAGGCGCCGGTGGCGCGCCCGACCTCGAGCACGGCGGTGTAGAGCGAGACCTCGCGGTCGAAGAGCAGCGTCATCAGGGTCGCGTGCATCGGGCTGCGGCTCGCATTGACCGAGATCTCGTCGAGGACCTGGCTCAGGAGAAGGTCCTCACCTCGGGGAAGACCGGAGTACATCAGACGGCCGAGCTTCTCGGCGGGGGAGAGGTCGCCCTCGATCGCCCGCTGCCGGGACCAGTAGTAGCGGTCGGTCGCGGCCTGGTGGGCGGCCTCGATGAGGCCGTCGAGCTCGGGGTAGTAGTAGGCGATCAGGCGCGGTGAGATCCCGGCCTCGGCGGCGATGTTCTTCATCGTGGCGCCGGCCAAGCCGTGGGCCGCGATCACGGTGAGTGTTGCCGCGGTCAGATGTTCGCGCCGAGCGGCCTGGTCCTTGCGTCGAGCCATGCTCAACCGTAACGCGTATGTGAAATCTGCGGGCGAATGATTGACACCTGGTGTGGCGAGGCTCATATTTGCGGTGAAGCGCAAAGAAAGGACTTGCTTGTGCACACCCACCAGGACTGGCGAGAGATCGCCGCCGAGGTCCGGCCCCGGACCCGACCGTTCATCGGCGGCCGTTCCGTCGACACCGCGGAGGGCTCCTTCGAGAACCGCAACCCCGCCACCGGAACGCTGCTGGCCGAGGTCGCCGACGCCGGTGCCGCCGGTGTCGACGCGGCGGTGCGCGCGGCGCGGGCGGCGTACGGCGACGGGGGCTGGTCGCGGGCGGGTGTCGCCTTCCGCCGGGAGCGGATGCTCCGCTTCGCCGACCTCCTCGCCGACCATGCCGCCGAGCTCGCGGTCCTGGACTCGCTCGACATGGGCAAGCGGGTGGTGGATGCGTACGACCTCGATCTGCCGTTCTCGGTGAACCTGTTCCGCTACTACGCCGAGGCCATCGACAAGATCAACGACGAGGTGGCGCCCACCCCGCCGGGCACCACGGCGCTGATCCGCCGCGTGCCGCTCGGCGTCGTCGGCGCGGTCGTCCCGTGGAACTACCCGGTCGACATGCTCGCCTGGAAGGTCGCCCCGGCGATGGCGGCCGGTAACAGCGTCGTGCTCAAGCCCGCCGAGCAGTCGCCGTCCTCGGCGCTGCGGATCGCCGAGCTCGCCGCCGAGGCCGGGATCCCCGACGGTGTCCTCAACGTCGTCCCCGGACTGGGGGAGACCACCGGCAAGGCGCTCGGCCTCCACCGAGACGTCGACGTGCTCGCGTTCACCGGCTCGACCGAGGTCGGCGCGTACTTCCTGCAGTACGCGGGCCAGTCCAACCTCAAGCAGGTCTGGCTCGAGTGCGGCGGCAAGAGCCCGCACGTCGTCTTCGCGGACGCCGAGGACCTCGCCACCACGGCCAAGCAGACCGCCTTCGGCATCTGGTTCAACCAGGGTGCGGTCTGCTCGGCACACTCCCGCGTCCTGGTCCAACGCGAGGTCCACGAGGAGTTCGTCGATCTCGTCGCGAAGGAGGCCGCGGCGTACGCCCCCGGCGACCCGCTCGACCCGGCCGCCGGGATGGGCGCGATCGTCTCGCCCGAGCAGACCGACCGGATCATGCAGTTCGTCGACGGCGCCAAGACCTCGACGGCGCGCCTGGTCACCGGCGGCGAGCGGGTCACCCGCGACGGCAGCGACTGCTACGTCCAGCCCACCGTCCTCGACGACGTCGACCCGGCCGCCGCGCTCGCCCGCGAGGAGGTCTTCGGGCCTGTCTTGGCGGTCACCGCCTTCGACACCGAGGACGAGGCGGTCGCGCTCGCCAACGACACCCCGTACGGCCTGGCCGCCTCGGTCGCGACCAGCAACCTGAGCCGCGCGCACCGGCTCGCCGAGCGGATCCACGCCGGCACCGTGACCGTGAACGGCGTCGACGCCTTCAGCGCCTGGACCCCGTTCGGCGGGTTCAAGGGCTCCGGCTTCGGGCGCGACCTCTCGCTGCACGCCCTCGACAAGTACGTCGGTCTCAAGACCGTCTGGATCAACCACTGACCGCCAGCCCGACCAGCCAGGGACACACCATGACGCAGACCAACCAGCCGACCGCCCTCGCGGCCGAGCAACAGTCACATCTCCGCAAGACCCTGCGACGCTTCGACATCGTCTTCCTGCTCATCGCGGCCGTCGTCGGCCTCGAGACCCTCGGGCAGGTCTCGCTCTACGGCGCCGAGGCGTTCACGTGGGCCCTCGTGCTCGCGGTCTTCTTCCTCGTGCCGTACGGCCTGATCTTCGCCGAGACCGGCGCCGCGTTCAGCGAGGAAGGCGGGGCCTACACCTGGGTCCGGGACGCCTTCGGGCGCCCGGCCGCCGCGGTGGCCGCGATCCTGACCTGGATCACCCAGCCGGTGTGGGTAGGTGGCTCGATGGCGTTCCTCGCCGCCGAGACGGTGAGCGTCTACATCACCCCGCTCGAGCACGGCTCGGTCGGCGACTACCTGTTCAAGATCGTCTTCATCTGGATCACCGTGGTCGCCGCGATCGCCAGCCTCGCCAAGGGCAAGTGGCTGCCGACCAGCGGCGCGATCCTCAAGGTCGGCCTGCTCGCGTTCTTCGTGCTGACCACGGTCATCTACGCCGCCAAGAACGGCGTCGTCGACCTCAGCGGGGGCGACTTCAGCCCGACCCTGCTCGGCCTGTTCGGCTCGGTCCCGATCCTGCTCTTCGCCTACCTCGGCTTCGAGTCCTCCAACAGCGCCGCCGGCGAGATGGAGAACCCGGCCCGCGACGTACCGGTCTCGATCTTCCGCTCCTGCGCCACCGCCGCGGTCTGCTACCTGGTGCCGATCTTCGCGATCCTGCTCGTCGTCCCGAGCGACGACATCACCGGCATCGGCGGCCTCCTCGACGCCGTCGGCACCGTCTACTCCGTCTACGGGGCCGCCGCCGAGCCGCTGCTCACGCTCACCGCCGTCGTCTTCGTCTACATCCTGATGAGCCAGGGCGCGGCGTGGATGATCATCTCCGACCGCATGCAGGCGATGACCGCCGCCGACGGCTCCTTTTTCGGCGGGTTCTTCGGCCGCTTCCACGAGGGCCTCGGTACGCCGGTGCGGGTCAACATGCTCTCCGGCGTCGTGGCGACCGTGTTCCTGCTCGTCGCCATGCAGGTGACCGGCGACGGCGCCTCGATCTTCGGTGTCGTCCTCACGATCTCGATCTCCACCTTCCTGCTCAGCTACCTGCTGGTGATCCCGGCCGCGATCCGGCTGCGCACCCGCTACCCCGACCGCCCGCGCCCGTTCCGGGTCCCGGTCTCCGACCGCGGCTTCGCGCTGCTCGGCTGGCTGGCCTTCGCCTGGGTCCTGCTCGGCTCGTGGGTCGCGGTGTTCCCGGGCACGCTCGAGCGGTTGTTCGGCGAGGCGTACCCGTTCAAGGAGATCTGGGGCGTGAGCCAGCTGACCTTCGAGGTCTTCACGCTCGGCACCCTCGGCTGCCTGCTTCTGCTGTGCGGCATCGGGTACGTCCGTGGTGCCCGCGTCCGCGCCGAGGTCGGCGCTCCCGTCCCGTCCGTTCCCAGCGAGGAGCCCACCCGATGACCGCTTACGACATCCTGTTCGAGCCCGTGCAGATCGGGCCGTTCACCACGAAGAACCGCTTCTACCAGGTGCCGCACTGCAACGGCATGGGCTACCGCGACCCCAGCGCCCAGGCGGCGATGCGCAAGATCAAGGCCGAGGGCGGCTGGTCGGTGGTGTGCACCGAGCAGGTGGAGATCCACGCGACCTCCGACATCGCGCCGTTCATCGAGCTGCGGATCTGGGACGACCAGGACCTGCCCGCGCTCAGGCGGATCGCCGACGCGATCCACGAGGGCGGCGGCCTGGCCGGCATCGAGCTCGCCCACAACGGCATGAACGCGCCGAACCAGCTCAGCCGCGAGACCCCGCTCGGGCCCGCGCACCTCCCGGTCGCCCCCGACACCATCGCGCCGGTCCAGGCCCGGGCGATGTCGCTGCAGGACATCGAGGACCTGCGGCGCTGGCACCGCAATGCCGTACGCCGCTCCCTCGAGGCCGGCTACGACGTCGTCTACGTCTACGGCGCCCACGGCTACGGCGCCCCGCACCACTTCCTCTCCCGGCGCTACAACAACCGCACCGACGCGTACGGCGGCTCGCTCGAGAACCGGATGCGACTGCTCCGCGAGCTCCTCGAGGACACCATCGACGAGGTCGCCGGCCGGGCCGCGGTGGCCTGCCGGATCACGGTCGAGGAGGAGATCGACGGCGGCATCACCCGCGAGGACATCGAGGGCGTGCTGCGCGAGCTCGGCGAGCTGCCGGACCTGTGGGACTTCGCGATGGGCAGCTGGGAGGGCGACTCGGTCACCTCGCGGTTCGCACCCGAGGGTCGCCAGGAGGAGTTCGTCGCCGGGCTGAAGAAGCTCACGTCCAAGCCCGTCGTCGGCGTCGGCCGGTTCACCTCGCCGGACGCGATGGTGCGCCAGGTCAAGGCCGGCATCCTCGACCTGATCGGCGCGGCCCGCCCGTCGATCGCGGACCCGTTCCTGCCGAACAAGATCCGTGACGGCCGGCTCAACCTGATCCGCGAGTGCATCGGCTGCAACATCTGCGTCTCCGGCGACCTCACCATGTCGCCGATCCGCTGCACCCAGAACCCGAGCATGGGGGAGGAGTGGCGCCGCGGCTGGCACCCGGAGCGGATCCGCGCCAAGGAGAGCGACTCGCGCATCCTCGTCGTCGGCGCCGGTCCCTCCGGTTTGGAGGCGGCCCGGGCGCTCGGCGTACGCGGGTACGACGTCGTGCTGGCCGAGGCCGGCCGCGACCTCGGCGGCCGGGTCACGGCGGAGTCGAAGCTGCCCGGGCTCTCGGCGTGGGGCCGGGTCAAGGAGTACCGCGAGGCCGTCCTCGCCGAGCTCCCCAACGTCGAGATCTACCGCGAGAGCCCGATGGCCGCCGAGGACATCGTCGAGTTCGGCTTCGAGCACGTCATCACCGCGACCGGTGCCACCTGGCGTACCGATGGCGTCGCCCGCTTCCACACCACCGCGATGCCGATCGCCGAGGGCGCCCAGGTTCTCGGGCCCGACGACCTCTTCGCGGGCCGGCTGCCCGACGGCAAGAAGGTGGTCGTCTACGACGACGACCACTACTACCTGGGCGGTGTCGTCGCCGAACTGCTCACGCAGAAGGGCTACGACGTCTCGATCGTCACCACCGGCGCGCAGGTGTCGTCGTGGACCAACAACACCTTCGAGATCAACCGGATCCAGCGACGGCTCATCGAGAACGGCATCACCCGGGTGACCGACCACGCGGTCACGTCCGTCGGGACCGGCGGTGTCCGGGTTCAGGACGTCTACGCCGGTATCGAGCGTGACCTCGACTGCGACGCCGTCGTCATGGTGACCGCCCGCCTTCCGCGCGAGGAGCTCTACCTCGACCTGCTCGCCCGTCGCGACGCCGGCGAGATCGCCTCCGTACGCGGCATCGGCGACTCCTGGGGCCCCGGCACCATCGCGGCCGCCGTCTGGTCCGGCCGCCGCGCGGCCGAGGAGTTCGACGCCGTCCTGCCCTCCAACGACGAGGTGCCGTTCCGGCGCGAGGTGACCCAGCTGGCCTGAGGCGCAACCCGCCAGCTGGGCAGAGAACCGCGCCCCGGCCTCCTCGCGAGGCCGGGGCGCGGTGCTTGTCGTCCGCAGACCCGATGCCGAGTCGGCTCATCTTGACCGGATCCGGTGCCGAGTCGGCTCGTTCTGACCGAATCGGACGTCGAGCCGGCGCGTCATGACGAGCCGACTCGGCGGGGGTTGGGTCGGGAAAGAAAGACGATGGCCCGGATCCCTTTCGGGATCCGGGCCATCGGTGTGACGCGGCTGTGCGCCGTTGATCAGCCGCGCGCCTGTCGGTCGTACGCCGCGTAGCTCCGCTGCGTCGCGAGGTGGCCGGCGACGTGCTTGGCGTCGTGCCAGACACCCCAGATGAAGCTCGAGCCACGGCGGGAGAGCCAGGGGAGGCCGACGAAGTAGATGCCGGGCTCGGTGGAGACGCCGCGGCGGTGGGCCGGGCGACCGTTCTCGTCGAGCGCGTCGACCTGGAGCCAGCCGTAGTCGGTCGCGAAGCCGGTCGCCCAGATCACCGTGGTGATGCCGGCCTCGGCCAGGTCGAGGGAGAGCAGAGGGGTGGTCGCGGCCGTCGGGGCGGGGCCGAGGTCGCGGGCCGAGGGCTCCTCGGGCAGGTCGATGCCGTTGCGGGTGACGTACTCGTCGGCGGCGTCGAGAAGGGCGAGGTAGTTGGCGTCGCCCTGGGCGATGTTCTCGGCCAGGTCGTCGCGGAAGGTGAGCGTGCCGGCGTCGAAACGGTCGGTCATGCCGACGAGCCGGATCCCGCTCGCCTCGAGGGCGCGGAAGTCGACGGTGTGGCCGCCACGGGCGCCGCTGACGGCGATCGTGACGTGCTCCGCACCGGCGGCCGGGGTCTCCAGGTCCCACAGACCCAGGACGCCGAGCCACCAGCAGAAGTCGCGGCCGCGGTAGCTGCGCGGGGGACGGTCGTGCGGGCCGACCGAGAGGTGGACCTGGCGGCCGGAGCGCTGCAGCTCGTCGGCGATCTGGACGCCGGACGAGCCGGCGCCGACGACGAGAACGTTGCCCTCGGGAAGCTGGTCGGGGTTGCGGTAGTCGCTCGAGTGCATCTGCACGGCGACCGCGCCGTCCGGCACGATCGGCGGGTAGACCGGCCGCTGGAACGGGCCGGTCGCCGCGACCACGAACCGCGCGTCGATGACGCCGTCGGAGGTCTCGACCCGGAAGCCCGGACGGCCCTGGTTGCGGGTCACCGAGGTGACCTCGACGCCGGTCCTGATCGGAGCGGCGATCTTCTCGGCGTACGCCTCGAAGTAGGCCGCGACCTGGTCCTTGGTCGCGAACGCGTCCGCGTCGACGTCCTGGAACTCCAGGCCCGGGAAGCGGTCGTGCCAGGCCGGGCCGTTGGCGACGAGCGAGTCCCAGCGCATCGTGCGCCAGCGCTCGGCGATCCGGTCACGCTCCAGCACGAGGTGTGGTACGCCGTTGTCGCTCAGGTGCTCGCTCATCGCCACACCGGCCTGACCTGCGCCGACGACGAGGACCTCGATGTCTTCGTTTGCCATACCCAGATCCTGAGCCGCCGCCCTTGGTCATGTCCAACAGATGTTGTTGGCCTTACCCATCGGATCGAGTGATGCAATCCTGATGCAATCGCAGCCGACGTCACTGCATCTGTTTCATTGACGACAGTCCTTGGAAACATCTGTTGGACACATGCTCTCGGACGAGGTGGACTGGTCGTCGTGGAGACCAACAAACCCAGCAGCATCGTCGTCGGCGGGCACACCCGGATCCGCCCGTTCAACACCAGCGTCACCTACCCCGAGCAGAACCTCGACAACGACCTGTGCCAGGCCGTCGTCGCGGGCAACACCGTCTACGTACGCGGTCAGATCGGTCAGGACCTCGACACCAGCGAGTCGGTCGGCATCGGCGACGTCGAGGCGCAGACCGAGCAGGCGATGGCCAACATCAAGATGCTGCTCGAGGAGGCCGGTGCCGAGATGGAGCACCTGGTCAAGCTCACCATCTACATCGTCGACCCGCGCTACCGCGAGACGGTCTACCGGACGATCGGCCGCTGGACGAAGGGCGTGCACCCGATCTCCACCGGCCTGGTGATCTCTGCCCTGGCCCGCCCGGAGTGGCTGGTCGAGGTCGACGCGATCGCCGTGATCCCCGAGGTGGCGAAGTGACCTTCTCCGTCCTCGCGACCGACGGCACGGGCGCCGTCGGCATCGCCGTGACCTCGTCCAGCCCGGCCGTCGCCGCGCGCTGCATCCACCTGCGCCCTGGCGTCGGCGGTGCCTCGTCGCAGAACATCACCGACCCGCGCCTGGGCACCGAGCTGCTCGACGCCCTCGCCTCGGGGCTCGATGCCCGGGCCGCGCTCGCGTCGGTCACCCAGGGCCGCGAGCACATCGACCACCGCCAGCTGACCGTTCTCGGACTCGACGGCGCCGGTGCCGCGTACAGCGGCTCCGGGTCGCTCGGCATCCACCACCACGTCGTCGCGCCGCAGGTGGTCGCCGCCGGCAACCTGCTGGCCGGCACCGAGGTCGTCGACGCCATCGTCACGGGCTTCGAGGCCGCGACCGGGGATCTGGAAGAGCGGCTCCTGGCCGCCCTGGAGGCCGGGCTGGCCGCGGGCGGCGAGGCCGGACCGCTGCACTCGGCGGGCCTCTCCGTCGTACGCGACGTCGCCTGGCGGGTCACCGACCTCCGCGTCGACTGGAGCGAGCGCCCGGTCGAGGACCTCCGCGACCTGCTGAAGGTCTGGATGCCGCAGCGCGACGACTACGTGACCCGCGGGCTCGATCCCACCGCCGCCCCGTCCTACGGGGTCCCCGGGGACGAGTGATGACCACCGCGAAGCAGTACGCAGCAACCACCGTCGGCAGCGACGCCGAGCGCCTCATCCGGCTCTCCGAGCAGCTGCACGCGAACCCCGAGACCGCCTGGGAGGAGCACCGTTCCTCGCACCGGGTCGCGGAGTCGCTCGAGGAGGCGGGGTTCACCGTGACTCCGGCCTATCTCGGGCTGGAGACCGCCTTCCTGGCGACCTTCGGCAGCGGTCCGTTTCGCATCGGTCTGTGCGCCGAGTACGACGCCCTCCCCGGCCTCGGCCACGCCTGCGGCCACAACCTGATCTCCGCGATCACCGTCGGCGCCGCCCGCGCGCTGGCCCCGCTGGCCGACACCGCGGGACTCACCATCGAGGTCTACGGCACCCCCGCCGAGGAGGGCGGCGGCGGCAAGATCGAGCTGCTCGAGCGCGGCGCCTTCGCCGGGCTGGACCTGGCCATGATGGCCCATCCGGCTCCCGTCGACGTCGCCGAGGCCGAGCCGTTCGCGGTCTCCCACTCGCACGTCGAGTACCGCGGCAAGGCGGCCCACGCGGCGGCCTATCCCGAGCAGGGCGTCAACGCCGCCGACGCCTTCACCATCGCCCAGGTCGCGATCGGCCTGCTCCGCCAGCAGCTGCCGCCGACCGTACGCGTGCACGGCGTGATGACCAACGGGGGAGAAGCACCCAACGCCATCCCCGCGCGGACCGAGGGCCGCTGGTACGTCCGCGCCGAGAGCCTCGCCCAGCTCGCCGAGACCGAGGAGAAGGTCTGGCGCTGCTTCGAGGCCGGCGCGCTCGCCACCGGCGCGCAGCTCACCGTCGAACCCGAGAGCAAGCCGTACGCCGAGTTCCGCACGTTCGCGCCCGCGCTGGCGGCGTACCGGCGCAATGCCGAGGAGATCGGCCGGGTCTTCGACCCGGGGACCCCCGCTCGCCGGATGAACCGAGCCTCCACAGACATGGGCAACGTCTCCCAGGTCGTGAACGCCATCCACCCCTACGTCGGCATCAACTCCGGGACCGCCCTCAACCACCAGCCCGAGTTCGCCGCGCACTGCGTCGGTGGGGACGCCGAGAAGGCGCTCCTGGACGCCGCCACCGCGCTGGCCTGGACCGCCCTCGACGTCGCCGAGGAGGCGGCCGCACGATGACCACCGTCGACGCCACGGCCACCCGCACCGAGCACGACTCGCTCGGCCCGTTCGAGGTCCCGGCGAGCGCCTACTGGGGCGTGCACACCGCCCGCGCGCTGCGGAATTTCCCGATCAGCGGCACCACCGTCGGGAGCCACCGCTCCCTCGTCGCCGCCCTCGGCGCGGTCAAGCTCGCCGCCGCGCGGGCCAACCACGAGCTCGGCCTGCTCGACGACCGTCGCCACGACGCCATCGCCGCCGCCGCGCAGGAGGTCCGCGACGGAGCGCTCGACGACCAGTTCGTCGTCGACGTGATCCAGGGCGGCGCCGGCACCTCGACCAACATGAACGCCAACGAGGTCGTCGCCAACCGCGCGCTCGAGATCCTCGGCCTGCCGCTCGGCAGCTACGACGAGATCCACCCGCTGGACCACGTGAACCGCTGTCAGTCGACCAACGACGTATACCCGACCGCCGTCCGGCTCGCCCTGGTCGGCGCGATCGACCGTTTGGTCGAGGCCACCGCGGCCCTCGCCGACTCGTTCGCCCGCAAGGCGGCCGAGTTCCGCGCGGTCCCCAAGATCGGACGTACGCAGCTCCAGGACGCCGTCCCGATGACGGTCGGCCAGGAGCTCGGCGCCTTCGCCATCACGCTGCGCGAGGAGCTGACCCGGCTGGCCGACTCGCGGGTGCTGCTGTGCGAGATCAACCTCGGCGCCACCGCGATCGGCACCGGGATCACCGCCCACCCCGACTACCGGCGGCTCGCCGTACGACACCTCGCCGAGATCACCGGCCTGCCGGTGGTCGGCGCGGGAGACCTCGTCGAGGCGACCAGCGACACCGGCGCGTTCGTGCAGGTCTCCAGCGTGCTGAAGCGGATCGTGGTCAAGGCGTCCAAGATCTGCAACGACCTGCGGCTGCTCAGCTCCGGTCCGCAGGCCGGGCTCGGCGAGCTCCAGCTGCCCGCCCGCCAGGCCGGGTCGAGCATCATGCCCGGCAAGGTCAACCCGGTCATCCCGGAGATGGTCAACCAGGTCGCCTTCTGGGTGATCGGCAACGATCTGACCGTCACCATGGCCGCCGAGGGCGGCCAGCTCCAGCTCAACGCGTTCGAGCCGGTGATGGCGCACGGCCTGCTGCAGGGCTTCACCTGGACCGCCGCCGCCTTCGACTCGCTGCGGGAGATGTGCGTCGACGGGATCACCGTCGACGCCGCCAAGCTCGCCGCCGCTGCCGCCGGTAACGCCGGCCTCGCCACCGCCCTGACCCCGCTGCTCGGCTACGCGCGGTCCGCCGAGATCGCCAAGGCCGCGCTGAGCGGTGCGGGCGACGTACGGGATCTGGCGCTTGCCGCCGGCGGGCTCGACCCGGTCGTGCTCGACGCGCTGCTGCGACCCGAGACGCTCGCGAACCTCGACGCAACCGGCGCCGACCGCGTCAACGGGGCGAAACGAGAGTGACTTCGGGCAGGATGGCCCGCATGGCCGAGCCGTCCTTCACCCTGACCCAGCTGCGCTACTTCGCCGCGGCCGCGGAGCTGGGCAGCATGACCGCCGCGTCGCGGCAGCTCGTGGTCTCGCAGTCGGCCGTCTCGACGGCGGTCGCCCAGCTCGAGAAGGAGCTGGGCGTCCAGCTGCTGCTGCGCCACCATGCGCGCGGCCTGACCCTGACGGCTGCCGGCGAGGAGTTCTACCGCGAGCTGCGCAGCTACCTCGTGCACACCAGCGAGCTGGTCGAGGTGGCGCGCTCCGCGGGCCAGGCGCTCGTCGGCGACCTCGCCATCGGCTGCTTCACCACCCTGGGCCCCTTCGAGCTGCCCCGACTGCTGGCCGCCTGCGAGCAGGATCACCCCGGCATCCACGTCTCCGTCGTCGAGGACGAGCACGCCGCGCTCAAGCACGCGCTGCGCTCGGGCAGCTGCGAGCTGGCGCTCATGTACGGCTACGACCTCGACGACGACATCGACCACGTCCGTGTCGGCCTGGCGGCGCCGTACGTCCTCATCGGCAAGGGCCACCGGCTGGCGCGCCGCAAGAAGGTCGCGCTCGCCGAGCTCGAGGAGGAGCCGATGGTGCTCCTGGACCTGCCGCACAGTGGCCAGTACTTCGAGCGGCTCGTCGAGTCGGCCGGCTTCCGCCCGCAGATCCGGCACCGCAGCGCCGGCTTCGAGACCGTGCGGGCGATGGTCGCCAACGGCCAGGGATGGTCGGTCCTCAACCAGCGCCCGGCGAGCGACACGACGTACGACGGCGCGCAGATCGTGACCCTCGAGATCACCGACCCGGTCGAGCCCCTCGAGGTCGTGCTGGCCTCGATGAAGGGCGTACGCCTCACCGCCCGCGCCCAGGCATTCGTCCGCTCCTCGGGCCGGGCAGCGCGACGGCGGGAAGGCCGCTGACGCGACCTCCCCGCCGTGGGAGTGCTCGGTTCCTCAGGCGTGCGAGGCCAGTGCCATCTCGCTCGGCGCTAGCTTGCGGCCGCGAGCCAGCAGGTAGTAGATCGGGGCGGTCGCGACGAGGCCGATGATCCAGCTCAGGTCGGCGCCGTTGAGCCTGTCCGCGACCGGCCCGGTGTAGAGCGGCGTCGCCATGAACGGGATCTGGACGACGATGCCGATCACGTAGGCGAGGATCGCCTGGCCGTTGAAGCGGCCGTAGATGCCGCCGTCGGCCGCGAAGATCGAGTCGAGGTCGTAGTTGCCGCGGTGGATCAGGTAGAAGTCGATCAGGTTGATCGCGGTCCACGGAACCAGCACGACGAGCAGCGCGAGCACGATGTCGACGAAGTGCGAGATGAAGTTGCCGGAGACGCCGATGGCGAAGTACGTCGAGGCGGCCATCACCACCAGCGAGAGCACCACGCGGCTGCGGGCGGTCGGGATCCAGGACGCGACGAACGTCTGCACGCAGGTGATGACCGAGAGCACGGTGCCGTAGAGGTTGAGCGCGTTGTGGCTGATCACCGAGAGCAGGAACAGGACGAGCAGTGGCGTACCGAACGCGCCGGTGGTGTCGCGCACCCCGGTCATCACCTCGACGCCCGGCTTCATCGCCAGCGCCACGATCGCGCCGAAGACGAACGGCAGGATCGAGCCGAGGGTGCAGCCGAGGTAGGTGGCGGTGAAGGTCGCCTTCACCCCGACGCCGGCCGGCAGGTAGCGCGAGTAGTCCGAGACGTACGGCGCGAAGGCGATCTGCCACAGGGCACCCAGCGAGACCGTCGCGAGGAAGCCGGCGGTGCTGTAGCCGCCCTGGGTCCAGAAGCCCGCGGGCAGGCCGGAGACGAAGATCGCGACCGTGCCGAGCACGATCCCGATGCCGAGGACCCAGGTCGCGACCTTGTTGAGCGAGTGGATCACCTTGTAGCCGATCACGGCGATCAGGCCGGAACCGAGCGCCCCGAGGACGATGCCCGCCTCGACCGGGATCGGGTCGGCGATGCCGTGCAGCGACTGCCCGGCGAGGACGATGTTGGAGGCGAAGAAGGCCAGGTACATGACCGCCGCGATCACCACGACGATCAGTGCCCCGTAGGAGCCGAACTGGCCGCGGCTCTGGATCATCTGCGGGATGCCCATCTGCGGGCCCTGGGCCGAGTGCAGCGCCATGAAGACGCCGCCGACGAGGTGGCCGACCACGATGGCGACGACGCACCAGAACAGATCGAGGCCGAAGACGGTGACGCCGGCGGCACCGGTGACGACGGGCAGGGGAGCGATGTTGGTCCCGAACCACAGGGTGAAGAGGTCGCGCACCTTGCCGTGGCGGTCCTCGGGTGGGACGTAGCCGATGGTGTGCTTCTCGACGACTGGCTGGTCAGACATGGTCATTCTCCAAAGGTGTGAGGCGCCCCACCATGGTCGTGACTGGGTTGTTCCTCTGGCAAACGAATCCTTTTGGCGTAAGGCATCGGCAAAACCGATGCAGGTGCGGATCGAGCTCCAACGCGAACCGAAACCGTCACATTGTCGTGCTCGCCTTCTTAGGTAAACCTTCGTAAGGTCAGGCTTACCAAATGAAAGGAAGGCCGTGAAGCCTCTCTCCGCTGTCGTGGTCTCGGTCTCCGTCGCCTTCCTCGCGACGACCCTCACCTCATGCTCCTCCGGCGACGCGCTCGTCGTCTACAACGCCCAGCACGAGCAGCTCATGGAGGAGCTGGTGCCGGCGTTCGAGAAGGAGACGGGGATCGACGTCGAGCTGCGCAACGGCAAGGACCTCGAGCTCGCCGCACAGCTGGTCGCGGAGGGCGAGAAGTCGCCGGCCGACGTCTTCCTCACCGAGAACTCCCCAGCGATGGCCGCGGTGGAGCGTGAGGGCCTGCTGGCCACGCTGCCGGACGACGTGACCGCGCCGATCCCGCAGCAGTACCGGCCGGAGAGCAACGCCTGGACCGGGTTCGTGGCCCGCTCCACCGTGCTGGTCTACAACACCGACCAGATCACCGAGGCCGAGCTGCCGGCCTCGCTGCTCGACCTGGCCGAGCCGGAGTGGAAGGGCAAGATCTCCTTCTCGCCGACCGGCGCCGACTTCCAGGCGATCGTCGCCGGAGTCCTGGCCACCGAGGGCGAGGCGGCCACCAAGAAGTGGCTCGACGGGATCAAGGCCAACGGCACCGTCTACGACGGCAACAACGTCGTGCTGGAGTCGGTCAACGCGGGCGAGGTGCCGGTCGGCGTCATCTACCACTACTACTGGTACCGCGACCAGGCCGAGTCCGGTGAGGTCAGCGACAGCTCCGAGCTCCACTTCTTCGGCAACCAGGACCCGGGCGCCTTCGTGAGCGTCTCCGGGGCAGGCGTGCTGGCCTCGGCCGAGCACAAGACAGACGCCGAGAAGTTCGTCGGCTATCTCACCGGCAAGACCGGGCAGCAGGGGCTGGCCGACAGCTACGCGCTGGAGTACCCGCTGAACCCCGATGTGCAGCTCGACCCGCCGGTGAAGCCGTTCTCCGAGCTCGACCCGCCCGCCGTCTCGGTCTCCGAGCTCGACAGCGACGCCGTGGTCGAGATGATGACGGAAGCCGGGTTCCTCTGAGCAGCGTGCATCTCGGCACGTTTCCGGCCGCCTCCTCAGGGAGATGGCTGATGCCGGCGGTGGCCGGCGCCATCGCCGCCGTCTGCCTGCTCCCGGTGGCGTACGTCGTGTGGTCGACCGCCTCGCTGGGGCCGGCGGAGGCGTACGACTTCCTGGTGCGGCCGCGCATCGGTGAGCTGCTGTGGAACACCGGCCGGCTGCTGGTCGGCGGGGTCGCGCTCTCGGTGGTGTTCGGGGTCTGCGGCGCCTGGGTGGTCGAGCGGACCTCCCTGCCTCTGGCCGGCTGGTGGCACGGAGCGCTGTGCGCGCCGCTGGCCATCCCCGCCTTCGTCAACGGCTACGCCTGGGTCGCCACGACCCACGCCGTCCAGTCCTACCTCGGGGCCGTGCTGGTCGTCTCGCTCTCCTACTATCCGCTGGTCTACCTGCCCGCGGTGGCGGCGCTGCGACGCCTCGACCCATCGCTGGAGGAGGTCGCGGCGTCGCTCGGGCGGCGGCCACGGGAGGTCTTCCTCCGTGTGGTGCTGCCGACCGTCGCGCCGGCGGTGCTCGGCGGCGCGCTGCTGGTCGGGCTCCACCTGCTGGCCGAGTACGGCGCGCTCCAGCTGCTCAACTACCCGACCCTCACGACCGCGATCCTGCAGCAGTACGGCACCGCCTTCAACGGCCCGGCAGCCACCCTGCTCGCCGGCGTGCTGCTGCTCGCCTGTCTCGGGCTGCTGGCCCTGGAGATGCTGGCCCGCGGCCCGGCTCGGCGTGCCCGCGTCGGGAGCGGCACGGCGCGGCCGGCGCCACGGCAGCGACTGGGGCGGGCTACCGCGCCGGTGCTCGTCGGGCTCGCGGCCTTCGTCGGTCTGGCTGTCGGTCTGCCGGCGGTCAGCCTGGTGCGCTGGCTGGTCCGAGGTGCCTCGGCCGAGCTCGATCTGAGCCGCCTGCTGCCCGCCGCCGGCACCAGCATCGCGCTGGCCGCCGTCGCCGGAGTCGTCGCGACCGCCGCCGCGGTGCCGGTCGTCTGGCAGGCCGTCCGCCGCCGGACGAGCTGGTCGCTGGGCGTCGAGCGGGTCGCGTACGTCACCAGCGCACTGCCTGGTGTGGTGGTCGCGCTCGCTCTGGTCACCGTCGCCATCGGCTGGGTGCCGGCGCTCTACCAGACGCTGCCGCTGCTCGTGGCGGCGTACGTCATCCTGTTCCTGCCGCGCGCGCTCGTCGCCGTGCGCGGGGTGCTGGAGCTGGTGCCGCCGCGGCTGGAGGAGGTCGCGCTCAGCCTCGGGCTGAGCCGGGCCGGGGCGATGCGCCGGGTGACCCTGCCGCTGCTCCTGCCCGGGCTGGCGACGGCGACCGCGATGGTCGCGCTCGCGGTCTCCACGGAGCTGACCGCGACGCTGCTGCTGGCCCCGATCGGGACCACGACGCTGGCCACCGAGTTCTGGAGCGAGGCGTCCTCGGTCGCCTACGGCGCCGCCGCGCCCTACGCGCTGGCGCTGGTGCTTCTGGCGATGCCGGCGACGATCCTGCTGGGTCGCTCGTCGAGAGGGGAGGCGCGATGACTGCGGCACTGGAGATCAGCGGGCTGCGGGCCGGACACGGTAGGCGGCAGGTGCTCGACGGGCTCGACCTGACCGTCGAGGGCGGCGTGACCGCCGTGCTCGGTGCCTCGGGCTGCGGCAAGACCACGCTGCTGCGCTGCGTGGCGGGGTTCATGACGCCGACCGCGGGCGAGATCAGGATCGGCGGACGCTCGGTCGCCGGGCTGGCGCCGCGCCGCCGCGGGATCGGGTACGTCCCGCAGGAGGGCGCGCTCTTCCCGCATCTCGACGTCGGCGGCAACATCGCCTTCGGCCTGCGGCGGAACGTGGCCCGTGCCGAGCGGCAGGACCGCGTCGCCGAGCTGCTCCGGCTGCTCGAGCTGCCGGCCGAGCTGGCCGACCGGCATCCCCACGAGCTCTCCGGCGGCCAGCAGCAGCGGGTCGCCGTGGCTCGCGCACTCGCGCCCCGGCCCCGCCTGGTGCTCCTCGACGAGCCCTTCTCCTCCCTCGACGCGGGGCTGCGAGAGGAGTCCGGGCGAGCGGTCGTGCGGGCGCTGCGTACGGCCGGCGCGGCAGCGCTGCTGGTCACCCACGACCAGGGCGAGGCGCTCTCGCTGGCCGACCAGGTGGCCGTGATGGCTGCCGGGCGCTTCCTGCAGGTCGGCTCCGCGGTGGACGTCTACCTGACCCCCGAGCATCCCGGGGTCGCGGCCTTCCTCGGGTCGGCGACGCTGCTTCCGGGTGAGGTCGGTGGCGACGGGCGGGTCGACTCGCCGCTCGGGGAGGTCGCACTCATCACGCCGCGGCCCGCCGGGGCGGTGACGCTGGTCGTCCGTGCGGAGCAGGTGCAGGTCTCGGTCGACGCCACCTCCGGCACCAAGGGCGTCGTCGAGGAGGTGTCGTTCTTCGGCCACGACGCCACCATCCGGGTGCGGCTGAGCGATGACGTACGCGTCACCGCCCGGGTCGCGGGCACCGGGATCCCCGACATCGGAGCCACGGTCGCGCTCGAGGTCGTCGGGCCGCTGGTCGGCTATCCAGGGAACATGCGATGAGCTCGGCCATCGTGGCCGGTGCCCACCTGCTCCTGAAGGGGCGACCGGGGGACCCGGCGGTCATCACCGACGAGACGACGCTGACCTACGCCGAGCTGGAGCAGGCGGTGATGGACCGCGCGGCGGCGTACGGTCCCGCCCGCGGCGTCGTGCTGCTCGAGGCGGGCAACGACCTGGACTCGGTGATCGGCTACCTGGCCGCGCTCGCCGCTCGCCGGCCGGTGCTGTTGACGCCGCCGGGCGGCGATCACGCCGAGCTGCGGACGCGCTACCGGGCGGCGTTCGAGGGCCGGGCCGATCTCCATCCCGACCTCGCGCTGCTGCTGTCGACCTCGGGCTCGACCGGGTCGCCGAAGCTGGTCCGGCTCTCCCGGGACAACCTGACCGCCAACGCGGCCAGCATCGCTGCCTACCTCGGACTCACCTCCGCCGACCGGGCGATGAGCTCGCTGCCGCTGCACTACTGCTACGGCCTCTCGGTGCTCAACTCCCACCTGAGCGTGGGAGCCGCGGTGATCCTCACGGACCTCTCCGTCGCTGACGAGTGCTTCTGGGACGTCGCGGCGCGTCACGGCGCCACCTCGTTCGCCGGCGTTCCCTACACCTTCGACCTGCTCGACACCTCGGGGTTCGCCGACCGCTCGCTGCCCTCGCTGCGCTACATCACCCAGGCCGGCGGCAAGATGCCGCCCGAGACGGTCCGTCGCTATGCCGCGCTGGGGGAGTCGCGTGGCTGGGACCTGGTCGTGATGTACGGCCAGACCGAGGCCACCGCCCGGATGGCCTACCTCCCACCCGCGCTGGCCGCGAGCCGGCCCGAGGCGATCGGCATCCCGATCCCGGGCGGGCACTTCCACCTCGATCCCGTCGACGGTGCCGGGGACGGCCTGGCCGACGGTGTCGGAGAGCTGGTCTACACCGGGCCGAACGTGATGATGGGGTACGCCGAGAGCGTCGCCGACCTCGCCCGCGGACCCGAGCTCACCGAGCTCCGCACCGGCGACCTCGCCCGGCAGGCCGACGACGGGCTGTGGGAGATCACCGGCCGGCGCAGCCGGTTCGGCAAGATCCTCGGGCTGCGCATCGACCTCGACCGGATCGAGTCCGAGCTCGCGGCCTCGGCCGGCTGTGGGCCGGTGCGAGCCGTCGCTCCCGGCGCCCGGCTGCACCTGTTCACCGACGATCCGGGGTCCGCCGACCGGTTGCCGGGGCTCATGGACGGCATCGTGGCGCTGCCGCGTGCCCTGGTCCAGGTCCACGTGATCGACGCGGTGCCGCGTACGCCGAACGGGAAGGTCGACTACGCCACGCTCGGTGCCTGGGCGAGCGTGGCGGACGCGGCCGGGCCACCAGACGCGGGGCTGGCCGCGGGTGCGGACGCCGAGGCGTTGCGTACGGTCTATGCCACGGTGCTGAGGCGCCCCGATGCGACGGTGGCCGACAGCTTCGTCTCGCTCGGCGGCGACTCGCTCTCCTTCGTCGAGATCGCCACCCAGCTCGGCGAACGGCTCGGCACCCTGCCTTCCGGCTGGCAGCACCGGAGCATCGCCGAGCTCGCCGCGAGCGCGCGGAGCCCGCGGCGGTGGCTGCGGCCCGTCGAGATCCCGGTGCTGCTGCGGGCGGTGACCATCGTCGCGATCGTCGGCAGCCACGCGGACGTGTGGACCCTCCTCGGCGGCGCGCACATCCTGCTCGCGGTGGCCGGCTTCAACCTCGCCCGCTTCGGGCTCACCGCTCCCACCCGGGCCCTGCGCGCGCGTCGCCTGCTCCGCGGCGCTGCCGCGGTCGCGCTGCCGGCGGCCCTCTGGGTCTGTGCCGTGGCCCTGGTCAGCGATCGCTACCACTGGCCGACCGCACTCGGGCTCAACCAGGCGCTCGGCAGCGACGAGTGGACCCGCGACTGGCAGCTGTGGTTCCTGGAGGTCATCACCTGGTCGTTCGCCGGGCTCGCCCTCCTGCTGCTGGTGCCCGTCCTCGACCGGTGGCAGCGGCGCCACCGGTTCGGCGCGGCCGCCGTGGTGGTGGGTGCGACACTCGCTGTGCGGTACCTGTGGGTCGGGCTCGAGGCCGGTCCGACCGAGCGCTACACGATCGGCTGCGTGCTGTGGTGCCTCGCCCTGGGCTGGGCGGCGGCGGAGGCACAGCGGCCGTGGCAGCGGGTGCTCGTCGCGGTCACGGTCGTGGTCGCGACGTACGGCTTCTTCGGTGACCCCGTCCGCGAGGCGACGGTCGCCCTCGGCATCCTCGTCCTGCTGGTCCCGTGGCCGACCCTGCTGCCCTGGCCGCTGGCCCGGCTGGCCGCCGTGCTCGCCGCGTCGTCGCTGTGGATCTACCTCGTCCACTGGCAGATCTATCCCGGCCTCGAGGCCGCCGGACTCGGCTGGCTGGGCGTCCTCGCCTCCCTCGCGGCCGGCGTGGCCGCCGCCCTCGGCCCGGCGGCCTGGGCCGCCCGAGCCCGGGTGGCTAGATTGACGGCGTGAGGATCACGGTCGTACGCGGGGACATCACCGACCAACAGGTCGACGCAGTGGTGAACGCCGCCAATTCCTCGCTGCTGGGCGGGGGAGGGGTGGACGGGGCGATCCACCGGCGCGGCGGCCCGGCGATCCTCGAGGAGTGCCGGGCGCTGCGGGCGGGACATCTCGGTGGCGGTCTGCCGGCCGGGCAGGCGGTCGCGACCACGGGCGGCGATCTTCTGGCGAGGTGGGTGATCCACACGGTCGGGCCGGTCTATACCGACGGCCAGGACAACGTCGCCCTGCTGACCTCGTGCTTCCGTGAGTCGCTCCGGGTGGCCGACGAGCTCGGGGCGCGGACGGTGGCGTTCCCGGCGATCTCGACCGGCGTATACCGCTACCCGCTCGACGAGGCCGCGTACGTCGCCCTGTGGACCCTCGCCCGGACCCCGACCTCTGTCGACGAGGTGCGTGTCGTGCTCTTCGACCAGAAGGCGTACGACACCTTCGACCGCGCCCGCGAGGCCCTCGACCCCTCCGATGCCCAGGTCGAGGCTGAGCTGCGGAGCGTCCCGGACGCGACGTGGCTCGAGGCCTTCTCGGCCGCTGATGCGTTGACGGCTGAGGACCGTGACTTCGCCTGGGGAGGCGGTCAGAAGACCGAGAGCGGCGCGATCCAGGCGCCGTATCCCGCCTACAGCCCTCGGGTCCGGCAGCTCTATCGCACGCTTCCGGGGGCGTCCATCGACTGGATGAAATGGATGCGCGGCAATCCGCTGCTCTCCGACCCCTCGCTGCTCGCTACCGCGCCGGTCGCTGATACTGCTCGGCTCGCCACGGTCTACTTTCGTGGTGAACGCTTCAATGACGGTGTCTTCGGGCGTGCGCTTCAGGACGGGTCCATCGACGCGATCGTCGCTCGGTTGCGTACGTGGTTCGAGAGCGAGCGCTGAGCAGCAATGACCCCTGTCTCGGGACCGAAGGAAGCATTATGAGCACTCGCACTGTCGTCATGGCGCTCGCGATCGCGCTGATCTCGTCGTCGTGTGCGGCCAACCGGGGCGACCAGCTGGCCGACGAGCTGAGCGAGCGGCTCGAGGGCGTCGATGGCATCGAGCGGGTGGAGGTCGGTGGCAACAACGTGCTGCCGTTTGCGGGTGACGCCAGCGGAACCATCGTCCTGGAGGACGGGATCAGCACGGCGCGGGCCGCTGAGATCACCGCGATCCTGGCGCCCTACGTGTCCGGGGAGAGTCCCGACTACGAGCTCACTCTCGAGATGGACCGCGTCGATCTCCAGGTGAGCCCATCCGAGGAGAGCAACGCGAGCGGATTGCGGTTGCTCGACGAAGTGCGGCAGCGCACCGATCTGCACAGCGCGACGATCGCCTACGGTGCCGGATCACAGGCCTGTGTCGTCGAGGCGGAGGCGAGCACGGATCCGGTGGCGGCCTATGACGGCTTGGTCGCGCTCCGCGCCGCGACCCCGGGATGTGAGCGCGCCGGTGTGCTGGTGACCTATGGAGAGGATCAGAGCGTCACCGATGCGGCCGACTACTGGGAGCACGTCGACACGTTGCCTGAAGCGGTTTCGATGACCGAGCCGATCGCCGGCCTCCGCGAGATCCGGGATCGGCTCGAGGTCGTGGGATATGCGATCAGGCCGGGCGCGCTGACGCTGGAGATGAGTCGCGGCGAAGACGTGGTTGCGGCCGCCGAGCTCGCGCGCAAGACGCCCGGTCAACGGGTCAGCGTCAGCGGCGGCAAGATCAGTGCCTGGAGCCAGGACGTCCCCGCCGCTCAGCTCGTCCTCGATCTCGCTGCGCTCTCGTCGGTGGGGTCGGTCAGCAGCGATGATCGCGGCCTCCAGATCGGTGGCGTCGACGTGAACGATGTCGTCGCCGTCTATCAGCAGGTCGCACGGGAGCCCGACGCCGCCGGTCTCAGCCGGATCTCGATCTCCGGCACCGTCGCCGGGGATGAGAGATACCAGGTTGCCGGGCCGCCGGATGTGGTCGCTGAGCGAGTTGCTGCGGCACCGCGGCTCGCTGCGTACGCGCCGTTCGCGTTCACCGATGACGACCTCTCGGTGCACGTGACCATCGACGAGGTTTCGGACATGGTGGAAGTGATCAAGCCTCTCGCTGGGTTCGGGAGGGTGGTCACTGTCCGTGACGACCAGGGGCGGGTCGTCACTTTTCGCAGCGCGGGGGACGAGATCGAGGTGTCCGAATCCGGGCGGCGCGAGGAGGTTCGGCCTTTGCTCGACGCTGTCTGGGGGGCGTGGCGAGGGTGATCGTTCTTCGGGGTTGGGGTGGGCCGCCGACCCTTGCTTTGAGAGTCTTCTCGCCGAACCCCGGAGTCAAGGACGGCCTGCGGCCGCCGGCTTCGCCGGCCGCTTCGCGGTCCTTGACACCGGCGCCCGTCGAGAAAGATTTGGCTGGCTATCGGGGCGGCGGCCCGGGTGTGGCGCGGAGAGAATCTTGCGGGTTGGGTTGGCGTTGATAGGGCGGGAGGGTGGCCCTTCGGGCCACTTATCATCCACAGGAACGAGGTCGTTCGCTCACCGCGAAAACAGTGCTTGACCTGGGAAAATGAGTGGCTCCAGGGCGAGTTAAGGCGTAGAATCGGACACATCACAGCACACCTCTGAAGGAGAGGGCAGCGATGAGTCTCGGCCGCTCGATCGACCACTGGGGCACCAACCCCGGCGACGCGATCGACGCTGCCCTGGCCGCCATCGAGACCGCCCTTCAAGACCTGTTGACCACCGACCCGGCCTACTGGCGCACTGAGCAGAAGAAAGACCTCCTCGAGCGGCTGGAGAAACTCCAAGCCCAACAAGCGGCGTTGAAGCTGCGAGTCCTTGCTGCGGCCGGTGATATTGCTGAGGAGACCGGTGCGAAAGACGCCTCCGGATGGATGCGGACCGAGCTCCTCGTCGACAAAGCCGTGGCACGGTCGCAGGTCAAACTCGCGGCGGCAGTCGCGAAGTACGGCCTCGTGGCTGCCGGCCTGGCCGCAGGTGTCGTGTCCCAGGACAAGGCCCGGGTGATCACCCAGGCCCTCGACAAGATCGAGGCCGACCCGGTCGCCAGTAGTGAGGACCTGGCGTTGGCCGAGAAGCTGCTCGTTGACTACGCCACCCGGTTGACCGCCAACGAGCTCCGCATCGTCGGACGACGGATCCTGCGTGAGATCGACCCGGCCCGGTTCGAAGACGCCGAAGCCAAAGCCCTGCTGGCTGAAGAGGAACGGGCTCAGCAGAAGACCGCGCTACGGGTCTGGGACAACCACGACGGCACCATCGGGTTCGACGGCGTCCTGCCGACCTCGATGGGGATGCGGTTCAAGCGGCTGGTGGAGGCCTGGGCCCAGCCCCGCAAGCAGCAGTTGGTCGGCAAGGGTGCCCCGCTGCCGCCGTGGGAGCGATTGATGGGCCAGGGCTTCGCCCGGCTGCTCGAGACGATCGACCCGGCCGCCCTGCCCCGTCACGGTGGCGATGCCACCGTGGTCAACGTGGTGATCTCCCTCGAGGAGCTCCGCAAGGACCTCGGGATCGCCACCCTGGGTTATGACGAGACCAACGGGGTCACGATCTCGGCGGCGGAGGCCCGTCGGATGGCGTGCAACGCGACCATCATCCCCTGGGTCCTGGGCGGTGACAGCGAGGTCCTCGACGCCGGCCGGGGCAGCAGGTTCTTCCAGCCCATCCAACGCAAGGCACTCCGGTTGCAGCAGAAGTGCTGCCAGGCCGAGGGGTGTGACATGCCACCGGAATGGTGCGATGCCCACCATCTAGACCCCTGGGCCGCCGGCGGCAAGACAGATCTCAAGGACGGTGCGTTGTTGTGTCCCCATCATCACCGCCTGGCCCACAACGCGGCGTACGTTCATGAGCGGCTACCGGACGGCACGATCCGGTTCACCCGTCGTCCGTGACTGCTCCGTCGGATACCCGCCGGAAGTCGACGGTGAGGCGCCCTAGTTTCGAGGCATGGGTACGCATGTCGACATCGATCCGGCCATCCTCTACTTCGGCACGCCGGTGGTATTGCTCTCCACGGTCAACGAGGACGGCACCACGAATCTGATGCCGATGTCGTCGGTCTTCTGGCTGGGACGTACGGCCGTTCTCGGGATCGGTGCTTCGTCACAGACGGCGTGGAATCTGAGGGAGCGGCCCGAGATCGTGCTCAACCTTCCCAGCGTCGACCTCGTGACCCAGGTCGATCGGCTCGCGCTGACCACGGGCAATGCGGCGATGTCGGCGGCGAAGGCCGAGCGCGGGTATGTGCATGTGTCCGACAAGTACGCCCATGCCGGGCTGACGGCGTACGGATCCGACACGGTGCTCCCGACGTCGGTTGCGGAGTGCCCGGTGCACATCGAGGGGACCGTCGAGGCGCTCCACGAGCTCGGTGAGCCGAAGCTGCTGGCCGTCGAGGTCGCGGTGACTGCGGTGCGGGTCGCACCGGAGCTGCGTCTGGATGGTCACGCCCACCGGATCGATCCTGATCGCTGGCGGCCGCTGGTGATGAGCTTCCAGCAGTTCTACGGGCTGGGGGAGCGGGTCCATCCGTCGCGGCTGGCGAGCATCGACGAGGAGCTCTATCGGTGACCGACGCCGGATCGATACATCCGGGCATCGGATTGTGGTCCGCGTCGACATAGACCTGTGGCGGGCGTCACATCTACGGTCGGTCTGCCTGCCGGGAGGCGGCGGGCTGGTCTCTCAGGAGGATCGGTCATGGGTCTCGGGTCTCGAATCTCGTCCAGGTTTCGGCAGCAACGAATCGGTGCCGCGCTCGCGGGCCTCGGCCTGGTGCTCGCCGGCGGAGCGGCGGTCGCGGTGGCACCGACCGAGACCTCCACGGCCGCCGCCGGTACGTGGTCGGCGCGGACGGCGGGCGGGATGACGACCCAGCTCTACGTGCCCAGCACCGCTCCGACGCTCGGCGCCGGGCGTGCTCTCATGGTCAACCTGCACGGTTGCGTCCAGACCTCGGCCGCCCTGCGCGACGGCGGCAACTGGGCCGCGACCGCGGATGCGCGCGGAATGGTCGTGGCGATCCCCGCGGCACCGAACGGCGGCGTACTCCTCGGCTGCTGGGACTACTACGACGGCAACCACTCCCGGACCGCGCCGGGGCGCCACGACGACAACCTTCTCCAGCTGGTCAGCGACCTGCTCGCCGATCCGGCCCTGGACATCGACCCCGACCAGGTCTATCTGTCCGGGTTGTCCTCGGGCGGCGGCGAGACGATGGTGATGGGCTGCCTTGCGCCCGACGTCTTCGCCGGGATCGGGATCAACGCCGGCCCGTCGGTCGGGACGACCTCGGGGCAGATCGGCTCGGTGGCGGTGACCCAGTCGCAGGTCACCAACACATGCCGTACGTTCGCCGGCTCCGCTTCGTCGGGGTTCGGCAGCCAGCTCACATCGGTGATCTACGGCTCCAACGACACCACCGTCGCGCCCGGCTACAACACCCTGAACGCGCAGGTCATGGCGGGGATCTACGGTGCCGGGTCGCAGTCGTCGTTCTCCCTGGCGGGCCTCGCCGGCAACAACACCGCCGGCTCCGGCACGCTGTGGTCGGACAGTGCCGGCCCGCGCGTGTCCCTGATCCAGAACACCGGGATGGGACACAACTGGCCGGCCGGTGGCGGCCCGGGTGGCTCGTACGTCACGACGAACTCGATCGACTACCCGGCGTACGTCACGGACTTCTTCTTCGACAACAACCGCCGGGTCGAGCGGGGCACCGAGCCGACCGACCCGCCGACGGAGGAGCCCACCGACCCGCCGACCGAGCCGGGCCTCTACTGCGGCGCTGCGACCAACGCCCAGCACGAGGCCGCCGGGCGTGCACACTCCTACGGCACCAACCCCTACAACCCGTTCTACGCGAACGTCTCGGAGGACTACCTGGGGCAGGGCGACGCCACCGTGACGACCCTCCAGGAGTCGGTGGGCGGCCGCTTCGACATGGTCACGACATGCTGACGTAGACCTCGTCCCCGGGTATGCATGCCGTCGAGGGATATGAGTTAGAGAGCGAGCGTCGACGCGATAGCTGCACTACCCGCGGCGTCGGAGCGAGCGGTCGGTGATCTCGATGTCGACCCAGTCTCGGACGGGCCCGGCGTCGTGAACGTCGACCTCAGTGATCGGGGTAGGGCTCTCCGAACGAATGGGCGACGGGTCGTGCTCCTTAACTTTCAGGGCGACCGGGTTTATGCTGCCTAGAGAATCAGTGCGGCAAGTCGCGTCCTCGACGCAACCATCCGAGCGCCGGCTGCCGCGGTGCCAGACGACTGTTGTCGTCAGGTCGCTCGAAGGCCGGGACGTGCTCCGCGCGATCCGGCTGCTGCGGTCCCAACTGAAACCAGGTCCCCGATCGGGCGGTAGTACTGGACGTTCGCCAGTTCGGACTCAGAGAGCAGAGCAAGATGCTCCAGCCAACCAACCGGGGTCGTCGCGACGGACGCTAAGGAGGGCGGCACACGTGCGGCGCCAGAACACTCCGGGCGAGGACTCACGGGTCAGGCACACCCCACCGCGGGGAACGCTCACCCCAGGCGGGTGCCAAGTCGATGCTCCCGGTGAGGTTTGCATCCCCACCCAGATCGGACGCTCAGAGAACACGACGTCGGCTGCCGCCGCGCGCGCGGCAGCCATGGCGACCGCGCTGGTGGTCATGGTCGTTGCGACACTCCTGGGAACACTCGGCTGGGGAGGGGGGAGCCCCGCTGCGGCGGCTCCGGACGTGTGCAGCCCGCTGACCTCGGGCAAGGTCGACACGGCCGGTGACCCACAGTCGGTGACCGTGACCGCACCCGCCGGGTACAAGATCCGCCAGTACTGCGTGAAGGCCGGCGCGGCCCCGGCTGGCGGTGGGCCGGTGTATGTCACCGTCGACCCACCCCGGCAGTCTGTGACCATTACGCACCCGACGGGCAAGGCGGTCAGCCACTGGTCGATCGAGTATGCGTCCTGCACGACCACCCCCGTCGAGCCAGATGAAAGCCCCGACCCGGAGCCGACGGAGACCGATCCGACGGAGACCGATCCGACGGAGACCGATCCGACGGAGACCGATCCGACTCCGGACGCATCACCCGACACCCCCGACGAAACCGGCGATACCGGCGGCCCGGAGAGCCCCGGCGAAACCGGCACTGGGGGCATGGAGAGCCCCGGCGGCACCGGCGGCGGTACAGGGGGTTCGGGCGCCAGTGACCGCGAGGCGACGACTCCCGACGCCGAGGGTGCGGAGTCGGCGGGACCCGGCGGGGTACGGGTCCCAGCTCCGGAGGTGTCCCCGCCGAGCGCCGCCACCGATCTGCCGGCGCGGACCCTGTGCCGCGTCAACGCCGGCCTGGTGGAGGCGGCCTCGCTGGGAGGTTCGCGCTCCGATGGCTCAGGGTGGGTCCTCGGAGGCGCCGGCATACTCGCGGGCGTGCTGCTCCTCGGCGCCGTTCTGGTCGGGCTCAGGGCGGGCCGTCCGAGTCGAGTCCGCTCCGCTCCCGAGCCGAGTGAGACGATGCACGCCCCCCGGCTGCCGCGACGATCACCGCGAGGCAAGACAGTCGCATCGCTGGTGACGATGACCATCCTGCTGGCCACCGCTGGTCCGGACTCGCTGGTCTGGAGACTGACCGAAGGGGCCACACCAGGTGGTGGGGCGCGCGCGGGGGGACTGGCGTCAGCCGAGGAGCCCTTCGGTGGAACCGTGCGGACACACGCCGCGGCGAACGCGGGGGGCCTGGCAGGTGTGGGCACCGATTCTCGACCGGGCCGCCAGCAGCAAGGCGCAGTTCCGCTGCAGCTCATGGCACCTTCGATCGGGGTGGACGCCCCGGTGGTTCCGGTGGGTCTGGTCGAGAACACCCTGACCCCGCCGGCCGAGGCGTCGGCGGTCGGCTGGTGGAGCGGCGGGGCCCGCCCGGGCGCAGCGCACGGAGCGATGGTGCTGGTCGGGCACACCGTGCTCGACGGAATGGGTGTCTTCGACGACCTGCCCGAGCTGACAGAGGGCGCGACGCTGATCGTGTCGACGCAGGACCGCGCCGTCCGGTACACGGTGACCACCGTGCGAACCCTCTCCCGCGCAGCATTCGCTCGCTGGGCGCCGGCGCTGTCAGATAGCGGTGGCGCGGCGCGGCTGGTCTTGGTGACATGCACCGATTGGGACGGGTCGCGCTACCTTTCGAACGCCGTGGTCGTCGCTCGCCCGAGCCGGGATCCCTCGGTGGGGTGAGCCCGGTGTCGAATGAACGCGTCGTCGGTGGTCGCCAGCCCTCCTTGATCGATTCTCTCCTGCCCTTGGCGGCCCTGGCGCTCCTGATCGGGGGGGGCCCTTACGCTGTTCGGCCTCGACGCCCTTGACGGGCCGATCCAGGTGGCGCTGCTGCTCTGTTGCGCGCTGGCCGCGTTGATCGCGATGAAGAATGGACACGACTTCGCCGCCGTCCAGGAGACCGGCCGAGGCGCACTGGCCTCGGTGACCAGCGCGATCTTCATCCTGCTGGCAGTGGGCGCCCTGATCGGTGTGTGGAACCTCAGCGGCACCATCCCGACGCTGGTCTACTACGGGATCCAGATCCTCTCCCCGGGCTGGTACTACGTCGCCACCGCCGTCATCTGCGGGGTGGTGGCGCTGAGCATCGGCAGCTCGTGGACCACCGCGGCCACGATCGGCGTCGGACTGGTCGGCATTGCCGGCCTGATCGGGGTGTCTCCGGAGATCACAGCCGGCGCGGTGATCTCCGGCGCCTACCTCGGCGACAAGACCTCACCGCTGTCGGAGACGACGATCCTGACCGCGCAGATCGTCGGTGTCGACGTGTACGAGCACATCCGCCGCCAGGTCTGGACGTCGGTGCCGGCGTTCCTCCTCGCGCTCGTCGTATTCGCGGTTCTCGGTATCACCGGATCAGACACGGTCAGCCAGGCCGAGACCGACTCCGACCTGTCCCGCCTCGACGAGGTCTTCTGGATCACGCCGGTCGCGCTGTTGCCCCTGGTGCTGCTGGGGTATCTGTCGATCCGGAAGGTACCGGCGTCGTTGGCCCTGCTCGTGTCCACCCTGTTCGCCGGAGTGCTCGGCGCCTTCCTCCAGCCCGACGTGTACGCCGACTTCGTTGCCGGCGCCGGGAACGTCGTCGTGGAGTCGGTCAAGGCGGTCTGGCTGGCGATGGCAAACGGCTTTTCGATCGCCACCGGAATTCCCGACGTCGACCGGCTTCTCTCGCGCGGCGGCATGGACAGCATGCTGCTGACGATCTGGCTGATTCTCGGGGCGGTCACGTTCGGGGCGTTGCTGGAGGAGTTCGGACTGATCGACCGACTGGTGCAGCCCATGATCCGGGCCGCGCGGTCGACCGGGCGCCTGTTCCTCACCGTGTTCGCTTGCGCCTTCGGGCTGAACGTGGTCGCCGGTGACCAGTACATCGCGCTGGTGCTGCCCAGCCGGATCTTCCGTGCCGAGTTCGCCCGCCGTGGGCTCGCGCCGACGAACCTGTCCCGGCTCGCCGCGGACAGCGGCACCGTCACCTCTCCACTCGTCCCGTGGAACTCCTGCGGCGCCTTCATGGGCGCAACTCTCGGCGTCTCCACGTTGCTGTACCTCCCTTACGCCGTCTTCTGCTACGCCAGCCCCGCGCTGAGCGTGCTGTACGGCGTTACTGGCTTCCGCGTCGAGAAGACCGAGGCGACACAACTCGAGGAGAAGGAATGAGTGCGCAGACTGAGACGGCGCCGACGGCCGTCGCGAAGATGAGCCTGCCCACGCTGACCGCGATGGTGGTCGGGTCGATGGTCGGCGCCGGGGTGTTCTCGCTGCCGGCCCGGTTCGGAGTCGCCACGGGAATCCTCGGTTCCCTGATCGCCTGGGCGATCGCCGGCGCGGGGATGCTGATGCTGGCGTTCGTCTTCCAGAACCTGGCGATCCGCAAGCCCGAGCTCGACTCGGGTGTGTTCATCTACGCCAAGGCCGGGTTCGGCGACTACGCCGGCTTCAACTCCGCGATCGGGTTCTGGGCCAGCGCGGTGGCAGGCAACACCTTCTATTGGGTCTTCATCACCGCGACCCTGGGCGGGTTCTTCGAGGCCTTCGGCGACGGAGACACCGTCTTGGCGGCCGCAGTGTCGACGGTGGCCATCTGGCTGTTTCACTATCTGATCGCCCGCGGGATCCGTGACGCGGCGATCATCAACCGGATCGTGACGGTCTTCAAGATCCTGCCGATCCTGGTGTTCATCGTGGTGCTGTTCGTCTTCTTCGACGCAGGGGTGTTCGCTGACAACTGGACCGCCTACGGGTACGGCCTGGGCAACATGGACGAGCAGATCCGCAACACGATGCTGATCACGACGTTCGTCTTCCTCGGGATCGAGGGGGCCAGCGTCTACTCGCGCTACGCCAAGAAGCGCTCGGACGTCGGCAAGGCCACCGTGCTCGGGTTCCTGAGCGTGCTGGCGATCTTCTCGCTGGTCACCCTGTCCAGCTACTCGGTCATGCCGCAACCGGAGCTTGCCGACACCCGTCAACCGTCGATGATCGGGGTGTTCGAGTCCGTGGTCGGGGACTGGGGAGAGGTCTTCATCAGCGTGGCCGTGATCGTCTCGGTGCTGGGCGCCTACCTGGCGTGGACCTTGATGGCGGCCGAGGTCATGTACATCCCCGCCCGCAACGACGACTTCCCAGAGTTCCTCGGGCGTGAGAACGCACAGGGGACGCCGATCACCGCGCTGGTCGTGTCCTCGCTCGCCGTCCAGGCACTGCTCGCGCTCACCTTGGTGGTCACCGACGCGCTGAACTTCATGCTCGACCTGTGCACGAGCCTGGCCCTGCTTCCGTACTTCCTCGCGGCGGCGTACGCACTCAAGCTCGGCCTGACCGGGGAGTCCTATGACGACGTTGCGCCGCGAACGCGTCGTATGGAGACGATCGTCGCGGGGATCGCCACGGCGTACACGCTGTTCCTGTTCGACGCCGCGGGACTGAAGTTCATTCTTCTGATGACGGTCATCCTTGCCCCGGCGACCCTCCTCTACGTCAAGGCCCGCAGCGAGCACGGCCGACGACTGTTCAGCCCGACCGAGCTCGGGCTGTTCGTGCTGATCGCGATCGGCGGTGTCAGTGGCGCCGTCGGTCTGTGGACCGGCCGCATCACCCTCTGAGGTCGCGCACCGGACCCGAACCATCCGAAGAGAAAGGAACCGAAATGATCGAGCAAACCACAGGGTCTTCCACCCCGACGTACGGCGTCCACTCCGAGGTCGGGGTGCTCCGGAAGGTGCTCGTTTGTCGGCCGGGGTTGGCGCATCGCCGGCTCACGCCCAGCAACAGTGACGAACTGCTGTTCGACGATGTGATGTGGGTCGAGGCCGCCCAGCGCGACCACGCCGACTTCGTGAACAAGCTGACCCAGCGGGGGGTGGAGGTGGTCGAGCTCCACGACCTGCTGGCGCAGACGATGGACGTGCCCGGGGCGCGGGACTGGCTGCTGGACCGCAAGATCGTCCCGAACCGGGTCGGCCTCGGGCTCGTCGACGTCACCCGCGCCGTCCTCGACTCCCTGCCCGGGCAGCAACTTGCAGAGTTCCTCATCGGCGGGCTCGCCACCCAGGACCTGCCTGACGGGCACGGTATCGGCTATATCGCCCTCGCCCGCGAGTCGACGGGCGCCCGGGAGTACCTCCTGCCGCCACTCCCGAACACCCTCTACACGCGGGACACCACCTGCTGGCTGTACGGCGGACTGACCATGAATCCGCTCTACTGGCCGGCCCGCAAGGAGGAGACGCTCCTCTACAAGGCCATCTACCAGTTCCACCCGGACTTCGTCGGCTCCCCAGTCTGGTGGGGCGACCCCGAGCAGGACTGGGGCCAAGCCACGTTCGAGGGCGGCGACATCATGCCGGTCGGCAACGGCGTGGTCCTGATGGGGATGAGCGAGCGGACCTCGCGGCAGGCGATCACCCAGGTCGCGGCGGCACTGTTCGCGAAGGGTGCGGCCGAAAAGGTCATCGTCGCGGGCATGCCGAAGCTGCGTGCCGCGATGCACCTCGACACCGTGTTCACCTTCGCCGACCGCGACATCGTCACGCTGTACCCGCAGATCGTCGACGGCGTGCACGCGTTCACTCTGCTGCCCTCCGATACCGCGCCTGGCGTCGACGTCATCGACGAAGGCTCGACCCCGTTCGTCGACGTGGTCGCCAAAGCCCTGGGCCTGGACTCGCTGCGGGTGATCGAGACCGGGGGCGACGTGTACCAGTCCGAGCGGCAGCAGTGGGACAGCGGCAACAACGCGGTCGCCCTCGAACCCGGAGTGGTGTTCACCTACGACCGCAACACGCTGACCAATACTCTGCTGCGCAAAGCCGGGGTCGAGGTGATCACCATCGTCGGTGCCGAGCTCGGCCGGGGCCGCGGTGGGGGACACTGCATGACCTGCCCGATCGTCCGCGACCCGGTGACGTTCTGATGGCCGGCCGGCGGAGCATCGATGCCCTGGTGCTCGGGGCCGTCCTCGTCCTCGTCCTCGGCGTGCTCACCGGCTGCGGGGGCTCCGATGACACATCGGTCGACGAGCCGACCACGACCGCGGGCGAGTCGCCGGCGGCCGTGGACGCAGCGGCACTCGAGGGGGCGACATACGAGTCCACTTCGATAGAGGGCCACGACCTGGTCGAAGCGTCGACCATCCACCTGGCGTTCGAGGACGACACGATGTCGGTTTCGGCCGGGTGCAACACCCTGTTCGGCCCGTACGCCGTGACCGACGAGACGCTGGCCTGGACCGAGGCACCGGCCAGCTCGATGATGGCCTGTTCACCGGAGCTTGACGAGCAGGATCGGTGGCTGACCGACCTGTTCACCAACGGTATGCAGGGCACGGGCGACGGGCCCACCCTGACCCTGACCGACGGAACCGTCACGATCCAGCTCGCCAGCACCTCCGCCCCATCTCTCGACACCCTGCTCGGCAGGGTCTGGACGGTCGTCGGCACGATCGCCGACGGTGCCACCGCGCGGCTCCCGGTGAACACGCGCCGCCCGTGGCTGACCGTCGGTCAGGATGGGCTCTCTCGCCTCTTCACCGGCTGCAACAGCGGACGCACGACCGTACGGGTCGTGGACGACCAGATCGCCTTCGGCCCCGCCACCGTGACACGCGGCAGGTGCCAAGGGGCCGCGCGCCTCAACGAGGAGGCTGTCCTCGCGATCGTCGACGACCAGACCACCGACCACGTCGAGTTCATCGGGGAGGTGCTGATCGTGACCGTCGGCGACAAGGGACTCGTCTTCCAGCTCCGCTGACGCGGCGGGCCGGAGCCCATGAACAACCCGACGTACGGAGGCACGACCCCTAACAACCCGTTCTACGCGAACGTCTCGGAGGACTACTGGGACAGGGAGACGCCACCATGACGACCCTCCAGGAGTCGGCGGGCGGCCGCTTCGACGTGGTCACCTCCTGCTGACCGGGTCACGATTCGCGGAGCCTGAGGCGGCCGAAGATGCGGTTCAGCCAGGGCGGCAGGTACCAGTTCGCGCGGCCGCCCAGCCGCATGGCTGCCGGCACGAGGACACCGCGGATGATCGTGGCGTCGAGGAGGATGGCCACGGCCGTACCGATGCCGATCATCTTCAGATACATGACTTCGCCCGAGGCGTAGACGGCGAAGGAGACCGCGAGGGTGACGGCTGCTGCCGTGATCAGCGGGGCGGAGCGTTGCAGGCCGACGAGCACGGCTTGCCGATTGTCGCCGGTTCGGTCGTACTCCTCGCGGATGCGGGAGACCATGAACACCTCGTAGTCCATCGACAGCCCGTAGACGACGCAGAACATGAGTATCGGGAACGCGGGGTCGAGGGTGCCGATGGGGGTGAAGCCGAGGAGGTTGGCGAACATCCCGTTCTGGAAGACGACGGTGAGCACCGCGAACATCACGGCGATGCTCACCATGTTCAGGAGCACTGCCTTCAGTGGGATCAGCAGGCTGCCGCTGAACAGGAAGAGCAGCACGAAGGTGACCATCAGGATCAGGGCGCCGACCAGCGGGAGCCGCTCCATCAGTGCGTCGCGGAAGTCGACCAGCTCCGCCGGGTCACCCCCGACCACCTGTTGGCTGAAGGGGCTGTCCAGGGAACGCACCTGGTGGACGAGCTTGGTCGGGACGCCGGCGTCGAGCGCAGCGCGTGACGGGACCGCCTCGAGGCGTTGCCCGTCGGCTCGGTCGAGGCGGTCGGGTGCCGGGGCGATGCGGGTGCCGCCAGCGAAGACCCCGGCGGGGGAGTTGACCTGCACGATCCCGTCCACGGTGGAGAGGTCGGTCGCGTACTCGGCGATGTCCTGGGGAGCCACGGCGGGGCCGGTGTTGACGACCTGAAGGGCATCGTTGGGCTCGGCCGAGAAGCCTGTGCGCAGCTCGTCGTAGGTGTCGCGCACGGAATGTCCTGGAGGGAGTACGCGGTCGTCGGGGACTCCGATCTGAACGCCGGCCGCGGGCGCGGCGAGTGCGATCAGGCTGATCAGCGTGATCCCGCCCCAGGCGAGCGGACGATCCATCACCCGTCGCCCCAGTCGGTACCAGCGCCCGGTCTCGATCGGCTTCGAGGCCGGGAGAGTGCGACCGCGCCGGGTCATTCGTGCGCCGATGACGGCGAGTGCGGCCGGGAGAACGACGATGGCGCCGATGCCCGCCGCGAGGACGGTGAGGACGCCGGCCCATGCGAAGGAGCGCAGGAAGTCGTACGGCAGGACGAACAGCATCGACATCGCCGCAGCGACCGTCAGACCACTGAAGATCACCGTACGTCCGGCCGTGTCCAGGGTCTCGGCCAGAGCGTCCGGTACCGATCGACCTGCACCGAGGGCCTCGCGGAATCGGGAGATCACGAACAGGCTGTAGTCGACGCCCAGGCCGATGCCCATCACCAGGGTGATGTTCGCGGCGAACGAGGCTATCTCGGTCACACCGGTCAGGGCGCGCAGTCCGGCCAGCGTGCTGACCACCGCGAAGACACCGACGCCGAGGGTCAGCAGCGCGAAGCTGAGCCGGCGGTAGATGATCAGCAGCAGCGCGAACATCAGCGGAAGGATGATCAGCTCGGCGCGCACGAAGTCGAGCGCTGCCTGCTCGCTGATCTGAGTCGAGGCCGCCTCTCCGCCGGCCACGCGTACCTCGATCGCCTCGCCGTGGATCGTGTAAGCAGGAATCAGGCGCGCGATCACCTCACGCGCACTCGTGGCATCGCCGGCGACATGGGCGAGAACGACGGCGGAGCCGGCGTCGTCGCTGCGCATGGAAGGGTCCCGACCGGTCGACCAGTAGGACCAGACCTCCGCCACCCGCGGCTCATCGTCGAGGTCGGCGGAGACTGCCATGGCCTCCCGCTCGACAGAGGGGTCATCGACCGATCCGCCGGTCGCCTCGACGAGCAGGATGACGTTCGGGGTGCCGGTGCCGAAACGCTCGGTGAGCTCGTCCTGTGCTGCCACCGACTCGGTGCCCGGCACCTCCCAGCGAGACAGTACGAACGATGACATCGCCCCGGAGGCGACGAACCCGAGAACGAGCAACGCGCTGATCGCGATGCCGAGGATCCATCCGGGACGACGGGCGACGAGACGGGCCAGCTTCGCCAGCCAGGTCGAGCTGAATGCCGGTGCGGTGGGGGTGGTGGGGGCGGAGGTGGGGGTCAGTTCGCGGATCGGCTCGACCATGGTCGCGCTCTCCCTGCTAGTTTTACGAGTAGATGCTCGCGATAAATATACGAGTATCTACTCGCATATTTCAAGGAAGGGCGACGATGACCGATCCTGCGGCTCCGATCCGGCCGCGCCGCAAGCGGCAGGCGCGTGGGGAAGAGCGAATGCGCGAGATCGTGCGTGCGGCCGCGGTGGTCTTCGCCGAACGCGGACCGGATGCTGCGACGACCAACGCGATCGCGGCCGAGGCCGGCATCTCGCCGGGCTCGCTCTATCAGTTCTTCAGCAGCAAGGCCGACATCGCCCGCGCGCTCAGCGAGCACTACGCAACTGAGCTTTCCGGTGTGCGCCGAACGATCATGGACGTCGGCCAGGAGGCGTCGATCGAGGCCTCGATCGACGCAGTGGTCGGTCCGCTGGTCGAGTTCAACCTCACTCACCCCGGGTTCAAGGCCCTCTTCGCGCGATCTGACCTGCCGGCCGACATGCGCGATGCCGTCGCCCCGGTTCAGCAAGCCATGCACCAGACGGTCGCGACGTTGATCGGACGGTTCATGACCGAGCGCGAGCCGGCAGACGTCGATCGCGTCGCCACCGTCGCCATCCAGATCGTTCGCGGCATGATGCCGTTGATCACCGAGGCTCCCGACCCGGCAACCCGTGATGCACTCACGGCCGAGCTCCGCACTGCGTTGGCCGGCTATCTCACTCGCGCTTGAACCTCGCGTCGCGCTGACTCCGAGGCGAACTGTCCGGTGTGGCTGACGTAGGCTTCGTCTCCCGATCAGAACGAGGTGCAGCATGACAGCGAGCAGGTCCGCTCGTGAGCGGAAGGCAGCCTCGCAGGCCGGGCCCCTGGCCACGGTGAGGATCGACCTCGACGCGCAGGAGCAGTTCGTCTACAAGATCACCTGCACGGAGTGCGTCGTCAGGGACAGGATCAAGTGGGCGACCTACCGTGCCGGTGAGGACAACGGG
Source organism: Nocardioides sp. NPDC087217 (assembly GCF_044744805.1). NCBI lineage: Bacteria > Bacillati > Actinomycetota > Actinomycetes > Propionibacteriales > Nocardioidaceae > Nocardioides > Nocardioides sp. NPDC087217. The sequence goes on from NZ_JBIUZB010000002.1 coordinate 266,785, forward strand.
TTCATGGCGGCGATGGACCGATGGATCTTCCACCTGACGCAGAAGCATCCCGAGTCGGACGCGCCGTGCCTGAAGTTCCTGCCCGAGGCACAGCAGCGGCTCGAGGAGCGCCGGCAGGGGCGACCCGTCGACTGACGGCCTCAGCCGCGCATGGCGGCGGCCTTGATCTCCTCGAACTGCTCGCCCATCCGGACGGCGAGGGCCTCGGCGGCACGCAGCGGGCGGACCATCACCTTGAAGTCGACGATCTTCCCCTGCGCGTCATAGGTCAGGAAGTCGCAGCCGTTGAGATCGAGGCCGTCGACCTTGGCGGTGAACTCGTAGGCGTGGTGGACGCCGTCGTGGATCTCGCGCACGTAGGTGAAGTCCTCGAACACCTTCACCACGGCGCGCAGGATCGCGGCGGTGATCGCTCGGCCGGGGTAGGGCTTGAACGCGACCGGGCTGGTGAACACGACGTCCTCGGCGAGCATCGCCTCCACGGCGTCCATGTCCTTGGCCTCGATCGCCTCGCGGAAGGTGGTCATCTTGGCTCCTCTGGGTCGACTGCTGGGTCGGTTGCTGGGGAGAGCCTAGAGGGACGGCTGGTGCGGCGTGCTCCGCGCGATCCTCCGGCCGCTGTTGAGGGCGTAGCCGATGCCGATCCCGACCGCTGCGGGAGCGAGGACGAGACCGGCGAGGAACGGGGTCAGGTTCCACAGATCGCTCCACAGCACGTCGAAGTCGCGACCCTCCTCGAACCAGATCCGGACCGGGCCGCTGAGTCCGACCACGCCGGCGATCAGCGCCCAGCGTACGAAGACGGGCGGAAGGGCATCCGCATGGTGGCCGTCCCACAGTCCCCAGATCCCCGAGACGGTGAGCAGCAGCGCGAAGTAGATCAGGCCGGCGCCGATGTTCGCGTCCTCGGTCGGGAAGAGGTTGGTCATCACGGTCGAGAACAGGAGGCTGCCGCCGAGGATCACGGCGAGGCGTACGAGAAGCTTCATGTCTCCAGCCTCGCCGATCGGGCTACGGCGCGCATGAGTGTGAGTACTCAGACTTGTGGGAACGACTCGGTCCTTGACACGGATCAGCTGCGCCTCGATCGTGTTCGACAACGATGTCGAAGGAGTCTGCCATGACTGTCTGGAGCACGAGCAGCGACTGGCAGGCCAGCCCGGACCTGGGGTTCGTGCCGGGAGGCGCGGTCAGTCCGACCTCGACGCCGCTCGCCGCCGCCAGGGGCACGGGCAAAGTTGCCGCTCTCACCTTCGACGACGGCCCGAACCCCGGCGAGACGGATCGCTTGCTGGAGATCCTGGCCGCTCACGAGGTCACCGCGGTGTTCTGTGTCATCGGCCAGAACATCACCGCGCCCGGCGGCAGCGAGATCCTGGGACGCATCGTCGCCGCGGGCCACACGCTGTGCAACCACTCCACGTCCTACGCCGACATGGGCAGCTGGTCGCACGCCCAGGTCGAGCGGGATCTCAAGGCCAACCTGGCGACGATCCGCGAGGTGCTGGGAGACCCGGCTCAGCAGGTGCCGTACTTCCGGGCTCCCAACGGCAGCTGGGGCAACACCGCAGAGGTCGCTGCATCCCTCGGCATGCAGCCGCTCGGGCTGGGCAACGTGATCTTCGACTGGGACGGCAACGATCTGTCCGCGGAGACGCTGGCGAGCAACCTCCGGGCGGCGATCCGCCCCGGCGCGGTGGCCCTCGCCCACGACGGCGGTGGCAACCGCGAGAACACCGTCGACGCGGTCGAGACGGTGCTCCCGGAGAAGTTGGCCGAGGGATACACCTTCACCCTGCCGCAGGGCGGCATCCCGGGCGCGGACTGGACGCCCAGGAGGTGACCGCCTCGACCGACGGGGGCGAGAGCAGGGTGCGGTCGTGACGTACGAGCTCGTCTGCCCGGGCCATGGCCGGCGACGTCGGCTAGATTGCGCGTCGTGAGTGGATCGACGAGCAGCCGGAGTGCCCTGGTGGTCGGTGCGGGGATCGGCGGGCTCACGACGGCGCTCGCGCTGTCCCGGGTGGGGTGGCAGGTGACCGTGCTGGAGCGTGCGCCGGAGCTGGGCGAGGTCGGGGCCGGCCTCTCGATCTGGCCGCGAGCGTGGAAGATCCTCGCCGATCTCGGGGTCGCGGATCGGCTCGTGGACGGGACCCGGCCGGCGATCCAGGCGGGGTTGCGGCGGCCCGACGGGCGCTGGCTGGCGAAGGTGGGTGCGGATGCCGCCGAGCGGACCCCGGTGATGGTGCACCGGGCCCGGCTGCACGAGGCGCTGGTGAGCGAGCTGGAGACGCGCGACGGGATCGAGGTACGCACCGGAGTGACCGTCACCAGCCTGGCTGATCTCGACGACGCCGACGTGGTGGTCGCCGCCGACGGGATCCGCAGCACGATCAGGAACGAGCTGCACCAGCGCGAGGACGTACGTTATGCCGGCTACACCGCCTACCGCGGTGTCACCGCGGAGCCGGTGCCCGGTGACGCATCGACCACGGGAGGCGAGACCTGGGGGACCGGGGTGCGCGTCGGCTACGCCCCGCTGGTGGATGGCCGGACGTATTGGTTCGTGACCGCCAACCGGCCGGCGGGGGAGACCGGCGGGGACCACCATGCCGACGTCACCGCGCTGGTCGGCGACTGGCACGAGCCGATCCCGCAGCTGCTGGCGGCGACGCCTCCGAGCGCCGTCCTCCGCGGAGACATCTGTGATCTGCGGCTGCCGCTGAAGCGGTTCGACCATGGGCGGGTCGCGCTCCTCGGCGACGCGGCGCACGCGACGACCCCCAACCTCGGGCAGGGCGCCTGCGCCGCTATCGAGGACGCCGCCGTCCTGGCCGCGCAGCTCGCCGGCCACGCCCGCGTCGAGAGTGCGCTCGTGGCCTACGACCGCACCCGGCGGCCGGCTACATCTCGGCTGATTCGGGCTTCTCGGCTGGTCGGGGTGATCGGCCAGGTCGACAACGCCCCGGTCGTGGCGGTCCGTGACGCCGGCCTCGCGGGGCTCGGCGCGATCGCGGGGCTGCTGAGCAGGTAGGTCCCCGTCACAACCGTGGGGCCGCCGGTGTCTGGATGGCCATGACGGCTACCTATCTCGCGCTGACCCTCATCGCCTCGATCGCCGCGCTCGGCGCGGCGGTGCTCAACCTGACCGGGCACCGGATACCCGTGACCGAGGCCCAACGGCTCTCGGTGCCGCTGGAATGGCTGAGGTTCCCGATCGGGGCGTCCTACGCGCTGGGCTTCCTGGGCCTGCTGGTCGGTCTCGCCGTCCCGGCTGTCGGGATCGTCGCGGCCGCCGGGTTCGTGGTCTTCTTCGTGCTCGCGATCGGGGCGCACCTGCGGGTGGGGGACCGGAGACTGGGCCGTGCCGGGGTCGGCCTCGTGCTGTCGCTGGCCACGCTCGTCGTCACCGGGATGTACGCGGCGGGCCAGGAGGACCTCGGCGGGGTCGTTGCGGCGTACGTCAATGAACGTCCGGACCCGTGGTGGCCGGTCGTGGTGCTCGCGGTGATCCAGATCGGCGATGCGGCGATGTGCTTCAAGCCGGTCGGCTTCATCGCCCAGTGCTTCACCGACGTCGGGTTGCCGCGGGCGCTGTGGCCGGTGATGCCGTGGGTCAAGGTCGCCGCCACCGCCGGCCTCGTCGCCGGGTTGTGGGTGCCGTACGTCGGGGCGCTGACCAGCGTGGCACTGGTGGTCTACTTCGTGCTCGCCGTCTCGGCACACATCCGGTCCCGCGACTTCGGCCGCAATCTCGCCCTCAACGCCACGTTGTCGCTGGTCCTGTGCGTGGCCGTCTTCGTCTTCTGCTTCCTGCGTTGAGCCGGTCTACGCCGCGCCGAACAGGGGCAGGCACGGCTCCAGGCCGCTGACCTCGATCTCGCTGCGGTCGTTGCGCTCCCACCGTTCCCGGCCGAGCCGGAGGCGGTGGGAGACGAGCACCTCTCCTTCGCGTACGTCACGGGAGATGCCGTCGGGCTCGTAGCCGAGCTTCGTCGACACCCCGACGGAGGCGGCGTTGTCGGGGAACGCCTCGGAGGTGGCGTAGGCGCCGCCGAGGTGGTCGAAGACCAGGGTGAGGGCGCCCAGGCGGGCCTCGGTACCCAAACCGCGGCGGTGGTGTCGCAGGCCGAGCCAGGACGCGGTGCTGACCTCGCGTCGGGTGGCGAACTCGCTCGCCGAGACCCACACGACCCCGATGGGGTCGCCGTCGAGGAAGGCGGCCAGCCCCAGGCTCCAGTCCTCGGGCTTCCAGTCACCCCGGCTGGACCAGGCGCCGCGCATCACGTGGCGGGCTCGTTCCAGCGGCGGCCGCTCCGCCCACGGGGTCAGGAACGGCCGCTGGGTCGGTTCGTGCACGCCGTCGGCCGCCACCTGCGCCAAGCGCGCGAGCTCGACGTCGGTCGGGAGCCGCAGCTCCAGGCGCGGGGTCCGGATCACCAGGCCGAACAGCGGCCACACCTCAGTCGGAGTCATCCGGCCATCATTCGAGAACGCCTATGCCGTGGGCAACCGGATATCACCCCGCGGAGTGACTCCGCACGTGGTCGAGCAGGTCGGCCGCCGCCGAGGTGTAGCGGTCGACCTCCTCGCCGCTGTCGCAGGTGCACAGCACGATGGTCACCTCACCGGCGCGCGGCCAGATCGCCTCCCAGGTCGCGCCGGCCTCCTCCCAGCGGAGCAATCGCTCGAGATCGTCCGTCATCGTGCGGGGACCCGGCACTCAGCCGAGGACGGCGTCGACGGACTGGGCCCAGATGCCGGCGGCCTCGTCGATGGCCGCGGAGTCGACGACGAGGGCCGGGATGAACCGCACGACCTGGCCCCATGCGCCGCAGGTGAGCAGCAGCAGGCCGCGCCGGGCAGCCTCCTGTTGGGCCGCGGCGGCGGTGGCGCCGTCGGGCTCGCCGTCAGGGGTGCGGAACTCGTTGCCGAGCATGAGCCCGAGGCCGCGTACGTCGGTGATCGCCTCGTGCTTGCTCGCGACCTGCTCGAGCGCGGAGCGGAGCTCGGCCCCGCGGTGGGCGGCGTTCTTCACCAGGCCCTCCTCCTCGATGACGTCGAGGGTCGCCAGGGCCGCGGCGCAGGCGACGGCGTTGGCGCCGTAGGTGCCGCCCTGCGAGCCGGGCCAGGCCTTCGACATCAGCGCCTCGCTCGCCGCGATCGCAGACAGCGGGAACCCCGAGGCCAGGCCCTTGGCGGTCATGATGATGTCGGGACGGGAGCCGAAGTGGTCGTGTCCCCAGAACTCGCCGGTGCGGCCGAAGCCGGTCTGGACCTCGTCGATGATGAGCAGGATGCCGTGCCGGTCGGCGCGCTCGCGCAGGCCGTCGAGGAAGGCCCGATCGGCAGGCACGTAGCCGCCCTCGCCGAGGACCGGCTCGACGAGGAACGCGGCCGTGTCGGCGGGGGCGCTCTGGGTCTGCAGCGTGTAGTCGAGCTGGCGCAGCGCGAACTCGGTCGCCTGCTCCTGCGGCCAGCCGAAGTGGGGTGCGTCGGGGAACGGGGAGACCACGACGCCGGCCATCAGTGGGCTGAAGCCGGCACGGAACTTGGTGCCCGAGGTGGTCATCGAGGCGGCCGCGACGGTCCGTCCGTGGAAGCCACCGTGGAAGACGACGATGTTGGGGCGGCCGGTGGCCTGGCGAGCCAGCCGGATCGCGGCCTCGGCGGCCTCCGAGCCGGAGTTGGCGAAGAAGAGACTGTCGAGGCCGGCGGGGAGGACGGGGCCGAGGCGGTCGACCAGGTCGAGGAGCGGGCGGTGCCTGACCGTCGTGTACTGCCCGTGGACCAGGTTGGCGATCTGGCGCTGGGTGGCCTCGACGACCTTCGGGTGGCTGTGCCCGGTGCTGGTCACGCCGATGCCAGCGGTGAAGTCGAGATAGCGGCGATCGTCCTCGTCGAAGAGCTGAACGCCTTCGCCGCGAGCCGCCACGACCGGAGTTGCCTGCTTGAGGATGGGGGAGAGCTTGGCCACCGTGAACTCCTGTTGATTGTCGACAATCCGACTGGCTACTACAGTAGGCGAGCGTTCGACGGCTGTCAGTAGGACAGTCGAATGCTGACCTTGGAGGCTGATGCGGGATGGGCGGAGAACCGAACGAGGCGCGGGTCGTGGCAGAGGTGCCGAAGGGGCTTCTGGTCGCAGGTCAGTGGGTGGATGCCGGCGACGGAGCGACCTTCGACGTGCTCGACCCGTCGACGGGGGAGGTGCTCTGTGCGGTCGCCGACGCGACCCCCGAGGACGGCCGCCGTGCGCTCGACGCCGCCGCGGGCGCGCAGAAGGAGTTCGCCGCGACGGCGCCCCGCGCCCGCGCGGACATGCTGATGGCCGCCTTCGACCTCCTGCACGAGCGCATCGACGACCTCGCGCTGCTGATGACGCTCGAGATGGGCAAGCCGCTGGCCGAGGCGCGAGGCGAGATCGCGTACGCCGCGGAGTTCTTCCGTCACTTCGCCGAGGAGGCCGTGCGGATCGAGGGTGGCTACCAGACCGCGCCCGCCGGCGGCTCCCGCTTCCTCATCACGAAGCAGCCGGTCGGGCCGGCGCTGCTGATCACGCCGTGGAACTTCCCGATGGCGATGGGGACCCGCAAGATCGGGCCGGCGATCGCGGCCGGCTGCACCAGCATCATCAAGCCCGCCCAGCAGACGCCGCTCTCGATGCTGGCGCTGGGGGAGATCCTGCGTGAGGCCAGCGTGCCCGAGGGCGTTGTCAACATTCTGCCGACGACCCGGCCCGGTGAGCTGACCGAGCCGCTGCTGCGCTCCGGCGTGATCCGCAAGCTCTCCTTCACCGGTTCCACGGCCGTCGGGCGGGTGCTGCTCGCCCAGAGTGCGGAGCAGGTGCTGCGTACGTCCATGGAGCTCGGCGGCAACGCCGGCTTCGTCGTCTTCGAGGACGCCGACATCGACGAGGCCGTCGCCGGTGCGATGGCCGCGAAGATGCGCAACACGGGGGAGGCGTGCACGGCCGCCAACCGGATCTACGTGCAGCGATCGGTCATCGAGGAGTTCGGCGACCGGCTCGCCAAGGCGATGTCCGAGCTGCCTGTCGGCCGTGGCGTCGAGGAGGGCGTACGCGTCGGGCCGCTCATCGACGAGGCGGCCAGGGAGAAGGTGCAGACCCTCGTCGACGACGCGGTCGCCGGTGGTGCCCGGGTGCTGACCGGCGGCACCGCTCCTGACGGGCCCGGCTACTTCTACCCGCCGACCGTGCTCACCGGCGTCCCCGCCTCCGCGAAGATGGGCAGCGAGGAGATCTTCGGGCCAGTCGCGCCGCTGACGCCGTTCGACACCGAGGACGAGGTGGTCGAGGCGGTCAACGACACCGAGTACGGGCTGGTCAACTACGTCTTCACCAACGACCTGCGCCGTGGCCTGCGAGTCGCCGAGGCGCTCGAGTCGGGGATGGTCGGGCTGAACCAGGGCGTGGTCTCCAACCCCGCCGCGCCCTTTGGCGGCGTCAAGGCCTCGGGACTGGGGCGGGAGGGCGGGCGTACCGGGATCGAGGAGTTCCTCGAGACCAAGTACGTCGGGATCGCGATGTGATCCAACGACCTGCGCCGTGCCTGCGCCCCCGGGACCGGAGGCGCAGGCACGGCCCCGTCAGAGCAGGATCGCCTTCAGCTCGGTGAACTCCTCGATCCCGGCCTTGCCCATCTCTCGGCCGGTCCCGGACTGCTTGCGTCCACCGAAAGGCGCCAGCGGCGTGAACGCCCCACCATTGACATGGACCTGGCCGACCTCGAGCCGCCGCGCGACCGAGAGGGCTCGGCCGGGACTCCCGAACACCGCCGCCGTGAGGCCGTACGGCGTGCTGTTGGCGATCCGCACCGCATCGTCCTCGTCGGTGTAGGCGATGACGCTGAGCACCGGTCCGAAGATCTCCTCCTGGGCGATCGTCGAGTCCGGGTCGACGTTCGCGAAGATCGTCGGGCGGATGAACGCACCGCCTTCCAGGCCGGGCACCCGTCCGGGCCCGCCGACGACCAGCTGGGCTCCCTCCGCGAGTCCCTTCTCGATGTAGCCGTTCACCCGTTGCCACTGGGCCTCGGAGGCGACCGGTCCGAGCCGGGTCGTCTCATCGGCAGGGTCGCCCACCGTGTACTCGGCGGCGGCCTCGCGCAGCTTCGCCACGATCTCGTCGTGTCGTGCGGCGGGGACGAGCAGCCGTGTCCAGGCGCCGCAGGCCTGACCGCTGTTGCTCCAGGCGTACTGCAGGGTCTCCGCGACCACCTCGTCGAGGTCGGCATCGTCGAGCGCGATGCTGGCGCTCTTGCCACCGAGCTCGAGCCCCACTCGCTTGACCGTGTCGGCCGCGACCGCCGCGACACGCCTGCCCGCGGCCGTCGAGCCCGTGAACGACACCATGTCGATGCCCGGGTGCGCCGCGATGGCCTCTCCCACGACGCTTCCGGTGCCGTAGACGATGTTCAACACACCGGCCGGGATCCCGGCGGCCGCTGCTGCCTCGGCCAGGATCGGTCCGGTCAGCGGAGCGGTCTCGGCAGGCTTGAGGATCACCGTGTTGCCGGCCAGCAGCGCCGGGACGACCTTCGTCACGACCTGCTGGAGCGGGAAGTTCCAGGGGGTGATGGCACCGACGACCCCGACGGGTTCACGGACGAGCATCGCGTTGCCGGCCCGCTCCTCCCACGAGATCTCAGCGGCCAGGTCGGCGACCGCGGTGGTCACCAACGGTGGGAACGCCGCCTGCGCGAGCCGGGAGAAGACGATCGGCACGCCGATCTCGGTCGAGATGGTCCGAGCGATCCGCTCGCCGCGAGCCGTCAGCTCGTCCGCGAGGGCTCGCAGCACATCGGCTCGGGCGGCGGGGCCGATGCCGGCCCAACCCGGAAGCGCCGTACGAGCGGCCTCGACCGCCCGGTCGACGTCGGCGGGGGTGCCGAGCGGAGCGGTGGCGACCACTCGCCCGTCAACAGGGCTGACGATCTCCATCGTGGTGGTCGCGGGGACGACGGTGCCGGCCACCCAGTGGCCGGGGACGTCATAGGTCAGGTCGATGCTTGTCATGCCACTACGGTGCTTCGCCCGACGGACCCCATCCATGCCCGGTCATGACAAGGCTGGAGGGGACTAAGCGATCGCCTGCCGTTGTTGGGAAGACGTGAATCGCGTACGACTCGCAGAGTTTCTGCGCACGCGCCGCGAGGCGCTCCAACCGGAGGACGTCGGACTTCCCAGGGGAGGTCACCGCCGGACGCCGGGACTCCGGCGCGACGAGGTCGCAGAGCTCAGTGGCATCTCCACGCACTACTACACCCGCATCGAGCAACCGCGTGGCCCGGTGCCGTCAGCACAGGTGCTCGCGGCCATCGCCCGAGGGCTGCAGCTCAGCTCCGACGAGCTCGATCACCTTCTGCGCCTGGCGGGCCATCCAGCCGTACGTCCGGCGGACCCGCGACACGGGATCAGCCCGGGCCTGCGGCGGATCTTCGACCGGCTCCAGGACGAGACGGCCCTCATCGTCGACGAGGTCGGCGAGACCCTGCTGCAGACCCCCGCGGCGGTCGCTCTGCTCGGGGACGAGACCCGCTACTCCGGGATGATGCGCAGCCGCATCTATCGGTGGTTCATCGACCCGACGTCGCGCCGGCACACGCCCACCGAGGATCATCCCGCGCACAGCCGTGCGCTGGTCGCCCAGCTCGCGCACACGGCCGCGTCCACCAGGAATCCCCACGCCGACGCGATGATCACCGAGCTGCGGCGCTCAAGCCCCGAGTTCGAGGAGCTGTGGAGCCAACACCCGGTGGCCGGGCCCTACTGCGATGCGAAGCGCCTGATCCACGACGAGGTCGGCGAGATCGAGCTGCACGGCCAGACTCTCCACGACCCCGAGCGACCCCAGGCTCTGACAGTGTTCACGGCAGAGCCCGGCAGTGAGAGCGAGCGTCGACTCAGGATGCTGTCACGCGTCTAGACGTAACCCTCGTCGTTGTCCTCGGCGTGGATGAGGCGCCGTAGCGCCTCGTCCATGTGCAGCTCGACGCGCTTGAGGGTCAGTTTCGCGTCGCCCGCCTCGATGGCGTCGACGATCTGGATGTGCTCCTCGACCAGCTCGAGCGGCTGTTGGTAGGTGCCCTCCAGCGCGGTCAGGCACATCCGCGTCTCGACGATCAGGGTCTGGTGCATGCGGGCAAGGCGCCGGCTCCCGGAGCACTGCACGAGCACGTCGTGGAAGCGGAAGTCGGCATCGCTCAGCTTCGCTGGGTCGCCCAGCTCGAGGGACTTGGTCATCGCGTCGCAGGCGGCCCGGAGCTCGCGCAGCGCCGCGGGGACCCGTGCCTTGGCGATCATCGTGGCGGCGGCACCCTCGACGGCTGCCCTGGCCACGTAGATGTCTCGGATGTCGGCCTCGTCGAGCTCGATCACGAAGAGCCCGCGGTTGGGCTCGCTGCGGAGCAGGCCCTCCTGGACCAGGCGCTGCATCGCCTCGCGCAGCGGGCCGCGGCTGACGCCGAACTGGGCCGAGAGCGCGGTCTCGCTCAGCTGTGCACCGGGCTGCAGGGTGCGCTCCATGATCGCCGTACGCAGCTGGCGAGCGATGACCGAGGCCGTCGACTCCTTGTGCACGGGTTCGAAGCTCGATGTCACTGTCAACGTGGTCTCCGATGGACTACCGAGAAGAGTTTGATTGTTGACAATCATTGCATGTGGCCGGTCCGGCAGTGAGCGGATCGACCGAGCGTGCCGGGTACGCGGTTCGCGCCCGGCACGCTCGTTCGCAGACGCTGATCAGACGGTCTTGTCGAGACTGTCGAGCTCGGCGAGCTCCGCCTCGGACTCCGGCGTACCCGGGATCTCGGTCCCTCGGATCGACTTGCCCGCCGTCTCGACGACGAAGAACAGCGCGATCAGGCCGACCACGGATCCGGCGATCATGTAGTACGCCGGCATCAGCACGTCACCGGTGGCGCCGATCAGTGCGTTGTTGACGTACAGCGCCGTCCCACCGAAGGCGGCGGTGGAGATGTTGTAGCCGATCGCCATGCCGCCGTAGCGCACCTGCGAGGGGAACATCGCCGGGAAGGTCGCCGAGATCGTCGCGAGCTGGGCGACGTAGACGATGCCCAGCACGGTGAACCCGAGGACCGCCGGCCAGAAGCCCTGGCCGATCAGGAGGAACATCGGGACCGACAGCACGATCAGCCCGATGAACGAGCCTCCCCACATCGGCTTGCGGCCGACCTTGTCCGAGAGCGATCCGGCGATCGGCAGGAAGACCAGCATCGCGATCTGTCCGAAGATGACCAGCAGGTCGGCGTCGGAGCTGCTGAAGCCGGCCTCCTCCTGCAGGTAGGTCGCCATGTAGGCCAGCAGGGTGTAGTTGGCGATGTTGAGCGCAGCGACCAGGCCGATCAGGGTGAGGATCGGCTTCCAGAACAGCGCGAAGAGATCCTTCAGCGCGGCCCCGGCGCCGCCCTCCACGGCGTCCTGCGTCTCGAGCTCCTGGAAGACCGGCGTCTCCTCGAGCTTGGTCCGGATGTAGAGGCCGATGAGGCCGATCGGGCCACCGATGAGGAACGGGATACGCCAGCCCCACTCGGTCATCGCCGCGTCACCGATGATCGACTCGGTGATGAACACGACGGCGATGGCGGCGGTGAAGCCGACGATGGTGCCGAACTCCAGGAAGCTGCCGTAGAACCCACGCTTCTTGTCGGGTGCGCACTCGGCCATGTACGTCGCGGCGCCGCCATACTCACCGCCGGTCGAGAATCCCTGGATCACCCGGAGCAGCACGAGCAGCACCACGGCCCAGACGCCGACCGAGTCGTACGTCGGCAGGCAGCCGACCAGGAAGGTCGCGCCGGCCATCAGGATGATCGTCATCGCGAGGACGCGCTGGCGCCCGATGCGGTCACCGAGGGGGCCCCAGAAGAGGCCGCCGAGCGGTCGCAGGATGAACGAGATCGCAAAGGTCAGAGCTGTGCCGGCGAAGCCGTACTCCGGGAAGAAGTTGGCAGTGATCTCGGTCGCGACGTAGGCGAAGGCGCCGTAGTCGAACCACTCTGTCGCATTACCGACCGCTGAGCCGGTGATGGCTCTTCGGAGCTTCGATTTGTCGGGTTGTGCCTCGGCGGAGGGGATGGTTGGGGTTCCTGACATTTCTTCTCACCTGCTCGGTGTGATTGATGGCTGGGGACCGCGTTTGACCCGCAGTGTTGACTGTAGGTTTGTCAACAATCTGCGCCACGTTAGCGCTGTCTGTGCGCCTTGGCTAGGGCGCGCTGAAGGTGGCGCGGGGTGGGACGGGAGGTTTATGTAAAGCCGCGACGCTACCTGAAGAGGGTGCCGAGCCGAGGCAGGGGGCGGGGCGTCCCGGCGAGTCGCAGGCCCTCCCAGACGGTCACCTGGTTGGCCGTCAGCACGGGTTTTCCGAGGGCTTTCTCCAACGTATCGATGCAGGTCAGCGTGTGTAGCGCGGTGTCGGGGACGAGTACGGCCTCGGCCTCGGGAACATCCACCGACAGGGTCATCTCGAGGACCGCATCCGGGCCGAGACGGCCGGCGTCGACGGCGGTGAAGATCCCGCTGGCGCCGAAGGAGACCACCTCGACCCCACCCGCCTCGAGGAAGGTGCTGAAGTGTCCGGCCAGCTCCTCGGGGTAGGAGGCGGCGACGGCGACCTTCTCGAGCCCGAGCGCCCGGGCCGCCTCGACGAAGGCGATCGAGGTCGACGAGGCGGGGACGCCCAGGCGCTCGCTGATCGCGGCCGCCTGGGCAGCGGCGCCGTCGCGGCCGTAGACGAAGCTGCCCGACGTGCACGCCCACATCACCGCGTCGGGGGAGTGGGCCGCGATCGCGTCGGCACCCTGCGCGAGCCGGGCCGCGGAGCCGGTGTCGAGGAGGGCCTCGACCGTGTGCTCGTCGCGACCCATGGAGGTGTGGACCAGCGGTAGCCAGATCGCGCCGCCGAGCGCGTTCTCGAGCGCCGGGAAGTCGTCCTCGGCCGCGTAGCCGGGATAGAGCAGTCCGACGACCGGTGGCCGGGTCATGAGGCATGCCCCAACAGATCCTCGGCGGCCGGTGGGGTACGCCCGACCATCCGGAGCGCGGCCTCCATGGTCGCGCGGTTCGCGGAGATCACCGGCTTTCCGAGCTCGGCCTCGAGGCGGCCGATGATGTCGTACGTCGCCAGGTTCGTGCACGAGACGACGACCGCCTCGGCGGCGTCGGTGTCGGCGGTTCGCACCAGGTCGAGCGTGGTCTCGTACGGAACCTCCCAGATGTGGTGGCCCAGCCCGAGGTCGCCGGTGCTCACGACGGTGATCCCGGCCTCTGCCAGGAAGCGGCCGAACCGGCCGGCGAGCGCGACGTCGTAGGGGGTCGCGACCGCGACCCGGGAGACACCGAGAGCGGAGAGCGACTCCAGCACCGCGCCGGAGGTGGTGATCGCGGGTGCGCCGCCGGCCCGGCTCATCGCAGCGGCCAGCCGCCGCTCGCCATGCCGGCCGTGGACGAAGCTGCCGGAGGTGCAGGCGTAGACGTAGAGGTGGGGTTCGGCGGCCGCGAGGTCGCGCACGGCCTGCTCGACGACCGCGGTCTCGCTGATCTCCTCGGCCATCTCGAGGGTGACCTCACGGCCCGTGAAGGGTGTCCGGTTGAAGAGCAGGCTGGTGTCGGGCGGGGCCCACCGCCACAGCTCGTGGTCGAGCACCATGTCATGGGGAACGACCACGGCGATGCGTACCGTCGGGGACATGGCACCTCGCTAGGATTGTTGACAATCTTCAATCTGCCCTCCTAGCGTAGTCTCGGATTGTTGCCGAGGTGTGTCGAGTGCGACGGAGGATTTCTTGGAGACGTCCCGGCGCCCCGCCGTCACGATCCTCTGCCCGCCCGACGGGGGCAGACCCGCCGGGATGGAGCGCCTCGAGGCCGATGCCGAGCTCACCTACACCGATGCCGCGGGCCTGCCCGACGCGCTTCGCGGCGCCGAGGCGCTGCTGCTGTGGGACTACTTCTCCGAGGCCGTCCGCGACGCCTGGCCGAGCGCCGGCTCGCTGCGCTGGCTCCATGTCGCGGCCGCCGGGGTCGACAAGCTGCTGTTCCCGGAGCTGGTCGCCTCCGAGGTCGTCGTCACCAACGCCCGCGGGATCTTCGACCGGGCGATGGCGGAGTTCGTGCTCGGCTCGATCCTGGCCGTGGCCAAGGACATCCACCTCAGCCATGACCTGCAGTCGGCCCGGAAGTGGCTGCGCCGCGAGACTCGGCTGATCAGCGCCGAGACCGCGCTCGTGGTCGGCACCGGCGCGATCGGTCGCGAGACGGCCCGGCTGCTGCGCGCGGCCGGGATGGACGTACGCGGCGCCGGCCGCACCGCTCGCAGTGGCGATCCCGACTTCGGTGAGGTCGTCGCCAGCGCCGACCTCGCCGCACACGTCGGCTGGGCCGACCACGTCGTCGTCACGGCCCCGCTGACCGACGAGACCCGTGGCCTGATCAGCGAAGACGTGCTCGCGGCGATGAAGCCGGGCAGCCATCTGGTCAACGTCGGCCGCGGGCAGATCGTCGACGAGGCCGCGCTCGTCTCCGCGCTCCGCGACGGCCCGGTCGAGGCGGCGTCGCTGGACGTCTTCGAGGTCGAGCCGCTGCCGGCCGAGAGCTCGTTGTGGACCATGCCTGGGGTGGCGGTCTCGGCACACATGTCCGGCGACTACGAGGGGTGGCGAGAGGCGCTGGCAGACCAGTTCGTCGACAACGCCCGGCGCTGGCTGAGCGGCGAGCCGCTGCTGAACGTCGTCGACAAGCAGCGCGGCTTCGTCGTCGCGGAGCAGGGGGAGAGGCCATGACCGACCCGATGACCGACCCGAGGACCGCGGCCGGGTCCGAGCTCAGCGCCCTGACCGCCGCCGAGCTCGTGGCCGGATATCGCTCGGGCGCCTTCACCCCCCTCGACGCGACACGGTCGGTGCTCGACGCGATCGACGAGCATGACCCCGCGGTGAACGCGTTCGTCCGCGTCGACCCCGACGGCGCGCTGGCGCAGGCGACCGCGTCCACCGAGAGATGGCGGGCCGGACATCCGCTCGGCAGCGCCGACGGCGTACCGACCTCGGTCAAGGACATCCTGTGGACCGCAGGATTGCCGACAATCCGCGGCACCTGGCTCATCGACGAGGCCGGGCCGTGGCCCGAGGACGCTCCCGCGGTCGCACGGCTGCGTGAGGCCGGTGCCGTGATCACGGGGAAGACGACCACTCCGGAGTTCGCCTGGAAGGGCGTCACCGACTCGCTCCGCCACGGCTCCACCGGCAACCCCTGGGATCCGGGCTTGACCTCGGGCGGCTCCAGCGGTGGTGCCGCGGCGGCGGTCGGTCTCGGTATGGGCCCGTGGGCGCTCGGCACCGACGGCGGTGGCTCGGTCCGGATCCCGGCCTCCTTCACCGGCACGGTGACGATCAAGCCGACCTACGGACTGATTCCGCTCTATCCCGCCAGCCCCTTCGGTACCCTCTCGCACGCCGGCCCGATGACCAGGACCGTGACCGACGCGGCGGCGCTGCTCGACGTGATCGCCGGCTTCGACTCCCGCGACTGGTCGGCGATGCCGACGCCGGGATCCTCGTTCCTGGCCGGTCTGGACGACGGCGTCGAAGGGCTGAGGATCGGGTTCTCGCCCACGCTCGGGTACGTCGAGAACGACCCGGAGGTCGAGCGGCTGGTCCGCGAGGCGGTCGCCGTGCTCGCGTCCGAGGGCGCCCAGGTCGAGGAGGTCGATCCCGGTTTCACCGACCCGGTCGAGGCGTTCGAGGTGCTCTGGTTCTGCGGAGCGGCGAAGGTGCTCGACGCCTACCCGCCCGGCGCGATCGACAAGATCGACCCGCTGCTGCGCGAGGGCATCGAGACCAAGGGCCGAGGCTCCGCGGCCGACTACCTGGACGCCACCGCGGTCCGGATGGACCTCGGCCGGTTGATGGGGCGGTTCCACGACACGTACGACCTGCTGGTCACCCCGACCATGCCGATCACCGCCTTCGAGCGGGGGCTGCAGGCGCCCAAGGGCTGGCCCTCGCAGTGGTGGCCGAGCTGGACGCCCTACACCTACCCGTTCAACATGACCCAGCAGCCGGCGGCGAGCGTGCCCTGCGGCACCACCGGCGCGGGGCTGCCCGTCGGCCTCCAGATCGTCGGGGCCCGACACGACGACGCCCGGGTGCTGCGCGCGGCGCGGGCCTATGAGCGGGCCAGCGGTGAGCTGTTCGTCCGACCTGTCGACAATCCTCGAGGAGCCCGATGAGCCGCTACATCACCATCACCTTGGAGCGCCGCGGCGTCTCCTGCCTCGCCCGCCTGCTCGACGAGGAGGCGCCACGCACCGCCGGCGCCGTGTGGGACGCACTGCCGCTCAGCGGCCAGGTCTTCCACGGCAAGTACGCCCGCAACGAGATCTACAACCTGGTGCCCGCCTTCGCCGCGAAGGAGCCCGGCAAGGAGAACACGACGGTCACCCCGATCCCCGGCGACCTGTGCTACTTCGCCTTCTCCTCCGACGACCTCGGCAACCCGTCCTACGGCTACCCGGAGGACCGCGGGCCGGGGGAGATGACCGAGATCGTCGACCTCGCCCTCTTCTACGGCCGCAACAACCTGCTGATCAACGGCGACCAGGGCTGGGTGCCGGGCAACGTCTTCGGCACGGTCGTCGACGGCCTCGAGGAGATGGCGCAGGCCTGCCAGGACGTCTGGATGAACGGCGCCACCGACGAGATCCTCACCTTCGCACGCTCGCACGACGACACACCGTAGGTTCCGCGAGCGCTGCTGACGGCATCCGGCTAACCCTGCGGAGGCAGGCCGAGGACGGCGTTCATCGCGGTCAATGCCCAGGTGTGGATCGGTGCGCCCGCCTCCATCTGGTGAGAGGGGGTGATGCCCGAGGCGATGGCCTTGAGCGCGAACGCCGCCTGGTCGGGGTCGAGGTCCTGGGGGAGGTCGCCGGCGTCGATCGCGGTGGAGATCTCGCGGCGCAGTGTCTTGCGCCATCGGGCGGTGCCGCCGGCGAGGAGATCGCGCACGGGGCCGGGGCGGCCGTCGAAGTCGAAGATCATCTGTTCCATCGCGCATCCGCCGGGATAGGGCGGGTTGACGGCGTAGTGGACCCACGAACGGCACAGCGCACGGAGGCGTACGAGCCCGGGTTCGTGGTGGGCAACCGGGGCCCACACGAGCTCCGTGAAGCGCTGCTGGACGTACTCGACCACGGCCAGTTGGAGGTTCTCCTTGCTGCCGAACTGTCCGATCACGCCCGACTTGCTCATCCCCAGAGCGGAGGCAAGACGGCCGATCGAGATCGTGTCCAGGCCCTCGACCGAGGCCAGGTCGGCGGTCTCCTCGAGGATCGACCGCCGTGTATCGAGGGCTGCCTGAGCTGACGCACGTCCTGCCATGGCGGCGACTATACCGTACGCTCGTACTCCATTGACGTACGAACGATCGTACGCTAAAACGGAATCATGACAGACCTGACCTTCGCTCGGCGTTATCCCGCCGAGGCCGCAGATCGCGACTGCCTCGATCCGGCGTTCGCGCAAGCCCTGCTCGACAACGGGCGCTGGCAGAGGCTGGTGATCCTCGGCGACAGTGTCGCCGCCGGCGTACGGGATCCTCTCGATGGCTATCGGGATCTCTCGATGGGGGAGCGGCTCGCGGAGGCGCTGGCCGCGACACGGCCGGAGTTCAGGCAGCGTACGCTCGCGCAGCCGTTCCTGCGGGCCGCCGAGATACGGGAGAAGTTCCTCCCCGATGCGCTGGCCTTCGAGCCGGACCTGGTTCTGGTCAGCGCCGGGGCGAACGACGCCTTCTCGCGTGGCTTCGACGCCGGGCGGCTCACCGCGGAGCTCGACGCGCTGTTGCGGCCGCTGGCCTCCGCGGGCGCCACGGTCGCGACGATCGGGCTCTACGACTGGGCTCGCTCGGGGCTGCTTCCCGCTGAGACGGCGACGCAGACTGCGCTCAACCTCGACGAGGTCGACGTCGTGCAGCGGTATGTCGTCGAGGATGTCGGCGGGATCCATCTGGGGGCCCGGCAGATCGCGGCCGGGCGGGACCCGGCGATGTACTCGGCCGACGGGATCCATGGGAACGCACGCGGGCATGCGATCGCCTTCGCGAACTTCGTACGGCACCTCTCGGCCTATCGGGCCGTGCCCGACTGGCTTCGCTGAGCCGGCGGGCGGGCGGGCGGGCCCGGCCGGCCACCTGCCGCTGAAGCGTCAGGCCGTTGTGGTCGCCACATCGATGGCTGCTGTTCGAAGTCGGCCCGTAGGGTTTGAACATGTCTTGGTCCGAGCGCAACACCTATCACTGGGACGACTGGTCGTTGGCCGACCTCGTGGCGGCCAAGCAGGGACAGCGGGTCAGTCTCGTGGTCCCGGCGCGCAACGAGGCCGCGACCGTCGGCGGCCTGGTCGACAAGCTGCGCACCAGCTTGATGGAGACATCGGATCTGGTCGACGAGCTCGTCGTCATCGACTCCGACTCCTCCGACGACACTGCGCGGATCGCCGCCGACGCCGGGGCCGCCGTCTTCGCCTCGGCCGCGATCCGGCCCGAGCTCGGCTCCTACCCGGGCAAGGGCGAGGCGATGTGGAAGTCACAGTTCGTGACCACGGGCGAGCTGATCGTCTTCATGGACGCCGACCTGACCGACTGGGACACCCATTTCGTACGCGGCCTGGTCGGCCCTCTTGTCAACGATCCGACGATCGAGCTGGTCAAGGGCTTCTACCGGCGCCCGGGGGAGCACGGTCTCGACGGCGGCCGGGTCACCGAGCTCGTCGCCCGCCCGCTGCTCGCCCTCCATCGCGGGCCGCTGCGCGATCTGATCCAGCCGCTGGCGGGGGAGTGGTCGATCCGGCGCTCGCTGTTCGAGCGGCTGCGGGTCCCGACCGGCTACGGCGTGGAGCTCGCGGCGCTCGTCGACACCCTGGACACGCGGGGGATGGATGCGATCGCCCAGGTCGATCTCGGCCAGCGCGACCACAGTCACCAGGATCTCTTCGACCTCGGCCTGATGGCGACCCAGATCGTCGGCATGATGTCGCGCCGCCTCGGCACCGGTCCGGCGGGCGACGACGTCGAGATGCGGCAGTACATCCCGATCGACGGCTCGACCAAGGTCGTCGACCGCTCCGTGAGCCTGCTGGAGCGGCCGCCGGTGCGCGACGGCTCGGGCGGTATGGTCGCCTGATGCTGCGCCTCGGACGACATTCCTTCGGCGACGACGACGCGCTGATGATGGCGATCGTCAACCGCACCCCGGACTCGTTCTTCGACAAGGGAGCGACCTGGGCCGAGGACGCGGCCTTCGAGCGCGTACGCCTGGTGGCCTCGCAGGGCGCGGAGATCGTCGACATCGGCGGGATCAAGGCGGCGCCAGGAGCCGAGATCGGCGCCGCGGAAGAGAAGGCCCGCGTGGTCGACTTCGTCGCCCGGGTGCGCGAGGAGTTCCCGGCGCTGGTGATCTCGGTGGACACCTGGCGCGCCGAGGTGGGTGACGCGGTGTGCGCGGCCGGCGCCGACCTCATCAACGACGCCTGGGGAGGGGCCGATCCGGAGCTCGTCGACGTCGCCGCCGCCCATGGCGCCGCGATCGTGTGCACCCACACCGGCGGCGTGACGCCGCGGACGCGGCCCTACCGGATCGAGTACGACGACGTGGTCCGCGACGCGATCGACTCGACCCTCGGCTACGCCCAGCGAGCTCTGGACGCCGGGGTCGCGAAGGACTCGATCGTGATCGACCCGGCCCACGACTTCGGGAAGAACACCTTCCACTCCCTCGAGATCACCCGCCGGCTCGGCGAGATGGTCGCGACCGGCTGGCCGGTGCTGGTCTCCCTCTCCAACAAGGACTTCGTGGGGGAGACGCTCGACCTGCCGGTCGGCGAGCGCCTCCTCGGCACCCTGGCCGCGACCTCGGTCTGCGCGCTGGCCGGTGCCCGCATCTACCGCGTCCATCAGGTCCCGGAGACCCGGCAGACCGTCGACATGGTCTGGACGATCGCCGGCCGGCGACGTCCGAAGCGAGCGATCAGGGGACTGCAGTGACTCGAGTGGCGCTGGTTCCGGGATGCCTGGCCCTGCTGCCGGAGTACGCCTCGCTCGACGACCCGATCGACGAGCTCCGCTCCGCCTGCCTGGCCGCGGTCGCCTGGCTGGGCGAGGACGTACGCGTGATCGCCGGTGCGCAGGGTGCCCGGGTGGCCTCCTCGCTGCTGGCCGAGGTCGGTGCGGCTCCGGTGGCCAGCGGCGAGGCGGCGTACCTCATCGTCGGCAACGGCTCGGCCCGCCGCAGCGAAAAGGCGCCGGGCCACCTCGACCCGCGGGCCGACGGGTTCGACGAGGCGCTCGGCAAGGCACTGGTCATGCCAGACCCCGAGGCGCTCGGCGCGCTCGATCTCGGGCTGGCCGATGAGCTCTGGGCCGACGTCGCGCCGATCATCGAGGCGGCCGACCTGCTGCGCAGCGTCGCGACGGTGGCGGTCGACTATGACGGCGACCCCTACGGGGTGCGTTACTGGGTCGCTCGCTGGGAGTAGCCGAGCAGGTCGGTGAGCCCGGCGGCGTAGATCTTCGGCGTGACGTCGCCCAGCATGAGCCGCTGCAGGATGAAGCCGGGCAGCAGGCCGGTGAGGACCATCGCGATCCGTTCGGGATCGGCGTCCGGGTGGAACCGGCCGGCTTCGATGGCGCCTTCGGCGTAGGTACGCCAGGCGGCCCGGATGCGGCGGGCCTCGGGTGCCATCAGCTCGCGGACCTCCGGGTCGCGGGCGGCCTCGGCCCATGTCTGCAGCGCGACTCGGGAGAGGTCGACGCCGAGCTCGGCGGAGAGTTCGAGGAGGTGCTGCGTCGCGGCCTCGATCGCGCGCTCGGGCGGGGGAGCGACCTCACCGGAGCTCGGGTCAGGAGTGAAGCGGGTGATGGCCTCGGCGATGGTCGTCAGGCCCGACTCGGCGATCGCGCGGATGATGTCGCTCTTCCCGCGGAAGTAGGTGTAGACCGAGCCGGCGGACAGGCCGGACTCCTTGACCACCGCGGCCATCGTCGTCTTGTGGAAGCCATCGCGCTCCACGCAGCGCAGCGTCGCCGCGATGATCTGCTGGCGCTTCTCGGCGCGATGCTCCTCGCTGATCTTCGGCATGCCGGAAGCATACCTCAAAGAAAAACGAACATTCATTCTTGATAAATCCGACGAGACGGAGGAGAGTGTCGGTCAAAGAGAATGAACATTCGTTTTTTGGGGAAGGAACCCACCATGTCCCAGTCAGTGAAAGCCGTGATCGGGGTCAGCCTCGGTCTGGTCACCTTGCTCACGTTGCTCATCTCCGCGTTCGCCTGGCCCACCAGCGAGCTGGAGCCCAGATCGCTGCCACTGGTCGTCGCCGGCCCCGAGGCAGCGGTCACCCAGATCGAGACCCAGCTCGCCGCCAACGCAGGGGAGGACGCCTTCGAGATCACCGCCGCCGCGGACCGCGAGGAGGCGGTCGAGGCGATCAAGGACCGGGAGGCGTACGGCGCGATCGTCGTCGGCGCCCAGGGCCCGGAGTTCCTGGTCGCCTCCGCGGCCAGCGCCAACGTCGCTCAGCAGCTCACCCAGATGGCCACCGCCATGGGTGCCGAGACGGGCACGCAGCCCCAGGTGACCGACGTCGTCGCGAGTGCGGAGGACGACCCGCGCGGCGTCGTCTTCGGCGCGTCCGCGCTACCGCTGGTGATCGGCGGCATCATGGCCGGCGCCATCACCTCGCTGGTGCTGACCCGCACCCGTGACCGGGTCGCGGCCGCCTTCCTGATCGCGATCGGCGGCGGTCTCGCGATGACCGGCGTCGTACAGGGATGGCTCGGCGCCCTGGAGGGCAGCTACCTGGCCAACGCCGGAGTCGTCGCTCTCGGCATCCTCGCGGTCGCCCTCCCGATCATCGGCCTGCGCCACCTCATCGGCCCGGCAGGCGTCGGCATCGTCGCGCTGCTGATCCTGCTCGTCGGCAACCCGCTCTCCGGAATCACCTCCGCGCCGGAGATGGTGCCGTTCGGATGGCTCGGCCAGCTGATGCCCCCGGGCGCGGCGGGGTCGGCGCTGCGCGGCTTCTCCTTCTTCGACGGCGCCGGGACCACGGTGCCGCTGATCGTCCTCGCCTGCTGGGCCGGGGTCGGCCTGCTCCTCACCGTGCTTCCGCACCGCGAGAAGGGTGGCGCCGAGGAGGCAGGAGCAGGACGAACCGAGCGTGACCTGGACGCCGTGGCACGGTAGAACAGTAGGGATGAGTCATCCACGCGAGCCGGTCGGCGAGTGGTGGCGCGACCAGGTGGTCGTGCTCCACCGCTGGGGCCGGCTCGTGCTGCGTGACGAGGACGACTCGGTCCACCAGATGCGGGTGACCGTACGCAGGCTGCGCAGCGTCCTGGCTACGTACCGCCCACTCCTCGACGCGGAGTGGAGCGAGCCGCTCCGGGTGGAGCTGAAGTGGCTCGCCGCCCTCCTGGGAGAAGTACGCGACGCCGAGGTGCTCCGCAGACGGCTGCGGCGCTGGGCGGCCGAGCACGGTCCGGGACCGACCAGTGTCGACGCACTGCGGGCGGCGCTGGCCGAGCGCCAGGCCCAGGGGCGAGCCCGGCTGCTGCCGGAGTTGGACGGCGACCGCTACCGCGCGCTGATCGCCGGCCTCGCCGATGGTCTGCGCTGGTCAGAGGCGGACCCGCGGAAGAAGGCACTGCGCAAGCGGCTCCGCCGGAGCTGGCGACGGCTGGCGGTCGCGGCCGACGCGGTCGGGGAGACCGACGACACCGAAGAGCGTCGTCGGCGGCTCCATGAGGTGCGTAAGAAGGCCAAGCGGGTCCGCTACGCGGCCGAGTCGCTGGGCGGGGTCTTCGGCAAGGACGCCGAGCGCCTCGCCAAGGCCGCCAAGTCGGTCCAGTCGACCCTCGGCGACCTCAACGACGCCACCGTCATGATCATGACGATCGGACAGGTTCCCGAGCCGGACGACGCCGTCCGCGAGCTGCTCCAGGTCGAGGAGGCCGCCGCCGAAGACGCCGAGGAGCGGTTCGCCTCCGTCTGGAAGAAGTCGAACCGCTCGAAGGTCCACGGCTGGCTGGATCCCTGAACCGGTCGATCGGGCACTATCCGACGGGGCTCTATTCGATAGGAAAGTCGAAGTACGTGTCCGGGTAGGGCTCCTCGATCAGCGAGTAGTGCCACCACTCGTTCTCGTAGCGGCTGAACCCGCACGACTCCATCACCGAGCACAGGTGCGACCGGTTGCGCGCCGCCACCTCGGAGACCCCGGCCGCGCCGTGGTGGGAGATCTCGTCCATCAGGTCGTGATCGCCACCCATGTCCAGCAGGGCCCCCGTGGCCAAGGAGAAGAGGGTCAGGTCGACGGTACTGCCGCGGCTGTGGCCTGACTTCGTGGCGACGTACCCCTTCTCGAACATCTCCGGGCGGGTGATCGAGGGGTAGTGAACGCGTTTGCGCTCGTCATCGTCCGGCGAGGGCTCCTCGGCCCAGCGCAGGAACGCGTCGACGGCGCGCTGGGGGCGGTAGCCGTCCCACAGCAGGATCCCGAACCCGAGGGCGGCGGCCTTGTCCTGCGCCTGGGCGAGTGCTGCACA
Source organism: Nocardioides sp. NPDC087217 (assembly GCF_044744805.1). Classification (NCBI taxonomy): domain Bacteria; kingdom Bacillati; phylum Actinomycetota; class Actinomycetes; order Propionibacteriales; family Nocardioidaceae; genus Nocardioides; species Nocardioides sp. NPDC087217. Next base: position 290,431 of record NZ_JBIUZB010000002.1, read on the forward strand.
CAGCTCACGGGTCCCGACGATGCGGTTGACCAGGTAGCCGTCGACCGGCTTGCCGGTGAAGTTGTCCCAGGTCGCGTACTTGCTGTCCCAGCGGATGCCCGGCGCCAGCTCGTCGACGAAGCCGAAGCCCTCCCTCATCGCTGCCCCGTCTCGATGGGCGCAGTCTCCAGCGCGAGTGAGACCGCGCGGTCGAGGAACTCGGTCATCGAGATCCCTGCCGCGGCCATCATCCGCGGATAGCGGCTGTACGAGGTGAGCCCGGGCAGGGTGTTGACCTCGTTGAGCACCACGGTGCCGTCCGCCTTGAGGAACATGTCGACCCGCGCCAGACCGCGACAGCCCAGCGCGCGGTAGACCCGCTTCGCCTCGGCCTTGACCAGCTCCTGCGCCTCGGCAGGGATGTCGGCGGGCACGATGAAGGTGGCGTTCTCCGAGCCGGTCTCGGGCGCGTCCTCCTGGTGGATCTTGAAGAAGCCGTGCGAGAGCGCGACGTGGTCGACCTCTCCGGTGATCAGCTCGGCACCGTTGCCGAGGATCGCGCAGCCGATCTCCTCGGCAACGACCCCCTCCTCGACCAGCACCTTCTCGTCGTACTGCCGCGCCGTCGCCACCGCCTCGGCCAGCTCCTCGGCCGAGGTCACCTTGCTGACCCCGAACGAGGACCCGGAGCGGGCCGGCTTCACGAAGACCGGATAGGGGAGTACGCCGGGATCGATCTCGTCGTCGGGGAACAGGGTCCAGAACGTCGGCGTCGGGATACCTGCCTCGCCGACGACCGTGTAGGCCAGCGACTTGTCCATGCACAGCGCCGAGCTCTGCACGTCGCAGCCGACGTACGGGATCCCGGAGAGCTCGAAGAGCCCTTGGATCGCGCCGTCCTCGCCGAGCTTGCCGTGCAGGACCGGGAGCACGACGTCGAGACGGATCGTCTCGTAGCGACCCTCATCGAGGACGAGCAGCCCGTGGACGCTGCGGTCGGGGGCGAGCACGACGGGGCGGTGCGCGCCGTCCTCCCAGCTCGCCTCCGGACCGTCGCACAGGCGCCAGTCACCGCTCTTGGTGATGCCGATCCAGTAGGCCTCGTACCTGTCGGCGTCGAGGTTCTTGGCAACCTCCTGCGCCGACTTCACCGAGACGGGGTGCTCCTCGAAGACGCCACCGAAGATGATGCCGACCTTGAGCTTAGACATGCGGAAACCTGCTTTCGAATTCACGACAGTTCACGATGGAGTTCTCGACCGTGTCCATGAGGGCATGGTCGGTGAAGTAGGCGATATGGGGGCTGACCAGCACATTCGGCATCTCCTGGAGCCGTGCCAGCCAGCCGTTGGGGATGTCCCGCCCCCGGAGATCGGCGTAGAAGATGCCTTCCTCGCCCTCGACGACGTCCAGCGCCGCGCCGCCCAGCCGGCCCCCCTCGAGCGCGGTGATGAGCGCCGGCGTCTCGATGAGCGCCCCGCGACCGGTGTTGATGACGTACGCGCCGGGGCGCATCCGTTCGATGCGGCGGCGGTCGAGGAGGTGGTGCGACTCCGCGCTGAGCGGCGCATGCAGGGTGACGATGTCGCTGCGCTCGACCAGCGTGTCCAGGTCGACGTGCTCCACCCCCTCGGCCGCCGGCCGAGGCCGGATGTCATAGGCGAGTACGTCGCAGCCGAAGCCCCGCAGCCGGTCGATGACCGCCGCGCCGATCCGCCCGGTCCCGACCACGCCGACGGTCAGGTCGCGCAGCTCGCGGCCACGCGTGGCCGCCGGGCGGTAGTCGTGGGCGTCGGTGCGCCGAATCGTCGACTTCGCCTGGCGCACCGACATGAGCATCAGCATCAACGTGTAGTCGGCCACGGAATCGGGTGAATACGAGACGTTTCCGACCGTTATCCCGATGCTCGCCGCGAAGTCGACATCGATGTGGTTGAAACCGACGCTTCGCGTCGAGATATACCGGACGCCGCTCTTGTGCAGAGCGAGAAGCGCATCGTTCGATATCGGCGACTTATGGCTGACGCTGATGCACCGGTCTCCGATCGCGAGGGCGGCATTCTTCTCGGTGACGGGCTCGGTCGTGGTCCTCAGCGAGACCCCGAGCGTGGGCGCCAAGGAGTCGAAAAGGAGGCTCTCATCAGGGGCGCAGCCGTAGACCGTGATCCCGACGGTCGGCGAGATCACGGTCTGCTCCGTCGGCTCGGTCGGCGCCGTCAGGGTCGGCTCGTGGTAGATCATCGACGCCAGCAAACCCCAGGAACGGTTGCGACCCCGTATGGAATTTCCGATATGCCGACGATAGGTCGGCGTGGAGTTATCGTCCGCATATCGATTAGCGCATACGCGGCCACTACGGGTGATATCGAAGACTGATGGGATGATTCCCCTCAGCTTGGACGAAATCGCCTCGTTGGTCGGCGGGAAGGTCGTCGGCGACGGCTCGGTGACCGTGAGCGCGCCGGCAGTGATCGACGGCCGCGAGGCAGACCCGGGCGGCCTCTTCGTCGCGTTCGCGGGTGAGCACACCGACGGCCACGAGTACGCACCACAAGCCGCCGAGGCCGGTGCCGTCGCCGCGCTCGGGTCTCGCCCGACGGCGCTCCCGACGGTCGTCGTCGACGACGCGCAGGCCGCGCTGCAGCGCCTGGCCGCCCACGTCGTCGCGCTGCTGCGCGACGAGATGACCGTCGTCGCGGTCACCGGCTCCCAGGGCAAGACCAGCACCAAGGACATGATCGAGGCGGTGTTGGCGAGCGCAGCTCCGACCGTCGCGACCTCCGGCTCGTTCAACAACGAGCTCGGCGTACCGCTCACCATGCTGCGCGCCGACGTGACCACGAGGTTCCTCGTCCTGGAGATGGGGGCCCGGCACATCGGCGACATCGCCGAGCTGACCGGCCTGGTCGCGCCGGACATCGCCGTCGTGACCAACGTCGGCCAGGCCCACCTGGGCGAGTTCGGGTCGCGCGAAGCCATCGCCGTGGCCAAGAGCGAGCTGGTGCGGGGCCTGGCGACCGGCGGCACGGCGGTGCTCCACGCCGACGACCCACGGGTGCTCGCGATGGGCGAGCTCACCGACGGTCCGGTGCTGGCCTTCGGGGCCGGCGAGCGGGCGAGCGTACGCGTGCGCGACCTCGCCCTGGACCGGCTCGGCCGGCCCACCTTCACGCTTCAGCACGCGGACGCCGAGGCCGTCGTCAGGCTCCCGTTCGTCGGTGCCCACTGGACGCTCAACGCCGCAGCCGCCGCGGCGGCGGGGCTGGCCGCCGGCGTCCCGCTCGAGCAGGCCGCGACCGCGCTGAACACCGCCTCGATCTCGAAGTGGCGCATGGAGCTGCGCGCCCTCGCCAGCGGCGCGACCCTCCTCAACGACTCCTACAACGCCAACCCCGAATCCACCCGCGCCGGTCTGGACGCGCTCGCCTCGATCGACGCCAGGCGCCGCATCGCCGTGCTCGGCGAGATGCTCGAGCTCGGCGAGACGAGCCGCGACGCGCACCACGAGATCGGGGCGTACGCCGCCACCCGGGCCGACCTGGTCCTCACCATCGGCGAGGCGGCCGCCGTCATCGCGGACGGAGCGGGGCAGCGGGCGGTGGCGCTGCCCGACAACGCCGCCGCGATCGACTGGCTCCGCAGCCACCTCGCGCCCGGCGACGTGGTGCTTGTCAAAGCCTCACGCGGAGCCCGCCTCGACCAGGTCGCCGCGGCGCTGGTCTGAGGTCGGCGGAACGGATCGCCGGCGGCGCCACCACGGCCACGACAGGATCGCGGCGGCGGTGGCTCCGCCCGCGTTGAGGATGACGTCGTCGACCGACGAGACCCGGCCGAGCGGCAGTAGGTGCTGCAGGGCCTCGATCGACACCGAGGCCGCGCCCGCCAGGATCAGGACCCGCCACACCGAGCGGAGCACCGGGAAACGGATGGGGCCGAAGAAGCCCAGCGCGGCGAAGATCAGCAGGTTGCCGATGAGCCCGATGGGGCCCATGGTCGACATGTCCTCGAAGGGCACCAGGCTCACGTTGCCCGACAGGATGCCGTTGTTGCCGGGCAACAGGGTCAGCAGCACACCCGGCACCGTGCCGTAGACGATGGCGACCTCCGCCAGCGAGTGACGCCATGCCCGCGGCCAGGCCACCCCGAAGACCCGGCGCAGCACCGCCAGCACCGGCACCGCCAGCACGGCCACGGGAAACGCGAGCATGGTCAGCACCACGACGCCGGTCTCCGTCAGCGAGCCTGATTCGTTCACGATCATCCGAGGTTCCCTTCCTTGATCTTCCTGACCGACACCTTCATCGCCCCCGCCGTCTCATGTAGAGGTCGAAGGCCCGGTAGACGATCGGCCGCAGCGGCAGGTCCCACTCGCCGACGTACCTCACCGCCTGCCCACCGGTGCCGACCTTGAACTGGATCAGGCCGACGTGGGCGTCGTCGGTGGACAGCGTGGGGGTGATCCCGCGCAGGTCGTAGACGTCACAGCCGGCGGCCAGCGAGTCGCGGATCATCGCCCACTGGCAGGCGTTGGAGCCGCGTACGTCCCGCTTCTCCGTGGACGAGGCCCCGTAGACGTACCAGGCGTGGGCGCCGACGCGGACGTAGATCGTCGCGGCCACGAGGTCGCCGTCGTGACGGGCGAGGTAGAGCTTGATGCGCTCCGGGTCCTCGGCGGACAACGCCGCGAACATCTTCTCGAAGTAGGCCAGCGGTCGTGGCGTGAACCCGTCACGCTCGGCGGTGTGGACGTACAGGTCGTGGAACGCCTTCAGGTCCTCGCCGCCGGCGGAGGTGGTGACCTCGACGCCGGCCTTGGCGGCCTTCTTGATGTTGCGTCGCCAGAGCTGGTTCATCCCGGCGAGCACCTCGTTCTCGGACCGGGCGGTTCCGTCGGGGTGGCGCAGCGGGATCTCGTACGTGAACTGCGGCTGCCCCGCCCCGAACCCGTCCTCGGGGTTCTGCGGGATCCAGCCCGAGTCGCGGAGATAGCGGGTCACCTCGGCGCCGACCGGGTCGGACCGGCCGGGGACATCGGTGAGCCGTCCCACCTCGGGGTCGGCGATGCCCTCCTTGACCTGCCCGGCGCTCCAGGTGTCGGTGGGCACCGGGGGAGCGACCCGGATCGCGAACGCGCCCTGCGAGCGTAGGTAGGAGACCAGCGGCGGGAACCAGACGGTCAGCCCGCCGGCCCAGTCGATGTCGGGGCCCCACGGCAGGTACGCCAGCGTGTAGCCCAGCCGCGGCACCGGCCGGTGCAGCACCAGCCCGGTCCCGGCGAGCCGGTCGCCGGCGTACCAACCCAGCGACTCGCTGCGCCACTCGGTCTTCACGTCGGCCCAGGCGGGGGTCTGCAGGAAGCTGACCGACCGCCGCGACCTGACATGGTCGAGGTGCTCGGCGGGGCTGATCGGTCGGACAGTGAAGGTCACCGTGCCAGTCAACCCGCGCGGATGTCGTCAGGGCGTATGGCATTTCGGATACGTCGGCGATATGTCCTCAACCTAGGATCAGAGCATGCGGGTGCTGGTGGTCGAGGACGAGCCGTTGATGGCTGGAGCGATCCGTGACGGGTTGCGGCTGGAGGCGATCGCCGCCGACATCGCCGGTGACGGCGACACGGCGCTGGAGCTGCTGAGCGTCAACGCCTACGACATCGCCGTGCTCGACCGCGACATCCCCGGGCCCTCCGGCGACGAGATCGCCAAGCGCATCGTCGCCTCCGGCACCGGGATGCCGATCCTGATGCTCACCGCGGCCGACCGCCTCGACGACAAGGCCTCCGGCTTCGAGCTCGGCGCCGACGACTACCTGACCAAGCCGTTCGAGCTGCGTGAGCTGGTGCTGCGGCTGCGGGCGCTCGACCGGCGGCGGGCCTACAACCGGCCGCCGGTGCGGGAGATCGCCGGCCTGCGGGTCGACCCGTTCCGCCGCGAGGTCTACCGCGACGGTCGCTACGTGGCGCTGACCCGCAAGCAGTTCGCGGTGCTCGAGGTCCTCGCCGCCGCGGAGGGCGGCGTGGTCAGCGCCGAGGAGCTGCTGGAGCGGGCCTGGGACGAGAACGCCGATCCGTTCACCAATGCCGTACGCATCACCGTCTCCGCGCTGCGCAAGCGGCTCGGTGAGCCAGCAATCATCGCGACCGTGCCGGGTGTCGGATACCGGATCGATGTCGATTCCTAGACGTCCCGGGATGAGTGTCCGGCTCAAGCTGACGCTCAGCTACGCCGGGGTCATCGTGGTCACCGGGGTGCTGCTGCTCGCCGTCGTGTGGGTCTTCCTGCTGCGCTACGTCCCTGACGGCGTGTGGCTGGAGTGGCCGCAGGAGCCGGGGAGGCCGAGTGCGCCCTTCGTCCCGAACCGTTCGGACCTGGAGCGTGCCTTCGCCCCGCGGGCGGCCACGATGATGGGCTTCCTCGTCGTGTTCGGGCTGGTCGGAGGCTGGATCCTGGCGGGGCGGATGCTGGCGCCGCTGCGGAAGATCACCGAGGCCACACGTACAGCCGCGGGCGGCTCGCTCTCGCACCGGATCGAGCTCGAAGGCCCCGGAGACGAGTTCCGTGAGCTCGCCGACGGCTTCGACGACATGCTCGCGAAGCTCGAGTCGCAGGTCGCCGAGCAGCAGCGGTTCGCGGCCAACGCCTCCCACGAGCTGCGCACACCGCTCGCGATCACGCAGACGCTCCTCGACGTGGCGAGCAAGGACCCGAACCGCGATGTCGACGAGCTCCTCGGCCGCCTGCGCCTGATCAACTCCCGCGCGATCGACCTCACCGAGGCACTCCTCGTGCTCAGCCGCGCCGACCAGCGCTCCTTCGTCCGCGAGCCGGTCGACCTCTCGCTGGTCGCCGAGGAGGCGGTGGAGACGCTCCTGCCGCTGGCCGAGCAGCGGGGTGTGCGGATCGAGACCTCCGGGGACCAGGCGTCGGTCACCGGCTCGCCGGCGCTGTTGCTGCAGGTCGCGACCAACCTGATCCACAACGCGATCGTCCACAACCTGCCCGAGGACGGGTCGGTGTCGGTCACCATCGCCGCCAACGAGCGGAGCGTGGTCCTCACCGTCGCCAACACCGGCGAGGAGCTCTCCCGCGAGCTCGTCGCCACGCTCACCGAGCCGTTCCAGCGAGGCACCCAGCGCATCCACGGCGACCACGCCGGCGTCGGCCTGGGCCTGGCGATCGTCAAGAGCATCACCCGGGCCCACGACGGCAACCTCGCCGTCCTCGCCCGTTCCGGCGGTGGGCTCCGGGTCTCGGTCGAACTGCCCAGGGCTTCCTGAGCCACCGGTCAGCGCGGGGTGGCTCCCGTGCGCAGCAGGTCGAGGGTGCGGGGCTCGATCAGGGTGGACAGGGTGACCACACTGGTCGAGCGGACGACGGCGTGGGACTGGTCGATGCGTACGAGCACCTCCTGGAGCTTCGCGTGCGACCCGGTCGCCACCTTGCAGAAGACGTCGAAGGAGCCCGTGGTGACGTACGCCTCCAGCACCTCGGGGATGTCGGCGAGATCGCGACGTACGTCCTCGAGGGCTCCCTGGGAGATCTCCAGGGTGACGAACGCCTGCACCGTGTGGCCGGCGGCGGCCGGGTCGACCGTCGGTGCCCAGTCGCGGATCACGCCGGCCTCGGTCATCTTGCGCAGCCGGCTCTGCACAGTGGCGCGGGCGACGCCGGCGACCCGGGAGAGCTCGAGGTCGCCGACTCGCGGATGGGCGTGCAGGGTTTCCAGGAGGGTGATGTCGAGGGCATCGAGGTTCATGGCTCGATGGTAGTCAGATTGCCTAGCAAGGCGTGGTGAACTCTGGTCGAATCTGACAGATTGTCCAGTGCCGAGTGGTCAACTTGTTTGGTGTGACTCGGCCCACTTGACTTGCCCGCATGACGCTTGCAGACACCCTGACCAACCAAGAGAAGCTCGCCGGACTCGGGCTGGCCGAGCTGGAGCAGCTCGTCGGCCTGGTGGCGTACGACGACACCTCCGACCCCTTCCCGGTCACCGGCTGGGACGCGGTCGTGTGGGCTGTCGGCAACGCCACCCAGACCGCCCACTTCTTCCAGAGCGCCTTCGGCATGGAGCTGGTCGCCTACTCCGGTCCCGAGACCGGCAACCGCGACCACCACTCCTACGTGCTGCGCAGCGGGGGAGTGCGGTTCGTGATCAAGGGCGGCGTCGCGCCCGGGAGCGAGATCATCGCCCACCACGCCCGCCACGGTGACGGCGTCATCGACATCGCCCTCGAGGTGCCCGACGTAGACCGCTGCATCGAGCACGCCCGCAAGCAGGGCGCCCGCGTCCTGGAGGAGCCCCACGACGTGAGCGACGAGCACGGCACCGTACGCGTCGCCGCCATCGCCACCTACGGCGAGACCCGCCACACGCTGGTCGACCGGTCCGGCTACGACGGCCCCTACCTGCCCGGCTACGTCCCCCGCACCTCGACGCTGAAGAAGCCCGAGGGCGCCCCCAAGCGCCTCTTCCAGGCCCTCGACCACGTCGTCGGCAACGTCGAGCTCGGCAAGATGGACGAGTGGGTCGACTTCTACGGTCGCGTCATGGGCTTCACCAACATGGCCGAGTTCATCGGCGACGACATCGCCACCGACTACTCCGCGCTGATGTCGAAGGTCGTCGCCAACGGCAACCACCGGGTGAAGTTCCCGCTCAACGAGCCGGCGATCGCCAAGAAGAAGTCGCAGATCGACGAGTACCTGGAGTTCTACCAGGGCCCCGGCGCCCAGCACCTCGCGCTGGCCACCGGTGACATCCTCGCCACCGTCGACGCGCTGCGCGACGCCGGGATCGAGTTCCTCAACACCCCCGACTCCTACTACGAGGACCCCGAGCTGCGCGCCCGGATCGGTGAGGTGCGCGTGCCGATCGAGGAGCTGCAGAAGCGCGGCATCCTGGTCGACCGCGACGAGGACGGCTACCTGCTGCAGATCTTCACCAAGCCGATCGGCGACCGCCCCACGGTCTTCTTCGAGCTGATCGAGCGCCACGGCTCCCTCGGCTTCGGCAAGGGCAACTTCAAGGCCCTCTTCGAGGCCATCGAGCGCGAGCAGGAGCGCCGCGGCAACTTCTGATCCATCGCCGAATCTTCACTTGTGGCGTGCCGAGTCCTCGCCTGTGGACGCCGAAACCTCAGTTGTGGGCGACGAAACGCTGGTTTCGTCGCCCACAACTGCAGATTCGGCACGCCATTTCTGCAGATTCGGCCTTGGGTCAGCCGGCCTGGCTGACGAGGCGGACCGGGGCGTTGCCGGCGCCGTAGCCGTCGTAGCGATCCCGCCGCTCGACGAGCTCGAAGAAGACCTCGCCGACGGTCTCGGTGTAGCAGTGCAGGTACTCACCGTCGGCGTCGCGGTCGTAGAGGAGATCGAGGTCGCGCAGGGTGGCCACGAGGTCGTCGGACAGGCCGAAGCGGGCGACGAGGTCGTCGTAGTAGTTGCCCGGCACCTTCAGCGGCCGCAGTCCACGCTCGCGGGCGGCCGCGACGACGCCGATGATGTCGGGACAGGCGAGCGCGATGTGCTGTGCCTGGCCCTGCTGCCCGGTCGGGAGCAGGTTGAGCGGAAGGCGTACGCCCCCGGCCGGTGAGCTCATCACCTGGCTGCGGACGAGACCGGACGGACCGGCGACCTCCTGGGTCGGCTGAGGCGTCAGTGACAGGACGCTCGTGTAGAAGAGGACCGCCTCGTCGAAGCTGTGCCAGGGCTGGACCAGGTTCACGTGGTCGATCCGGGCGCCGCGTCCGGAGCTCGAGACCCCGCCGTCGAACTCGCCGATCCAGTCCTCCGCGTGCGAGAGGAAGACCTCGGTGCCGTCGGGGGAGGTGAACGCGCGCAGGGCCTGCTCGCCGGCGTACGTCCGGCGGTGGACCGGCGGCGCCATCAGCCGGGCGGCGCGCTCGGCGGCCGGGTCCGAGTCGGCGACGTCGAAGCCGACGGCCGCGATGCGCGGCTCGGGGGAGGCGCTGGGCACGTCGTTGCACACGACGCGCGCCGCGCCCCAGGTCCACAGGCGCACTTGCTTGCTGCGGTGGCGGCCACCGAAGTCGAAGCCGAGCTGCTCGAGCAGCACCTCGACGCCGGAGGTGTCCGGTGCCTTGATCTCGACGAAGTCGAAGGCCTCGGGCGCGGCCACCTGGGGCAGGCGGGGGAGCGGGCGCACGTCGCGGCCGGCCTCGTCGCCGAGCAGGTCGGCGGTGCGGTCGGCGAGCCAGCGCAGCGACCGCTGCGCCTGGCGGGCGGTGCGTACCGGATCGGTCTGGCGGAAGGTGTCGTTGAAGACCTCCAGGGACAGCGGGCCGTCGTAGCCCGCGCGCAGCACGTGACCGAGGAAGGCCGGCAGGTCGAAGCTGCCCTCGCCGGGGAAGAGCCGGTGGTGACGGCTCCAGGAGAGCACGTCCATGCTGAGCGCCGGAGCGTCGGCGAGCTGCAGGAAGAAGATCTTCTCGGCCGGGATCTCCTCGATCTGCTTGGGGTCGTGGCCGCGCGAGAGGATGTGGAAGCTGTCCAGGCAGACCCCGACGTTGGGGTGGTCGGCGAGCTCGACGATGCGCCACGATCGCCGGTAGTCGTCGACGAACCGTCCCCAGGCGAGCGCCTCGTAGGCGAGCCGGATGTCGTACGTCGCAGCCAGATCACCCAGCCGCCGCAGCTGTCCCGCGGAGACCGCGTCGTCGTCGACGGTCGCGGTGCCGACGTTGCTGCAGACCAGCATCAGGTCGATGCCGAGCCGGTTCATCAGCCGGAACTTCGCCTCGGCGCGGTGCAGCACGTCGCCGAAGGCGTTCTCGTCGACACCCTCGGCGTCGCGGAAGGGCTGGTAGAGGTCGAGGGTGAGCCCGAGCCGGTCGGCGAGCGCCCGGATCTCCTCGGGGGACTGGGGTGCGGCGATGAGGTCGGGCTCGAAGATCTCGATCGCGTCGAAGCCGGCTTCGGCCGCGGCGTACATCTTCTGGACGAGTCCGCCGCTGAGGCAGACCGTGGCGATCGAGGTGCGCATGGTTCTCCGTTCGTCGCTAATGTACGAAACGGTACATACATTGGTCCGCGTTGGGAAGCCGGTCGTGCTCTAGGCTCGGGGCATGGTTCAGTCGCGTGATGCCGAACGCACCCGGTCCGAGCTGCTCGACGTCGCGACCGAGATCTTCTCGGAGCAGGGCTACTCGGGGGCCCGGGTGGACGAGATCGCCGAGCGCACCCGCACCACGAAGCGGATGATCTACTACTACTTCGGCGGTAAGGAGGGGCTCTTCCTGGCTGTGCTCGAGGCTGCCTATCGCCGGATCCGAGAGCTCGAGCAGAGCCTGCACGCCGGTGATCTCGAGCCGGTCGACGCGATCCGTCGTATCGCCGAGCTCACCTTCGACCACCACGTCAACCATCCCGACTTCATCCGCCTCGTGTCCGTCGAGAACATCCACCGTGGCCGGCACCTGGAGAAGGTCGAGTCGCTGCGCGAGCTCGGCGCCCCGGCCGCCACCGTCCTCGACGAGGTCCTCGCCCGCGGTCGCGCCTCCGGTGAGCTGCGCGCCGACGTCGACGCCATCGACGTGCACATGATGATCAGCTCCTACTGCGTCTTCCAGGTCGCCAACAGCGCCACCTTCGGCTACCTCTTCGGCCGCGACATGCTCGCGCCCGACGTACGCGAGCGCCACCGCCGCATCCTCGGCGACATCGTCGTCGGCTGGCTCACCGCTCGCTGACGCACACCCCTGAAGAGCCCGTCCCCGCGCCGCGGGGACGGGCTCTTTGCCGTGCGGGGGTTGACGACGCGGGGCCGGATGTGATCCCCTTCACTCTCGTAACGTACTAGTTCGTACATTAAGGATCGCCTAGATGAAGTCTTCGTTTCTTGTCGGCCTGATCGGCGCGGGCGTCGGACCCTCGCTGAGTCCGGCGCTGCACATGCGCGAGGGGTTCGAGCACGGGTTGTCCTACGTCTACAAGACGCTCGACATCACCGAGCTGGGGATCCCGGCCGAGGGCGTGGGCGACCTGGTGAGGGAGGCGCGGCGACTCGGCTTCGACGCGCTCAACATCACCCACCCGTGCAAGGAGCTCGTGATCGAGCACCTCGACCGGCTCGACGAGACCGCGGCCCGCCTCGGTGCGGTCAACACCGTCGTCTTCACCGACGAGGGGGCGGTCGGCTACAACACCGACACGACCGGCTTCGGCCACGCGCTGCGTACCGGGATGCCGGGTGCCCCGCTCGGCACCGTCGTGCAGCTCGGCGCGGGAGGGGCGGGCTCGGCCGTCGCTCACGCACTCGTGAGCCAGGGCGTCGACAACCTGGTCATCGCCGACATGGACCTCGACCGTGCCCAGGCGCGGGTCGAGGAGATCCGGCGTCACCACCCGGAGAGCACCGTCGAGGCGAGCCATGTCGACAAGCTGCCGGCGCTCCTGCCCGACGCCGACGGACTGGTCAACTGCACCCCGGTCGGCATGGCCGACCACCCCGGTACGCCCCTGGAGACGAGCCTCCTGCGCCCCGACCTGTGGGTGGCGGACATCGTCTACCGGCCTCTGGACACCGCGCTGCTGCAGGCGGCGCGTGAGGCCGGCTGCCGGACGCTGCACGGAGGCCACATGGCGGTCTACCAGGCCGTCGACGCCTTCCGGCTGATCACCGGCATCGAACCCGATGCCGAGCGGATGCTCGCCCACCTGCGCGAGCTGGCCGCGGCCGGCTGACCCCCCCAGAAATTCGAAGAGCCAGAAAACACCACCCCCCACCCGTCCGCGGTCAGGAACCGCGGGCCTACCCGAGGAGGACCCGATGGCGGGACCTGACACCGAGAACCAAGAAGGCAAGACCCCGGTACGGGCCGCGCTGGCCAGCTTCATGGGCAGCGCCGTCGAGTACTACGACTTCTTCGTCTTCGGCTCTGCCGCGGCGCTGATCTTTCCGCACGTCTTCTTCCCCAGCACCGGCGACGCCGCGCTGGTGATGTCGTTCGCGACGTTCGCCTTCGCGTACGTCGCACGCCCGGTCGGCGCGGTCTTCGTCGGTCACTTCGGTGACCGGATCGGCCGCCGGAAGGTGCTGCTGTTCACCCTCCTGCTGATGGGTGGCGGCACGTTCCTGATCGGCTGTCTGCCGACGTACGACCAGGCCGGCTGGATCGCGCCCGCACTGCTGGTCTTCTGCCGGCTGCTGCAGGGGCTCTCGGCCGCGGGCGAGCAGGCCGGCGCCAGCTCGCTCACGCTCGAGCACGCCCCCGACGACAAGCGCTCCTTCTACACGTCCTGGACGCTCACCGGCACCCAGGGCGGCCAGATCCTGGCCGCGCTCGTCTTCATCCCGGTCGTGGCGCTGCCCGACGACATCAAGTACGGCATCGGCTGGCGGATCCCGTTCTGGCTCTCCGCGATCGTGGTCGTGGTGGCCTTCTTCATCCGCAGCCGCCTCAACGAGACCCCGGAGTTCGAGGAGGCCAAGGCCAACAACGAGGTCGCGAAGCTGCCCCTCGCGGTGCTGCTGCGTGACCACTGGGTCGACGTGCTGCGCGTCATCTGCTGCGCCTTCATCGCGGCCGTCTCCACGGTCTTCGGCAACCTGGCCATCGCCTATGGTGTCGAGGTCGGCATGGTCGACTCGATCACGCTGTGGCTGGTCGTCGCGGCCAACGTCGTCGCGCTGTTCACCCAGCCGATGTTCGGCCGGCTCGCGGACCGGATCGGGCGCAAGCCCGTCTTCATCTACGGCGCAGTGGCCAGTGCGGTGATGATGCCCTTCTACCTGCTCTCGATGAGCCAGGGCAACGAGCTGCTCGTCTTCGCGCTCGCGATCGTCACCTTCTCCTTCGGCTACGCGGCCGCGAACGCGACCTGGCCGTCGTTCTACGGCGAGATGTTCTCGACCCCGGTGCGCTTCTCCGGCGTCGCGATCGGCACCCAGATCGGCTTCATGCTGGCCGGGTTCACCCCGTCGATCGTCACCGCTCTGGGTGGTGTGCAGGAGGGTGGCTGGGTCGTCACCGCGGGCTACACGGCGGTCGTCTGCCTCATCGCGTCGGTCGCGGCCCTGACCGCCCGCGAGACCAAGGACGTACGCACCGCCGACCTCGGCCTGCGGCCGACTCGGTCACCGCAGGGCGCGGCGGCCTGACCCCGATCCCGCCGAGTCGGCGCGTCATGACGCGCCGACTCGGCGGATTTTCTGGTCAGGACGAGCCGACTCGGCGCGGTTGAGTCGGCGGGCGGGTCACCGCCCGCGGCGGTGGCGGTTGCGGCGGCGTACGACGTCCTTCAGGTCGGCGACCGGGCCCAGGTGACCCAGCTTCTCGGGGTTGGTGACCGACCGGATCCGCTGGATCTGGCCGTCGAGGATGTCGAGGGTCCAGGTGCCGAGGATGGCGCCGTCGGCGTCGTGCAGGATGGCGCCCGGCTCGCCGTTGAGCTCGCGCTGCTCCAGGCGGGCACCGATGGCGAGCAGCGGCGGCACGGCCGCGATCAGAATGCGCGCGGCCTTCTCCGCACCGAACCGGCCGCCGACGCCACCGGCGACACCACCACCGTCGTTGACGGTCTCCACATCGGCCGCCAGCAGAGCCTGGAGCCGGTCCAGGTCGCCGTCGCGCAGCGCCTCGAAGAACCGGCTGGACAGCTCGACACGCTTGCGCCGGTCGGCCTCGAACCGCGGCTTGCCCTCGTCCATGTGCCGCCGGGCTCGGGAGGCGAGCTGACGGCACGCGGCCTCGGAACGGTCGACTGCCGCGGCGATGTCGGCGAAGCCGAAGTGGAAGACCTCGCGCAGCACGAAGACCGCCCGCTCCAACGGACTGAGCCGCTCGAGCAGCAGCAGCGCCGCCATCGACACCGAGTCGGCCAGCTCCGTCGCGCGTTCCGGGCTGGCGTAGAGGCCCGCATGCTCGTCGACGTGGGTGTCGGTCGGCAAGGGCTCGGGGAACCACGGCCCGACGTACGTCTCCCGCCGCACGCGCGCGGAGCGCAGCACGTCGAGGGAGATCCGGGTGACCACGGTCGAGAGGTACGCCTTGAGCGAGTCGGGCTCGGTCGAGGTCGCCTCCAGCCGGAGCCAGGTCTCCTGCACCGCGTCCTCCGCCTCGCTCACGCTGCCGAGGATCCGGTAGGCGATCGAGAACAGCAGCGGGCGCAGCTCCTCGAACTCGATCTCTGTCTCAGGTGTCACGGTGGTCCTCCCTCAGGTCAACATCTTCCACCCACGGGACGAGACGGCGCCCCGGACTGTGACATCGACCGTGGGACCGGCCTAGCCGTTGGCGGTCAGGAAGGCGTCCAGATCCTCGAGGTCGTCGGTGTTGATGTGATCGACGCCGGCTGCGAGCAGCTCTGTCCAGACCGCCTCACGTGCGGGGCCGTCGGTGTCCGGCGTCGCCCAGAAGCGCACCCGGTAGCCCTGGGCATGAGCGTGGTCGACGATCTCCTGGAGCCTGCGGCGCTCGGTCTCCGGCATCGGGCCGATGCCCTGCCAGGCGAAGACCTTGGTCCAGTTGTCGCTGACCAGCGGCATCAGCGAGGCCGGTATGCCGGAGTGGAGGTCGGTCATCCGGCCGTCGTAGAAGCTGAGTCGCTCAGTCGCCCTCCGCATCGTCTCCAGCGGCCGGTCACCGCTGATGACCGCCTCGACCGGACCGTCCTTGACGACGCCGTTCTCATAGCGGGTGAAGAGCTCCTCGTAGTCTCCGAGCTCCTTCTCGATCGCCGCGTAGGTCGCCTCGCCGGTGTTCTTGATGTCGATCAGGAGCTGGAACGTGCCGTCGTAGCCGGGGTAGACGTCGCGTCCCCTGCCGCTGACGAGCTTCTTGAGCGGGGCGAGGTAGAGGCCCTCCAGCGTGCGCGCCGGGTCGAGGTCCTCCGCGTCGTGCGCCACCAGGAGCTCGCCGTCGACCAGCCACACGTCGGCCTCGACGCTCGTGAAGCCGTGCTCCAGTGCGTCGAGCAGCGGACGCTCGTGCTCGTAGTCGTTGTGGGCATGCGCCTGCGCGTGCGGCGTACCGAGGTCGGCGGAGGATCGCGCGGAGTCGGTCGAGCTCGCCGTGGCGGCGGTGGGGGAGAGGAACGCGGCCGCGGCGAGCACCGCGGTCAGCGACCGGACGAAGGTACGCATCAGGATCTCTTTCGGTGAGGGTGCCCCTCAACCTGGCCGAGTCGCGTGATCCTGTGGCGACCGCCGTACGTCCCCTGCCTGAACTCCTCCCGAAGTGAGCCACCCCGACGGCGAGACTCACAGGCTGTGCTCCCGGACCAGCGGGGTGACCGCTGCTGCCTGGACGCGCGTGGCGCGCGACCGGTCCTTGAAGCCGATCGCGGAGCCGGGGTGACGCGCCTCCATCCCCAGGGCCCAGATCGTGCTGCGGCAGACGAGCTCCTTCACCTTCGCCGCGGGCACGCCACGGAGGCGGGCGCCCACTGCGGAGTCGTCGCGGCGGGCGAAGTTCACCAGGCCGAGACCGCGGCCGATGCTGATGCACTGTCCCACGAAGCCGATGCTCACCGGCTTCGGTGTCGCGCCCGAGAGGCGCGTGAGCACCGTCTCCGCGGCCAGCGGCCCGAGCTGGTTGGCGGCCTGGCAGCTCATCCGGTACGCCAGTCCCGACGGCGCCGCAGCGTCCCCGGTCGCGACGATCCGGTCGTCGTCGACGCTGGTCAGGGTCTCGTCGGTGACCAGCCGGCCGGCTTCGTCGGTGGACAGCCCGCTGCGGCGCGCCAGGTCCGGCGTGGTGAACCCGGCGGTCCAGATCGTCACCGAGCTGGTCAGCTCGCGGCCGTTGTCGAGGCGTACCCGGCCATCCAACACCTCCGCCACCCGGGCGCCCTCGACGATGCCGACGCCGAGCCGCCGCAGAGCGCGCTCGGCGTCAGTGCGGCCCTTCTCGTGCAGCCACGGACCCAGCCGGTCTCCGCAGATCAGAGCCACGTTCCGGCCCGCCTCGGCGAGCTCGGAGGAGACCTCGATGCCGGTCGGCCCGCCGCCGACGACGACCACCGGCGCGTCGGCCGGCGTCGTGCCCAGCACCGCCTTCAGCCGGGTCGCCTCCTCGTAGGTCGAGACGCCGAAGGCATGTTCCTGCGCTCCCGCCACCTGTGTCTCGCCGGTGCTGCCGACGGCGTAGACCAGATAGTCGTAAGCCAGCTCCTCCCCGTCCTCGAGTGCGACCGTCCGCGCGGCGGCGTCGATGGCGCTCACCGTGCCGACGTGCAGACGGACCCGCGGACTCAGGACGTCGGCGTAGGCCACCACCGCCTCGGACGAGCCGGCGACCAGCTGGTGCAGCCGGATCCGCTCGACGAAGTGGTCGCGCGAGTTGACCAGGGTGATGGCGATGTCCTCGCGCTTGGTGAGCCGGTTCGCGGCCATCACGCCGGCGTACCCGCCACCGACGACCACGACGTGGGTCTGCTTGCTCATGGATTCCTCCTGCTTGTCGGGGTTCATGCCCCTAGGACACCGGCGATCGCCGATCCGTGACAGGTTGGAGGAGAGGAACGAGCTCCGCGCGGATCAGGCCAGCCCGGCGACGGCGTCCGCCAGGTCATCGACGGACCGGGCACGCTCAGGGAGGTGGCCGTCGGGACCCTGGCTGAGCTGGAACCCCATGAAGGCGGCGTCGATGACGTGGGCTGCCCGTTCGGCGACGGCGGGATCCACACCGGACTTGTCCAGGTGCGCGATGAGACCGGCCATCCACAGTGCGTTGGCCTCGCGGACCGCCGAGACGTACGGCTCCCTGCCGAAGAGACCGAGCGCGGCCGCCTCCACATAGATCCAGCTGCACCGGTCGCCCTCCATCACCGACCAGAGGTCATAGACAGCCGAACGCAGGTCCTGGGAGGGCTCGAGCGCGGCGACCCCGGCGACCGACCGCTCGTTGGATGTGCGGAGGACGTCGGCGACCACCTGGTCCTTGGTGCCGAAGTGGTAGAGCAGGACCCGGTTGCTGGTGCCCAGCTCGGCCGCCAGCGGGCGCAGGCTCAGGCCGATCAGTCCGTGCTCGTGGACGTAGTCGGTCGCCAGCTCGGCCCAGGCAGCGCGGCGTTGTGGGTCTTTCGCAGGCGCGGTCCCAGCGGTCGTCATGCGGCGACTGTAACAACTGCCGCAGCCGTTTGTATCAGCTGCAACAAATTTGTACCACCTGCAACAATTTTGTCCTTCCAGCCCTTGACCTGGCCCTTCGCGTCGGCGCAGGATCATTTGCAATTCACCTGCGGTTGCCTGTTCGGCAACCCGACGCTGGAGGTTGCATGAGCCAGATCTACATCGACGGGCGCTGGTTGCCTGCGCAGTCGGGCGAGCAGCGGGAGATCCGCTGTCCGGCAGACGGCGCGGTCGTCGGAACCGTTGCGGAGGCTGGAGCGGAGGACACCCGGGCCGCGATCGCCGCGGCGCGGAACGCCTTCGACAGTGGCGGGTGGCCGGCGACGCCTGCGCGGGAGCGGGGTGACCTGCTGTTGAAGGTCGCCGACCTGCTCGAGCGCGACACCGCGATCATCGCCCGGGCGGAGTCGCTCGACACCGGGAAGCGACTGGTGGAGAGCGAGTACGACGTCGCCGACGTGGTCTCCGTGTTCCGTCACTTCGGGCACGTCGCCGCCGAGGACGCCGGCCGCGTCATCGACACCGGGAACGCCGCCGTGAAGAGCCGGATCGTGCATGAGCCGGTAGGAGTCTGCGGCCTGATCACCCCGTGGAACTACCCGCTGCTTCAGGTGGCGTGGAAGGTCGCGCCGTGCCTGGCCGCGGGCAACACGTTCGTGCTGAAGCCCAGCGAGATCACGCCGCACAGTGCGATCCACCTGATGAAGGTGCTCGAGGAGGCTGGTCTCCCGGCGGGTGTCGGCAATCTGGTGCTCGGTGAGGGTCCGACTGCGGGCGCACCGCTGTCCGAGGACCCCCGCATCGACCTGGTCTCCTTCACCGGTGGCCTCGCCACGGGCAAGCGGCTGATGGCCAACGCCGCCGCGACGGTCAAGAAGGTCGCCCTCGAGCTCGGCGGCAAGAACCCCAACATCGTCTTCGCCGACTCCGACCGCGAGACCGCGCTCGACTTCGCGCTGACCGCCGTCTTCCTGCACTCCGGCCAGGTCTGCTCCGCCGGCGCGCGGCTGATCATCGAGGAGTCGATCAAGGACAGCTTCGTCGACGAGCTCGTCGCCCGGGCCGAGCAGATCCGTCTCGGCGGCCCCTTCGACGAGGGGGCCGAGACCGGCCCGCTGACCAGCAGCGCCCACCGCGACAAGGTGGAGGCGTACGTCGCGAAGGGTCTCGCCGAGGGTGCCACCCTCCGCACCGGTGGCAAGCGCCCCGACGACCCTGCGCTCGCCGACGGCTTCTACTACCTGCCGACGATCCTCGACGACTGCACCACCGACATGTCCGTCACCCAGGACGAGTCCTTCGGGCCGGTCCTCACCGTGGAGACCTTCACCGACGAGGACGACGCCGTCCGCATCGCCAACGACTCCATCTACGGCCTCGCCGGCGCGGTGTGGACCTCTGACGCCGGCCGTGCCGAGCGGGTCGCCGCGAAGCTCCGGATGGGCACGGTCTGGATCAACGACTACCACCCGTACGTCGCCCAGGCCGAGTGGGGCGGCTACAAGCAGTCCGGGATCGGGCGCGAGCTCGGCCAGGCAGGGCTCGAGGAGTACCGCGAGACCAAGCACATCTGGCACAACATCGATCCCAGCCCGCAGCACTGGTTCGCCCCGACCTCCCCGAACACCGGCACCGCCGAGGAGAAGTGAAGACGATGACCCAGACCTATGACTACGTGATCGTCGGCGGCGGCTCGGCCGGATCCGCTCTCGCCAACCGGCTCAGCGCCGACCCGTCCACGAAGGTGCTGGTCCTCGAGGCCGGTCACAGCGACTTCAAGATCGACCCGTTCATCCACATGCCGGCCGCGCTGCCGTTCCCGATCGGCTCGAAGCTCTACGACTGGGGCTACGAGACCGATCCCGAGCCTCACCTGGGCGGCCGCAAGGTCTACCATGCCCGCGGCAAGGTGCTCGGCGGGTCGAGCTCGATCAACGGGATGATCTTCCAGCGCGGCAACCCGATGGACTACGAGCGCTGGGCGGCCGACCCCGGCATGGAGACCTGGGACTACCGCCACTGCCTGCCCTACTTCAAGCGCATGGAGAGCCGCTTCCTCGAGGACGGCACCTCCGGCGCCGACCAGTGGCGCGGTGGCTCCGGGCCGCTCCACCTCGAGCGCGGTCCCGCCTCCAATCCGCTCTTCTCGGCCTTCTTCGAGGCCGCCCAGGAGGCCGGCTACCCGCTCACCGACGACGTCAACGGCTACCGCCAGGAGGGGTTCGCCCCCTTCGACCGCAACGTGAAGGACGGCCGCCGCTGGTCGGCCGCCCGGGCCTACCTGCACCCGGTGATGAGCCGCCCCAACCTCGACGTCGAGACCTTCGCGTACGCCACCAAGATCCGTTTCGACACCTCCGGTGACGTCCCGCGGGCGACCGGCGTGGACTACGTACGCGGGGTCGGCCGGGCGCGCCGGGAGCACACCGTCAACGCCGGCGAGGTGATCTGCTGCGGCGGCGCGATCAACACGCCCCAGCTGCTCCAGCTCTCCGGTGTGGGGGAGGAGTCGCTGCTGCGGCAGCACGGGATCGACGTCGTGCACAACCTTCCCGGCGTGGGGGAGAACCTCCAGGACCACCTCGAGGTCTACATCCAGTACGCCTCCAAGCAGCCTGTCTCGATCGCGCCCGGTCTGGTGTGGCACCAGCGGCCCAAGATCGCCTGGCAGTGGCTCTTCCAGAAGAAGGGCCTGGGTGCGACCAACCACTTCGAGGGCGGCGGGTTCGCGCGGTCCAACGAGGACGTGGACTGGCCCAACCTGATGTTCCACTTCCTGCCGATCGCGATCCGCTACGACGGGTCCATGGCGCCCGGCCAGGAGAAGGGCCAGCACGGCTACCAGGTGCACATCGGCCCGATGTACGCCGACACCCGTGGCCATGTGCGGATCAAGAGCGCCGACCCGATGCAGAAGCCGTCGATGCTCTTCAACTACCTCTCCACCCCGACGGACCGCAAGGAGTGGGTGGAGGCGGTCCGGGTGGCGCGCAACATCCTCAACCAGCCCGCCTTCGCGCCGTTCAACGCCGGCGAGATGTCCCCGGGACCGAGCGTGGAGACCGACGAGGAGATCCTCGAGTGGGTCCGCAAGGACGCCGAGACCGCGCTGCACCCTTCCTGCACCGCTGCGATGGGGACCGGCGAGATGGCCGTCACCGACCCCACCTCGATGAAGGTGCACGGCACCGAAGGACTACGGGTCGTGGACGCGAGCGTCTTCCCGTACGTCACCAACGGCAACATCTACGCGCCCGTGATGATGGTCGCGGAGAAGGCAGCCGACCTGATCGCCGGCAACACCCCGCTGGCGCCCTCCGATGTGCCCTACTACCGCCACCGCGACGACTCGCCGCTGTGGCCGGCCGGGGACCCGCGCAACAAGTCCTGAAACCCGATCGTGACCCAAGCCGGCGCCGGGCGGACTAGCCTGCCGGGCACCCCAACCGGAGGAGACAGCTCATGCCGGAGACAATCGACCCGTCGCGTACGCCCTTGGGTGAACCCGCCGCAGACCCAGACGAGATCCCGACGACGAAGCCGGAGCTGAACAAGACCGTCTTCTTCGGCTCCGCCGGAGTGGTGGTCGCGTTCACGCTCTTCACACTGCTCGCGCCGGACACCGCGGGCGCCGCGATCGGGCACGTCGTGGGGTGGATCTCGACGTACTTCGGCTGGTGGTACTTCGCGCTCGCCGCTGCGCTGATCGCGTTCGTGCTGTTCATCTGTCTGTCCCGCTACGGGCGGGTCCGGCTCGGCCCGGAGGAGTCGCGGCCGGAGTATTCGATGTTCACCTGGACGGCGATGCTCTTCGCGGCCGGGATCGGCGCCGACCTGATGTTCTACTCGGTCGCCGAGCCCGTCTCGCAGTACCTCACCCCGCCGACCGGCGAGGGCGGCACCATCGCCGCCGCCGAGCAAGCGGTGGGCTGGACGCTGTTCCACTACGGCCTGTCCGGCTGGGCGATGTACGCCGTCATGGGCATGGCGCTGGGCTACTTCTCCTTCCGCCACGGGCTGCCGCTCTCGATCCGTTCCGCGCTCTACCCGATCTTCGGCAAGCGGGTCCACGGGCGGCTCGGCGACGGCATCGACATGGCCGCGGTGCTCGGCACCATCTTCGGCATCGCCACCTCGCTCGGCATCTCGATCGCCCTGCTCAACGCGGGTCTCAACGTCCTCTTCGACATCCCCGAGGGCCGTGCCGCCCAGGTCGGTCTGGTGGTGGTCGCGGTGCTGCTCGGCACCATCTCGGCCGTCTCCGGGGTCGACAAGGGCATCCGCCGGCTCTCCGAGCTGAACGTGCTGCTGTCCCTGGCGCTGATGCTCTACGTGCTCTTCTCCGACAACACCGCGTTCCTGCTCAACTCGCTGGTGATGAACCTCGGCGACTATCTCGTGCACCTGCCCGGGATGAGCTTCGACACGATGCCGTACGACACCGTCGAGAACCCCGACGTCGGCGTCTGGAAGAACCTGTGGACGCTCTTCTTCTGGGCCTGGTGGGTGGCCTGGTCGCCGTTCGTCGGGCTGTTCCTGGCGCGGATCTCGCGCGGGCGGACGATCCGGCAGTTCCTGGTCGGCGTGATGATGATCCCGTTCGGATTCATCCTGCTGTGGGTCTCGATCTTCGGCAACAGCGCGCTCGGCCGTATCCGCGGCGGCGACGCCGAGTTCGGTGAGCTGACCAGCGCCAACTACGCGCAGGGCTTCTACGCCTTCCTCGACAACTACCCGGGGGCGATCGCGCTGGTCGCGCTCGCCACCATGACCGGGTTCCTCTACTACGTCACCTCGGCCGACTCGGGCGCGCTCGTGATGGGCAACTTCACCTCGCGGCTGCCGCACCCGATGGCCGACTGCTCGATCCCGGTGCGGATCTTCTGGTCGGTGGCGATCGGGGCGCTGACCCTTGCTCTGATGTTCGCCGGCGGTGATGCGTGGCTGACGACCTTGACCAACGCGACGATCATCATGGGCCTACCGTTCTCGGTCGTGCTCGCCCTGGTCGCCGTGGGACTCCACCGCTCGCTACGGCTGGAGTCGTTCAAGTCCGCGAGCGCACGCTACTCGTTCCCGGGCGCGATCTCCTCGGCCCGCCTCGCCGGGGCGGGCGAGGGCGGCGTACGTCCGTCGCTCGCGCAGCGGTTGCGCCGCTCGGTCACCTATCCGACCGCCAGGGACACCGAGCGGTTCATCGGCACGGTCGCGAAGCCGGTCCTCGACGAGGTCGCCGCCGAGCTCTGCTCGCATGGCCTGACGTCGGTGGTGACCGAGACCAAGGCCGTACGCGGCGTCGCCGGCGTCCAGATCCACACCGATCTGGAGGACGCGCCTGCGTTCGTCTACAAGGTCACCCCGCTGCCGTGCCCCGCTCCGACCTTCGCCGTCGGCCGGGTCACCGGCGACGTCTACTTCCGCGCCGAGGTCCACCTCGCCGAGGGCACCCAGGGCTACGACGTCAACGGCTACTCACACGAGCAGCTGATGGGTGACGTCCTCGACCAGTACGAGCGCCACCTCTCCTACCTCCACCTCGTCCAGCAGGAGCAGCTGCCCGCCGAGGTGCCCGAGGTGCCGACGACTGACGTCAGCGGAGCAGGTCGGTGAGGTCGATCTTGATCGGGAACGGCACCGGGACGTCGAGCCGGTCGCGGAAGATCCCGATCGGGACGTAGGCGTTGGTGAGGTCGTCGCGCTCGTAGACATGGATCGCGGGCGCGCCGTCCTCGTTCTCGATGCGCCAGTAGTGGGTGATCCCCGCCTCAGCGTACTTCTGCGGCTTCACCGCCCGGTCGCGGTGCTCGGACTCCGGCGAGACCACCTCGACCACCAGGACGACAGAATCGGCATCGTAGAACGAGGCCTGGTCCGAGATCCGTGCCGTGCTCACCAGCACGTCCGGCTCCGGCCGGTTGCGCCTGTCGAGCACCACCGTCAGCTCCCGATCCACCTCGAACCCGTCGGGCGCCTGCGCCGTCAGCGCGTTGGTCAGGGCCGTGACGAGCCGACTGTGCCAGCGGCGCTGCGGTGACATATTGAAGACCAGGGCTCCGTCGATGAGTTCGGTATGACGCGGCGCCTCGACGAGCATGTCGAGGTCTTCGGAGTACCAACCCTCCTCACGGGGAGGGTGCATCCAGTCGGGCAACGCGGTCATGCTTCGAGGATACCGCCTGTTTCTGGTGTCGGTGGTCGGGCTTTGTCGGTCTTGGTTTGGTCTCGGTTCGCCGCCGCGGAGGTGGCCGTGGTTTCGTTTCTGGGTTCGCCGCCGACCCTTGGTTCGATTGTTTCTCGATCGCGCACCGCGTCAAGGACGGGCTTCGCCCCCCGGCTTCGCCGGTCGCCTTCGGCGATCCTTGACCCGGTGCGCGATCGAGAAAGACTTGGCCTGTATCGGGTCGGCGGCGAGAGTTTGGCGCAGCGGATTCAGTTGGGCACGGGCTTGGGGCCCTGGCTGGTCGTGCGGGGGAGTCCTGGTGCCTCGGGGTGCCTACGGCAGTGGGCGCGAACTTGTGAATGGTTCACAAGCGGGCCGTTGTTCTTGACCGGGGTGGGTTCGGTGCCGGCCGGGTCGCGAGTTCCCACCGATCGGGAGAGTTCCCCACGGGCGTGGAGGTTCCCCATGCTCCGGAAAGTGGGGAACCTCCACTGGAGTGGGGAAGTGTCCTCGCCGGTGGGGAGCGACGGGCGTGGAGTCGAGAAAGCTGACCGGAACGCTCATTTGGGCACCAGGACGGGCCGCTTCAGCGAGAGCCGAGACCGCTCGACGGTTGGAGCCCTCAGGCCCGACGGGCAGGACCCGGTGAAGTGGTTCCTCGCCCAGTCGGTTAGGGGCGACGGGTGAACCTGATGGTCCCGTCGGGTAGCCGCTCATGGGTATAGCCGGGTGCGTGGGCGAGGCGGTGATGATGGGGACACAACAACGCCCCGTCGTTGAGGTCGGTCTTTCCGCCGGCGGCCCAGGGGTCGAGGTGGTGGGCGTCGCACCATTCCGGTGGCATGTCACAGCCCTCGGCTTGGCAGCACTTGTGCTGCAACCGGAGCGCCTTGCGCTGGATGGGTTGGAAGAACCGGCTGCCCCGGCCGGCGTCGAGGACCTCGCTGTCGCCACCGAGGACCCAGGGGATGATGGTGGCGTTGCACGCCATCCGCCTTGCCTCCGCTGCGGAGATGGTGGCGCCGTTGGTCTCGTCATAGCCCAGGGTGGCGATGCCGAGGTCCTTGCGGAGCTCCTCCAGGCTGATCACCACGTTGACCACGGTGGCGTCGCCACCGTGGCGTGGCAGCCCGGCCGGGTCGACGGTCTCGAGCAGCCGCGAGAAGCCCTGGCCCATGAGTCGTTCCCACGGCGGCAGCGGGGCGCCCTTGGCGACGAGTTGTTGTTTGCGGGGTTGGGCCCAGGACTCGACCAGCCGCTTGAACCTGTGCCCGATCGAGGTCGGCAGGACGCCGTCGAAGCCGATGGTGCCGTCGTGGTTGTCCCACACCCGCAGCGCGGTCTTCTGCTGGGCGCGTTCCTCTTCGGCGAGGAGGGCTTTGGCTTCGGCGTCGTCGAACCGGGCCGGGTCGATCTCGGCCAGGATCCGTCGTCCGACGATGCGGAGCTCGTTCGCGGTCAACCGAGAGGCGTAGTCAACGAGCAGCTTCTCCGCGAGGACCAGATCCTCGGCGCTGGCGACGGGGTCGGTCTGGATCTTGTCGAGCGCCTGGGTGATCACCCGTGCTTTGTCCTGGGACACCACGCCCTCGGCGAGGCCGTCAGCCACGAGGTCGTACTTGGTGACCGCTGCCGCGAGCTTGATCTGGGAGCGAGCCACGGCTTTGTCGACCAGCAGCTCGGTCCGCATCCAGGCGGAGGCGTCTTTGGCACCGGTCTCTTCGGCGATATCACCGGCCGTGGCGAGCACCCGCAGCTTCAATGCGGCTTGCTGGGCCTGGAGCTTCTCCAGCCGCTCGAGGAGGTCCTTCTTCTGCCCGGTCCGCCAATAGGCGGGATCGGTCGAGAGGAGATCTTGAAGGGCGGACTCGATGGCGGCCAAGGCAGCGTCGATCGCATCGCCGGGGTTGGCTCCCCAGTGGTCGATCGAGCGGCCGAGACTCATCGCTGTCCTCTCCTCGGAGGTGTGCTGTGATGGGTCCGATTCTACGCTTCGCACGCCGTTCTGGCTATCTATTTTCCCAGGTCAAACCCTGTTTTCGCGGTGAGTGAACGACCTAGCGCCTGTGGATGGTAAGTGGCCCGAAGGGCCACCCTCACGCCCCATCAACCTCACCCGCCCCAAGGAAGATTCCGCTGCGCCACACCCGGGCCGCCGCCCCGATAGCCAGCCAAGTCTTTTCTCGATCTGGTCCGGAGTCCAGGACCGCCGAAGGCGGCCGGCGAAGCCGGCGCCCGAAGGGCGTCCTTGACGCCGGTCCAGATCGAGAAGACCCTCAACGAACGGGTCGGCGGCCCACGCCAACCACGAAAAGACGGGCTTACCCGAAGTCGATGAGCCGCCCATCCTCATGCATGACACAACCCCGCCCAATCCATGCGACCGCATGTTCCTTGTCCCCGACAGCGATGTGCGAATAGCTAGGCGGAACCCAGACGAGCTCATAGTCGACGTCACCCAGCGCCGCCTCGGTAGCCCGAACAGCATCGTCAGACGGGTCGAGAGTGCGTACGGCCTGTTCGACAGAGTCGAAGTATTTTCGGCCGGCCTCGGAGAGCTCCTTGGCGCACCAAGCGCACGTGCCCAGCGTCTCGATCTGCGCGGCGGTGGCCCTGATCGGGGCGTCGAGGCCGAGGAGCTGGGGGCAGGCCCGGACATGCAGGAGACGACCCGTCGCGTGTGCGACGAAGAGGGTCTCGGGGGTGTCGGAGGGCATCTCCGGATCCTAGGGGAGGGAGGTATGCCCCGGGAGGTACCTGGGATGAATTCAGGACGTTCGGCCCCCGTGATCGCTGTGGTCCAGGTCACGTACGATCCGGGGTATGGCGCATTACCAACAGCGCGGGCACATCCCGCCCAAGCGGCACACCCAACACCGCGACGGAGAAGGGAATCTCTACTACGAAGAGCTCATGGGCGAGGAAGGGTTCTCCTCGGACTCCTCCCTGCTCTACCACCGCCACATCCCCTCGGCGGTGAAGGACGTACGCATCTGGGAGCTGCCCGACCACGGCACCACCCCCAACCATCCGCTGCGCCCGATGCACCTCGGGCTTCACGACCTCTTCCCAGGTGAAGAATGGAAGCGTCACGACCCGGTGACCGGGCGCCGGCTGGTGCTCGGCAACGGCGACGTACGTCTTCACTATGCGGTGGCGGGGGAGGCCTCGCCGCTCTACCGCAACGCGATCGGCGACGAGTGTGTCTACGTCGAGTCGGGGACCGGGGTCGTCGAGACCGTCTTCGGCAACCTGGAGGTCGGTGAGGGCGACTACGTGGTGATCCCGCGTGCCACCACCCACCGGTGGGTACCCAGCGGCGACGCTCCGCTGCGGGTCTACGCGATCGAGGCGAACTCCCACATCGCCCCGCCGAAGCGCTACCTCTCCCGGTTCGGCCAGTTCCTCGAGCACGCTCCCTACTGCGAGCGGGACCTCCGACTCCCGACCGATCCGCAGACGGTCGACGCGAGTGAGGCCGAGGTCTACGTCAAGCATCGCGGCCCGGGTGCCGGCGGCATCGCCGGCTCGGTCCACGTCCTCCCGCACCACCCGTTCGATGTCGTCGGCTGGGATGGCTGCCTCTACCCGTACGTCTTCAACATCGCCGACTACATGCCGATCACCGGCAAGGTCCACCAGCCGCCGCCGGCCCACCAGGTCTTCGAGGGCAACAACTTCGTGATCTGCAACTTCGTGCCCCGCAAGGTGGACTACCACGAGCTCGCGGTGCCGGTGCCCTACTACCACTCCAACGTCGACTCCGACGAGGTCATGTTCTACGTCGGTGGCGACTACGAGGCCCGCAAGGGCTCCGGGATCGGCATCGGCTCGATCACCCTCCACCCCGGCGGCCACGCCCACGGGCCGCAGCCCGGTGCGATGGAGCGCAGCCTGGGCGCGGAGTTCTTCGACGAGCTCGCGGTCATGGTTGACACCTTCCGGCCCCTGGAGGTCGGCGAGGCCGGCGCCACGGTCGACGACGGCAAGTACGCCTGGACCTGGGCGGGAGGCCGCCAGTGAGCGAGCGTCAGCGAGCGAACCATTCAATCAACACGCGGCTGCGTCCGTATCCTGGCGCTTGCGCTACGGAGGTGGCCGCGTGACATCGTGGCTGGACATCAAGGACAGTCAGTTCGGCCTCGAGGCGCTTCCGTACGCCACCTTCCGCACCGCCGCGGACCCCGCGCCGCGGCTCGGGGCGCGGATCGGTGACCTGGTGCTCGACGTCGCCGCGGTCACGGGCGTCGGCGCCGGAGGCCTCGACGCGCTGCTCGCCGCCGGACCGGCCGTCTGGAAGGACGTACGTGCCGAGGTGACCCGGCTGCTCAGCGACCCGGCGAGCGAGGACCAGGTGCGACCGAACCTGATCGCGATCGAGGACGCCGATCTGCTGCTGCCGTTCACGGTGGCCGACTACGTCGACTTCTACGCCTCCGAGCACCACGCGTCCAACGTCGGGAAGATGTTCCGCCCCGACTCCGAGCCGCTGACGCCCAACTGGAAGCACCTGCCGATCGGCTACCACGGCCGCTCCGGCACGGTGGTCGTCTCCGGCACCGACGTCGTCCGGCCGACCGGGCTGCGGAAGACGCCCGACGGCGTTGTCGACGGCCCCTCCGTGCGGCTCGACATCGAGGCCGAGCTCGGCTTCGTGGTCGGCAAGGGCTCCCGGATGGGTGACCCCGTCCCGCTCGCCGAGGCCGCCGACCACATCTTCGGGATCACGCTCCTCAACGACTGGTCCGCGCGCGACATCCAGGCCTGGGAGTACGTCCCGCTGGGCCCGTTCCTCGGCAAGTCGTTCGCCACCTCGATCTCGCCGTGGGTTCTCCCGCTCGCAGCACTCGAGGCAGCCCGGGTCCGGCCCCCGGAGCGAGACGTTCCGCTGGCCGGCTACCTGGACGACTCGGCGCTGGAGCCCTGGGCCCTCGACCTCGCCCTCGAGGTCCGGCTCAACGGTTCGCTGGTCGCCGAGCCGCCGTACGCCACCATGTACTGGACCGCCCCGCAGATGCTCGCGCACATGACCGCCAACGGCGCCTCGCTGCGCGTCGGCGACCTGTTCGCCAGCGGCACGATCAGCGGCCCGGAGCCGGGCCAGCGCGGCTCGTTCCTCGAGCTCAGCTGGTCGGGGGCCGAGCCGTTCAAGCTCGACGACGGGTCGGTGCGTACGTTCCTGGAGGACGGCGACGAGGTCACCATCACCGCCACCGCGCCCGCGCCGGGCGGCGGCCGGATCGCGCTCGGCGAGGTCAGCGGGCGGATCCTGCCCGCGAAGGAGCGGCCGTGACGACGGTCTACGAGTTCACGCCTCGCTACCTCGAGGTCGACATGCAGGGGGTGATGTTCAACGGCTGGTACCTCACCTACGTCGATGAGGCGATGACCCACTTCATCGACACCCGCGGGGTGCCGTACAGCCGCTGGCAGGAGCTGGGCGTCGACGTCCAGCTCGCCCACGCCGACCTGGACTGGAAGGCCGGCATCGGCTTCGGCGACCGCGTCCAGGTGCCGGTGCGCACCACCCGGATCGGCACCAAGAGCTTCACGCTCGAGTTCGAGTTCCGCCGGGGCGAGGACGTCACCTGCGCGGTGTCGGTCGTCTACGTGGTCGTCGCTGCCGACGGCTCGGGGTCGACCGCCATCCCGCCGGAGATCGCTGCCGCGATCGAATAGCCGCGCAAGAACGGTCAAGCGGCCCCGGGACCGTCGGTGTGAGACTCGTCGTGTGCACGAGACAGACGAAGAGATCGCCGACCTGCAACACCTCCTGGACGCCTCGATCGGCCGCGCGAGCGGCCATCTGACCGGCATCGTCAACGACGAGCAACGCCTGAACGCCCGTCAGCTCGTCACCGAGCTGGCGGGCATGAAGGTGCTCGTGCTGGCCACCGTGACCGCCCGCGGTGAGCCGCGGACGAGCTGCGTCGACGGCCACTTCGTACACGGGCGCTGGTTGTTCGGGACTTCTCCCACCGCCATCAAGGCCAAGCACATGCTCGCCCGCCCCGCCGTCAGCGCGACCCACGTCGACGGGGAGCGCATCGGCGTCTTCACCCACGGCACCGCGCACGTCGTCTCCGAGGGGCCGGCGTTCGACGAGCACAACGCCTACTTCACCGAGTTCTACGGCTCGGACCCGCAGACCTGGGAGGGGCCGGGCGTCGTCTACGCCACCATCGAGCCGAGCTGGATGGTGGGATACGCCGCGGATCCAGCCGCTTTTCCGGAGGCCTGAGCTTTACGGCCGAGTCGGCGCATCCGCCCCCTCTCGCTCGCTTCGCTTCGCGAGACACGGGGGCAGATCCGCCGACGCGGCGCCACTAGTTGCTCGTCAGCTGCTTCTTGATCTCCGTCTTGAGCACCTTCCCGACCTTCGAACGCGGCAGGTCCGGCCAGACCTCGATCTGCTTGGGGGTCTTGACCGCGCCGATCCGCTCCTTGACGTACGCCTTCAGGTCGCTGACATCGATCGAGGCGCCCGGCCGGGGCAGGATGACGGCGGTGACGCGCTCGCCCCACTTCTCGTCGGGGAGTCCGATCACGGCGCAGTCGGCGACGGCGGGGTGGGTCATCAGCGCCTGCTCGACCTCGGTGGAGTAGACGTTGAAACCTCCGGTGATCACCATGTCCTTGGCGCGGTCGACGATGTGCAGGAAGCCGTCCTCGTCGAGGAACCCGATGTCGCCGGTGTGGTGCCAGCCGTGCGCGCTCGCTTCGGCGGTCGCCTCGGGGTTGTCGAGGTAGCCACGCATGACCAGCGAGCTGCGTACGACGATCTCGCCACGCTCACCGGAACCGAGCAGCGCGCCGCGCTCGCCCATGATCGAGACCGTCACCAGAGGCGAAGGCCGACCGGCAGAGGAGAGCCGCTCGGTGGCGACCGTCCCGTCCGCGTGGAAGTGGTCGGCGGGCGCCATGGTCGCGATCATCATCGGCGCCTCGGTCTGCCCGAACAGCTGCGCCATCACCGGGCCGATCCGGGTGAGCGCCTCCTCCAGACGCGTCGCCGACATCGGTGCTGCGCCGTACCAGAAGCAGCGCAGCGAGTCGAGGTCGGTCGACTTCAGCGCCGGGTGGTCCAGCACCAGGTAGATCAGCGTCGGCGGCAGGAACGTGTGGGTGACGTGGTGGTGCTCGATGTGCTCGAGGAACGCACCCACGTCCGGCGTACGCATCACCACGATCTTGCCGCCCAGGCACATCACCGGGAAGCAGAGCACCCCGGCGGCATGGGTGAGCGGGGCGAGCGCGAGATAGGTGGGACGTTCAGGCGCACCCGGCCACGGGTAGGCCATCAGCGTGATCGCCGACATCGTCTCCAGGTTGGTGCCGGTGAGCATGACGCCCTTGGGTCGCCCGGTCGTCCCGCCGGTGCCGACGACCATGGCCAGGTCATCCACGAGGTCGACGGGATCGAACACCTCGTCGGCAGAGCCGAGGAAGTCGTCCCAGCCGATCGCCCAGTCGTAGGTCGCGTCGATGCAGACCAGGGTGGTCAGCTCCGGCAGGTCGCCGCGGATCTGGTCGACCAGGCCGGCGAAGGCCGACTGGAAGATCAGCGCCGAGCAGCCGAAGAGGTCGAGGAGCTCCCGATTCTCCGCCGCCTCGCTGCGCGGGTTGATCGGGCACCAGACGCCCCCCGCGCGACTGATCCCGAAGACGGAGGCGAAGGCGACCGGGTCGTTGGCCGAGAGGATGGCGACCTTCGCGCCCGGGGCGACGCCGCGGGCCCGGAGGCCCGCGGCGACGCGCACCGAGAGATCGACGACCTCGGCGTACGACCAGGTGTCCTCGCCGCAGACGAGACAGGGCGCGTCGCCTCCGAGCGAGGCACCCTTGTCCAGATAGTCGACGAGCCGCATCCGGCCGCCCTCAGCCGCGCTGCCGGGTCACGACCGGCTCCGAGACCAGCCCGAAGGCCTGCAGCTGGCCGAGGAGCTCGCGGTGGCCGAACGCCTGGCAACCCGAGGCGAAGCCCACCCGGCGAGGCGGCTGCTGCAGCAGCGAATAGGCGACGTACGCCTGCAGCAGCCCGGTCTGCTTGTAGTTCTGGTTGCCGTGGATGACGCAGTGCGCGCGCCCCAGCGGACCGGAGGCGTGGACCGAGTCGAGCGACTTGTTCAGCCGCGGGTTCTCGCGCGGCGGCATCTGGTTCATCACCTGGGCCGCCGTGGCGGTCAGCGCCTCGTCGCGCTGCTCGGCGTCCATGTCCTTGGTCGCCTCCAGCGCAGCCGCCACGATCTGCGGCACACCGTTCATCAGCGCGGCGTTGAAGACGCCGCCCTGGGCCTTGCAGCTGGCCACCTTCGGGTCGCGGCGGTACCAGACCGGGTGCGAGGTGCCGCCCCATGGCAGCGAGAGCGCCAGCTCGTGCTGGCCGGGCACCACCAGCGGGACCAGCCCGGCGGTGGGGTCGAACTCGACGTACGCGTTCTGCTCAAGGTAGTGAGCCTTCGAGGTTGCCGCGTTCACCAGGATCGTGCGGGTCGAGGCGATCGTGGGGGAGCCACCCCAGAAGACCGCGATGTCGAGGGTGTCGAGGCCGGGCTGCTCGAGGCAGATCTCGGCCGCGATCTCGCCCGTCGTGTACATCTGCGCGATGCCCGGCGCGAGCAGCAGGCCCCTCTCGGCGAAGCCCTCGCTGTAGGTCTCGTCGCAGGTGATCAGCCAGTCCTGCTCGCCCGTGGTGTCGGTGTAGTGGACGCCGGCGGCCAGCGCGGCCTCCACGACCTGGGGACCGTAGGAGGAGAACGGGCCGACGGTGTTGAGCACGACCCGCGCCCCGGTGAGCAGCTCGGTGAGCGCCTCGACGGAGTGCTCGACCTCGGCGATCTCGTAGTCGGCGGTCTCGATGCCGGGCACGTTGGCGGCCATCGAGGCGACCAGCTTGTCCTTGGAGCGGCCGGCGGCCACGAACGGCACACCGAGCTCGCGCAGGTATTCGCACACCAGTCGGCCGGTGTAGCCGGAGGCGCCGTAGACGACGACAGGCTTGTTCTTGTTCTCGCTCATGGTCACATCCCCATTCCGCCGTCGACCGCGAGGCCGACTCCGTTGACGAAGGCCGCCTGGTCGGAGGCCAGGAAGACGACCGCGTTGGCCATGTCCTCGACGGTGCCGAGGCGTCCCGACGGGGTCAGCTCGACGACGCCGCCGACGGCCGCCTCCGGAGACTCGAAGAGACCGAGCTGGGCAACGTCGTTGGCCAGCCCGGCACCCATCTCGGTCGGGACCAGTCCGGGGTAGATGCAGTTGACGCGTACGCCGTAGCCGAGCTTGCCGCTCTCCATCGCCGCCACGCGGGTCAGCCGGTCGACGGCGCTCTTGGTGGCCGAGTAGACCGAGATGCCGGGGAAGGCGATGGTGGCGGCGACCGAGGCGACGTTGACGATCACGCCTCCGTTGCCGGCGGTGCCGTCGGGCCGCATCGTGCGCAGGCCGTGCTTGAGGCCGAGGGCGGTGCCGAGCACGTTGACCTCGAGCATCTTCTTGACGTCGTTCGGGTCGAGCTCGGTGACCAGGCTGGTGATCTCGACACCGGCGTTGTTGACCAGGATGTCGAGCCCGCCGAGTGCGTCGACCGCGGCGGCCGCGGCCGCCTCCCAGGAGGCGTCGTCGGTGACGTCGAGGTGCACGAAGGTGCCGCCGATGGACTCGGCCACCTTGGCGCCCTGGTCGTCCTTCACATCAGCGACGGCCACCTTGGCGCCGGCCGCTGCTAGCGCTCGGGCCATTCCCTCGCCCAAGCCTTGGGCACCGCCGGTGACGAGTGCTGTGCGTCCACTCAGATCGGTCATCTGTGACTCCTTCGTCGCTGTGATCGGGCTCACAGACAATCGCGAATCTTGACGACTGTCAAGATTTCTCTTGACGATTGACCAGAAAATGGTCCGGATGGCATCGAACGACGCACGGGAGGGGGTATCGTTTCCGCCCATGACCCAGGTCGCCGCACCCAAGTCGCCTCGCCGCACGCCTGCCGACAAGCACGACGAACGCCGCAAGGCGCTCGCCGAGTCGGCGCTGCGTACGTTGGGGGAGCTGGGCTACGCCCGCGCCAGCCTGCGGGAGATCGCCAACAACTCCGAGTTCAGCCACGGCGTCGTGCACTACTACTTCAACGACAAGCTCGAGCTGATCGTCTACTGCGTGCGCTACTACAAGCAGACCTGCGTCCACCGCTACGACGGTGTCGTCGCCGAGGCGACCTCTCCCGATGACCTCGTCGTCCGGTTCGGCGACAAGCTGGTCGAGACGATCGTCGAGGAAGCGCCGATGCACCGGCTCTGGTACGACCTGCGCTCGCAGTCCATGTTCGAGGAGAGTCTGCGCGAGGCGGTCACCCAGATCGACCAGAGCCTGGAGGACATGATCGCGCGCGTCGTGAACCGCTACGCCGAGCTCGCCGGCACCGAGCCCGCGATCGCGGCGCCGGTCGCCTACGGCATGTTCGACGGCATCTTCCAGCAGGCGCTGCTGGGCCACCTCAACGGCCGTGACGGCGCCTTGGACGATCTGCGCAACCAGGTCGTCGGGCTGATGCCGATGCTGCTCGCGCGGCCCTCCGAGATCGCCACCAACCATATGCCGGGAGAACTGCGATGACACCGATGATCGGCCTGCCCACCGGAGCCGAGTGGGCCTACCTGATCGGCGGCACGGTGCTGCTGCTGGTCGGGTTGGCGGTCACCGTGTGGTGGCTGTTGATGCTGGTGCAGGCCCTGCGAACACCCGACAGCGTGTGGGCCGCGGCCGGTCAGAGCAAGATCCTCTACGTCCTGCTGATGATCTTCCTCGGCTGGCTCGGGGCGCTCCTCTACGTCTTCATCGCCCGGCCCGGGCTTCGCGCCTGAGCCTCACACGACCATCGCGACCACGGCGGCCGCGGCGAGGACGGTCGCGGCGACGCGTACCCTCCCGATCGGCTCGCGCAGCACCAGAGCAGCCGCGAGCGCGACCCAGATCAGGCTCGAGCTGCGCACCGCGGCCACCAGCGAGACCGGGGCGTGCAGGGTGGCGTAGAGGCTGAGGACGTACGAGGTGGGGATCAGCACCGCGAGCACGGCCACGGTCCGGGCGTGGGTCCTGGCCTGGCGCAGTCCCTCGGCGTACCTCCCGTGCACGATCACGCTCCACAGCACCACCTGGATGACCGTGCCGACGGCGTAGTAGGCGATCGGGTCGAGGCCGCGCTCGACGACCACCCAGCCGTCGTAGGTCGTGTAGCCGGCGATCGAGACGGCGATGCAGGCCGACCACAGCAGCGGCTTCGCCTGCAGCGATCCCCGCGTGCGGACGGTCTCGAACAGCAGCGCCCCGACCGCTGCCGCCATCAGGAGTACGCCACCCCACTGCGCCCAGCTCAGCCACTGCCCGAGCACCACCATGCCGGTGAGCGCCACCACGACCGGGGCCAGACCGCGGGAGAGCGGGTAGATCTGGCTGACGTCGAAGTCCTGGTAGGCGACCTGGACCAGGCCCATGGTGAGTGCATGCATCGCGGTGCTGCCGAGCGAGAGCAGGAGGAGCTCCCACGACACTGCGATGCCGTGCCCGCGCACGATCATCACCACCGAGGTGACCGTGACGACCAGACAGCTCTCCACGATCGCCACCGCCCACAGCGCCGGCCTCCCCGCGGGCGCGATGGTCTTCGAGGCCGTGTTCCAGGCAGCGTGGGCGATCGCCGAGCCCAGGGCGAGAACGACTCCGAGCAGCAGCATTCGGGTGAGCCTACGGCGTCGCTGCACGCATCGTGCCCGGACTCCTCCTAGGGTGGGCCACTACTCCAACCCCACAACACCGAGGACTGTGATGGACCCCGTCGACCTGGCTCTGATGCTTCTCCGGCTCGCGGTGGGCGGCACGATGATCGCCCACGGCGTCAACCACTGGCGCGGAGGCGGCAAGATCGCCGGCACCGCGGGCTGGTTCGAGAGCCTCGGCCTTCGCCACGGCACGCTGCAGGCGTGGGCCAGCGTGGTGACCGAGATCGGTGCCGGCGTGCTGCTGATCCTGGGACTGATCACGCCGCTGGCCGCTGCCGGCGTCGTGGGCGTGATGCTCGTGGCCGCGCTGCTCGCCCACCGGCCCAACGGCTTCTTCGTCTTCAAGGAGGGCTGGGAGTACGTCATGATCCTGGCCGTCGTCGCGGTCGTCCTCGGCGTCACCGGCCCCGGCACGATCTCGCTCGATTCGGCCCTCGACATCGTCTACGACGGCTGGATCGGCGGTGCGGTTGCGCTCGGCGCCGGTGTCCTCGGCACCGCCCTCCTCTTGGCAGCGTTCTGGCGCCCCCAGCGCGAGGACACCCCCGTCGAGGCCACCGAGGACGCGTGACCCCTCGCCGAGTCGGCGCAACCTGACGAGATTCTTCGCCGAGTCGGCGCGAACTGACGAGATCTGTTGCCGAGTCGGCGCGTCATGACGCGCCGACTCGGCAACGGAGTCGGTCAGGATGAGCCGACTCGGCGAAGGAATGGGTCAGCGGCGCGAGCGGACCCCGAGCCGTGCGGTCTCTCCGGTCGCGGAGCGCTCCAGCTCGGCGATGAGGGTGCGGGCGTCGTAACGGCCCTCGTGGCGGTGTGACCCGACGAAGAACGTCGGGGTGCCGCGGGCGCCGCTGGCGTTGGCCGAGGCCATGTCCTCGCGGACGTGCTCGGCCAGCGCCGGATCCTCCAGGTCGCGAAGGAACTGCTCGACGTCCAGCCCGAGGACACCGGCGTAGCCGGCCAGGTCATGGTGCTCGAGCTCGTTCTGGTGCTCGAAGAGGTGCTTGTGCATCTCCCAGAACTTGCCCTGCCGGGCGGCGGCCTCGGCGGCGACGGCGGCCAGCTCGGCATGCGGGTGCTGGGTGAGGGGCAGGTGGCGTACGACGTAGCGGATCCGAGGGCCGAAGTAGTCCCGGACCTCGTTGGCGGTGCCGGTGGCACGGGCGCAGAAGGGGCACTCGTAGTCGAGGTACTCGACCAAGGTGACCTCGGCGTCCTCGGCGCCGTAGATGTGGTCGCGCTCCGGGTCGACCGGGGGAGAGAGCAGCTTCGGCAGGGCCGCGTCCCGTTGCCCGAGGAAGCGTGCGGCGAGCTGGAAGATCACCCATCCGAGGGCGGAGGCGATCACGACGGCGAGCAGTACGCCGACGACCGCGTCGCGCTGCAGCGTCTCGGAGTCGAAGGCGAGGGTGGTGATCAGCAGCGCGACGGTGAAGCCGATCCCGGACAGCGCCGCGCCGCCGAGAACATGGCCACCACCGACGCCCTGGGGGAGCCTGCCGAGCCGCAGCCGCGTGGCCACGAGCGCGCCGCCGCCGATCCCGAGCGTCTTGCCCAGGACCAGACCGGCCACGACGCCCCAGGTCACCGGCGAGCTCAGCGCCTCGCCGAGCACCCCGTTGCGCAGGTCGACGCCCGCGTTGGCGAGCGCGAAGACCGGCACGATGAGGTAGCTCGTCGGTACGTGCAGCGTCTCCTGGAGGCGCTCGTTGACCGAGATGGTGCGGGTGAGCTCGTCGCGGGTCTCGCGCTGCAGCGTCGGCAGCGGCGACTGCCGGAAAGCACGGAACCGCGAGGTCGCGACCTCCATCTGGGCTCGGGTCGGCTCCGCCGCCGGCACCAGGAGGCCGGCCAGCATCCCTGCGATCGAGGCGTGCAGCCCGGCACCGAGCGTGGCCACCCAGGCGATCAGGACGAGAAGTACGTAGGGCCCGGCCCGCCACACCTTGACCCGGTCGAGCACGAAGATCCCGACCAGGGCCAGCCCGGCCACGACCAGCGGACCGACCTCGAGGTTCTCGGTGTAGGCGACCCCGATCACGCTGACCGCGACGATGTCGTCGATGACGGTCAGCGTGAGCAGGAAGATGCGCAGCTGGGTCGAGACCGCCGGCCCGACCAGCGCCAGCATGCCGAGCAGGAACGCGGTGTCGGTGCCGATCACGATGCCCCACCCGCGCGCCGCCTCACCGGAGGGGTTCAGCAGCAGGTAGATCAGTGCCGGCAGCAGCAGGCCGCCCGCGCCGGCGATCAGTGGCACCACCATGCGGCGGCGGTCGGTGAGCTCGCCGACGGCGAGCTCGCGGCGTACCTCCAGGCCGACGACGAAGAAGAAGACCACCATCAGGCCGTCGTTGACCCAGTGGTGCAGGTTCATCGACAGGCCGACGTCGCCGAACCGGACCGAGAACACCGTCTCCCACAGCTGCTCGTAGCTGTGCGACCACGGCGAGTTGGCCCAGGCCAGCGCCAGCAGCGACGCGATCACCAGCAGCGCGGCGCTCGTCGACTCCAGATGCATGAAATGCCGCAGCCTGGTGCCGAGCTGCCCGGTCAGGTCCTCGTCACGCCGGCACCTCGTCTGCTGTTTTCCCACGGAACGATCCTAAGCCGGGCCAGCGCCGTGACCCGGGGCTGTCCGCGTGAGAGTCGCCTCAGTGCCGGCCGGTCGTGTCGGTCGGAGATCATGTGGCGGTCGCCACAGGCGTTACACGAATATCCAACAGATGCGTGACCTGTCATCCACATCGTCGTTAGCCCCTCTGACGGCGGGTAACAGCCGGATGACAGCGCCGAACCAAGTGGCGCGACCCGGGGCTCAGCCGTACATGGGGGCTTCCGGTGCATGCGTCCGGGTGCTGACAGGCGCAAACACGCACATCGTAGACATAGCCCGATCGAACTATGTCCAATAGGTCCTACGACTCATATTTTGTAGAGGATAAAGTCCTTTCAAGTCTTCCTTGAAAGTCTGGATGGGAGTTAGATGGGCAACATGACAACTAGGCGTTCTCGGCCCGGCCGCCCTAGGCATGTTCCCGATTCAGGTACGACCTCACCGCGCGACCAGATCCTGGATGCCGCATCGCGGCTGTTCGTCTCCCAGGGTTTCGCGGCGACGTCTACCCGCGAGATCGCCGACATGGTCGGCATCCGCCAAGCTTCCCTCTACTACCACTTCGCGGGGAAGGACGAGATCCTCGGCGAGCTGCTCCGCCGGTCGGTGCGACCGACCACGGACAAGGTCGAGAAGATCCTCGACCAGGTGCCACCGCTCGACTACGAGACCGCGCTCTACCTGCTGGTCCTCGTCGACGTACGCACCCTCGCCGACGTGCCGCACAACGTCGGCATGCTCTACCAGCTCCCTGACGTGGCCAAGTGCGAGGTCTACGACGAGTTCCGCAACGAGCACGCGGAGCTGGCCGGCCACTACGCACACCTGGCCGGCGAGATCGCCTCGAAGACGGTGCGCTCGACGGTCAGCCGCAAGCAGCTGGGTGACCTGCTCATCCAGCAGGTCGAGGGCGTGATCAACATGCGCACCGAGGACCCGAACCGTCGGATCCCGTGCCGCGAGGCTTGGGCGATCGCCGCCACCTGCCTGCGGATCTGCGACGTGCCGCAGGAGAAGATCGACGCCGCGGCGCCCATCGCCATCGAGCTCCTCCCGCAGTTCATCGACGAGAAGGTCGCCGAGCCCGCCTGAGGCGGATAACCCGGTGGACTCGGGTGCGCGCTTAGGTTTCGATGTGGGCATGACCCTCTTCGTCTCGCACACCACCATCGACTGCCACGACGCGTACGCGCTCTCGGAGTGGTGGAAGGCTCTGCTCGGCTACGTCGACGTGGAGGGTGACCCGAACCTCCCCGGTCACGAGGAGTGCATGATCCTCGACCCGGAGACCGGCCACCGGCTGCTGTTCATCGAGGTGCCCGACGAGGAGCTGCCCGCCAAGCGGATCCATCTCGATCTGCGCCCGCGCACCGGCACCCGCGACGAGGAGGTCGAGCGGCTCCTCGAGCTCGGCGCGACCCAGATCGCCGACCACCGCGGGAAGTACGGCCCCGGGACCGGCTGGGTCATCTTCGCCGATCCCGAGGGCAACCAGCTCTGCGTGCTGCGCTCCGAGGCGGAGGTCGCCGCGCAGGAGGCGCAGGCCTCAGGGGCGTAGCAGCTCATACATGCTGGAGAACCCCTGGTCGCCGTGGCCCTGGGCGATCCGGCGGTCCATCAGCGACTTCACCTCGCGCATCCGTACGGCCTCGACGCCGGTCGACTCCCGGTGCCCGATCAGGTCGTCCATGAGGGCCGCCTGGACGTCGAGCGAGCCGAGGTCGGGGCCGTACGTCCCGCTCTTGATCGCTCCGGCCATCATCGTCAGCAGGCCGGCGTAGCCGTTCAGCGACCCGGCGAGCCGCTCGGTGAACGCCTCCAGGTCCATGCCCTCCCTCTCCACCAGGTCGAGCGTGTGCAGGAAGCCGATCAGGAACTCGTAGCCCATCGCGACCTGGGCGTTGAACTCCACGGCCGCGTACCCGGCGTCGGGTCCGTGGTAAGTGAGGGAGCCGAGCTCCTGGAGTACCGGCTCGACGGCATCGAACGTCCCGCGATCCCCGCTGAAGGCGAGCGACACCGTGGGCGTGCCGACATCGGGCGGGTCTCCCATGACCTTTCCGTCCACATAGGCCGCCCCGTGCTCGATGGCCCAGGTCTCGTTGGCCCGGGCCTGGGCGGGGGAGCCGCTGGTCAGGCTGACCAGGGTGTGGCCGGCGGCCGCGTCGCCGACGGACTCCAGGACGTCCTCGACCGCGGTGTTGTCCAGCAGGCTGAGGATCGTCACCGGGCTGGTCGCCACCGCCTTCGCCGCGGTGGAGGCGACGTCGGCTCCCGCGTCGGCGAGCGCTTCGGCCTTGTCGGCGGTCCTGTTCCAGACCGTGGTCCGGTAGCCGCGCTCGAGGTAGGCGCGGGCGACCGCCGATCCCATGTTGCCCATCCCGATCACGGTCACCGCGGGTCGGTCGTTGCGTTCCGTCATGGTCCAGCTCCATCTCTCGTGGTGGATCACCATCGTCAAAGATGAAGTTGACTTGAGGTCAAGGCGATTGCCGTCGGGCTAGCCGTTCTCCACCGGGAGGTCGTGGTTGCTCCACTGGCTCCACGAGCCGGGGTAGAGCGCGGCGTCGTAGCCGGCGATCGCCAGCGCGGCGACCTCGTGGGCGGCGGTGACCCCGGAGCCGCAGTAGGCGCTCACCGGGGAGCCGGCCTCGACCCCGAGCGCGGCGAACCGGGCCCGGAGCTCCTCGACCGGCAGGAACCGGCCGTCAGGTCCGAGGTTCTCGGCGGTCGGCGCGGAGACCGCGCCGGGGATGTGTCCGGCCTTCGGGTCGACGGGCTCGACCTCGCCGCGGTAGCGCTCGGCGGCGCGGGCGTCGAGCAGAAGCCCTTGGTACGCCTCGACTCGCTCGAACGGCAGCACCGGCAGGTGGCCCGGGGTGAGAGTTACCGTGCCGGGCGCGGGCACGACGTCGTCGGTGGCCAGCGGATGCCCGGCGGAGGTCCAGGCGCCGAGGGCGCCGTCGAGGAGGCGTACGTCGGCGACGCCCGCCCAGCGCAGCAGCCACCAGGCGCGAGCGGCGGAGGTGTTGCCGACGGCGTCGTAGGCGACCACGGTGTCACCCTCGGAGATGCCCCACCGGCGGGCGGCGGCCTGCAGGTCCGCGAGCTCGGGGAGCGGGTGGCGGCCGTCGGTGGGCTCGCCGTGGCGGGCCAGCTCGGTGTCGAGGTCGACGTAGACGGCGCCGGGGATGTGGCCCTCGAGGTAGGACTGGTGTCCGGGCGGGCCGCCGAGCTGCCAGCGTACGTCGAGGAGGACCGGGGGCTGGTCCGAGGCGAGCGCGGTCGCGAGCTCGTCGGCGTCGATGAGTACGTTCACGGGTGAAGTCTTTCAGGAGAAGGTGGGTGGCTCATAGGCACGCACGGGCGGTGTCGGGCCGTTGTAGGGGGTCACCGAGACCAGGACGTGGGCGCCGGTGTTGGACTGGGTCAGCGACGAGGTCGGCAGGTCGCGGGTGAGCACGTTGACGTTGCCGTTGACGCAGTCAGCGACGTCCGGGGCGCTGGGGTCGAACCAGGCACCGGTGTGCATCTGCACGACGCCGGGGAGCAGGGCGTCGGTGGTGCGTACGCCGGCGAGCAGGCTGCCCTGGGCGCTGCGTACGAGTGCCAGGTCACCGTCGGCGAGACCCCGCGCGGCAGCGTCGACGGGATGCAGGCGGACCGGCTCGCGGCCAGCGACCTTGGTGGCCTGGCTGGCCTCGCCCATGTCGAGCTGGCTGTGCAGCCTGTGGGAGGGCTGGTTGGCGAGCAGATGCAGGTCGTACATCGACGCCGACGGCGAGCCCCACCACTGGGTCGGCTCGCGCCACTGCGCGTGCCCGGCGAGGTCCTCGAGGGCGAAGCCGTCGATGGTCGCCGACCACAGCTCGATCCGGCCGCTGGGGGTCTGGAGCGGGTGTGTCACGGGGTCGCGGCGGAACGCCGAGAAGGCCGCGTCCTGGTAGATCTCCTGCGGCAGGTCGATTCCACCGGCGGCCCAGAACTCGTCGAAGGTTGGTGCTCCGGCCGGTGTCGTCGGCAACAGCCGCCACTCCTCGTAGAGTCGGCGCAACCACTGCCCGGAAGTGAGGCCCTCGTCGACGTCGACGCCCAGTCGTCGGCCGAGCTCGCCGTAGATCCACAGCTCCTCGCGCGCCTCGCCGGGAGGCTCGGTCGCCTTCGGCATCGTCCGCAGCCTGCGGTCGCCGGCGCCGGCGGCGAGATCGTCGCGCTCGAGCGTCGAGGCGACCGGGAGGACGATGTCGGCGTGCCGCGCGGTCGCGGTCCAGTGGGTCTCGTGGACGACGAAGCTGTCGAGCCGGCCGAACGCGGTGCGCAGCCGGCCGAGGTCTTGATGATGGTGGAACGGGTTGCCGCCGGCCCAGTAGGCGAGCCGGATCTCGGGATAGGTCAGGACGCGGCCGTCGAAGTCGAACGGCTCACCGGGATGGAGCAGCAGATCGGCGATGCGGGCGCAGGGGATCAGGTCGGCGACCGGGTTGGTGCCCTGCGGGAAGGTCGGCAGCGGCACCGGTGCGACGCCGACACCGTAGTCGCCCATCGAACCGTAGCCGTGCGTGAAGCCGCCGCCCGGCAGTCCGATCTGGCCGAGGAAGGCCGCCAAGGTCAGCGCCGCCCAGACCGGCTGCTCTCCGCGCTCGCCCCGCTGCAGGGCGTAGGCGACGTTGACCAGGGTGCGTCCGGCCGCCATCTCGTGGGCCAGGCGCCGGATCCGTTGCGCCGGGGTGCGGGAGATGGCCGCGGCCCACTCGGGGGTCTTGGCAACGCCGTC
This sequence comes from Nocardioides sp. NPDC087217, assembly GCF_044744805.1. Lineage (NCBI taxonomy): Bacteria > Bacillati > Actinomycetota > Actinomycetes > Propionibacteriales > Nocardioidaceae > Nocardioides > Nocardioides sp. NPDC087217. Next base: position 333,831 of record NZ_JBIUZB010000002.1, read on the forward strand.
GGACTCGCCGAGGACATAGGCGCGCACCTGGTCGGCGCCGACCGTATGGGTGGCCAGGAACGCATCGTCGGCGAGACCGTCGACGACGAGGACGTGGATCAGCGCGAGTATCACCGCGGTGTCGGTGCCGGGCATCACCCCGATCCACTCGGCGTCGAGCCCGTCGAAGGCGTCGTCGCGCTGCGCGCTCAACGAGACGACCCGGGTGGTCGCGCCGGCCCGGGTCGCCGCCCCGGTGCCGATGTGGCGGTCGTGCCCGCCGGGGACCACCCAGGTGTTGGAGCGCCGCAGCCCGCCGAAGGTCACCAGCAGGTCGGTGTGCTCGGCGATCTGCGGCCAGGAGACCGGCCGCGAGCGGAGCTCGGTCATCGCCGCCCACCCGATCAGGTGGGGGAGGAGCACCAGGCTTGCGCCCCGGCTGTAGTCGCTCACCGAGCGGGTGTAGCCGCCGATCCTGTTGAGAAACCGGTGGAGCTGGCTCTGTGCGTGGTGGAGACGGCCAGCGCTGCTCCAGCCGTAGGAGCCACCGAAGATCGCACTGTTGCCATGGGTCTCGACGATCCGGCCGAGCTCGCCCGCGAGCAGGTCGAGCGCGGTGTCCCAGCCGACCTCGACGTACGTCTCCTCGGGTGAGCCGCGACCATCGCTGGGTCCGGGGCCGTCCTCCAGCCAGCCTCGCCGGAGGGCCGGGCGGAGCACCCGGCTGCGGTGGCGCTGACCGGTCACCACGTTGCCGATGGCGGGGGAGGCGTCGGGGTCGTCGGGGTGTGGCTTGGCCGCGAGGAGCTCGCCGTCCGGACCGACGTCGACCTCGAACGTGCCCCAGTGGGCGCTGGAGGAGACCGCGCTCATGCTGTCTGCGGGATCGGCCGCTCGGCGAGCTCCTGGCCGGGGATGGCCGCGACCAGCTCGCGGGTGTAGTCGGTGAACGGCCGAGACAGCACCCTGCCGACCGGTCCCTGCTCGACGATCCGGCCGCGGTTCATCACCGTGACCGTGTGCGCGATCTGCCGGACGATCGCGAGGTCGTGGGAGACGAAGACGTAGGTCAGCCCGAGCTCGACCTGCAGACCGAGAAGGACGTCGAGGATGTCGGCCTGCACGCTGACGTCGAGCGCCGAGGTCGGCTCGTCGAGGACGATCACGTCCGGGCGCAGCACCAATGAGCGGGCGATCGCGACGCGCTGGCGCTGCCCACCGGAAAGATTCGTCGGGCGCCGGTCGAGCAGGCTCTCGTCCAGTCCGACCGCGGCGAGGGCCTCGCGGACCCGCTCGTCCCGCTCCCGCCGGGTGCCGACCCGGTAGCGGTCCAGCGGCTCCCGGATGATGTGCCGGATCCGCCAGGTGGCGTCCAGCGAGGTGAACGGGTTCTGGTAGACGAGCTGGAGATGACGACGTACGCCACGCAGGTCGGCGTGGGTCCGGTGGCTGACCGTCTCTCCGTCGACCAGCACCTCGCCGGTGGTCGGCTGTTCGAGGCCGAGCAGGAGACGTACGGCGGTGGTCTTGCCGGATCCGGACTCGCCCACGAGCGCGTGGGTGGTGCCGGGAGCGACGCTGAAGGAGGCGTCCGAGACGGCGTGCAGGTCCTGGCCCTCGACGGTGAACGTCTTGCCGACCTCGCGGAACTCGATCCTCGGCACGGACTCGGTCGCGGCCGCCGTCACCTCGCTGTCGCGGAGGGCGGCGTAGCGGTCGGGGTTGAGGGCGGGTACGTCGCCGTGCAGCTTGCGAGCGTAGCCGGAGGCCGGGGCTGCGAACACCTGCTGGGTCGGGCCGGCCTCCTGGACGGTGCCGTCCTTGAGCACCACGATCTCGTCGGTGCGGTCGGCGGCGATGGCCAGGTCGTGGGTGATCAGCAGCAGGCTGATGCCGCGTTCCTCGCGAAGCTCGGAGAGGAGATCGAGGATCCGCTTCTGGATGGTCACGTCGAGGGCCGAGGTCGGCTCGTCGGCGATGATCAGCCCCGGTTCGGGGATGATCGTCAGCCCGATCAGCACCCGCTGCAGCATCCCGCCGGAGAGCTGGTGCGGGTAGGAGTCGAAGACCCGCCGCGGGTCGTCGAGACCAACCCGCGCGAACGTGTCGAGCACCAGCTCGCGCCGCTCTGCGCCGCTGTGCTCGCCGTCGAGGAGCCTGGTCGCCTCCAGCGCCTGCGACCCGACGGTGCGCACCTGGTTGAGCGAGCTGGTCGGGTCCTGCGGGATGAAGCCGAGCTCACGGCCGCGCAGCGGCCGGAACCGCCGCTCGGGCAGGTCCAGGATCTCCCTGCCGGACAGGCGCACCGAGCCGGTGGCACGGCCGAGGTCACTGGGGAGCAGCCGCAGGATCGAGCGGGCGATCGTGGACTTGCCGGACCCGGACTCGCCGATCAGGGCGAGGCCGGAGCCCGCGGTGAGCGCGAAGCTGACATTGGTCACGACCTGCGTACGCCCGTAGGAGACCGAGATTGACTCGGCGGCCAGCAGCGGGTCGGACGGTGTCGACGGGGGAGGGGTGTTCGTCATGGATGCTCCGAGGTCAGGCGGGCCGGCGCAGCCAGCGGCTGACCCGGTTGAGGGAGAGGACGGTGGCGACGATGACCGCGGCGGGGGCATAGATCATCCACGGGGCGAAGGGAAACTTCTCGCCGTCGGCGACGAGGCGGCCCCAGTCGGAGGCCGGTGGCGGGTCGCCGTAGCCGAGGAAGGCGAGCCCGGCGATCACCAGGATCGCGACGCCGAACTGCAGCACCGCCAGCGGCACGATCGAGCGCGAGGCGTTGGGCAGGATGTGGGTGAGCAGGATCTGCCACCGCGAGCCGCCCTGCAGGTAGGACGCCTCGACGAAGGTCGCCTGGCGCACCTTGATCACCTCTGCGCGCATCACCCGGGCGAAGACCGCCACCGCGACCACGCCGGTCGCGATCGCGGCGTTGACCGTCTTGAATCCGAGCGCCGAGACGATGACGACGGCGAAGAGGAAGCCGGGGATCGCCAGGAGAACGTCCACGAACCGGGCCAGCACGGTGTCGACCCAGCCCTCGAGGAACCCGGCCAGGAGCCCGATCAGGCTCCCGGCGACGACCCCGATGGCCACCGAGATGAGCGCTGAGGTCACCGAGGAGGCCGAGCCGTGCACGACCCGGGCGAAGAGGTCGCGCCCCAGGTCGTCGGTGCCGAACCAGTGGGCCGGGCCGGGGCCGAGGAGCTTCTCGGTGGGTACGCCGCCGGCCGGGTCGTGACTCGTGAACAGGCCGGGGACGAGCGACCAAGCGATGATCACGATCAGCCACAGCAACGAGACGACGACGGTCGGTGGGACCCGCCTGAGCGCTGCCGCGCGAGGTGCGTCGAGGCCCGGCCTCGGGAGCGATGCGACGGTCATCTCAGCCCACCTTCCCGGCGGTCAGGCCCGAGGGCGCGAACGGCCCGGGCCGGCGTCCGGGTGCGGGAACGGTCGCTCGAGAGGACTTCTCGGCGAGGCGTACGCGGGGGTCGAGCAACGGGTAGACGAGGTCGGCGACGAGGTTGACCACCACGAAGACCACCGCGGAGAGCGAGACCACCGCCTGGAGCACCGGGGTGTCCTGGGTGGTCACGGACTGCTGGACGAGGCTGCCGAGGCCGTTGCGTCCGAAGATCTGCTCGGTCAGCACCGCCCCGCCGAGCAGCTCGCCGACGATGAGCGCGATGACCGTGACCACCGGCAGCGAGGCTGGCTTGAGCAGGTGGCGCACGAAGAGGCCGGCCTGGGTCAGGCCGCGCGAGCGGGCCACGGTGGCGTACTCCTGGCTGGACTCGTGGTCGAGGTTGGCGATGATCACCTCGGCCAACTGTGCCGAGACCGGGATCGCGAGCGTGAGGGCCGCGAAGAAGGTGCCGACCGGGGTCTCGGAGTCGATCACCGAGAACAGGTGCAGCTGGAAGGAGAAGAAGATCAGCACCAGCAGGCCGACCACGTAGTTGGGCACCGAGAGGAACAGCGACGGGAACGCCCGCAGCAGGTCGCGACCGGCCCAGCGGGGTAGCGCGTGGGCGCCGTAGCCGACCGCGAAGGCAAGCACCAGCGCGATCGCGAGCGCTGTCCCGGCCAGCGAGAACGTCGAGGCCGCGACCTGCCCGATCATCGGGGCGACGGGCAGGTTGGTGCGCAGCGAGACGCCGAGGTCGCCGGTGAGGAAGCGGGCCAGGGACTCCCACAGCTGCACCAGCACGGGCTGGTCCAGCTTGTAGTAGGAGACGATCTGGTCGACCTGCTCGGGCGTGAACCCGTTCTCCGGGTTGTTGAGCATGCCGGATACCGGGTCGCCGGGGAGCACGCTGATCACCAGGAAGGTGGCGATGTAGGCGAGCAGGATCACCACGACCGCCTGCCCGATGCGCCGGAGCACGAACACGGGATAGGAGTTGCTCATGACGCTCACTCGATCGTGGCGGCGGCGAACTTCGCGAACGCCGTGCTGTCGGTCTCGACGCCCTTCAGGTCGGGGCTGGTCAGCAGCGGCCGCTGCACGATCTGGGTGATCGGCACGTAGTAGGCCTGCTCGAGCACGTGGCGCTGCAGCTCGGCCAGGTCGGCGTCACGCGCGACGGGGTCGGTCGCGACCCGGATCGAGTCGCGGAGCTTGTTGATGGTGGCGTCCGACTCGCCGATGCCGAACCAGTTCTCGCCGCTGTCGGCGTCGGTGAACACGTTGGCGGCGGTCGAGGCGTCACCGATGGAGCGGGTGACCTCGTAGGCGGCCACGTTCGGTGCCCCGACCGTGATCTTCTCGCCATAGGTGATCACGTCGTATGTCTGCACGCTCACCTTGAAGCCGAGCTTGCCCAGCTGGGTGGCGATGAGCTGGTCGACCTGCTTGGAGGTCGGCAGGTAGGGGTTGGAGTAGAGGGTGAACTCCAGCCGCTTGCCGTCCTTGGCCAGGACGCCGTCGGACCCCTTCGCGTAGCCGGCCTCGGCTAGCAGCTTGGCGGCGGAGTCGGGGTCGTAGCCGAACTCCGCGGACTGGTCGGAGACGCCGGGGACGGTGTCGTTGAAGAACGAGGTCGCCGGCTTCCAGTCGGAGGTGTAGACGGTGTCGATGATCTCGTCGCGGTCGATGCCGTGCTGGACCGCCTGGCGGACCTTCACGTCCTTGAAGATCGCGGTCTTCGTGTTGAGCGCCCAGCCGAAGGCGAACCCGAGGTAGACCGGCGTGTGCACGCTGAAGCCCTGGCCCTTCAGGTCGGAGATCTGTTGCGGTGTCGGGTTGTAGGCGACCTGGGCCTGGCCCGACTGCACCGCGGCGGTGCGTACGGCGGCGTCGGGGCTGACCTTGTAGGTGATCTGCTCGATCTTCGCCGCGCCGGTGTTTCCGAGCGCCTCGGGACCCCAGTCGTAGTCGTCGCGCTTCTCGAGCACGACGTTGTCGTCGGCCTTCCAGGACTTCACGACGTACGGCCCGGAGCCGAAGTTGGTGGAGAGCTCGGCCTGCTCGTCCGCGGTGCCGGAGATCGCCTTGGGTGCGTACAGGGCGCTGGCGGCATAGCCGAGGGTCGGGATGAAGCCGAGGGTCGGCGCCGAGAAGCTCACCTGGACGGTCGTCTCGTCAACGGCCTTGGCCCCTGCGTACGTCTTGGGGAACAGGCTGATCGGGGCGATGCCCTGATCGGGCTGGCCCTTGGCCCAGTAGTCGAGATTGGCGACCACGGCGGCGGCGTCGAGCGGGTCGCCGTTGGAGAAGGTGACGCCCTTCCTCAGGTGCAGGGTGAAGGAGGTGTAGTCCCTGTTGTTCTCCCACTTCTCGGCGATCCAGGGCGAGATCTTGCCCTCGTCGTCGACGTAGACGAGCTTGTCGTAGATCTGGCTGAAGACGTTGCCCTGGAAGCTGGAGATCGACGCGCCGTTGGGCACCCAGGAGTTACCGAGCGAATCGAGCAGGAAGGTCACCTGGCCGTCGGCGGAGGCCCCGGAGGAAGTGCTGCCGCAGGCGGTCAGCGAGGCCGCGGCGGTGGCCGCGACCACTGCCAGGGCGACCTTGCGGCGCCAGGAGCCGAGGCGGGCGTGGCCCGCGGCGATGCGTCGATCGATGTTCATCTGGGTTCCTTCGGTGGTGTGCGTGACGTGTGCGAGGTGGGGTGACTCACGCGCCGAGAACGCGTCGGCCGGCCTGGACGAGGGCGAAGTCCTCCTGCGGCGGGTGCACTCGGATGCAGAGGGCGTCGCGCAGGTGGCGCTCGAGACGGTTGTTGCGGGTCAGGCCCGGGTTTCCGAGGGCCGCGACCGCGGTCTGGGTCGCCGATACGACGGCCCGGGCGATGGCGACCTTGATCACCGAGAGCTGGGGAAGGACGGAGTCGTCGCCGGCCTCGATCCGGCGCAGCGTCCCATAGGCGAGGCTCTCGGCCGTCGCGATCTGCAGTTCGATCTCGCCGGCGACCGCCTGGATCCGCTCGGTCTCGGCGATCGGCTTGCCCAGCGCGCTGGGCACCCGGGTGCGGGCGAACTCGGCGAAGGCCGAGCGTGTCGCGCGGGCCACGCCGATGTAAAGCGCCGGGTGAGCGAAGCTCCCGGGGCCGGCCGTGGCGGCGGGATCGAGGTAGGAGCCGTCGGGCCGGCGCGGGATCTCCCGGAAGGCCTCGTACGGCACCTCGACGCCGTCGTAGACGACGTCGTGGGTGTTGGAGGCGCGCAGGCCGAGGTGGTCCCAGGTCTCGACCCAGGTGATGCCCTCGGCGTCGCCGGGGACGGTGACGTGCCCGACCCTCGGCCGGTGCGACGGCGTGTCCGGCTCGTCGGCGGTCACCCACACGGTCTGGTAGGTCAGGGCCGTCCCGCCGGTGGCGTACGCCTTGTGGCCGTCGATCCGCCAGCCGTTCTCGGTGCGGGTGATGGTGGTCTTCGGGATTCCGCCGCGTGCCGGGGCGCCCAGCTCGGGTTCAGCGCGGATGGCGTTGACGAACGACGGCTCCTTGAGCGAACGGCGCAGCAGGTCGTCGTAGTGCTCGGCGTACCAGTCGTCGAGCTCGGCCTGCGCGGCGTGCGCCATCAGGGTGTTGGTGACGATCAGGGCAACCGACGGGTCACCCTCTCCGATGGCCTCGACGATGCGTACGGCGTCGATGGTCCCGACTTCCGGGCCGCCGTAGCGCTTGCCGACGGTGGCGGTCACCAGGCCCGCGCGCCAGGCGGCTTCCAGACCCTTGTCCGGCACCTCGCCGGAGCGGTCGTAGTCGGCGGCGTGCTCGGCGATCTCTGCGGTGACCTGTGCGAGCGCGGTGTCGGACAGGTCCGGGACCGGGAGGTCGTACGTCCTCTTGCCGGTTTCGTCGGTCGCCGTCATGCCCCGGCACCCTCGAGCGCCGCGGCCTTGTCGGCGGCGGCGACGAAGTCGTCGCTGTAGTAGCCGAGGTGCTCGGCCTGGAGGTTGCCACGGCGGCCGGTCGCCTCGCGGTGGGCGATCTCCTGGCGCACCAGCGGGAGGACGTACTTTCCGTAGTCGGCGGCGTCGGCGAGCGTGTCGTAGCCGCGGATGGAGACCAGGTCGGCGCCGGCATCGACGTAGTCGAGGATCGCGGCGGCGACGGTCTCGGGGCTGCCGACCAGGGCGGTGGAGGCGCCCTGTCCGCCGGTCGCGGCGGCGGTGCGGGTCCATAGTGCGCGGTCGTAGCGCTCGGAGGCGCCGGCGAACTCGAGGGCACGCACCGAGCCGATGTTGGTGGCCTTGGACTGGTGGCGGCGGGCGAAGTAGGCGGCCTTCTCGTAGGTCGCGCCGATCTTGCCGATGTAGTCGTAGGCCTTCTCCCAGGCCTCGGCGTCGGTGGGGGCGACGATCGGCCGGAAGGTGACCCAGATGCGCGGGTTGGGCCGGCCCGCGGCAGCCGCGATCGCGTTGACGCGGTCGATCTCGGTGCGCAGCTCGGGGAGCGGCTCGCCCCAGAAGGAGAAGATGTCGGCCTGGGTGCCGCCGATGTCGAACGCCTCCTGCGACTGGCCGCCGATCGAGATCGGGACCGGGTCGCCGGAGTAGGTGGAGAAGCCAGGCCCGAAGCCGTCGAACCGGTAGAACTCGCCCTCGTGGCTGAAGGGCTCCTTCTCGGTCCAGGCTCGGCGCAGCAGGTCGATGTACTCCCCGGTGCGGGCATAGCGCCGCGGCTTGGGTTCGTAGTCGCCCTGGCGGTGCTGCTCGTCGTCGGAGCCGCCGGAGATCAGGTGGACGACCGCGCGGCCTTCGGTCAGCTGGTCGAGGGTGGCCAGCTTCTGGGCCGCGACCAGCGGGAAGGTGGTGTTGGGGCGCAGCGCGACGATCGGCCTGATCCGCTCGGTGAGCGTGCCGACGGCTGCCGCGGTGATGAACGAGTCGGCCGAGTTCGAGCCGTAGGGAAGCAGGGTGTAGTCGAACTCCTGCTCCTCCAAGGTGGCCACGTAGCGCTTGAAGTAGTCCAGGTCGATGCCGTGGGGGACCTTGACCGGGTTCAGCTCGGTGGACGGGTTCAGGTGCGAGAGGCTGATGAACTCGACTTTGGGTGATGCTGTCGCCGGGATCTGGGCGTCGAAGACTGGGGTGGTCACGAGGGGTTCCTTCCGGAGCGCGACGGATTCCGTCGATAAAGTCGACTGACTTAGTAATCAATGCTGACGGGTGAGGGTCGTGGCGTCCAACAGGAATGTGGGATGTGAATCCTTCGCGCTGGCTTATGCGTTGCTGATCAGACGCAGTGGCGGGGTGGCGGCGAGGAAGTCGCGCCCGGTGGCCAGGGCCGTGTCCTCGACCGCCTCGTCCAGGCCGCGCCGGGCGATCATCCGCAGGTCGGCGGTGCCGGCGGCCGGGAGGCCCGCGCGCTCGACGACGCCCTGGGGCCGGCCTCCGATGCCGGGCAGGAGGGCTGTGCCGAGCCCGGCGCGCACCCCGGCCAGCACCCCTTCCAGTGTTGTCGAGGTGGCGGTCACCTCGACCTGGTGGCCTGCCTCGGCGAGCAGGGCCAGCGCGCGCTCGCGCAGCCCGCACGGCTCCTCGAAGGCGACCAGGTTGAACGTGTCCGCACTGGTCGCGGTCGGGCCGGTGGTGGTGCGGTTGGGAGCTGCGTACCAATGGAGGGGGAGGAGCCCGACCTGGTGGCCGGCGGCCTGGCCGCTGGGGTCGAGGACGAAGGCGAGGTCGACCGACCCCTTGGCCACCGAGTCGTAGAGCTGGGTCGAACGGCCGATCTCGAAGCGGGTGCCGGTCTCGGGGAACGCCTGGGTGAGGGCGTGCAGGAGCTCGGGGAGCATCTGCTCGACCGCGTGCTCGACGCAGCCGACGGTGATGGTCGTCGGGTTGGCGACCTCCAGGAGTGCGAGCGACGCGTCGTGGGTGGCGAGGATCTTGCGCGCCTCGACCAGCACCCGTTCGCCGTCGGGCGTGAACCGCATCGTGCGGCCGTCCTTCTCGAAGAGGCGGCGCTTCAAGGTGCGCTCGAGGAGTCGTACGTGCTGGCTCAGCGCGGGCTGGCTGATGTGTCTCACTGCGGCCGCCTTGGTGAACCCGCCGCTCTCGGCGATCGCCACGAGCGTACGTAGATGCTCAATGTCCAGCGAAATACTCATATATCTAGTCTGCGCCCTCGGCGGGGCTCGTGGGCGGGTCTTCCAGATACCGATCACGATCGGCGATGGATCAGCTGAGCAGATTGGTCTTGGACGCAACCGGCAGGCCGCGCCGAGCATGGTGGGCATGACTGCCATCGCCGTGACCGACCTGCCTCACACCTGGGACGAGCCCGAAGGGGTCGCACCTCGCGGCACCCTGATCCTGCTCACCGGACGGGGTGAGACCGCGGCGACGTACGCCAGGTTCGGTCGCCGCGTCTCCGCCGACGCCTACAAGGTGCGGATCGTGGAGGTGGATCCTGGCGACCTCGACGCCGCTCGAGCGGCGGCCGAGGTGCTGGTGGCCGATGAGGCGCTGCCCGCGCCGAAGGTGCTCGTCGGCTCCGACACCGGTGCCACCCTCGCCGCCCTGCTCGTCGGCGAGCTGCCGGTCGACGCCGCCGTCATCGCCGGTCTCGCGCTTCCCGCGACGAGTGCCGAGGTGGACGCGGAGTGGGAGGACGAGCTGGAGGTACGCAGCGCCTGCCCGACCTATCGCGGGACGATCTCGGCCGATGCCGGCTTCGCGCGAGGTGCTCTGGCGGATCCGCTGCCGTGGGACGAGGTCGAGCTGAGCGTGCCCGAGATGCCGCTGCTGCTCATCCACGGCCGCGACGACCGGGTCACCCCGGTCGGTGAGGCGCTGAAGCCGTGGGTGGGCGCGGAGACCGTCGAGCAGCACGTCGTCGAGGGCGGCCGTCACGACATCCTCAACGATGTCAGCCACCGCTCCGTCGCGGCCACGGTGATCCTCTTCCTCGAGCGGCTCAAGCTGGGTGCGGACCTTCCGGTCATCGTGCGGCAGGTCGGCCGGTGACCCTCCCCGCTGGGTTCCTGGCCGAGCTGACCGCGGCGGTTCCGACGGTCTCGACGGAGGAGTCGTTCCTTGCCGCGGTCGCCGTCGACCGGTCCGGGATCGTGGCCGAGGGAGTGCCCGACGTGGTGGTCCGCGCGACCTCGGTCGCGGACGTACGGGCCACGCTGCGGTTGGCCTCCGCGCACGGCGTACCCGTCGTCCCTCGGGGTGCGGGCACCGGCCTGGCCGGAGGCGCCGTCGCCGCCCCCGGCATGCTCGTGCTCGACGTGAGCGGCATGGACCGGATCATCTCGCTCGACCCGGTCGACCAGACCGCTCATGTCGAACCCGGAGTGATCACCGCCCACCTCGACCGGACCGCCGGCGAGCACGGCCTGCGCTACGCCCCCGACCCGGCCTCGGCCGCCGTCTCCACCATCGGCGGCAACGTCGCCACCAACGCGGGCGGGCTGCGCTGCGTGAAGTACGGCGTCACCCGCGACGCCGTGCTCGGCCTCGAGGTCGTGCTCGCCGACGGCACCCTGATCAGCACTGGCCGGGCGACCCTGAAGGGCGTCGCCGGCCTCGACCTCACCGGCCTCTTCGTCGGCTCCGAGGGCACCCTCGGCGTGGTGGTCGGGGCGACCGTACGCCTTCGGCCCCTGCCGGAGCGGACCCTGACCGTCGCGGCGGCCTATGCGGGAGTGGAGGCCGCCGCCCGGGCCTGCGCCGCCCTGGCCCAGGACCGGCGCGAGCCGGCCATGCTCGAGCTGCTCGACCAGGCCACCCTCCAGGTCGTCGACGACGCCCAGGGGACCGCCTACGCCGAACGCGGCGGCGCCCTGGTGATCGCCCAGGCGGACGGCCCGGCCGCGGAGTCCGAGATCGAGGCGATCGGCGAGGTGCTCGGTAAGGAGGCGACATGGGTCGAGCAGGGCGTCGACGAGGAGACCTCGGCCCGGTTGGTCGAGGCCCGCCGCCTCGCCCTGCCGTCCATCGAGACCAAGGGCTCGGTGCTGATCGAGGACATCTGCGTCCCTCGCTCGCGCCTGGCCGAGGCGTTCGTCCGCGTCGAAGAGGTCGCCCGGCGCCGTGGCGTACGCATCTACTCCTTCGCCCACGCCGGGGACGGGAACCTGCACCCCCTGATCGGCTACCCGACCGGCCCGGTCCCGAAAGAGGTCCTCGCTGCCGGCGACGATATCTTCGGCATCGCCCTCGACCTCGGCGGCACCGTGACCGCCGAGCACGGCATCGGCCTGCTCAAGCGCTCCTGGCTCGCCCGCGAGGTCGGACCCGACGTGCTCGGTGTGCATCACGCGATCAAGTCCGCCCTCGATCCGCGTGGCATCCTCAACCCGGGCAAGGGCTACTGAGGCGGGTCGGGATCGCGGCGGGTCAGGTGCTGGGCCATCCGGCGGCTTCCGCGCTCAGACGTCGGCAGACGTGGCCGACGGCCGGTGGTGCGCTGGGGCCGGTGACGAGCCAGAGGGTGTTGAGCGGCCCGAGCCTGGGTTCGTGGAGGCGTACGACGGTGCCGTCGGCGAGGGCTCCGTCGACCAGGTAGCGGGGCAGCACGGAGGCGCCGATGCCGGCGACGACGGCGCGGAGGATGCCGCGCAGGTCGGGCAGGACGAGCGCGGTGCGGTTGGTGGGGCGCTCGTCGAACTCGGTGAGCCAGTAGCGCCGGATGATCGGCAGGTCGGGGGAGTAGGCCGCCAGGGGTATGGCCGCGAGCGCGCGCACCGGGTCCTGCGCCAGCTCGGCGGGATCGACCTGTCCTGCGATCGCCGGCGCCGCGACCAGGAGGAACTCCTCGTCGACCAGTGCCGTCGACCGCAGCCGCTCGTCGCCGGGGCGTACGGAGGAGACGACGAGGTCCAGGCGCTCCTGGGCCAGGTCGTCGAGGAGTTCCTGGGCGAGACCGGTGGTCACCGAGACGTCGAGGCCGTCGCGTACGAGCGGTGCGAGGGCCGGCACGATCCGGGTGGCCATCACGTCGGCGGCGCCGCCGATCCGGATGCTCCCGGGCCCGATCGAGGACTCGGTGCCGACGGCACCGCGCAGCTGGTCGACCAGTGGCGTGATCCGGGTGGCGAGCGCGTCGGCACGTCCGGTGGGCACCAGGCCGGTGCGGGAGCGCTCGAACAGGACGGCCCCGAGGTCGTCCTCGAGCTTGCGGATCCGGGCGGTCACCGCGGGCTGGGAGAGATCGAGGCGACGGGCCGCGGCGCTGATCGAGCGCTCCCGGTAGGCATGCGCGAACGCCTCCCAGAGATCGAGCGAGGTCATAGAAATCATTATGACCGCACGACGAGGTTCGGGAGTGAATCCGGCGAGAGTCGTCGTTACGTCATCACCGAACCGAACAAGAAGGAAGAACCTCATGACTCGCGTACTGATGGTCGTCTCCGCGGCCGACACCCTCGTCCTCGCCGACGGCACCGAGCACCCGACCGGCTTCTGGGCCGAAGAGGTCGCCGCCTCCCACGAGACGCTCGCCGGAGCCGGCGTCGAGATCGACATCGCCACCCCCGGCGGCAGGGCGCCGACGGTCGACGCGCTCTCTCTCAGCGAGCAGGGCGGCGTCCAGCCCGAGGACGCCGAGCGGTTCCGCGCCTACCTCGACACTCTCGAGAAGCAGCTCGCCCACCCGCTCGATCTCGCCGACATCGACCCGGCCGCGTACGACGCCGTCTACATCCCCGGCGGCCACGCCCCGATGACGGACCTGGTCGAGGACGCCTCGCTCGCCGCGCTCCTGACTGCCACCGACTCCGCCGGCCGACCGGTCGTCGCGCTCTGCCACGGCGTCGCCGGCCTCCTCGCCGCCACCGGCGAGGGAGGCTGGCTCTTCCGCGGCCGCCGGATGACCGGCTTCACCGACACCGAGGAGCAGCAGGGCGGCTACGGCGACAGCATCCCCTTCTCGGTCGAGCAGCGGATGCGTACGGCCGGCGGCATCGTCGAGACCGGCGAGCCGTGGAGCGACACCGTGATCGTCGACGGCACCCTGATCACCGGACAGAACCCGCAGTCCAGCGTCTCGACCGCGAAGGCGCTGCTGGAGCGGCTCGCCTGATCGACTCCCGAAGGCGTGGCAGAGGCCCGGCGACCTCGACAGGTCGCCGGGCCTCGTCGCAGCGGATCAGCGGACCGGGGCACCCGGGCCGAGCGGGATGCCGAGGGCCCACCAGAGGAAGAACAGGGCCGTCCAGGCCAGGCTCATCGCGATGGCCAGCGGCAGCGTGTAGGAGGCGAGGGTGCCGATGCCGGCGTCCTTGCGGTAGCGCTGCAGGAAGCCCAGAGCCATCACGAAGTACGGGCTCATCGGGGTGATCGCGGTGGAGCCGGAGTCGGCGATCCGGAAGAGTGCCTGGGTGGTCTCCGGCGGCACCGAGAGCAGCATCAGCATCGGCACCAGGACGGGCGCGGCGATGGACCACATCGCCGAGCCGCTGGTGACCATGATGTTGACGATGCTGAGCAGCGCCAGGACGAGCAGGAAGACCACCCACACCGGGATGTTGCTGGTCTCCAGGGCCTCGGCGGAGTTGACCGCGAGCACGTCGCCGAGGTTGGACCACTCGAAGTACGCCAGGAACTGGGCGATCGCGAAGAACAGGACCAGCACCGGTGCCATCTGCTTGATCCCCTGGCCCATCAGCGCCGGCACGTCACCGGGCTTGGTGATCGAACCGGACAGCGTGCCGTACACGGTGCCGGCGAGGCCGAAGAGCACCGCGACGATCGCGGCGATCCCGGTGAGGAACGGCGACTCGGTCAGCGACCCGTCCTCGCCGCGCAGGGGAGAGCCTGGTGGGATCACGACGGCTGCGACGACCACGATCGCGACCAGCAGGCTCAGCAGGGACCAGCGCAGCGCCCGGCGCTCACGGCCGTCGAGCTCGAGCGTGCCGAAGTCGCCGTCGTCGGCATCCTCGTCGGCGTCGAGGTCGGGCCGCTTGGAGAGGACGAACTTGGTCATCAGCGTGATCACCGCGGCGAGCAGCACCGAGGACGCGATGTTGAAGAACCAGTTGCTGACGGGGGAGACGTACGCGCTCTCGTCGACGATCTGAGCCGCGGCAGTGGTGATGCCGGCGAAGATCGCGTCGTTGGGCGTGGGGATCGGGCTGGCGTCGTACCCGCTGGCTATCGCGGTGTAGGCGACCACGATCCCGAGGATCGGGGACCGCCCCACTGCCCGGAAGGCGAGACCGCCGAGGGGGACCAGGATGATGTACGCAGCGGCCGAGGCCACGTGGGCGACGGTGCCGGTGAACGCCACGGCGAAGACCACCCAGCCGACGGGCACCCGGGAGATGCCGGTCTTCATCGCGGCGGTGAGGAACCCGGTGCGCTCGGCGACGGCGACACCCATGATGACCACGACGATGGTCGCCATCGGCGGGAACTCGGCGAAGTTGGAGACCATCGTGGAGACCGCCATCGCCAGGCCCTCGCCGCTGAGCAGGCTCTGGACGACGACCTCCTCCCCGTCGCCGGGAGAGACGACCGAGACGCCGGCGGCCGCGCAGATGGCACTGATCACGGCGAGGATCGCGGCGAGGATCCAGAAGAGCCAGAACGGGTGTGGCAGGGCGTTGCCGACGCGCTCGATCACGCCCATGGCGCGGATGATCCACGGCAGCCTGTCGCTGCCGGTGGGTGTGGTGGTGCTGGTCATGGGGGTCACCCTTCGCTGGTGAGGCGGTGTCGGGAGAAGAAGTCCCAGATCACCGTCGCGGACTCGATGGTGTGGGTGACGTGGCCGCCACCTGAGTAGATGTCGCCGCCCGGCCAGACGTGGCCGCCGCCGTCGACGGCGACGTGCTGGACCTCGGCGCCCTGGTCGCACCCGGACCACCGGGTGGTCTCGACGTCGCGGTTGGTGCGCGTGGCGGAGGCGGTGCACCCGTTGTGGTCGGCCCAGCCCTGGACCCACTCCGGGATCGCGGGCAGGTCACGGTCGGCGTCGCCCGCGTAGGGGATGGTCGCGTCCGCGACGCCGTGGATCTCCAGGATCGGCGTCGGCGGTGCCTCGGCGCAGCCGGTCCGGGTGCCTGGATAGAGGGCGGGTGCGACCGGGGCGACGGCGGCGAACGTGCCCGGCAGCCGGCAGGCGAGGAGGGCGGCCAGGCCGGCACCGTTGGACTTCCCGGTGGCGTAGACGCGGGTCGTGTCGATGCAGTGGTCGGCCTCGATCGCGGCGAGCAGGTCGGATGTGAAGGCGACGTCGTCGACGCCGGGTGCCTCGTACGGTGCGCCCTGCCAGGCCTTGCGATAGCCCGACCCGGTGCCGATGGCGCCGTCGGGGTAGGCGACGACGGCGGGGAGGTCGGAGAGCTCGGAGTAGCCCTCGACCTCGACGCCGGTGCTTCCGCGGCCGTGATAGGCGACGATCAGCGGCCAGTCCGCGCGCCGCTCGTAGCCCTCGGGCAGACGGAGCACGTAGCTACGCTCGAGGTCGCCGCTGGTCAGCTCGTACTTCTGGCTGCTGTCGGGTTCCTGCTCGGTGGGCTTGGCACAGGGGGTGGGCCGGGTGCTCGCGGCGGTCGATCGGTCCTGGGAGGCATGGGTCAGCGCGGTGGCGGTCGGGACCAGGGACAGCGCGGCTACCGCTGCGACCGCGGCCGCCGGCGCCAGCAGGCGGAGGTGTCGTGGGGACATGTCGTGCTCCTTTCGGGGCAGTTCGGTGCGATTGGGTGTGCTGGATCGCCCGGCGACGCGGCGTGCGTCCCGGTCGGGTCCCGAGCTGGAGGGGGCGGGTGGCCTAGGTGTCGAGCCACTCCTTGATGAAGGCGACGATGCGGTCGGTGGCCTCGGCGAGGATGGCGCGGCCGTCCTCGGCGGTGGCGCGACGTGGGTCGCCGAGCACGCCGCTGGGGGAGAGGCGGTCGTAGGGGAGGGCCACGGCGGGGTGGTTCACCGATCGCGCGAGGCGCGCGAACGGGTCGAGCTGGTCGGGCGTGGTCGTCCCCGGTGCGAGCAGGTCGTGGCGTACGAGATGCGGGGCGATGTGCAGCATCTGGGCGGTCTCGGCCTCGCCGCTGTGACCGGACACCGCAGTGAGCTCCATCGTGGCCACGGCGTCCTTGGCCAGCGCGGTCACCGGCGCCCAGGCGAGCTCCAGGTCGGGCCGGTCGCGCAGCAGCTCCTGGGCGAGGGTGCCGAGGGTGGCGTTGTTGCCGCCGTGCCCGGTCACCACGAGGAACCGGCGCCAGCCGTGGCCGGCCAGCGACTCGACGTACTCACGTACGACGGCGGCGAACAGCGCCGGGCGCAGGCTCACCGTGCCGGCGAAGGCCTGATGGTGGGGCGAGACGCCGACCGGTACGCCCGGGCCGATGACGATCTTGCCGGGCAGGGCCTCGGCCACCGCGTCGGCGAGGGCCTCGGCGCGGATCTGGTCGGTGGCGAGCGGCAGTCCGGCGCCGTGCTGCTCGAACGCGCCGACGGGGATCACCACGACCGTCCTGCCCTGCGCGGCCGCTGCGGCCTCGAGGGTGGTCATCTCGGCGAGCTTCGCGGTCATCGGCCCTGCTCCGGGCCGAGGGTGGAGGCGATCGCGTCGCGGATGGCGAGCAGGTGCTCGCGGGTCAGGGCGGCCGCGGCGTCGGCGTCGCCGTCGCGTACGGCCTCGACGATCCGGAGGTGGTCGGCGTGGTCACGGTCCCGGTCGGTGTAGCGGTGCCGGATCTCGATCTGGTCGCGGGCCCTCACCTGCAGCAGCGCCTCGATCGTCTCGCGCAGCAGCAGGTTGCCCGAGGCGCCGGCGAGCGCGACGTGGAAGTGCAGCTCGGGCCGCTCGTCGGCGAACTGCGGCTTGAGCGAGTTGTCGGCCGAGAGCGTCAGCGCGGCCAGGTCGTCGTCGGTGCGCGCCGAGGCCGCGGCCGCCGCGACCGGCGGCTCGAGCACGATCCTGGCGTCGAGCAGCTCGAGGACCGACTCGCTGCGCGACTCCGAGACATGCGGGTTGACCAGCAGGCGCCGGTTCACCCCGCCGCTCACGTAGGTGCCCGACCCGTGCCGGAAGCGGATCACGTCGGTCGCCTCGAGACGGCGCAGCGCCTCCCGGATCGTCGGTGTGGTCACCTCGAACCGCTTGGCCAGCTCGCGCGAGGAAGCCAGGGCGTCGCCCGGCTCCAGGCCCGCGGCCTCGATCATGGCGACGATGCCGTCGGCGATGCGTTCAGAGAGCGATGATGTGTTGCTGGTCACAGGAAGTGACTAAATCACTTATTGAATTGAGCGTCAAGGACGCCATTGCTTGCAGACAGCTTGCGTAAAGCAGTTATATTCTTGCGTTCATGAGTAGACGTCTTGCCGACGCAGCCGCCCGAGCCAAGGTCTCCGAGGCGACCGTGAGCCGGGTGCTGAACGGCAAGCCGGGGGTCTCGGAGGCGACCCGCGAGCGGGTGCTGACCGCGCTCGACGTGCTCGGCTACGAGCGGCCGGTGAAGCTTCGTGGCGAGCGTGCCAGGCTGGTGGGCCTGGTCCTGCCCGAGCTGCAGAACCCGATCTTCCCGGCGCTCGCCGAGGTCCTCGGCGCCCACCTCGCCCAGCAGGGTCTGACCCCGGTGCTGTGCACGCAGACCGCCGGTGGCGTGACCGAGTCGGAGTATGTCGACCTGCTCCTCGAGCAGCAGGTGGCCGGCGTCGTCTTCGCCGGCGGCGCCTACGCACAGCGGGACGCGGACCATGCTCACTACGACCGTCTCGCCGGCCGCAACCTCCCCGTCGTGCTCATCAACGCGGCCATCGACGATCTGCCGTTTCCCCGGGTGGTCTGCGACGACGCCGATGCGATGGAGCAGGCCGCCGAGCACCTGATCTCGCTCGGGCACGAGCGGATCGGCCTGGTCCTGGGCCCGCGCGACCACGTTCCGTCCGAGCGCAAGCTGGCCGCCTTCCGTGTCGTCTGCGACCGGACCGGCGTGCCGTTCCACGAGGATCTGGTCGTACGCAGCCTCTACTCGCTCCAGAGCGGGCAGGCCTCCGCGGCGCGGCTGGTCGAGCAGGGTGCGACCGGCATCGTGTGCGCCAGCGACCCGCTCGCTCTGGGGGCGGTGAGGGCGGTCCGGCGGGCTCGGCTCTCGACGCCCGCTGACGTGTCGGTGATCGGCTTCGACGACTCGGCGTTCATGGCGTTCGCCGACCCGCCGCTCACCACGATCCGGCAGCCGATCGAGGCGATGGGACGGGCGGCCGTCGACTTCCTGGTGAGCCAGATCGACGGCACGCTCGGGCCGGTCGACGAGCTGCTCTTCGAGGGTGAGCTGGTGGTCCGGCGCTCGACCGGACCCGCAAGTCAGCGCGCAAAGTCCTGAAATTAATTACGCTCTGTCAAGTTCTTGCGCACTTTCATTGGCTGGCTCTACGGTCGCTGCACGCCGTCAAGGTGACGGCGGTCACATGAACGTGTGAGTTGCTGAGAACGGAGTGCCCGTGACCGCCACGGAACCTCGACGGAGCGAGCCGGCACCGGTGGCGCTCCCGGTCTTCACCGAGCGCCCCGCCGACTGGTGGCGCTCCGCGGCGATCTACCAGATCTACCCGCGCAGCTTCGCCGACGCCAACGGCGACGGCACCGGTGACCTGGCCGGCGTACGGGCGCGTCTGACGTATCTGCGCGACCTCGGGGTGGACGCGATCTGGTTCACGCCGTGGTTTCCATCGCCGATGGCCGACGGGGGCTACGACGTCGCCGACTACCGCGCGATCGACCCGATCTTCGGCGACCTCGCCGAGGCGGAGGCGTTGATCCAGGACGCCCTCGAGCTCGGCATCCGCACGATCATCGACATCGTCCCCAACCACGTCTCCGACCAGCACCGATGGTTCCGGGCCGCGGTCGCCGCCGGACCCGGTGCCCCCGAACGGGAGCGGTTCTGGTTCCGAGACGGCCGCGGAGCCGATGGCGAGCTGCCGCCCAACGACTGGACCTCGGAGTTCGGCGGCACGCCATGGACGCGGCTGACGACGCCCGACGGCGTCCCCGAGCAGTGGTACCTGCACCTCTTCTCCGCCGAGCAGCCCGACCTCAACTGGCAGCACGAGGACGTACGCCGCGAGCACGAGGAGATCCTGCGGTTCTGGTTCGACAGGGCCGTCGCCGGGATCCGGATCGACTCCGCCGCCCTGCTCGCCAAGGACCCGGCCCTCCCCGACGTCCCCGCCGACCCGCGACCGGGCGAGCACCCGTACGTCGACCGCGAGGAGCTCCAGGAGATCTACCGCGGCTGGCGCCGGATCGCCCAGGAGTACGGCACCGACCGGGCTCTGATCGGCGAGGTCTGGCTCCCCGACACCGCCCGGTTCATCCGCTACCTGCGCCCCGACGTCCTGCACGCGGCGTTCAACTTCGACTTCATGACCGCGCCGTGGGACGCCGAGGCGCTGCGTACCTCCATCGAGACGACGCTGCGCGTGCACGGTGAGGCCGATGCGCCCGCCACCTGGGTGCTCTCCAACCACGACGTCACCCGGCCGGTGACCCGTTACGGCCGTGCGGACACCGCGTTCTCGTTCGAGACCAAGCGCTTCGGCACCCCGACCGACCGGGCGCTCGGCGAACGGCGGGCGCGGGCGGCGGCGATGCTGGCGATGGGGCTGCCCGGGGCGTACTACCTCTACCAGGGCGAGGAGCTGGGCCTGGACGAAGCCGACATCCCGCCGGACCGGATCCAGGACCCGATGCACTTCCGCAGCGGCGGTGTCGACCCCGGCCGGGACGGCTGCCGGGTGCCCCTGCCGTGGAGCGGGGACCGGCCGCCGTACGGCTTCAGCCCACCGGGCGTGAAGACCTGGCTGCCGCAGCCCGAGGGCTGGGCGCGGCTGACGGCGCAGGCGCAGTCGGCCGACCCCCGTTCGATGCTGTCGCTGCACCGGATGGCGCTGCTGATCAGGCGTACTCACCCCGACCTGGTCGCGGGTGACTTCAGCTGGATCGACACCGACCCCGGGATCCTCGCCTTCCGCCGTGGCACCCACTTCGCCTGCGTGGTCAACCTGACCGCCACGCCCGTGGAGCTGCCGAGCAGCGACCACGTCTGGCTGGCCAGCTCGCCGCTCGAGGCGGGCCGGCTCGTTCCCGATGCCGCGGTATGGCTGCGGCCCACGACCTGAGACCCCACCACAACATCCAGGAGACAGACCATGAGAACCACTCGGTTGCGCAGCGTCGCGCTCGCCGCGGTCGCGGCTGTCGTGCTCGGCTCGCTCGCCGCTTGCGGTGAGACGTCGGACGACGGCGACGGCGTCACGATCACCGTCGAGGGCTGGCGCCCCGGCGACAAGCAGGCCACGATCGACGCCGTCAAGGCGCAGGCGGCGGCCTTCAACAAGGAGCATCCCGACATCACCGTGAAGCCGGTGGAGTGGCAGTGGAACGCGCAGACGTTCCCCGCCCAGCTCGCCGGCGGGACGCTGCCGATCTCGTTCCGGGTGCCGTTCACCGACACCAAGGGCCTCGTCGAGCGCAAGCAGGTCGCCGACGTCGACGCCGAGGTCCGCGAGCTGCCCTACTTCGACAAGCTCAACCCGACGGTGCTGGCCGCGGCGCAGGGCACCGACGGGAAGGTCTACGGGCTGCCCTCCGACGTCTACGCCAACGCGCTCCACTACAACCGTGACCTGTTCACGAAGGCCGGCCTCGACCCCGACAAGCCGCCGACCACCTGGGAGGAGCTGCGCGCGGCCGCCAAGCAGATCCACGACAGGACCGGTGCCACCGGGTACGCCGAGATGACCAGCTCCAACACCGGTGGCTGGATCCTCACGACCCTGACCTACGCCCTCGGCGGCCGGATGGAGACGCAGGACGGTGACACGTTCACCGCGACCGTCGACAACCCGCAGACCGAGGAAGCGCTGCAGCTGCTGCACGACATGCGCTGGACCGACAAGTCGTTCTCCGGCAACACCTCCTACGACTGGAACAGCATCAACCAGGCGTTCGCGGCGGGGAAGGTTGCGATGTACATCAGCGGATCCGACGTCTACAACTCCCTCGTCACGACCTCGGCGATCGACCCGGAGACGTACGGGCTCACTGCGGTCCCGATGGGCGACTCGGCCGACGCCGGCGCGCTCGGCGGAGGCTCGGTCAACGTCGTCAGCGCCAAGGCGACCGAGGCAGAGGCCGAGGCGGCCGTCGCGTGGGCGGACTTCTTCCGGGTCCGCAAGTACACCGACGAGTCCGCGGCCGTCGCCGACGCGAAGACCCAGACCGCGGCCGAGCAGCCCGTGGGGACGCCGACCTTCCCGATCTTCGACGAGGCGTCGTACACGACCTACCAGGGCTGGGTGAAGGACTACGTCAACGTGCCGTTGGAGCAGATGACCGGCTACACCTCGAGGATGTTCGACCTCACGCTGGTCGCCGAGCCGCCCGCACAGACGCAGGCCGTTTACGGCGCGCTCGACCCGGTCGTGCAGAAGGTGCTCAGCGACGAGAACGCCGACATCCCCGCGCTGCTGAAGGATGCCGACGCCTCCGTGCAGCAGATCCTGGACAAGGGCTGAGCGTGGTCGCTGACATGTCCCGGGTGGGTGGGCCGGCCCTCGTGAGAGGGCCGGCTCGCCGGCGTACGTCCCTCGTCGCCGGGGTCGCGAGGTGGTGGCGCGGCAGCGCGGCGACCCTGGTCTTCCTGCTGCCGATGCTGCTCGTCTTCGGGCTGTTCTCGTGGTGGCCGATCGCCCGTACCGTGGTGATGAGCCTGCAGGAGACCAACCTCGTCGGGCCCGCCGAGTGGGTGGGCCTGGACAACTTCCGCACGGTGCTCTCCGACCCGCTGCTGCCGGTGGCGCTGCGCAACACGGCCGTCTTCGCGGCGATCGCGTTCGTCTTCGGCTATCCGATCCCGCTGGTCATGGCGGTGGTCTTCAGCTCGCTGCGCAGGCTGCGCGGGCTGTACGCCTGCCTGGCCTACCTGCCGGTCGTGGTGCCGCCCGCGGTGGCGGTGCTGCTGTGGAAGACCTTCTACGACGCCGGGTCCGGGGGAGTGTTCAACACGATGCTGGGCTGGGTCGGGCTCGGGCCGGTGCCGTGGCTGGAGTCGGCCGACTGGGTGCTGCCATCGCTGGTGATGGAGGCGACCTGGGCCGCGGCCGGTGGCACGGTGATCATCTATCTCGCAGCGCTGACCACGGTGCCGCAGGAGCTCTACGACGCCGCCTCGGCCGACGGAGCGGGAGTGCTCGGCAAGGTCTGGCACGTCACTCTCCCGCACCTGCGCCCGGTGCTGCTGATCACCTTGATCCTGCAGATCATCGGCACCGCCCAGGTCTTCCTGGAGCCCTATCTGTTCACCGGCGGCGGGCCTTCGCACGCGTCGTTGACGCTGCTGCTCCTGATCTACGAGTACGCCTTCGGCAGCACCACCGGCGGCGGCGACTACGGCCCGGCGACCGCGCTGAGCCTGATGATGGCGGTCGGGCTGGCGCTGCTGTCGTGGGCCTACTTCCGGCTGACTCGCGGATGGAGCGACTGATGAGCTTCGTCTCCTCCCTCGACCGGCGGCGTACGCCGGTGCGCTGGAGTCTTCGCGGCGTACAGCTGGCGACGCTCCTGGCGCTGGTGGTGGTCTGCCTCGGGCCGCTGCTGTGGCTGGCGAAGTCGGCGGTCACGCCCACCCAGGACACGCTGCGCTCGCCGATCTCACTGTGGCCGAACGGGCCGGACCTCTCGATCCTGTCGCAGGCCTGGACCGAGCTCGGCCTGTCGGCCTACCTGGTCAACACCGTGGTCATCGCCGCCGGGTCCTGGGCCGTGCAGGTGGTGGTCGCCACGA
Organism: Nocardioides sp. NPDC087217; assembly: GCF_044744805.1. Lineage (NCBI taxonomy): Bacteria > Bacillati > Actinomycetota > Actinomycetes > Propionibacteriales > Nocardioidaceae > Nocardioides > Nocardioides sp. NPDC087217. The sequence goes on from NZ_JBIUZB010000002.1 coordinate 357,012, forward strand.
CCGCGGGCTACGCGCTCTCGGTGCTGCGGCCGCGGTTCGGGCGGATCCTCTACGGAGCCGTGCTCGCCACCATGTTCGTGCCGATCGTGCTGCTGCTCGTCCCGCTCTACCTCACCGTGCTGAGCCTGCCGGTCGTGCACTGGTCGCTGGTCGGGACGTACGCCGGAGCCTTCCTGCCGGCCGGCGCCTCGGCGTTCAACGTGGTGATCATGAAGCGGTTCTTCGACAGTCTGCCCCGCGAGATCCTGGACGCCGCGCGGATCGACGGCGCCGGGGCGTACCGGCTCTTCTGGTCGGTGGTCCTGCCGATGTCGCGACCGGTGCTCGGGGTGGTGTCGGTCTTCGCCGTGCTCGCCGCGTGGAAGGACTTCATCTGGCCGCTGATCGTGCTGCCCGACCCGGCCAAGCAGCCCATCGCGGTCAGGTTGCCCTCCATCGCCCCGACCACCGACCTCTCGGTCCTGCTGGCCGCGATGGCGATCTCCGCTGCGCTGCCGATCCTCTTCTTCCTCCTCTTCCAGCGGCTCTTCCTGCGCAGCGAGGGTCTGGAGGGAGCGGTGAAGGGATAACGGCAGCGATCTCTGGTCACCTCGGCAGCGGGAGGACCTCGACCGGGCAGGCCGCCTCGCGGAGCAGCGCGCGGGTCACTCCGCCCAGATGTGGGAACGCGTTGAGATGCGAGGCTCGTCCCACTACGACGAGGCGGGCTTGCTCGCTCGCGGTCACCAAGGCGTCGGCAGGGGCTTCGGCGAAGACCCGGGTCGCGAGAGGTGTCCGCGGATGCCCGGCCCTGCCGACGAGATCTGCCAGGTAGCGCTCGCCACGCGCGGTCCAGTCGCGGGTGGTGGCGTGGTCGACCATCTCCCCATAGAAGGCGAGGAGGTCGAGTCCGTGGAGCACGGTGATCGGCTCGTCCAGCCGGGTCGCCTCCTCGATGGCGTGACCCAGGACCTGGCCGTCGGACTTGTCGTCGCTGACGCCGACGACGACCCCGGTGCGGCCCTCGGCGGACCAGCGTTCGGGGACCACGGTGACGGGGCAGTGGGCGTGTGCCGCGATGCGGGACGAGATAGATCCCGTGAAGATCCGGTGGATGCGTGAGAATCCGCGGCGCTGGACGACGACTCGGTGTGCGTCCTCCGACTCCTCGATCAGGACGTGGGCAGCGTGGCCGCGCACCAGCTCGGAGGAGACCTCGACAGCGCCGGCGACGACGTCTCGGGCGACCTCGGTGGCCTCGGCGAGAATCTGTTCGGCCAGCCGCCCGACCCCGGCGTCGTCGATGATCATCGACTGGGGCTGCATCGCGCCGGGGAGGCCGAGGATGGGATCTCCGAACAGGACGTTCGCCTGGACGACATGCACCAGCCGCAGCGGGTGGCCGCTGGTCGCGGCCAGCCGGCCGGCGTACTCCAGGAGTGCCGTCTCGACCTCCGGATCGAGGATGCCGACGACGATCGGAGCGGGTGTGGTGTCGGCGGACATCTGGTCAGCCGGCCATCATGCACATGTGACCGGCGGTGAAGCCGCTGAAGCCCTGGTGCATGCCCGGGTTGTGGGTGCCGTCGAAGCCCACGGCCCGAGTGCAGTGGACGACGTGGTGCCCGAACTCCTGCCCGTCACCGGTTGCTGCCGACGCCGGGACGGCGAGTGCGACGGTGGCGATGGCCGCCGCTGCTGCTGGGATCAGGGTGCGTTTCATGGTGCGATCACTCCTCGGTACGTGGTTGTTGTGAGTCGGTACGTATCCGGGTGACTCCAGGCACGGTCGCTGCCGCGGACTCGGCCAGGGCGCGCTCCTTCGGCGTCGCCGGCCCGACGATCACGGCGCTTCCGTCGGCGACGTCGACGACCCAGTCGGGGTGGCCGAGCTCGCTGACGAGCGCCGTCAGGTCCCGAACCATCGTGTCGTCGTCCCGGGCCAGGGCGCTGGCCACGTCGCTGCGGCTGATGACCCCGACGAGAACGTCGTCGTCATCGAGGACCGGCAGGCTCTTCAGCGCCCGGTCGGCCATGATGTCGACCGCCACGGCGACTTCCGCGCTCGCGCGCACGGCGATCGTCACCGGATTCATCACATCCTCGACGTACGCCGCGGGCCGGTCGCTCACCGGCGCCGGTGGGAGCACGTGCGCGCGGGGGTCCTGCAGGACGCGGTCGCGGATCATGTCGATCTCGGCGACGACGCCACAGACCCGGCCCGCGGACGTCACCACCGGCAGGGCGGTGATGTGGTGGTCGCGGAGCAGAGCGAGCGCCTCCTTGACGGGGGTGCCTCTCCGTGCGGTGACCGGGGACGGGGTCATGATCTCGCGGACAAGCATGGTCATCCCCGCTGCGAGTGCTGGTCGTTCATGGGGCCAGCCTCGTCCGGCCGGGAAGGTCGGTCATGAGCGCAAGGTCCCGAGCCGGGGAGACCTTCGGCACTCCTGCGGAGGTCGCCATCGGAGTGTGCTGGACCCGTCCACGACCCTTTGACCCAGGAGACCGCCATGTCCCTTCCCTGCCCGGGGAACCGTCGGCACACCAGCGAGGCGGTGCCCGCCGCGACCTCGGCCGGACGAGTGCAGGCGCCGAGGTGAGGATCGTCGTCGCCATCGGAGGCAACGCCCTGCTGCGACGTGGTGAGCGGCCGGACGCGGCACCCCAACGCCGGCACGTGGCAGCGGCTGCGGCCGCGCTGGCGGACATCGCCCGCGAGCACCAGGTCGTCGTGGTCCATGGCAACGGCCCCCAGGTCGGTCTGCTGGCACTCGAGAGCGGCTCGGACCCCAGCCTCTCGGAGCCCTATCCGCTGGCCGACCTCGTCGCGGAGTCCCAGGGCCTCATCGGGCTCTGGCTCCAGCAGGCGCTCCTCGCCGAGATGGCAGGCGAGGTGGCGACGCTCGTCAGCCAGACCGTCGTCGATCCGGAGGACGGGGCGTTCCGGGTGCCGACCAAGTTCATCGGCCAGTTCTACGACGAGCTGTCGGCGCGTCGCCTCGCCGGCAGGTACGGCTGGACGATCAAGGCCGACCACGGTGGCTGGCGACGCGTGGTCGCCTCCCCGTCTCCCGATGACATCGTCGAGCTCCCGGTGGCCGCGCGGCTCCTCGACGCAGGCGTGACCGTCGTGCTCGCCGGTGGCGGGGGAGTGCCGGTCGTGGAGCGAGACGGACGATACGAGAGCGTCGACGCGGTGGTCGACAAGGACCGGGCGGCTGCCCTCGCCGCGGAGAGGCTCGGCGCCGACCTGCTGCTCGTCATCACCGACGTGGAGGGCGTGATCCGGGACTTCGGCAGTCCCGCCGAGAAGGTGCTGCACGAGGTGAGCGTCGCCGAGCTGTCCTCGATGTGGTTCCCCGCAGGATCGATGGGTCCGAAGGTCGAAGCAGTCTCCACCTTCACCCGACGGACCGGCCGGCGCTCGGCGATCGGCTCTCTCGACGAGATCGACGGAGTGCTCGCCGGTACGTCGGGCACTCAGGTGCAGCGATGACGCAGACGCGGACGGAACCCAACGGACCTAGGTCCTCCGCGCGCGGCACCGAAGGCCCTGACGCGCTGCGGTAGACCCGACGAGATTTGAGACCCGGGAGCCGGACGCGCGTGCCGAGCTCCCAAGGAGGGCACATGTCCGAGCACGACCGGATCCTGGTCGCCATCGATGGGGGAGAGGGTGGCCGAGCGGCGATCCGCTACGCCGCGACCCGACGAGATGGCGCCGACCTGTGGCTCGTCCACGTGGTGGACCTTGCGGTCGCGACCGGCGTCTTCTACCCGTACGGCTATGAGGGACTGGCGGACCAGGTGCGTGAGGCCGGCGAGGCCATTCTGGAGCGGGCCGAGAAGCTGGCCGCCGACCTCGTCGGTGCCGACCACGTGACCACGACGCTTCGGGACGGTGGCGCGGTCGCGGAGCTCGTTCACGCGGCCGCCGACGCCCGGATGGTGGTGCTCGGCGACGAGCGTCGCCACGGCCTGTCCCGCCTCGTGACCGGCTCGGTGACCGGCCGGGTCGCCTCCCGTGCGCCGGTGCCTGTCGTGGTCGTTCCGACGGTGTGGTCTCCCGGCCAGGACACCGCCCGGGTCGTCGTCGCCGTCACGGACCCGGATGCCTGCGCCGAGCTCGTCGCCCACGCGCTGGGCGAGGCCGCCGACCGGGGTGGCGAGCTGGTTCTAGTGCATGCGTGGGAGCTGCCGGCCGTCTTCTACGACACCACGCTGGAACACGACCAGGCCGCCTGGGAGGCGGATGCTCGTCACCGCCTGATGCAGACCCTCGACCGGGCACGGCAGCTGGCGCCGCACGCGGTCGGGACCGAGGCCTGGATCCAGATCCGCCAGGGACAGCCCGCCCAGGTCATCGCCGACGAGTCCAAGGGCGCCGACCTGCTCGTCATCGGCCGACGTGGGCATGCGTTCCCGCTGCGGCGTCTGGGTGGCACCGGGCACGCACTGCTGCGTGAGTCCGGCTGCCCCGTCGAGGTGGTTCCTCCCGCGCCCGAGGCGCCATGAACGTAGAGAACTCCCCGCTGCACGCGGCCGAGACCGCACAGTTCCCCGCAGACCTGGGTCACTTCGATCTCGGCGTCGAGCAGTCGACCGCGGTCGGCCTTCTGGCCAGGGTCGATCCGAGGTGTGCTGCCCCGCATCTTTCTGCCCGGACCCAGCCTCGGCGCCGAGAAGGAGTCGTCCAGTGCCGGGTTCAGGGTGATGGTCACGACGTTCGGTGGGGCGAGCACCGCGGACTCCCTTCCAGGGCAGGCGGCGGAGGTCCCGGCGCGGGTGACCAAGGTCTCCTGAGTTCCGCCCGGACCGGAACAAGACTGAGGGGGAAGGCGCCGTACGGGCGCCCATAGACTCATGGAGGACAGATGAGCACCATCAAGCGCCCGACCAACCCATTCGCGGATCTGATGGAGTGCTGGACGTGCGTGTTCCGTACGCCACCGAGGAGCAGAAGGCCACCCGGGTCGCCATCGAGCACGACGGGAGCTGATCGGTGAGTTCCCAAACTCCCTCCGAGGTGGAGCGCCACGCCGGCACGGTGTGGGCGGTGGACGTGTTCCTCGACAGCGAGGACGGCACCGTGCACGCCGAGGCGAAGCTCCACGCGAGCGGCCGAGAAGCATTGGTCGCTACCGGGGATGCGGGTCTGTGTCCCGGTCAGGACCTGGCTGTGGGGGAGAGGCTCGCCGCGAGTCGTGCCCTCGAACAGCTTGCGGTCGGGCTGATCCGGGACGCACGTCAACGGGTCGACGGGCCCGGGCCGGAGGCGAGCGAGGAGCCCGAAGGACGCATCCGCACGCGGCGGTCGATGCCGAGGATGCTCGTCGGGACCGACCGGCCGCTCGGAGTCACCCCAGCCTTGGAGTGGTCGGTGGCGCATGCGGAGGCGACCGGTCTCGGGATCGAGCTGTGTCACGTCGTCGACGACGCCGGTCCGGCGTGGGAACGTACGCTGCGTGGCTCCGTCTCCGACGCGAACGACGAGATGGCGGAGCTGGTCGAGGAGGTGCGCCAGGACCATCCGGACGTGTACGTCACGTCCTCGGTCCTGGTCGGATCGGAGAGTGCCCTGCTCGCCCGGTCGCTGGGCAGGGAGCTGGTGGTCATCGGCCGCGCAGACGAGGAGTGCAACGGCGGCTCCTATGTGGGGGCGACGGCCATCACGATCGCGCAGAACGCGAGCGTGCCGGTCGTGGTCGTGCCGCCCGGCTGGTCGCCTCCCCGCACGGAGAGCCCCGTGGTCGTGGCGATCGACGCGCTCGAACCGCATCTGGAGGCGGTGGAGTTCGCCCTGGCCTACGCGCAGGGGGAGGGCCTCCCGCTCATCGCGGTCTCGGCCTGGCAGCCACAGGCACCGCCCGGCACGCGCATGGTCCTCGACAGCGGGGAGGAGTGGATGGAGCGCGTCGCGGACGGCCAGGATGCGGCGGTGACCCCGTTACGGGCGCTCTACCAGGACGTCCCGGTGACTCAGCGCACTCCGACCGGCCCACCGGTAGAGGTCATCCTCGGTCTGGCCGAGGACGCAGCGCTGCTGGTGGTCGGCAGACCCGGCCACGCCAGGCACTGGCGGATGCCGCTGGGGTCGGTGAGCCGGCGGCTGCTGCATCGCGCCACCGTCCCGGTCGCGGTCGTCCCGAGCGGCTGGCGCACCCCTGCCGGCGACGCGGCGGTTCGATCGGCGACCTGATCGAGCAGCAGCTCACGACGAGGCGGCGCTCTCGTGGCGGAGTACGTCGTCCAGAGCACGCCGCGGGGTCGGGGGCAGCGGCCGGTGGTGGCGCTGCGGCCAGCCGATGCGTACCAGCACCTGGGGACAGGAGCTGTCGCCGAGAAGGTCGTGCTGCAGCGTACGCCGGGTGGAGCCGACCTCGATCGGCTGTGGGTACGGCACCGGGGCCAGCCCCGAGGTGGCCGTCGGGGAATGTCGACGTCTCAGGCCACCTGCCGCTTCAGCTGGTGGCCGAGGTTCGCGGCCCAGTCGCTGGCACGTGCCTCTTCGTCGTGGGCGAGGGGTCCCACGGTGGCGGCGACATAGAAGCTCGTCGCCGGAGGTACGTCGTAGCCGCGGCGGCGCAGCAGATGGGCCACGTGCCGGGCGGCCGAGCCCGGGAGGTGGCGCATCGCCCGCGCCCGGGTGTCGAAGGTGGCGATGCGCACCGACTTCGGTTCGGCGTCCTTCAGCTCCGCGAGCCACTCCCGGACGCCGCGTGCCTCGACCTCGGCCGGAGCGCCCTGGAGGACGGCATCGGCGCGGGTGCTGGGTCTGCTCAGCCCGAGCGCATGCGTCGGCGCCCCGATCACGACGAGGTCGTGGTCGCGGAGCAGGTCGTCGCCGGCAAGTGCCACCGGGATCACCTTGACCTGGACGCCGGCCTTCCCGAGTCCGTTGGCAACCGCGGTGGCGATCGTCGCGGTGTTGCCGAACATCGACTCGTACACGACTGCTGCTCGCATCTGGCTCACATCCTTCCTCTGGCGTGCGCCCTCTGCGTCCTGCCAGTGGCACCACCTTCCGTCCGCCCGCCTGTGCACGGGCAGTGGCGCACGTCCCCCACCCGAGGACCTTGGTCCGATGCCGTCGGCCCGCACTGCGCGGAGGGTGGAGGTATGAACTCAATCGAATCCCCGGTCGTGCTGGAGGGACGCCTCGACTCCGGGATCAGCCGCGCGCTGTGGCTGGTCAAGTGGTTGTTGCTGATCCCGCACTACGTCATCCTGCTCTTCCTCTGGATCGCCTTCGCCGTGCTCACCGTGATCGCCTGGTTCGCCATCCTGTTCACCGGTCGCTACCCGCGAACGATCTTCGACTTCAACCTCGGCGTGATGCGCTGGACCTGGCGGGTCGACTACTACGGCTACGCCGCTCTCGGCACCGACAGGTATCCGCCGTTCACGCTCGAGGACGTCCCCGACTACCCGGCCCGTCTCCAGATCGCCTACCCCGAGAAGCTCTCTCGCGGCCTGGTCCTGGTGAAGTCGTGGTTGCTGGCGATCCCGCACCTGATGATCCTCGCCTTCTTCCTGGGAAGCGGCCTGTACGCGACCCAGGGGACCGACGCCGTCGCCTGGTCCTGGGGGAGCGGGGTCGTCGGACTGCTGGTCCTCTTCGCCGGCGTGGCGATGCTGTTCGGGCGTCGCTATCCCCAGGGCATCTTCGACCTCGTCCTCGGTATCGACCGGTGGGCGGTCAGGGTCGCGGCGTACGTCTGCCTGATGACCGACACCTACCCGCCGTTCCGACTCGACCAGGGTGGGAGCGATCCGGCTGGTCTGGTCCCCCCGGAGCCGTCGATGCCGTCGGGTGAGTCGGTGGCGCCCGAGCCGGAGCCCGAGCCGGAGCCGGAGCCGGAGCCCAGTCCCGTCGGAACGGGTCAGCAGTGAGCGCGGGCGACCGCAGCAGTGGCGCGGCGGTGAGCACCCATGTCGGGAAAGCGCTCTATGCGGGTTTCGATGCGCTCGGCTGAGTCCGCACGGGCGCGGGTACGTCTAGGGACCATGGTCCTCGGCATGCGGGCCCGACGCGCATTGGCGTCGGCCGTCCTCGGTCGTAGATTGACCAGGTGACCGAATCAGCAGCGCCAGAGAGCGCAGCGGACCCCATCCGGGTCTTCCTGCTCGACGACCACGAGGTGATCCGCCGGGGGATCAAGGACCTCCTCGAGGACGAGGAGGACATCGTCGTCGTGGGCGAATCGGGCCTCGCCGACGAGGCCCGACGCCGGATCCCGGCGCTGCGGCCCCACGTCGCCATCCTCGACGGCCGGCTCCCGGACGGCTCGGGCATCGACGTGTGCCGTGATGTCCGTTCGGTCGACCCGAGCATCGCCGCGCTGATCCTCACCTCGTTCGACGATGACGACGCGCTGTTCTCCGCGATCATGGCCGGTGCATCCGGCTACCTGCTCAAGCAGGTGCGCAGCGCCGACCTCGTCGAGACCGTTCGCCAGGTCGCCGCGGGCAAGTCGATGCTGGATCCCGCGGTCACCGCGCAGGTCCTCGAGCGGATCCGCACCGGACCGAAGACCAACTCGGCCTTCGAGCACCTGACCGATCACGAGCGCCGGATACTGGAGCTCATCGGAGAGGGTCTGACGAACCGTCAGATCGGCAATGAGATGCACCTCGCGGAGAAGACGGTGAAGAACTATGTCTCGTCCCTGCTCGCCAAGCTGGGCCTGGAGAGCCGCACCCAAGCTGCGATTCTGGTGACCAGGACATTGCAAGGGGGATAGGTTGGGGGGCGTACCACTCATCCGATGGGGAGGGTCGATGTGGGACGCACACCGCCCCGGCAGCGTCGTGGATCGAGCTCCACGACCGAAGCAACAGTGCACGGCGCACCGTTCGACGAACTGCTGACCGAAGTGCTCGACAGGGTCACCGATGCCCGCGACGAGCAGGTGCGGTGGCGGTTGCTGCTCGATGCCATCGTCACGATGGGCGCCGGGCTCTCCATCGACGAGCTGCTGGATCGGATCGTCAAGGTCGCCGGGGCCCTGGCCGGTGCGAAGTACGCCGCGCTCGGAGTCCTGGCCAACGCCGGCGACCGCCGGCTGCGCCTGTTCATCAGCCAGGGGCTCAGCGTGGACGAGCAGATCCTGATCGGCGACCTACCGAGCGGACACGGCGTGCTCGGCCTTTTGATCGACCACCCGGAGCCGCTCCGGCTGCCTGAGATCACCGCGCATCGGGCCTCCTACGGGTTCCCCGCGAATCATCCGCCGATGCACTCCTTCCTCGGCGTCCCCGTCCGCATCGGCGAGAAGGTGTTCGGCAACCTCTACCTCACCGAGAAGATCGACGGCGACGAGTTCACCGACCAGGACGAGGACATCGTGGTCGCCCTCGCCGCCGCCGCCGGCGTCGCGATCGAGAACGCCCTGCTGGCCGAGGAAGCTGCCCGCCGCAGCCGGTGGCTCGACGCCCGGGCCGAGATCACCAGTGCGCTGATGGGTGACATCGACCGCACCACCACCCTTCAACTGGTGGCCGACCGGGCCCGCGAGGTCTCCGGTGCCGACGTCTCCTGGATCGTCACCGGACCCAGCGCCGAACGGCTGCGGGTGGAGGTGGTCTCCGGGACCGACGTCGACGTCGAGGCCTTGAAGAACGCGCCGCTGCGCGAGTCTGTCGCCGGCCAGGCGATCGGCGTCGGCACGCCGATGATCGTGGAGGACATCGCGACCGCCGCCGGTGGCGGAAGCGCGGCCGCCGTCATCGACTTGACCGACATCGGGCCTGGCGTGCTCGTGCCCCTGGGACGTACCGACCCCTCCGAGGAGATGAACGCGGTGGGCGTGCTCGCGCTCGCCTGGCGCCGCGAGCACGCCGACCAGGCACAGGACGTGGATCTGGCCGTCGCCAACGCGTTCGCCGAGCAGGTCGCGCTGGCCATCCGGCTCGCGCAGAACCGCGAGGAGCGCCAGCGGCTGGCCGTCTACGACGATCGCGACCGGATCGGACGCGACCTCCATGACATCGTGATCCAGCGGCTCTTCGTCATCGGAATGCGGCTGCAGGGCGGGCTCAACCTGGCCGAGAGCCCCAAGCTTCGCGCCCGCCTCGACAAGGCCGTGGATGACATCGACGACACCATCCGCGATCTCCGGCGTGCGGTCTTCGAGCTCGGCGCCCCCGAGCACAGCGGTGACATCCAGTCCCAGGTCACCGATGTGGTCAACCGGGCTGCGGAGTCGCTCAAGTTCCGTCCGGCGCTCATCTTCTCAGGTCCGGTCCGGCTCCGGTCCACGCCCGAGGTCACCAAGGACGTCGTGGCGGTTCTCGGCGAGGCACTGTCGAACACCGTGCGTCACGCGCACGCGAGCGAGGTGGAGGTGTCGCTCTCGGCGGGCGCCGACCTCGTGCTCCGGGTGCGCGACGACGGCGTCGGCGTCCCCGCCGACGTGGTGGAGAGCGGGTTGGCCAACATGCGCCAACGTGCCGAGATGCGAGGTGGCTGGTGCACTGTGGAGCCAGCCTCGCCGAAGGGCACCGTGGTGGAGTGGTCGGTGCCCCTCGGCTGAGCTCCTTCCCCGTCACGCATCGGTGAGATCGGCGTCATCGCCGAACAGCACGACCTTCATCGCCCCGGTCTCCTGGGCATCGGTGAAGACGTCGTACGCGTCCTGGATCTCCGCCAGCCCGAACCGGTGCGCCACCAGGTCGGGGAGCGCGATCCGCCCCGCCGCGAGCATCGACAGGAGCATCGGCGTCGAGCTCGTGTCGACCAGTCCGGTGGTGATCGTGACGTCGCGGTCCCACAGCGCCTCGAGGCTGAGTACCGCGCTGCGCCCGTGGACGCCCGCGTTCGCCACATGGCCACAGGGACGGACCAGCTCGGCGCACAGCTCGAAGGTCTCGGGCACGCCGACGGCCTCGATGCTGACGTCGACGCCGTCGGCGGTGTTGTCCCGGACCCAGGCGCGTGCCTCCTCGGCATCGGCCAGCGTGACGTCGGCGCCGAAGGCCTCGGCGCTCTTGCGCCGGGCCTCGCCCGGCTCGACGACGACGATCCGCAGCGGGCTGTAGAGCCGGGCGGTCGCGATCGCGGCCAGACCGATCGGGCCGGCACCGACGATCAGGACGGTGTCGCCGGGGCTGACCTCACCGTTGCGCACACCGACCTCGTAGGAGGTCGGCAGGATGTCGGCGAGCAGCACGGCCGTCACGTCGTCGACTTTGCGCGGTAGGTGGTGCATCGAGTGGTCGGCGAACGGCACCCGCACGCGCTCGGCCTGGGTGCCGTCGATCAGGTGGCCGAGCACCCAGCCGCCGCCTCCGGTGCACCGGCCGTAGCTGCCGGTGCGGCAGTAGCGGCAGCGTCCGCAGCTGCTGATGCAGGAGATGAGCACGCGGTCGCCAGGTGCGAAGTCACGTACGCCCGGGCCGGTCTGCTCGACCACCCCGACGGCCTCGTGGCCGAGCACCGTGCCGGGCGCCACGCTCGGTACGTCGCCCTTGAGGATGTGCAGGTCGGTGCCGCAGATCGTGACGGCGTCGACGCGGACGACGGCGTCCTCGGCGTCGGCGATGACCGGGTCGGGGACCTCGGTCCACTTCCGGGATCCCGGGCCGTCGTAGACAAGTGCTTTCATCGTGCCCTCCTGAGGTCTGGTCTGTGTCGATCCTCTGCCCGGGCGGGCACCTGCAGGAGTGGTCATCGGCCACCGGTGAGAGGGCCTTCGTCCTGACCGCGGCCGGCGACTCATGGGACAGTGCTGCCATGGACGTACGCCGCGTGATGCCGCCGTGGGCCCGCGGCTACCAGAAACGTTGGCTGTGGTTCGATCTGCTCGCCGGGGTGACGATCACCGCCTACCTGGTGCCCCAGGTGATGGCGTACGCCGAGCTGGCCGGTCTCCCGCCCGAGACCGGGTTGTGGGCGTGCGTCGGTGCGATGATGGTCTACGGGCTGTTGGGCACCTCCCGGCTGCTCTCGGTCGGGCCGGAGTCGACCACCGCGCTGATGACGGCGGCGGCGATCGGTGCCACCCCGGCCGCGGCTGACGACCCCGCCTCGTTCGCGGCGACGCTCGCGCTCGTGGTCGCCGCGATCTGCGTGGTGGGCTGGTTCCTGCGGGTCTCGGTCCTGGCCGAGCTCTTCTCGCGGCCGGTGCTGGTCGGCTACATGGCGGGGATCGCGGTCCTCATGGTCGTCTCCCAGCTCGACAACCTCACCGGCGTCACCATCACCGGTGACGGGGTGCTGGCGGAGCTGAGCAGCTTCATCCGCAACCTCGACCAGGTCCATGTCCCCACGCTGCTGCTCGGTGGCGGAGCGGCCGCCGCGATGATCGTCGGCTCCCTGCTCGCGCCGCGGGCACCGGTCGCGTTGATCGGCATGCTCGCCGCCACCGCGCTGGTGGCACTGCTCGGTGACGGGTACGGACTGCGGCTGGTCGGCGAGATCCCGAGCCGGCCTCCGGCCCCGGGTCTCCCTGTTCTGGACCCGGGGGCCATCGTCGCGATGCTCGGCCCGGCGCTCGGCGTCGCCTTCGTGGGCTACACCGACAACATCCTCACCGGCCGCGCGTTCGCCCGCCGTGGCGAACACGTCGACGCGCGGCGGGAGCTGCTCGCCCTGGGTGGGGCCAACCTCGGCTCGGCGCTCCTGCACGGGTTTCCGGTCAGCAGCAGCGGCAGCAGGACCGCCATCGGCCACGCCGTGGGCGGGCGTACGCAGCTGACCTCGTACGTCACAGCAGCCACCACGGTGGCCGCAGTGCTGCTCCTGGCGCCGGTCCTGGAGGCGTTCCCGGAGGCCGCGCTCGGTGCTGTGGTGGTCTACGCCGCCACCAAGCTGGTCGAGGTGGGGGAGCTGCGTCGCTTCGCCCGGTTCCGGCGCAGCGAGCTCGTCCTCGCCCTGGTCACGACGGTGGCGGTGCTGGCCGCCGGGGTGATGTGGGGCGTACTGATCGCGGTGGGTCTCTCGGTGCTCGACCTGCTGCGCCGGGTCGCGCACCCGCACGACGCGGTTCTCGGCCACGTACCAGGGCTGGCGGGGATGCACGACGTGGACGACTATCCCGACGCCGAGGAGGTGCCCGGCCTGCTCGTCTACCGCTACGACTCGCCGCTCTTCTTCGCCAACGCCGAGGACTTCCGCACCCGCGCGCTCGCGGCGGTCGACGATGCCGAGCAGCCGGTGGAGTGGTTCCTGCTGAATGCCGAGGCGAACACCGAGGTCGACGTCACCGCGGTGGACGCGCTCGAGGCGCTACGTGCCGCGCTGGGCGAACGGGGCATCGTCCTCGCGATCGCCAGGATCAAGCAGGATCTGCGTGACTCGCTGGCCCCTTCCGGCATCTTGGACAGGATCGGCGAGGAGCGGCTGTTCCCGACCCTGCCGACTGCCGTCGAGGCGTACCGGCACCGGCAGCGGTGAGCGGTGGACCAAGGTCCACGGATCGCGGAACCGACGTCCCTGCCCGCTGGCGACGACCTCGATGAGAGTGGGAACGGGACGGCCGGATGCGCCGCGCCCGTGAGGAGACGACATGTCCGAGAACAACCGGATCCTGGTCGGCATCGACGGGGGAGCGGGTCGCCGGGCGGCGATCGCCTACGCCGCGGCCGAGGCCGGCCTGGACGACGCCGATCTCTGGCTCGTGCACGTGACTCTGTCCCAGCCGGCGGATGTGATCGGTCCCTATCGCTACCCATCGTTCGGAGAGGACGTCCGCCGGGCCGGGAACGAGCTGCTGGAGAAGGCCACCGAGGAGGCGGTCGCGTACGTCGGTGCTGAGCATGTGACCGCGACCCTCCTGGAGAGCTCGGTGGTCTCCGGGCTGGTTCACTGCGCCGCAGCCGCCCGGATGGTGGTCCTCGGTGACGATCGCAGACAGGGCCTGAAGCGCATCATGACCGGGTCGGTCATGAACCGGGTCGCGGGCCATGCGCCGGTCCCGGTCGTCATGGTGCCGAGCGGCTGGTCGCCCGAGAACCCGACTCGCAGGGTGGTCGTGGCGGTCAAGGACTGCGTGAGCTCGGCGGGACTGATCGCCCAGGCTCTCAAGCACGCGGCGGACCGGAGCGCAGCGCTGCTCGTGCTCCACGCCTGGCAGCTCGACACGGTCTACGACGACATGACCGTGGGCCACCTGGACATGGGCGACTGGGAGAACAACGCCCGCCGCGCCTTGGAGAACGCGCTGGACCGCGCGCGTCGCCGAGTCCCGCACGCCGCGGACGTGGACGTCCGGATCGAGGTGCGCCACGGCCAGCCGGCCAGGGAGATCACCGAGGAGACCAGGAACGCCGATCTCCTGGTCATCGGCCGCCGCCGGCACTCCTTCCCCCTGGGTCGTCTGGGCAACACCGGCCGTGCGGTCATCCGCGAGAGCCGTTGCCCGGTCGAGATCCAGCCACCGATCCCCGATGTGCTCACCGCCGCCGACCTCGTCCTCGAGCACGACGGCCGGTTCGAGAAGGCCGGCGTCGACCCGGCCCCGGCCTTCTGAACTGCTCAGGCCGGCTGACGAGTGGGCGAGCGATGGCGACGACGGTGATCGAGATCGAGCGGACGTACGACGTGGACGAGGACGCCCTGCTTCCTGACCTGGCAGGACTGCCCGATGCGGCCCAGGTCGATCCGCAGGGCACGCTCGCGCTCTCAGCCGCGCCGCCCGATCTCGACGACGCGACCGTCGCCGACGAGCACGCCCACGAACGCACCGTGTCCCGGCTGCTCAGGCCGAAGTCGCGACGTTGGCTGCGATGAGCAGCCACCTGCCCGGCGCTGACCCGTCGTGGCACCGGCTCTACCGAGTGGGGGCAGTCTCCGCCGGCCTGGCTGTGGCGCTGTACGTCGCGGCCCTGGTGGTCTTCGCCGTCGCAGCGGTCCCTCCGGTCTCTGGCGGGGAGGAGATGCTCGAGTACGTCGATGCTCATCGGACGATCTACATCACGCGGCAGCTGATGTGGCTGATCCCGAGCCTTCTCCTGATGATGGTCTTCCTCGCTCTCGCCATAGCGCTGAGCCATCTGGACAAGAGCTTCGCGGCGATCGCAGGCGTGGTCTCGGTCGCGTCGTGGGCGGTGTCGTTCGCCTGGCCGACCACCGGTGACGGTTCGCTGGCCATGGTCGTGCTGAGCGACAAGTACGCGGCCGCCACGACGGCGGCCGACCAGGCCGCCTACGTGGCTGGGGCCGAAGTCCTGATCGCGCTCAACGATGTTCCGGCCGTGATCGGGGCGCTGCAGACCCTCGGCATCGTGCTGATCTCACTGCTGATGCTCAAGGGCGTCTCCTGGAGAGGGCTGGCCTGGTTCGGTGTGCTCACCGGTGGCGTCGGGTTCGTCTCGGAGGCCCTGCGACCTGTCCTCGGCTGGGCGTACGCGTTCTACGGCGTCCTGCTTTTCGTATGGCTGATCTGGACGGGCTTCGCGCTGTGGAGACTGGCGGCGGAGGCAATCAGCGAGTCGGGTTCACAGCTGCCGTCCTACTCGCGACGGGACCGCGCGCAGCCAGAGGACCAGAGGGACTAGGGTCGCTGCGGCGAGTACGACGAACAACACGACGCCGCCCAGGGTCGCCACGTCGGAGGCGGGATCGGCGCGGTGGCCGAACCACTGGTCGACGGCGACCCCGATCGCCTCGATCATCCAGAAGAACAGCCCGGCTCCGGCGAGGAAGACGCCGGCGGGTCGGCGCTGCCAGAGCAGCACGGCCACGATCGCGAGCGCGGGCAGCCAGACCGCGAGGTCCTGGATGTAGATCGGATTGGTGGTCAGGCCGGTCCCGTCCAGGAAGCCGGGCGGGTCCTCTCCCAGATCAGGTACGACGAACCGCAGCCACGCCAGTGCGTTGAGGGCGACCACGGTCAGGATGAACGCGGCGATGCTGCGCGCCGGCAGCCTGCCTCCCGGCACCAGGAGCGGCAGCGGGTCGAGCAGCGCGCTGACAAGGGACCACAGCGACAGCCCGAGCAGGGCGACGTAGGCCAGGAACAGCTCGTTGAACGGGGTGGCGTACACCAGCAGGGTGGCGTTGTAGGTGAGGTAGCCGAGCGCGCCGATCAGGGCAGCCCGCCCGCGGACCGAGCCTCGGGTCGACGTGGCCAGCCCGACCGCGAGCACCGGTAGCGCCAGTGCGAACATGGTGAGCGCTGTGCCGCGCGCGGAGCCGTTCATCACGGGCGCGCCGTTGAGGATCCCGTCCACGAAGAACGTGGGAGCGGCAGCGACCACGACCAGCGCTGCAACGGCGGCACAGAGGCCCCGGGTCCGCCGACTGATCACGTCGAACCGTCGGACATCGACGAGGAGGTGGTCTCCTCGATCTTCGATGAGGCCTCTTCTCTCTGCCGCGCTGGTGTCCACGCCACCACGAGCGCACCGGTCACGAGGTAGATCACCTGCAGGACATGGAATGCACGGATCGATGCGATCTCTCCGATGATCCAGAACACCATGATCGTTCCCGCGACGATGCTGGCGAGCTGCCAGCCGGGGCTGCGTTTGGCAAGGGCGGCGGCGGCGATCAGGGAGCTGCCGCCTACGACGGCCATCAGGATCACACCCGGGAAGTAGTTGCTGGGAAGTCGGTGTCCCGGACCCAGGATGCCTGCTCGGGAATCCAGTCGGTCATCAGGGCGAGACCCCCGGCCGTGGCGCTCAAGCCGTTGAACAGCAACAACCCGAGCAGGACCTTGCTCTTGCCGCTCATCGCGCCTCCGCCGCCGGGAACAGATGGGGTGCTGCTCCTCGTGACCACGCTAAGTACCGCTCGAGGCCTCCAAGGAGTGCCGAAGGTCCCCGTGGCTCAGCGCCAAAGTCCTCCTGACTCGGCGACCATTCGCCGCACGCTGGCTCCTCTGGCCATCAGGGCGTAGCTCCTTCATCGATCTCTGATCTGCATGCCCTAGTGCGCCGGGCCGGGGAAGCCAGCGAAGGACCAACGACTACCGACGTCGGGGCCTTGGTCCCGGAGCAGGAGGAATCGTGGCCCGTCCGCCCAACCCCGGCCAACCGGGAAGGTGACCATATGAGACGTTGGGTGTGGTCGGCCGTGGCCGCCATCGCGGCCGGTTGCGGCATGGCCGCACTCATGGCGTGGTCGGTGCCCATGACGCTCGGGTGGTGGGCGGGCGGCAGCTTCATCACCCTCTCGCTGTTGGTGTGCCTCGGACCCGACACGGGTCCGATCCGGTGGAAGGCCGTGCTCGTCAGGAGCCTGCTGTGGCCGACTGCCGCGCTGGCCGCCGCGGGGCTCGTCGTCGCGCTCGGTCTGACCAGCGCACTGCTGGTGACCGCCGCGGGGCTGGCCGCGGCATGGGAGCTGGGGTGGATCGGCTGGCCGCCGCGCGCCGCACCACCGGTGAAGCGCCGTCGCCGGGTGGGCAGGCGGCGTTCGCGCGCAGAGGCGGCAGCGGCGGCGGCAGAGTCAGCGGCAGTGGCAGGGGCCATCAGGCCCCACGTGATCGATCCGGTCGAGGCTGTCTTGGCGGTCACCGACGGGCTGACCGACTCGGACCTGTGCATGGCGTGGCGATCCAGCTACGTCGCTCTCGACCGGGCCACGGACCCGAGCGCGAAGCTACGGGCGGTCGAGATCCGCGAGTTGCTCCTCGAAGAGCTCGGGCGGCGCGACGCGCCGGGACTGGAGGCGTGGTTCCGTTCCGGTGCCCGGGCGGCAGGTGGGCCGGACCGCTACCTCCGGGGCGCGACGCCTCGGCCGTGGCGTGGCGCGTGCTGAGTCCGGGCGCCTGAGGACCTTGGACCCGATCTGCGAGACCTACGTCCCTGGCACTGTGCGCGCAGGCGGGATTCGCTGGAGACGCCGCGGCGGCCGCAGAGCCTCCGGGATCCGGCCACAAGGGGGTGGGCCGGATCCCGGGGAAGACGCCCGGCAGGGACTGGTTACGCATCAGTCCCTGCCGGGCAGTTCACGGGACGAAGGGCCCGCCCGGAGCGGACCCCGTTCCCTCGCCGCGACGGCTTCGGCGGCGGTTGGCTGAAGGTGTCCCGCCAAGAGGGTCGGCGAGACCGTTGGGGGAATCATGACTTCAATCTCGACACCAGGTTCCGCGACAGCGCTTCCCGGGCACAACCCCTGGCTGCGTTGACCACCCGCCCGTGGACCCGGTACGCCCCACCCTCGACAGTGAAGGTCCGATCATGAGCTACTTCCCCAGGACTTGGTCGAGAGGGGAGCTGGTGTGGGCGACCAAAGGCCCTTGCCTCGGGCCGAGGGTCCCTGTCGAGAGACCGCCCCGCGGGCCGACGCTGGAGACATGAACGAGCGCAGAGATCTCATCCTGGCAGGAGTCGACGGCACCGAGGCGGGCCTGGCCGCCGCCCGCTACGCCGCCGCCGAGGCGGCCCGGACCGGTGCCGTGTTGCACCTGGTCTACGTGGTCGACCCGTACGCACCACCCCTGCCGACCTGGCCGGTGGCTCCCACGGCCCCCGATTCCAGGATGGGCCAGCTCGGACGAGCGATCCTCGCGGAGGCGGAGGACGCAGTTGCGGACAGCGGCGCGGTGGTGACCACGGACCTGCTGCTCGGCCTGCCGGCGACGGTGCTGGCCCAGGAGTCCGCCAAGGCACGGTTGGTCGTGCTGGGTGACCAGCCGCGCACGCTCCTCGACCGGATCATCACGTCCTCCATCCTCGCCCCGGTCGCGGCTCACGCGCCCGTGCCGATGATCGCCGTCCCCGCCACCTGTGTTCCCGGGGACGAACCCCGCGAGATCGTCGTCGGAGTCCAGGACGCCGCCGGCTCCATCGCTCTCGTACGCCGCGGGCTGGAGGTGGCGGCCGAGCGGGGCGCGCCCCTGCGACTGCTGCACGCCTGGCACACCTTCGGAGCCTTCCAGGACTACCTCAGCTTGGGGAGCGAGGAGCAGGCCTGGATCGACCGGGCCGAGCGGGAGCTCACTGCGACCCTGGGTGTGGCCCGAGCGGACTCGAGCCCGAAGGTGGCCGGAGTCGATGTCCGGGTCGACGTCGTGCACGCCCAGACGGCGTACGCCCTGGTGGAGGCATCCCGCGGCGCGGATCTGCTGATCCTCGGCCACGGCCGGAGCTTCCGAGGCTTTGGACATCTGGGCGGAATCGTCCGGGCGGTGCTTCGCGAAAGCGCCTGCCCGATCGAGATCGACCCGTCCGTGGCACCGGAATTCGAGGGGGACGCCGGTGCCACGGACGGCGTCACGACAACAGGTCGCCGGCCCGTCGGCGCCGGCCGGAAGTGACGAAGGAGAAGGCGATGTATCTGGCAGCACGATGGTTCCCCGGTCATCTCACCGAGCTCGACCGCGCCGAGTGCGTGGAGCTGCTCGACCGGAGCGAGGTCGGAAGAGTCGCCTTCGGCGACCCGGACGGACCGTTGGTCCTGCCGGTCAACCACGTCATGGTGGGCGATCGGATCGTGTTCCGCACCGCTCCGCGCACGGCGATCGCGGACCACCTCGGCACCGGACAGGTGTCGTATCAGATCGACGAGTTCGATTCGTACACCTCCTCGGGCTGGAGCGTGCTGGCACGTGGGTCCGCGGAGCTCGTCGACGGCGTATGGCTGGCGGCGCACGACCTCACGCCGGAGCCGTGGGCAGACGGTCGGCGAACGCTGTACGTCTGCATCACGCCGACCCAGATCACCGGCCGACGCGTCGTGCCGGTCTGAATCGCCCATCACAGACGAGTAGAGCGCAGACGAGTAGAGCCAAAGGAGTCGAGATGACGTACGCAGCAATCCCCGAGGGCGCCGTCCTGGTCGGCGTCGAGAACTGGCCGGCCGCGGCCGAGAGCGTGTCGTGGGCCGTCGAGCAGGCATACCGCGACGGACGTGACGTGGGCCTGGTCCACGTGCTGACGGCCACGACTCTGGAGACTCCGCCCGGATTCCAGGCCGGAGCGCCCTCCGAGCCCGAGCAGGCTCACGGGTTGGTGGTGCTGGCGAGTGCCGAACGCTACGCCGAGCATCGCCTCGATGAGCTCTCCCGAGCTCCAGGATTCTTCGGTTACCGGCGCCCGGAGGTGGCCACGACGCTGCAGGTGGGGTCCGTGGTGCCCGCGCTCGTGGCCGAGACCGGCCACGCGACGCTGCTGGTGCTCGGGTCGCGGGGCCGAGGACCGGTCGGCAGCTGGATCCTCGGGTCGGTCAGCCGATCCGTCGTCCAGGACGCGCAGTGCCCGGTCGTCGTGCTGTGCCCGGGCGCCGGCGGCGTGGGCCGCGGCGTGCTCGTCGGCATCGACGGCACCAGGGACGCCATCCCCGCCCTGGAGTTCGCCTTCGACCAGGCCGCCCAGCGGAACCTGCCGGTGACGGTGCTGTACTGCTACCGCGCAGGCGGCGCGGAGCGGCCCGGCGACGACCGGGTGCTGGTCGCGGAGTGCGTGGCCGGACTCCGGGAACGCTATCCGGACCTGCACCCGCACCTGCGGTTCCAGGCCGGAAGCCTCGGGCACGCGCTCGCGGAGCAGGCTCAGACCATGCACATGGTCGTGGTCGGTGGCGGGGGAGCGGTGGCCAACCACCTCCTGGACCACGCGCACAGTGTCGTCGTCACCGTCCCGTCGAGCTACTCGCGAACAGGTACGCCGCCCCCGGCCAACGCAGTGTGAGCCCGGGCCTCGGAGGGAGCCGGGGCGGCCAAGGTGCGGCGCAGCCGGGCGACAGGACCAGGGCTGTCGATGCCGACCGCGCCCACCTCGATGCCACCTCGCCGGTAGACGATGAACCCGGCCTCGTGCTCCTCCTCGTCGGCCGCCGTGGTCTCGCCGACGACCTGGATCCGGTGCCCGTGCCAGGTCGACCAGGCGAAGGGGACGGAGGCGAAGACCTCAGTGGCTCCGGCGGCGTTCGCGCCGGCGACCCGACCCTGCTCACCGGCAGCGGTCCAGTGCTCGCTGCGCTCGCCGTCGACGCACGCCACGTCACCCGCGGCCCAGACCCCAGGTGCGCTGGTGGCGAGCCGACGGTCGCAGAGAACTCCGCCGGTTCGGTTGTCCAGGGCGACACCGCTGCCGGCGAGCCACGCCGTCGCCGGGCGGGCGCCGATGCCCAGGACCACGGCATCGCCGGCCAGGGTCTCACCGGTGCTCAGCTCGACCTCGTCGACGCCGATGTCCGAGCTGCGTACTCCGGAGACGGTCGTCCTGGTGAGCAGCCTGACGCCGGCGTCGGTATGCAGCTGCATCAGGCGTACGGCCGCGAGCGGGCCGACCGCTCTCTCCAGCGGTCGGCTGCTCGCCTCGACCACGGTGACCTCGATCCCGCGGGCACGGGCTGCCGAGGCGATCTCGGAACCGATGAACCCGGCCCCGACGATCACCACCCGGCGCGAGCGTGCCAGGGAGTCGCGTACGGCGAGCGCGTCGTCGTAGCGACGGAGCACCTGTACGCCGCGCACGCCGGAGAGCCCCGGCAGGGTCGTCGCCGTGCTGCCGGTGGCGATCACGAGCGCGTCGTAGTCGATGTCTCCGGCGCTGGTGGTCACCGTGCGGCGCTCGGTGTCGAGGCCGTGGACCCGCACCCCGGACATGTGGTGCACCCGCAGCTCCTCGATCACCTCGCTCGACCGCAGCACCGGCACGCCGGGCTCCTCCTCGCTGGAGAGAGCCGCCTTCGACAGCGGCGGCCGGTCATAGGGTGGGTACGGCTCGTCGCCGACGATCGTGATCGGCCCGGACCACCCGGCCCGGCGCGCGCCCTCGACGGCGCGGAGCCCGGCCAGCCCGGCACCGACGATCAGAAGTGATGGCATTCGTCTGTCCTCCGGCTCGACGGGTCGCACTCAGCCGAGCAGGCGGAGCGCGGAGACCGGGCAGGAGTCGACGGCGGCCTTGACGTACCCGCGGTCGGGGTCGGGCACTTCGTCGGTGAGAACCTCGACGAGGCCGTCGTCGCCGATCTGGAAGTAGGTGTCGGCCTGGGCCTCGCACATGCCGATGCCCTCGCACACCGTCTTATCCGCTTCGATCGTGTTCACAGCATGGACTCCTTCAGCGGGATGAAGTCGACCTTCTCGCGTACGCCGCAGTCCGGGCAGCACCAGTCGTCGGGGATGTCGCGCCAGGCGGTGCCGGCCGCGAAGCCCTCGAGCTCGTTGCCGACCGCGACCTCGTAGACGTAGCCGCAGCCGGGGCAGCGACCGGCGGCGACCTCGTCGTCGAAGCTCTGCCGGGTCACGTCGACCTTCACGGTCTCCTCGCTCGCCGGCTCTGCGGGCGGCGGGAACGTGGCGAGCAGCTTGTCGAGCCGGCCGGGGCGTACGTTGGCCAGCCGTACGTCGCCGTCGAAGTGCGCGACCACGCGCTTGTCCATCACCCGGCGCCACAGCGGCGGGACGAGGGCCAGCACGATCATCCCGGCGTAGCCGGTCGGCAGGGCCGGGGACTCCCGGTAGTCCCGCAGGGTCTGGTAGCGCCGGGTCGGGTTGGCGTGGTGGTCGCTGTGCCGCTGCAGGTGGTAGAGCAGCACGTTGGTGGCGATGTTGTTGGAGTTCCAGGAGTGCATCGGCAGCACCCGCTCGTAGCGCCCCGACGTGGTCTTCTGCCGCAGCATCCCGTAGTGCTCCAGGTAGTTCACGACCTCCAGCAGGGAGAAGCCGATGACGGCCTGGAGGACCAGGTAGGGCAGGATCCCGACGCCCAGCCACAGCGTCATCGCGATCCACAGGGCCGCGCTCATCAGCCAGGCGTTGAGGACGTCGTTGCCGAGGTGGAACGGGTGGGTGCCCTTGCGCCGGTAGCGCTTGGCCTCCAGGCCCCACGCGCTCCGGAGCGACCCGAACACGGTGCGGAACCAGAACCCGTAGAGGTTCTCGCCCATCCGGGAGGAGGCCGGGTCCTCCGGTGTCGCGACACGTACGTGGTGGCCGCGGTTGTGCTCGATGTAGAAGTGTCCGTAGAAGCTCTGCGCGAGGGCGATCTTGGACAGCCAGCGCTCGTGGCTCTCCTTCTTGTGGCCGAGCTCGTGGGCGGTGTTGATGCCGATGCCGCCGATGAACCCGATGGTGAGGGCCAGACCGATCTTGTGCGCCAGCGGCCAGTCCTGGGTCGCGATCAGGTACATCGCGAAGGCGAACCCGGCGTACTGGATCGGGAGGAACGCGAAGGTGATGTAGCGGTAGTAGCGGTCCTCCTCGAGCTCCTCGATGACGTCGTCGGGCGGGTTGGAGCGGTCCAGGCCGGCGGCGAAGTCGATGACGGGGACGATGCCGAGGACGACGATCGGACCGGTCCACAGGAACACGCCCCACCCGGTCAGGACGTAGCCACCCACGGCGATGAAGGCGAAGGACGGGACCACGAGTCCGAGGAGCCACAGATAGCGCTTCCTGTCCCGCCACCTCTCGGTGGACCCCCCATCGACGGTGCCGCTGGCGTCGAGTGTCATCTGCTGCCTCCTGTGATCTCGGTTACGACCACTGTCAGAATGGACGTGCGCAGCAGCGAAGTCTCTGGCCGATCAGGCCGAATCGCTCACCGATAACTGTGCGTATTCACAGTCGGTTTCGTGAGGAAGGCGTCGTGGTAGTCGAGCGCCAGCAGCAGGTCGCCGGCACGCTCGCGCAGCGGATGCCCGAGGAGCCGCTCGGCCTGGGCGACGCGGTAGCGGATGGTGTTCTTGTGGATGCCGAGCCGCTCGGCGAGCCGGTCTGCCGTCTCTGCCGAGGTGAGCACCTGGCGCACGGTCTCGCGGAGCCGTTCGTGGGGCGGTTCGGCCAGTCCGCGCAGCGTCGTGCGGGTGAACCGTTCGGCGGCAGCGGGGTCGTGTGCGATGAGGACCAGCGCGGCGACGTCGTCGTAGGCGGTCACCGGGTCTTGGCGCCCGGGTGCTTGTGCGACCCGTTGGGCCGCCTGCGCGTCGAGATGCGCTGCGACGAACCCGTCGAGACCGCTTCCGCCGATGCCCATCGTCACGCGGACGGCGGTGGGGTCGATCGCGATGTCGATCCCAGGGTCGGTCACGGTGTCCGGTCGTTCGCTCAGCGCGAGCCAGGCCCACATCTCCCGGCCGCCGGGGCGCACCAGCACCGACCGGGTGTGGCCGCCGGCTCGGCGGGTGACGGCGGTGAGAGCCGGCTCCAGCTGCTCGATCGAGTCGGCGGTCAGCGCGTGCGCGACCAGGGCGACATGGCCAGAGATGTTGATCGGGTGGCCGTCCAGCGAGGCGGACAGCTCGGTGGGGGAGACGCTCCGGGTGTCCAGCGCCTCGGAGACCACCTCGAAGCGTCGGGCGTCCCCACGTTGCTGGATCCGGGTCGTCTCGGTCTGATGGATCAGCACCGACTGCTCGACCGAGGAGCCGAACCACGCGGTGGCCTTCGTCCAGAACCAGACCAGCAGGGCCTCGTGGTCGAGATCGCTGGGCGCCTGCCGGACGACCTGCACCGCGAAGTCCCAGCTCTCCTCCTGAGCCCGCTGGTAGACCTTGAGCAGCAACGGGAGACCGAGATGACGGCGCGCTGCCTCGAGGGCGATGGCGCGTGCGGACGGGACCAGCTCGAATTCCGCGTCCGGCAGCGTGATCCGGTCGAGGAAGGCGTACCAGTGCTCTTCGACGGCCTTCAGGAGGAGGGGTCTGAGATCGGCCAGATCGATCGCACCGTCGGCCAGGATCGCGTCGGCGGTCGAGGTGGCCCAGCGGGTCACTTCCTCGGGTCGGCGTTGTTCGTCGGCGAATGCCGCCAACCAGGCACCGATCTCGGTCACCGCACTCACCTCTCTCGACCCTGTCTTGACGCGCAGGATTCGCGCAGTCTACAAACGCCGGCCGCGAGAGAGTGGCCCGCCGAGGACCTTCAGATCTGCATCCGGAGGATCGCGCCGGGCCAGGGCTCGGGCTGTCCGGTGTCGACCGTGAACCGCCGCTCCAGCGCGAACCCGAATCCTTCGTAGGTCCGAACGAGCGCCTGGTCGTCACCGGCGTAGCAGTCGAGCCTCAGCTGGGCGACACCTCGCTGCCGGCCGATCTCGAGGGCGTCCTCGACCAGCACCGCGCCGATGCCGGAACCGCTCCGGGCACGGTCGGTGACGAGCAGCTGCAAGTAGAGCTCGGGGATCGGTGCGGGGTCGACGTACGGCAGTGGTTCGTCGGCCAGGACGCAGATCCCGACGACCTGCCCGTCATCCTCGGCGATGCGGGCGGTGCGCTCGGAGAGCATCGTCCGGATCTGCTCGACCCGAGCCTCGACCGACGAGAACGGCACCTCGCCCCACTGCCCGGTACGGCCCTGCGCAGCGAGCCAGGCGACGGCGTCGTCGAGGAGGCTCATCGCTGCTGGGAGGTCGCTGACCGACCCGGTTCTGATGTGCATGGAGCGAAGGCTGGCACGGCTCTGATCGCCTGTCGAACGCTTTGGACGTGGTGCCGTAAACCGGTCGCAGGCCCCGTTGCGGGGCTGATAGCGTACGCGTCGATGGGTACTCTGAAGCGATAGATCGGGACGCTGCGTCGAGTCTTCTCCGCAGTGGGTCCTGAGCGACCGCGCCGTCAGACCGGCGCGCTCGAGGTCCGTGTTCCGACCCGTCGCCACGAGGAGTCCTCTTGTTCCCGTCTGCTTTCTCTGCCTCCGCCGTACGCAGCCACCGCGTCTGTGAGCTGCGCTCGGCGACCGTCCGCTTCGCCGAGCGGATCGTTCTCGACCGCGTCGACCTCGCCGTCGGCGCTTCCGATCGACTCGCCGTCATCGGCGACAACGGTGCTGGCAAGTCGACCCTGCTCGACCTGCTCGCCGGCGCCGTGAAACCGGTTGCCGGTGAGGTCCGCGTCGTCATTCCTGGCGGCATCGCATACGCCGCCCAGGAGCCGCGGTTTCCCGCGGGAGCGACGGTACGAGATGCCGTCGATCTCCTGCTCGCGGACCTGCGCGCGCTCGAGTCCCACATACAGCGTTGCGCTGAGCGCCTGTCCCGGGCCGGAGAACAGGATCAGCCGGCGCTGCTCGAGGAGCTCGGTGACCTGATCGACCGGTTCGAGGCACGTGACGGCTACGGCGTCGACCGACGTGTCGACGCCGCGCTCGACCAGCTCGGTCTGGGTGCTGTCGACCGGGGGCACCTGGTCGAAGCGCTCTCCGGAGGCGAGCGCGCTCGGCTCGCTCTCGCCGTGGCTCTGTCGGCCAATGCAGAGGTGCTCCTGCTCGACGAGCCGACGAACGACCTCGACGGCGCGGCGCTGGCCTGGCTCGAATCGCGGCTGGACGCACACCGCGGAGCCATGGTCGTGGCCACCCACGACCGCGCCTTCCTCGAGCGGTTCGCGGACGACATCGTCCAGGTACGCGACGCCGGGCTGCGCCGCTACGGCAACGGCTATGCCGGATTCCTGGTGGCGCGGGCGACCGAGCGACGACGCCAGGCCGAGCGGCACGAGGAGTGGAAGGCCGACCTGGCTCGCAACGAGGCCCTCGTCGCGGCGAACGCGTTCCGGCTCTCCGCGATCCCGCGCAAGCTCGAGCTCGACGGGTTCGGGCACGGCGCCTTCCGCGCCCGCAGCCGCGACCACGGCGCGATGGGCCGGATCCGGATGGCGAAGGAGCGCGTCGCCAGGCTCCGGGCCGAGCCCGTCGCGCCGCCGCCGGAGCCGCTCCGGTTCGCCGCCGGGCTCGAGGGTGCAACGACACCGGCCGCCGAGCCCTACCTCGCGCTCCATGACGTACGCCGCGAGGCGGGTGCCCGGATGAGGATGGCCGAGTGGACGCTGAAGGCCGGGGACCGCTGGCTGGTCACCGGACCGAACGGGGCCGGCAAGACGACGCTCCTGCGACTGCTGGTCGGCGAGCTCACGCCGGATTCGGGGACGATCGAGCGCGCACCGGGAGTGCGGCTCTCCTGGCTCCGCCAGGACGTCGCGGCGCCACCTGTGGGCTCGGTCGTCGGCGTGTTCGCCCGCGCCGTGGGGATCCACCGCGAGGACGCGGTCGAGCGCCTGCGGCGGTTCGGGCTGTTGCGCGAGGAGGAGATGCGCGGCCCGGTGCGGGCTCTCTCGGTCGGGCAGCGTCGCCGCCTCGACCTCGCGATCGCGCTGTCAGACCCTGGTGACGTACTTCTTCTCGACGAGCCGACCAACCACCTCGACCCCGAGCTCGTCGAGCAGCTCGAGGACGCCCTCGAAGCTCATCCCGGTGCCGTCGTCACGGTGACGCACGACCGTCACTGGATCCGCCGCGCCTCCGGATCGCAGCAGGTGCGTGTGTGCGGAGGAGAGGCGGAGGTGGCCGCGGTCAACCCTTGACATGAAACCAAACGGTTTCCTATTCTGGAGTCGTGGAACAGGTGTTTCGAGCCCTCGGCGACCCGACTCGGCGGGCGTTGCTGGACGCATTGCTGCAGGAAGACGGACAGACCCTGTCCTCACTGGTGAGCCGACATGCGATGACCCGGCCTGCGGTGGCCAAGCACCTGGCGATCCTGGAGGACGCCGGCCTCGTGGTCGTCGTGCGCAAGGGGCGCGAGAAGCACCACTTCCTCAACGTCGTGCCGATCCGCGAGATCCATGACCGCTGGGTGACGAAGTACACCGAGACCTGGGCGAGCGGCCTCGCCGACCTGAAACGAGACCTGGAGCGCACGATGGAGAAAGTCTTCGAGATCTACATCCGCACCACACCGGAGCGGCTGTGGGAGGCGATCACCGACCCGCAGATCCGCGCGAAGTACCACTTCGGCGCGGGGGTCCACTCCGACTGGACCCCGGGATCCGGCTTCACCATGGTCCACCCGGGGGCGGAGCAGCCCCTCGCCGAAGGCGAGAACATCGTCGTCGAGCCGCCGAGGCGACTCGTGCAGTCGATGCGCACCCTCTGGTCCGAGGCGGCCGAGGAGCAGGGCACCACGCGGGTGACCTGGGAGATCGAGCCGGTCGGCGACTCCTGTCGGCTCACGGTCACCCATGACCAGCTGAGCGGCGACGCGCCCCCGGAGCTCTACGGCGGCTGGCCGATGATCCTGTCCGGCCTCAAGACGTGGCTGGAGACGGGGGAGACCCTGACCACCCCGGGATCGCAGATGTACGGCCCGAGCTGACCCCTGACCGACGTCATCGAATCGAGAGGAATCCTCATGAGCACCATCACCGACATCCGCACCGTCGGCATCACCACCGCCGACCAGGACAAGGCCATCACCTTCTACCGCGACACCCTGGGCTTCGAGGTGCGACTCGACGTCGACGGACCGACCCGCTGGGTCGAGGTCGCGCCGGCCGGGGCCGACGTCTCCGTCGCCCTCGTCGCCGGCGACCGCGAGGCGGGGACGGTCACCGAGACCGGCATCCGGTTCAACGTTCCCGACGCGGCCGCCGAGCGCGAGTCGCTCCACTCTCGCGGCGTGAGCGTCGGCGAGCTGCTGCGCTGGCCCGGCGTACCGCCGATGTTCACCTTCGACGATCCCGACGGGAACCGCTTCGTGATCCTCGAGCAGACCGCGGCCGCGGCGTCATGACCGCTCGGTGCCCGGGACGGTCTCGCCCGATCGAGCGGTGTTGCTCAGATAGCCCGCGGTGAGCGCGACCATCTCCTCGAGCACGGCCTCGCGCGGGTAGGGCGGCCGGTCGAGCACCCAGCGCAGGGCGATGTTTTCCATCGCCACCACCAGCACCCACGCTGTGATCAGCGGGTCGGGGCGGGTCATCCCGACCGACCCGGCCCGCAGATAGGCGGCGGTGAGGTCGCGTACGCGGTTGACGAGTGCCGCGTGGCGATCGCGGTTGCGGGAGGCGGGGAGCTCTTCGGTCAGGACGCGCAGGAGGGCCGGATCCTGTTCCAGCCCGGCGAGGAGCGCGTCGGCGACCGACCGGATCGCCGGCGTGCCGACGGTGCTCGTCTGAAGTGCCAACGCCGACGCGGTGCGCTCGGAGACGTCGTCCCAGTAGCGGCTGATCACGATGTCGAGGATCGAGGCCTTGTCGGAGAAGTACTGGTAGAGCGAGCCGGGGCTGATGCCGGCGGCGATCGCGACGCGGTTGGTCGAGAACGTCTCGTAGCCGTCGTCGACCAGCACCTGGCGTCCGGCCTCCAGGATGCGCTCGACCGTCGCCCTCGAGCGGGCCTGGGTGGGTGTCTTGCGCATGGCCCTACGTTAGGCAGAACGCGAATTGAAAGCGAGCTCTGGCTCGCATCACGCTGGAGGTATGACCACACTCGCGCAGCAGGGCACCCAACCCACCGGATTCCCCACACGTTTCCGCGAAGGCGAGGCACGCAGCCGCCGTCTCGGGCGGCCGTTGCGCCTCCTGGGCCGCATCGACGAGGTCGACGAGGACCTCATGGAGCGGATCGGGCGGGCGTTCGGCGAGCGGGACGAGGCCGGTGCACGGCTGGCGGAGGCGATCCGGATGCGAGCCGGGACCCCAGGCAAGGTCACGATGACCCATCTGCGTACGGCACTGGAGCACGGTGTCGCGGCGGTGGAGTCCCCACCTCCGGCGCTCGCCGACTTCTTCGCACAGGTCGAGGACACCCCGGACTGGGTCGACTGGGATCTCGTCGACGAGGGCGGCCGCGTGTTCACCCGACTCGGCCAGAATGCGGCCGACGTGCTCCTGCAGCTCTCCCTCATCAGCGGCTACCGGTTCGGCG
This sequence comes from Nocardioides sp. NPDC087217, assembly GCF_044744805.1. Lineage (NCBI taxonomy): Bacteria > Bacillati > Actinomycetota > Actinomycetes > Propionibacteriales > Nocardioidaceae > Nocardioides > Nocardioides sp. NPDC087217. Next base: position 386,537 of record NZ_JBIUZB010000002.1, read on the forward strand.
GGCCGCCGGACCTGCTCGTGGCCACCGGCGGCCTGACCGGCAGCACCACCCGACGGCGCTTGGCCGAGACCCAGCACTGGGCAGTGAGCCTGCGTCGCTCCGGCGGGCTGCGGCCGCCGGGGCCGGGTGCGAGCTCGGGGGAGGCGTGGCGGCTCACGGTCCACGTACGCGCGATGCATGCGCTGGTCAACGCCGGGTTCGAACCCAGGTGGGACACCGGCAGGTGGGGGCTGCCGATCAACCAGGCCGATCAGGCGGCCACGCTGGGCCTGTTCGACGGCGTACTCATCATCGGGTGCCGGGCACTCGGAGTGTCGGTCTCCAGGCGGGACGCCCGGGCGCTGATGCATCTGTGGAAGTACGTCGGCTGGCTGATGGGCGTCGACGAGGACTTCCTCGTCGACGACGAGTGGGAGCGACACCGGATCAACTACCACGTGCTGCTCTCGCAGGCGGCGATCTCCGAGGCCGGCCCGCAGCTGGCGCAGGCCGCGGTCGAGGTCCAGCGGGAGCGCCGCTATCCGGGCTGGCCGGGTCCGCTACAGCGGGTGCGTGGCTGGTACGAGCGGGAGCGGCTCCTCTCGATGCTGACCGTCTTCCTCGGGACCAGGTCGATGCACGAGCTCGGTCTTCCGCAGAGGCCCCCGTGGGCGCACGCCTACCTGCTGCCGCTGAACGTGCTCAGATACCGGGTCCTCGGACGGACCGAGGAAGGCCGGGCTCGCCTGGAGCGGCGAGGTGAGCGAAATGCCGACTCGCTGCTGACCAGCTACTTCGGCTCCGGGCGTGTGGCGGTCGGCGACCTCCCGGAGTGAGTGCGTCAGTCGCGGGTAGCGCCGGGAGGGGTGAGGGCGGCCTGGACGGTGCCGTCGATCAGGGCGGCGGCTTCGGCCGCCTTGATCTCGCCCCGGTAGACGGCGCCGGAGGCGGCGTGCAGGACGCTCTGGAGCAGGGTCAGCTGCCACTCGAGCGGCTGGTCGTCGCGGAAGCTGCCGTCGCGGCGACCGCGCTCCATGAGCGGCTTCCAGCGTTCGATCAGCCCGAGGTGGACCGCCTGGAACTGCTCGTGGGGCATGCTCTGCTCGGCGGCGACGATCAGCGCGCCGTACTGCCGGGTCAGTCGCCACGACGCCTCGAGGAGTCGGCTGAGGGCCGCGCGGGGGTCGCCGTCGAGATCGACCGCTCCGAGGGCCTCGTCGGACTGCTGGATCGCACGTTCGACGACCTGGGTCACCAGGGTCGCCCGGGACTCGAAGTGGCCGTAGAGCGTGACCCGGCCGACGCCCGCTGCTTTGGCGATGTCGGCGATGCTGACGTCGGGATCGCGGGCGAGGCAGGCGGTGGCCGCGTCCATGATCGACTCGATGTTCTTACGTGCGTCGGCGCGCTTGAGGGTCGTCACGGCCGGGAACCTCCCACGAGATGTTGAGCATCAGGGTATCGGCTGCCGTGCGGCCGGCCACGCGCACATCACCTTGGCGCGGACCGTGGCGCCGAGACGTCGATAGAACCGGATCGCGGCGTCGTTGTCGGGTTGTACGCCCCAGGTGATCGTCAGGCCGCCGGCCCGCCTCGCCAGCGCGGTCATCAACAGCCGGTCGACACCGGCGTCGCGATGGCCGGGGCGTACGTAGAGGTCGTCGAGGGCGATGATGTCGCTGCCCGACCACAGGTGCAGGCGGCGTACGGCCGAGACGTAGCCGACCGGTTGCCGGTCGATCTCGGCGAGCAGCACGATGATGTCGGGGCGCTCGAGGTAGCCGGTCCACTGCCCGGCGGTCACGGTGACGGAGCCGGACTGGGCCTGGTGGGCGGCGATCTCGCCGATGAGCGTGCGCACGGTCTCGGCGTCGTCCGGGGTGGCTTCGCGTACGACGACGTCCGGGAGGGTGTTCATGCTGGTTCCTGGTCGGTCGCTGCGTGGGAGTGATGGGCGTGGTGGGCGTGGCTCCCGGAGTATTCGCCGGGGCGCGCGAGCATCGCGACGAGCATGACGAGCAGCATGAGTACGTGACCGAGCAGCATCAGGCCACCGGCATCGATGACTCCGAGCCAGAGGAAGGGAAAGAGGACCACGAAGCCGGCGTACATGGCCGCCGACATCTCGACGATCGGCCTCGGTCCGTGTCCGCGGAAGCGCATCCAGGCAGCCATCGGGATCACCATCGTGGTGGCCATGACCAGCGAGTCGACGTCGGCGCGGTGCACCCACGCGCTCTCCGGTGCTCCGCCGACGGCGAGCAGCCAGAGCGGGTAGAGCAGCATCATCCCGACGGCCATCGCGATGACCATCTGGAGGTAGTGGAGCGCGAACGAGAGCGCGCGAGGTCTGGGGCGGTGGGTCTTGGTCATGACTGGGTCTCCTGGTGAGTCTCTTGGGAATCAGCGGTGGGTGCCTGACGGCCGGGGATCAGCGCCCCGGCGAGGACGGCGGCGAGAGCTGCGATCACGGCCGCGACCAGGTAGGCCCTCTCGAAGCCGTCGGTGGTGCCGTCGACGAGGCTGGCCGCGGCGACGCCGGACATGACCGCCGCGCCGAGCGAGGCGCCGAGCTCGTGGAAGGTGCTCAGGATGCCGGAGGCCACGCCCGCGAGCTGCGGCTCGACCTGGCTCAGCGCGGTCGCGGCCGCGACCACGAAGAGGACGCCGAGACCGGCGGAGCCGATGCTGACCGCGATCACGGTGGACACCGTGCTCATGCTGATCGCGGGTACGACGAGCCCGGCGGCGGCGATGAGCAGCCCGGCGATCCCGAGGGTGCGAGCGCCGACGCGGCCGATGAGCCTCCCGGCCAGCTGCGCGCCGACCATCGTCGCGACGGCGACGGGAAGGAACAGCAGCCCGGTCGCGAGCGGCCCGTGCCCGGCGGCGCTCTGCAGGTAGAACGTCCCGAGGAAGAACACCGACACCATCAACCCGGTCGCGACGAACAGCACGAAGGTGCCGGACAGGACCGGTCGCCGCGTGACCAGGGCAGGGTCGATCAGCGGGTGGCGCGTGCGTCGCAACCAGCCTGCCAGGACGGCGTAACCGGCGATCCCGGCGAGGACGAGCAGGATGGTGCGGCTCGAGGTCCAGCCCTCGTCGCCGGCCTCGATGAAGCCGAGGATCAGCAGCCCGGTGGAGGCGGTGACGATCAGTGCGCCGACGAGGTCGAGACGTACGTCGCCTCCCCAGGTCGGCAGCGGCGGGAGCTGCCGGGCCAGGAGGACCGCCACGACGACGCCGACGGGGACGTTGATCAGGAACACCCACTCCCAACCCGGCCCGGCGGTCAGGGCGCCGCCGAGGAGTACGCCGATCGCCGCCCCTCCGGCGCCGAGCGCCGACCAGACCCCGAGCGCGCGGTTGCGCTCCTCGCCGTCGAAGAGCCGGACCACGATCGAGAGGGCAGCGGGGGAGAGCATCGCGGCCCCGACCCCCTGTGCGACCCGTCCGCCGATGGCCAGCTCCGCGCTCGTGGCGAGGCCGGTGGCCAGCGAGGCGACGGTGAAGGTCGCGAGCCCCGCGAGCACGACGGGCTTCGGGCCGAACAGGTCGGCGGCCCGGCCGCCGAGCAGCATCAGCCCGCCGAACGCGAGCGTGTACGCACTCACCACCCAGGTCAGCGCATCGCGACCCAGGCCGAGGTCGGCGCCCATGTGCGGCAGCGCGATCGCCACCACGGTGACGTCGAGGATCAGCATGAGCTGCGCCAGCCCGAGCAAGCCGAGCAGCCGCCATCGGCGCGGGTCGGGAGAGTGGGCGACGGCAGCGTCGGAGTTGGTGTCTGAGGTCATGGCGCGCCTCCTGAGGGCACAAGTCGTACATCGATGTACGAGATATTAACTCGAACATCGATGTACGACAACGTGGTTTCTCGGAGCGCCGCCCCTTGCACGGTCGGGAGGTCGCGCCCATGGTGGGTACAGCGACCATCGAGAGAAGGGGCAGGATCATGTCTTCGCACACCTACCGCGTCACCGAGATCGTCGGGACCTCCGACGAAGGACTCGAGCAGGCGATCCGCAACGGCGTCGGCCGAGCGAGCAAGACGCTGCGGCACCTGGACTGGTTCGAGGTCACCCAGATCCGCGGACACGTCGATGACGACGACATCCAGCACTTCCAGGTCGGGCTGAAGGTCGGCTTCCGGATGGAGGACGACTGACCGCGCCGCAGCGCTGAAACGGGGCTACGCGGAGGCGCGACGAAGCACGCCCGGCCCCTCGCGCAGCTCGAAGACGAGCTGCGTCTCGGTCTGCCGTACGACCCGGTGGACCGTGACGTGCTGGAGGACGAAGTCGCGCAGCGCCTCGGCGTCCTCGACGGCGACGTGGAGGTGGAAGTCGTCGGCGCCGGCGACGTGGAAGGCCTGGATCACACCGGGGGTTGTCGCCAGATCGTCGTAGAGCTTCTCGACGTGCTCCTTGCTGTGGCTGCCGAGCCGCACCTTGATGACGGCCTGCAGCGGGTAGCCGAGGGAACGGACGTCGACGTCGAGGCGGCGGCCGGTGATGACGCCGTTGTCGCGCAGGGCTCGCAGCCGGTAGGCGCAGGTCGACTCGGCGAGACCGAGGCGCGATGCGAGGGCCTTGTTGGTGAGCTCGGGGTTGCTGCCGAGCTCGCTCAGGATGCGGCGGTCGATGGAGTCGAGGACGGTCGCGGAGGGTTGTTCTTTCGCCAACGATGCCTCCCTGGGTCACGGTCCGAGTTGCTCGAAGATGTCAGTATCAGGCATTCGCTGGGATCTTCGGCAATCGATCTGGCCTGATCTTGTGGTTCCCGCCAGCATCGCACCATGCCGATCGCGAACCACCACCTCGACTCACTCGCCGTCCACGCCGGCCGGGACGACCTGGCGATGCTCGGCGTCCACGCCCTGCCACTGGACCTGTCCTCGACCAACCCGCTCCCCGACATCGAGCGCGGGGGAGCCTCCTACGAGGCCATGGCGACCGGCGGCCAGCCGCTGTCCGACGGCGGGTACGTCTACCAGCGGCTGTGGAACCCCACCGTCGCGCGCTTCGAGTCGGCGCTGGCCCAGCTCGAGCACGCGGAGACGTCGGTCGCGTACGCCTCGGGCATGGCGGCCATGACCGCCGCGATCATCGCGAGCACGTCCTTCAGCGGCAAGCGCCACATCGTCGCCGTCCGGCCGCTGTACGGCGGCACCGACCACCTGCTCGCCTCCGGCCTGCTCGGTGTGGAGGTTACGTTCTGCGCCGAGCACGAGGTCGCCGCGGCGGTTCGGCCGGACACGGCGCTGGTGGTGCTGGAGACCCCAGCCAACCCGACGCTCGACCTCGTCGACATCGCCTCTGTCGTGGCGGCTGCTGGTGACGTACCGGTGCTCGTGGACAACACCTTCGCCACTCCGATCCTGCAGAACCCGCTCGAGTTGGGCGCGGCGATGTCACTGCACAGCGCCACCAAGTACATCGGAGGCCACGGCGACGTCGTCGGTGGCGTGATCGCGTGCGACGAGGAGACCGCTGCCCGCCTGCGTCAGGTCCGCGCCGTCACCGGTGGCCTCCTGCACCCGCTGGGTGCCTACCTCCTCCACCGCGGCCTCGCCACCCTCCCGACCCGCGTCCGCGCCCAGCAGGCCGGCGCCGTCGAGATCGCCGAGTGGCTGCACGGGCACCCGGCAGTCGAGCGAATCTACTTCCCCGGTCGGGACGACGATCGCGGCCTGGTCGGGAAGCAGATGGAGGGCCCCGGCGCCATGGTCACGATCGCGCTGCGCGGCGGGTTCGAAGCAGCCGCCCGCCTGACCTCGTCGGTCCAGCTCTTCACCCACGCGGTCTCACTCGGTGGCGTCGACTCGCTCATCCAGCACCCCGCCGGCCTCACCCACCGCCCGGTCGCCGCTCACGCCAAGCCCTCAGCGAATCTCGTACGCCTCTCGATCGGCCTCGAGAGCCCAGAGGACCTGATGGCCGACCTCGACGCCGGGCTCTCGGGCGTGCCCATGCTCGGCTGACGATCACCAGTTACGGGGATGCGGTCGTTGATGGCGATGGGCAGGCTGATCGTTACTACGAGCTGGATGAGCCAGCACGTGGGCACTCGAGGAGACCTGAAGTGGTCGGACGACGATTCGCAACCTTGCTTGCCGTTCCCATTGCCCTAGCCGCGCTCGTCGCAATCCCTGCCAGTGCCTCGGCCGAAGCAACGGTCGACCGCTTCTCGGAGCCATTCACGGCAGAGCCGGGGGAGGTTGACGACACGTGCGCTGGAGACGGGGTCGTCGGCATTCTGACAGGGGCCGGCACCTTCGCCGGCCAACAAGTCACGACCGACAACGGTGACCACTTCCGCGCGACCATCACGTTCCACACTCGGGTCGACTTCGCCGACGGCAGGTACCTACTCGCGGAGCAGTACGAACACATCGGATCCAACGTCAACCCGATGGTGGGTGTCGTCACGTTCGGCGGCACTCTCCACGAGAAGGGCACGCTGTACGACGCCGGGAACAACGTGATCGGGCATGAGATGTTCCACGCCCGGTTCAGGACGACGATTGTGGACGGCGACGTCGCTGTGGAGTTCGACAGGGGCTTCCTCACGTGCCGGTAGGCGAATGCGAGGCCGCGGGCTGAGCCCGTCGGTCCACTGCGAGCTGAGATCTATGAGACCGTCGAAGCGGGATTCGTGCTCAGCACCCGCTGCGCAACGGCGGTGGTCGCCTCGACGCCGAGGAAGCCGACGACCCGGGTGACCCGATCGATGTCGAGCGGAAGCAGGCCAGGAGTACCGGGGACGTCCGGGGTGAGACGGAGGTCGAGGTCGTCGCGGCAGGTCATCATCCGCAGGTTGAAGTCGTAGCGCTCCCGGGCGCCGGGCGCGGACAGACCGCGGACCACGCGCGCGCCGATGCGGCGTACGCCGGTCTCGGCCGCCCACGCGTCGAGGACCTCGGTCACCTTCCGCCCGTCGTTGTGCGAGATGTCGGCCCAGACGCCCTCCATCGGACCCACCTGGTCGAGGAGCGCGGCGGCGGTCTTCTCGCCGATGCCGCTGACTCCGGGCAGGTTGTCGCTGGCGTCGCCGCGCAGGGCGGCGTACTCCAGATAGCGAGAGGCCGGCACGCCGTACATCGCATACAGCCGGGCGGGGTTGAGCAGGGGAGAGCCGTTGATCCCGCCGTTGATCAGCCGCAGGACCTGGGTGTGCTCGCTGATCAGCGCGAACGCGTCGCGGTCGGAGGTGATGACGACGCAGTTCCACCCGTTGCGGCCCGCCCACGCCGCAGCAGAGGCGTTGACGTCGTCGGCCTCGAGGCCCGGGGGAGTGAGGGTGGCGAGCCCGAGGGCGTCGAGCATCGCGCCGGCGCGGCCGAGCTGCTCGACCAGCATCGGGTCCTTCTCGGCGCGGCCGGCTTTGTAGTCGGGATAGGCGTCCCTGCGTACGGAGGCGGTGCGGTCGTCGAGGCCGAAGAGCACCGCGTCGGGAGCGAAGGCGTCGATCGAGTCGAGGATCTGCCGCAGCATGCCGTGCAGCGCCCATGCGGGCCGGCCGGCACGGTCGATCATGCGGGTGTGCGCCCGGGCATGATGGTTGCGGTGCAGGAGCGATGGGGCGTCGACGACGAGCAGGAGGCGGCGCGAGCCGGTCACGCGTTCCTGCCCAGCCGCCAGCCACCCTCCGGCAGCTCGAGCGCCGACTCCGGGCCCCAGGACCCCTGCGGGTAGCTCTCCACGTCGGGCCGGTGCTCGAGGACCGGCTGGCAGATCTCCCACAGCCGTTCGACCTCGCGCGCGCTGGTGAACAGGGTCCGATCGCCGTTCATGACGTCGAGGATCAGCCGCTCGTACGCCTCCAGCGGTCCGGCGTCCGGTGCGTCCCCCGCGAGGTCGAGGCGGAAGACGCCCTCGGTCAGCGCCATGCCGGGGCCAGGTCGCTTGGCGCGTACGTCGATCTCGATCCGGGGGTCGTCGCTGAGCTCGATCACCAGCTCGTTGGGCTCCGAGGAGCCGGAGTCGGCCGCCTGCAGCCACCGGTGCCGCGGGTCGATGAACCGGATCGTGATCGTCCGCCGCCCGGCCGCAAGCGCCTTGCCGGTGCGCAGGTAGAACGGCACCCCGCGCCAGCGGTCGTTGTCGATCCACGCCTCGATGGCGACGTACGTCTCCACATCGGAGTCGGCGGCGACATCGGGCTCCTCGCGATAGCCCTCGTACTGCCCGAAGACCACGCGCTCGGGGTCCAGCGGCCGCACGGCCGCGAAGGCGGCGGCCTTCGCCGCGCGGATCGCACCTTCGCGGAAGGCGTGCGGATCCTCCATCGCCACGAACCCGAGCAGCTGGCACAGGTGAGTGGTGACCATGTCGCGCAGGCAGCCGGTGCCCTCGTAGAAGCTGCCGCGCCCCTTGACGGTGAGCTTCTCCGGTACGTCGATCTGCACCGACTCGATGCTGTGCCGGTTCCAGGCGGGCTCGAAGAGACCGTTGGCGAAGCGCAGCGCCAGCAGGTTCTGCACCGCCTCCTTCCCGATGAAGTGGTCGATCCGGAAGATCTGCTTCTCGTCGAACGCCTCACTGAGCACCGCGTCGAGCTCGCGCGCCGAGGCCAGGTCGGTGCCGAACGGCTTCTCCGCGACCAGCCGGCTGCGGACGTTGAGCTGCTCGCGGTCGAGCATCGCGACCATCGGCTCCACGGCCTGCGGCGGCACGGAAAGATAGAGAAGGCGCTGTACGTCGCCCAGGGTCTGCCCGCTCTCCAGCGCGAGCCGGTCCTCGGCCTCGTGCACCGCGTCAGCCAGCGCCTTGCCGTCCTCGGCGGAGGAGGCGACGAAGCGGATCCGCTCCAGCAGCGGCCGAGCCACGGTCTCGTCGACCTCCCCGACGAACTCCTTCAGCGCCTGGTGCACGTGGCTGCGGAAGTCCTCGTCGGTGCCCGGCGAGCGCCGCCCGCTGCCGATGATCGCGAGCTGGTCGGGGAGCCGCTTCGCCAGCGCGAGCCGATACAGCCCGGGGAACAGCTTGCGCGCGGCCAGGTCGCCGGTCGCGCCGAAGAGGACGAGTACGTGCGGGGCTGGTTTGGAGGACACATCCTTAGTCTCCGCCACTCGAGGTAATCGTTGCCAGGGACTCGCGCTACCAGGGTGCTTTCAGCTTCGAATCACAGTCCCTGGGCCGGACGCCAAGGCTGCCCGTGAGGCTGCGTTGGCGACGACGCGAGCCTGCCTGGCGACCATGACTCGTCCTGCTTAGATCAACTCGTCGAGTGGCTGACTTGGCGCGGCCGCACATGGTCCGCACCTCGGCTTTTCAGCAGAGTTAAGGGAACGGAAGGTCTAGTTCGTAGGAAGCTTGCCGGGCCGTCGGTTGGGGAGACGGAGCAGATCGTCGACGTACTCCGCGAGCGGAACTGGACCGCTGGCCATAAGGCCCAGAGGTATCTGGATCTCGGTCTCCGGTCCGGAAATGAGCATCTGAACCTTCGGCTCGGGGGTGATCTCGACCCTGTCCAGCGCGTCCCACGGAGCTGACGACGCGCGACGGTAGCCGTGGTAGGTGACGAGGTCGTGCGTGATTACCAGGCGGTTCAGCCTGTACTTGCCGAGCAGCACCATCACGAGCACCGGGAGGCACGCAAGGGCGACGAGGAACGAGACTACGAACATCGTCATCGAGCCTTCCTCGACTCCGTCGCGGAGGACGGCCACTCCGAGCGCGACCGGATAAAGGACGAGACCGACCAGCGCGATCAGCAGCGCGAGCGCGAAGAACAGGGACCCCCGCAACGCGACCTCACCCGGGTTCTCTTCGATCACGAGGACTTCGGAACGACGGCGTGCCATGCTCAGCACCAGCGCCGCGGTCGGAAGCAGGACGACAGCAGCCATCAGCACGGTAGCGATCCGAGCTGGGGTCGAGCCGGAGATCCAGAGGATCCAGAGTCCGAGCCCGAGCCCAGCGATCACCAGCGCGATGAGTACGTAAACGCGAAGGACTGACTTCGACAGGACAGGCGGTGCGACGAACCGTCCGTCCGGGTTTCCTCGCGCCGCTTCAGTCCCAGAACGTGATGGCATCGCCCACTGCCTCCAGACCGTCGTCGATCTTCTCGCGGGTCTCATCCGACACCCAGTTCTCGTAAGCGTATTCGGCGGCAAGACCAACACCGACACCCACCACTGCGGCGCCCGCTGCGACCGCAATGACTGGCGCGCCGACACCGATCAGCGCGGCACCACCGACGACTGCGGCTGCGCCGAGCGCACCGCCAGCACTCACTGGTCCGGAGCTTCTCGACCCGCGTCGTTGGAAGGACATGGGCATCGGGAGCCGGTCCCGCTCATCACCACCCAGCCCGACCAGGCCGATAGGCTGCCTGCGATCGTCGCGAACTGCAGCGGAGGCACGCCACGATGCCTGCCCAGCGGATCTGAGGAAGCGACGGATCGAGGTCAGCGCTTGGCGCTGCACGAAGTGCTGCGACGTGGAACCCTGTCGTCATGCTTCCGGATCTGCTTGCTCCCAACTTGCGCGTCGTCTTCTGCGGGACGGCGGTGGCCACGGCCTCAGCCGAACGCGGCCACTACTACGCGGGGCGTGGCAACAAGTTCTGGCAGCTCCTACATGAGGCAGGGTTCACCTCGCGGCTTCTTCGGCCGGAGGACGATGGCACGCTCACGTCGTACGGCATCGGTATCACAGATCTCGTGAAGAAGGTCGCGCAGAGCCACGATCGGGGGCTCGACTATGGGCGAGCCGGGGAGGTTGCTGCGCACCTCGTCGCCGCGGCGCCGCAGTGGGTTGCTTTCAACGGGCTGACCGCGGGGCGGGCAGCGGCTGTCCAGTTTCGTGTTGCGAACCGCAAGGACGTGACGCTGGGGGAGCAGACATGGCAGATCGGAGATAGTCGGGTCTTCGTCGTACCGAACAGCAGCGGCGCGAATGCTTCCACGCCCTATTCCGAGAAACTCGAGTGGTGGAGCAGGTTCCGCGAGCAGGTCGGCTAGGTCGGTCGCAGGGGCACTCGACTGATCCAGCCGGCGCGTTCGCGATCCTCGGTCCGATATCGAGGCGGCCTCGTCAACATAGAACCGCGTCCGTCGAACAGGCGAGGTTCAATCGTCATTGTCCTCAGAGGTTGAGCGCAGCCGACGAGCGCGCTCAGCGACGCGGTCGGACAGCCTGCCAGTCGTCGACATGGCGCGGCCGAAAGTCTCGGCGCCAAGTCGCCTGGTGGCCTCGATCTTGTCCGCCCCCGTTTCGAGTGCTCTGTCTCGTACCTCGGTGGCAGCTTCTGTCCAACGCTTTGCCTCCAGTGACTCACGATCATGAGTGATTCCGAGTCGCTCGTGGAACTCAAGGATCACGTTTGAGACGTGGTTGCTCGACTGCACAAGGCCGGGCGCCTTGGTCGGATTCAGGAGCACCTTGGTGTTGGCCGTGTCAGCAGCGGCATCCATACGGGCCATCAGACGAGCGGTGCACTGCGAGATGAGATCCAGACGGTTCTTCCTGGCCTTCTCGAGGCCGAGGCGGTGGCCGTCGAGCTCGTCGGGCGATGCGTCCAACACACGGTCCAGCTCGAGGACTGCGATCGCATCTTGTAGGCCGAAGCACCGAGCAAGAACCGCGAGCCACTCCTGCGCCTTGGCCTCGGCGTCCTTCGCAACCTCAGCGAGGTCGCTGACCTTGGACCTCTTCTCCATCTTCTCCGCGAGTGCGTCGAGTTGCCGCAATGCGTACGCCTGGGTCTCGGCGATCGTCCCCGGCATGGTCTGAACCTTGGACCAGGTGATCTCGTCGACACGGCCGCGCTGGTCTCGGATGGTCATGGCTTCCTCGATGACGAAGCCCGCTCCGATCATGCTCGCGAGCACGCTGTCCTTCTGCGCGCGGAGCACATCGTCGACCTTCTCATCGATCGCGGCGAGGTAGTCGGTGATCTCCTCCATGGTCTGCTGCATCGCAAGCTGCGCCATGATCCCGGCTGCGCCGGCGAGAAGCGCGGGGTTCGTCAGGATGGCCCCAGGCTTCGACGTGAACTCGACAAAGCCCTTGATCTGGCCTTTGTTTCCCTTGAGCACACCGGTGCTGAGGCCGCTCTTCGAGCTTGTTCTCAGGCCGTACTTGTCGATTGCTCGTGCGGACTCCTTGGACAGTTTCACCCAGCGTCCTGAGTTGGAGGCGAGCTCGGACCCCGTCTGGGCGGCTGCAGCTCCCGCGTTGAGGACCGCGCCGAGCCGATGCAACCCGAGATCGGTCGACGGCAGTCCCTCTGAGACCAGGAACCGTTCGACTGCGGTCGGGTCCCCGATGACCGCCACGCCGCTGCCGTCGCTGATGAGCTGAATTTCGTTGTCCATCGTCATTCCTGAGGTTTGGGAAGGAGGCGGTTTGCTGCCATGCCTAGACGTCGCGGCCCCGTAGCGCCGCGACGATGCCGACTAGGTGGGAAACCTCGCCATGGGTTCGGAGTCCACCCCGACGCCGCGATCTGTTCCTCTACCCATCCCACGAGAGCCCCGGTCACGAGCAATGAACCTAAACCGAGAGATCGGTTGCGGCCCGTATCTCGCCCGCGAACTGTCCCCAATCTGGGGTAGGCCGCCGTCAGTTCCTGTTGTATCCGTGGGTTCGACTGAGGAGGGCTGCTTTGAAATGTGACTCGGCCGCGTCGACTTCCGCGGTCGGCGTGGTCGGGTCGAAGACTCGCAGGATTGAGAACACATAGTCTTGGGGGTGGGTGGCGTCCGCTGTCGCCAGTTCCTTGAGCAAGACGTTGCCGCCGTGCCCGTCGCGCGCATAGGACGTCCAGCGGCCGAGGAACCTCTCGCTGCCGTCGGCCTTCCCGACGTACAGCTTGCCGGTCTTCTTGTCCGCGATCAGGTAGATGCCCTGCACGGCGGCCAGCGCCGTGCGCCAGCTCGCATATCGGGAGTCGTCAATGACGGCCTGGAGTGTCGGGTAGTCGATGACGAATCGGTCGTATCCAGGGAAAACGACCGCCTCTGGGTCGGCGATCTCCACGACCCGCATCGCCTCGGCTGTCCTCCCAGACTTCGCCCAGTTGATCGTGTCTGACGTCCATTCGACGACGAGCCGGTCTCGTAGGCTGGCCAGCAGATCGGACTGTCGAAGGTCGAACCAGCGGTGTTCTTGCGCCCGCCTCCACGGGATGTGATCGGGGGCGTCGACCAGGCCATGGTTCTCGTACGCGGTGACGAATCGTGACCTGCGACCACCATCAGCGATGAATGTCAGCCACAGTGACGGCGGGTCCGCAGGGAACTTGCCCTTGAGATTCTGTTCACGGGTGTATGCCAGGACCTTGTTGAACGTTATGTCGGCGGGACCACGAAGACCGTCCGGCTTGTATGTGTGGCGCACCAGCAAGGCCGCCGCGTTGTCCACGATGCCAGCCGCGGTCAGAAGATGGCCCAGCGTGAGGTCGAAGTGCTGGGGCTGCTCTGGGGTCGTCACGAAGGCAATCTAGCTACACGCGGACCACCTCGACGACGTTCGGCGGCCCGGTTACAGACCGTTCGCACCGATAGCGGGGGCTGGTGCATCGTCTTCGGGGTGGCTTATTACATCGATAGGTGGTACCTGCGCATCAGCCGTCCAAGCCGTCAAGACGTGTCGGAGGACACCGTCCTCGGCGTTTGAGCCGATGACTCCAGTGGCGGCAGCGAGGACTTCCGACGCGGCGTTGGCGACGGCGTACGCCTGATCCGCTGCCCCGAACATGGGCAGGTCGTTGAGGTTGTCGCCGTAGGCAATGACCTGGTCGACGTCCAGGTAGTCGCGCAGCCAGGCGACGGCATGGGCCTTGGTCGCGCGCGCGGCGCTGAGCTCGAGGTAGGTGTCCTGCGGGTGGTGCGTGTCGATCTGCGCGATGAGCGAGAGCCTGCCATCGGTGGCCGCCGAGATGTCGACGGTCAGGGCCGCGATCGCCGATGCCTCGCCGATGATCGTGGCGTAGAAGATGCCGTTGCGGGGGAGACGGGCCCAGTCCGTGGCCGGCCGAAACCGTCGGTCCCCGACCCTGTCCGCGAGAAAGCGGCGCATCCCTTCGGACCCTTCGCCCTCGACCCACGTCGCCCGCTCGGCTGTCGGCGTGCCGTTGTAGACGATCGGCGGAACCCGATGCTTCTCGCAGAGCCGGATCACGGTGTCCAGGTCGTCCTCCGCCATGCGCTCCTCGTTGAGAATCGCGCCGGTGTGCGGGTCGAGCTGGAACGCGCCGCCGGAGACGGTGACCGGGATCCGCAGGTCGAGCCCATCGGTGACACGGGCCGCGGAGACGTACGAGCGGGCGGTGGCGTAGGTGAACAGCAGGCCGTTGGCGACGAGCTCGTTGATGCCGTCAAGCGTTGATGGCGAGAGCACAGCGCCGGGGCCGAGGAGCGTGCCGTCGAGGTCGCTGAGGATCAAGGTTCTCAAAGCATGCCGTTCTCGTTGGTGATGTCGGTCGTCGTTGATCACGGTGTTGCGTTCAGACCCGCCATGACATCATCAGCGTTCGCTGCCGCCAGCGCGATCCGATTCTCGGGGCAGCCGCATGCTCGCAGGCTGGTCGCGCCGAATATGTACGCCTGGGAGGGAGCGACTTCTGGCCGCCATATCGGATTCGGACCACGACCTCGAACCGTTGGATCGGCAACCCGTCCAACCCCCAACGCTGATCGCTGCAGCCACCGGGCAGTTCGCCACCTCGGCTCCGGGCCGTCCGTACGCGGCAAATTCAATGGCAGGGTGAACGACAACGACACCGGTTTCCGCTGCGCCTCTGTGGGTGATGCCCTGCACTGTTGAAGACCGGTCGGAGTCCACGAGCCAATCAAGGGCCGAGTTAGAGCACGTGGCCTATGGCCGAGTACGACGCATATGGCGCAGACGCTCGATCCAGTTGGCGATCTCGTTGACATCGCCGTGGAGGTTGGACGGGAGCGCCAACGACGCTGTGCCTTGCATCGCCCGATTCACACGCATCAGTCCGCGCAGGAGGAGACCACGTTCAGCCAGCCATTCACGTTCGAACTCGTCGGTGATGTAGAGGATGACGAATCTCGTGCCCTGGACGTCGTTGGTTCCGGTCCCCTCGATGTGGTCCCACGGAACCAGATCCGGCCAGGAGATCATCGTGCCGTGCCACCTACCGACGGAAGGTCTGACCCCGTCGGCGTCGACGACCACGACGCTGGTTCGCACTGCCTGGAGAACCATTGCCGGAGTACAGACAACGCCAAAGAACACGACAGTTGCCCAGCCCCACGCCTGAGCCTCCGTCTCGGAGCCGAAGAGGACGACCCCGAGGCCGATCCCCGTAAAGGCCAGACAAGCCAGCGTCATCAGCCACGGCCGCTTCTTGGAGGTGGCGAACTCGACCCGGCCATCCGCCGCCAGCTTCTCATCCCACAACCTCGAGGCGGCTGCTTTGCTCTTGGACACGGCGGAAGCATGACGCATCGCGCTTGAGGTGGGTCGTGTCTGCGTAGCCTTGCCACTTGTACGTGCCGGTCGAGCGCGTCAATCCGCCCAGAAAGGGCTACCTCCCCGAACGGGTCAGGATGCCGTTCAGCAATGACCTACGTATCCGGGGAAGCGTCCGGGCAGTCATCCGGGACGCACCGCCACAGGGTCTTGGAGGACCTGGCCAAGGTGACCTGGGGGTTCGGCCTGAGGCGCACCGAACAGGTCGCCTGAAAGAGTGCGCTAGAGCGAGGGCAGCCGGGCAGATAAACCGACGCATCGTAAGTCGGGCGGGCGAGAGATCCGCTAGCCCGAGGGCGCTGTCGGACGGCTCTGGCATCATCGTCCACAAGTCAGGTCGACGCCTCGCACGCGTCGCCCGCGATACGTGGAAGGGCCACTTTTCAATGCATCCCCGAGTCAGGGCGTTCGTCGAGGACCTTCATCAGAACCCGCCTGCCGACCTCGGACGATGGCTCGATGAAGGACCTCAGGCTCGACCGGCTCACCTCCGAGAATTCGATCTCGAGGACCTTTCCGACCCCGGGCACGCGCGACGGGTCGAGGTGGCAGAGAAGGTGCTGCCGTATCTCATCGACTTCGCCAGGCACGGCAGGACCATGACCTTCACGGAGTTCGTCGAGTTCGCTGGAGGCGGGAACAAGCGCCTCGTGAACGGCGGCATCCTCAACCCTCTCGCGGCCCTGTGCCTCACCCGAGGACTGCCACCGCTTTGGACCCTCGTCGTCGCCACAGCGACCGGCCTCGGCTCGGGGTACTGGCGTGAACGCGACGATTCGCACAAGGTGACGCGCCAGGAGGAGTGCTTCGCCCACTACGGCGCCGTTCGCCAGCCAGAGACCCCCGTCGGAGACGTGTGTCCCGACTGCTTCACCCAGCGGACCCCGACTGGGGCTTGCTTCTGCTGACTGCGCTCCATCGGCCAGCGTCTTTTGGCCCCGGACCCGGATACCCTCCGGATCCACTGCACTCCGCCGCGAGCTACGACTCGAACCGAGCTCCTACCACGAGACTATGTCTCGGCCATTGCCCGCAGAATCGATTGCCACTTGGGCTTCCCGTAGAGGCAGGGTCACATCCTGGCCGAGGGAACTCGCAAGGACCTTGGCGACGGTGACCCGAAGCCCAGATACCCAATCAGCCGAAGTCGAGAGCTGCAGAACTGCGTCTGGGTGCAGTTGGACGGCTCGACGGACTCGGTAAGTGTCGGAGTCGACAACTAAGAACACACAGGCTGTGAAGTCGGTCGAGCGGAAGACAGAAAACGGACCGACGGACTTCTCAGGGGGTAGCACGATTGACTTGACTTGCAACCTGTCGCCGGTCGCTACCCGAACATCCCAGCTCTTCTGGGATCGTCGATCGACAGTCCCGCCGAATGCCTTGGCAACGAGCAATTCGGCGTAGTTTCCGACGGGCGAGTTGCGCGACCAGACCACCCGGCGATCTGAGAGTTCGTCCAGAATCGCGGAGTACAGGGCCATCAGTTGGGTCGGCGTCCCTGTCCGCAACGTCGGCGCTACTCGCTGGATGAACCGTGCATCGGCACTCGGCTTCTCTTCCACGTGGCGAGTATTGATGACTCGTCAGTCGGTCGTCATGCTCGGGCGCGATCCCAACACGTCATGCCGCCGCCTGTCGGCGCGCCCTCGAGGTCCAGATCGCCGAGACCTGGGGTCGAGAGTGCACTGTTAATGTCGGACCATGACGCCCCCAGAGGCACGCGACGGCGATGAGGCTGACGACGAGGCAGTTGTCACTGTTGAGACCGGCCGCCGGGACCAGCGCCTGATCTGCGAAGGCTGGTTCGCCAGCCACGGCGACGGTGGAACCCCCGGTCCCCACCTGCACCTTCGCACCTCAGACAGAGAGGCAATAGTGCTGCGTACAGACCAGGTGCCAAGTGTCGTATCTGCCTTGACGACGGTTGCTGAGCGCATCGAACGACGTTGGGCCAGTGATGGGGACCAGTACGCCGCTGAAGTGGTGTTGAGGGCTCCTGACCCTCAGGACCCACGCGTGATCGCCAAACGCCGCCGAAGCCGGTTGCAGTTCACGCAGGCGGTCTTGGACAACCTCCCGGACGTCATGCGCTCGCTGACCGAGGCAACGAGCACCGACGAGGCACTCGACACGATCGCGTCGTTGCTCCATATGGATGCGGTGGACGTCATGATTGGTCTGGCCAGATTCGACCTTCTGACGCTCACGCGTCCGGCGACTGAACGGCGCTGTCAACAACTTGACGAGTCCCTGGACTGACCACCGGATCTCCCGCGATTAGCCTCGCCGACGTCAGCGCGTCATTCCGTCGCGAAGGTCTCATCACCCATTTGGGGTTCGGTCGCTTCAGCGACAAGCAGGCCGTGCATGGGTGGGCCCGGAGGGCCTGTGAAGCGGCCAGTCGCGGTCATGGTGCTCCATCCTGGCGTCTTGTTCGTCGTGTAGGGCGACGCGACGTACCTCAAACCAAGTAGGGCTCGAACTGGACTGCTCAGGTGGACGTCGGGCGGCGGATGGTGGATCGATGGACGCATCGCA
The DNA here is from genome assembly GCF_044744805.1 of Nocardioides sp. NPDC087217. Taxonomy (NCBI): domain Bacteria; kingdom Bacillati; phylum Actinomycetota; class Actinomycetes; order Propionibacteriales; family Nocardioidaceae; genus Nocardioides; species Nocardioides sp. NPDC087217. The sequence continues at coordinate 404,518 of NZ_JBIUZB010000002.1, forward strand.
CCAGACGGCAGACGAAGTTGCCGAGCGGCTTTTCGGGTCGCTTCTCGGTACGGTCGAGATTGTCTCGATCTTCATCGGAGACCGGTTGGGGTGGTATCGGTCGCTGGCGGATGAGGGGCCGGCGAGTGCGGTCGAGCTGGCGGGGCGGACGGGGACGCAGGTTCGGTACGCACGGGAGTGGCTGGAGCAGCAGGCGGTGGTGGGGCTGTTGGTGGTCGAGGCGGACGGCGAGCCTGACGAGCGGCGGTTCGCGATCCCAGAAGGCACCGCCGAGGTGATGACCGATACGAGCAGCCTGGCCTATCTGGCGCCCATCGCCCGGATGTTCGGGGCGGTGGGGCCGGCGCTGCCGCAGCTGATGGAGGCGTACCGGAACGGTGGTGGGGTCAGCTGGGATGAGCTCGGGAATGATGCGAGGCAGTCGCAGGCTGATGCGAACCGGCCGTGGTACGAGAAGCAGCTCGGGCCGGCGCTGGCAGGCGTGCCCGAGGTACACGACGTCCTCGCCGCGAAGGGATGTCGGATTCTCGATGTGGGTTGTGGTGGGGGATGGTCGAGCATCGCTCTGGCTCGCGCCTACCCCGATGCCACCGTGCTGGGCATCGACATCGACCAGCCTTCGGTCGACATGGCCGTCGCGAACGCACGCGAGGCGGGGGTCGAGGACCGGGTGAGGTTCGTGTGCCAGGACGCGGCCACCCTTGACGAGGGGACGGTCGACGTGGCCTTCGCCTTCGAGTGCGTGCACGACATGCCTCGGCCGGTCGAGGTGCTCAGCGCGGTGCGGAGGACGCTCGTGCCCGGCGGATCCATGGTTGTGATGGACGAGGCCGTGGCGGACAGCTTCGCGCCGGACGGCGACGAGCTGGAGCGGCTCATGTACGGTTTCAGCCTCCTGGTCTGTCTGCCGGACGGGCTCTCGTCGCCGCCGAGCGTCGGAACCGGGACGGTGATGCGGCCCTCGACGCTGCAGGGCTACGGCGAGGCCGCGGGGTTCAGCGGGTTCGAGGTTCTCCCGGTCGAGGGGTTCGGGTTCTGGCGGTTCTACCGGCTCTTCTGATCTGTCGTGGCGACGAGCTGATCTCATGGCGCTTGCGGTGTGCCAGCTCTTCGACGCTCGGTCCGACCGGCTGGTGCGTGAGCTCTGGGCGCGGTTGGAGGAGGCCGGAGTCCGCACCATGGCGAGCCACACCCACGGCCATCACCACCCGCACCTCTCCTTCGCGGTCCTGCGGACATGGGAACTCCGTCCGGTGCGCGACACACTCGATCGGCTTCCGGAGGGCGAACCGTTCCAGTGCGCCAGTCATGGCTCACTGATCTTTCCGCGTGGCCGGGTGGCCCTGGCGCCCTCCTTCTCAGCCACGGTGGCGATGCGGCAGGACCGTGTCGCGAGAGCGCTCCTCGAGGCCGGAGCAGACCTGCACAAGCACTACCGGCCCGGTCTGTGGGTGCCGCACGTGTCGGTGGCCACTCGTGCCTCGGCGGACCAGCTTCCGGTGATCGTCAACGCCGTCGCCGATGTCCTTCCGCTCGAGCTGCATGCGATTCGTACCGCCTTGGTGGACAGCAGCAGCGGCCGGATCTGGTGGCTGCCCCGGATGCTCTGACCGGCTCTCCTGACCGCATCTGGGCAGATCGGGTCTTGCGGGTCGGCGTACCGTGGCTCGGGAACCAGCAGCTCGCGCGAGGCGGCGCCATGAAGATCGCATTGTCCCGGGTCGTCGGCGCGGTCCTCGGCGCGCTCGTGCTCGGCGGGTGCGGCACCGAGACCCCCTCGGGGAAGGGCACACCGCCGGCACCGTCGAGCTCCCCGCCGGCCACGACATCCTCAACCGCATCCCCGACGGCGTCACCGAGCACCACCGCCCCCGCGCCTCTGTCCTCCGACGGCCGGCCGATGCGCGGGGAGCTGTCCATCCCCGCGATCGGACTGACCGACCTCGAGGTCGTGCCCTACCGCGGGTGGACCGACGACGCCCCCGGGACCGAGATCCAGAACAACGGCGTCGCAGCCAGTCCGTACGGTCCTCGCGGCGGCACCGGGCCGGGCGGGATCGGCAACTACCAGGTGACCGCCCACCGGCTCTCCTCGACGCGGGCGTTCCTCAGGCTGCCCGAGCTCGAACGAGGCGACCGGGTCCGGGTGCGTACCGAGGAGGCGACGTACGTCTATCGCATCACCGGCACCCGGGAGACGTCGTTCCGGTCGGCGGCGTCGCTGCGCGCGCAGCGCGCCGCCGTCCCCGGCAAACCCGGCCAGGAGCCCACCCGCGCGATGATCACGTTGTCGACGTGCGCCACTCCTGAGGATCACGCGGCCGGCAACTACTGGTCCGACGAGTTCGACAATCCCGAGCATCGCATCGACAAGATCGGGGTCCTCGTGGCCGTGCGGTGAGGGCCGCCGTCACCGACCGTCCAGGTCGCGCCGCTGATGCATCCGTCCATCCGCGTCGAGCTCGATGACGGTGTCGATGCCGATCCGCTCCAGGAACCCGAAGTCGTGGCTGACCACGAGCAGCGCGCCGCGGTAGGCGTCGAGGGCCTCGGCGAGCTGCTCGACGCTGGTGATGTCGAGGTTGTTGGTCGGCTCGTCGAGGATCAGTAGCTGGGCGGGCGGGTCGGCCAGGAGGAGGCGGGCGAGGGAGACGCGGAAGCGCTCGCCGCCCGACAGCGTACGCACCGGGCGGTCCACGCTGTCGCCGCGCAGGAGGAGCCGGGCGAGCTGGTTGCGGACGGTGCCGGGCGGCAGCTCCGGTGCCACGCTGCGTACGTTCTCCATCGCGCTCGCCTCGTCGTCGAGTCCGTCGAGACGCTGGGGGAGGAGACCGACCAGGTCGGTGAGGAGCCGGCCGTGCGGGCGGCCTTCCACAGGCTCGGCTCCGCGCACGAGATGCGCGAGAAGCGTCGACTTCCCGGAGCCGTTCGCGCCGACGAGCGCGACCCGCTCCGGACCCTGGATCACGACCGTCCGGCCCTCGTCCTCCAGCTCCGCGATCCGGCGACCGCGCGGCACGCCGGGATCGGGGAGGGTGAGGTGGATGTGCTCCTCGTTGCGTACGCGGGCGCCGGCCGCGTCGGCGGCGGCCTGGGCGGCTTTCACCTTGTCGTCGAGCGTCGAGCGGAGCGAGCCGGCGGACGCCTGGGCCTTGCTGGCACGGTTGCCAGCCAGGATCTTCGGGATCCCGCCGTCCTTCTGGGTCTTCTTCGCGGTCCGCTCACGCCGGGCGAGCTTCGTCTCGGCCTCGATGCGCTGCCGCTTCTCGACCTTGAGCGCCTGCTGGGCTGACCGAGCGGCCTGAAGTGCGGCCGCCTGCTCCTGCTCCTGGTGCTCCTTCCAGGCGCTGTACGGTCCGCCGTACGTGCTCAGCGTGCCGCCGAACAGCTCGGTGGTGCTGTCCATGTGGTCGAGCAGCTCGAGGTCGTGGCTGACGACGACGAGCGTCCCCGGCCAGTGGTCGACGAACTCGGCGAGCTTGGCGCGGGTGGCTCGGTCGAGGTTGTTCGTGGGCTCGTCGAGCAGTGTGATCGGGGTGCGGCGGATGCGCAGGCCGGTGATCGCGATCAGCATGCCCTCGCCGCCGGAGATCTCGGCGACGCGACGGTCGAGATCGGTCGCGGAGAAGCCGATCTGGTCCAGGGCCTCGTCGGCACGGGACTCGATGTCCCAGTCGTCGCCGATCGCGTCGAAGTGGCGCTGGTCGACCTCGCCGGACTCGATCGCCCGGATCGCGGCGAGGATGCCGCCGATGCCGAGCAGGTCGGCGATCGTCGTGTCGCGCCGCAGGGTGAGCGTCTGCGGCAGATAGCCGACCTCGCCCCCGGCGTCGATGTGACCGGACGTCGGTGTCAGCTCGCCCGCGATGAGGCGGAGCAGGGTGGACTTGCCGGCGCCATTGCGACCGATCAGGCCGGTCCGGTCGGTGCCGAAGGTGCCGTTGACTCGTTCGAGCGCGACGGTGCCGTCGGGCCACTCGAAGGTCAGGTCGCGCAGGGTGATGGCAGATGGGGTGGACATGGCTGTGTTCTCTCGTCTCTTCCGTCGAGCGCCGATAGGCGCGACGGGAATCAGGTACGTGTCGACAGAAACGCGAACGTGCCGGAGAGCTCACGCGTCGACGCCCGGCAAGGGCGGACGCGCGCATGCTTCGAGAAGTGATCGTTCACCGATGCGGGATGCCCGCACGGGCGAAGCCACCGGCAGTCCGGTGGCTAGATCTTGTCCACTTCGATCAGCTCCACTCCTTCACTTTATCAGCCGTGCGGGCCCGCCATCGGCAGCCGGCCTCCGCAGTCACGGGCAGGTCACCCGACTCGGGGGAGGTCGCCCGCGTGAGCGCCTGCCTAGCCTCCGAGCACAGACACGAGGAGGTTCCATGTCCGACAAGCCCAACATCCTGGTCATCTGGGGCGACGACATCGGCATCAGCAACCTGAGCTGCTACAGCGACGGGCTGATGGGCTACCGCACCCCGAACATCGACCGGATCGCAGCCGAGGGCATCCGGTTCACCGACTCCTACGGCGAGCAGAGCTGTACGGCGGGGCGGGCGGCGTTCATCACCGGGCAGAACCCCTACCGCACGGGCCTGACCAAGGTCGGCATGCCCGGCGCGGACCTCGGTCTGCGCGCGGAGGACCCGACCATCGCGACGGCGCTGAAGTCGCTGGGCTACGCGACCGGGCAGTTCGGCAAGAACCACTTCGGAGACCGCGACGAGTTCCTCCCGACCGCGCACGGCTTCGACGAGTTCTTCGGCAACCTCTACCACCTCAACGCCGAGGAGGAGCCGGAGCTGTACGACTACCCCTCGGAGGAGGACTTCCCGAACTTCCGCAAGAGGTTCGGACCGCGCGGGGTCATCCACTCCTGGGCCAACGACGACGGCACCCAGCGCATCGAAGACACCGGTCCGCTCACCAAGGAGCGGATGAAGACGATCGACGACGAGATCGTGCCCGAGGCGCTGCGGTTCATGACCGACGCCAGCTCGAGCGACACCCCGTTCTTCGTGTGGCTCAACACCACCCACATGCACTTCCGGACCCACGTCAAGGACGGCAGCCGCGGCAGGGCCGGCCGGTGGCAGTCCGAATACCACGACACGATGATGGACCACGACGAGCTGGTCGGGTCCGTCCTGGACTTCCTCGACGAGAACGGTCTGGCCGACAACACCATCGTCATGTACTCCACCGACAACGGCCCGCACATGAACAGTTGGCCCGACGCCGGCATGACCCCGTTCCGCAACGAGAAGAACTCCAACTGGGAGGGCGCCTACCGGGTCCCGGCCATGGTCCGCTGGCCCGGTCGCATCCCCGCGGGCGAGGTACGCAACGGGATCGTCAGCCACAACGACTGGTTCGTCACGCTGCTCGCCGCCGCCGGGGACACCGACGTCGCCGACCGGCTCAAGACCGGGACCGAGCTGGCCGGCACGACGTACAAGGTCCACCTGGACGGCCACAACCAGCTCGACTACTTCACCGGCGAGGCCGAGGAGAGCCCGCGCAAGCACTTCTTCTACGTCACCGACGACGGCGATCTCGCGGGCATGCGGTTCGACAACTGGAAGTTCATCTTCCTCGAGCAGCGTCGGACCGGGACGCTGGCCATCTGGCTGGACCCGTTGGTGGAGCTGCGAGCCCCCAAGATCTACAACCTGCGTCTGGACCCGTTCGAGAAGGCGGAGGGCACGTCGAACACCTACTTCGACTGGATGCTCGACCACGCCTGGCTGCTCATCCCGGCTCAGACGTACGTCGCGCAGATGCTGTCCTCGCTGGTCGAGTTCCCGCCCCGGCAGACGCCGGCGACGTTCAGCGTCGACCAGCTGATGGAGAAGCTCAAAGCCGGCATGCCGAGCAGCTGATGACCAGCCAGCCCATCGCCATCAAGCCCAGTTCCAGGCACCCGCTCGTCGACCTGCCCGGCGGCACCTTCACCATGGGGTCGGACGACCACTATCCGGAGGAGGCTCCGACCCACCGCGTACGGGTCGGGGCGTTCTCGATCGACGCGCACCAGGTCACCAACGAGCAGTTCGCGAGATTCGTACGCAAGACCCGCTACGTCACCGTCGCCGAGCGGCCGGTCGACCCGGCAGACTTCCCCGACGCGCCGCCGGAGAACCTGCAGCCGGGCTCGCTCGTCTTCACCCCGACACCCGGGCCGGTCGACCTCCGGCACGTCAGCCAGTGGTGGACCTGGACGCCGGGGGCGTGCTGGTCGGCGCCGGAGGGACCGGGCAGCTCGGTCAAACGCCGGCCGGACCACCCGGTCGTCCACGTCGCGCTGGAGGATGCCCTGGCGTACGCCTCCTGGGCCGGCGCCGACCTGCCCACCGAGGCCGAGTGGGAGTACGCCGCCCGCGGCGGTCTCGAAGGAGCGGCCTTCACGTGGGGCGACGAGCCGCGCCCGGAGGGCCGGATCATGGCCAACACCTGGGACGGTCCCGACTTCCCGTGGCGGCACACCCGGGAGAGCGGCTTCTCCCGCACGTCCCCGGTCGGAAGCTTCCCGGCCAACGGCTTCGGGCTCTTCGACATGGCCGGCAACGTGTGGGAGTGGACCAGCGACTGGTGGACCGACCGGCACCCCGACGAGGTCGCGAAGCCGTGCTGCGTACCCGTCAACCCGCGCGGTGGCGACGCCGAGCAGAGCCTCGATCCCGCGCAGCCCCAGTTCCGGATCGCCCGCAAGGTCGTCAAGGGCGGCTCGCACCTGTGCGCCGACACCTACTGCCTGCGCTACCGGCCCGCGGCACGTCGCCCGCAGATGGTCGACACCGGCACCAGCCATCTGGGCTTCCGATGCGTACGCCGCCCCGAGACCCAGCAACAGAAGGAGACACCGTGACCGAGCACCTGCTGCCGTCCTGGCGCCCGGGTGCCACCCGCGACGCCGTCCTGGCCTTCCTCGACGCCGCCGACGAGGTGCCCGTGGCCGACCGGATGGCCTGCTTCGACAACGACGGCACCCTGTGGTGCGAGCGCCCCACGTACGTCCAGTTCGACTTCTTCGTCGACGCCCTGCGCGCCAGCGTTGCGGCCGACCCGTCGGTGAAGGAGCAACCGGAGTTCGCGGCCCTACTCTCGGGTGACCAGCAGGCGATCGGAGACATCGGGCTGGAGCGGATCGCGGTGGCGCTCACCGGCCTCTTCGTCGGCCTCTCGCCCCAGGACTTCACCGCGCGGACCCGCGAGTTCATGGCTCGCGCCGACCACCCGACCCTCGGGCGGCCGCATCGGAGCTGCACCTACGTACCGATGCTCGAGCTCATCGCCGAGCTGCGGCGCCGTGACTTCTCGGTGACCGTCGTGACCGGGGGAGGGACCGAGTTCGTCCGCGCCATCAGCCAGGACCTCTACGGAGTGCCGCCGGAGGCGGTGGTCGGCACGCTCATCGAGTACGACTACGCCCCGGCCCCGCCGCGCCTGAGCCGGTCCGCACGCCTGGTCGGTGCCGCCAACGAGGGCACCGCCAAGGTGTCGAACATCCAGACCCAGCTGGGACGGCGCCCGATCCTCGCCGTCGGCAACTCCGGCGGCGACCGGGAGATGCTGGAGTGGGCGGCCGCCGGCGACGGCCCGACGCTCGCGCTGCTCGTCGACCACGACGACGCCGAGCGCGAGTTCTCCTACGTCAGCACCGCACAGACGTTCACCGAGCCCGAGCCGATCACCGACGTCGGGGCCCGGCTCGGCTGGACCGTGATCAGCATGGCCCGCGACTGGGAGACGATCTTCGACTGAACCGCCGGGTCAGTCGGGGATGGTGACGACCTCGATGACGTCGATGTCATCGGCCCGCAGCGCGTGCAGGACACCCTGCAGCGCTTCCTGGTCGGGGACCTCGCCGGTGAGCGTCGACTGCTCGTGATGCGCCTGGACGGCCAGCTGCGGGAACGCCTTCTGGAGCTCACGGGAGAGCTCACCGTTCACCCTGATCAGGACCCTCGTCATGGTCTTCCTCGACTGCTCACGTACCGCACGCTACGAATCACTTCAGCACCAGGGTTCACCGAATTCGGGTGATGCTGTCCGCACGCAGCGCCGGGATGGTCGATGACGAACGCAGTCAACGACAGCAAGGACGTGAGATGGCGACCCTGACGGTATGGAAGTACGACACGACCGACGGCGCAGACCAAGCTGTGAAGAAGCTCGAGGAGCTGGTCAGGCAGGATCTCATCATCCTCGAGGATGCCGCGACCGTGCACTGGGAGGTCGGCAAGAACAAGCCGAAGACCAAGCAGCTGACCAGCACCAAGGCCATGGGCGCGATGAGCGGCACGTTCTGGGGCATGCTCTTCGGACTCATCTTCTTCGTCCCGCTGCTGGGTGCAGCGGTCGGCGCCGCGACCGGCGCCCTCACCGGATCGTTGACCGACGTGGGCATCGACGACACCTTCATCAACAAGGTCCGCGACCAGGTCACCCCCGGCACCTCGGCACTGTTCCTGATGACCTCCGACGCGGTGGTCGACAAGGTGCACGAGGCGATGAAGGGCCACGAGGGGGAGCTGATCTTCACCAACCTCAGCAGTGAGCAGGAGAACGCGCTGCGCGAGGTCTTCGCCGAGTGACGTCATGGCCAGCCTGACCGCGTGGGTCTACGACCGGATCATGGGCGCTTCAGACGCCGAGGTCTGGCTCCAGGACCTGCAGGAGCGTGGTGCGCTCACTGTCCATGACGCCATCACGCTCACCTGGTTCCCAGGAGCGGATGAGCCGCAGATCGGCCATCTTCGCCACCGTACGACGGGCGCCGCAGCCAAGGGCTCGTTGCTCGGAGGTCTTCTCGGGATCCTCGTGTTCAACCCGGTCGCGGGCGCCGTTGTGGGGGCGGCGTCCGCGGCCGCGGTTCAACGGCTGAGACAGGCCGGGATCGGCGACGAACTGCTCACCGAGGTCACCGGCCATCTCGGGCCCGGCAAGTCCGCACTCGTCGTGCTGAGCAGCGACGGGGACCCGGACGCGGTCGCCGCGGCCATGAAGCACGGAAACCCGACGCTCGTCTACGCCGAGCTGGACGAGGCGGTCGCCGAGGAGCTCAAGGAGATCCTCCGCGCCGAGACCACAGAACCGACTGACGACGGAGACTGATCATGGCGATGAACCAACCTCCCACCCGACGACTGCAGCCCACGGTGAACGCCGGCCGGCTCTGGGCCGGCGGTGCCGCCGCCGCGGTCGTGGCCGCGCTGCTCGCGGTCGCCGGCATCGTGATCGCCCGTGGCATCTTCGACGTACCCATCCTGGCCCCCGAGGGCGACGGGGTCTGGGGAGATGCCTCGACGTGGTGGTACGCCGTCTGGGCAGCGATCGCCGGGCTGCTGGCCACGGCCGTCGCCCACATCCTCCTCCTGACCACGCCGCAGCCGCGGACCTTCTTCGGGTGGATCGTCGGCCTGGCCACCGTCATCGCGGCGCTGTGGCCGTTCACCTCCGACGCGGGTCTGGACACCAAGCTCGTCACGATGCTGATCAACCTGGTGATCGGGATCGCCATCGGGTCCCTGGTCTCGACGGTCGCTCGGAGCGCGACCGTCCCCGAGATCCGGTGACCTCTTGCGGGCGGTCTCAGATCAGGCCGCGCCCGCGTGCCTCGCGCACCGCTGCCGACCGCGTGTTCACGCCCAGCTTCTGGTAGATCGAGCGTACGTGCGTCTTCACGGTGTTCTCGCTGACTCCTTCGGCCTTCGCGATCTCGGGGATCGTCAGCCGCGAGGGGAGGTCGTGGAGCACGTCGATCTCGCGCGCGCTCAGCAGCGTGTCGATCACCCCCGTGGCGGGGTCGGCCTGCTCGGCGTGATGGGCGAGCAGGGCCGCGACGAAGCCCTCGGCGGGACCGAACCGCGAGCGGTTCCTGGACAGCAGCGGCTCCAGATGTGGCCACACGTCGATGAACGGCCGGCGGAAGTTGTTGGGGACCGCCCACTCGAGCGCCTTCCTGAGTACGTCGAACGCGCGCACGTCATTGCCCATGGACGACTCCAGGGCCGCTGCCAGCACCTGCGCGTAGACGACGGTCGTCGGTACGTGGGCCGGGCGGGTCCCGTCGAGCACCGGCTCGAGCTCGGTCAGCGCGTCGCGGGTCCGTCCGGCGGCGGCGAGTATCTGCGCCTCCGGAATCGTGCTCTCGGCGCTGCCGGGCATCTGGTCGCGCACACGTGCCGCGATCTCTCCAGCCCAGCTCTCGTTGCCGGTGGCGAGGGCCATCCTGATCTCCTGTGGTGTGCTGGCACTGATCGCCGCAGGAGAGACATGGTGAGCGGCGTCGAGCTGCGAGAGCCGCCGGAAGGTCTCGGCGGCCGCAGCGCGGTCTGGACCTACCGTGGCCTCGAAGGTCGCCAGTGCGTGCATGCCGCGTATGGCGAGCCCGACCTCGGCGTCGTTCACCCCGTCCAGCGCTCGCATGCCGAGCTCGGCGTACTCCAGCTGTCCCTGGCCGTCGCCCGTCTGGAAGGCGGTCCACGCGGCGACGAGGTAGGAGTGAGCGAGCCGCGGCGAGTCTCGCCATCCATGCTGGGTGGCGAACGCGATGGCCTGGTCGGACCAGTCGAGGGCAGCCTGGAAGTCGCACATGGCGCCGGTCATCCCGGACAGCTGCGACATGGTCTCGAGCACGACTTGGTCATAGCGACGGCTGCGGGCCAGCACCAGCGCCTGCTCGAGGTCGTCGATGGCTCCGAGGTAGTCGCCGGCGCGCATTCGGGCGGGTCCGCGCTGGGAGAGGAGGACCAGGTTGACGTCGCTGTCTCCGGTCGTGGCGATGTCGAGGATCGCGCTGTCCTGCAGGGCCGCGACGACGTCGCCCCCGGCGAGGGCCCGCTGGACGACAGCCGCGGCGAGCATCGCTGCGTACGTCGGGTCGGACGGCGGATCGTCGACCGACGCCGCACTCAGCGCATCGTCGGCCGCAGGGAGGTCGTTCACGTCCAGCGCCGCCAGGGCGGCGATGACCGCGACCCGATGGTCGGTGACCGGCGAATCGCGGGATGTGATGGCCGCGCGGACGAGATCGCCGCGGCCGGAGAGGATCATCTGGAGTCCGTTCGCGCGGAGCAGGGCGTCGAGCAGGTCCTGGTCGCCGCCCCGCGCCGCATGCCGCAGCGCGGTCGCGGGTTCGCCGTGTGAGTCGAGCCAGAGGGCGGTGGCCCGGTGCTGGCGTGCCGGCGCCTCGACGTCGCGTCGGGCCAGAGCGGCGAGCAGGCAGCTCCGCAGCAAGGCGTGGTAGCGGTACCACCCGGAGTCGCCCGACTGGCCGACGAGCGCGTTCGCCGCGCAAAGCCGGTCGAGCAGGGCACCGGCGTCGGGTCTGCCGGAGAGGTGGGCAGCCAGATCGATGGACAGGTGGTGGGGAGCGCAGGTGGCGTAGAGGAACTCGACCAGCTCCGGGTCGAGCCGGTGGACGACCTCGGTCAGGACGTACTCGATCACCGTGCGGACATCGCCGTCGAAGGCCGCGACGACCGAGGCAGGATCGTCCCCACCGACCATGGCCGCGAGCACCGCCATCCGCAGCGCGGCGGCCCAGCCCTCGGTCAGGCCGACGAGATTCGAGATCGCGTCGGCCGTCATCGGTAGGCCGCTGGCCGCGAACAGCTCCAGCGCCTCGACGTCGGTGAAGGCGAGGTCCTTGCCGCGTACGTCCGAGAGCGACCCATCGAGACGCAGCCGGTGGAGGGTGAGCGACGGCTCGGACCGGCCCGCCATCACCATCCCCACCTCGGGCGGCAGGTCGGCGAGGAGGATGTCGAGCCCGCGCAGGACCTCGGTGTCGTGGAGCAGATGTACGTCGTCCAGCACGATCCAGCGCACCCCGGCGACCAGGAGCGACTCGATCACCTTCGTGACGAACCTCGGCTCGGTCCCCTGCGCGGGCGGGGTCAACCCGTCGAGCTGCTCGGTCCTTCCGGGCAGTCCGGCCAGGACGAGGGCCTCGATCAGCGCCGACCAGAACTCGTACGGCCTGTCGTCCTGCTCGTGCAGCGACAACCAGGCCACCGGCTCATCTCGGGCGGCGGCTCGGGTGGCCCAATCGGCCACGAGCATGCTCTTCCCGTAGCCCGCGGGGGCGCAGACCAGGGTGAACCCGCACTGCCCGACGGCATCCTCGACCAACCGGGCCCGGCTGACGAACGTGGGCAGTATCCGGGGAACGTGCAGCCTTGTCGCCGCCACGTAGGCGCGAGAACCGGTGTTCAACATTCGCAAACGAACGCTCCTCGCATCTCCGACAAGTCTTTACCGGCAACCATCCAATCAGCGGCTCTTCGGTGAAGTAAGGAGTCAAAGGGCCCGTATGCGGGGTAGGGGATACGCCCAGTCGGGTGGTCGCGCTCACCCCTATCGGGTGATACAGGCGGGCCGGACGGGCTAGACCATGGTTGGGTGAGCCCCAGGACACAGAGCCCGGAAGAGCCGGCCACGGGCTGGCCACCGCAGTTCAGGGTCCTGGCGGTCCTGCTCGGATCCGCTGCGGTGGTGATCCTCGTGGCCGGGCTGCAGGCAGCCAGCAGCATCCTCGGGCCGCTGTTCCTCGCGATGGTGCTGACCATCGTCGTCCACCCGGCCCGGAACTGGCTGGCGCGGCGTCTCCCGGCCGGTGTCGCCACCACCCTCTCCATCATCGCGGTCATCGTCGGCGTCGTTGGTCTGGGCGTGTGCGTGCTCCTCGCGGTGGCTCGCTTCGCGACCTTGCTCAGCACCTACAGCGGTGTCGCCGCGGAGCAGGTCGAGGAGCTGACCGACTGGCTCACCAAGGTCGGTATCGGCACTGACGAGGTGCTCAAGATCGTCGAGTCGTTCGACCTCTCGAACCTGCTGTCCGTGGTCTCCGGTGCTCTGAACGGGATGTTCGGGGTGCTGTCCACGGTGGTCTTCATCCTGGCCCTGTGCCTGTTCATGGCCATCGACGCCACGGCGCTGCCGCGCCAGCTCGCCTCGATCAGCCGCCGGCGCCCGGGCCTCGTCGGTGCCCTGTCCTCGTTCGCGGTCGGGACGCGTCGCTACCTGCTCGTCTCGACGGTCTTCGGCCTGATCGTCGCCGCCCTCGACACGCTGGCCCTCTACCTGCTGGGCGTGCCGGCGCCGTTGGTGTGGGGACTGCTCGCGTTCCTGACCAACTACATCCCGAACATCGGCTTCGTCATCGGCCTGATTCCACCGGCGATCCTGGCGCTGCTGGACGAGGACCTCTCGCTGATGCTCGCGGTCATCGCCGTCTACTGCCTCCTGAACGTGGTGATCCAGTCGGTGATCCAGCCGAAGGTCGTCGGTGAGGCGGTGGGTCTCTCGGTGACCCTGACGTTCCTGTCACTGATCTTCTGGTCCTGGGTCATGGGTCCGATCGGTGCCGTGATGGCGGTCCCGTTCAGCCTGTTCGTGCGCGCGGTCTTCGTGGAGGCCGATCCGGAGAAGAGCTGGCTGATGCCGCTGATCGCGGGAAGCGCCCCGGTGGAGCTACTCGGGGATGGTGACGATCTCGATGACGTCGACCCCCAGGGAGCTGAGTAGGTCCAGCACCCCCTGCAGCTCCTTGGCGTCCGCGAGGTCACCGACCAGGGTCGTCGTCGCCGGCTGCGTGGCCCGGGTCAGGTGAGGGAACGTCTCGAGGACGTCGTCCGACACCGACGAGCCCACCCGGATGAGGATCCGGGTCATGAGCGCATCACGCCGATCAGGTGTCCGTTCACGTTGGCTCCAGAGAGTGGCCTTGGACGGTGGTCTCATCAAGGTAAGCGGGCGGGCGCCCGGAGCGGTCACCGGAAACGGGCGAGGGTGAGCCGTCGTGCCTCGGGGAACACTGCTCACGTGAACGTGGCTGCCCTGCGGGGCCGGGTGGAGACCCTGGTCGCCCACGTCCCCCTGCTGCGGAAGCTGGCCACAGAGATCATTCGGATCGAATTCATCGACCGGTGCATGCTGATCGCCGCCCAGGCGCTCCTGGCCATGGTGCCGATGCTGGTCGTGCTCGCGGCCTTCCTGCCCCACCTCACCGAAGCCGCGCTGCAACAGGTCTCGCATGTCACCGGCCTCGGCGACGAGGCCGTCCAGCAGGTCTCCGGAGAGGTGGATCTGGACCAGGTGCGTTCCGAGACCGGTGCGGTGGGCCTGGCGATCACGATCCTGTCGGCGACGTCCTTCGGCCGTGCCGTGCAGCGGATGCTCGAGCGGGTCTGGGAGCAGGAGCACGTCGGAGGCGTGCGCGGAGCCGGTCGCTGCCTGCTCTGGGTCGCCGTCTGGCTGGCCTGTCTCGGGCTGGTCAACGCGGTCGTCAACCTGATCACCGACCCTGGGGACCTGCTCCGGCCGCTGCTCCAGGCCGTGGGCGCGATCGCCGTGTGGTGGGGGACCGGCTGGGTGCTGCTGTTCGGACGCACCCGAGGATGGCTGCTGCTCCCGGGCGCGGTGCTGACCGGTGTCGTGCAGGTCCTCTACAGCCGGGGCTCGGCGTGGCTGATGCCTGTGTACGTCGAGTCGAACGCCGAGCAGTTCGGCATGCTGGGCGTGATCCTTGCGCTCTCGACCTGGCTGATCGGCTTCGGCGGGATCATCGTCGGCGGTGCGCTGCTCGGGCGGCTGCTCGTCGAGGACCCGGTCATCACTTGGTTCGTGCAGCGGGTGCGTGGGCTTCTCACCCGGAGAAGGTGAGGCCGGCGGAGCCGGCCTGCGCTGAAGTCGGACCATGGGCGAAGCAATAGGCGAGTCTCTGCCGATCGCCGTGGGAGTGCTCGTCAGCCCCATGCCGATCGTCGCACTGGTACTCATGCTGGTCAGCGGCCACGCCAGCTCCAACGGGGCGGCCTTCGTCGCCGGGTGGCTGGCGGGCATCTTCGTGCTCGGAACGCTCGTCGCCCTGCTCGTCGGTGCGGCCGGATCGGGAGAGGCGGAGACCCCGACCTGGGCCGCTCTGCTGAAGATCGTCCTCGGAGCGTTGCTCCTCCTGCTCGCCGTACGCAGCTGGCAGGGCAGGCCGGAGGAGGGAGAGACCGCGCCGACCCCGTCGTGGATGGCGGCGCTCGACGAGTTCAACGCGTTCAAGGCGTTCGGCACGGGCGTACTTCTGGGATCGGTCAACCCCAAGAACCTGCTGCTCGTGGTCTCGGCCGCCAGCACGATCGCGACGGCGACAGCGGTGACCAGCGAACGGATCGTGGCGATGGCCGTCTTCACGGTCGTCGCCAGCCTCGGCGTGCTGGTGCCGTTCGGCATCTACCTGCTGGCCGGCGAGCGCGCAGCCCGGCTGTTGGAGGGCATCAAGGCCTGGATGATCGCCAACAACGCGACCATCATGACGGTTCTCCTCGTCGTGCTCGGGGTCAAGATGGTCGGCGACGGAGTGGGGTCGCTCTGATGGACACATCCACCTGGGTCGCGAGCCTCGTCAGCGCAGCACTCGTCGCCGCCCACATCACCGTCTGTGTGGTGGCCCTGGGCGTCATCCCCGGCGGCCGGAAGCCGTCCACGGGCCTGGCCTGGCTGTTCCTCATCCTGGCGCTGCCCGCGTTCGGTCTGCTCGCGTTCCTGCTCTTCGGGAGCACCAGCGTCGGCCGCAAGCGCCGGGCATGGCAGCGGCAGGTCAACGACCTGGTCAGCGCCGAGATCAGGTACGACCCGGCGGCACAGACGGCTCCAGCGGGCCCCTCGGTCGGCGCCGTGCGGCTCAACGAGCGCCTGGGATCGCTGCCCATGACCGGGGACAACCGGGTCGAGGTCCACCCCGACTACGCCCGGACGTTCGCGGCGATGACCGAGGCCGTACGCAGCGCGAAGTGGTTCGTGCACGTCGAGTTCTACATCTCGGCCTGGGACGAGGACACCAGCGACTTCTTCGACGCACTCGTCGACGCTGTCGCCCGCGGGGTGGAGGTACGCTTCCTCTTCGACCACCTCGGTTCGCGCGGCATCCCCGGCCACCAGGACATGCTGTCGCGGCTCGAGGGTTCCGGCATCAAGTGGGCGCCGATGCTGCCCGTCCGCCCCCTGCGCGGTGAGCTCCGCCGTCCGGACCTGCGCAACCACCGCAAGATCCTCGTCGTCGACGGCGTGGTGGCATTCGCGGGCTCGCAGAACCTCATCGAGCCCGGCTACAACAAGCCGAAGAACCACAAGGCGGGGCGCAAGTGGGTCGACCTGATGATCCGGATCGAGGGGCCCGCGGTGCGGGACCTGGCGGTCGTCTTCGCGACCGACTGGTACGCCGAGACCGCCGAGAGCATCCGGGACCTGCTCCTGCCGCGCGAGCCCCTGGAGCTGCAGCGGGCGCAACGAGCCGCCGAGAACGTCGCATGCCAGGTCGTCCCGAGCGGACCCGGTTTCGTGACCGAGAACAACCTACGTCTGTTCAACACCCTGATCTACGGCGCGCATTCGCGGATCTGCCTGGTCAGCCCCTACTTCGTGCCGGACGAGTCGCTTCTCTACGCCGTCACGACCGCCGCTCAGCGGGGTGTCCAGGTCGAGCTGTTCGTGAACGAGGGCGCCGACCAGTTCATGGTCTTCCACGCTCAGCGCTCCTACTACGCCGACCTCCTCGACGCCGGCGTCCGGATCCGGCTCTACCCGGCGCCGTACGTCCTCCACACCAAGTTCTTCACGGTCGACGACACGATCGCCGTCGTCGGGTCCTCGAACATGGACTACCGCTCCTTCGCACTCAACTACGAGGTCATCGTGCAGATCGAGAGCGAGCAGGTGGTCGACAACCTGCAGAGCGTGCTCGACGACTACCGGGAGAGGTCGAGCGAGCTCAGCATCGAGGCATGGTCGCGGCGCGGGCACATGGCCGCGTACGTCGACAACGTCATGCGCCTGACGGCGGCTCTTCAGTAGCCCGCTCCTGGGTCGCCGCCGCTAGGGCGGCCTCGACGGTGGGGTAGACCAGCGGCGGGCCTTCCTCGGCGGCCTCGGTCAGGACGTCGCGTACCTGGCCCACGTCGCCGGCGAGCGTCAGGTCGGCGCCGAGACGCTGTAGGTCGGCACGCAGCTGGGTCAGCATCTCGGTGGCGGTGACGTCGATCGACGGCGTCGCCCGGCCGTCCAGCACGACCAGTCGAAGGTCCGGCACGTCCGTGGCGAGCTCGCGGACCCGCTCGCGTACGAAGTCGGCGTTGACGAACAGCAGGGGCGCCTCGACCCTGACCACCAGCACACCCGGGACCCCTGCGTACGCCGGATTGCGACTCTGGTCGACCCACAGCCCCGGGTGCGCGGACGCACCGTCGTCATCGGTGCCCTCGACCGGGGCCAGTGGCGCGATGTGTGGCCGCGAGGTCCGCGCGATGAGCAGGACGACCGAGGCGGCGATGCCGATCACGAGACCGGGCAGGGTGTCGAAGACGAGCACGCCGATCAGCGCTGCGACGGCGCCGACGAAGTCGGCGCGGGCGCTGATCTGGTAGATCTTGGTGACCTGTCCGGTCCGGACCCGCCACAGCCGGCGCAGCGCGGAGATGTCGACGAGCTCGATCACCGCGGCGATCACGATCGCCGCGAGGGTGGCCTCGGGAAGGTCGGCGAAGAGCTTGGTCATGAACAGCAGGGTGAGCAGTGTGAGCACTGCGGCGGTCACCGCCGAGAGCTGCGACTTCGCCCCGGCCGAGCCGTTGACGGCGGTCTTGGACAGCGAGCCGTTGACCACCATGCCGCTGGCCAGGCCGGCGCCCAGGTTGGAGACGCCCAGGCCGAGCAGCTCGCGGTTCGGGTCGATGTCGTAGCCACTCTTGGCCGCATACGTCTTCGCGGCGCCCAGGCCTTCGGCGAACCCGACGAGCATCACGCCGACGGCGGCCGCGAGGAGGTCGCGGAAATCGGGAGCCGACACGTCCGGAAGCCCGATGGCGGGCAGGCCGGCGTCGATGTGTCCCACGATGGCGAGCCCGCGTTCGTCGAGGCCGAGCAGGGCGGTGAGCCCGATGCAGACCAGCGCCACGATCAGCGAGGCGGGAAGGAGCGGTACCAGCCGCCGCAGGAGGAGCAGGACGGCGAGGCTGCCCACCCCGATGGCGATGGTCAGGGCATCCACGTCACCGAGCTGGCGCAGCAGGTCCCAGGCCTTCTCGAAGAAGTTGCCCGAGCCCTTCTCCACGCCCACCAGCGACGGTAGCTGTCCGATGATGATCGTCAGCGCGAGCCCGATGATGAAGCCACGTAGGACCGGCTCGCTGATGAACGCTGCCAGAAACCCCAGCCGCAGCAGGCCGGCGATGAGCGCGACGATCCCGGTCGCGATGGCCAGCCCGACGGTGAGCGCGACGACGTCGGCTCCACCGGACGCGAAGTCCGCCACGATCCCGGCCGAGAGCGCCGCGGTGGCCGACATCGGCGCGACGATCAGATGACGCGAGGAGCCGAGCAGGCTGTAGAGCACCAGCGCCGGCACGGCCGCGTAGAGGCCCACGACCGGCGGCGCGCCGGCGATGGTGGCGTACGCCAACGACTCCGGTACGAGCACGGCCCAGACCGTGAGCCCGGCGAGGATGTCGGACCTGACCCAGGACGGCGAGTAGCCGCTGAAGGACGGCGCGATGAGTCTGGCCACGATCGGTGAGGCTGCTACGCCGGGGTCCGTTCTCGGATCGCCCGGAAGGGGTGAGGCTCCGGTCACCCGGCCCAAGTCACCCGATGCGGGTGATCAGCACGGGCGCGGAGCGACCTAGCGTCGGAACCGTCCTGCCGCCCCGGCAGGCGTGCGATAGGTGGGAGGCACGATGGAACGCGGCCCGGTCGAGATCCTGTTCCTTTCGATGTCGGAGGACGTCGAGCTCGGCGACCTCGCGGCGGTACTGCGGCAACCGGTCGAGAGCGGAGTGATCCGGATCATCGACTGCGTGCTGATGTCCAAGGACGCCGGCGGCAGCTTCCGGGCCCTTGACCTGGAAGAGGCCGAGGGCCTGCCCGCAGAGCTGGCGGGGCTCCAGATCGATGCCAACGACCTGCTCAGCGACTCTGACATCGAGACGTTCGCCACCGCCCTCGAGCCTGGTCGGGCCGGCCTCGCGGTCGTCTACGAGCAGGTCTGGGCGCGGGAGGCCGTCAGTCAGATCCGCAACGTCGGTGCCGAGGTGGAGCTGTTCCTGCGCGTGCCGCCCGAGGACGTCGACGTCGCCTTCGCATCCGCCGCCCGCTAGAGAGGAGACACGCCATGTTGCGCAGACGTATGGGCCGGCCCGGTCTCATCGGTGCCGCCGCACGTACGGCCGTCATCGCCGGTACCGCCACCGCCACCTCGAACGCCGTCAACCGCCGACAGGCGGCCAAGGCCCAGGAACAGGCCGAGGCGCAGGCCTACGAGCAACAGCAGTACGCAGCGGCCCAGCCGCCTCCACAGGCTGCTGCGCCGCCCGCTCCGGCGGCGCCGGCGCAGGGCGACCTGATCGGGCAGCTGACCCAGCTGGGTGAGCTGCACAGCCAAGGAGTGCTCAGCGACGAGGAGTTCGCAGCCGCAAAGCAGCAGCTGCTCGGCTGACGGACATCAGGAGCGGGGGAGGACATGTCGACAGGAACCCTGACGGTGTGGAGGTTCGACACACCTGAGGGCGCCGAGGAGACCATGTACGCGCTGGAGGGGCTGGCTGGCGAGGGCCTCATCGACCTCCACGACGCCGCGGTGCTCTCCTGGCCGTCGAGCACCACGAAGCTGAGGACGATCGAGCTGCATCCGGCCACGGACGCGGGCGGGGGAGCGTTGGGCGGCTCCTTCTGGGGGCTTCTGCTCGGCTTCATCTTCTTCGTGCCGTTGCTCGGCGCCGCCCTGGGCACCGCCACCGGGCTGATCTCGGACGCGCTGAGCGCCGTCGGGATCGACGACGGCTTCATCAACCGGGTCCGGGACCGGGTCACCCCCGGGACCTCGGCCCTGTTCGTGCTGACCACGGACAGCGTCGTCGACTCGGTCAGGGACGCCCTCGGAGGGCGACTGCCGTCCGACCCGATCTTCACCGACCTGACCGATGGCCAGGAAACAGCACTGCGCGACGTCTTCGGCGTCGGAGGATCGCCCGTTGCGGGTGAGCCCGCCGGGGCTGAAGCGGCCTAACTTCACGTCCACTGAAGCGGTCGACGAGAAAACCGCTCACGACCACAGGGAGTACTCATCATGAGCACCACCACACCACGAGGCGGAGGCTACGACACTCCGGTCAAGACCGCCTTCGCCTTCTCCGGCGCGATCTTCGCAGGCACCATCCTCACGACCGTAGGCATCTTCCAGATCCTGTCCGGCATCGCTGCCGTGGCCGAGGACACGGTCTACGTGAAGGGCGTCGACTACGTCTACCAGTTCGATCTCACCGCCTGGGGCTGGATCCACATCGTCCTGGGGGCGATCGCGGTAGCCGTCGGCATCGGCCTGCTCCTCGGACAGACGTGGGCCCGCATCTCCGGCATCGTGATCGCGGTCATCGGCTCGATCTCCGCGTTCGCGTTCATGCCCTACTACCCGTGGTGGGCACTCGCGATGCTGGCGCTCTACATCTTCGTCATCTGGTCGCTCGCGCAGCTGATGTCGAGCGGAGACGAGCTCTGACATGGCCAGCTCCGACATCCCGGGCTCCGACGTCACCGGCTCGGAGCCTCCGGGACCCGACGTACGGAGCTCGGGTGCCGGACCGGATCCGAGCCTGGCCACGCCTGCTCCGGAGCGTCGTGTCGGCTCCGGGTCGGTGTTCGAGGGCCTCGGGGATTACTGGGGCCTGGTCCTGACCTATGGGTTGGTCACCACCGCACTCGGCGTCATCCTGGCGGTCTGGCCGAAGCAGACGCTCGTCGTCGTCGCGGTGATCATCGCGATCCAGATCATCGTGTCGGGACTGTTCCGCATCATCGCCGCCGTGGCCGGCAGCTCCATGGAGGGCGGCCTGCGAGCGGTCGTCGGCTTCTCGGGGGCGCTGGCGATCGTCGTCGGCCTGCTCTTCCTGCGTGACCCGGTCCAGACGCTGCTCATCGTCACCATCCTGCTCGGGGTCTGGTGGGTCATCGGGGGCATCGTCGACATCATCGGCGCCGTCCTCAGGCCGGCCCCTGGGCGACGTATGTGGGACATCACCGCCGGGGCCATCACGGTCCTCGCCGGTGCCGTGCTGCTCATCAACCCGGAGCTGTCCCTCGGTGCACTCCTGGTGATCTCCTGCGTGTGGCTGATCGTCGTCGGCATCATCGCCGTCGTGATGGCCTTCCGGCTCCGTTCCGAGGCCAAGAGCTGAAGTTCGGACCCGGCCGAGAGCGAGCTCGATCGCCTCGGCCGGGTCCGACCTGAGATCGCGCGGAGATCGTCAGATGAGGTTCAGGCTCCGCGCCACGGCCAGCGCCTGACTGCGCCGTGAGGCGCCGAGCTTGGCGTACAGGCTGCTGACGTGGGTCTTCACCGTGTTCTCGGAGACGTAGAGCGCGGCACTGATGTCGGCGTACGTCGATCCGCGAGCGAGCTCACGAAGGACGTCCCGCTCCCTGGCGCTCAGGCCCGGGAGCGGCCCGGCGGCCTCGTCGACCGCCTCGGTCGGACGGGGCGTGCCCTGGTCGAAGTACGTCGTCAGGCTGGACATGTCCGCGATGCCGGCCGAGATCCGGCTGACCCAGCGATGCGGCCGGAGCGCCGGCAACCGTCCCAGCATGGTCTGCACCGGCGTCCCCTGTCGGGTCCAGCCGAGGAACGGGATCGCGTTCTGGCGCACCTCGGTCTCGATCGCGACCTGCTGGAGCTGTTCGGCCGCCGCGTCCACGTCCCCCAGCTCGTGGAGCAGCTCCGCGCGCCCGACGAGCGCGACCCCTCGGGTCATCGGCTGGGACCACCCCGCCTGCTGGGCGGCGGTGTCGAAGTGGTCCGCGGCGAGTCGCCGGTTTCCGTCGAGGTCGGCGAGCAGCGCTCTGGCCAGGGCCGCCTCGCCGTTCATCCCGCGCTCGGTGAGCTCGGCCTCCACGGACTTCAGCGAACGCCGGTCGGTCGCCAGCGCGGCCAGCTCGGCCCGGTTGAGCAGCAGAGTGACCTGGAGGTGGTCCGGCAGCCGGAAGGCGCCGGGCAGGTCCAACGGCTCGCCGAGGATCTGGCGGGCGCGTACGACCGAGTGGCCGGACAAGGTGACGTGTGCCTCCCGGAGCCTCATCCAGAACCGGGTGCACAGGTCCGCGGGATGGAGCTTCGCGTCCGGGATGGACGCCAGCTCGAGCCACGGGAGCCGTGCGGTGCGTGCCAGGGCTGCGGCCAGCGCCGTCCGGGTGCGGGTGAAGTCGCTGCGGGCGCCGTGAGGCCGGCCTCCGTCGGCTCGCTCGAGCAGGGTGGCGGCCTCGTCCGCGATCTCTCCGCAGGCCGCTTCGCGACCCAGCATGTATTGGGTCATCGCCAGATGGCTGGAGGCATCGGCCCCGACCGCCGGCACGTCCCAGGTGCGGGCCAGCCCGATCGCCGAGGTGAGGCTCTGCTCCGCCTCCAGCAGCTGACCGAGCCAGCTCTGGGTGATGCCGAGCTCGGTGAGCAGCTGCGGCAGGACGTCGGCCTCGCCGCCGGTGCCGTGTCTGCCGCGGACCACCTCGTCGGCCCGGTCGGCTGCGGCCTGCAGGGGCTCGAGGCCGAGCCGTGCCCGCATCAGCCCGATGCAGGCGAGCTCCTCCTCCGACATCGCCGCCGGCTCAGCCAGACAGCGGTCGAGCCAGTGCTCTGCCTCGGGTATGTCGCCGTCGAGCCAGGCCTCGACCGCGAGTGCGAACCAGGCCCTCGGAGTCGTCTCGACGTGCTCGGCGAGGTTGCGCGCGAAGGGACCGAGGCGGTCGCCGTCACCGCGCATCGCCGTCTTGACGCCGTCGTCGGCGAGTACGACCGCCATCTCCTCGTGGGCGCCGACCGCTTCGAGCCGCCGCAGCGCGCCCGGCGCCTCGCCGCGCGTCCGGTCGATCCGGACAGCGCGCACCACGGTCGACTGTGCCCGGGCGACGTCGACTCCGCCGGCGACCAGCCTGCGGCGTACGACCTCGGCGAGCAGCGGGTGGATCCGGTAGGCCTCCTCGCCGTGGGCGACGGGGACGAGCGGGACCGCGCGGGTCACCAGCAGCCCGGTGCTCTCCAGATCGGTCAGCGTCTCCCCGGCGCTCGGGTCCTGGGAGAGATGGGCGGCGGTCCTGGCGGTCACGACCGTCTCGGCAGCTGTGCAC
This sequence comes from Nocardioides sp. NPDC087217, assembly GCF_044744805.1. Lineage (NCBI taxonomy): Bacteria > Bacillati > Actinomycetota > Actinomycetes > Propionibacteriales > Nocardioidaceae > Nocardioides > Nocardioides sp. NPDC087217. The sequence goes on from NZ_JBIUZB010000002.1 coordinate 427,675, forward strand.
AGCAGCAGATGCCTCGCGCGTGCGGACAGTGACGCGAACACCTCGCTCGCCACCCGGTCTCCGAGACCCACGGTTCCGTCCTCGAAAGCGGTCTCGCCCGCCCTGCCCGGAGGGCCGGCGTGGACCGACCGGGCCGCGAGGACGACGGCGGCGCACCAGCCGCGGGCCTGCTGGACGATGGCGTCGATGACGGGCCTGGAATCGGTGCGGGCGTGCTCGACGATGAGCGCCTCGGCCTCGACGTCGCTCAGCTGCAGCACATTGCCTCGTACGACCGCGAAGTTGCCCAGCAGCTCCGGCACCAGCCTGGTGAAGGGCAGGTCCCAACGGCTGATCATCACCAGGCGCATGGAGTCGGGATCGTCGTTGAGCCGCTCGTTGAGCATCCGGTGCGTGGCCGCGCGAAGCAGGTGTGCGTCGTCGATGACGATGCGACGGGGCGTGCCCTCTGCGGCGTCGTCGATCATGCCGGAGAGCTGATCGGGGGTCATCGTGCCGTCGGCGTCCACCCAGCGCTGTGCGCGTGGAGGGCCATCGCCGCTCTGTTGCCGCAGCCATCCGGCGACCCCCAGGGTCTTGCCGGCGCCGGCGGGGGCGATGAGCAGCGTGATCGCGGCATCGGCGGAGCGGTCGAGGTCGGCCCACAGCGAGCGGCGCGGCACGTAGACCCTCGGGAGGCGAGGCCACGGGGCGCTGGCGGCGCCATCACCGTCCCTCGGTGTGGGTATCACCGCCGTTGCCGCCTCAGGGCGTGGCTTCGGTGCGGGTCCTGCTGTCGTCGGGTCTGTAGCGGGCGCCGGCCTGCTGTGCTGCACAACCCCTCCCCTCGGTCAGAGCTCAGATGCCACGCCGGCGTCGTGCGCTCGTTTGGGGGGAGTGTGCTGATGAGCGGCACCGCGCCGTCGGTGAGCCAGGCGTAGTCGTTCGGACTTCCCGCGATGCTTCTCAAAGTAAATGGCGAAAGACCGCGAAGGATCACCTATTTCAGGTGACCGGGAGTCAGATCAACTTCGGGAACGTCAGGAGTACGACTGCCAGCAGCACGAAGCCCACGCCGCCGAGGCAGAGCAGCGTCCACTGGGCGCTGCGGCGGCGCATCCGCTCGGAGAGGGCTGTGAAGAAGAGCACCGTGGCGAATCCGATGGTCAGGACGGTGTAGTTGTCGCCGCGCTGGTTGTTGCGGAGCGCCTGGGTGAACTTGCCGTCGGCCTTGCGGTCGGCGGCGCTGGCCTGAACGGACTCGGGGATGACGTACGCCTTCATGTCGAACGGCGTGGCGGGAGCGTCGGGATCCTTGAGCGGCCGGGCGTCGAGCCAAGCCGGGAAGACCGTTGCCAGCGGCTCGGGGAAGCGCGCCTGGAGGAACTCGGTGAGCTCGGTGTCGCCGCTCTGGTACGCCTCGAGCCACTGCGTGAACAGGGCGACCTGGACCGACAGCTTGCGGTTGGCCGTGGCCTCGAACCGAGCGGCCGCGATCCGGTTCGTCGATGCCTGCGAGAAGGAGATCGACATGGCGCCGCTCCACTTGCTGGCCTGGAAGCCGGTCCAGGCGGTCAGGATCGCCGTCACCGACAGCAGCAGGATCGCGATCAGCTCGCGCCAGTCCGTACGCGAGTGCTCAGGGGCCGCAGTGGTCGTCACGATCCCAGGGTGCATACGCCGGGAGGTGTCGGTGATCGCCGGAAAGGGGTGAACGAGCCGATCCGTGCGAACAGCGAGGTCTAGAGGGCCATCTGGTCCGGTGGCCAGTCGCCCTCGTGCGGGTCGCGGTAGGTGCGCCCGGCGGAGCGCCGCTCCCGGTCGCTGGACTCCTCGTCCTGGGCCACCCAGGCGACGGCATCCTCGTAGGCTTCCCGGGTGGCCTCCCAGATCACGGCGGTGCCCTGGTAGACGGAGCCTGCCGAGCCGAGGGTGTCGTCGGTCTGCAGCTGTCGCACCAGCCGTTCGTTGTCGCTGACGATCACCAGTCTGCTGCCGAGGTCGCCGAGCCCGGCGGCGTACGTCCCCAGCACCTCCAGCAGCGTGGCGCCGGCGTCGTCCGCGCCACGCAGCCGCAGGATCACCACCGACCTGCGGGAGGCCGGCGTCAGGTCGGGCATCTGCGAACGCAGCGAGCTGGCGGTGGCGAAGAAGATCGGCCCGTACGGCTGGAGCACCACGACCTCGCGTTCGCCGAGGCTCCTCGGAGGGTTGGTCTCGATGACCCGGTCGTCGGCCCCCATCACCAGCCGGCGCGTCACCAGGCGGGAGGACTGCCCGATCACGAAGAGCAGCACCGACAGCCCGACCCCGACCAGCACGGCGTACTGCAACGGCATCAGCAGGGTGAGCACCAGCGTCGTCAGCATCACAGTCAGCGGCACCGGCCCGGTCTTGCCGACCGCGATCAGCTTGGCCGGCTTGACGGTGCTGACACCGACCACGATCAGCAGTCCGGCGAGGGCCGGCATGGCGACGAGCTCGACGACGCCGGCGAAGAGAACGATGACGGCGGCCATGACGGCGGCCGCGACGAGGAGCGCGAACCGGTTCCGGGCGCCCGCGCCGACGACCAGTGAGGTGGCCGACATCGACCCGCCCACGGGTACGCCGCGGAAGAGGCCGGAGGCGATGTTGCCCGCTCCCTGGCCGATGAAGTCGCGCGAGGGACGGGTGGTGCCGTCCGGGTTCGGGAAGCCTGCCGAGACCCCGGCGCCCTGGACCAGCCCGACGAACGCGAGCGCGGCGGCAGGAAGCAGCAGGTCGATCGTGGCCGACAGGTCGGGGAACACCGGAAGAGGCAGCGAGCCGGGGACCTCGGCGACGTCGGCGACCAGCGCCACGGTGTCGCTGCCCAGCGCGTTGAGCAGGGCAGCCAAGGCGGAGCCGGCGGCGACCGCCACCACGAGTCCGGTGGCGAGTGCTCGCACCGGGTCGTCGTAGGCGTCGAGGTCCACGTCGGCGACGATGATCGCCATCGCTCCCGTGCCCTGGATCGCCATCGCGGCGGTCCCGGTGAACAGCGCCCCTCCGGCGAGCCCGAACAGGTAGCCGTAGAGCCCCGCGACCGGGTTCACCCCGGCGAGGAGACCGCTGGCGAGGCCGTCCGGGACCGATTCGATGCCGAGCACGGCGCCGGCAGCGGCATCGCGCCGGGCCGTACGCCGATCGAAGAGGTGGCGAGGCAGAGTGATCCGCTCGCGCAGCCAGGTCAGCACCGCACCATCCCAGCGCCACCGGCGCGCGGTCGCCTCCCCTGACTCGGGTGAGGCGGTTACCTCGAACTTACGAACCGAAACGGGTTCCGTATTCCAGACGTAACCAGTTCGAAACGGCTGGGCCGAAGGCTTGATGCCATGACCAAGCCCCTCCACGACGCCCACCGCCACATCGGCCAGCTGCCGGCGTACCCGTTCTACGGAGGCCCGGCGATCACCGCCGACGTCACCGCGCGCGGCACCGTGATGGAGCTGGTCGCCGACCTCGACGCCGATCGGATCGAGCGGGCGCTGGTGCTGCCGAACTACGGCGTGCCCGACCCGGACGCGGCCTTCGACCTCAACGCCCTGGCGATCGAGGCGGCCCAGAGCGACGACCGGATCCGGTGCGGCCTGTGGGTCTCGCCCAAGGCCACCGACTCGGCCCGCAACGACGCAGCCCTCGCCCTCGCCGGCGAGGAGGGCGTGGCCGCGCTCAAGACGAGCTTCCTGCTCGGCGGTCATCCCACCGACCCGGAGTGCCTCGAGCAGCTCGACAAGGTCTTCGCCACCGCCCGTGCGCACGACCTGACCGTGCACGTGCACACGTCACCCGGCGCCGCCTCCGACGTCGACCAGATCGGCACGCTCGTGGAGCGCTACGCCCGGGACGTACGTCTCCATCTCGTGCACCTCGGCGGCGGGATGAGCGGCCACATGAAGCTCATCGGTGGCCGGCTCTTCGACTGGATCGAGGCCGGGATGCAGGTCTACACCGACACCAGCTGGGCGATCGGCTTCGCGCCGTCCTGGCTGGTCCAGGAGATCGAGCGTCGTGGCGTCGGGCACGACCGCATCCTCTTCGCCACCGACGCGCCCTGGGGTGACTTCGCCGGCGAGCATGCCCGGCTTGCCGCCGCAGCCGGTGACGGTGAGCTCGCCGACGCCTTCTTCCACCACAACTTCTCAGCCCTCTACGGCTGAGACCGGCAGCCCGACTGCCGGCCACTCGTCAAGGACGACGAGCTCGCCCCCACCACCCGCATCGCCCCTTCCACCTCTCATGGAGACCCCAGTGACCACTGACACCGCTGACATCGACGCCCAGATCGCCGAGAACATGGCCAAGTCGCTCGGCGAGATCCCGCACCCCTCGCAGCAGCCGGGCACCAACATCTACGGCTCGACCAAGATCTTCCCCGACTACCAGGCCGAGGACGGGGAGACCTACTTCACCCTCGTCCACGGCATCCCGCACGAGTCCTCCGTCAGCTTCGTCGCCGTCCTGCAGGCGACCCGAGCGCTGCGCAAGGGCTTCGAGTCCGCCATCTACTTCTACGGTCCCGGGACGCTGGCGTGCATGGCCTCCCGCGGCTTCCCGACGATGGGCGACGCCGGGTTCCCCGGAGAGCTCAACACCAACGGCGCCATCGAGACGTTCATCAAGGAGGGCGGCACCGTCTTCTGCTGCCGCTTCGGGATGGGACTCCACGGCCTGCGCGAGGAGGACCTGATCGAGGGCGTCGTGCCCTCGCACCCGCTCGACGTCCAGGACGCGCTGATCCACTACGCCCGCAAGGGCGCCATCATCAACTCGACCTACAACCTCTGAGGGCCCGGCCATGACCTCGCCGATCTCGTCCAGCACCCGCGTCGACGTCGCCATCCAGGGGATCCGCCTGCTCGACGCCCCCGTCGCCCGCCGCTCCGGCGCGGGGCCGAGCGACGACGGGCACGTCCTCCTGGACGGGGTCGGCGCGGCCATCCCGCTCAACCCCCGCAGCCCCTATTCCGTACGCGGCGGCAAGCTGCTCCTCGACGGCGCCGACACCGGTCTCGGGGTCGAGGCCGTCGCGCGGCCCCGCTTCTACGATCTGGTGACCGCCGACGGCGTCGCCTACGACAAGATCGCCCGTCTGCACTCGGCCAACGTGCTCGCCACCACCGTCGTGCAGACCTGTGCGCGCTACGCCGAGGAGGAGCGCTGCCGGTTCTGTGCGATCGAGGAGTCGCTGCGCCAGGGCTCGACGATCGCGGTCAAGCAGCCTGCCCAGCTCGCCGAGGTGGCCAAGGCCGCGGTCGAGCTCGACGGAGTCACTCAGATGGTGATGACCACCGGCACGTCCCGGGGCCGTGACCGTGGGGCGACCCATCTGGCGCGCTGCGTGCGCGCGGTGCGCGAGGCGGTGCCCGACCTCCCGATCCAGGTGCAGTGCGAGCCTCCTGGCGACCTCGCCTCGATCCAGGAGCTGTACGACGCCGGTGCCCGCTCGATCGGCATCCACGTCGAGTCCCTCGACGAGTCGGCCCGGCTTCGCTGGATGCCGGGCAAGGGCTCGGTGCCGATCAGCGAATACAAGGCAGCCTGGGCCGAGGCGGTCCGGGTGTTCGGCTGGAACCAGGTCTCGACGTATCTGCTGGTCGGTCTCGGCGAGGATCCCGACGAGCTCGTCGCCGGCTGCGAGGAGCTCATCGCGATGGGCGTCTATCCCTTCGTCGTGCCGTACCGCCCGCTGGCGGGCACGCTCGCGAAGGACGTCGACGGCGTGGAGGCGCCGCCGCACGCCGACGTCTACCGGGTGACCTCACGGGTCGCCGCGCTCCTGCGCCGGGCGGGCATGGCCGGCGCCGACCAGGCCGCAGGCTGCGCCTCGTGCGGCGCCTGCTCGGCGCTCGGTGCCTGTGGGGAGGAGTCGGCATGACCGAGCTCCTCGACGACGTCATCCTCACCGGCGCCGTACGCCGATCGCCGAGCCTCGAGGGCTACACCGTGTTCCGGGCCGAGACCGCGGCCGACCTGGAGGCGTACCTCCGGCTGCGCCGGGAGGTCTTCGTCACCGAGCAGGGCCTCTTCGCGGGCTCCGACGTCGACGATATCGACGACGACCCCCGCCGGATCGTGCTGCTCGCCCGCTCGGACGACGGTGAGGTCCTGGGCGGCGTACGCCTTCATCCGGCCCGTCACCCGGGACAGCCTCGTGATGTGGGCTGGTGGCGGGGGAGCCGGCTGGCGGTCAAGCAGGACGCACGTCAGCTTCTCGGCGTCGGTGCGGCGCTCGTGCGCGCGGCCTGCGCCGCGGCCGAGCAGGCGGGTGCGCTCCGCTTCGACGCCACCGTCCAGTCCCGGAACGAGGGGCTGTTCCGCAGGCTCGGCTGGATCCCGCGCGAGCGGGTCCATCTCCACGACATGACCCATGTCGTGATGGAGTGGCCGGTCCGGCGCATCCGGCAGCTGTCCGAGGCCACCAAGTCGCCCCTGGGCGACCTGGTCGGTGCCCTGGTGGGGCAGTCGACCCCGGGATTCCGGGGTGACGACGGGGCTCCGGTCCCCGGCAGCGACCTGGTCGCGGCCTGCGACGCGATCCTTCCCTCGATGGTCGAGCGCGACCCCGAGTGGGCCGGGTGGTGCGCCGTCCTGGTCAACGTCAACGACCTCTCCGCGATGGGCGCGGAGCCGGTCGGGCTGCTCGACGCCATCGGAGCCCGCGACGCCTCCTTCGCTCGCCGGATCGTGCGCGGTCTGGCCGAGGCCGCGCAGGCGTGGGGCGTACCGGTCCTCGGCGGGCACACCCAGCTCGGCGTCCCGGCCGCGCTCTCGGTGACCGCTCTGGGACGCGCCGAGCGGCCGGTCCCGGGCGGTGGGGGAGCACCCGGGGATCTCCTGAGGCTGAGCGCGGACCTGGGCGGAGGATGGCGGCCCGGCTACCGCGGCCGTCAGTGGGACTCGTCCTCGCACCGCACCTCGGCCGAGCTGCGGGCGTTGTCCGGTGTCGTGCCCTCGCTGGCGCCGACGGCGGCCAAGGACGTCAGCATGGCCGGGATGGTCGGCACCGCGGGGATGCTGGCCGAGGCCAGCGGCTGCCGCGCGATCATCGACGTCGCCACCGTCCCCACCCCGCCCACCGCCTCGACCGCGGACTGGCTCACCTGCTTCCCGGGCTTCGCGATGCTCACCGCGGAGGCGCCCGGCCGCACCGAGGTGCGGCCCGAGCTGCCCGGCTTCGTCTCCTCCGCCGTCTGCGGCGAGCTCGTCCCCGGCACAGGCGTCGGCCTGCGCTGGCCCGACGGCACCGTCACCGACGCCATCGACCACACCGTCACCGGACTAGGACCTGCCACATGACCACCAACACCCAACCCGGCACCGCCGTGGCCGCCGTCTGCGCGGGCTTCGGCAGGGACGTGGACCAGAACCTCGCCCAGATCGGCAGCCTCATCGAGGATGCCCGACAGGCCGGCGTCGGTCTGCTCGCCCTCCCCGAGGCCTGCCTCGGTGGCTACCTCTCCGTGCTCGGGGCTGGCCGCGACGGCAGCCACGACGAGACACCCGAGGACCTTCCGCCCGTCATGGACATCGACGGACCGGAGCTCGCGCGGGTCGCCGAGCTGGCCGCGGACATGACCGTGGTCGTGGGTCTGTGCGAGTCCGACGGTGCGGCCCGCTACAACACCGCCGCCGTCGTCACCGGCGACGGCGTGCTGGGCGCCCACCGCAAGGTGCACCAGCCGCTCGGCGAGAACCTCTACTACGCCGCCGGGGACGGGTTCGGCTGCGTGGACACGCCGGCCGGCCGGATCGGCACCATGATCTGCTACGACAAGGCGTTCCCCGAAGGGGCGCGGGCGCTGGCCGTCGACGGCGCCGAGGTGATCGCCTGCATCTCGGCCTGGCCGGCCTCACGCACCGCCACCAGCGCCTCGATCGAGGACGACCGGTGGACGAAGCGGTTCAACCTCTTCGACGCCGCCCGGGCGCTCGAGAACCAGGTGGTCTGGCTGGCCTCCAACCAGCACGGGACCTTCGGCAAGCTCCGCTTCGTCGCCAACGCGAAGGTGGTCGGGCCGGGTGGCGACATCCTGGCGACCACCGGCGTCGAGGCCGGCATGGCGGTCGCCGAGCTCGACGTGCCCAGCGCGCTGACGACGGCGCGCCGGGCGATGTTCCACCTCCGTGACCGACGGCCCGAGGCGTACCCCTCCACGCTGGCGACCGCCGAGCCGCTCTCCCCGGTGGGTGAGGGACATGCCTGAGATGACCTTCACTGTGCGGTGGCCCGACGGGCGGGTCGAGGACTGCTACTCACCCTCGCTGGTTATGCACGACCACCTGACGGTCGGCGGGACGTACGCCGTCGAGGACTTCCTCGACCGCAGCCTCACCGCGCTGGCCACCGCCTCCGAGCGGGTCCGGGTGAAGTTCGGCTTCGCCTGCACCAGCGCGATGGCGACCTCCGATCAGCTGCGGGCCTCCGCCGCCGCGTACGAGTTCGGCCAGCGCGTCACCGTCCTCGCCATGCATCCACCTCTTCCCGTCGCACCGAACCCGCAGGAGTCCCGATGACCGCCCACCGTGCCACCGTCGCGATCGTCGGGGGCGGACAGGCCGGCCTGGCCGCCAGCTGGTTCCTCGTCCGCGACGGCGTGGACCACGTCGTCCTCGAAGCCGGCACCGCCGGCCACGAGTGGGCCGACACCCGCTGGGACAACTTCACCCTGGTCACGCCCAACTGGCACTGCCGCCTGCCCGGCTACGAGTACGCCGGGCCCGACCCGGACGGCTTCATGACCCGCGACGAGGTGGTGAAGTGGCTCGCCGGCTACGCGCCGACCTTCGGCCCGCCGCTGCGCGAACACACCCGGGTGACCTCGCTGACCCAGCGCGCGGGAGGCGGGTTCCTCGTCGAGGCCGAAGGCCCGGACGGCGCCGAGTCCTGGGAGGTCGAGCACGTCGTGGTCGCCACCGGCGGCTACCACGTACCGGTCGTCCCGGCCTGGGCGCCCGTGCTCGACCCCGCCATCGACCAGCTGCACTCGGCCGACTACAAGTCCGCCTCGCGGCTTCGGCCGGGCGCGGTGCTGGTGGTCGGCTCGGGCCAGTCCGGTGCGCAGATCGCCGAGGACCTGCACCTCGAGGGCCGCCAGGTGCATCTCGCGATCGGCGACGCGCCCCGGGTCGCCCGGTTCCACCGCGGCCGCGACTGCATGACCTGGCTGGCCGAGATGGGGCTCTACGACACCCCGGTCACGAGCTATCCGGGCGGCCTGGCCGCGCGGGAGAAGACCAACCACTACGTCACCGGCCGTGACGGCGGACGCGACATCGACCTGCGCCAGTTCGCGGCCGAGGGCATGCGGCTCTACGGCCGGCTCGCCTCCGGGGCCGGGACCGACCTCGCGCTCGAGCCGACGCTGCGGGAGGCGCTCGGCTCCGCCGACGACGTCTACCGTTCGATCTGCCGCGACATCGACGCCTACATCGCCTCCTGCGACCTCGACGTCCCACCCGCGGAGCCCTACCGCCCGGTCTGGGAGCCGGAGTCGGATCCCACCGCCCTCGACCTCGCCGCGGCCGGCATCTCGACGGTGATCTGGGCGATCGGCTACCGGCCCGACTATCGATGGGTCCGGGTCGGTGTCTTCGACGGCACCGGGCGACCGACCCACACCCGAGGCGTCACCGCGGTCCCCGGGCTCTCCTTCCTCGGCCTGCCCTGGCTGCACACCTGGGGCTCGGGGCGCTACCTCGGCATCGCCGCCGACGCGGAACACATCGCGGGCACCATCACCGGCAACGGCCTCCGGACCGTCGAGCCCGCCGCCGAGCTGGCCCGGCGCCGTTCACCCGGCCCGCTGGACACCTCGGCGGCGGTCGCCTGAGGCACCGCCCACCCAGGATCGAGGACGGATAGGTTGAGGAGCATGTCGAAGGTACGCATCGGGGCGGTCGCGGCCCACTTCGGACGCGATCTGCCGCGCGCGGTCGCCAAGCTCGAGGGGATCGTCGAGGACGCCCGGCGCAACGACGTACGCCTTCTGGTGCTCCCCGACGCGACCCTCGGTGGCTACCTCTCCGACCTGCGTCACCCCGACCCGCACGCGTTGCCGCCGGCCCTGAACGAGGACTCCTTCGAGATCGGCCGGATGATCGCGATGGCCGGCGAGATGGTGGTCTGCCTCGGCTACGCCGAGGAGGTCGTCGTCGACGGCCAGGCACGGCTCTACAACTCCGCCATCTGTCTCAGCGGTGACGGCGTGCTCGGGCGGCACCGCAAGGTGCACCAGCCCGCCGGTGAGTCGCTGGTCTACGCGGCGGGGGAGGGGTTCGCGGCCTTCGACACCCCTGTCGGAAGGCTCGGGATGCTCATCGACTACGACAAGACCTTCCCGGAGGCGGCCCGCACCCTCGCCCTCGACGGCGCCTCGGTGATCGCCTGCCTCTCGGCCTGGCCGGCCTCGGTCACCGACCGCGCCTCGCGGCTCCCGCAGGACCGCCAGTCGCGGCTCTTCGACCTATACGACCAGGCGCGGGCCGCCGAGAACCAGGTCGTCTGGGTCTCGTCCAACCAGACCGGGGTCATGGGCGGGCTGCGGTTCCTGGGACAGGCCAAGGTGGTCGGTCCCGGCGGCGAGATCCTGGCTCGGACGACCTCCAAGGGCGGCCTGGCCGTCGCGGAGATCGACGTCGAGGAGGAGATCGCCCGGTCCCGGCGGGTCCTCCATCACCTCAAGGAGCTGACCCCGACGGCGTACACGTTCCCGGGGACCTCGCGATGAGGATCGCGCTGCTGACCTACTCCACCCGGCCCCGCGGCGGGGTCGTGCACACTCTGGCGCTGGCCGAGGCACTGGCAGCACTCGGTGAGGACGTCCATGTCTGGACCCTCGGCCGCCACGGCGACACCGCGTTCTTCCGGCCGGTCGACCCCGCCGTCACGGTCCATGCGGTGCCCTTCGAGACCCGTGACGACGAGTCGGTGGGGGAGCGGATCGTACGTTCCATCGGCGTGCTGCGAGCCGCCTTCGCGCAGCAGCGGGACCGCTACGACATCGTGCACGCCCAGGACTGCATCAGCGCCAATGCCGCCCTGCCCTGCATCCGCACCATCCACCACCTCGACCACTTCACCACCCCGCAGCTCGCCGCCTGCCACGAGAAGGCCGTCGTCGAGCCGTACGCCCGCATCTGCGTCTCCCAGTCGGTCGCGGACGAGGTCGCGGCCGGATGGGGGTTCACGCCCACGGTCATCCCCAACGGCGTCGATGCCGCCCGGTTCGCGGCCGGCGCCTCCGACGCCGGCGGGCGGGAGGCCTGGCGGGCGCGGCTGGGCCGCTACGTTCTCGCCCTCGGTGGGATCGAGCCGCGCAAGGGATCGCTCGACCTGCTCGAGGCGTACGCCGCGCTGCGCGCCTCCGACCTCAGACACTCCGACCTGACGCTGGTCTTCGGCGGCGGGGAGACCCTCTTCGACTACCGCGACTACCGGGCGGCGTTCGACGCTCGGGCTCGCGAGCTGGACGTGCCCGTCGTGATCACCGGGGTGCTCGAGGAGGACGAGCTCCCATCGCTGGTCGCCGAGGCCGGCGCCCTCGCGATGGTGTCCACCAAGGAAGGGTTCGGGCTCGCGGCCCTGGAGGCCCTGGCCGCGGGCGTACCGGTCGTCGCGCGCGACCTGCCCGTGCTCCGCGAGGTCTTCGGCGAGACCGTCGCCTACGCCACGACGCCGGCAGAGATCTCCCTCGCGCTGGGCAAGATCCTGGACACGCGGCCGGACCCGACCGGCGGACGGGACCTCGCCGCCGGCTACACCTGGGACCGAGCCGCCCGCGCCCACCGCGAGTTCTACAGCCGCATCTGAAATTCCTGAGCGCCGGGTTGACAGTCGCCGGTGACGCCCATCACACTCACTGCCATGAACCTGTCAGACAGGCAAACAGTCAAACCGATTCGGCGCGCGAACGCGATGGAGCTCGTCCTCGCCGAGCTGCGCTCGGAGATCGAGTCCGGCACCTTCCCCGTCGGCACCCGGCTGCCTTCCGAGGCGACCCTGGTCCGCGACCTGGGGGTCAGCCGTCCGGTCGTCCGCGAGGCGCTGCGGGCGTTGCAGGCGCTCGGCATGACGGAATCCCAGACGGGGCGGGGCACGTTCGTGGTCTCCGACCGTGCCGCCGACAACCCGACATTCGGCAGCTACTCCGCACGCGACCTGGTGGAGGCACGTCGACACGTCGAGGTGCCGGCCGCCGGGTACGCCGCGGCTCGGCACAGCGGTGACGACCTCGACGAGATGCGCAGCCTGCTCGAACGGATGGAGCGCGAGGAGGACGGCGCGGTCTGGGTCGCGCTCGACTCCCTGTTCCACATCGCGATCGCCCGTGCGTCGGCCAACCCGGTCTTCGGCAAGGTGATCGAGGAGATCCGCGAGGCCCTCGCCACCCAGTCCGCCCTGCTCAACAAGCTCGACGAGACGCGGCGTACGGCCTCCGACGCCGAGCACCGCCTGATCGTCGACGCCATCGCCTCCGGGTCCTCGGAGACCGCCGAGGCGGCGATGCGCGCCCATCTCGAGCACGTCGACGGCGCGCTCGGAGACATCGTCCGCGACCCCACCACCGACAGGAACTCCGACCGATGACACTGCCATCCTCCACCGGCGCCGAAGCCCCACCACAGATCACCGACGCCGGCGACGACGGCTACGGCAAGTCGCTGACGCCGCGCCACATCACGATGATCGCGATCGGCGGCGCCATCGGCACCGGCCTGTTCCTCGGCGCCGGTGGGCGCCTGGCCACTGCCGGGCCGTCGCTGGCGATCGCGTACGCCGCGTGCGGCCTCGTCGCGTTCATCGTCGTGCGCTGCCTCGGTGAGCTGATCCTCTACCGCCCGTCCTCCGGTGCCTTCGTCTCCTACGCCCGCGAGTTCCTCGGCGAGAAGGGCGCCTACACCGCGGGCTGGATGTACTTCCTGAACTGGTCGACCACCGGCATCGCCGACATCACCGCGATCGCCCTCTACGCCCACTACTGGTCGTTCTTCGCGCCGGTGCCGCAGTGGGTGCTCGCCCTGGGCGCCCTGGTGATCGTGCTGGCGCTCAACCTGCTCTCGGTCCGCCTGTTCGGCGAGATGGAGTTCTGGTTCGCGCTCATCAAGGTGGCCACGCTGGTGGTCTTCATGGCGATCGCGATCGTCCTCATCGTGACCCGCCACCCCATCGACGGCACCACCCCCGGACCCCAGCTGATCACCGACCACGGTGGGATGTTCCCCGCCGGGGTGCTCCCGATGGTCCTGGTCATCCAGGGCGTCATCTTCGCCTACGCCTCCATCGAGCTGGTCGGCGTCGCCGCCGGCGAGACCGAGGACCCGCGCCGCGTCATGCCCCGGGCCATCAACACGATCATCTGGCGCATCGGCATCTTCTACGTCGGCTCCGTCGTGCTGCTCGCGATGCTGCTGCCGTGGTCGGCCTACTCCGCCGACGAGAGCCCGTTCGTGACCGTGCTGTCCCGGGTCGGCGTGCCCGGTGCGGGTGACGTGATGAACCTGGTGGTCCTCACCGCAGCGATGTCGAGCCTCAACTCCGGGCTCTACTCCACCGGCCGGATCCTGCGCTCGCTCGCCGCCGCCGGCACCGCCCCCCGCTTCGCCGCGGCGATGAACCGGCACAAGGTGCCCTACGGCGGCATCCTGCTGACGGCTGCCGTCTGCGTCCTCGGTGTCGGGCTCAACTACGTCGTGCCCGCCCAGGCGTTCGAGATCGTCCTCAACCTGGCCTCGGTCGGCATCATCGCGACCTGGGCGATCATCCTGATCAGCCACACGATCTTCGTACGCCGCAGCCGCACCGGCGAGGTCGAGCGTCCGGCCTTCCGGGTGCCGCGGTCGCCAGTGCCGCAGTTCATCGCGCTGGGGTTCCTCGCCCTGGTCCTGATCCTGATGTTCTTCGACCACGTCGGCCGGATCACCCTGCTCGCGATGCCGGTGCTGCTGGCGCTGCTGGTCGGCGGCTGGTTCCTCGTCCGCGATCGCATCGACACCTCCGAGATGGAGGTGTGATGAGCCTGCCCCACCTGGTGAGACCGATCGCCGACGCGGTTCCGATGCGGGTGCCGGCCCACCAGCCTCTGGTCGAGGTCTGGCGCGGTGAGATGGTCGAAGGCGTCCACCACGGCTCGGCCGTCCTCCTCGATCCCGACGGTCGGGTACGCCTGGCGGTCGGCGACATCGAGGCGGCGTTCTACCCGCGGTCGGCGGCCAAGCCGATGCAGGCGGTGGCGATGGTGCGCGTCGGGCTCGACGTCAGCGACGATCTGCTCGCGCTCGCCGCGTCCAGCCACTCCGGCGAGGCGGTCCACCTGGCCGGTGCGCGCCGGTTGCTGGCCTCCGCCGGCCTCGGCGAGGACGCCCTGCAGAACCCGCCGGACCTGCCGTACGACCCGGTCGAGCGTGAGAGCTGGCTGCGTGCCGACGGGCAGCGGAGCCGGCTCGCCCACAACTGCTCGGGCAAGCACGCCGCGATGGTCGCGACCTGCGCGGTCGCGGGCTGGGCGCACGATCGTTACCTCGATCCCGCGCACCCGCTGCAGGCCGCCGTCCGAGCCACCGTCGAGGACCTCACCGGGCAACGGGTCGCGACGGTGACCACAGACGGCTGCGGCACCCCGCTCTTCGGGATCTCGCTGCACGGGCTCGCCCGCGCCGCCCAGCGCCTCGTGCTCGCCCCCGAGGGCAGCGCCGAGCACCGGGTCGCCGCGGCGATGCGCCGGCACCCCGAGATGGTCGCCGGCAGCCGCCGTGACGTCACCACCCTGATGCAGGCAGTTCCCGGGCTGCTGGCCAAGGACGGGTTCGAGGCGGTCCAGGTCGCCGCCCTGCCCGACGGCACCAGCCTCGCCCTCAAGGTCGCCGACGGTGCCGACCGGGCCCGCCTGCCCGCGCTGCTCGCGCTGCTCGCCGAGGGCGGCGTCGCCACCGACGTCCTCGCCCCGTTCGCTCCCGCCGGCCTGCGCCCCGCCGCAGCCCTCACCCCGACCCGCACCTATCCGACGGAGATGCCATGACCCGACCGACCCGCCGCGAGCACGACCTGCTCGGCGACCTCGACGTCCCCGCGCAGGCGTACTGGGGCGTTCACACCGCCCGCGCCCGCGCCAACTTCCCCATCACCGGCACCGCGATCGGCACCTATCCGCACCTGGTGAACGCGCTCAGCGCCGTCAAGGAGGCCGCCGCGCTCGCCAACCTCGAGCTCGGCCTCCTCGACGAGGAGCGCGCTCGGGCCATCGCGTCCGCGTGCCGGGAGATCCGCGCCGGCGCGCTGCACGACCAGTTCGTCGTCGACGTCATCCAGGGCGGCGCCGGCACCTCGACCAACATGAACGCCAACGAGGTCATCGCCAACCGTGCCCTCGAGCTCCTCGGTCACGACAAGGGCAGCTACGACCAGCTCCACCCCAACGAGCACGTCAACCTCAGCCAGTCGACCAACGACGCGTACCCCACCGCCGTCAACATCGCGACCATCATCGCGGTCGGCGCGCTGGCCGACGCCATGCGCGTCCTCGAGGACGCGTTCGCCGCGAAGGCCGAGGAGTTCAGCGGCATCCTCAAGATGGGACGTACGCAGCTCCAGGACGCCGTGCCGATGACCGTCGGCCAGGAGTTCCGCACCTACGCGGTGATGCTGGGGGAGGACCGCCTGCGGCTGCAGGAGGCCGTCACGCTTCTGCACGAGATCAACCTGGGCGCGACGGCGATCGGCACCGGACTCAACGCGCCCGCGGGATATGCCGAGATCGCCCGTCGTCACCTGGTCGAGATCACCGGTCTGCCGCTGGTCACCGCACCGGACCTGATCGAGGCGACCCAGGACTGCGGGGCGTTCGTCCACCTGTCCGGCGTGCTCAAGCGGGTCGCGGTCAAGGTGTCCAAGACCTGCAACGACCTACGACTGCTCTCCTCCGGGCCGCGAGCCGGGCTCGGTGAGATCAACCTGCCGCCGGTCCAGGCCGGCTCCTCGATCATGCCGGGCAAGGTGAACCCGGTCATCCCGGAGGTCGTCAACCAGGTCGCGTTCGAGGTCATCGGCAACGACGTCACCGTCACCATGGCCGCCGAGGCGGGCCAGCTCCAGCTCAACGCGTTCGAGCCGGTCATCCTGCACTCATTGGTCGGCAGCATCACCCATCTGGCCGCCGCCTGCCGCGTGCTCGCCGAACGCTGCGTCCGGGGCATCACGGTCAACAGCGATCTGACCCGCGCCCAGGTCGAGCGCTCCATCGGGCTCGTCACCGCGCTCAATCCCGAGATCGGGTACGTCGCCGCGACCGAGATCGCCCGCGAAGCGCTCAGCAGCGGTCGTGGCGTCGCCGAGCTGATCCTCGAGCATGGCCTGATCTCACCCGAACGGCTCGCCCATCTGCTTCGGCCCGAGCACCTCGCGCACCCCGGCACCGCCGAGGAGCGCGTCGTGCGGGACAGGTCGGTTCCCACAGGCCGAATGGAGTCAACGATCACCCGTTGCGGGTGAAGGGATCACCGGCTGGAGGGCCAACGATGAATCCATGTTGCTGAGCTGACCTCGGGTGCTGGCCAGCATTCTCTGCCTCATCCCGAATGAAGGAGAACTTCTCACATGAGCTTCTGGGACATCATCTGGTTCATCATCGTGTCCTTCGCCTTCGTGGCGTACCTGATGATCCTGTTCAACATCGTCACCGACCTCTTCCGGGACAAATCGGTCTCCGGTGGAATGAAGGCCGTCTGGATGATCGGTCTCGTCTTCCTGCCCTTCCTCATCGCCGTGATCTACCTGATCGTCCGGGGTAAGGGGATGGCGGAGCGTCAGGGCCAGGCGTACCAAGACGTCCGGGCGGCGCAGGACGACTACATCCGCTCGGTCGCCGGCTCATCTCCCGCAGAGGAGATCGCCAAGGCCCAGCAGCTGCTCGATGCCGGGACGATCACACCGGAGGAGTTCGCCGCCCTCAAGGCGAAGGCCATGGCGCCCTGACCCGCACCTGCTGTCCAGTCGTCCGGCCGGGGTGATGCCCCGGCCGGCTCGGCCTGGAAACGTGATCGACCATGTCCACAAGCACCCAGCCACCGGGACTGCTCTCCGCCGAACAGCTTGGTGAGCTGCTCGACCTGACCAAGCAGGCCGACAGCGTCGAGCTCAAGATGACCGTGCCGAACGCCGAACGACCTCTGGCGGTGGCGTCCCTGGGGCTGGATCCCCTGGATGCCCAGATCCGGCAGGTGTACTTCTTCGACACCGCGGACCTGGCACTCAACCGACGCGGGGTCGTCGTCCGCGCGCGCCGGATCCAGGGACGGAACGACGACTCCGTCGTGAAGGTGCGGCCCGTCAACCCGACAGAGGTCGCGACGGCGCGCAAGTCCAAGAGCCTGACCGTCGAGGTCGATGCGATGCCAGGGGGCTTCGTCTGCTCGGCCTCGATGAAGGCGACCTTCGGCCGGACCGACGTCAAGGAGGTCGCCGCGGGCACGCGCGCGATCCACAAGGTCTACACGAAGGAGCAGCAGAGCTTCTTCCGGGCCAACGCCCTCTCGGAGCTCGAGCTCGATGATCTGGTGTGCCTCGGCCCGATCACCGTCCTGAAGCAGAAGCTGAGGCCGGAGGAGTACGCCGGCCGGCTGGTCGCCGAGCTGTGGCTCTACCCGGACGGCTCGAGAATCCTCGAGCTCTCCTCCAGGTGCGCGCCCGCGAACGCGTTCCAGGTCGCCGCCGAGCTCAAGGCGTTCCTGGTCAAGCGCGGACTGGAGATCTCGGGCGACCAGCAGACCAAGACCACAACAGCGCTCGCGTACTTCGCAGGCGAGCTGGCCCGGGTAGCCGCCCCGGCGGGTCCGTGATCCTCATCCACCACGGACGACGCCTCGTCGCTGCATCGGCATCAGGCTGGCTTCAGCTGTAGCGGCCAGGCACCGAGCGCGGAAGTCGAGTTGAGACCATGGATCAGAACCCGCGGGAGCCGGTAGCCGCTGCCGCCGATGGCCAGGCCTTCGAGATACGGGTCGCCGGAATGGTCCCGCAGCAGGTCCTGGTGCAGCTCGTCGATGTCGAGACCTCGTCGCGAGAGACGAGAACCGTGTTGATCTGCCGGTGTCGCGACCAAGCCGAGCTCCACGGGCTCCTCGCGAGACTTCGGACCTTCGGTCTCGAGGTCGTAGAGGTCCGCCGGCTCATCGCCGGGACGACGGACGAGGAGCCGGACGGAGACGACGCATGAACGAGGCGCGGCTGCCCGACGCAGAAGTCGTGTTCGAGCTGACCGTCGAAGGCGAGCTGGGTCCGGTGCTCCGTTGTGCGCTGCAACCGGACGCCGTCGAGCGGCAGTCATGCACCACCTTTCGAGCCATTGCCGGCGCGGGTCTGGGCATGGCCGACCTCGTGGGCATGCTGGACGCGGAGGGGCTGAAGGTGGAGAGTATCCGTGTGGCTGGGCTCCGATGAACAGTGAGGATGTCGGTCGCGCGGTCCGCGAGCCGCACCCGAGCGAGGATCAGCGGCTCGGCCGTGGGCCTCGCGCGGTCGCCGGTGCCGTCTACGGTCTCGTCTCGGTGATCGCCATCATCGTCGGAGCCTCGCACTTCGATGACTCTGCCGGCCGGGTCTTCGCCTTCGCCGTGGTCTCCAGCGTGGTGATCTGGACCGTGCACGTGTACGCCTCGATGCTGGCCGAATCGGGTTCGGAGGTCGCGCCGTGGCGCAGTGTCCTCATCGCGGGAGTGCGCCACGAGTTCGGAATCATCGAGGGCGTCTTCGTCCCGCTGCTCATCCTGTTCCTCGGCGCGATCGGGTGGCTCGAGGACGCACGGGCCATCGCCTGGTCCATGTGGTCCGGCGTCGTGCTCCTGGTTCTGGTCCCGCTGTTCTGGCTCCGTCGCACGGGCCGTTCGTGGGCTCGGGCCTTGGTCGCGTCTGGGGCGTGTGGCCTGCTCGGCCTGGGGCTGACCTGGATGAAGGTCCTGCTGCACTGACCCACGCGAGCTGACGCATACGGACTATGTACGGCATCAGGACGTCGTACTAACGTAAAGAGTTCCTCGGGACTGACGTTCCCCCTGTTCAATCCGTTGGGCGCTCTGCGCACTGGTTCGATCTAGGAGGCACGTCGACGCGATGGGTCCTCACCCCGGCGATGGCTGGTTCGGCATCCCGACGATCCCCTCGGCGTACGTCCGGCGACCCCGCCTTCTACAGATCCTCGATCGCAGTGACGCCTGCTCGTTGGTGCTGGTCAGCGCGCCCGCCGGAACCGGGAAGACGGCCTTGGTGGCGGACTGGGTAGCGGCAGCCGGGGAGCAGGATCGCACGGCGTGGATCACCTTCGACGGGGCGGATGCCGCGTTCTGGCCCGGTCTCATCGGGTGCCTCGAAAGCCTGGGCGTAGCGGTCTCGCCCGATACGGTCCGCGGGGAGGAGGGCCCACTCGACCGCCAGGTTCGCCGGGCGGTCGTGGAGGCCGTCTGCGTCCATCCGGCACGGCTGACGGTCGTGGTGGACGGATACGACCTGCTTTCTGCGGACGTCGCGGACGATCTGGACTTCCTGTTGCGACACGCCCGCGATCGTCTCCGGCTGGTGATGGCGACGCGGGCCGATCCGGTCCTTCCGCTGTACCGATACCGGCTCGATGACACCGTCGTCGAGGTACGGATGGCGGACCTCGCCTTCACCGATGAGGAAGCCGGTGAGCTGACCCAGCGGGCGGGACTGACCCTGACGCCGGACTCGGTGCACGCGCTCAACCTCCGGACGAAGGGATGGGCGGCCGGGCTTCGGTTCGGCACACAGCTTCTGCGGATGCGGCCGGATCCGGATCATGCCGTCACGGAGATCGTCGGTGACACCGGGAACATCGCGGAGTACCTCGTGGGCGAAGTGCTGGCCGCCCAGAGCCCCGACGTACGGGCCCTGCTCCTGGCGACAAGTGTTCCCGACACCATCCAGCCGGGACTGGCCGAGGCGCTCGGCGGTCCGGCGGCCGAACGTACGTTGACCTTCCTGACCCGCGACAACGTGTTGATCGAGCCGGTACCCGGCCATGCTGGGTGCTACCGCTACAACCCGCTCTTCCGGGATCTCCTCCGCGCCGTCCTCGCCTTTGAGTCGCCCGACGAGATGAAGCGCCTGCAGCGGACGGCGGCCGAGTGGTACTCCCGCGACGGTCAGGTCACTGCGTCCGTCACTCACTTCGTGGCCATCGAGGCCTGGGAAGAGGCGGCCGCGGAGGTGGTCGACGACCTGGCAGTCGGCCAGCTCCTGCTCGACGACGGCACAGCCGGCTTGACCCGGTCGTTGCGGTTGATGCCGTCCGAGCTGGAAGACCCCGCCGCCACCGTCGTGAGAGCGACCCTTGCGCTGGGAGCCGGTGACGCGACCGGTTTCACCGACGAGCTGGCTCAGGTGAAGTCCGAGTCGGGTGAGCGATCAGGTTCCCATCCCTGGGCCACCGACGTCGCGGTCCGGGTGCTGGAGGCCGTCGGCGCGCAGACGTCGGAGGACCCGAGCCAAGCGATGTCGCTCGCCACCGCGGCCGAAGAGGCATTGGAGGCGCCGGGCCGCGGCCCGAAGATCAACCCACATCCCGAGCTGGACGCTCTCGTCATTCTCAGCAAGGGCATCGCGGCCCTTCGTCAGGGAAGGCTGGCCGCGGCCGACGCGATGTTCAAGTCCGGCGTCGCGGCAGCCGGGGCCGCCGGATCCGAGGCCGTGCAGGTGGAGTGCCTGGGCTACCAGGCGGTCATCGCCTGCTGCCGGGGCAAGCTCTCCAGGGCTGCGAGGCTCGGGGCTCGGGCGATCGGTGTCGCCGAGCGCGGCGGTGTCAACGCAGGAGACCGGTCAGCTGCGGCCCGGGTCGCACTTGGCTGGGTGGAGATGGAGCGGTACGACCTGCGCGCGGCGACGGAGCACGTTCAGTCGGTCGAGCGGATGGACCTGCCGCTGCGAGATCCGGTCCCGCACGCCTTCCTGGCGGTGGTCAGGGCGCGCCTCCAGGTGGCGCATGGTGACCGGCTGGGCGCACTCAGCGGCCTGGAGCAGGCTGCCGCGGGGTTCATGGACGAGCGTGGCTGGCTGGGTGAGCAGCTACGCATCGAGCTCGCCCACGTCCGGGTCGCCGCTGGTGAGCCGACGGCCGCGATTGAGGTCGAGGACCTCGACGACGAGCCGGAGGCGGCCCTCGTGGTCGGGCTCGCGCACCTCCAGCTGGGGGATCCGGACGCCGCCGACGCCGCGATGTCGACGGTCCTGTCCAAGCGGGCTGCCACGCCGATCCAGGTCTCCGGATGGCTGGCGGAGTGTGCGCGCCGGCTCCGCGACGGAGCGTCGGTGCGGGCACGCGCCGCGCTCGACCGGGCGCTCACGCTGGCCGCGCGCGAGCGAGTGCGACGCCCGTTCCATGAGGCGCCCGCTGTGGTGCGACAGCTGCTCCTGCGGGACAAGCAGCTGAGCACCGAGCACGCATGGCTCTTCGAGATCTCGACCGAGCCGGCACGCAGGTTGTCCGTCAAGAAGCCGGCACCGACCTCCGTCTCGTCGCGCCCTTCCGCGCCTGTGGTCGAAGAGCTCACGGAGAAGGAGCAGGAGGTGCTGGGTCACCTGGCGAACCTGCTCACCACCGAGGAGATCGCAGGTGTCATGTACATCTCCGTCAACACGATTCGCACCCACGTGCGGAACATCCTGCGGAAGCTGGGCGTCACCCGCCGCAACGCTGCGGTCAGGCGGGCTCGCGAGCTGCACCTGCTGCCGCAGTGAGCGACCGGTCGCAGCCTGTCCGGGTCATCCGTAGCGGATGAGGTGAGCGGAGCGGACGCCGTCGTTCCGTCGCATCGCTGGAGTCTCCAGCTCGATACCAGGGCGCGTCACGTGGGATCCGGCCGACGACTTCGGGTCAGGCCCGCTTGCGGCTCGCGATCTGGTCAGCGAGTTGCTGCACGTGGGCGGGGTCCGCGTCCCGGGCAAGGGCGACGTAGTGGTCCATGACGGCCGGCCGATAGCGCACGGGCAACGTCTGTCCTGGGGTGAGCCGAGTGAGCTCGGTGATCGTGAAGCTCTCGTCTGCGACACCGCGGAACGAGGTGCCGTCGGCGGTCTCCACGTCGAGCATCAGCACGACGCGTGGGTTGCTGTTGACCTCCCGCCAGTCGACGAGAACGCCGAGCGCGAGCGCCCCTGCACGCAGTTCCGCATTGCGCTTCCGTGCGTCACGGCTCAGGATCGGGTTCGAGGCGACCCCGGGGAAGTCGGGCCCGACGCCGAGCGACTCCCGACTCAGGTCGGGCCTGAGCTGCGCCATCAGATCGTTGTGCTTCTTCTTCCAACCGAACATCCTGACCTCTCCCACACACTGGGGCCGGACTCTCGGCCTGGCGCTTCGCACTGAACCGCGATTGTACGTCGCCGACCAGTCCCTTACGGCCGTTTCGTCGGTTCGGAGGCATCCCCTCGATCAACGACTGTGCGCGCCGCGCCCTACGCCTCGTCGGGCAAGCTTCAGAGTCCGCGCCAGGCCGACCACAGCTGGGCGTAGCGGCCCTCGCCCGCGACGAGCTCGGCGTGGTTGCCGGTCTCGACGATCC
Organism: Nocardioides sp. NPDC087217; assembly: GCF_044744805.1. Classification (NCBI taxonomy): domain Bacteria; kingdom Bacillati; phylum Actinomycetota; class Actinomycetes; order Propionibacteriales; family Nocardioidaceae; genus Nocardioides; species Nocardioides sp. NPDC087217. The sequence goes on from NZ_JBIUZB010000002.1 coordinate 450,241, forward strand.
TGCCGTGCTCCATGACGACGATCCGGTCGGCGGACTCGGCCTGGGTGAGGCGGTGGGCGATGACCAGCGACGTACGCCCGGAGGTGACCGCCAGGGCGGCCCGCTCGAGGTCGCGCGCGCCGCTCGAGCCGGCCTCGGCGGTCGCCTCGTCGAGGACGACGGCGACCGGATCGGCGAGGAGCACGCGCGCCAGGGCGAGCTTCTGCACGAGCGCGGGGGTCAGCTGGTGGGCGCCGTCGCCGACCAGGGTCTCGAGCCCGTCGGGGAGCGCGGCCACCTCGGCCCAGGCCTCGACCTCACGCAGCGCCTTCTCCAGCACGGCATCGCTCGCGTCCGGTGCGGCCAGGGTGAGGTTGTCCCGGACGCTGCCGGTGAAGGTGTGCACCTCCTGGGTGACCAGGGCGGCCCGGCTCCGGCCGCCGCCGACCGGGAGCCCGCCGACCGTGACGCCTCCCGTGCTCGGGGTGAGCTGGCCGGCGACGGCTGCGCCGAGCGTCGACTTTCCTGCGCCGGAGGCGCCGACCACTGCGACCAGCTCCCCGTCAGCGAGGGTGAGATCGACCCGGTCGAGCGCCGGCCGGCCCGGCACGTACTCGTGATGCAGGCCGGTGACCACGATGTCGGAGCCGTCCGGCTCGTCGGCGGCTGCGGGGGACGGGCGCTCGAGGAGGGCGAGCCCGGCGAGGCGTACGAGGGAGGCGCCGACCGACTGCACGTCGTCGAAGAGAGCGATGACCGCGCCGATCGGGTTGAAGAGCCGGTGGAAGTAGAGGACGGCCGCGGTGACGGCGCCGACGCTGGCGGCATCCGCGCGGACGAGGAAGAAGCCGGTGCCGAGGATGGCGAGCAGGCCCATCAGCTCGGCCCGGTTGTTGCGGCCCAGGAAGCGCATCAGCATGGCGAATACCTCGACCGAGATCGACGCCGAGGTCCACGAGGCGGCGCGGACCTTCTCCTGATGCTGCTCGGCGATGCCGTACGCCCGCAGGGTCCGGTTGCCGTGGACGCCGGTCAGGAACGCCTCGGCGCGCACGCCGTTGGCCTCGCGCTCGCGGCGGTAGTAGGGGCCCGAGCGGGGGAGGTACCAGCGCAGCGCCATCACGTAGAACGGCGCGGCGAACAGGCCGGCGAGCCCGAGGCGCCAGTCGAGCGCCATGAGGCCGGCGGTCGTGAAGACGATCGCGATCACCGAGTTGAGCATGAGCGGAACGACGTCGGCCATGGAGCCGCCGATGAGGCGTACGTCGTCGCCGACTCGGGACACCAGGTCGCCGCTGCCGCTCTCCTCGAGCCGCTGGGTGTCCAGGTGCAGAGCCCGGTCGAGAACCTCCTCGCGGAGCTCCGCCAGCGCCGGCTCGGCCACCCGGGCGAGCAGGTGGATCGAGACCGCCCCGGCCGCTCCGGCGACGAGCGCGGCACCGAGGATCCAGACGCCGGCGGTGACGATGTCGGCTTCCGGTGAGCCGGCACGGACCAGGTCGACCATCCGGCCGAGCATCCAGGGAGCCACCAGGCCGGCCAGGCCCTCGAGGGCGAAGACGGCCAGGCATGCCGCCAGCAGGAGCGGACGGCGGGTGAGCAGGCGCCGCGCGAGGCCGGCCGCCTCCCGCGGTGTGGAGACGGGGAGCCGTGTCAGGGTCGGGGTCCGGGTGGTCATCGCAATACCGCCGCGCAGTAGTCGTTGTGGGTGGCCAGCTCGTCGTGGGTGCCCCGGGCCTCCACCCGCCCGGCTCGGATCCAGACGACCTCGTCCGCGGCAGCCAGGAGCAGCGGGCTGCTCGTGAACAGCAGGGTGGATCGGTCGGAGCCAGGGCCGTGCCGGAGGCGGCGCAGCTCCTCTGCGACGTACTGCTCGGTGACGGCGTCGATCGCCGTCGTGGGGTCGTGCAGGACGAGAACGGGTGCCTCCGCGGCGAGCGCCCGGGCGAGCCCCAGTCGCTGGCGTTGGCCGCCGGAGAGGCTCTGCCCGTCGACCGCCACGTGCGTGGCCAGGCCGTCGGCCGCGACCGCCACCAGCTCGGTGGCCGATGCGGCCGCCAGCACGGCCGTGACCTGGTCGTCGTCGAGGCGGTCGAGCGGGTCGACGTTGCTCCGCAGGGTGCCCTCGAACAGGTCGACGTGGTGGTCGGTGACGAGCAGCCGGTCGCGTACGTCGGAGAGCGCGAGCTCGGTGAGCGGCTCGCCGCCGAGCCGGACGCTCCCGCGCTCGGGCAGCGACTCGCCGTGGAGCAGGGAGAGGAGTGTGGCCGGCACCGCCGGGTCTTCGGCGACCACCGCCACCAGCCGCCCCGGCGGCACCGCGAGCGACAGCTCGGCGACCGGGCCGGCGGCGACATGGTCGAGCTCCAGGTCGTGGCCGTGGGCGCGTCGCTCGCCCTCGATGACCAGCGCAGGAGTCGAGAGGAACCCCACGATCCTTGCCGCCGAGGCGCGGGACTGCGCGACCCGGGCGACCAGGGCGCTGAGCATCCGCATGGGCTCGGCCACGAACTGTGCCAGCCCGACGACGGCCACCAGCTCGCCGATGCTCAGGTCGCCGGAGAGGGTCCGCAGCCCTGCGACGATCGCGATCACCGCCAGGAAGACACCGCTCCCGGCCGAGGTGATGCCGGTCAGAAGGCCGGCCCACCCGGCCGCGGCAACGCTGGTGTGGGCGGCCGTACGACTCTCGCGGCGATAGCGCTCGAGCGCCACCTCCACGCCGCCGATGCCCTTGAGCGGCCGGATCCCGCGGATCAGGTCGCTGGCGATCCCCGTGGTACGTCCCAGCGCCTCCTGCCGTCGCGCACTGCGGTGGGCGAGGCCCGGCGCGACCAGGTGGGTGGCGCCGAGGACGACGGGTACGCCCACCAGGACGATCAGGGCGAGCCACGGGTCGATGACGGCGAGCACCACGCCGCTCACCACCAGCCCGATCGCGCCGGCGGTGGACAGGGCCACCTGGCGGATGACCTCGCCGACCAGGTCCGCGTCGCCCGTGGCCAGCGCCAGCAGGTCCCCGGAGAGCCGGTCGGTCCGCGCACCACGCGGGTCGAGCACGTGCCCCGAGACCTCGGTGCGCAACCGGTGGCTCTCGACGTGGACGGCGCGGTTACCGATCCGCGCGCCGAATCGGTACGACAGGCTCAGCACCAGGAAGTGCAGGCACAGGACCACCGCCCACAGCACCAGCTCACGCAGGTCGCCGGTCGTCACCGCCCGGTCGATCATCACCCCGATCAGCACCGTGACCATCGCCTCGCACACCTGCCACAGCGTGATCAGGGCCGACGAGGCGAGCACGGCGCGCCGCTGACGACGCAGCGACCGCCGCATCAGCGCACCCGGCGTACGGGGAATGGACACCGGGTCCTCCAGAGGTCCGAAGCGGTTGGGTTAGGTCAGCCTAACTTGGACCTGTCTGGGCGGAAACCGCGGCTCAGGGCTCTTGCCGGTCCGCCCGTCGGAACCGCTCCCGGAAGAGCAGCTGTGTGCAGAGCTCGCCACACGGCCCGCCGACACGCTCAACCCTGCTCGGGCCGGGACGGCTTCACACTCCATTCGATTCCGGAGCGTTCGGTTGCTCGTTTCGCCGGTTCGCTCGTGGTGCTCTGCATCCATGCCGAAGACATCGCATCCGGTTAGTACTTGATCTGTGCGAGCTCACGTACTTCATCGGGCGTCACTGCCCCGAGTCCTAGAAACTCGAGGTTGGCCGGCACCTGCTCGAACAGCATGTCCACACCTACCTGAATCTCGCAGCCGCGTTCCCGAGCGGCCCGGAGAAACGGTGTCACCGCCGACTTCATGACGACCTCGCCGACGAAGGTGGTCGAGGAGAGCAGGTTGATGTCGATCGGCAGCGGATCGCCGTCGTTCATGCCGAGCGGTGTGGCATTGACGACGAGGTCGTAGCCGGTCGGATCGGCCGACCCCGTACGCACGGTCAGGTCGGGATAGTGCTTGGACAGTCGACTGCTCAGAGACTCGGCCGCACCATCCGACGTATCGACCAGCCCCATCCGGGTCACGCCCGCAGCTGCCAGGGACGCGGCTATCGCCGACCCGACTCCGCCGGCGCCGATGATCAAGGCACTGGTGCGTGCCAGTTGACGGCCCTTGCGGAGAACACCTCTGACGAAGCCCTCACCATCGAACATGTCCGCGACCAGGCGCCCGTCGTCGCGCTTGCGCAAGACGTTGGCTGCCCCCGCGATTCGAGCCGTCGGGCTCACTTCATCGGCGAGCTCGATCGCCATCATCTTGTGTGGCATCGTGACCAGAGCTCCGCGGATGTTGTCGAGCTTGAACAACTCGGGGAGAAAGGTCTCGAAGTCACCCGCCTGCACGCCCATCGGGACCACGGCAGCGTCGATCCCGGCCTTCTCGAAGAAGGGGTTGTAGATCAGTGGCGACTTGAACGTCTCGGTCGGGAAGCCGAGGTGCGCGATGAGCAACGTCTTACCCGAAATCACGGTTGTCAGCCCCTTTCCGTGCGCTCTGCCAGGGACGATTTGATTGCAGTGTTGGCCACAGCGTTGACCTCAGACCAGTCGGTATCGTTCCAAAATTCCGTCAGTTGCACGTTGGTCCAGGAGCACGGTCGTGCGCCGTGCTCGGACCAGTACTCGTCCCAGTGGGCGAGTTTCCAGCGATCTCGTTCCAGGCCACGCTCGCATAGGCGGTGCTGCAGCGTTGCGGGGGAGACACGGACCCGAACCACTTCGATGTCGATGGGCGGCCAGTCGAATCGGCTCGCGGACGTGCGGATGAAGTAGGGGTCGCTGAGGTAGGGGCTGAACGGCGCGTCGAGGACCACCGATCGACCGATGCGGAGGTTGTCTCCAGCGACATCGAGGAGTGAGTCGTACTCGAGAGGCAGTATGTCTTCGAGGTAGAAGGGATTCGACTCCCGGTCGCCCGGATCATAGCCGGCTGCCACCAACGCGGCCTCGACGAAGCGGGCGCTCATCGCGTCCTTGTCGAGGTACGCGGCGCCATGCGCGACGGCGAGTTGCTGTGCGACCGTCGACTTGCCGGACCCCGCGGTGCCGATGACGATGATCAGCTTCGGTTCGCTCACTGGCGGGCGTCTCCTACGGCGGAGAGGAAGTCGCGGGCAGCCCTCGTGACCCGGCCGTAGTCGTCGTCGGGTTGCCACGCCTTGGTGACTGCGGTGCCGACGCCGACGCAGGCCACGCCCGCTGCGAACCACTCCTTGACGTTCTCCGCTGTCACTCCGCCCGCGGGCATGATCGGCAGGTGCGCGAAAGGTGCGAGCACGGCCTTGGTGTAGGGAATGCCTGCGCCTTCGGTCGGGAACAACTTCAAGATGTCCGCCCCCGCCTCGGCGGATTCCAGGAGCTCCGTCGGGGTGAACGCCCCGCTGACGGTCGGCACTTGGTAGCGGTTCGCGACGCGGATCATCTCGCGGTTGAGCTGGGGACTGACCAGGAACCTCGCCCCGGCCTGGATGCACTCGTAGGCGGCGTGGCCGTCCAGCACGGTTCCCGCGCCTACAGCGATTTTCTCTGAGTCGTACTGCCGTGCCAGCCGGCGGATGAGATCGACCGCTCCAGGGATGGACAGCGTGATCTCCAGAGCGCGAAAGCCGCCTTCGATCGCGGCGTGCGCGACGCGTTCGGCGGTGTCGGCATCGGGTAGCCGGACGATGAGGACTGCGCCCGTTTCATCGATCGTCCGCAGTGTCTGGAGCTTGGCTGGCATGTCATTTCCTTGGCTCGAAGATGTGATTGACAACACTCTCTCACTCCTCGTAAGGTCGATGCAATCGGTTGCAGCAATCGGTTGCAGCAATCGATCTCACTCAAGGAAGGAAGCGACCATGTGCGGCCTCAAAGCGCAGGGGACGGGCGCCGTCCTTCTCCCAGACCTAGGGGTGTCGTCATGACCCGCGCGCGGACCGTCGTCTTCGGGGCCTCGCACTGGCACGTTCCGCTGTGTGCTCCCGCGATCGCCGCGGAGCACAGCGTCGTCGGGGTCTCCGATGACCGCCCCGACCAGGCGCGAGGGGTTGCAGAGCTGTGGGGGTGCCCAGTCGACGCCGACTGGCGGCGGCTGCTCGACATACCGGACATCGAACTCGCTTACGTGTTCAGCCCGCACGATCGCATGGCTGACATCTGCCGAGCGCTGATCGATCGGCGTATCCCAATCGTTGTCGAGAAGCCGATCGGCACCTCACTTGGACAACTGCAGGAGGTGCGCCGCGCCGCCGAGGATGCTGGGGTTCCTGTCACCGTACCGCTGGTGCAGCGCGGAGGCCCCGTGGACAGCTGGCTGGCGAAGGCCGGACGACCGGTATACCAACGACTCTCGTTCATCGCCGGCCCCCCGGGCCGCTATGAACGCAACGGAAGCCCTTGGATGCTCGACAAGGACCGTGCCGGCGGCGGCAGCCTGATCAACCTCGGTCCGCACTTCGTGGATCTCTTCCTTCAGCGCGCCTCTGCGGCGGGCGCAGAGGTCACTGCCAGGCTCTCGCGCGTGCTGCATGGTCGAGCGGTCGATGACCACGCGACCCTCGTCCTCACCGCGCCGGACGGTCGCGAGGCGATCGTCGAGGTCGGGTACGCATTCCCGGACTCAGCACTGAAGCGCTACTGCAGTTACACCTCCGCGGGAGAGGCCGGATTCGCCGCCATCGACTCGGACGGATCGGCCACGTTCACCGCGATCGATGGGCTCACCGAGAAGGCCGCCTTCGACGTCGACAGCGACCCCCTCTACGAAACGTTCGTGCGAGAAGTCGCGCGTACGCTCGGTGCCGGCTTCCGTGGACTGCCGACGCTGGGCGAGGTGGAGGAAGCCATGCAGATCATCTGGCGAGCCAACGAGGCCGCTCCCCAAGGAGGACACCATGGCTGAACCGAGCATCGACGCCGTCGCGAAGGCTGCGGGCGTACACCGCTCCACCGTCTCGCGGGCCTTCACCCGGCCGGAGGCGGTCAAGGCGGAGACACGCGAGCACGTGCTGCGGGTCGCGGAGCAGCTCGGCTACACGATGAGCCCGCTCGCCCAGGCCCTGCGCCGGAAGACGAGCACCTTCGTACCGCTGATCGTCCCCGACATCACCAACCCGTTCTTCGCCGAGCTTGCCAAGACCATGGGCGAGGCAGCGGGGGAGCGGGGCTACCAGCTGATGCTCTGCGTCACCAACGGCGACACCGTCCAGACCGCCGGCTACCTGACCGCGATGCAGTCCCTGTACGCCCCGTTCGGAATCATCGCCCCCTCGACCCGCGTGGATATCGACACCCTCACGCAGTTCGACTTCGGACAGCGTGTGGTCGTCATCGACCGGGTGGAGCAGTCCAGCGTGCCCACCGTGACCGTCGACAGCCGCCGCGGCATCGAGCTCGCCTTCGAGCATCTTCGCTCTCTCGGGCATCAGCGGATCGGCTACGTCTCGGGCATCTCGGGCACCTATACCGCGCAAGACCGGATGGACGCCTACCGTGATCTGGCCCACGGCGACCCCATCATCCTGGACAGCGGTGCTGACACCGAGGCGGGGGAGCGAGCGGCAGCACACTTCGCCGAGACGGCTGACCGACCCACAGCGATCATTGCCGCTAACGACATGGTCGCGTTCGGGGTGATCGCAGCCCTTGCCTCCCGAGGCTTCCGCGTCCCCGAGGACGTCTCGGTCATCGGCTTCGACGGGCTCGCCCTGGGCGCGCGCTTCAATCCCGCCCTGACCACGATCCGCCAGCCGATCGCTGACATGGGCAGCGTCGCGATCGAGCTCGCCGAGAAGAAGGCAGCCGACGGCTCTGTCGGGCACGTGGTCCTGGAACCGGAGCTGCTCGTGCGTTCCTCCACGACAGGACCACGTTCATGAGCACCGATACTGCGGGAGAGCTCCCGCGCGTCCCTGGTCTCCGCTACGCCGACCACGTCGCGTTCACCGTTCCCGACCTCGATGAGGCAGTCCGGTTCTTCGTACAGGCCCTCGGGGCCGAGGAGCTCTACCGCTCCACCAGGGGACCGGACCCGGACTTCATGCCGGAGAACTTTGATGTGCCGCGGGACGCTCGCCTCGAGTTGGCGATGCTCCGTATGCCGCCCAACCTCAACGTGGAGCTGTTCGAGTGGGACACCTCCGACCGGCGCACGGAGCACCCCCGGCACAGCGACTCCGGCGGCCACCACCTGTGCTTCGTCGCAGACGACGTCGACCAGGCCGTCGCGGTGCTCCGGGACATTCCCGGAGTGCGCGTGCTCGGCGACCGCAAGGAGGTGGCCGGAGACAGCCCGCGCGTCGCCGGCAACCGATGGACCTACTTCCTCACGCCATGGGGACTGCTGATGGAGATCGTCGACCGCTCGAGGGTCGTCGACCCGCCGTCCCTGGTCGGCCCTGCCGACTGGCACGCCGCAGCAGAACACGACATCAGAGACGACATCAGGAAGGACCAGTGACCGTGCGCATCGCAGGCCACACTCTCGGGACCCCGGAGCAGACCGTGCCGGAGGCCCTCGCGCTCTTCGCGGCCGCCGGACTCGACGCAGCCGAGGTGATCTACCAGGACGGCTACCGCTCGGGGCTCCCACTGCGCGATCGGCGCTCGGCCGCTGAGGCCCTTCGCGTCTCCGAGGACCTCGGCGTACCCATCGTCGGACTCACGCCATACACCACGAGTATCAACGCCCTCAACGACGGCGAATGGTCGGCGGCCGTCGACGAGATCCGCGGCGCGATCGAGATCGCCCAGCTCGTGGGCGCCGACCGGCTCCGTCTCTACGCCGGCTCCTGGCATCCCGGCGATCAGGGCCACTCGGCCCACTGGGACCGGCTCGTGGCGGCCCTGCGCAAGCTCGCCCCGGAAGCGTCCGACGCAGGGGTGCGCCTCTGCGTCGAGAACCACTTCGGGACGATGACGCAATCGGCTGGCGAGACGGCACGGCTGGTGCGTGAAGTGGACCATGACGCCGTACGGGTCCTCTACGACCAGGCCAACCTGACGTTCACGCACGACGAGACCTACCAGGATGCGCTGCGCATCCAGGGCGACCTGATCGGGCACGTGCACGTCAAAGACCTCGTCTTCACCGACCCGGAGGCGCCGTTCCACGCATCGGAGACCGCCCGCGTCGCGGCCTCCGAGCGTACGGTCCGCTCGCGCACCGTCGGCGACGGGATCCTGCCCTGGGCGGACATCCTCTCGGCCCTTGCTGCCCTCGGCTATGACGACGTCGTCTCCCTCGAGTACGAGTACCGCTGGCACCCCCAGGACCTGCCCGAGCCATCGGTCGGCTTTGCGCGATCTGCGGCGGCGCTGCGTGCCTGCCTCGACGACGCCTCCCTCAAGGAGGGGGCGCGGTGAGCGAGCAGGCGAGGACCCGTGTCGGCGTTGTCGGCGCGGGGAACATCGCCTCCATCGCGCAGCTGCCCACACTGGTCAAGCGGGAGGACGTGGAGCTCGCGGCACTCGTCTCGCGCCGTCCGGACCCAGGACCGCTGATGCGGCGCTGGGGCTTCGGCGCCGCGTACGGCGCGGTCGAGGAGATGCTGGCGGCCGAGGACCTGGACGCTGTCTTCGTCCTGACTCCGCGGTCCGAGCATGCGTACGCGGTCGAGGCCTGCCTGCGGCGCGACGTCGACGTGTTCTGCGAGAAGCCGCTCGCCCCGTCCGTCGAGGAGGCGGAGCGCCTGGTTGATCTCGCCGACCAACGAGGCCGCATCCTGATGGTCGACTTCAACCGTCGCTACGCCCCGGTGTACGTCGCGGGCCGCGACGCCTTCGGTGCGACCGGAGCCACGTTCTGCGTCGCCCAGAAGAACCGGCCCGGGTCGGAGTACCGGGCCACGTTCGAGAACGCCATCCACATGGTCGACCTGCTGCGCTGGTACTGCGGCGGCGAAGCCGTCGACGTGACTGCGCACACCGCTGGCGACGACCCATGGGAAGAAGACGGCACGGCAGCCATGGTCCGGTTCGACTCGGGCGCTACCGGCGTGCTGATGGCAGCGCGCACGGCCGGCGCATGGAGCGAGAAGCTCGACGCCTACGGCTACGGGCGCACGGCCGAGGTGCGAGCGCCGGAGTCGGTCTCGATCACCGTTGACGGCACCACCACCAGCCGCGAGCTCAGCGCAGAGGCGTACGGCTGGGCCACCGCGACCGAGACCCTCGGATTCGCCGAAGCCGTGCACCACTTTCTCGACCGCATCTCGGATCGACAGCCGCCGCTGACCTCCGGGCACGAGGCCGTGGCGACGCAACGACTGCTCGACCAGATCCTCGAAGCCGCGGGACTACCGACTCGGGAGCAAGAAGGCCGCCAATGGGCGAGCCACGCAACGAACACAGTTAAACGATGAGCCCTGATCTCAGCCTCATCCATCAATTATCGAGCCACTAGACCCAAACCCGAAGGAGGTTACGGACACCAGAGCTGACTCTGCACGTCAGGTCTGTCGAAATCCTGAACGAAATCACCTTGGTGCGCCTGCGGCCAGCTACGCACCTTGGGTCCCCCATTGCTCAGAAACCGTTAGTGAGGATAACACAATGGCCAACCCCAAAGATGATGTTGGTATCCCTCCCGGCGTTCCTGGAGAATCTGACCCTCCACGCCGCCGTCTCAACCTGCTTGCCGGCACCGTCGGCCACTTCGTGGAGTGGTACGACTGGTACATCTACGGCCTGCTGGCAGCCGTGTTCTCGTCTCAGATCTTCCCGAGCCACTCGGCCTTCGCCTCCCTGATCGCAGCGCTTCTCACCTACGCGATCGGTTTCGTCGTACGTCCGATGAGCGGAATCATCATCTCCCCGCTCGCCGACCGATTCGGTCGACGGACCGTCCTGACAGTGTGCGTCTCCGGTATGGCGGCCGGCTCCCTGATCATCGCCCTCACGCCGCCCTTCGCCACGATCGGCTACGCCGCACCGCTCCTCTTCGTGGTGGCACGCATCCTCCAGGGAATCTCGGCCGGCAGCGAAGGACAGAGCGCCATCGCGTTCATGGTCGAGCATGCCCCCTCGAACAAGAGGGGCCTCTACGGTTCGTTCACCAACATGGCCAGCGGTCTGGCGACCCTGGCGGCGACCGGGTTCGCCGCGATCGTGACGGCCACCCTGTCGCCGGACAACCTTGCGACGTGGGGTTGGCGCATCCCCTTCCTGGTGGGCGGCATCCTCGGCGTCGTCGGCCTCATTCTCCGGTTCCGCGCAGACGAGACCCCCGAGTTCGAAGCAACCACCGCCGTCGATCAGAAGTCCGCGGCAGCGCGTCTGCGGGAGCTGATCCGTGACCACCCGAAGGCTCTGCTCCAGGCGGCGGCGCTGTCGGCTCCGGCCGTGGCCTACTACACGTGGGCGACCTTCCTCCCCACCTACGCCAACCTCACCACAGGTCGGAACCTGGCATCGACCCTGACCGGGAGCGTCATCGGACTGGCGCTGCTCGTCGTCATCGTACCGACCTGCGGCGCGCTCTCGGATCGACTCGGCCGCCGCAAGATCTTCCCGATCATCGGCGCCACCGGCATGGTCGTGCTCTTCTACCCGCTGCTCATGCTGCTGAACCAGCCGGGATTCGGTGTGTACGTTCTGGTTGCGGCGTCCGGATGGGTCGTTCTGGGCATCTGGCAGGCGGTGTACCCGACCATTCAGGCCGAACTGTTCCCGGCCGCGGTTCGGGTTTCGGGCATCGGCCTCGCACATCAGATCGTGATCGCGGTCTTCGGTGGCACTGCACCGCTGATTGCGGCTGCTTTCGTCGGTTCGGGCCATCCCATGTACGTCGCGATCTACATGACGGTCGTCGTCGCACTCTGTCTCGTCGTCTACACCACGCTCCCGGAGACCGGCGGCCGCGGCGATCGAGTCACCGTGGCGCTTGCCGACCAGGAGGTGCTCGAAGGAGAGCACCTGCTCCTGAGCAGCACGTCCGGCACCGACGATGTGAAGCGTTCCCCGTAGGAGCTATCGCCCCGACAAGCCGTGGCGGTTCAACGCGCCAAGGGCTGTGCAGCCCTCGAGCCGCCCGGCTTGCCCGGGGCCGCGACCCCGTACGCAGGGTCGACTTTCGCAATCGTCGCCAAAATAGTCATCTCTTTGAGGATGGTTCAACCATGATCATCAGCACCTTCTCCTATCTGTGGTCATCCGCAGCAACCGATGCGATCGCGGAACTGGTCGACAACGGGTACAAGACTTTCGAGGTCCCGATCAGCTCGCCACATTGCTGGCCGGCCGAGATGTCCAGCGCGGAGATCTCAGCCATGGGAACGAGACTTGACCAGCGTGGCGCCGAGATCAGGTCGCTCAACGCCGGTGGATACGACATCAACTTGGCGAGTCCGGCCGCCAACATGCGACTCAAGAGCATTGAGCACATCAAGTCGGTGATCGACTTGGCCGCGGCGTGGGGTGCGACCGAGGTCGTGATCTCCCCAGGAACGAGGCGCCCGATGATTTCCCCACCGCTCGACAAGACCTATGAATGGATGTACGAGAGTCTGGACCAGCTGATTCCGTTGGCCAGACAGGCAGGCACGCGACTCCTTCTGGAGAACACTCCCTATTGCTTCACCCCGACCGTCGAAGAACTGGCGGCCGTCGTCAAGAAGGTCGATGACGAGGCACTCAAGATCGTCTACGACATCGCCAATGCGGCTTACATCGGCGAGGACACCGTCGCGGGCCTGCTCTCGCACCATGAATCGATCGCGCTGGTGCATGCTTCTGACACCGGTACGGAGACGTGGGGTCACGATCCGATCGGCACCGGGGTGGTGGATTTCAGCGCGTTGGGTGCTGCCGTCGAAGAAACGTGCGGGGTGGACAACGTCGTTCTCGAGATCATCAGGGAGGAAAACCCCTTGGACGAATTCGAAAAGGCGATGCGTGACCTGACGGACAGGGGCTGGATGCTCGGGAGCTGACCTCACGCTAGGAGTCGTGAGGTCTCGCCAAGAACGCAGGATCCCGGCCCAAGAGAGGCTCGGGGCTACGGCGGTCGATTTCGATCGCTGGTCTAGAACCGAACGAGCAGTAGATACCTACCAGGAGTGTGTGCGATGAAGGCTTTGGTCAGTGGTGGAAGCAGCGGCATCGGAGCCGCTGCATCCCTGAGGCTCGCAGAGGCGTCGCTGGCTCGAGGTGAGCAGCCGATGATCGCGGTGTGCGGGCACACGATCACCCCCGGTCACAAGGAGGTGGTGTCTTCCATTCAGGCGATGGGAGGCACCGCCATCGCCTTGGCCGGTGACCTCGGCGATCCTGCTGTGCCCGGTCAGCTGGTTGGAGAGGCCATCGCCGAGTTCGGCGGCCTGGATGCGCTGGTAGCGAACGCCGGAATCGCCAGCCCTGGTGCCATCTGTGACCTATCGGTCGATGACTGGGACGAGATGTTCTCGGTCAACCTCCGCGGAGCGTGGTTTCTCGCCAAGGCAAGCTACCCGCACCTGAGGGAGAGTCACGGATCTGCGTGTTTCACCTCGTCGATGTCGGGTCAGTTGCCACATGCGGGATCGGGTGCGTACAGCCCTAGCAAGGCTGCCCTGACGATGCTTGCCCAGACGCTCGCCCTGGAGTGGGCACCCGATGGAATCCGTGTGAACGTGGTATCACCGGGAATGACTCGCACTCCGATGACAGAGAAGATGTATATCGACGCCGACACCAAGAGGGCGAGAGAAGCGATCATCCCGCTGTCTCGGATCGGAGACCCCATGGATATCGCGAATGTGATCGAATTTCTCGTGAGCCCGTTGTCGAGCTATGTCACAGGACAGGACATCTGCGTCGACGGCGGATTCTCCAAGTCCATTCTCAGCCACATTCCCGGTCGCCCGAGCTCGAGGGCTTGACGCCTACGCAGGCGACGTACGGTGGCTGCGACCTGCACGGCTTCGGGAAACCGCTCCGCGTAGTCGATCACGTGCACGCATAGGTCTGTTGGGTCCGATCCGCTAGACCTTGACCGCGGATGGGGCGGCTCGGGGCAATGAAGCCCAGCGCCGTTCGGGCGTCGACGGCGTCTCTGAACTCGGCGCAGTCGAGGCTGTGATTCTGGTCTGGCCGACGGCCCGTGTCGGAGCGCTTGTTTCAGTGTGGCGAGCTTCGCCGGGGCGATGTGGCTTCCTCAACTGGCCCTCGTCCGGTGTGCTCTGGCCGCTTGACGTCGAATGGGACCATCAGCTGTCGGGTACCCACGCGGAACGGATCGTGTCCGCCGATGTGCGCAGCGAGTCCGAAATGAACGGTGGCCCCGCCTGAGTTTCCTCAGGTCAGGGCCACCGTTCAATGCGTGCGCGAGGGGGGACTTGAACCCCCACCCACTAATACGTGGACTAGCACCTCAAGCTAGCGCGTCTGCCTATTCCGCCACCCGCGCGCAACAGGAAGAACATTATCAGGAGGGTGCCGGGGTGCCGAATCGGGGGAGGCTGTGTCGGCCTCGGGATCAGGCTTCGTCCTTGCGGTCGCTGTGACCGAGCGGTTTGTCGGGCGCGATGAGGTCGCGTACCCGGCGTTTCAGGTCGGTGATCTCCGGGAAGCCGCCGTCGCGTTTGCGGTTCCACACGCTGGTCTCGCGGCCGTCGACAGTCACCTCGATGCGGAAGACGCCGCCCGTGGCTGGCGCCAGGGCGACCTCGCCGACCTCGGCGGCGAAGGTCTGCAGCAGCTCTCCTGCGTACCACTGGGCACGGAGGAGCCAGTTGCACTGGGTGCAGTAGGTGATGGTGATGCGTGGGTTCACGGCACTACTGCATCACACGGGCGGTCGCGCCGGGCGTGACCGCTGGGGCGTCAGGCCGGAAGGAGGGCTCGGGCGGGGTGGTTGCTGGTGACCATCCAGACGCGCTTGTCGTACACGAAACGGCGCAGGCGGCCGGGGTTGTCGACGGTCCAGACGAGGACCTTGATGTCGCGGCGGTGGGCCCAGCGCAGCAGCCAGACGTCGGCAAGACGCTGCTCGACGACGACCAGGTTGGAGCGGCAGCGGCGGATGCGGCCCTCGGGGAAGAACTCCGAGAGCTTCAGCCGGAGCAGTTTGAACGGGTGGTGGCGGAAGTCGACGCCACCGAGGGAGAGGCCGACGAGGGTCTCGGGGGCGCGGAGGTCGGCCCAGTCGCGCAGGACGCGTACGGACTCATCGACCATCGTGGTCACGATGAAGCTCTCGTTCATCACTTCGAGGGCGATCTCGGCGGCGTCGATCTCGTGCGGAAGCCCGAGGTGGTTCGACGGCGAGGCGAACTTGAGGTCGATGTGGGCGTGCTTGGCGTGGGTGGCGAGCAGCTCGAGCGCCTCCCGGTAGCGCACCAGGCGGAACGGCGCGAGCCGCGAGAGCGCCGCGTACGTTCGGTCCTCGATCTTCACCCTGCGGCCGATGCGGTCGCGGATGTGGCCGTCGTGGTGGAGGACGAACTCGCCGTCGCGGGTGCGGTGCACGTCGAACTCGACGTAGTCGACCTCCATCCGCACGGCCTCCAGAAGCGACTCCCAGGAGTTGTCACGGTGCCCCGACTGACGCGCTGCGGCGCGGTGAGCGGAGAGGAGGGCACGCTTCTGCATGCGCCCATGGAAACCCACGCATCCGACGGCACTGAAATCCTCAGGTTGCGCATAGGTGGACGTCAGGGGGCGGTTTGTCGCATGCGGTCGATACGGTGGCGGTATGACCAGCGCCGAGACCGAGGTCGTCGACCTCTGCCGTGACCTGATCCGCATCGACACCAGCAACTACGGAAACGACCCGGGCCCGGGGGAGCGGAAGGCGGCCGAGTACGTCGCGGCACAGCTCGACGAGGTCGGCATCTCCTCCGAGATCTACGAGTCGGAGCACGGCCGGGCCTCGGTCGTCGCGCAGTGGGGCGGGTCCTCCGGTGACGGGCTGCTCCTGCACGGTCACCTCGACGTCGTCCCCGCTGCCGCGGAGGACTGGCGGATCGACCCCTTCTCCGGCGAGATCCAGGACGCCCCAGGAGAAGGACTCAGCGTCTGGGGTCGAGGCGCTGTCGACATGAAGGACTTCGACGCGATGCTGCTCGCGGTCGTCCGTGAGCGCCAGCGCACCGGGCGGATCCCGGAGCGCCCGATCACGCTCGCCTTCACCGCCGACGAGGAGGCCGGCGGGATGAAGGGCGCCCACGTGCTCGTCGAGGACCACCCCGACCTGCTCTCCCACTGCACCGAGGCGGTCGGTGAGGTCGGTGGCTTCTCGACCACGGTGAAGGGACGCCGTCTCTATCTCATCGAGGCCGCCGAGAAGGGCATGGCCTGGATGAAGCTGACGGCCCGCGGCACCGCCGGGCACGGCTCGATGATCAACCGCGACAACCCGATCACCAGGCTCTCCGGTGCCATCGCCCGTATCGGCGCCCACGAGTGGCCGGTGCAGCTGACCCCGACGATGCAGACGCTGCTCGCCGCGGTCGGCGAGATCGCGGGGGAGGAGCCCACCCCGGAGAACGCCGAGCGGCTGGTGGAGGAGTTCGGTCCGGCCGCCCGGATGATCGGTGCCACCCTGCGCAACGTCACCAACCCGACCATGACCAGCGCCGGCTACAAGGTCAACGTCATCCCCACCGAGGCCACCGCCCACGTCGACGGCCGCTTCCTGCCCGGCTTCGAGGACGACTTCTTCGAGACGCTGCGCAAACTGTGCGGCGAGGGGATCGACATCGAGTTCGACCAGAACCAGATGCCCTGGGAGACCCCCTACGACGGCGCGCTCGTCGCCGCCATGGAGCGCTCGCTGATCGCCGAGGACCCCGACGCCCTGGTCGCCCCCTATCTCATGTCCGCCGGCACCGACGCCAAGCACTTCAAGCGGCTGGGGATGAGGACGTACGGCTTCGCACCGCTGCGCCTGCCCGAGGAGCTCGACTTCACAGCGCTCTTCCACGGCGTCGACGAGCGGGTCCCGGTCGACGCGCTCCAGTTCGGAGCGCGCGTCATGGACCGCTTCCTCGACCAGGTCTGAGGCACCGATCGCGCCGAGTCGGCTCGAACTGACGAGAACCAGCGCCGAGTCGGCTCGTTATGACGAGCCGACTCGACGGGGATCTTGGTCAGGACGAGCCGAATCGGCGTCGGTTCAGGGGACGAGGCGGGTGAGGGTCTCGGTGCTCACGGCGGCTACCTCGGCGTGGCCGGTGCGGTTGGCCCAGGCGGCGACGGAGATGGCGTCGCGGACCTGGAGCCGGTGCCAGGCGTCGGGCTCGCGGGGGTCGGAGCCGTAGCCCTCAAGGAACGCCTTCTCGCAGGTGTCGTTGCGGACGAAGTCCTGCGCGGAGAGCCGGGAGAGGTCGTAGAGGGCGGGGCGGAAGCCGAAGCGGCCGGAGTCGATCACGCGCACGGTGCCCCCATCGATGACCCAGCTCGTCGGCTGCCAGTCGCCGTGGGTGGGGACGAGCACCGTCGTCGGGGTCGGCCACGAGGTGATCTCGTTGCGGAGACGCTCGGTGAGGTCGGCCTCCAGGCCCGCCGTGTCCAGCGAGGCGAGGGCGCGCTCGTCGAGCTCCGGCTCGTAGTCCTCGTCCTCGACGCTGGCCTGGCCGTGGAACGTCGCCAGCAGCTCGCCGGCCTGGCGGTAGATCTCGGGGTCGTGGATGGCGGTCGAGGTGCTCGCCGGCTCGCCGTCGAGGTGCGTCATCACGATGATGCGGGCGTCGAGGTCGGCCTCGACGAGGCTCGGCGCGCGGCCGGAGTCGGTCCAGGGGGCCAGCCAGCTGCGGTGGGCCGCGAGCTCGCGGTCGAGGTGGCGTACGCCTTCTGCCATGGTCTTCACCAGGAACCGGTCGTCACCGGCTGAGAGCACGAGGGCGGTGGTGCCGGCGCGGTGCAGGGCGCTACGGTCGGCGACCACCTGGGCTCCGGGGAGCCACTGATCGAGGAGGTCGCGCTGGGCGGGGGTCAGGGTGTCGAGTGCCGAGATCACGGGCGGATCCTGCCAGCGCGGCGACCGCTCACGACGCCGTGTCGCGGGCTCATGTCCGAGTTGTTGTCGCCTTGTGGGCGACGCTTGGCTCAGATCGGCAGGACGACCTCGGCGTTGAAGGTCTCCACGACCGGTTCGCCCGCGAGGTTGGGTCCGATGCTGGTCAGGGTCGCGTTGCCGATCGGGCCGATCCGCATCCAGGTCGCCGGCGGGGCGTTGAGCACCTCGCGTACGAACCAGGCGACCACGAACGCATGCGTGACCAGCACGATCTCCTCGTCGTGGTGCTCGAACCAGAGCTTGTGCCAGGCAGCGGTCAGCTCGGTGCCGTCGAGATCGCGCTCGGCCTCCGGTACGTCCTCGAACCACTCCCAACGGTGGGTCGGGTAGTCGCCGCGACGCTCCGCCGACGGCACCGGCGTGCGGTCGGCGAGAAGGTCGGACGGCACCGGCCCCGCGCCGAGGTTCTCGGTGAGGATGCGGGCCGTCTCGGACGTACGCCGGCTCGGGCCGTGCAGGACCTGACGGACAGGACGGAAAGCGAGCCGGGTCGCGAGCGCCTGGACCTGGCGTCGGCCGAAGTCGGAGAGGCCGGGGTCGACAGTGTCCCCGCCGGCGGCTTCGCCGTGGCGTACGAGATGGATCACCCGCAGGACCCTATTATCTGGACGCGCGAGGAGCGCGGAGACGCGCTCAGACCGTCAGCCGCTGCCGGATGATCTTGCGCCGAAGCGTCACCCGGCGAGTGCCGTCGGCGGTGATCCGGACGCGGTCGAGCTCCCAGCCGCCATGCTCGGCGCGCTCGACGAGGAGCTTGGTGACGATGTTGCGGGAGAACTCACGCGAGAAGATCACCTTGTCGTACTCCCACATCACTCCCGGGCGGGGCGGACGGCGTTCGGCTCGAGCCAAGGCAGCACTCCTTCTGATGGACTACTCAGGAGAACCAGTGTGCCTGAAGAGATGTTCCCTCGGGGTGGTGTTTTCAGTCCCGGGAATCAGACGGCGGAGACGTCGTCGAGAGCGAGCGCGATCTCGGGCGGGAGAGTGAGATCGGCGACCTGCAGCGCCTCCTTGAGCTGAGCCGAGGTGCGTGCCCCGAGGATCGGCGCGGTGACGCCGGGCCGGTCGCGTACCCAGGCCAGCGAGACCTGCAGCGGCGTCCACTCCAAGCCCTCGGCGGCCTTCGCGACGGCGGTGACGATCCCGCGGGAGCGCTCGTCGTCGAAGGCGTCCACCCGGGCGGAGAAGTTCGGGTCGGCGCCACGGGAGTGCGACGGGATGCCGGTGCGGTACTTACCGGTGAGCACGCCACCCGCCAGCGGGGACCAGGCCAGCAGGCCCATCCCCAGCGCCTCGGTGGCCGGCAGCACCTCGTACTCGATGTCGCGGGCCAGCAGCGAGTACTCGACCTGCGTCGAGGCCAGCGTCGCCCGCCCGGGGACGGCCCGCTGCCAGGTCGCGGCCTGGGCGGTCTGCCATCCGCTGTAGTTGGAGACACCGACGTAGGCGGCCCGGCCGCTGCTCAGCGCCATGTCGAGCGCCGTGAGCGTCTCCTCGAGCGGCACCTCGGGGGACCAGACGTGCACCTGCCACAGGTCGACGTGGTCGATGCCGAGCCGCTTCAGCGAGGCGTCGAGGCCGGTGAGCAGGCCACCGCGCGAGGTGTCCACGCCCCGGTTGCCGCCGCGCCAGGTGATGCCGCCCTTGGTCGCCAGCACGACGTCGTCGCGACCCACGACACGCTCCTCGAGGAGCGAGCCGAGCAGCGCCTCCGAGGCACCGTCGCCATAGCCCGCGGCGGTGTCGACCAGCGTGCCGCCGGCCTCGGCGAAACCGGCCAGCTGCTCACGGGCCTCGTGCTCGTCGGTCACGCTGCCCCAGGTCATGGTGCCCAGGGCGAGAGACGAGACTCGCAGCCCAGTGGCTCCGAGGAGTCGGCTCTGCATGAGACCCAATCTATCCGGGCCGTCCGCCGTGCCCGGGCCGGACACGCTGTGCTGTGACGGCGGACACTCCGAGAGGGAGGCAGCGGTCGGGTGCTGCGTACATGCCCCTTAGAGTTTCCGCCCGTGGATTATCTGCAGGCGATCGCACTGGGCATTCTTCAGGCACTCACCGAGTTCCTGCCCATCTCATCCAGCGCGCACCTGCGCATCTTCCCCGAGCTGCTCGGCTGGGGAGACCCCGGCGCGGCCTTCACCGCCGTGATCCAGATCGGCACCGAGCTGGCCGTGGTCTTCTACATGTGGCGCAACATCCGCGACATCATCGTGACCTGGTTCCGGAGCCTCTTCAACGCCGAGCTGCGCAGCCACACCGATGCCCGGATGGGCTGGTTCATCATCGTCGGCTCGATCCCGATCGTGGTGATCGGATTCGTGATGAAGGACATCATCGAGCACGACCTGCGCAGCCTGTACGTCGTCGGCACCATGCTCGTCGTGATGGGCATCGTCCTCGGCATCGCCGACCGCATCGGCGCCAACCGCAAGCAGTTCGACGACCTGTCGTGGCGCGACGCGATCCTGATGGGCTGCGCCCAGGCCTGCGCGCTGATCCCCGGCGTCTCGCGCTCGGGGGCGACGATCTCGATGGGCCGCGCGCTCGGGTACGAGCGGGCCACCGTGACCCGCTACGCCTTCCTGCTGGCGCTGCCGGCGGTCTTCGGGGCCGGTCTGTTCGAGATGGGCGAGATCGCCCACGGCGCCAACCTCTACGGCTGGGGCCCGACGATCGTCGCCACGATCGTCTCGTTCGTCCTCGGCTACGCCGTGATCGCGTGGCTGCTGAAGTACCTCTCCCACAACACCTACACCCCGTTCGTGATCTACCGGGTCGTCCTCGGTCTCGTGGTTCTGGGGCTCCTCGGCGCGGGTGTGCTCACCGAGTGGTGATCGTGACAGACTCGGGCATGTGTCTGCTGTGCTCGATCCCTTTGGTGGCAAGAAGCCTGCCGTAACACCCGCTGCGATCGAGGAGGCAGCCGCGCGCACGATCGCCACGCGCACGGCGGTCGAACGCTCGGTCAGACTCTCGGAGAGGTACGCCGCCGAGGTCCTGCTCAAGCGGGAAGACCTGCAGCTGGGGCGCTCCTACAAGGTCCGGGGCGCCTACAACCTGATGAGCTCGCTGACGCCCGAGGAGCTCTCCCGAGGTGTCGTCTGTGCCTCCGCCGGGAACCACGCCCAGGGCGTCGCGATCTCCTGCGCCCGCCTCGGGGTGCCCGGCCACATCGTGGTGCCGACCAACACGCCCAAGCAGAAGCGCGACCGAATCACCGCCCTCGGCGGCTCGCATGTGACGCTCACCCTGCACGGCTCGACCTACGACGAGGCCTCGGCCTACGCCTACGAGCTCGGGCGCGGGCTCGGTGCCACCTATGTCTCCGCCTTCGACGACCCGCGCACGATCGCCGGGCAGGGCACGGTCGGCTACGAGCTGACCTCACAGATCGGCGATCCGCTGGACGTGCTGCTGCTGCCGGTCGGCGGCGGTGGGCTGGCCTCCGGCGTGGCGACCTGGGTGCGCGAGGTCTGGCCGCAGACCCGGATCATCGGGGTCGAGCCCGCGGGCGCCGCCTCGATGGCGGCTGCGATCGAGGCCGGTGAGCCGGTCCGGCTGGAGACGCTCGACACGTTCGTGGACGGCGCCGCGGTCGCGACCGCGGGGAAGGTGACGTACCCGATCGTCAAGGAGTACGTCGACGAGCTCGTCTCCGTGCCCGTCGGAGCCATCTGCGTGGAGATGCTCGAGCTCTACCAGACCGAGGGGATCATCGCCGAGCCCGCCGGAGCGCTCGCGGTGGCGGCCCTGAGTCAGATCGACCTGCGCGGCGCCTCGCGTGTCGGCGCCGTCCTCTCCGGCGGCAACAACGACGTCTCCCGCTACTCCGACGTGCTCGAGCGGGCGCTGATCCACCAGGGCCTGCGCCACTACTTCCTGGTCTCCTTCCCGCAGGCTCCCGGAGCCCTGCGCGGCTTCCTCGACGACGTGCTGGCCGACGGGGAGGACATCGTCGTCTTCGAGTACGTCAAGAAGTCCAACCGCGAGCACGGTCCCGCGCTGATCGGCATCGACCTCGACTCCGCCGACGGGCTCGAGGGGCTGCTCGAGCGGATGGGCGCCAGCGACCTGCTCATCGAGCGGATCGAGCCCGACTCACCGCTGTTCACGTTCCTGCACTGATGCCCGTGTCAGCCAAGGTCTTGGGGGCTTTCGCCGTCGTCGGCGCCATGATCGTCTCGGCGTGCTCCGGCGAGGCTGTCGACGCCGGTGGCGATCCCGGCCGGATCACTCACCGCGCCGTCGCAGCGGTATCGCTCTTGCACCTGCCGACCGAGACCTCCAGCCGGGCGGCCTCCTACACCGACGAGTCCACGCCGTCCGAGCAGGTCTCGGTCGACCTTCGCTACGGCGCCGACGGCGAGTACGACGGCGACCTGGTCAGCGTGGCCGTCTCGGCTCAGCCGCCCGCGGAGGCGGCATGCCGGCGCGAGCTGGGGCAGCACTGCGTCGACCTGCCGACCGAGGTGAAGAACGCCGAGATGCAGCTGCGCTGGACCGAGGAGGAGCCCGAGGAGGACCCCGGCGGCGTCGGGATCGTGCTGCTGCGCGACGGCGGCGAGACCGCCTCGATCGGCTACTCCGGCCCCACGATCACCGGCGACCCCCGCAGGCTCGACATGCCGATCAGCCTCGAGAAGCTGGTCGCCGTCGTCGAGGACCCACGGCTCCGCTACCAGGCGACCTCCTCGACCCTCACCCTCGGTGAGGAGCTCGACGACTGGAAGGGCGGGGAGCCCGACCCCGAGGCGTACGAGCTGGTGCCCAACACCGACCACGGCATCGCCCAGGCCTATGTCGGCGGCCGGGGTGGCTATGGCTACTACAAGGGCGTGATCCGGTCCCCGCTGCGCGAGCGGTTCGGCCCCGACGCCATCGGAGGGCGGCTGCTGCAGCGCTCCTCACCTGACTTCACGGACATGCCGGATGCCGACATCGACGTCCTCGCCGCGCCGTCACCGCCCGCCTGGATGACCCGTGAGCCCTGCTCGGCGCCGACGCTTCGGCGGCGCTGCGTGACCACCGACGGCACCCGTGGCCCGCTCGTCTTTGCCTGGCAGCCCGCCAACGATACTGATGTGGGTTGGGCCTGGATGATCTCGTTGCGCAAGAACGAGGTCGTCGCGGTCCGTTATCGCGGCCAGCCGATGCCGAAGGCCTTCGACGATGCCGCCTTCTTGACCGAGTGGTTTCAAGGCGAGCAGCTCGACGCGAAGGGCGGCGGCGAGGCCGACTCGGAGTTCGCCGACGACCTGTCCCTGTGGTGCGACCGGGAGCATCTCGACGCCCGTCCGGTCAAGCAGCTCGACTAGCTGCGAAACAGCGTGAACGGGGATTGCAGGGCCGACACGCGGCGCCAGGTCCGTCAAACGTGAAAGACTGGCAGCAATGAGTACCACCCCGCACCACGTAGCGTGGCTCGAAGCGAAAGCCGAGAAGTACGTCGAAGACGCAAGGGTCTTCACGAGCGCGCGGAGCAGCGACCTTCAGGTCGGCGGGCTCACGGGAGAGCAGTGGGCCACCGTGTATCGAGCCGTGGCCTACGAGCTCCGGGAGTGCGCGCGCGAGGCGGCAGAGCATCGGCAGCGCAGCTGGTGGCGCAGAGGGTAGCGACGCGGGTCAGAACCAGCCGGACCTGCGGAAGAAGATCCACATCCCGGTGATCACGCCGCCCATGAGCAGCAGCGCGAACGGGTAGCCGAACCGCCAGTCGAGCTCGGGCATGTGGGTGAAGTTCATCCCGTAGATCCCGGCGATGAGGGTCGGGACCACGATCATCGCCGCGCCCGCCGAGATCTTGCGCATGTCGTCGTTCTGCTGCAGCGAGAGCTGGGCCAGATGGGCCTCGAAGGCGGAGGACAGCAACGTCTCGAGATTCTCGATCGACTCCACGATCGAGGCGAGATGGTCGAGGACGTCGCGGAAGTAGGGGCGCAGGTCGGGGTCGATCCCGCCCTCTCCGTTGGCGAAGCGGCGCACCGGCTCGCGCAGCGGCATCACGGCGCGGCGTACCTCCGCGATCTCCCGGCGGAGCCGGTAGATCCGGGCCGAGTCGTGGGTGCGCTCGTCGGAGAAGACCGAGGTCTCGACCTCGTCGACGTCCTTGGTGAGCTCGGTGGCGACGTCCACGTAGCCGTCCACGATGTAGTCGACCACCGCATGGACCGCGGAGTAGGGCCCCTCGCTGAGGAGCTGCTCGTCGCTGTTCTCCAGCAGCTCACGGGCCGGCGCGAGCCGGGTTCCGCGACCGTGGCGGACCGTGATCACGTAGTCGGGGCCGATGAAGAAGGCGACCTCGCCCGTCTCGACGGCGTCCTCGGAGTCGACGTACCAGAGCGTCTTCACGACCAGGAACATCCCGCCCTCGTAGCGCTCCAGCTTGGGCCGCTGGTGGGCGGTCAGGGCGTCCTCGACGGCGAGCGGGTGCAGCCCGAAGGCCTCGGCGACCTCTTCGAGCTCGTACTGGCTGGGCTGGTAGAGCCCGAGCCAGACGAAGTCACCCTCGTCCTTCACGCCGCCGCGCAGCGTGGCGTAGTCGTGCGGTGCGCAGTCGATCCTGTCGCGCGCACCGCCGCGGTAGAGAGCGCTGTCGACGATCACGTTGTCAGGTTAGGGCATGCTGCGCGGCATTGTGGGTCGGCTTAGCCGGTGTGGATAGGGTCGCCAGTCGTGGCGACGATGATCCTGGTGAGACACGGCCGTACGACGGCGAACGCATCCGGCACCCTGGCCGGCCGGCTTCCCGGGGTGAGGCTGGACGAGCGTGGCGTGGAGCAGGCGGGCAGAGCGGCCGAGCGGATCGCGCCGGTCCCGCTGGCGCTCGCGGTGACCAGCCCGATGGAGCGCTGCCAGCAGACGCTGTCGGTGATCCTCGAAGGTCGCGCCGAGCAGCCCACCGTCGTCGTCGAGGACGGTGTCTCCGAGTGCGACTACGGCGAGTGGCAGGGAGAGAAGATCACCACGCTGGCGCGCCGCAAGCTGTGGAAGACGGTGCAGACCCAGCCCTCCGCGGTCACCTTCCCCGGCGGCGAGTCGATGGCCGCCATGCAGGCCCGAGGGGTCGAGGCCGTACGCCGCCACGACGCCGCCGTCACGGCCGCGCACGGCGACGCGGCGGTCTGGCTGTGCGTGAGCCACGGCGACCTGATCAAGTCGATCCTGGCCGATGCGCTCGGGATGCACCTGGACCTCTTCCAGCGGCTGCACGTCGACCCGGCCTCGATCTCGGTCGTCCGCTACGGCGAGGGGCGTCCCTCCGTCCTGGCCACGAACACGCACGCCGGCGACCTGTCCTGGCTGGCCCCGAAGCCGGCCGCGAAGAAGGGACGCAAGTCGTCGCGGCGGCGCAACGACGACGCCGTCGTGGGCGGCGGCTCGGGTCCTGAGCCTGGTCTGGATAAGGTTTGACCATGCCTGTGATGCACGCCTTCGACCCGCCCGAGCGATTCGTCGTCGGCACCGTCGGCGAGCCCGGGGCGCGTACGTTCTTCCTCCAGGCGCGTGAGGGAGCGCGAGTCGTCTCCGTGGCCCTGGAGAAGCAGCAGGTCACGGTGCTCGCCGAGCGGCTCGACGAGCTCCTCGACGAGGTGATGAAGTCGGCGCCCGCCGTGGTGCCGGCGATCGCTCCCTACGACCTCGACGACAACGGCCCGCTGGAGCAGCCGATCGAGGAGGAGTTCCGGGCCGGCACGATGACGCTGGCCTGGGACCCCGACGAGGACAAGGTCGTCCTCGAGGTCTTTCCGATCAGCGAGACCGAGATCATCGCCGAGGTCGATGAGTCGGGCCAGCTGGTCGACGAGGACGCCGTGGCGGCGATCGAGCTGGAGGAGCCGGAGCCCGACGAGGTGCTCCTGGTGCGGATCGCTCCGCGCAACGCCCGTGCCTTCGTCAAGCGGGCCGAGGCGGTGCTGGGCGCCGGACGCCCCAACTGCCCGTTCTGCGGCAGCCCGATCGACCCCGAGGGACACCTGTGTGTCCGGGCGAACGGGTTCAAGCGGCGTGACCCGGTCTGAGCCTGTGGATCCAGCTCCGGAGATCGCTCGCAGCGCCCCCGAGAACGAGGGGACGCTGGAGCTCGTCGGGCGGCTGACCACGGCCTCCAACGCGACGTTCCTGGCCACGCTCGGCGAGTCCGAGGTGGTCTACAAGCCGATCGCGGGGGAGCGGCCGCTGTGGGACTTCCCCGACGGGCAGCTCGCGCACCGCGAGGTCGCCGCGTACCTCGTCTCGCAGACGCTGGGATGGACGGTGGTCCCCGAGACCTGGCTCGGCGACGGGCCGCACGGCCCGGGGATGATCCAGCGCTGGATTCACGCCGACGAGAGCCTCGAGCCGGTGACCATCGTGCCGGAGGGGGAGGTGCCGGACGGCTACCTCCGGGTCTTCGACGGCTTCGACGATCAGGACCGGGTTGTCACCCTGGCTCACGAGGACACGCCCGGGCTGCGACGGATGGCGGTCTTCGACGCGATCACCAACAACGCCGACCGCAAGGGTGGCCACGTCCTGCCGGTCTCCGGTGGGCGCCGATACGGCTGCGACCACGGGCTGACCTTCCACGAGGAGCCGAAGCTGCGCACCATCCTGTGGGGATGGCGGGGGCAGGGCTTCGCCGACGAGGAGCTCTCCGGCATCCGGGCGGTCCACGCAGGGCTCGACGGTGCGCTGGGGCGGGAGCTGGCTGCGTACCTGACGGGTCGGGAGGTCGACGCGCTCGGCCGGCGCTGCGAGACCCTGCTCGCCGAGGGGGCCTTCCCCCGGCCGGAGTACGACCGTCATGTCATCCCGTGGCCGCCCTTCTGAGACACGTGGTCCCCGCCAAGTAGGCTGCACCCATGCGCGCATGGTCTGCACCCGAAGTCCCAGAACTGTCCGTCAAAGGGCCCGAGGTGCAGCTCTATGACCATCAGCGGGACGCGGTCGTCCCGACGGAGGGTCAGGGGCGGCGTTCGCTGTACGTCTGTGGCATCACGCCCTACGACGCGACCCACATCGGCCACGCCAACACCTACGTCGCCTTCGACCTGCTCCACCGGGCGTGGCTGAACGCCGGCTACGAGGTCGGCTACACCCAGAACGTCACCGACGTCGACGACCCGCTGCTCGAGCGGGCCGACAAGGTCGGGATCGAGTGGGAGGCGCTGGCCGAGCGCGAGACCGAGCTCTTCCGGCAGGACATGGAGGCGCTGCGGGTCGTGCCGCCGCAGCACTACATCGGCGCGGTCGAGTCGATCCCGCTGGTGCTCTCGCTGATCGGTGAGCTCGAGGAGGCCGGCGCGATCTACAAGGTCGACGAGGACGTCTACGCCTCGGTGGCCGTCGACGAGGAGTTCGGCGCCGAGTCGCGGATGTCGCGTACGGAGATGCTGGAGCTCTTCGGTGAGCGTGGCGGCGACCCCGAGCGGGCGGGCAAGAAGGACCCGCTCGACCCGCTGCTGTGGCGCGCCGAGCGTCCCGGGGAGCCGTCCTGGCCCTCGCCCTTCGGTCCCGGCCGTCCCGGCTGGCACATCGAGTGCACCGCGATCGCCCTGGAGCACCTCGGCGCCGGGTTCACCGTCCAGGCCGGCGGCTCCGACCTGGTCTTCCCGCACCACGAGATGTCCGGCTCCCACGCGCGGTCGGCCGGCAAGGACTTCGCCGAGATCTACACCCACGGCGGGATGGTGGCCTACGACGGCCACAAGATGTCCAAGTCGCGCGGCAACCTGGTCTTCGTCTCCGCCCTGCGCAACTCCGAGATCGACCCGATGGCGATCCGGCTGGTGCTGCTGGGCCACCACTACCGTGACGACTGGGAGTGGACCGACGCCAAGCTCTTCGACGCCGTCGACAAGATCGCCGAGTGGCGCAAGGCCGTCGCCCTCGGTCGCGGCGCCCCCGCGGCCCCGGTCGTCGAGACG
Source organism: Nocardioides sp. NPDC087217 (assembly GCF_044744805.1). Lineage (NCBI taxonomy): Bacteria > Bacillati > Actinomycetota > Actinomycetes > Propionibacteriales > Nocardioidaceae > Nocardioides > Nocardioides sp. NPDC087217. The sequence goes on from NZ_JBIUZB010000002.1 coordinate 478,110, forward strand.
GTCCTCGGTGCTCTGGCCGACGACCTCGACGCCCCGCGTGCGGTCGAGGCCGTCGACGCCTGGGTCGCCGCCACCCTCGGCGAGGGTGGTCTCGCCGAGACCTCCGACGCTCTCGCCGGCGAGACGATCGCGAAGGTCGTCGACGCGGCACTGGGCATCAAGCTCTGACCGCTGGCCCCAGGGGCCACATGCGTCACACCGCTCAGGCGTTTCCTGCGCTTCTCGGGTGTTGCATTGCCTGAGAAGCGCAGGGATACCCGGTTAACCGGGTATCCCTGCGCCCGGTTCTACGAGTCGTCCGTACGCCGCTTGAGGTAGCGCTCGAACTCCCGGGCGATGGCGTCACCGCTGGCCTCGGGGAGGTCGGCGGTGTCGCGGGCCTCCTCGAGGGAGCGTACGTAGTCGGAGACGTCCTCGTCCTCCTCGGCGAGGTCGTTGACGCCGCGCTCCCAGGCTCGGGCGTCCTCCGGGAGGTCGCCGAGGGGGATGGAGCACTGCAGGAGGTCCTCGAGCTTGTTGATGATCGCGAGGGTGGCCTTGGGGCAGGGCGGGGCCGCTACGTAGTGGGGGACTGCGGCCCAGTAGGAGACCGCTGGGATGTCGGACTGGACGCAGGCCTCCTGGAGCACGCCGACGATGCCGGTCGGCCCCTCGTAGGACGGCGAGTCGAGCTTGAGCCGGTCGACGAGGTCGGGCTCGGTGGCGGTGCCGGAGACCGGGATCGGCCGGGTGTGCGGAGCGTCGGCGAGGAGCGCGCCGAGGGTCACCACGAGCTGGCCGCCGAGCTCGTCGACGCATTCCAGGATCTCGCTGACGAACTGCTTCCAGCGCATGTTGGGCTCGATGCCGCGTACCAGGATGATGTCGCGGTCCAGGTCGGGCGGGGAGCAGACGGCGACCTGGGTGGTGGGCCAGGTGATGGAACGGAAGCCGTTCTCGTCGGTGCTGGTGACCGGACGGTTGACCTGGTAGTCGTAGAAGTCCTCGGGATCGATCTCGGCCACCACCCGCGCGTGCCAGACGTCCATCAGATGGTCAACCGTGCCGGAGGCGGCATCGGCCGCGTCGTTCCAGCCCTCGAACGCGGCGATCACCACAGGATCGACCAGGTCGCGGGTCTCTTCGATCTCGATCACACCTCCACCCTAGTCACCGGGACCAGGGAGTCGGTGTCGTTCACCCTGCGTACACCTTCTCAATTCCCACCTGGTGGACTGCCGGTGTCAGGATTCGGAATGAAATGGCATAGCCCGGGCACCTACGCCGTAGCGTGTTTCAGGCAAAGCCGTGCACACCACCGTGCCCGCCCGGGAGAGGAAACAAGAGTGAGTCTGCGCCCTGATGTCACCGAGACCCTGACCGCCACCCTGAAGGAGCGGATCATGGTGCTCGACGGTGCGATGGGCACTGCGATCCAACGTGACCGTCCCGACGAGGCCGGCTATCGCGGCGAGCGGTTCAAGGACTGGCCCACCGACCTCATCGGCAACAACGACCTGCTCAACCTGACCCAGCCGCAGATTATCGAGGGCATCCACCGCGAATACCTCGAGGCCGGCGCCGACATCATCGAGACCAACACCTTCAACGCCAACGCGGTCTCGCTGAGCGACTACGACCTGGCCGACCTCGCCTACGAGATCAACTTCGAGGCGGCGCGCCTGGCTCGTGCGGCCGCAGACATCTACTCGACCCCCGAGAAGCCGCGCTACGTCGCCGGCGCGCTCGGCCCGACGACGCGTACGGCCTCGATCAGCCCGGACGTGAACGACCCCGGCGCCCGCAACGTCACCTACGAGCAGCTCCGCGACGCCTACGCCGACGCGACCCGCGCGCTCCTCGAGGGCGGCTCGGACCTGATCTTCATCGAGACGATCTTCGACACCCTCAACGCCAAGGCGGCGATCTTCGCCGTCCAGCAGGTCTTCGAGGAGTACGGCCGCCGCTGGCCGGTCGTGATCTCCGGGACGATCACCGACGCCAGCGGTCGCACCCTGTCGGGGCAGGTCACCGAGGCGTTCTGGGATTCCGTACGCCACGCCGACCCGCTCCTGGTCGGCCTCAACTGTGCGCTCGGCGCCCAGGAGATGCGCCCCTACATCGCCGAGCTCGCCCGCGTCGCGGACGCCTTCGTCTCCTGCTACCCCAACGCGGGGCTCCCGAACGCCTTCGGCGAGTACGACGAGGGCCCCACGGACACCGCCGGCCACGTCCACGAGTTCGCCACCGCCGGGTTCGTGAACCTGGTCGGCGGCTGCTGCGGCACCACGCCGGCACACATCGCGGAGATCGCCAAGCAGGTCGAGGGGGTCGCGCCCCGCGACGTCCCCGAGGTCGAGCCCGCGCTGCGGCTCTCCGGCCTGGAGCCGTTCACCGTGACCGAGGAGAGCCTCTTCGTCAACGTGGGGGAGCGGACCAACATCACCGGGTCGGCGAAGTTCCGCAACCTGATCAAGGCCGGCGACTTCGACACCGCGCTCTCCGTGGCGGCGCAGCAGGTCGAGAACGGCGCCCAGGTCATCGACGTCAACATGGACGAGGGCATGATCGACGGGGTCGCGGCGATGACCCGGTTCCTGACCCTGGTCGCCTCCGAACCCGACATCTCCCGGGTCCCGATCATGATCGACTCCTCCAAGTGGGAGGTCATCGAGGCTGGCCTCAAGCTCGTCCAGGGCAAGCCGATCGTCAACTCGATCTCGCTCAAGGAGGGCGTGGAGTCCTTCGTCGAGCACGCCGAGCTGTGCAAGCGCTACGGCGCTGCCGCGGTCGTGATGGCCTTCGACGAGGACGGCCAGGCCGACTCCTACGAGCGCCGGATCGCGGTGTGCGAGCGGGCCTACCGGATCCTCGTCGACGAGGTCGGCTTCGACCCCGACGACATCATCTTCGACCCGAACGTGTTCGCGGTCGCGACCGGGATCGAGGAGCACGCGACGTACGGCGTGGACTTCATCGAGGCGGTTCGCTGGATCAAGCAGAACCTTCCCGGGGCGAAGGTCTCCGGCGGCATCTCCAACGTGAGCTTCTCCTTCCGCGGCAACAACCCCGTGCGTGAGGCGATCCACGCGGTCTTCCTCTACCACGCGATCGAGGCGGGCCTGGACATGGGCATCGTCAACGCCGGCGCGCTGGTGCCCTACTCCGAGGTCGACCCCGAGCTGCGGGACCGGATCGAGGACGTCGTGCTCAACCGGCGCGCCGACGCCGCCGAGCGGCTGCTCGAGATCGCCTCGAAGTACAACAAGGACTCACCCGAGGCGGAGGCCAAGGCCGAGGCCTGGCGCGAGCTGCCGGTCGGCGAGCGGATCACCCACGCGCTGGTCAAGGGCCTGGATGCCTACGTCGAGGCCGACACCGAGGAACTCCGCGCCGAGATCTCGGCTCGTGGCGGCCGTCCGATCGAGGTCATCGAGGGACCGCTGATGGACGGCATGAACGTCGTTGGCGACCTGTTCGGTGCCGGCAAGATGTTCCTGCCGCAGGTGGTCAAGAGCGCTCGGGTGATGAAGAAGGCGGTCGCCTACCTGATCCCGTTCATCGAGGCCGAGAAGAAGCCGGGCGACGCCGAGACCACCAACGGCACGATCATCATGGCCACCGTCAAGGGCGACGTCCACGACATCGGCAAGAACATCGTCGGCGTGGTGCTGCAGTGCAACAACTACGACGTGATCGACCTCGGCGTGATGGTGCCTGCGCAGAAGATCCTGGACGCCGCCAAGGAGCACGACGCCGACATCATCGGCCTCTCCGGCCTGATCACGCCGTCGCTGGACGAGATGGTCGGCTTCGCGACAGAGATGCAGCGGGTCGGGCTCGACCTGCCGCTGCTCATCGGCGGAGCCACCACCTCACGGGCCCACACCGCGGTCAAGATCGACAAGGCCTACGACGGCCCCGTCGTCTGGGTCAAGGACGCCTCCCGCTCGGTGCCGACCGCGGCAGCCCTCCTCGACGCCGGCCGGCGCGAGAAGCTGATGGCCGAGGTCAAGGTCGACTACGACTCGCTGCGCGCACGGCACGCCGAGCGGCGCGAGCGGGTGTCCCTGACGTACGTCCAGGCGAAGGCCAACAAGCCCGAGATCGACTACTCGCTGCTGCCGGCGAAGCCGGCGCAGCCCGGCGTGCACACGTTGCTGGAATACCCGATCGCGGAGCTGCGGGACTACATCGACTGGCAGCCGTTCTTCAACGCGTGGGAGATGAAGGGGCGCTTCCCCGACATCCTCAACAACCCGGCCACCGGCGAGGCCGCGCGCAAGCTCTACGACGACGCGCAGGAGATGCTCGACAAGATCATCGAGGAGAAGTGGCTCGAGGCGCGCGGCGTCTACGGCCTCTTCCCGGCGAACTCGACCGGTGAGGACGTGGTCGTCTACGCCGACGACTCGCGCACCGAGGAGCGCGCCACGCTGTTCCAGCTGCGTCAGCAGGGCCAGCACCGCGACGGGATCTCCAACAAGTCGATGGCCGACTTCGTCGCGCCGGTCGGCGAGGGGGCCGACCACGTCGGTGCCTTCGCGGTGACCGCCGGGATCGGACTGCCCGAGCGGGTCAAGGCGTTCAAGGACGCCATCGACGACTACTCCGCGATCCTGCTGGAGGCTCTCGCCGACCGCCTTGCCGAGGCGTTCGCGGAGCGGCTCCACGAGCGCGTACGCACCGAGTTCTGGGGTTACGCCGCCGACGAGGGCAAGCTTCCGAACGAGGACCTGATCGCCGAGAAGTACTCCGGCATCCGCCCCGCTCCGGGCTACCCGGCCTGCCCCGACCACACCGAGAAGCAGACCATCTGGTCTCTCCTCGACGTCGAGAAGAACACCGGCATCGAGCTCACCGAGTCGATGGCGATGTGGCCGGGCGCGTCGGTCTCGGGCCTCTACTACGGCCACCCCGACTCGCAGTACTTCGTCGTCGGCCGTATCGGTCAGGACCAGGTCGCCGACTACGCCCGGCGCAAGGGCTGGACGATGACCGAGGCCGAGCGCTGGCTGTCGCCGAACCTGGGCTACGACCCGGAGGACTGATCCTCGGGGTTGTCCAGCCACGCCGGCGGGACCTGACCGACGCTGACCACGTTCCAGAACGCGGTACGCCGCGTCAGGATCGTGACGAGGTGGTAGCCGTCCGGGTGGCGGGTGAGCACACCCGCCACCGGGTCGCGCTCCCGGTCGAGCCTCAGCGGGATGACGTGGGCCCAGGTCTCGGTGGCCGGGTACCAGTACGCGCCGACCGTCGAGGCGTCCCAGGTGCCGAGGGCGGCATTGGCCTCGGCGACCGCGGGCCGGAGCCGGGCCAGGAGCTCCTCGGGCTCCATGCCGGCGCGGTCGGCGTGGTCGTAGGCGATGTGCAGACCGCCGACGGATGTGATCCGTGAACCGTTGTCGAAGGCGGGCGGCGCCCAGCTCTCCAACGCCGTCCGGCAGCGCTGGCAGTCGTCGTCGCGGCTCCAGTCGGCGAACTCGACGTCGTCGACGGCCAGGTCCTCGCCGCGGCTGGTGACCAGGACCAGCCGCAGCCCGTCCTGGTCGCGCAGCGGCAGCGGGTTGTGCTCGAGCCCGTCGCGGAAGTGCAGCAGCGCTGAGGCCTCGTTGACCCCGATCCGGTGGACGACCGCGCTGCGCAGGCCCTGCAGCCGCGCCTTCGGCGACTCCTGCCGGAGCAGCGCCGGATCGACCAGGTCGGCGAGCCACTCGACCAGGTCGACGGTGAGCAGCCGCTCGGCCTCAGCAGGCAGCACGAGACGGGAGATCGGGAGCCATGCGGGACACCGTATCCGTCTCCCGGCCGCACTCGCCGACCGCGGATAGGCTCGGACGGTGCGACACGAGGAGGAGTGGGCCAGGGAGCGGTTCGCCGCCGCCCGGGTGGCACGGCTGGCGACGGTCTCGGCCGATGCCGTGCCCCGGATCGTGCCGATCGTGTTCGCCCTGGTGGGGGACGTGATCCTCACCGCGGTCGACCACAAGCCCAAGTCGACCACCCGGCTGCGGCGGCTCGAGGACATCGCGGCGAACCCGGCGGTGTCGCTCCTGGTCGACGCCTACGACGACGACTGGTCGCAGCTGTGGTGGGCACGTGCCGACGGCGTCGCGCGGGTGCACACGTCCTACGACCTCGACCCGCTGGTCGCGAAATACGCTGACTACCGCGCCCAGCCGCCGTCCGGGCCGGTGATCGTCATCGAGGTCACCCGGTGGTCCGGCTGGTCGGCGACCTGAGACCTCGGGATCAGCGCGAGCGTCGGAAGGGGCGCAGGATCTCCCCGCTGGGAGACGGACCGCGGGAGCGCATCGCCGGAGGCGCCGGCGGGGCCGTACCGGCCCAGGGACTGCGTACGTCCAGGACGGTGGCCCACTGCGACGCGGTCGGGCGCAGCCCGGGAGGACCGGCGGCCTGGTCCATCAGCCGGGTCAGCGGACCGACCAGGATGCCGGCCTCGCCGGCGAAGGTCAGGTCGGGCCGGAGCGCGGGGGCGGCGTTGCGGTCGCCGGTGAGCACGCGGGCGATCGTGAGGGCCAGCTTGAAGCGGTCGCTGTCGGCGGTCGGCGGCATGCCCAGGTTGGTGGGGTCCTCCCAGCCGCGGGTGTCGGCGGGCGGCAGTACGCCGTCCTCGCCGGCCGGTCGGATCCCGTCGCAGTCGAGCAGCATCACCCGGGGGACCGGCGTCACCGACCAGGCGATGTTGCGCGGCGAGAGGTCGCCGAGGACGAGCCCCTGCCGGTGCAGCGCGTCCATCACCGCGGCCAGCGCCCGCATCAGCAGCACCCGCTCGTAGATCCCGGGGCTGCGTACGTCACCCGTGTCCACGAGCAGGCCCAGCTCCGCGAGCGCGGTGGCGGGACCGAACCCGGCCAGGAACGGCTCGTGGACCCGCTGCATCAGGAAGCCGGCGGTGCGCAGCCCGTCGAGCACGACCGTGTGCGGCCAGGCGGCGAAGTGATCCACCTGCAGGCCCTCGCTCTCGACGAGCCCGCGGATCCGTACCAGCTCCGCCAGGGCACGGCCGTCCACGAGCCCGAGCTCTCGGGTGCGGTACAGCTTCGCGACCGTCCCGGGGTGGTCGGCCAGCTCGATGATGCGGCCCTGAGAGCCCTCGGCGATATGGCGTCCAAGACTCAGGTCGCTGAGCTGGATCTCGTTCACGGAACCTCCGGCCCCAGTCGTAGGTAGGCAGATCGTACGTGGCTGGGCGATGCCGTGCCGAGTCGACGGCCCAACTGGTGGCACCCTGCTGATGACAGGATGGTCCCGGGACCGGCGAAGGAGAGAGCGTGTGACACGACAGGACGGGCGAGCCCGGCTCGCGGCCTGGGCGGAGCAGAACATCGCCCGGCTCGCCGACGAGGCGTGCGCCCAGGTCGCCGACCGGATCGCGACCTACTACCGCGACCGGGAGAGCGGGCTGGTCTCGCTCGACGAGCTGCGGCAGTCCTTCGCCCACAACCTCCGCTCGGTGGTCGCCGCGATCGGCGACCCGCAGGCCCAGCTCGACCTGGAGGCCTCCGCCCGCACGGGTCGTCGCCGAGCGAAGCAGGGAGTTCCGCTACCGGAGGTGCTGCGGGCCTACCGGATCTGCTTCGCCGCGCTCTGGGACGCCCTGGTCGAGCACGTGCAGGGCAGCCGTCAGCCGGCGCTGACCGATGCCCTGATCGACACTGCCGGCGTCATCTGGCGCTTCACCGACGAGCACGCCGTCGTCCTGACGGAGGCCTACCGGGCGACCACGGCCGAGCTGATGCTCGCCGAGCAGCGACGACGCTCGGCGGTCGTCGAGGCGGTGCTCACCGGGCGTCCCGGTCCCGAGTCGGGTCCCTGGGAGGCGGCGGCCCTGCTCGGCTTCCCTGCCGACGCGCTGCTGATCGTGGTCGCCGCCGAGACCAACGGGCTAGCCAAGGAGAGCCTGGTCAACGTCGAGCAGCGCCTCGCCGATCAGGGCTTCGTCTCCGGATGGCGGCTGACACCGGCACAGCAGCTCGGCATCGTCTCGTTCCCCGAGGAACGGGAGGAGGAGGTCCTGGAGACGCTGCGGGGCTTCGCGGACGCTCGCACCGGCGTGAGCCCGCCCTACGCCTCGCTCCCGGAGACCCCGCGCGCGCTGCGCCTGGCGCGAGCCGCGCTGGCTGGGCTGGAGCCGGGCACCGCGGGGCTGCGGGCCTTCGACCACAGCCCGCTGGCCGCGCTGGTGGTCTACGAGCCCGCAGAGGGCCGCCGGCTCGCGGAGAACGTCTTGGGGGAGGTGCTGCGGCAGCCGTCCGAGGACCGTGAGCTCCTGCTCGAGACCCTCGACATGTACCTGGAGCAGTCCGGCTCCGCCGAGCGCGCCGCCACCCTGCTCTACTGCCACCCCAACACGGTCCGCAACCGGCTGCGCCGGATCCAGGAGCTGACCGGCCGGTCGCTGGCCGAGCCGATGGACGTCGCCGAGCTGGCGGCTGCCGCCTACGCCCTGCGGGTGGCCTCGGCGACCGAGCTGTGGGCGACCCACGCGCGGAAGCGGCCGGGCGTCAGCCCGCTGCGATCCCGGCCACCAGGTTGATCGTGCTCGCCAGCACGACCGCACCGAAGACGTAGGAGAGCAGGGTGTGCCTCAGCACGACGGAGCGGATCCGCGAGCTGTTCACCGAGGTGTCGGAGACCTGGTAGGTCATCCCGAGGTTGTAGCTGAAGTAGAAGAAGTCCCGGTAGGCGGGCTTGTCGTCGGAGTTGAAGTCGATCCCGCCCGCGTCGTCGGCGTAGTAGAGGTGCGCGTAGCGCGCGGCGTACATCAGGTGCAGGCTCGCCCAGGCCAGGAAGACGCCGACGAGCGCGACCGCGGCGGCGAGGCGCCCCTGGGCGGAATGGCCGACCACGAGGAGCATCACGATCCCGAGCAGCCCGCACAGTGAGATGGCGACCACGACGAGCTCCTCGGTCGCGGGCCGGAAGTCCTCGCGGCGGGTGTTGGCGCGGGTCGTGTCGGCATCGAGCGGCCACAGCGCGATCCAGCCGGAGGCGACGAACGCCGCATGGAGGACCGCCACCCCGAGAAGGGTGCCGATCTGGGCGTCGACCAGGAGTACGCCGGCCGCGGCCATCGTCGCGCCGGCCAGCAGCGAGCCGGCCAGCCGCACCCCGGCGGCCGAGGGGAGAGGAGTGTGCGAACTCGTCCGACTCACGCCTGCAGGCTACCCGTCGTCGCCGGTCACAGTGGTCGGTGTGCGTGCGGACAGCGACCGCGGGTGAGTGGCGACGAGGACGGGGAGCGCGGCGTACCGTGGTGTCCACCAGGACCGGCAGTGCGAACGAGAACGCGAACGAGAAGAGGACAGGTGCCCCTCAGCAGGATCGAGGAGTCGACCACCCGCAACGAGGGTGGGGTCGAGTTCGGCGGCGGGCGGCTCGCGTATGCGCCCGGCGAGGCGACCGTGGCCGACGCCATGGTCCGCAGGCCGAAGCTGCTCCCGGCTACGGCGACCGGTCGCGACGTACGTGAGCTCTTCTTCGACGACCACGTCCATGCCGCGCTGGTGACTGACGGCGACAGGCTCCTGACGGTCATCGAGCGGCAGGACCTCACCGAGGTGCGCGACGACGACCCGGTGACGGCGCTCGGGACCCTTTCGGGCCGGACGGTCGGCTCGGGGGCGGACCTGTGGTCGACCTGGACATGGATGACAGCTGTCGACGTCCGCCGGCTCGCGGTGGTCGACGACGGCCGGTGCGTCGGACTCCTCTGCCTCAAGCGCACCGGCCGCGGCTTCTGCTGCGATGCCGGCGTCCGGGCGCGGGCCCTGGAGCGGGACGGCCGCCGCGGCTGCGCCCCTCAGGCATGACCGAGATGCGAGAAGGCAGGAGACCCAGGTGACGCCGCAGGACCGGGCACAGGACGTACTGGCACCACCCGCGAAGGCGGCCATCTTCCTCACCGTGACGGTCAGGGAGGGGAAGGAGCAGGAGGCCCGCGATTCGCTCGCGGACGTCGCCGCGGTCACCCGCGCGATCGGCTTCCGTATCCCCGAGGCGGCGCTCAGCTGTGTGGTCGGCATCGGGGCGGAAGCCTGGGACCGGTTGTACGCCGCCCCGCGCCCGGACGGGCTGCACCCGTTCCGGCCGCTGACGGGGGAGAAGCACGTGGCCGTGGCCACGCCCGGCGACCTGCTCTTCCACCTACGTGCCGGCAGGCCCGATCTCTGCTTCGAGCTGGGCCGCCAGCTGATGGTGCGCTTCGACGGGCTCGTCGACTGCGTCGACGAGGTCCACGGCTTCCGCTACTGGGACGAGCGTGACCTGCTCGGCTTCGTCGACGGCACCGAGAGCCCCACGGCGGCGGCCGAGTCCGGTCCGGCGGCGCTGGTCGGCTACGGCGAGACCGACCCCGACGAGAGATACGCAGGGGCCAGCTACGTCATCGTCCAGAAGTACCTCCACGACCTGGACGCCTGGGAGAAGCTCTCGGTCGAGGAGCAGGAGCTGGTCGTCGGCCGCAAGAAGCTCAGCGACATCGAGCTGGCCGACTCGGTCAAGCCCGACGACTCCCACGTCGCGCTCAACACCATCACCGATCCCGACGGCACCGAACGCGCGATCGTGCGCGACAACATGCCGTTCGGCTCGGTGGGCACGGGGGAGTTCGGGACGTACTTCATCGGCTACGCCGCCGACCCGGGCGTGACCGAGGAGATGCTGCGCAACATGTTCCTGGGACGCACGCCCGGCCGGCACGACCGGATCCTCGACTTCTCCACGGCCGTCACCGGATGCCTCTTCTTCGTCCCGCCCGCGGCGTTCCTCGAGGATCCCGAGCCCTTCCTCGCCCGCACCCGGGCCTGAGCGGATGATGACGTGGCCGCGGTGAGTGCGATCGAGGGAGTGCCGGAGGCGAACACGGCGTCGCCGGGGGCGCGCACCGACCGCGCCCTGGTCGCGGCGGCGCTGGTGGCGGCGGGCTGGGGCGCCAACCAGTTCACGCCGCTGTCGGTGGTCTACCGGCTCGAGGCGGGCTGGTCGACGATGTCGGTCGTCGAGGTGTTCACCGTCTACCTCGCCGGTCTGGTCCCGGCCCTTCTCCTCGGCTGCCGGACGGCCGACAGGTTCGGCCACCGGCGGGTCGTACGCATCGCCCTGGCCATCACCGCCGCCGGGAGCCTCGCGCTCGCGCTCGCCGAGGTGTCCGGCGAGATCGTCGTCGCGAGCCGGCTGGCGACCGGGGTCGCGGCCGGGCTGATCGTCTCGGCCGGTGCCGCGTGGCTGCGCGCGCTCTCGCCAGGCGCCGACCGCGGTGCCCGCTTCGCGGTGTACGCCACCGGCGCCGGCTTCGCCCTCGGACCGCTGCTCGCGGGGACCCTCGCCGCCTGGCTCCCGGCTTCGTCCGTGGTGCCGTGCCTGGTGCACGGCGGCTTCGCGTTGCTGGTGCTCGCGCTGACCGCCCGGATCCCGGAGATGTGCTCGATACCCGGGCCACCGCCCGCCGCTCCGGCGGGCGACCGCTGGTCCGCCATCACCCATCCGCGGTTCGTCGGGATCGTGCTGCCCGCCAGCCCGGCGATCTTCGCGGCGGTCACGGTCTCCTACGTGGTCCTCCCGCCGTTCGTGCTCGACCGGGTCCGCGACCACGCGCCGCTGTTCAGCGGCCTGGTCGCGGCGGTCACGTTGCTGGTCGGGCTGGCGGTGCAGCCGTTGGCGGCGAAGATCGACCGTCCCGGAAGCGCCCGGGCGACCCTCGTCGCGATGGGTACCGTGGTCATCGGGCTCCTGCTCGGCGCCCTGGCCATCGAGGAGGCCTCCCCGCTCCTGGTCCTGGCCGCAGCTGTCTTCCTCGGCGCTGGCTACGGCCTGACCCTGGAGTCGGGGCTGGCCGAGATCGGGCGCCTCGCGCCACCCGGCGCGCTGCCGACGGTGTCGGCACTGTTCCAGGGCGTGGCCCACAGCGGTTTCCTGGCGCCGCTGCTGCTGGCGGTCATGGCGAGGTCCGCGACCTACCCTGAACTCTTGGCGGGCCTGGCCCTGGTCGGCTTCATACTGCTCATGGGCGCGGCTGTGCACGCCGCGCGGCACGCCCACCAGGACCCTCACGAACCGACCCCACACACCAGGAGCTGACATGGGAAGAGTGACAGTCGGACGACCCGTGCTCCGGGTCCGCGACGGCGTCATCTCGCGACGGCCGGACAAGCTGGCCGCCGAGGAACCGATGGAGATCAGGGTCAACGGGCGACCGCTGACCGTCACGATGCGTACGCCCGGGGGCGACTTCGACCTGGCCGTCGGCTTCCTGGTCAGCGAGGGCGTCGTGCACTCGGCCGACGACGTAGCGAGCGTCCGCTACTGCGCCGGCGCGACCGCCGACGGCGGCAACACCTACAACGTGGTCGACGTCGGCCTGGCCGCGCACGTCCCGCCGCCGGACGCGTCGCTGGAGCGCAGCTTCTACACGACCTCCTCGTGCGGACTGTGCGGGAAGGCGTCCCTCGAGGCGGTGCGTACGTCCTCGGCCTGGTCTGTCGCGGAGGACACCCTGCGCGTCACCCCGGAGCTCCTCACGATCCTGCCGGAGCGGCTGCGGGAGGCGCAGCGCGTCTTCGACAGCACCGGCGGCCTGCACGCGGCCGGGCTCTTCGACGCGGAGGGCAACCTGCTCTGCGTGCGTGAGGACGTCGGTCGCCACAACGCCGTCGACAAGGTCATCGGGCACGCGCTGCGCGAGGGTCTGGTGCCGCTGCGCAACAGCATGCTCATGGTGAGCGGCCGGGCATCGTTCGAACTCGTCCAGAAGGCCGTGATGGCCGGCATCCCACTGCTCGCTGCCGTCTCGGCCCCCTCCTCGCTCGCCGTCGACCTCGCCGACGACAACGGCCTGACCCTGGTCGGCTTCCTGCGCGGGTCCTCGATGAACATCTACGCAGGCACCGACCGGATCGAGGCCGTTCCCGTCGGCTGAGCGTGTCGACCAGCAGGGCCGGGCGTCAGCCCGCGGGAGTCACCCTCACCTTCACGTTCTTCATCAGCGGCTGGTCGCTCTGCACGCTGTAGTCGCTGGCCCCGATCAGCACGTTCATCTCCGGCATGTAGCCCGCGGCGCTGCCGCGTGGGAGGTCGTAGCGAAGGGCACGGTAGCCGCGGAGCGACCGGACGCTGCCGTCCTTGGCGGTGGCGACGATGTCGACCAGCGAGCCCTCCTCGATGCCTCGCGAGCGCATGTCGTCCTCGTGCATCAGGACCAACGTACGCAGGTTCTTGATGCCCCGGTAGCGGTCGTCGTCGGAGTAGATCGTGGTGTTCCACTGGTCGTGGGAGCGCATCGTCTGCAGCACGAGGACGTCGTCGTCGGCCGGGATCACGTCGGGGAGCGGCACAGCAGAGAACTCCGCCCGGCCCGAGGGCGTGTGGAAGACCAGCTCGCGCGCGGGTTGCTTGAGCCGGAACCCGAGCGGGAGGCGGACCCGGCGGTTGAAGTCCTCGAAGCCGATCAGGGCTTTGGCCATCACGTCGCGGATCCGGTCGTAGTCCTCGATCCACGATTCCCACGGGCTGGTGCTTGCGGGGAGGGTCGCCCGCGCCATGCCGGCGATGATCGCGGGCTCGCTGAGGAGGTGGGGTGAGGCGGGTCGCTTCATCCCGCGGGAGAGATGGACCATGCTCATCGAGTCCTCGACGGAGGTCTCCTGGAGGCCGCCGGCCTGGTGGTCCTTCTCGGTGCGGCCCAGGCAGGGGAGGATTAGCGCCTTGCGGCCGTGGACGAGGTGGCTGCGGTTGAGCTTGGTGCTCACCTGGACGGTCAGGTCGCAGTTGCGCAGGCCGCTGGCGGTGTAGACGGTGTCGGGGGCGGCCATGACGAAGTTGCCACCCATGCCGACGAAGACCTTGACGTCGCCCTCGTTCATGGCCCTGATGACGCCGACGGTGTCGAGGCCGTGCTCCCGCGGCGGGGTGATGCCGCAGACCTCGCTGAGCCGGTCGAGGAACGCGGAAGTCGGCTTGTGATCGATGCCGCAGGTGCGGTTGCCCTGGACGTTGCTGTGGCCGCGTACGGGAGAGGGGCCGGCTCCCTCGCGGCCGAGGTTGCCGCGCAGGAGGAGGACGTTGACGATCTCGCGCACCGTGTCGACGCCGTGCTCGTGCTGGGTCACGCCGAGACACCAGCTGATCAGCGTACGGTCGGAGGCGGAGTAGACGGCGGCGGCCTTGCGGATGTCGGCCTCGCTGAGCCCCGCCTGGTGGGTGAGGTCGGCCCAGGAGGTCGCCTCGACCAGGGATCGGTAGGCCTCGAATCCCGAGGTGTAGCGCTCGATGAACTCGATGTCGAGCGCCTTCGGGTCGGTGCGGTGCTCCTCGAGGAGCGCCTTGGCCATCCCGCGCAGCAGAGCGAGGTCGCCACCGGGGCGGACCTGCAGGTTGAGGGTGCTGGTGCGAGTGGCCTTGAAGAGCGCCATGTCGACGAACTCGTGCGGGATGATCGCCTTGCGGGCGGCTGCCTCGACCAGCGGGTTGATGTGCACGATCTGGGCACCGCGGTCGTACGCCTCGGTCAGCGCGGTGAGCATTCGGGGAGCGTTGGAAGCGGCGTTGACGCCCAAGATGAAGAGCGCCTCGGCGGTCTCCCAGTCTTCGAGGTCCGCAGTGCCCTTGCCGGTGCCGAGCGCCGCTGTGAGGGCTCGCCCCGAGGCCTCGTGGCACATGTTGGAGCAGTCGGGCAGGTTGTTGGTGCCGAACTCGCGCGCCCACAGCTGATAGAGGAACGTGGCCTCGTTACCGAGTCGACCCGAGGTGTAGAAGGCTGCCTTGTCGGGGTTGTCGAGAGCCCGCAGCGAGTCCCCGACCAGCGCGAACGCGTCGGCCCAGCTGATCGGGACGTAGCGGTCGCTTGCCTCGTCGTAGACCATCGGCTCGGTCAGCCGACCCTGGTCCTCGAGTTCGAAGTCGGACCAGGTCACCAGCTCCGAGACCGTGTGTGCGGCGAAGAAGTCGCGGTCCACGCGCTTGCGCGTCATCTCCCAGACGACGTGCTTCATCCCGTTCTCACACAGGTCGAGCTTGAGGCCCTTCCGGTCGTCGGGCCAGGCGCAGCCGGGACAGTCGAATCCGTCGTTCTCGTGGTTCATCTTGAACATCGCCCGGGTCCCGGAGGCGATGGCGTGCTCGCGCGAGAGCACCTTCATGACCGAGGTCGCCGCGCCCCACCCAGCCGCCGGATGGTGGTAGTCGCGTTGCTTCCACCCACCGGTGGGCACGGGCCCCTCTCCCGTGACTGGGGTCTGGGGTACGTCCTGGTCGACCATCTCGACCTCCTGTGCTGTGTCATGACCGCTCGACGCACCGCTCGGCGTCGCCGTTGTCGACGCTAACCGGACGCATCCCTCGCGGCGAGCCGTGAGCTGTCAGCCACGGCAAACGTGTTCGTCAAGACAATGCCGACGGTGCGGGCCGACAAGCTCCCGCCGCTCGAGTCGGCAGCAGAGGCTCAGGCTCCGGAGATCTCGGCCCGGGCGGCGGGCGACACCGTGCCACGGACGAGGAAGGCGGCGACCACAGCGAACACGACCAGCACGACGGTGACCGTCGTGGCGATCATCGCGGTTCCCCCGCCCTGGCCGGCGCCCGCCTCGTCGAGGCCGCCGGCGGACAGGATCGTCGTCGGGTCGGTGAGCGCGTGCAGCACGATCGCCGCCCAGATGGTCCCGGTGACGCGCATGGTGAGGTACATGCACATGCCGAACCCGAAGGTGTAGACGACCGTCACCGCGACCGTCGTGGCCGACATCCCCGAGAAGAGGTTCACGGTGTGCATCAGCGCGAACAGCAGCGAGGACCCGACGGCGACGAAGGCCTCCGCGTGTCCGGCGTCGCGAAGGATCTTGACCACGATGCCCCGGGTCGCGATCTCCTCGGCGAGGCCCACACAGAGGCCGAGGAAGGCGAGCGCGGCGAGCTGGCCTCCGCTCCACCGGCCCCAGTCGATGCCGATCACGTGGGCGACGATGGCCGCGACGACCAGAGCCGGCGCGACCCACATCCAGGCTCGCCCACGGATCAGCTGCGGCCCGAAGACGGCGCCCAGCCAGCCGACACGGGCGGCGAAGACCAGCAGCGCGATCGCGCCGACGGCGATCGCGAGCGCGAGCCCGAACACGATGCTGGAGGGGTCGGCCAGCACGTCGTCGCCGTCGATCCGGCCGGCGAACACCCGGTCGACGACCTGGCCCACGGCCAGGTAGAACGCGAGATAGGCCACGACGAAGAGCACGGCCTTCCAGGTGGCGGCGCGCTCCCAGAACCCAGCGTCCGACGAACTCTCTTCCATGTGTGGAAGTCTCGCAGAGATTCCCAGACCCGGGGCGCATCTGCGGGAGCCGGCACGCCGTCGTCGACGGGCCCGCCTCATTTGAGTACGTGAGCTCAGGCGCGGCCGGCGGGCAGTGACAAGACTGCAGCCATGTCCCTGCTGCGCCACCACCTGTTCGCACCGGCCGCCTCGTGCTTCCTGGGCGTCCTGAGCCTGGCCACGGTGCTCTGCTTCCACTTCCCGGAGCTGCTGACCACCCGTGAGTTCCGCGCCGTCTACACCGAGGACTTCGCGCGTACGCTGCTGCTCGTCGGCCTCGCGGCCGCCTTCTTCGCCGGCACCATCGCGGTGCTGCGCGACCAGCACAAGCCGATGGCCTTCATCGGCGTCGGGACGGCGACCGCCGCGGTGCTCCTCGGCGGCACCGATGTTCCGTTCGACGGCCCGGTCGAGGACACGCCGTTCTCGCTCGGCCTCGACTGGTTCGTCCTCGCCCTGTTCTTCTCCGCGCTGGTCTTCATCCCGCTCGAGCACGCCTTCGCCCGCCGCCCGCTACCGGTCTTCCGGCCCGGCTGGCGCACCGACGCCTGCTACTTCTTCATGAGCCACGTCCTGGTCCAGCTCATCCTGATCCTGGTCACCACCTCGACGTCGCTGGTGGTCGCGGCGGTGAAGGTGCCGGGCGTACAGGCCTGGATCGACGGCCTGCCGTTCCTCGTGGCCTTCCTGCTCGCCGTCTTCCTCGCCGACCTCGCCCAGGCGGTGCTGCACCGCTGCTACCACCGGATCATGGTGCTGTGGCGCTTCCACGCGGTCCACCACTCCAGCCCCGAGCTCGACTGGCTGGCCGGCTCCCGGGTCCACTTCGTCGAGACCGTGCTGACCCGCAGCATCGTGCTGCTGCCGCTGCTGTTCCTCGGTTTCTCGACCTCGGTCGTCAACGCGTACGCCGTGCTGGTCGGCATCCAGGCGGTCGTCGCCCACGCCAACCTCGGCATCCGGTTCGGCCTTCTCGAGTATCTGATCGTGCTGCCTCGCTACCACCACTGGCACCACGCCCGGCACCTCGACTACTGGGACCGCAACTACGCCATCCACCTGCCGGTGATCGACATGCTGATGGGCTCCTTCAAGCTGCCGCGCGACGGCAGTTGGCCCGAGGAGTACGGCGTCCTCAAGCGCGAGACCGTCCCGGTCGGGATCCTCGCCCAGCACGTCGCCCCGTTCCTGGGAGCGCGAACCTTCGACGAGTACGTCCACTGACGCGACCGCCCGCGGACGGAGCAGGCGCTCCGTCCGCGGGCGTCGGGCCAGGTTCAGCGGCAGGTGAAGGAGTCACCGCTGAGGTGACTGGTCCTCGGGTAGAGGCAGATCTCACGCGCGGTGGTCGTCCCGTCGGGGGCCACCGAGGTCGCGGCCAGGGTGGTCGGGGCGTGGCCGTTCTCGACCCACGCGACCAAGGCGCCCAGCGGGTCCGTCGGCGCGGGGCCGGCTCCGGCCTGGCAGTGCGAGGCGCCGGGCGCGACGAAGACGCGGTAGAAGTCGTCGATGTCGCCGAAGCGTCTGGCGACCTTCTCGCGGTAGCGCAGCGTGCCCGCCAGCGGGACGAGCTGGTCGTCACCGCCGTGCCAGGTCAACAGCTTGGCGCCGGAGCGTCGCAGGCCCGACAGATCGGTGTCGTCGCTGCCGATGACCTTGTGGTACTCGTCGACCGACTGAGCGAACAGCCTCTCGTAGTCGGCGTAGGTGATGGTGGAGACGTCGAAGGTGGGGTCCTTCTCCAGCAGGTTCTGCACCCATGACGACGCCACCGGGAACGGCGCCGGGCCGGCCAGGTAGCCGAGGTTGGCGGTGGGGGTCAGCCCGAACCACAGTTGCTTCCCATCGGCAGTCCGTGGGCCGTCCCAGATCTTCTCGACCACGGCCGCGTCGTGGGCGGAGATGGTCAGCTCCTCGCCGTCGCACAGGACCTTCTCGCCGACCAGAGATGCCGCGTCGAAGTCGCAGGCGATCGAGTTGCCGACGATCCCGTCGACGACCCCGTCGTCACCGTCGCAGGAGGCCGTGGCGGCCGCGGTGAAGGCGTTGAGCTCGCAGGGCGCGAAGTGGTTGTCCTCCTCGTTCATCACGACGTACGGCCACAGGTCACCGACGGCGAAGCGGTCCCAGGAGATCGCGGGGGCGTTGGCGAGAATCCCGTCGAAGTCGCCCGGGTGTCGCTGGGCCTCCATGTAGCCCTGGCGCCCGCCGGTCGAGCAGCCGTTCCAGTACGCGTGGTGCGCCGCGCGGCCGTAGAAGTCCTTCGTGATCGCCTTGCCGAGGACGGCCAGCTCGTGCGGTCCGCGCTCGGCGAAGTTCTTCAGCACCGTCTTGTTGACCTGGCCGTCGTCGGTGAGCGCCCAGTCGGCGGTGAAGCCGGTGGTCGGGGTTGCACCGGCATCGGTCGTGCCGACGGCGTACCCGGCCTTGACCGCGGTCGGCAGGCTCGGGCCGAAGTCGCCGCCGAGGTAGCCGCTGCCTCCGAGAGCTTGGAAGCGGCCGTTCCAGCCGGTCGCGGGGAGCCAGACCTGGATCAGCTCCCGGTCGCCGGCCGAGCCGTGGGTGAGGGTCACGTCCACCTGGCAGTAGGGCGGGACACCGGTGACCGGCGGGGGCGGCTCGGTCGCTCCGGGCTGGGGCGGATAGGTCAAGGTGCCGCCCTGCTTCGGTACGGCGCTGACCGACAGGATCCGCGCGTCCGGGGGCGACACGAGGTCGGGTGCCACGCAGCTGTCGGCCACGGCCGGGGGCTTCTCGGCAGCGGCGGCGCCGGGGTGCACCGCCGTCAGCGCAGCAGCCAACGGCAGCCCGGCGGCTACCAGCAGCAGTCTCTTCATCGTCTCTCTCCTCGTCATGGGCCCGCTCGGTTCGGGCACAGGAGGAGACTTCCGGCACGGGTGCCCGTCCGGCACCAGGGTGATGCCCTGGGGTGCACCCTGGCCGGTGCCCGGCTCACTGGTCGCGCAGGGCCGCGGCCAGCTCCCGCCTCGAGGAGATGTCGAGCTTGGTGAAGATCTTGCGCAGGTGCCACTCGACGGTCCGCGGGCTGAGGAACAGCACTGCGCCGATCTCCGGGTTGGTCCGTCCGGCAGCGGCCAGCCGCGCGATCTGGGCCTCCTGCGCGGTGAGGTCGACCTCGGCTCCGCGCGTACGTGTCCGGGCGACCCCGCCCGTCGCCGCCAGCTCCCGGGCTGCTCGCTCGGCGAACGCCTCGGCGCCGATGCTCGCGAACAGCTCATGCGCCGCCTGGAGCTGCTGACGACCCTCGGTGCGACGGTTCTCCCGGCGCAGCCACTCGCCCAGGAGAAGCTGGGCCCGAGCCGCGTACAGCGTCATGCCCGCCGAGGTGAGCTCGTCGATCGCCGTGTGGTAGTGCTTCTCGCTCTCGCCGGAGGTGTCGGTCAGCGCGTCGGCGTAGGCCGCCGTGCCGCGGGCCCACGGCGAGTCGACGACCGAGGTGCGTGCGACGAGCCGGTCGCGCCCCGCCGCCGCGACGTCGTCGGCCCCGCTGCGGGCTGCCGCCTCGACGAGCTCCGTCAGAGCCCACTGCATCACCGCCAAGTCCTCGAACTCGATGGCCTCCTGCGCTGCCGCGAGCGCCTCGCGGTAGCGACCGAGGCCGTTCGACAGCACCGCCCGGCTGTACGCCGCCACCCCCAGGTTCCAGCCGACCCCGGACGATCGCGCGTAGCTGAGGGCGGCGTCGATGGCGGCCGTCGCCTCCTCCTCGCGCCCGCGGTAGGCGGCCAGGATCACCCCGCTCGCGGGATGGGGCTCCACGCCGACCATGGCGCCGAGGGTGTCGGCCTCATCGAGGATCGTGGCGGCCTCCTCGAAGCGGCCGGCGTGGATCAGGGCCGTGGCACGGAAGCTCAACGCGGCCGCCAGCAACGACAGCCGCCCGCTGGCGCGGGCGTGGCTCAGCAGGTCCTCGGAGCGCCCGAAGTAGGCCCCGGAGTCCCAGACCTCGTGGGTCACCGCACTGCTCAGCCAGGCCAGCTCGAGATCGGTCTCCATCCCGATCTCCTCGACGGCGTCGGCGAGCAGGGACACGGAGGCGGCGTGACCGTCGAGCACCCAGGTGCTCAGCCCGGTCAGCAGAAGACCGACCGCATCGTCGCCACGAGGAGCGCCACGGCCCGCCAGAGCGGCCCGGCGCAGATCGTCGCCGCCCAGCCTTCCCGCGTTGATCGCGGCCGCGATGGCAGCCAGGTACGTCGTGCGGGAGAGCCCGTCATCGAGCCGCTCGAGCCGACCGGCCGCCTCGAGCAGCGGCGGCACCACGGACCGTCCGGTGTTGAGTGCGAACGCGAGGCGGGCGCGCAGACGCTGCACCTGGGCGAGCTGGGCAGGGTCGAGAGGCCCGATCTCGGCGGTGTCGAGCAGCTGCGTGGCCTCCGCGATCGCCCCGGCGGCGAACCGCGCCTCGGCCGCGGCCAGGGCGCGCCCGGCTCGTGTCGCCGGGTCGGTGGTGAGCTCGACCGCCCGCTCGAGGAATGCGGCCGCGGCGGCCCGTCCGCCCCGTGCCAACGCCCGGTCGGCGGATTCCTCGAGCTCGGCGGCGACGGTCTCGTCCGGGCCGATCGCGGCGTGTGCGCGATGCCAGGCCCGCCGGTCGGGGTCCTGCGCGGGATCGGTCACCTGCGCGAGCGCGTGATGCACGGCCCGGAGGGCGGCGGGCCCGGCCGAGCGCCGGCTGGCCGAGCGGACCAGTGGATGACGGAACCGGACCCTGGTCCCGATCGAGATCAGGTCGGCGTCCTCTGCCGGGGCGGCGGCGTCCAGGTCGAGCCCGAGTCGCTCGGCCGCGCGCCACAGCAGGGTGACGTCGCCGACCGGCTCGACGGCCGCGGTGAGCAGCAGCCGACGGGTCTGCTCGGGGAGCGTGGCGATGCGCTCCTGGAAGCCCTGCTCGATGCGGCTGGCCACGGGCTTGGCGCTCTGGCCGTCGAACCCGAACGCCAGCTCCGCCGAGGTGAGCCCGCGTGGCAGCTCCAGCAGCGCGAGCGGGTTCCCGCGGGTCTCCGAGACGATCTGGTCACGGACCCGTGCGTCGACGGGTCCCGGCAGCACGGACTCGAGCAGGAGCCGGGCATCGGCGTCGGCCAGCCCCTCGATCCGCAGCTCCGGAAGGTCCGGCAGCAGCTGTTCGTCATCAGGACTGCGAACCCCGAAGACGAGCGCGACCGACTCCGCGTCGAGCCGGCGGGCGACGAAGGTGAGGATCACCTCCGACATCCGGTCGAGCCACTGCACGTCGTCCACCACGCACACCAGCGGCTCGTCGGTCGCGGCCTCCGCCAGCAGCCCGAGCACCGCGAGCCCGACCACGAGGGCCTCCGGGGGCTCGCCGGCGCTGAGGCCGAAGGCGGTGGAGAGCGCCTGACGCTGTGGCTCGGCGAGCCGGTCCAGATGATCCAGCAGGGGAGCGCAGAGCTGCTGCAGGCCGGCGTACGCGATCTCCGACTCGGGCTCGACACCCGCGGCTCGGATCACCCGGCCCCCGGCCCGGTCGGCGAGGTAGTCGAGCAGTGCGGTCTTGCCGGTGCCGGCCTCGCCACGCAGGACGAGCACTCGGCTCTCGCCCGCTCGGACGCCGCGGACCAGCCGGTCCAATGCCTCCTGCTCGGCCCGCCGCCCCGTGAGGGGCATCCCCATCTTCAATCGACACCTCGAGTCGGTCAGCACCAGTGGAGCCCCTTCATTCTCCCGGGTCGCCCAGGGAGTCGACCAGTGGGTATCCCTGGCGCCGGGCCCGTGAGTCCCCGGCGAAAGTCGTCACGTCACCGAGCAACACCCACCCAGAACCACAAGGAGAAGTGACATGGCGAGCTACACCGGCACCGTGACCGCGACCGGCGAGGGGCGCAACGGCGGCCACCTCGCGTCCCCCGACGGCCTCATCGATCTCGGCCTGGCCATCCCGAAGGAGCTCGGCGGCGCCGGCGGCGCCACCAACCCCGAGCAGCTCTTCGCCGCGGGCTGGTCGGCCTGCTTCATGGGTGCCTTCCGCCGGGCGGCCGCCGAGGAGCGGATCCGGTTCGACAGCATCCAGGTGACCGCGAACGTCACCCTCAACCACGCCGAGACGACCGACCCGACCGAGGAGTTCTTCCTCAGCGCCGAGCTCGAGATCGTCGTCGGCGGGCTGGACGAGGAGACCATCGGCACGCTGGCCAAGCGTGCCCACCAGATCTGCCCGTACTCGAAGGCCATCACGGGCAATGTCGACGTGGACTTCTTCGCCCGCGTCGCCTGAGGACGAGTGGCGGCCCGAGCCGAGCGACGCGCTCGGCCGGGCCGCCCAAGCCCTCATCCGCGATGCGTACGCGGCCCTGGGCTGGTTCGAGGGCCCGAACCCGTTCCAGGTGTGACCACATCCAGACCCGAGCGAAAGGCGGAATGACCATGATGAACCGCAGGACCTTTGCCAAGGCGGTCGGCCTGGCCGCGACCTCGACAGCGGCGCTGGCAGCGACCGGGGAGATGGCGGCTGCTCGCCCGGTACGCCCTGGACGAGCGAGCACGTCGTTCGCGGACGTCCTCCAGGTCGATGCCGGCGAGCTCAATGTCGGGTACGTCGACCTCGGGCCCCGCGACGGCCAGCCGGTGATCCTGCTGCACGGCTGGCCCTACGACATCCACAGTTATGCCGAGGTCGCGCCGATCCTGGCGAAGCAGGGCTACCGAGCCCTGGTGCCGTACTTCCGGGGCTTCGGCACGACGACGTTCCGCTCACCCGACACCTTCCGCAACGCACAGCAGTCCCGGATCGCCCTCGACATCAAGGACTTCATGGACGCGCTGCGGATCGACCGGGCTGTGATCGCCGGCTACGACTGGGGTACGCGAACGGGCGACATCATCGCCGCGATCTGGCCCCAGCGCGTCAAGGCGCTGGTGTCGGTGACCGGCTACCTGATCACCAACCGTGAGGCCCAGCGCGCGCCGATCGCCGCGGCCTCGGAATGGGCCTGGTGGTACCAGTACTACTTCTCCACCGAGCGCGGCGCGAAGGGCCTCGCCGATCCGAAGATCGGCACCGACCTGGCCAGACTCGTGTGGCGGTTCAACTCCCCGACCTGGGCGTTCGACGAGGCCACCTTCGCCCGCACGGCCGCGGCGTTCAGCAATCCCGACTACGTCGACATCGTGCTGCACAACTACCGCTGGCGCCTCGGCCTGGCCGACGGCGCCCGCCGGTACGACGCCTTGGAGCGCAAGCTCGCGGCGGCCCCGCCGATCGCGGTCCCGACGATCACCATCGACCCGGCCGCCGATCCCTTCACGCCGGCCGGCGAGGGAGCGGGCTACCGCCACCACTTCACCGGGCCGTACGAGCACCGCACATTCCCGGGGATCGGCCACAACGTTCCCCAGGAGGCTCCGGCCGACTTCGCCCGCGCGGTCCTCGACGCGGACAGGCTGTGAGGTCGGCATGAGGCCCCGCAGGGCGAGGTGTGACCCTCACGAGCCGAGGAGCTGTTCGGCGAGCTCGGCGCGGGAGTGGATGTCCAGCTTCGTGTAGACCTTCCGCAGGTGGTACTCGACGGTCTTCGGGCTGAGGAAGAGGGCGGCCGCGGTCTCACGAGTCGTGCGGCCCTCGGCGAGGAGCAGCGACACCTGCAGCTCCTGCGGCGTCAGGGACGCCGCTCCGGACGCCTCCCGCCTCGCCACCTTCTCACCCGTCGCCTCCAGCTCGGCCGCGGTGGTCCGGGCCCACGGGTCGGCGCCGAGGTCGTCGAAGGACTCGAGCGCGGTACGCAGGTGTGAGCGGGCGTCGACGCGGCGTCCCGCGCGCCGGAGCCGGCCGCCGTACGCGAGGTGGGTCCGCGCGGCCTCGAACAGGTCACGGGTGTCAGCGTGACCTTCGATGGCCGTCTCGAAGTGCTCGTCGAAGGACTGCTGGTCCGCCACGGTTCCCAACGCCCGGTGCGCCCGCGCGACCGACCAGGGTCGACCCTTCGCGCGTGCCGCGGCCGCGTACCGCTGGGCCTCGGCCTCCGCGTCGGCGGGCCGACCGAGACGGAGCAGCGCATCCACCAGTTCTGCGCCGGGGGAGAGGTCTGGGTCGGCGATGCCCCATTCGTCGAGCCGCCGCGAGAGGTCGAGGAACGTCTTCGTGGCCGCTCGGGGGTCACCTTCAACGAGCTCGAGGTCGCCGACGGCGTAGAGGCACCAGGCCTCGCCCATGCGGATGCCCCGTCGGGTGCACAGTCGCACGGCCTCGGACGCATGCTCCCGGCAGGAGTCGCCCCGACCCTGTCGGGACTCGAGCCAGGCGAGCCCGGCGAGGGACATGGCGAGATCCGTGCCCTGACCCGTCTCGCGAGCAAGCCGGATCGCCTCCTCGTAGTTGGCGGCGGCCCGGGACCAGGCAGTGGACGTCGCCTGGTCCCGGGCGACGTGGAACAGCACGTTGGGCAGCAGACCGACGCCCATGCGGGACCGGACGTCGTCGACGATCCGGCGCAGGTCGGCTCCTGTCTCCGCGTCGCGGAGGAACAACGGTGTCGTCAGCAGCCACGGCAGCGCCTCGGGATGCTCGACCGGGTCGGCGTGCGCGGCCAGCAGCGGAACCGACGCCTGGATCTCCGCCAGCCCGCCCTCGCCGCTGAGCACCTTCGCCATCCCCGCCGCAGCGAGCCCGATGGCGCGGGCGCGGGGCGATTCGGCGCCGGCGACCGCGGCCAGCAGGGAGGTGGCGAGGCGCATCGATACCGCTGCGTCGGCCAGGTAGAAGGCAGCATGCAGCGCCTCGGCGAGGAGGAGCACGGTGTCATCGGGAGTGGGCGCGTCGGGCGCCGCCCGCTCGAGGATGCGGACGGCGTCGGCGACCGACCCGCTCCGCGCCGCGATCTGCGCCCGAATCCGCAGAGTGCGCGAGCGGGTGCCGCTTGGGACCGGCCGGGTCTCGATCTCGTCGAGCAGGGCGACCGCTCGGTCATGGAGGCCTCCGGTCCACGCTGCCTCGGCAGCCTCGCACAGCATGAGGTGCCACCGGTCGGTGTCCGTGCTCAGCCGCGCCGCGCGCTCGTAGGCGGTGCTCGCGACGGTGTACGCCGTGCGGGTCTTCGCGCTGTCGGCGGCGGCTTCGAGCAGGCCCGATACCTCCGGGTCGGGACCCCAGGTGGCCTCGGCCAGGTGCCACGCCCGTCGCTCCGCGTCGTCCGGCAGCAGGTCGGCCACAGCGAGGTGGACGGATCGACGGAGAGTCTCGTCGGCCTCTGCGTAGACGGCCGCGCGGACGAGCGGGTGTCGTACGTCGACGCGGCTGCTCGTCACGACGACCAGCCCTGCGCGCTCGGCGGCACCGAGGCCGGAGACGTCGAGACCGAGCCGCTTGCAGACCTCGCCCGTGAGGTGGAGGTCACCGTTGGTGACCACGGCAGCGAGCAGGGCGGTCCGAGATCCCGGGCCGAGCTCCGCCAGCCGCCGGGAGAACGCGGCCGCGAGGGTGGCGGGCAGCGCCGGCGGGAGTCCCGGGGCCCGGTCGTCGAGCAGCTCGATGTTGCGTCCGAGCTCGAGAAGGGCGAGAGGGTTGCCACCGGTCGCTGCGAACAGCCGCGCCACCTGCTCCTCGGTTGGTGGCGTGACCTCCAGAGAGCGCACGAGGTCGTCGGACGCCGCCGGGTCCAGGCCTGACAGCTCCAGTACATCGAGGCCGTCGAGGAGGCCGTCGCAAGCTCCGGATCGGCCGGCGAGCAGAACGACGGCGGGGTCCGCGTCGAGCCGGCGGGCGGCGAAGGCGAGAGCCTCCGCGGACGGTCGGTCGAGCCATTGCAGGTCGTCGACGACGACGCCGATCGGCGCGTGCTCGGCGTACCGGCACAGCAGCGCGAGGGTCGCTGCGCCGATGGCGAACCGGTCGCCGGCGGTGCCCGCCTCGAGGGCGAGTGCGCGGCTCAGTGCTGCTGCCTGCGGATCTGGCAGCGCGTCGAGGAGGTGGAACGCCGGACGGAGCAGGAGGTGGAGCCCGG
The DNA here is from genome assembly GCF_044744805.1 of Nocardioides sp. NPDC087217. Classification (NCBI taxonomy): domain Bacteria; kingdom Bacillati; phylum Actinomycetota; class Actinomycetes; order Propionibacteriales; family Nocardioidaceae; genus Nocardioides; species Nocardioides sp. NPDC087217. Next base: position 504,393 of record NZ_JBIUZB010000002.1, read on the forward strand.
CGAACGCGAGGTCCTGCTCTGCCTCCGTACCGGTTGCGCGCAGGACTTGGACGCCCTCCAGGCGATCGAGCGCGTCCTCGAGCAGCGCGGTCTTGCCGACGCCCGGCTCGCCTGTGATCGCGAGCGCTCCACCGCGGCCGATCCTCGCACCGGCGAAGAGCTGGTCCACGACCCGCTGCTCCGCCTCTCGTCCGATGAGCACGCGGGAAGTCTAGGAGCGGGCACCCGTGCCGATCCCACGACCGAACAGCGCCCTACCTGGTCCTGGGTACCCAGAGCGACTAGGTGGGGCACCTGACGCGGGGACATGCCAGGCGTTCCTAGCGTTCCCGTCATGACCACTACTGATGACGCCATGACCCCGGGCACGAACGAGGTCGAGATCGACATGGACAAGCTGATGGCCTTCGTCTTCCGCGCGGTGGACGAGGTCGGTGCGACGCTCAACGCCGCTCTGGTGGTGATGGGCGACAAGCTCGGTTACTACCGCGACCTCGCGGCCAACGGACCGAGCACCCCGGCCGAGCTCGCCGCACGGACCGCCACCGGCGAGCCGTACGCCCGCGAGTGGCTCAATGCCCAGGCCGCCGGCTCGTACGTGACCTACGACCCGGCCACCAGCCGGTTCACGCTGCCGCCGGAGCACGCGGTGGCGTTGACCGTCGAAGACAGCCCGGCCTTCCTGCCCGGCATGTTCCAGATCGCGCTCGGCACCGTCCACGACGCCTCGCACATCCTCGAGGCCGCACGCAACGGCGGCGGCTACGGATGGCACGAGCACGACGCCGACGTCCACGTCGGCTGCGAGCGGTTCTTCCGCCCGAGCTACAACGCCCATCTGATCCCCGAGTGGCTGCCCGCCCTCGACGGCGTCGTCGAGAAACTCGAGCGCGGCGCGACGGTGGCCGACGTGGGCTGCGGCCACGGTGCCTCGACGATCCTGATGGCGCAGGCGTTCCCCGCCTCTCGGTTCGTCGGGTGGGACTACCACGAGGCGTCGATCGAGACCGCGCGCGAGCGCGCCGCGGCCGCGGGCGTCGCGGACCGGGTGAGGTTCGAGGTCGCCCCGGCATCCGCGTTCGGTGGCAGCGACTACGACCTCGTCACCATGTTCGACTGCCTGCACGACATGGGCGACCCGGTCGGCGCGGCGCGGCACGTCCGTGAGTCCCTCGCCGAGGACGGCACCTGGATGGTCGTCGAGCCCATCGCCGGTGACCACGTCGAGGACAACCTGCACGCGGTGGGCCGCGCTTACTACGGCTTCTCTACGCTGCTCTGCACGCCCAGCTCGCTCGCCCAGGACGTCGGGCTCGCGCTGGGGACCCAGGCCGGCCCGGCTCGGATCCGCGATGTGACGATCGCGGCCGGGTTCACCCGGTTCGAGGGCGTGTCCGAGACCCCGTTCAACCGTGTCTACGAGGTCCGGCCGTGAGCGAGAGGCTGGCGCGGCTCGTCGCTCGGTCGAAGCCCGGCGCGACTGGGCCCAACCGAGTCACACTGGGGCCATGAGGGCATGCGAGCCCGACGCCGACGGCTACGTGGAGACGGATGGCGTCAAGGTCCACTACGAGGTCTACGGTGCAACGACCGCCGGCCCGGACGACCGCACCATCGTGTTGATGCCGACCTGGACGATCATCCACTCCCGGTTCTGGAAGGCGCAGATCGGCTACCTGGCGCGACACTTCAGAGTCGTCACTTTCGACGGTCGCGGCAACGGCCGGTCCGACCGGCCGGAGGGTGCGGCGGCGTACACGAACGAGGCGTACGCCGCGGACGCCCTCGCCGTCCTGGACGCCACCGGCACCGACCGGGCCGTCGTCGTGGGGCTGTCCTGCGGGGTCGCGTGGAGTCTGCACCTTGCCGCGGACCATCCGGACCGGGTGGCCGGACTGGTCGCGATCGGGGCGGCCTGCGGTTTCCCGATCGTCCAGGAGCGGGACGCCTTCGTCTGGGACGCCCGCCTCGACACCACGGACGGATGGGCGAAGTACAACCGGAACTACTGGCTCGAGGGCGGCTATGACGATTTCCTCGAGTTCTTCTTCGCCAAGATGTTCCCTGAGCCGCACTCGACCAAACAGATCGAGGACTGCATCGCCTGGGCGCACGAGACGACGCCGCAGGTCGTCGCCGACTCCACGGCGGCACGGCTGGGGTGCGACGGGGTGACGTGCGCCTCCGTCGAGGAGATCTGCGGCCGCGTCCAGTGTCCGGTCCTCGCGATCCACGGGACCGACGACCAGATCCGACCGGTCGCGATCAGTGAGCGCCTCGTCGAGCTCACCGGGGGATCGCTGGTACTGCTCGAGGGCAGCGGGCACGGTCCGGTGGGCCGCGACCCGGTCAAGATCAATCACCTGATCAAGGACTTCGCGGACGCTGTCCACCCCTCTCCGCCGGCGAGTCGCACCTGGGTCCGCGCGTCCCACCGGCAGAAGAAGGTCCTTTACCTCTCCTCGCCGATCGGGCTGGGTCATGCCCGCCGCGACCTTGCGATCGCGCAGGCTCTCCGGGAGCGCCACGAGGACGTCCAGGTCGACTGGCTCGCCCAGCACCCGGTGACCCGGGTCCTCGAGGCGGCCGGGGAGCGGGTCCATCCAGCCAGCAGGTGGCTCGCCAACGAGTCGCGCCACATCGAGGAGGAGTCGGGCGAGCACGACCTGCACGTCTTCGACGCGATAAGGCGCATGGACGAGGTCCTCGTCAACAACTTCATGATCTTCGATGACGTCGTCCGCGACGAGCACTACGACCTCGTCGTCGGTGACGAGGCCTGGGACGTCGACCATTTCCTCCACGAGAACCCCGAGCTGAAGCGCTTCGGCTACGCGTGGCTCACCGACTTCGTCGGCTTCCTCCCGATGCCCGACGACGACGAGCGGGCACGGTTCGTCATCGCCGACCACAACGCCGAGATGCTCGAGCACGTCGAGCGCCATCCGCGGCTGCGCGACCGCGCGGTCTTCGTCGGAAACCCCGAGGACGTCGTGCCCGGCTACTTCGGCGACGACCTGCCTGAGATCTCCGCCTGGACCCGGCAGCACTACGACTTCAGCGGTTACGTCACCGGGATCGACCCGGGTTCAATCGCCGATCGGGCGCGGCTGAGACGGGAGCTCGGCTGGCGACCTGATGAGCGGGTCTGCGTGGTCACCGTCGGCGGGTCCGGCGTTGGCAGCCACCTGCTCCGCCGGGTGGAAGACGCGTACGACGCCGCCCGCGCGGCCGTGCCGGGCCTTCGGATGGTCGTCGTGACGGGGCCGCGCCTGGAGGCCAGCGTCGTCCGAGCGCGCCCCGGGCTCAAGGTGCTCGGCTTCGTCCCGGACCTCTACCGGTTGCTCGGCGCCTGCGACCTTGCCATCGTGCAGGGCGGGCTGACCACCACGATGGAGCTGACCGCCGCCGGCACGCCGTTCATCTATGTGCCGTTGCGCCACCACTTCGAGCAGAACATCCACGTACGCCACAGGCTCGAGCAGTACGGCGCCGGACGCTGTCTCGAGTACGACGACCTCACCCCCGACACGCTCGCGCGAGCGATCGCCGACGAGATCGGCCGCGAGCCCCGCAGCCGACCGGTCGAGACCGACGGCGCCCGTCGCGCCGCCGCTCTGGTCGCCGACCTTCTCTGATCCTGCCGTCGGCAGGCCTTAGGGTTGGTCCCGCATCGCGACCCGATCTCGTTCCACCGGAGGCTACGCTGAACACCAACCAGGCACCTGGCAGCCCGTCCGGGGACTTCCCGGCCGCGATCCTGATGGACATGGACGGCACCCTGGTGGACACCGAGCCCTACTGGATCGCGGCGGAGTACGCCATCGCCGAGCGTTTCGGGGCGACCTGGTCCGAGGAGCAGGCGATGGAGCTGGTCGGCAACGCGCTGATCGAGTCGGCGCGCCTGGTCAAGGAGGGCATGGGGCTTCCTCACGAGCCCGAGGAGATCGTCGAGATGCTCCTCGACGGCGTGGTCGAGCAGGTCGAGCGCGAGGTCCCGTGGCGACCCGGAGCGCGCGAGCTGCTCACCGACCTGTTCGAGCAGGGCGTGCCGTGCGCGCTGGTGACGATGTCGTACGCCCGGTTCGTCGGCCCCATCCTCCAGCAGCTCCCGGAGGGCACCTTCAAGGTGATCGTCACCGGCGACATGGTCCGCAACGGCAAGCCCCACCCCGAGCCCTACCTCACCGCGGCCGCTGCCCTCGGTGTCGCGGCCGAGGACACCATCGCGGTCGAGGACTCCAACACCGGAGCGCGCTCCGCCGAGGCCGCCGGCTGCACCGTCCTGGTAGTCGAGAACCATGTCCCCGTCGCCCCCGGCGAGCGCCGGGTCTTCCGGGACACGCTCGAGGGGCTGACGTACGCCGACCTGGCTGACCTCTGAGCCCTCGGGGTCATCTAGGGTGCCTTCCGTGGGCCACATCCAGATCACTCCGTCCATCCTGAACGCCGACTTCGCAGCCCTCGGGGCGGAAGTCGCCCGGATCCCCAGCGCCGACTGGGTCCATGTCGACGTGATGGACAACCACTTCGTGCCCAACCTGACTTTCGGGCCGACGATGGTCGAAGCGCTTGCGCGGTCCACCTCGGTGCCGCTGGACGCCCACCTGATGATCGAGAACGCCGACCGTGAGGCCCCGGCGTACGTCGAGGCCGGCTGCGGCTCGGTGACCTTCCACGTCGAGGCCACCAAGGCGCCGGTCCGGCTGGCGCGCGAGATCCGCGCCAAGGGCGCCCGCGCCTCGATGGCCCTCAAGCCGGCGACCCCGATCGAGCCCTACGAGGACATGCTTGCCGAGCTCGACATGGTGCTGCTGATGACCGTCGAGCCCGGCTTCGGCGGGCAGAAGTTCCTCGACCTGGTGCTGCCCAAGATCCGCCGGACCCGTTCGCTGATGGACAAGCACGGTGTCGAGACCTGGCTGCAGGTCGACGGCGGCGTCTCGCTGGAGACCATCGAGCGCTGCGCCGAGGCGGGAGCCGACGTCTTCGTCGCCGGCTCCGCCGTCTACTCGGCCGCAGACCCGGATGCGATGGTCAACGCCCTGCGCGACAAGGCCGTCTCAGCAGTCGACGCCTGATCAGGCGTCGTGCCACGGGTGTGGCACACTGGTTGAAGACGAGCTTGTGCTCGCGTGCTCTGGGGTCGGTGAAATTCCGAGCCGGCGGTGACTGGACGAAAGTTCAGAAGTCCGCGACCCGATGGCAGCCAGTCATCGGTTGACCAGGTGAAACTCCTGGACCGACGGTTAAAGTCCGGATGGGAAGACGCACGCAGCCCGATTCGTCGTGAGCGCCCTGATTCGACAGGGCGCGGCGCGATGTCTCGGCCTGACCCCGGAGTCCGTGAGACGGACCAGAGGGGATCAGATGAAGTGCTTGGACCAGCGTGACCCGGAGCCGGGAGCGATGCGTCGCGCCCTGGACCTGGCCGCTGCGATCGGCGCCCCGGGGCCCGCCACCTACCCGAACCCGCGGGTGGGCTGCGTACTCCTGGGGCCTGACGGGTCGATGATCGCCGAGGGCTATCACCGTGGGCCCGGCACTCCGCACGCGGAGGTCGATGCGCTGGCGAAGGCCGGTGAGGCAGCCCGTGGAGCGACCGCGGTCGTGACGCTCGAGCCGTGCAACCACACCGGCCGCACCGGCCCGTGCTCGCAGGCGCTGATCGAGGCCGGCGTCGCCCGTGTCGTCTACGCCCAGTCCGACCCCAACCCGGTCGCCGCCGGTGGCGCCGCCACGCTGAAGCAGGCGGGGATCGAGGTCGAGCAGGGCCTGTACGCAGCGGAGTCTCGTGAGCTCAACCGGGTCTGGACCCGGGCGGCCGAGCTGCAGCGCCCCTACGTCACCTGGAAGTTCGCCACCACCCTCGACGGACGCAGCGCCGCCGCCGACGGCACCTCGCGCTGGGTCTCCTCGCGCGCCGCGCGGCTCGACACCCACAAGCTGCGGGCGCTGAGCGACACGATGCTGGTCGGGACCAACACGGTCGCGGTCGACGACCCCGCGCTGACGGTCCGTGACCTGGAGGACCGGCCGGTCGGCGTACAGCCTCTTCGGGTGGTCATGGGGGAGCGCGACCTGGGTGAGGACCGCCGGATCTTCGACGCGCAGGCGCCGTCCCTCCACCTCCGCACGCGCGACCCGCACGAGGCGCTCGCCGCCCTGTGGGAGCGCGAGCGCCGCCATGTCTTTCTCGAGGGCGGGCCGACGCTGGCCGCGGCCTTCCTGGAGGCGGGACTCGTGGACGAGATCGTCGTCTACGTCGCCCCGTTCCTGCTCGGCGCCGGTCGCTCGGCCGTCGCCGACCTCGGAATCACCACCATCGCCGACGCGTTCCGGCCGCGGGTGCGCTCGGTCGATGTGCTTTCACCTGCCGCGCCCGGCGAGGAGCCGAACGTGCGGTTCGTCTTGGAACCACAGAAAGGGGAGCAGTGATGTTCACCGGGATTGTTGAGGAGCTCGGCACCGTCGCCGGGATCGAGGACCAGGGCGACGCCGTACGCCTGACCATCTCCGCCGCCACCGTGCTGGCGGACGCAGAGCTGGGCGCCTCCATCGCGGTCAACGGCTGTTGCCTGACCGTCGCCACGCTGGGCGAGAACGAGTGGACGGCCGACGTGATGTTGGAGACGCTGAAGCGGACCAGCCTGCACGCGCTCTCGGTCGGTGACCAGGTCAACCTGGAGCGCGCGGTCACCCCGAGCACCCGGCTCGGTGGCCACATCGTCCAGGGCCACGTCGACGGCGTCGGACGCATCGTGTCGCGTGAGCCCAGTGAGCACTGGGAGGTCGTCACGATCTCGTTGGATCCGGAGCTGGCTCGCTATGTCGTCGAGAAGGGCTCGATCGCGGTCGACGGGATCAGCCTGACGGTCGTCTCCGTGACCGACGACGCGTTCACGGTCAGCCTCATCCCCGAGACCCTGGCGCGCACGTCGCTGGGGTTCCGGGCCGTCGGCGACGAGGTCAACCTCGAGACCGACATCATCGCCAAGCATGTCGAGAAGCTTCTGGGAGGGGTTCGGCCGTGAACATCGAGACTGGATTGAATTCATCGGGCACCGAGCAGTACTTGGGGGTCCGCCTGGACCCGGTCGAGAACGCGATCGCCGACCTGGCGGCCGGCAAGCCGGTCGTGGTCGTCGACGACGAGGACCGGGAGAACGAGGGCGACCTGATCTTCTCCGCCGAGCTGGCGACCCCGGAGGTGATGGCGTTCGCGATCCGCTGGTCCTCGGGCGTGATCTGCGTGGCGCTGCCGGGCGAGCGGCTCGATGCTCTCGACCTGCCGCCGATGACTCGTGTCAACGAGGACCGCAAGCAGACGGCGTACGCGGTGTCCGTGGACGCCCGCGAGGGCGTCTCGACCGGCATCTCGGCCGCCGACCGGGCGCTCACCACCCGGCTGCTGGCCGGGCCCCACTCGGGCGCCGGTGACCTGACCCGGCCGGGGCATGTCTTCCCGCTGCGGGCACGCGACGGGGGAGTGCTGGTCCGGGTCGGTCACACCGAGGCCGCGGTCGACCTGACCCGGCTGGCCGGTCTGGAACCGGCCGGTGCACTGGTCGAGCTGGTCAACGACGACGGCACCATGCAGCGCGCCCCGCAGCTGCGGGAGTTCGCCGACGAGCACGGTCTCGCGATGATCTCGATCGCCGACCTCGTCACCTACCGGCGGCGTACGGAGGTGCTGGTCGAGCGCAAGGCGGCGACCCGGCTGCCGACCGAGTTCGGGGACTTCACCGCGTACGGTTATCGCACCATCGACGACGGGGTCGAGCACGTCGCGCTGGTCTACGGGGACATCGCCGGGTGCGATCCGGTGCTCGCGCGCGTGCACTCGGAGTGCCTGACCGGGGATGTCTTCGGGTCGCGGCGCTGCGACTGCGGACCGCAGCTGCGCGAGGCTCTCTCGCGGATCGCGGCGGAGGGCTGCGGTGTGGTGGTCTACCTGCGCGGCCACGAGGGCCGCGGGATCGGACTGCTCGCCAAGCTGCAGGCCTACCAGCTCCAGGACGGCGGGCGCGACACCGTCGACGCCAACCTCGATCTCGGCCTCCCGGCCGACGCGCGACACTATGGCGCCGCCTCGCAGATCCTGCGCGACCTCAAGGTCGACGCGGTACGCCTGATGACCAACAACCCCGAGAAGGTGAGTCACCTCGAGGCGTACGGTGTCGAGGTCGCCGAGCGGGTCCCGCTGACCCCGCGGCCCAACGAGCACAACCTCGCCTACCTGCTGACCAAGCGTGACCGTATGGGTCACGCGCTGCCCGATCTGTCTGAGGAGAACCGATGAGTGGCAAGGGAGCCCCGACCCCTGAGGTCGTCGACGCGAGCGACCTGCGGGTCGCAGTCGTGGCCGCGCGCTGGCACGACGAGGTGATGGCCGGCCTGCTGAACGGCGCCGAGCGAGCGCTGAAGGACGCCGCCGTCGGCGGCCTGACGGTCGTGCGCGTCCCCGGTGCGTTCGAGCTCCCCGTCGCCGCGGCCGCGCTGGCCAAGTCGGGCTACGACGCCATCGTCGCGCTCGGGGTCGTCATCCGCGGCGGCACTCCGCACTTCGACTACGTGTGCTCGGCCGCCACCGACGGGCTCAACCGGATCGCAATCGACTACCTCATTCCCGTCGGCTTCGGCCTGCTGACCTGCGACAACGAGGAGCAGGCGCTCGACCGGGCCGGGCTCGAGGGGTCCAGCGAGGACAAGGGCTATGAGGCGGCCGCCGCGGCCATGGAGACCGCGCTCGCCCTGCGCGACTGCGTGCGCCACTACTGAGGCGCTGAGCGGGTTGTGAACCTGAGAGCGGTCGGTGGACCGCTCTCGGCTTCACAACCTGCTGGCTCTCGGAGTCGGGGTCAGCTGCAGGCGGCCACCGCGTCCGGGAACGCGGCGTCGATCGCGTCGAAGTCGAGGTGGCCGATGCCCTGGCTCTTCCCGTCGGCGCCCTGTGCCATCACCGTGCGCACGTTGATCGCGGTCCAGGTCTCGATCCCGGCGGCGTCGGCGAGGACCTCGATCCCGGCGTCGCACAGCCCGGTGAACTCGGCGGCGAGGTCGTGGAAGCTGACGAACCCCTCGGAGTCGGCCATGCCCTGTGCGCGCCGTGGTTTGTGCGTGGGCGATTCAGGTGGTGCGCCTCGCGACCAGGTCGCCCGCGCGACGCCGCGCCCCTGGATCCTGGCGGGACGCTGCCCGCTCGATGACGAACCCGTGCGGAGCGAGCATGTCTGCCAGCGCCTCGGCGGACCAGTAGTAGGCGGTGTGCACCGCGTGGTCGAACGCCTCGCCTGGATCGCCGTCGAAGAAGCCGATCAGCGCCGATCCGCCGGGCGTGAGCACGCGGGCGAACTCGCCGAGGATCGCAGGAAGATCGGCGGGCGGGGTGTGGATGATCGAGTACCACGCCAGGATGCCGCCGACCGACTCGTCCTCCAGCGGGAGGTCGGCCATGTCCGCTCGCTCGAAGCTGACCTCTGGATACCGCGCTCGTGCGGCGGCGACGAACTCGGCCGAGGCGTCCAGACCTACTACCTCGCGTACGCCGCCCGTGGTGAGCTCCTGGCTCCAGAGCCCTGGGCCGCAGCCGGCATCCACTAGGCGGCCGGTCGTGGTGTCTCGCCAGGTGGTGATCGTCTCGTGGTCGCGCTTGGCGAGCTGGTCGATCGTTCCGAACAGGTCGATGTACTCGGTTGCGCGGCCGTCGTAGGCTGCGCCGATCTCTGTCATGGTCATCGGTGAGCAGGGTAGTGGTTGATGTGTGTCTGTTTGGTCTCGTGCCTGGGTTCCAGCACGGGTGGGGCCAATACGTTGCTTGGGTTGGGAGATTTAGAAGCAGGGTGTCTGGGGTGGGTGCCATTCGGGTGTCTTGCGGGCTTCCAGCAGCGGTCTGGGTTTGGTTGGGGATATCTGTCCCTGATTGGGTTCATTGGTTTTGCGTTGTGTGGTAGGCTCGGCGCAGGCGTAAACGTGAAGGCCGACCACCTCGAAAGAGGCGTGCCCTATTCATCCGAGACACAACGGGGGTGGGGTAATCCAGGGGAACCAGGGGCGTGCACGCTGAGCTGCGAGGGTAAGTAATAGCCCGTACTCCGGGCCTCCGAGACCAGCGAACCAACCGGGATTCTGCACAGGCAGAAACCCTTGAGTTCGTACGTCGGGAGGTGACCGGTTCGATGACCATGCTGCAGCAGCCCCAGCACCCTGTGCTGGGGGCGGTGGTCGCGGTCACTGCCTCGCTTGCCCGTGTCTCTGAGGCGAATCCGGTGTTCATGGCCACCGACCAGAAGGCCACCACCTTGCTCGAGATCGCCCGCGCGAAAGCCCAGCTGGCTGAGCTCGAGCTCCGGGTGCTCGCCGCCGCCGGTGATGTGGCCGCCGAGTCTGCGTCGCGGGATGTCGCGGCGTGGCTGCATCACCACACCCACCAACGCCCCGAGACCCTCCGAGCCGACCTCCGGCTCTCTGAGGCTTTGGATCGGACCTATCACCAGGTCGCGGAGGCGATGCGCCGCGGTGCCTGCAACCCCGCCCAGGCCCACGTCATCGTCAACGCTCTCGACGACCTCCCCGCCGATCTCGACCCCGAGATCCGAGTCAAGGCCGAAGAGGCCCTGGTCGCCTACGCGACCCGGTTCGACCCCACCCAACTGCGACGCCTGGGCCGTCGGATCCTCGATGTCATCGCCCCCGAGATCGCCGAAGCGGAAGAAGCCCGACGCCTTGCGGCCGAGGAGGCCCACGCGCGGAAGAAGACCCGCCTGGCGATGCGGCGGCTGGGGGATGGCACCACCCGGATCTCGGCGGTGGTCCCGGACGCGACCGCAGACCGACTGGCCACCACCCTGGAGGCCTTCGCCTCACCCCGCCGCGACGACGGCACCCGCACCGACACAGGCGACTACCTACCCTACGACCGCCGCCTGGGACGCGCGTTCTGCCAACTGCTGGAGACCCTCGACCCAGCCCGGCTCCCGATCCACGGCGGCGATGCGACCACGGTGATCGTCACCATCGACCTCGACCAGCTCCGCAAGGACGCCGGCATCGCCCAGATCATCGGCGGCAGCCCGATCACCGCCGCCGAAGCCCGGCGGCTGGCCTGCACCGCGAACATCATCCCCGCCGTCCTCGGCGGCGCCTCCGAGGTCCTCGACCTGGGCCGCAAGGAACGGTTCTTCACCGCCGCCCAACGCCGAGCCCTCCTGCTGCGCTCAGCCACCTGCGAGGCCGAGGGCTGTGACATCCCCGGCACCTGGGCCGAAGCCCACCACTGGCTCGAATGGGCCCAAGGCGGGGCCACCGACCTCGACAACGCTGCCCTGCTTTGCTCCCATCACCACCACCGCGCCCACGACTCCACCTACCTCCACGAACGCTTGCCCAACGGCGACATCCGCTTCACCAGACGCAGATAAACCGACGGGTCACAACAATCCACAACCCCAACCGCGCGGACGACACCCGTGGCGATGCCGAGTCGGCGTGTCTGCCCCGCCCTGCGCGATCGAGTCGGCGTGTCTGCCCCGCCCTGCGCGATCGAGTCGGCGTGTCTGCCCCGCCCTGCGCGATCAGGTCGGCGCGTCTGCCTCTGCCCGTGATGCTAGTCGGCGCGTCGGTCTCGCTCCCGTGACACCGAACCATCCAAGCCGATGCCGTTCTCTGGGCCGATCTGGGTCAAGAGGGCCTCCGATGTCGACCTGGCTGCGTCCGAAGACGCGGGATACGGGCAATGCCGCTGCCCGGTGACTGCGGGGGAGTTCGATGTCGACGACTGGTCTTCGGCGCTCGCTCAACCGGTGATCGGCAGCATCGCGGCGCTCGTTGTCCCGGCTGACCTCGGCGGCGTGATCTGGGACAGTCGCGCCGACTCGATCGCAGGGTCCGTCGTCGCGCTATAATTTGCGCATGCATGCAAATACGCAACCTCCGGTGTGGGGGGACGACGTCGTCACTCTTGCCGTCGAGGTGCTGCGGATGCTGGCTGATCCGACGCGTCTGCAGATGGCGGGGCTGTTGCTCGATGAGGAGCGGTCGGTCTCCGAGCTTGCCTCGATGTTGGACAAGCCGGTGCCGGGGGTGTCACAGCATCTGGCGAAGATGCGGATGGCTCGGCTGGTGACGACGCGGAAGGAGGGGACCTCGGTGCTCTACCGGGTCGAGAACGGGCATGTGCGCCAGCTCGTCCTCGACACGATCGGCCACGTGGAGCATCTCCTGGACCAGGTCCCTGCGCACCATCGGTCGTCGGGGGAGGAGTCGGCATGACCCATACGTTGCACGATCATCCACGCGACCATGCCCACGCCGGACACGGTCACGGACATGATCACAGCCACGATCATGACCACAGCCATGACCACAGCCATGGGCACGATGGGGGGTGGGCGCGCGTCAAGCATGCGGTCTCGGACGTCTTCGGGGCTCACTCCCACGATGCGGCGGACCAGGTCGACGAGGCGTTGGAGGCCGACGTACGTGGGCGGCGGGCGCTGTGGATCAGTCTCGGTGTGCTCGCGCTGACGGCGGCGGTGCAAGCGATCGTGGTGACCCTGACCGGGTCGGTGGCGCTGCTGGGGGACACGCTCCACAATGTCGCGGACGCCCTGACGGCGGTGCCGCTGCTCGTGGCGTTCTGGCTCGCCCGGCGTCCGGCCAACGACCGGTTCACCTATGGGTACGGCCGGGCCGAGGATCTCGCCGGGCTCTTCGTCGTCGCCATGATCGCGCTCTCCAGCATCCTGGCCGGCTGGGAGGCCATCGACCGGCTGTTCCATCCACGCGAGGTCGAGCACGTCTGGGCGGTCGCTGCGGCGGGAGTGGTCGGGTTCTGTGGCAACGAGCTCGTCGCGCGCTACCGGATCCGGGTGGGCCGCCAGATCGGCTCGGCGGCCCTGGTCGCCGACGGGCTCCACGCGCGTACCGATGGTTTCACCTCGCTGGCCGTGGTCCTCGGTGGCGCCGGTGTCGCGCTCGGGATGCCGTGGGCCGACCCGGTGATCGGGCTGCTGATCGCGGTGGCGATCCTCGGCGTGCTGCGCTCGGCGCTCAAGCAGGTCGGTGCTCGGCTGATGGACGCGGTCACCCCGGAGGACGTACGCAGGGCGAGGGAGGCGGTCGGCACGGTGGACGGCGTGCTCGAGGTCCGCAGCCTGCGGCTGCGGTGGATCGGGCACACCCTCCACGCCGACGGTGACATCACCGTGTCAGCCGAGCTGCCCGTCTCTGCCGGGCACGACATCGCCCACCATGCCGAGGAGCATCTCCTGGAGGCACTGCCGCGGCTGACCAGTGTGGTCCTCCACGTCAGCCCCGACGGAGCACACCCCTAGGCTCTGCCCTGATGAACATCTTCGAATTCGACGGCAAGGGTCCGCAGATCCATCCCGACGCCTGGGTGGCGCCGACAGCGACGCTGGTCGGTGACGTACGCCTCGGTCCGAACGCCAGCGTCTGGTACGGCGCGGTGCTGCGTGCCGACGTCGGGCCGATCATCATCGGCGAGGGCTCCAACGTGCAGGACAACTCGGTGCTGCACGTACGCCCCGGCTCCTCCCTCGAGATGGGCGCGCACAGCACGATCGCGCACGGCTGCGTGGTGCACGGCGACCGGATCGGGACCGGGTCGCTGGTCGGCAACGGCGCCGTGGTCTCCGATGCCGTGGTCATCGGCGACGGTTGCCTGATCGCCGCCGGCGCGATGGTGGTCGAGGGGACCGAGGTGCCCGACCACAGCCTGGTGATGGGCGTGCCGGCCAAGATCCGCGGCACGATCGAGCCCGGCAGCAACCCCGCGGCGATCCTCGAGCTCAACGCGCCTGGCTACGTTGAGTTCATGAAGTTGCACCGCGCGACCGTACGACCAGCCTAACCCTCACCCTGAGGTGGAGGGTCAGTCGGCGCCGCAGGCCACGCAGTGGAGCGAGCCGACCCGGCGGTCGGCCTCGCAGGTCGCGCACGGGGCGATGGTCTCGCGGCCGCAGCCCTCGCAGTGCTTGCCGCGGACCGGGTAGCCGCAGTAGGGGCAGTCGCCCTTGCGTACGCGCATGGCCGGGATCCGCTTGGCCAGGAGCCGTTGGACGGCGACGAACACGCCGACGGTGGCCGCGGCGCCGAACAGCGACAGGATGAGCGGGCCGAAGTCGGCGTACTCGAAGGTGTAGTGGAAGGCGAAGACCAGCGCCATGATCACCCCGGTCGCGGCGAGCGCGAAGCCGAGCGGGAGGAAGCGGGAGCCGCTGCGGCGCAGCCGGTAGAGGACCCAGAACCCGACCAGGCAGAGCAGGATGATGAAGCCGAGGCGGATACCTATCTGGATCGCCTCGTGGCCGGGGATCTCGCACGCCGTCTGGCCGTTGTTGCACTGGTCCCAGTCCATGTAGAGCGGCCACCAGCCGGCGACCTTGACGTAGAACCAGACGGTGCCGACGAGCAGGAAGGCGGTCAGTGCGACCGCCAGGAACCGCTCGCTGCGGGTCGACTCGACCTCGTCGGCGGCAATAGGGGTCTTCATGGCGTGCTCCTGTGGGCTCGGGTGCGGGCGTGGAAGCCGACCTCGAGGCGGCAGTCGAGGGCGGCTGCCACCCGGAGGAGGGTGTCGATCTTGGGTGGGCGGGACCCGGACTCCAGCCGAGCGATCGCCGACTGGGTCGTGCCGCAGAGCTCGGCGAGCTCGCGCTGGGACAGGCCCCGCGCGACCCGGTGCTCGGTGACCTGCGCGGCGATCCCGACGTAGAACGCGGTGTCCTCGTCGTCGGTGCTCATGAAATCGACGGTATCGCAGTCCTGCTATGGCTGTCCATAGCAGTTCTGCTATGGATCCGATGAGACGATTCGGGGGCCGGGTCGCGTACGGCCTAGGCTTGACGTTCGTGAAGACGTTCGACGAGCTCTGGGCCGAGCTGAGTGAGAAGGCCCGGACCCGACCTGAAGGATCCGGCACCGTGGCACAGCTCGACGCCGGGGTCCATGCGATCGGGAAGAAGCTGGTCGAGGAGGCCGCCGAGTCCTGGATGGCGGCCGAGTACGAGGGCAAGGAAGCGACCGCGGAGGAGATCTCCCAGCTGCTCTACCACGCCCAGGTGCTCATGCTCGCCAGCGGAATCTCGATCGACGACGTCTACTCACACCTGTAGGGGAACCTCATGACAACCGATGACAAGCCTCTCCGGATCGCCGTCCCCAACAAGGGCTCGCTGTCCAGCTCCGCCTCCGAGCTCCTGCGCGAGGCCGGCTACCGCCAGCGCGAGGACTCCAAGCGCCTGACCCTCATCGACGATGAGAACGGCGTCGAGTTCTTCTACCTGCGCCCGCGCGACATCGCGCTCTACGTCGGCGAGGGCACCCTCGACATCGGCATCACCGGCCGCGACCTGCTCCTCGACTCCGGCGCCAAGGCCGACGAGGTCATCGGGCTCGGCTTCGGCCGCAGCCGGTTCCACTTCGCCGGCCGCGCCGGCGCCTTCACCTCGATCGAGGAGCTGCGCGGCAAGCGGATCGCGACCTCCTACGTCGGGGTCGTCTCGGCCTTCCTGGAGCGTGAGGGGATCGACGCGAGCGTCACCCGGCTCGACGGCGCCGTCGAGACCTCGATCCAGCTCGGTGTCGCCGACGCGATCGCCGACGTGGTCGAGACCGGCTCCACGATGCGACAGGCCGGTCTGGAGATCTTCGGCGAGCCGATCATGCGCTCCGAGGCCGTGGTGATCACCCGGTCGGGCGCGCAGCTTCCTGAGGCGTACGAGACCTTCAAGCGCCGTCTGGACGGCGTCCTGATCGCGCGTAGCTACGTGATGATGGACTACGACATCCGCGCCGAGGACCTCTCCGAGGCCTCCGCGATGACGCCCGGCCTCGAGGGGCCGACGGTCAGCCCGCTGCACCGCGAGGGCTGGGTCGCCGTCCGTGCGATGGTGCCGCGTGCCGGTTCGCAGAAGCTGATGGACGACCTGTACGCCGTGGGTGCCCGCGCGATCCTGCTGACGGAGATCAATGCCTGCCGGATCTGACCCCGCCGGATCTGACCCCGCCGGATCTGACCCCGCCGGACCCAAGCTGCCGGTGAAGCTGCCGCACACCTGGCGCCCGCTCGGGGCGCGCGTCATGGGCTGGTTCCTCGTCGCCGCCCTGGCGATCATGTGCACGATGGTCTGGGTCGGCTTCACGCCCGAGATCAAGGCGCAGGTGACGATGTTCGAACGGCTCACCTTCGGCTTCGTCGGTCTGCTGATCCTGACCTGCGTGCACGCGGTCACCCGCTCGCGGGTCGTCGCCCGTGAGGACGGTCTGACCGTGGTCAACGGCTACAAGCGCCGCGACCTGGAGTGGGCCGAGGTCCTCGCGATCAACTTCCCGCGTGGCGCTCCCTGGCCCACCATCGACCTGGCCTCGGGGCACAACATCTCCGTCCTCGGCATCCAGGCCTCCGACGGGGGCTCGTCGAAGAAGGCCGTACGCACGCTGCGCACGCTGGTCGAAGAGCTGTCCTAGCAGCAACCCTCCGGCGAACCATTTACTACGCTTCGGGGAAGACTCGCCCGAACCGCTGATCGTGGTGCCCGCGGCGACTTAACGTGTCTGCGTGACGTCATGGACTCGTGCTCTCGCGGCGCTGGCGGCCGTCCTCGCCCTGGTCTCGACCGTGCCGGCCCAGGCCGCGCCGGTGCACCCGGTCGGCACCTGGGGTGCCTCGGCCGACGAGGTGGGCGGCCAGACCGGCGCCGCCGGCCTGGCGGACCGGTCGGTACGCAACCTGGTGCACACCTCGCTGGGTGGTTCCGGCGTACGCATCACCCTGTCCAACGTGTTCGGCGACCGTCCGGTGACCTTCACCTCGGCACACCTCGGTCTGGCCGGGGACGGAGCCGCTGTGGTGCGCGGTACCAACCGCCCGCTGACCTTCGACGGAGCCGACCAGGTCACCGTCGCCCCCGGCACCGAGGTGCGCAGCGACCCGGTCGACGCGACGGTGCCGGCCGATAGGACCCTCGCGGTGAGCTTCCACGTCGTCGGCGAGAGCGGCCCGATCACCGGGCACGACGTCGCCACGCAGACCTCCTACGTCTCCGGGGCAGCGGGCGCGGACGTGGCCGGCGAGGAGTCGGGTGCGGCGTTCACGACGGAGATCTCCAGCTGGTACTGGGTCGAGAGCGTCGTCGTCGAGAAGCCGCGCCGGGTCAAGACCGTGGTGCTCTTCGGTGACTCGATCACCGACGGCAACGGCTCCACGGCCGGGGCCAACCGGCGCTACCCTGACGTGCTGGCCGACCGGGTGGCGGCGAGCTCGTACGCCGACCGGTTCGGAGTGATGAACGAAGGGATCTCCGCCAACCGCGTGCTCGTCGACAGCACTGGTGGCCAGCGCGGTCTGGACCGCTTCCGGCGAGACGTCCTGGACCAGCCCGGCGTCTCCACGGTGGTGCTGCTGGAGGGGATCAACGACATCCGCTGGGACGACGCAGACGAGGCCTCCGACCTGACCGCGGCATACCGCGACCTGATCGCGCAGGCGCACGCCGAGGACGTGTGCGTCGTCGGCGCCACCCTCACCCCGTACGAGGGCGGCAGCCGCTACACCCCCGCACGCGATCGCGTGCGGGTCGCGGTCAACGAGTGGATCCGGACCTCCGGTGAGTTCGACGGCATCGTCGACTTCGACGCGGCCACGCGTGACCCCGACCGACCGGCGCGGTTCCTGCCTGCGTACGACTCCGGGGATCATCTCCACCCCGGCGACGCCGGCTATGCGGCGATGGCCGAGACGGTCGACCTGTCGTTGCTGGAGTGCGACCGCTAGGCCGTGACGTTCAGATCGCGGTGATGCCCCAGGTGATCTCGAGGCGCTCGTCGGGGGCGAGCGAGACCAGGTCGGTGCCGGAGTTGAACGCGTCCGGGGGAGCGGTCATGGGCTCGACGGCGAGACCGCCGCGGGCCGGTGACTGGTCGTCGGCGCTGTAGACCATCAGCCACGGGTGGTGCTCGTCGACCCAGAGCGCGACGCCGCCGTCGGGGCCCTGGATCGTGACCGTCGCCCGCCCGTCCTCGCCACGGTCGAGATCGGTGAAGGCGTGGTCGAGGACGACGTCGCCGATGGGCTTGGCGGAGGTGAAGTCGTAGGCGGTCCCTGCCGTCGCCTCGCTCCCGGTGGGCAGCTTGCGCTCGGGGTCGGAGAGCAGTCGCGTCCGCGCCGGAAGGATGAGCGTCCACTCGTCGACCGGACCGGCGCCGACGGTGAGATAGGGGTGCGCGCCGGCGGCGTAGGGCGCGGGGGAGCCAGCATGGTTGGTCGCCGACTGGGTCACGGTGAGCCCGTTGGCCCCGATGGCGTACGTCACCTCGAGGTCGAGCGTCCACGGATAGCCGCTCTGCGCCATCAACCGGGTGGCCAGGGTGATCGAGTCCTTGGCCTCGTCGATGGGCAGCCACTGCGACCACCGCACCAGCCCGTGGGAGGCGTTGTTGCGCGCGACCTCGGTGAGCCCGAGCTGGTAGGTCTTCCCGCCGAACTCGTAGCGTCCGTCGCGGATCCGGTTGGGCCACGGCGCCAGCAGCTGACCCTTGCCGCCGCTGGACTGCTCCTCGTCGCCGAACCCGGCGATCAGGTCCCGCCCCTCGTAGGAGAGCAGCCGCAGCGCGCCGCCACTCTCCGTCACCGTGGCGGAGTAGCCCCCGCCGTCGATCGTGAACTGCTCTCCACTCGGTCTCAGCACGCGCACAGGCTATCGAGGTGGCCGCGCCGCCCCGGTGGCTGGTCGGGGTTAGCCTCGGGCCATGGAGCGACGACAGCTGGAGTTCTTCCTCGCGATCGCCGAGGCGGGCAGCTTCACCAGCGCCGCGGCGCGGCTGCACGTCGCCCAGCCGTCGTTGTCGTACGCCGTGCGCGGGCTCGAGCGGGAGCTGGACGGTCCGCTCTTCGAGCGTCATGGCCGAGGAGTGCGGCTCACACCGGCGGGCTCGGCGCTGCTGGGGCCGGCCCGCCGGGTCGTACGTGGCTTCGAGCTCGCCGCGGGTGCGGTCCGGTCGGTCTCCGACGAGGGGTTCGGGCGGCTGCGCATCACGTCCAGCACGGTATGGGCGGTCGAGCCGCTGGTGCCGGTGCTGGCCGAGTTCCGCCGGATCCAGCCAGGGGCGCAGGTGGTCGTCACCGACCCGCAGCACCGCTCGGACGTCTTGGACCAGGTGCGCAAGGGCGAGGCCGACGTGGGGCTCATCGACGGCGCGACGCCGCACGGCCCCTTCGGCTCGCACCGCCTCGCCGAGCACGAGCTGGTGGCGGTCCTGCCGCCTTCGGGCGAGGCGCCGGAGGAGATCCGGATCGAGGAGCTCGCCGAGGTCGGCCTGATCGCGACACCGGCCGGCACGGCGCTGCGTACGTTCCTCGATGCCCGCCTCGAGGCCGCCGGCCTGCCCACCGAGGTCGCGATCGAGACGGCCCACGTCGCCTCGATCATCCCGCTGGTGCTGGCGCGGGCGGGGGTCGCGATGCTGACCGAGGGCATGGCCGGTGCGGCGTCGCGAGCCGGGGCGAAGGTGGTGCCGCTGGCTCCGGTCACGCGGGTGAGCGTGTCTCTGGTGTGGCTGGAGGAACGCGGCGACGCGCTGGTGGAGCAGTTCGTCGCGCTGGCTCAGGACCTCACCGACCAGTGACCAACCTATAGAGACTCTCTATCGCAGCATCTCGATCTTGGTCTTGCTCGCTGCGCGGACGTGCTGGAACACCCAGAAGGCGAATGTCTAGTGTGTTAGACATATATGAACCGATTGGATGGAGCATGCATGCGCCGCCCCCAACGCCTTGCTGTGGCCGCCCTCGCCATCGCGGCGACAGCCGGCACCCTGACCGCCTGCACGACCGCGAGCGAGCGTGACGGCTTCGCCCAGAGCGACGCCGGTGGAGCCGAGAACTCGGTGGTCCTCGCCGAGCAGCCGTGGGTCGACCTCCAGGTCGAGAACGAGATCGCCGTCCAGATCCTCCAGGAGCTCGGCTACGACGCGAGCATCAAGAAGAACCTGTCCGTCGAGAACGCGGCGACCGCGGTCTCCTCGGGCCAGATCGACGCCTACCTCGGCAACTGGTGGCCATCCCAGGAGCCCAGCTTCGGCGACCCCATCGACCAGGGCGACGTCGAGGTGCTCTCCACGATCGTGAAGGGCACCGAGTACGCCCCGGCGATCCCCGGCGACGTCGCCGACGAGCTCGGGATCGAGTCGCTCGCCGACCTCGACGCCAACGCCGCGAGGTTCGGGAAGAAGATCTACGGCATCGAGGCCGGCTCCCCGGGCAACGAGACGATCCAGAAGGCGATCGACGAGGACGCGTACGGCCTGGGGGACTGGAAGCTCGTCGCCAGCGGCACCCCGGCGATGCTCGCCCAGGTCGAGAAGTCGCAGAAGGCCGGCCAGCCGATCGTGTTCCTCGGCTGGAGCCCGCACTGGATGACCGTGCAGTTCGACGCCGCATTCCTCGAGGACCCCGACAAGGTGTGGGGAGGCGCCGGTGAGATCCGCACGGTCACCCGCAAGGGGTTCGAGGACGACAACCCGGAGATCGCCGAGTTCCTCTCCAACCTGACCTTCACCACCGACGAGGCCGGGCAGTTCTACTACGACCACGACAAGTCCGGGAAGGAGCTCGCCGACATCGCCGAGGCGTGGATCGACGACAACCCCGACAGAGTCGCCGAGTTCCTCGACGGGGTCGAGGACGCAGACGGCGAGAAGGCGGAGATCTGATGAGCGAGACGACGTTCCAAGCTGACGAGACGGCCGAGCCCGCGATCGTCGGGCGTGGCCTGAGCAAGGTCTACGGCCTCGGCGGAGGCAGGCCGAGAAGGCACTGGCCGCCGAGGACCCGCGTGCCGCGGCCGCCGCCGCGGGCGGCTACCTCGGCGCCCACGAGATCGACTTCGAGATCGCCAAGGGCGAGATGTTCGTCGTGATGGGCCTGTCCGGCTCGGGCAAGTCGACCGTGCTGCGGATGATCAACCGGCTCAACGAGCCCAGCGCCGGCGAGCTCCTGATCGACGGCGAGGACATCACCAAGGTCTCCGACCAGCGGCTGCGCGAGCTCCGCAACAACGGCATCGGGATGGTCTTCCAGCACTTCTCGCTCTTCCCGCACCGGACGGTGCGGGAGAACGCGGCGTACGGCCTGAAGGTACGCGGCATCACGAAGCAGGAGCGGCTCGAGAGGGCCGACGCCGCCCTGGACCGGGTCGGCCTGGGCGGGCGCGGCGACAAGCTCCCGCACGAGCTCTCCGGCGGCATGCGGCAGCGGGTGGGTCTGGCCCGCGCGCTGGCCGTGGACCCGCCGATCCTGCTGATGGACGAGCCGTTCTCGGCGCTGGACCCGCTGATCCGGCGCGACATGCAGGATCTGCTGGTCGAGCTCCAGGCCCAGGACCAGCGCACCACGGTCTTCGTCACCCACGACCTCAACGAGGCGATGCGGATCGGCGACCGGGTGATGGTGATGCGCGAGGGCCGGGTCGTCCAGCTCGCTCCCGGGCCCGAGATCGTGGCGCACCCTGCCGACGACTACGTCAGCGAGTTCGTCTCCGACGTCGACCGGGCACGGGTGCTCAGCGCCGGTGACCTGATCCGGCCGGCCCGTCTCGTACTCCCCGAGGACATCACGCCCCACGACGCGCTGCGCAGGCTGGGGGAGAACGAGGTCACCGGTGCGTTCGTCACCGGCGCGGACGACAGGCTGCTGGGCGTCGTGACCGACGACCGGCTGGTGAGCCTGACCCGGCGTGGCGCCAAGAGCGTCCACGGTGCGCTGGGGGAGGACTACCACCAGGTCAAGGAGGGCGACGTGATCGGCGACTTCATGCATCTGGCGGGCCGCCAGGTCGTGCCCGTCACCGTCCTCGACGAGGACGGCAGGCTGCGCGGCGTGGTGCCGCGGGGTGCGATCCTCTCGGCGCTCTCCACCGTGAACGACACCGACGAGGCTGCGGAGGTGGCCCATGCCTGACCTTCACATCGGCGACATCGGTGAGGATGTCATCACCTTCCTCACCGACAACCTCGGGCCGTTCTTCGACGGCATCAAGGAGGCGCTCAACTTCCTGCTCCGGATGGTCTACAACGTGCTCGGCGGGCTGCCACCGGTCGCGATGATCATCGTGCTCGCGGTGATCGCGCTCCTGGTGACCCGCCAGGTCGTGCTGACCCTGGTGCTGACCGCCGGGTTGCTCCTGATCGAGTCGATGGACCTGTGGTACGAGACGATGCAGACCACCACCTCGGTGCTCGTGGCGACGCTCGTCGCGCTGGTGATCGGCATCCCGCTGGGGATCTGGTCGGCCTTCTCGCCACCGCTGCGGACGGCCCTGCGGCCGGTCCTCGACCTGATGCAGACGCTCCCGGTCTTCGTCTACCTGCTGCCGACGATCCTCTTCTTCGGCGTCGGCGACGCACCCGGCCTGGTCGCCACCATCGTCTTCGCCCTGCCGCCGGCGGTCCGGCTCACCCAGCTCGGGATCAACCAGGTCGACCCCGAGACCGTCGAGGCGGCCACCGCCTTCGGCGCGGGCCGCTGGGAGATCCTGCGCGAGGTCCAGCTCCCGCTGGCCAAGGACTCGATCATGACCGGCGTCAACCAGGTCATCATGCTGGCCCTCTCGATGGTCGTCGTGGCCGGGCTGGTCGGCGGCTCCGGCCTCGGTGGCGTCGTCGTCAACGCGGTCCAGGGGCTGCAGATCGGCGCCTCGATCGAGGGCGGACTGGCCGTCGTCGTCATCGCGATCTACCTCGACCGCGTCTCGGCCGCACTCGGCGGCCAGCGTGGCCTGGTGCCGTCCTGGTGGCCGAAGCTCGGCCGCGGTCGCGGTGCCCACGCCACGACCCCCGAGCCCGAGCTCACCCCCGCCTGAACCGAAATCCCTGATCGGAGGAGAACGACTGTGACCATCACCGAGCTGCATCGTCCCGCGGACGTCGTCGAGGCGCCCTCGGGCGTGCGGATCCGCCGCGCCGGTGCCCGGATCGGCGCCGTCATCGAGGGCCTGAGCCTGGCCGCGGCCGACGACACCCAGATCGAGGACGTACGCGACGCCCTGCTGCGCCACAAGGTGCTCTTCTTCCGGGGCCAGGACGGGCTCACCGACGAGGCGCAGAGCGCGTTCGCGGCGCGGTTCGGCGAGCTGACGACCGCGCACCCGACGGTCAACACCGGCTCCGGGCGGGTGCTGCGGGTCACCGCCAACGCCGGAATGGCGGCCAACGCGTGGCACACCGACGTCACCTTCGTCGACCGGGTCCCGGCGATCTCGGTGCTCCGCGCGGTCACCCTGCCGCCCTACGGTGGCACCACGATCTGGGCGAACACCGCGGCCGCCTACGACCGGCTCCCGGCGCCGCTGAAGGCGCTGGCCGACGCGCTGTGGGCGGTGCACACCAACTCCTACGACTACGCCCAGCGCGACGAGGAGCACGAGCAGCCCGACGCCAACTACTCCCGCGACGACTTCGCCTCGGTCCACTTCGAGACCCGGCACCCGGTCGTCCGCGTCCACCCCGAGACGGGGGAGCGGACGCTGGTCCTGGGCAGCTTCGTCAAGGAGTTCGACGGGCTCACCTCCACCGAGTCGATCCACCTGTTCAACCTGCTCCAGGACCGGGTCACCAAGCTCGAGAACACCATCCGCTGGGCCTGGCAGCCCGGTGACGTGGCGATGTGGGACAACCGCGCCACCCAGCACTACGCGGTCGCCGACTTCGACCACCACCCGCGCGAGATGCGCCGGGTCACGGTCGCGGGTGACGTACCGGTCTCGGTCGACGGGCGGCGCTCGGAGGTCCTCCAGGGCGACGCGCGGGCCTACAGCCGCCTGGACGAGCTGATCTCCTGACCCGTTCCGGGATCACGTGGTCACGATGATGTCGGCGCGGGCGGCGGTCAGGTCGTGGGCGAAGTGCTCGGTCTCGGCCGCTGCCCAGGCGTCCCAGTGGGGCGCGAAGGTGTCGCCGTCGCGGTCGATGCCGCGTCGCTTGCGATCGTCCTCGGGCGCGTCGACCCAGGCGAGGGCGGTGCGGAAGCCGTCGTACGCCGCGGCGCCGCTGCCGACGCCCTCGATGACGAGGAGCGGGCTCGGCGGGACCAGCACGGTCTCGGCGAACTCGCCCGCGTGCCAGTCGTAGCGGCGGTAGGAGCCGGGGGCTCCCTCGACGAGGGGGAGGAGGATCGACTCGAGCTGGGCGATGCCGTCGGCGAGGCCGTCCCAGCCGGCGTACAGGTCGTCCATGTGGACCACAGGGGCCTGTGTCATCCCGGCCAGGGCCGCGGCGAGCGTCGTCTTCCCGGAGCCGGCGGGGCCGTCGACGCAGATCAGCCGTCCGGGGCCGAGGGTGGCCGGACGGCTCATCGCGATCGTCAGGAGATCAACGGTTGGGGAGTCGGTCAACTCAGGAGATGCCGTACTTCTTCAAGATATCGTTGACGTCGGCCATGTCGTCGTCATCGTCGTCCACCACCGGGCCCTTGGCCGTCTTCGGCGCCGCGACCGAGGCCGGGCCGGCCGACCCGGCGGGCGCAGCACCGGCAGCGCCCTTCCGGGCTGCGCGGCTCGGCTTCTCCTTGGTGGGCAGGAGGCGGGCGACGAAGATCAGCACGATCGCGAGCGCGGCGACGCCGAACCCGATCCAGACGGTCGGGCTGAAGACCAGGCGCGCGGCCCAGTCGGCGACCGCGTCGACGATCCGGCCGCCGGCGCGCAGCAGTCCGGTCAGGTAGGCCGCCGGGGCGAGCAGCGTCCACCCGGCAGCCCTCACGCCGGCTCCGAGGCCGCGCCGTCGGAACGCGACCCAGGTCCAGATCGCGCCCAGAACGGTGAGCGCAACGGCTAGTGCGAGGTAGGCGCCTTGGTCCATACCTGCAGTCTTCCACCGTCGTGGTCGTCTGACACCCGGACTGTCCCCGATATCGGCCCTGATGTCGCTCTGTTGTTGAATGGGGAGGCGATGAACGACAAACGACTCCTCGGCACGGCATTTCCCGGCGACACCGGCGAGACCAGCCCTGAGGTCGCGACCGTGATGAGGTCGTACGCCGCGGGCCAGGCCACGCACGCCGATGTGCTCACCACCCTTGCCGCTGCCCGGGTGCTCGTCCCGGTCGTCGCGGTGCTCGGGGAGGTCGAGGTCGACGAAGCCGGTCTGGCCCGCGACAAGACGTCCGACATGGCCACCGTGCTGCTCACCGGCGCCGACGGGCGGCAGGCGCTGCTCGGGTTCACCGGCACCGCGCCGCTGCAGGCCTGGCAGGCCGACGCCCGCCCGGTTCCGGTCTCGCTGCGAGACGCGGCTCAGGCCGCCGTCCATGACGGCGCCGACGCGCTCGTGCTCGATCTCGCCGGCCCGGTCCCGTTCGCGATCGAGGGCGACGACCTGCAGAAGGTGGCCGAGGGCTGGCAGCTGGCGACCGTCGGGCCGCGTACGGCCTGGGTGCGACCCTGAGGATCGGGCACGTCCCCTGAGGATTGGGTGCCGCAGGGAATGTTGCAGTAGTGTTCCGTGTTGACCGATCAGCCGACGTACGCCGTCGGTTTGATCCAACAAGCGGAGATCACGACAGCGTTCTCCCACCCGCATCGACCGCCCAGCAACAAAGGTCGTCGGGTCCGGTCCCGAAGACAGTGGCCCCAGAACTTCAGAGGCCATGGATTCGGTGGTGCGAGCCCGATGGTGGGTGAGCGTCATGACTGGCTTCCGCTTGTGACAATCCAGCGGGAGCCTTTTTTGATTTCCGGACCGCCCGTGCACGCGGCCCGGAAGCCGAGATCCAGAGCCTCCGCAGCCACAACAACTGGAGGACACATCAGCACTGAGCTTCGTATCAACGACCGGATCCGGGTTCCCGAGGTCCGCCTCGTTGGTCCCAACGGAGAGACGGTCGGCATCGTGCCGACCCCTGACGCGCTGCGCCTGGCCCAGGAGGCCGACCTCGACCTGGTCGAGATCGCCCCGCAGGGCAAGCCGCCGGTCTGCAAGCTCATGGACTACGGGAAGTTCAAGTACGAGAACGCCCAGAAGGCCCGTGAAGCCCGTCGAAACCAGACGAACGTGATCATCAAGGAGATGAAGCTTCGTCCGAAGATCGACAAGCACGACTACGAGACCAAGAAGGGTCACGTCGTGCGGTTCCTCAACGCTGGGGACAAGGTGAAGATCACGATCATGTTCCGCGGTCGTGAGCAGCACCGTCCCGAGCTCGGCTTCCGCCTGCTGCAGCAGCTGGCCGACGACGTCCAGGAGCTGGGCTTCGTCGAGTCCTCGCCGAAGCAGGACGGCCGCAACATGATCATGGTGCTCGGCCCCCACAAGAAGAAGGCCGACGCCAAGGTCGAGGCCAAGGAGGCCAAGGAGGAGAAGGCAGCCGAGCGCGCTGCCGACGAGGCCGCCGAGAAGGCGGAGCGTACGGCCGCGAATGCTGCCCGTCCGGCCTCCACCCCGAAGCCGAAGCGGCGCTCAGAGAACCTCGACCCCGACATCGACCTCTGACCGGTCGATCCACTGACTTCCGCCGCCGCGGCGCCCCGTGACCGGCCGGACGACGAGAGAAGGAAGAACTATGCCGAAGAACAAGACCCACTCCGGTTCCAAGAAGCGCTTCAAGGTGACCGGTTCCGGGAAGATCCAGCGCTTGCAGGCCGGCCGTAAGTCCGGCGCTGCGTTCGCCTCCGCGCCGACGACCGGCTCGCGCAAGAAGCACCGTCGCAACGCCGGTCTGGTGGAGCTCGCCCCCGCCGACGTGAAGCGCGCGAAGAAGCTGCTCGGTCGCTGAGACCGTTTGATCACCCGAACTTTCCCCAGAGCATTCAAGGAGCACTGAAATGGCACGCGTCAAGCGCGCAGTGAACGCTGCGAAGAAGCGTCGCACCACCCTCGAGCGGGCCTCCGGTTACCGGGGCCAGCGCTCGCGCCTCTACCGCAAGGCGAAGGAGCAGGTCACCCACTCGCTGGTCTACTCCTACAACGACCGCCGCAAGAACAAGGGCAACTTCCGCAAGCTGTGGATCCAGCGGATCAACGCCGCGGCGCGTGCCGAGGGCATGACCTACAACCGCTTCATCCAGGGTCTCAACCTGGCCGGCATCGAGGTCGACCGCAAGATCCTCGCCGAGCTCGCCGTCAACGACGTGGCCGCGTTCAACGCGATCGTCGCCCAGGCCAAGGCCGCTCTGCCGGAGGACGTCAACGCCCCGGCGAACGCCTGAGCTTGCGTTTGAAACGACGCCCCCACCGGCCGCTGTGCCGGGCTGGGGGCGTCGTTCTCTGTTGCGACGTGGGAGTCTTCGTCAGTGAATGAGTCGGGGGAGAACGTGAAGCTGTCCGCGGGGAACGCCCGCCTCAAGGAGATCCGCAAGCTCGCACGGCGTGCGGTGCGCTCGGAGCGGCGGGTCTTCCTGGCCGACGGTCCGAAGGCCGTCGAGGGTGCGCTCGGGGTTCCTGGTTGCGTGCAGGAGATCTTCGCGACCGAGGCCGGAGCGGAGACGTACGCCTCGCTGCTGGCCGACCAAGCGGTCACGCTGGTCGAGGACCGAGCGATGGCCGGCCTCTCCGACTCGGTGACTCCCGCCGGTGTGGTGGCACTGTGCCGCTTCCTCGACGTCGCGCTCGGCGACATCGCGGGTCCGCTCGTGGTGATCTGTGCCGACGTACGCGATCCCGGCAACGCCGGCACCGTCATCCGCTGCGCGGACGCGGCCGGTGCGTCCGGGGTAATCCTGGCCGGTGACTCGGTCGACCTCTACAACCCGAAGACCATCCGGGCCTCGGTCGGCTCCGCCTTCCACCTCCCGATCGCGATCGAGCGGGACCCGCTGGTCGCGGTCAAGGCTGCCAAGGCCGCCGGCCTGACCGTCCTGGCCGCCGACATGCACGGCACCGCCGACCTGTTCAGTGCTGACGCGCTCCTCGCCCGGCCGACCGCCTGGCTGATGGGCAACGAGGCCTGGGGCCTCCCGCCCGAGCTCGCCGCCGAGGCCGACGAGATCATGAGCATCCCGATCTTCGGCAAGGCCGAGTCGCTCAACCTCTCCACTGCCGCCGCCCTCTGCCTCTACGCCAGCGCCAAGGCCCACCACTCGGCTTGACCTTCAACTCGCGTGAAGGACGATGGTTGCGGCATGGACGAGCCACTGTTGACGATCGGGGCGTTCGCGCGGGCGGTGGGCCTGACCGCGAGCGCGCTGCGGCATTACGACGAGTGCGGGTTGCTGGTGCCGGCGGAGGTCGACTCCGGGACGGGCTATCGCTACTACACGCCCGAGCTCGCCGACCGGGCCCGGCTGA
Organism: Nocardioides sp. NPDC087217; assembly: GCF_044744805.1. NCBI lineage: Bacteria > Bacillati > Actinomycetota > Actinomycetes > Propionibacteriales > Nocardioidaceae > Nocardioides > Nocardioides sp. NPDC087217. Next base: position 532,692 of record NZ_JBIUZB010000002.1, read on the forward strand.
TCGTGGGCATGCGGGAGGCCGGGGTCCCGATCGAGACGATGCGGGTGGTGCTCGACTCGCCGGCCGGCGAGGCCAGGGCCGCGCTGGGGGAGTTCCTCGAGGACCAGAGCGCGCGCACGGCGCGGGCCGAGGAGGCCGTACGCGGCGTGCTGGCCGCCGTCGACGCCGGGCCTGCGGCGAGGCCGGCGCTCGTCGAGCTGCCCGGTCCCGTGCTCGCCGCGGCGATCCGGCAGGTGCGGCACGCGGCGGAGTCCGATCCGGCCTCCGAGCTCGCCTCTGTCCTGATCGACGTCGGGGGCGACGGCGTGGACGTGGTGGCGACCAACCGCTACTGGATGGCGGTGCGGGAGCTTCCGGCGGCCGCCGAGGGCGACGGCGGCAGGGCGGTCCTGTCCCTGCCGGACGCGGCCGCACTGGCCGACCGGCTGGACGCGATCGCCGGCGCCGAGCTGCGCATCGCCGACGGCACCCTGACCCTCGCCGGGCAGGAGCTGGGCCGCGACACCACCTACCCGGCGCACCGGCTCGTGCTGGCCGGCGTGGAGCCGCCCGTCACCCGCGCGGTGCTCGCCAAGGCCGACCTGCTCGCGGGTCTCGACGCGGCCGCCTACGCCGAGGTCGACCTCTTCCTCGGCGACCCGACGCGGCTCCGTTCGCCGCACACCGCCGAGCAGAGCGACGTACGCGGCGTGGTCACCGGCCCGCCCAGCCGGCTCCGGCTCGGCACGGCCCTGTTCGGCCGCGCCCTGGCAGCGTGTCTGGGCGACGAGATCCAGCTGGCGGTGACCGCGCCGGACCGGCCGGTGGTGGTGACCTCGCCCTACCAGCCCGGGTTCACCGCGCTGGTCATGCCCGTGCGACACGACTCCGCGGGCTGAGTCCGTGGGAGTGGCCCAGGGCCGGGGGTTCCGCCCCTGGCTGGCAGCGTCGACCGCATCGGTCTTCGGCGACTCGGTGACCTTCTTCGCGCTCGGCTGGGCGGCGGCGGGCTTCGGCGCCGACGCGGCCAGCCTGGTGCTGACCATCGAAGGGATCCCGCTCGCGGTACTGGTGCTCGCCGGGGGAGTGCTGGCCGACCGGATCGGGATCCGGCGGACGATGGCCGCCTGCGACGCCGCGATGGTGTTGGTCATGGCGGCGTTCGCTGTCGGCGCGATCGACGGTGCGGGACTGTGGATGCTGGTCGCGGTCGGTGCCCTCTCGGGCACCATCCAGGCCCTGCGGCGACCCGCCGAGGGAGTCTTCCCACGGCTGTTCGGGACAGAGGACCTCGACCGGCGGATGGCGCTGGTCGGCTCGGCCCACCAGATCGCCCGCGCCGCGGGGCCCGCGGCCGGCGGCTTCCTGATCGGCCACGGGGGCCTGCCGCTGACTGCCGGCCTGGACGCGGCCACCTACGCCATCGTCCTCGTCGCGCTCCTCCTGGTCCGGCCACCGCACGAGCCGGCTCCCGAGCCGGGCCAGGGCTCGGTCTGGCGCAGCCTGGCCGACGGCGCGCGGACGGCGGTGCGCACGCCCGGCGTCGTCCCGGTACTGGTCGCCATCACCGGCCTGGCCGCGACGGTGCTCCCGCTGGTCATGCTCGCGCTGCCGCTCGCCGGCCGCGAACGTGGCTGGACGGCCGCCGAGACCGGGCTCGTCTCCGGCGCCTGGGTGGCCGGGGGACTGGTGATGACTCTCGCCGTCGCCCGCTACGGCGCGCCGCGCGCACCCGTCGCTGTCGCCGGCCCGGTGCTGGCGGCCGGCGGGGTGGTCCTGCTGGCGGTGCGTACGGAGATCTGGGCGGGGATCCTCGCGGTCGGCCTCGTCGGTGTCGGCACGGTGATGCTGACCAGCTACCTCCTCCCTGCCTACGTGGCTCGCACCCCGCCCGAGATGCTGGCAAGGTTCTCGAGCCTGACTCAGCTGGCCCAGACCGGCCCGGTCCTGCTCGCGACACCGCTGCTGGGTGTGGCAGCCGGGATCGACGTACGCCTGGCTCTTGCCGTCATCGCCGCACTGCTCCTGGCCACCGTGCCTGCCGCCGCCCGGGTCGCCCGGCTGCCTCGCCCGATACCCCAGAGGGTCTGATACACGAAAGGTAAATCTGTTTCACTCGGGATGCGGAGGTTCTCGCGGGGCGATCCGAAGGAGCACGGCATGACGAACGTGAGCAGACGACGACTGTTGGCCTCGGGCGGCGCGGCGGCGGCCGCGGGCGCGACCTTCCCCCTGTGGACGTGGTCGCCGAGCGCCTCGATCGCGGGCGCCGGGGAGGGGCTGGATCCCGAGTACGTCTGGGACGTCCGTGCCGACCCGGTCATCGAGCGTCTCTACGGCGAGGGCATCGACAGGGTCGCCGAGGTCAACGAGATCCTGAAGGGCTGGACGACCAACGACCAGCCCGTTCCCGACGGGCTGCCGGCCTATCTGGCCGACTTCATCGAGGAGGCGCGCCGCCTCCCGACCTGGGCCGACCAGGGGAAGCTGCAGCTGGCCGGCACGTTCAACGAGGAGAGGTACGGCTTCTTCCTCGCGCTCCTCTACACCCTCGGCAGCGGCCTGATCAGCTGCGCCATCAAGCGCGAGGCGTGGTCGGTCTACTACTCCTACGGCGGCGCGAACATGCGCGACCGGATCGCCAAGACGACCGTGCTCGGCTACGACGTGATGGACGCCCAGGGCTGGACCGCCTCCGGCCGGCTGATGGTCGACTCGGTCAAGACCCGGATGGTCCACGCCGCCGTGCGCCACCTGCTGCCGCAGTCCCCGCACTGGCGAGGCGTCGGCGCCGGCCAGGAGATCCCGATCAGTCAGGCCGACATCCTGGTCACCTTCCACAGCCTCGGCACCTGGGTGATGAAGAAGTTCACCGAGTGGGACATCGCACCGAGCGAGGAGCTCGCCGACGCCTTCCTGCACGCCTGGAACGTCGACCTCCATCTCCTCGGCGTGCAGGAGCAGTATCTGCCGAAGGACTGGGCCGCGGCGTACGCGCAGTACGACCAGGTGATGGGGCCGGCGACCGGTGGCACCCGGGAGGGTGTCGAGCTCGCCCAGGCGCTGCTCGACGCCGTGATCGGCGAGGGCAACCCGCTGCTTCGCCACGAGCTGGAGTCGCTGGGCCGCTACGTGATCGGCGATGCGTACGCCGACATGATCGCCTTCGACAACGACCCTGTTCTCGCCCCCGTCTGGGCGAGCGCCGTGCCGCTGCTGGTGACCTCCTACCAGAGCACGGTCCCCAACATCCCGCTCGTCTCCAACCTGCTCCCCGAGGCGGTGCACACCTTCATCAAGATCTACTTCTCGCCCGGCGACCCGGCGCCGATCACGCTACCGCTGAGCAATCGGCCGGAGTAGCGGCCCTGGGCCGCCGGTCGGTCTAGGGTGGCGGCGTGGACGCCCGAGAACTCGCCGATGCCCTGCCCGACGGTGTCGTCGTCGCCGACGCGGATGGCGCGGTCGTCCTGGTCTCCGCCCTGGCCGCGCGGATGCTCGGCGTGGACCCGGTCTCGAGCCTGGGGAAGCCGCTGGGTGACGTACTCACGCTGAGCAACACCGAAGGGCAGACCTGGGCCGAGGCCAACCGGCCCTACGACACCCTGCGGACCGTCACCGGCACCCCGGAGCAGGCCTGGCTGCTGCCCGACGGCACCGAGGTGCTGGTCGTCTCGACGATCCGGCGCCCGTCCCTGGACGCCGACGTCGACCAGGTCTCGATCTCGCTGCGCTCGGGCCGGGGCCGCAAGCGCCTGGACCGGGAGCGGTCCGACCTGGTCGCCACCGTCGCCCACGAGCTGCGCTCGCCGCTGACCGGGGTCAAGGGGTTCGTCCAGGCGCTCCTGAACCGGTGGGACCGGCTCAACGACGATCAGAAGAAGCTGATGCTCAAGACGGTCGCCTCCGACTCCGACCGGCTCTCCAGGCTGATCGCCGAGCTCCTCGACGTGGCCCGGATCGACACCGGGCGGCTGCAGCTCTACCCGCGCTCCAGCGACGCGACGGTGCTGGTCACCCGGGTGGTCGAGTCGGTGCGCTCGGCGACCTCCCGGCCGATCGAGCTCGACATCTCCGCCGGCGAGGACGAGCTCGAGATCCACGCCGATCCGGACAAGTTCACCCAGGTCGTCACCAACCTCGTCGAGAACGCCGTACGCCACGGAGACGGCGTCGTCACCGTGAGCCTGGGCGTGCGGTCCGACGACCCCGACCAGGTCCTGCTGGTCGTCGAGGACCGCGGCGAGGGCATCCCCGTCGAGCTGCGCCAGCGCGTGTTCACCAAGTTCTGGAAGCACGGCGCCCGCGGCGGCTCGGGTCTCGGGCTCTACATCGTCGGCGGCCTCACCCGCGCCCACGGCGGCTCGGTCACGATCGCCGACGCCGACGGCGGCGGAGCTCGCATCGAGGTCGGCTGGCCCCGGAATCCGCCGTCGGCCTGAGGGTCACTCCATCATGGCCTGGATCATGGCCTGGACCGGGCCAGCAGGAAGATGAAGTACGGCGCCCCGATGAGCGCGACGACGAGGCCCGCTGGGATCTGGGCAGGGCTGATCGCGGTGCGGCCGATGGCGTCGGCGACCACGAGGAGCAGCGCCCCGACCAGGATGGCGACCGGGACGACCCGTGCGCTGCGCCCGCCGACGAGGGCGCGCGCGATGTGCGGCGCGACCAGGCCGACGAAGCCGACGACACCGACGGCGGAGACCGCCATCGCGGTGAGCACCGCAGCGGTCAGCAGGATCAGCAGGCGCACCCGCTCGGAGGAGACGCCGACCAGCCGTGGCGTGTCGTCGTCCAGCGTGAGCAGGTCGAGCTCGCGACGTACCACGAAGGCGATCGGGATCGCGACGGCCAGCGCCACCGCGACCGGGATGACCTGCTCCCAGCTGCGACCGTAGGTCGAGCCGGAGAGCCAGGTGTAGATCCGCGGCGTGTCCCACGGGTTGGAGCGCACCAGCAGGAAGGTGCTCAGCGAGACTGACCCGTACCAGACGCCGATGCCGATGAGCACCAGCCGGTCGGTGTCGATCCCGCCTCGCCAGGCCAGGCCGTAGACGACGCCGAAGGCGACGAGCGCTCCGACGGTCGCGGCGATGAGCATGGTGGTCGTCGAGGCCGCGGCCGAGCTGCCACCGCTCCAGCCCGAGGAGAGGCCGGTCACCACGATGACCGCGCCCACGCCGGCGCCGCCGGTGATGCCCAGGATCCCGGGCTCGGCCAGCGGGTTGCGGCAGGTGGCCTGGACGAACGTGCCGGCGAGAGCGAGCGCTCCACCGGCGAGTACGGCTGCGGCGACCCGGGGCGCACGCTCGTCGAGAGCGAACTGGACCAGCGGGATGCCCTCACCCTGAAGCCAGGCGACGATGTCGCCGGTGTAGAGCCACTGATGCCCGGCGAGCAGGCCGACGACGGTGGCACCGACGGTCAGCGCGAGCAGCAGGACGAGCACCACCAGGAACCGGAGCCGGCTGCGGATGGTGACGGTGGCGCCGGGTGGCCGGCGGGTGGGACCGGAGTCGCGCCCGCCACGGGCGAGGAGCACCATCACGACCGCACCGGCGATCGTCGTCGTCACGCCGGTGGGCACCGACATGGCCTCGTCCGCACCGAGCACCGCCCGGACGAGGACGTCCGCCACGACCACGACGAGGGCGCCCACCAGACCGGCGGCCGGGATCAGGACGGCGTGCCGGTTCAGCGCCGGGACGAGCCGGCCGAGCAGGCGGACCAGGACCGGGGCGCAGAGCCCGACGAAGCCGATCGGCCCCGCCAGCGTCACCGACGCCGAGGTGAGCAGCACCGCGAGAACGGTCCCGATCGCCCGCGTCGAGCGGACCGGTACGCCGAGGACCGAGGCGGCGTCGTCGCCTGCCGAGAGCAGGTCGAGCCGGCGGGCGAGCAGCAGACCGCAGACGGTCGCCACCACGACCACCGGTGCCACCTGCCAGAACGCCTGCAGCCCGAGCTGGCTCAGCGATCCGCTGCCCCAGGCGAACAGGCTCGTGGTCTCCTCGGAGTAGAGGATGAGCAGCGTCGAGGTGGCGGCCTGGAGCGCGAGCGCCACCGCCGAGCCGGCCAGGATGAGCCGGGTCGTCGAGGTGCCCGCGCCGCCGGCGAGGGCGAGGACGATCCCGGCGGCGACGAGGCCGCCGAGGAAGGCCGTGATACCGGAGGCCCACAGCGGGACCGACAGGCCGAACGCGGCGACCAGGGTCACCGCGAAGTAGGCGCCGCCGGTCACCGCCAGGGTGTCGGGGGCAGCCATCGCGTTGCGCGCGAGCGACTGCAGGAGCGCCCCGGCGACGCCGAGGGCGAACCCGACCGCGATCCCCGCCGCGAGGCGGGGGATCCGCGACCCGGTGATGATCTCCATCGTCGACGCGGTCGCGCCGTGCGACTGCTCACGCCCGAGCAGCGCGTCGAGGAAGTCGGCGGGCCCGACGCCCGAGGTGCCCTGGGTGAGATGCCAGGAAGCGGTCAGCAGCAGCCCGGCGAGCAGGCACAGGAGGACGACAGAGGCGCCTCCGGCACCCGCTCGCGGGGCCTTGAGAGCATCGGTCACTTGAGCAGGTCGACGTACGCGTCCAGGACCTGCTCGGCCGAGCGGGGTCCGCCGAAGGTCCAGATGCCCTCGGGGAAGGCGTGGGTGCGGCCCTCGCTGACGGCCGGGATCGACTTCCAGACCTTGTTCTTGGCCAGCTCGGCGTTGATGTCGCCGGCGGGGTCGACGGTGCCGGTGTGGAAGAAGGTGGCGTCGCCGAGGGTGGTCATGCCCTCGATGTCGGTCTGCCCGAGGCCGTACGCCGGGTCGACCTCGCCCGTCCAGGCGTTCTTCAGCCCGATCTCCTCGCCGAGCTCACCGATCAGCGAGCCCTGGCCGAACGGGCGGATCGCGACGTTCGCGCCGTCGATCCAGCCGTCGAAGTAGACGAACTCGGTGCCCGCGGCGTCGGCCTCCGCGACCGCCTTCTTCGAGGCGGCGAGCTTGTCCTCGAACTCGCCGACGACCTTCTCCGCCTGCTCCTCGCGGCCGGTCGCCTCGGCGATCATCTCGAAGGTGGTCACCATGTTGGCGACCGGGTCCTTGGCGTCGGCGCCCTTGGTGGCGAGGACGGGGACGTCGTACTTGGCGAGCTGCTTGAGGATCTCGTCCTCGGCGGTGTAGGCCTCGACGACGATCAGGTCGGGGTTGGTGCCGAACAGGGTCTCCAGGTTCGGCTCGCCCCGGGTGCCGACCTCGGTGGCGCTCTCGGGGAGCTCCTCCGCGGTGTCCCAGGTGCGGAAACCCTTGCCGTCGGCGACCGCGACCGGGTCCACGCACAGGCTGAGGAGGTCCTCGGTCTGCTGCCACTCCAGGACCGCGACCCGCTCGGCGGGCTTGTCGAGCTCGACCTTGTTGCCGAAGGAGTCGGTGAGGCTGACCGGGCCGCTGGAGGTCGCGACGCCCTCACAGCCGGCGGAGGCCTTCTTCTCGGGCTCACCGGACTCGGCAGCGGTCGTCGTCTGTCCGCAGGCGGCCAGCATCAGGGCGCCGGCCGCTGTCAGGGCAGCAGTGGTCGTACGTCGAAACATCGTCTTTCCTCTTCGTGTCCGCCGGCGTCAGAGCCGGGCGTGATGCCTGCCGCGTGGCTCGACCCGGACGCGCCCGGACTCCAGATCGGAGGTCACCTCGATCGGGAGCCCGTACACCTCAGAGAGGTGTTCGGCGGTGAGCACGTCAGCGGGTTCGCCGGCGGCGTGCACATCGCCGTGGTGCAGCAGTACGACCTGGTCCGCCACTGCGGCGGTCTGGTTCAGGTCGTGCAGGACGACGCCGATGGCCGTCCCGTGGTGGTCCGCGAGATCGCGGACCAGGTCAAGGATCTCGACCTGGTAGCGCAGGTCGAGATGGTTGGTGGGCTCGTCGAGGAGCAGCACGCCGGTGTCCTGGGCCAGGCAGCTGGCCAACCAGACGCGCTGCAGCTCGCCACCGGAGAGCTGGTCGACGGCCCGGTCCGCCATCGTGGCGGTCCCGGTGAGCTCCATCGCCCGGTCGATGCTCTCCAGGTCCTCCTCCGTCAGGGCGGCGAAGCGCCGGCGGTGAGGGTGGCGCCCGAATCCGACGACGTCGCGCACGGTCAGGCCGGAGGGGTGCGGGCGGGACTGGGATAGCAGCGTGACCCTGCGCGCGAACGCGCGGGCGTTCAGCGGCGCGCTGTCGGCCCCCTCGAGCTGGACCGACCCGGAGGTCACCCGATGCAGCCGGGCCAGGGAGCGCAGCACGGTCGACTTTCCCGAGCCGTTCGGCCCGATCAAGGCGGTCACTCGCCCCGACTCGAGACCGATCGAGACGCCATGGACCACGGTCGCGCGGGCATAGCCGAGGACGAGGTCATGACCGGAAAGGGCAGGAGGCATGAGGTGAGGCTAGCCTAACTAATTCCGGGGTTGTCCAGAGGGGCCCACCATTCGGTCGGCTAAATATGGTCCGGCGACACCCTTCACCGGTTACCGGTTCGCGTCACGGGCCGCCGGATTCCTAGACTGTCGCTCACACACTCGATGCGACGAAAGCCAGTGATGTCCGGTCCCAACACCGACTATGACCCGGTAGAGGTCACCCCCTTGAAGGCTGAGGAGGTCGAGGCCGCGCGCGACGCTGCGCTGAAGGCCATCGACGCCGCGACCAGTCTCGAGGAGCTCAAGCACGCACGGCTCGATCACGCCGGCGACCGTTCGCCGCTGGCGCTGGCCAACCGCGAGATCGGCGCGCTGCCGCCGGCGGCGCGCAAGGATGCCGGCCAGCGCGTCGGCAAGGCGCGTGGCGCGGTCAACCAGGCGCTCGCGGCGCGGCAGAAGGTGCTCGAGGCCGAGCACGAGGCGCGGATGCTGGTCGAGGAGACCGTCGACGTGACGCTCCCGACCGACCGGCTCCCGGCTGGTGGGCGGCACCCGCTCACCACCGGCGCCGAGTACATCGCCGACATCTTCGTGGCGATGGGCTGGGAGGTCGCCGAGGGTCCGCTCATCGAGGCCGAGTGGCTCAACTTCGACGCCCTCAACCTGGGCCCGGACCACCCGGCGCGCACCATGCAGGACACGTTCTGGACCGAGCCGGCCGAGAACCACGTCGTTCTCCGCACCCACACCAGCCCGGTCCAGGCGCGCACCATGCTGACCCGCGAGGCGCCGATCTACGTGGTCTGCCCGGGACGCGTCTTCCGCACCGACGAGTACGACGCGACCCACTCGCCGATGTTCCACCAGGTCGAGGGCCTCGCCATCGACGAGGGCATCTCGATGGCGAACCTGAAGGGCACCCTGGACCACTTCGCCACCCAGATGTTCGGCGAGGGCATCGTGACCCGGTTCCGGCCGTCGTACTTCCCCTTCACCGAGCCCTCGGCGGAGGTCGACCTGACCTGCTTCGTCTGCCGTGGCGCTCAGGTCGTGGACGCCGGAGACGGTCAGCTCGTCACCTGCCGCACCTGCAAGGGCGAGGGCTGGATCGAGTGGGGCGGCTGCGGGATCGTGAACCCGCGCGTGCTGGTCGCATGCGGTGTCGACCCGGAGAAGTACAGCGGCTTCGCGTTCGGGATGGGCATCGACCGCACTCTGATGTTCCGCACCGGCCTGTCCGACCTGCGCACTCTCTTCGAGGGTGACGTCCGGCTTACTACTGCATTCGGGAGTGAACTGTGAAGGCCCCCCTCTCCTGGATCAAGGAGTACGTCGACCTGCCGGCCGATCTCGGCATCGAGGAGATCACCGACCGGCTGACCGCGCTCGGCCTCAAGCTGGAGGCGATCGAGACCTCCGGCGCCGGCATCGAGGGTCCGCTCGTGGTCGGCCAGGTGCTGACCCAGGTGCCCGAGCCGCAGAAGAACGGCAAGACGATCAACTGGTGCACCGTCGACGTCGGCGACGCCAACGGCACCGGTGAGCCGCAGGGCATCGTCTGCGGAGCGCACAACTTCAAGCCGGGCGACAAGGTCGTCGTGATCCTGCCCGGTGGCGTGCTGCCCGGGAACTTCCAGATCTCGGCCCGGAAGACCTACGGCCACATCTCGGCCGGAATGATCTGTTCCGCGCGCGAGCTCGGGCTGGGGGAGGAGGCCGACGGCATCATCGTGCTGCCGGCCGATGCTCCCGCGCCCGGCACCGACGCCCGCGAGGTGCTCGGGCTCGGCGAGGAGGTCATCGAGTTCGAGATCAACCCGGACCGTGCCTACGCCCTGTCGATGCGCGGCATCGCTCGGGACGCGGCGCTCGGCTTCGACGTACCGTTCCACGACCCGGCGCAGCGAGACGTTCCGCTCGCCAACGCCGACGGTTACCCGGTGAGGATCGAGGACGAGACCGGCTGCGACTACTTCGTCGCTCGCACGGTGACCGGGTTCGACCCGACCGCTCCGACGCCCGAGTTCATCAAGAAGCGCCTCGAGCAGGTCGGAGTGCGTTCGATCTCGCTGGGCGTGGACGTCACCAACTACGTGATGTTCGAGCTGGGTCACCCGATCCATGCCTACGACAAGGCCAAGGTGACCGGCCAGATCGTGGTCCGCCGGGCGCATGAGGGCGAGAAGCTCACCACCCTGGACGACACCGTGCGCGAGCTCGACCCCGAGGACCTCGTCGTCTGCGACGACACCGGCCCGATCGGGCTGGGCGGCGTGATGGGTGGCGCCTCCACGGAGATCTCTGAGGCCACCACGGACGTGCTCGTCGAGGTTGCCCACTGGGACCCGCGATCGATGTTCCGCACCGGACGCCGGCACAAGCTCACCAGCGAGGCCGGCAAGCGCAACGAGCGAGGCGTCGACCCGCTGCTGCCGCCGATCGCCGCCGATCGCGTCGTGGAGCTTCTGGTGGAGCACGGCGGCGGCGTCGTCGAGCCTGGTGTGACCGAGGTCGGTCCGGGCGCCTCGCCGGAGACCCGTAAGCCGCTGACCACGATCACGATCCCGACGTCGCTGCCCGCGAGGATCATCGGCATCGACCTCGGCGACGAGACCGTGGTCAAGTGTCTGGAGCTGATCGGGGCCCAGGTCAAGGTCGAGAACGACACACTCACCGCGACCGTTCCGACCTACCGTACCGACCTGAACGACCCCTACGACCTCGTCGAGGAGGTCGCCCGCATCGTCGGCTACGACAAGGTCCCCTCGGTGCTGCCCCGCCGGGCGACCGGTGGTGGTCTGACCCGCGCGCAGCAGCTGCGCCGCCGGATCGGGCGTGCCCTGGCCGGTGCCGGGCTGGTCGAGGTCGTCGACTTCCCGTTCGTGGGCGAGGCCGACTTCGATCGCCTCGGGCTGCCCGCCGACGACGTGCTGCGGCACACCGTCAAGCTGGCCAACCCGCTCAGCAGCGAAGAGCCCGGCTACACCACGACGCTGCTCCCGGGTCTGCTCAAGGTCGCCGCCCGCAACGTCTCCCGAGGTCAGGACGGGGTCTCTCTTTTCGAGACCGCGACCGTCGCCTTCCCGGTGGACCAGGCCGCGCCGATCTACGGCGTCGACCGGCGTCCGACCGAGGAGGAGCTCGAGAAGCTGCTCGCCGCGATCCCGCGCCAGCCGCTGCATCTCGCCGTCGTGCTCGCCGGGGAGCGTACGCGGGGCGGCTGGTGGGGTGCCGCCGAGACCGCGTCGTGGGCTGACGCCATCGACGTCGTACGCCGCCTGGGCACCGAGCTCGGAGTCCCTGTCGAGGTCGCCTCGGCCTCGCGGGCGCCGTGGCACCCGGGTCGCTGCGCGGTCGTCTCCGTCGACGGTGTCGAGTTCGGCCACGCCGGCGAGCTGCACCCCAACGTGTGCAAGGCGTTCGGGCTGCCGGTCCGTTCGGCAGCGGTCGAGATCGACCTGGACTTCCTGATCTCGAAGGTGCCCGCCACGGCCGCCGGCCCGGTCTTCTCGACCATGCCGGTCGCGAAGGAGGACGTCGCGCTGACGGTGTCCACCGACGTCACCGTGGCCGCCGTCGAGGCGGCGCTGCGCGAGGGCGCGGGCCCGCTGCTGGAGACCGTGCGGCTCTTCGACGTCTACGAGGGCGACCAGGTCGGCGAGGGCAAGAAGTCGCTCGCCTTCGCGTTGCGCTTCCGCGCTCCCGACCGCACGCTGAAGGCCGAGGAGACCGCGGCGGCCCGGGATGCGGCGGTCGCGAAGGCGGCCGAGCTCACCGGCGCCGTCCAGCGCTGAGGATCGACTGAACGAGGACGGCCGCTCGCGCATCGTCGCGAGCGGCCCTCCTCGTCGCTATCCGGGGGCGCGGAGACCCATGCGGCGGGCCAGCGGCTCGGCGAGCTGCGGTGCGTACTGGCGCGACATGTGGGTGCCGTCGTAGTGGGTGATGGTGTCACCGACGACAGCGGGGCAGGAGCCGTCCCAGCAGAAGTAGGAGCTCATGTCGGCCACGTCGACACCGACCTCCTCGGCGGCCCGGACCTGGACGTCGATCGACCGCTCCCGCGACTCGACCGCGCCCATCAGGCAGTCGCCCAGCGTGGCGCCGGGGCGGGACAGGCACGTGCCGGCGTTGGTGTCGAAGCCCTGGATGTCCCGGATCAGCACCGTACGCTTCGTGTGCCGGTCCACCCGGCGCAGGAAGTCGGTGTAGGCCGGGTGCATGAGCTCGTCGATCTTGCGGCTCTCGCCGACCCAGTCGCCGTTCTTGTCGAAGACGCCCTGGATCGGCGGGGCGGTGGAGACCACGGTCAGGTCGGCGTCGAGACGCTTGTACTGCTTGAAGGCCCAGCGGTTGAAGTCGTCGCACTCGGTGTAGGGATCCTTCTCGCCGCCACGGTCGGTGGTGATGGAGGCGGAGACGCAGCGGTTCTTGACCAGGAAGTAGGTCCGGAAGCCGTGCTCCTTCGCGATCTGGTTCAGCGTCGGGACCCAGTGCAGGGCGTGGGAGTTCCCGAAGACCACCATCGTCCGGTCGCCGTCGGGGTCGCCGTCGACGCACAGGTCGCGCTCGGAGTCGTCGGTGTAGTCGCACCTGGTGCGCCCCGGCTTGAGCGAGTCGAGCTCGGTGAGCGCCGGGCGCAGCTCGGTCGGGATCGGGGTGTCGTCACGCGCCGCGAGCACCGAGGCCCGCACCAGCGCCTCCTGCTCGTCCAGCGACGGTGGGGCGGCGGGTGCGCTGGCCAGGGTGATCGCCGGCTGGAAGGAGCCACGGGTGGCCTCGAAGTCGGCGTAGGCGGTGCCGCCGAACGCGATGGCCGCCACGAGCGCGATGCTGACCGGGTAGAAGGTCAGCGCGCGCCGGGTCGGCCGCCAGAGCGCCCCTTCACGGAACGGCGCCTCGACGAGCCGGAACCCGGCGTACGCCAGCACGAACGCGGCCGCGACGGCGACCCCACGCTCGGGCCAGGTGAGGGCGCGCTGCAGGGCGATCTCCGGCAACACCAGGAGCGGCCAGTGCCACAGGTAGAGCGAGAAGGACCAGTCGCCGATCGCCCGCATCGGAGCGAGCGACAGCAGCCGGGCGCCGAGCGTGGTGTCACCCGCGGGCGTGGCGCCGGCCAGGATGACCGCGGCGGAGCCGAGCACCGGGAGCGCGGCGTGGTAGCCGGGGAAGGGGGTGGACTCGTCGTAGGCCAGGCAGGCCCAGAGGATCGCGGCGAGGCCGCCGAGGACCAGGATCTCCCGGGCCAGGGGAGTGCCGGCCAGGCGTCGTATCACCCGGCCGCTGGTGACCAGGATCGCCAGGGCGGCGCCGATCCCGAGCTCCCAGGCTCGAGTGAGCGAGGAGAAGTAGGCCGCGGTCGCCTCTCCCGGCGTGTGGACGAGCGACCAGACGAAGCTCGCGACGGTGATCAGTGCGATCGCGGCGAGCAGGAAGCGGCGAGCCCGTGCCGAGGCCTGCTGGGCGTCACGCTCGCCGCCGCCCCGGGAGGCGCCGATCCTGCTCGCCAGGACGATGCAGATCAGCGCGACGAGCGGCCAGACCAGGTAGAACTGCTCCTCGACCGCCAGCGACCAGAAGTGCTGGACCGGCGAGGGCGGCAGCTCGGCCTGGAAGTAGTCGGTCCCGGCGACCGCCATCCGGATGTTGGCGGCGAACGCCGAGGCCCAGACCGCGTCGACGGCGAGCGGGGCGACCTGCGCCGGACCCAGGAGCACCACCGCGGCGACCACGGTGGCCGCAAGCGTGAAGGTGGCGGCCGGGAGGATGCGCCGGGCCCGGCGCGCGTAGAAGCGTCTCAGCGATATCCGGCCGGTGCGGCCGAGCTCACCGACGAGCTGCTGGGTGATCAGGAAGCCCGAGATGACGAAGAAGACGTCGACGCCGACGAACCCGCCGGCGAACCAGGAGACCCCCGCGTGGGCAGCAAGGACCGTGAGGATGGCGACGGCGCGCAGCCCCTGGACGTCGCCGCGCAGCTGCTTTGCGGGGGCTTTGGCGGGAGCCGAGGGGGCGGCGGGGGCGGGGGAGGGGACCGAGATGTCAGAAGACATAGACAGAAGAGGCTAGCAATTCTCCTCGAGCACGGATGGCCCCCGCGGGTATCAGGCGCTGCCCAGGACCTCCAGGACGTTGCGGATGTCCTCGCTCGTCGTCTGCCACGACGTCACGAACCGGACCTGGCCGCCCAGCCGGTGGAAGAGCACCCCGGCTGCTTCCAGGCGGTCGGCCGTCTCCTCGGGGAGATCCATCCAGGCGAGGTTGACGTCGACGGGGTTGGTGATGCGTACGCCTGCAGTCCGAAGGCCGGCGGCGAGCTCCGCCATCCGCTCGTTGGCGTTGCGGGCGTTGCGGAGCCAGAGGTCGTCGGTGAGGTAGGCCAGCAGCTGGGCCGACTGGTAGCGCATCTTCGAGGTGACGTGGCCGCTGCGCTTGGTGCGGTAGACCAGTTCGTCGGCGGTGGCGTCGGTGAAGCAGACGATCGCCTCGGCCGAGAGGGCACCGTTCTTCGTCGCGCCCAGCGAGAGCACGTCGACCCCGGCCCGCCAGGTGAGGTCGGCCGGGGCTGCGCCCGTGGCCACGACGGCGTTCGCGAAGCGGGCGCCGTCCAGGTGCACCCGAAGGTCGCGGGTCTTGGCGATCGCGGTGAGCTCGGCGGTCTCGTCCGCGGAGTAGACCGAGCCGTAGTCGGACGGTGAGGTGAGCTCGAGGACGGCCGGCTGGGAGTGGTGCGGGTCGCCCCAACGTACGCCGTCCAGGTGGGCCTGCAGCGCCTCCGGCGCCATCTTGTAGTCCTCGCCGGCGATGCCGGTCATCACCGCGCCGCCGCTGAGGAAGGAGGTCGCACCGCCCTCGGAGCTCAGGATGTGCGCGGTCTCGTGGCAGACCACCGCGCCCCACGGCGGGGTCATGGCGGACAGTGAGAGGGCGTTGGCGGCGGTGCCGCTCAGCACCGGGAAGACGCGCGCCGTCGGGTGCTCGAAGACCTCGCGCACGCGGGCTTCGAGCGCGGCGGTGACCTCGTCACCTCCGTAGGCGAGCGCGGAGCCGGAGTTGACGGCGGCCATCGCCTCCAGGATCGCGGGGGAGACGGAGGCGGCGTTGTCAGAGCGCAGTTCGACGGTCACGGTTCTATTCTGGCGATCCCGTGGTCAGCTCGGTCGGCTGGGATCCGGGGTAACACGTTGTTCGTAGCACTACTCGCCCTATCTAATGGGGCGAGTAGTGCTACGAACGACGTGTTACACGCGGGCGGCGCGTCGAGAAGGTGCAATCTATCCCGTACGTACGCGATATATCGCTATGGCAGAATGGCGGCTGTGACGACGCTGAGTGTGCTGGACGAGGTCACCTGGGCGGGCGCGCCGGTGGCGGGCGAGCGGACCCGGGCGCTGTTGCGCGCGCTGGTCGAGGCCGGTCCGCGAGGTGCCTCCGAGGCTGCTCTGGTCGAGGAGGTCTGGGGGCGTGACGACGTCCCTGCCCATCCCTCGAAGGCGCTCCAGGTGGTGGTCTCGCGGGCCCGGACGGCGACCGCGTCCAGCGCCATCGAACGCACGCCACGGGGCTACCGTCTCAACCTCCCGGCCGTTGAGGTCGACGCCTGGTCGCTGCGTCCGGAGGCGCTGAGGCTGGCCGCCGAGAAGAGGTACGCCGAGGCGCTCCCGCTCCTCGAACGGCTCGTCGGTCTCGACCCCGACGAGGAGGTCACCGAGGCGGTGCTGCGGGCGGTCGCCGCGGTGCACGGTGTGCCGGCGGCGCTGGAGCGATTCGATGCGTACCGGACCGGGCTCGCCGACGGGCTGGGGGTCGACCCGAGCCCACGGCTGCGAACCGTCCATGCCGAGCTGCTCGCGCGCGACCGCCCGGTGCGCTCGGGGCTGCGTCATGACGCCGACGTGCTGATCGGTCGCGAGCAGGACGCCGCCGAGGTCGCCGCCCTGCTGAAGAGCTCGCGGGTCGTCACGATCCTCGGGCCCGGCGGGCTGGGGAAGACCAGTCTGGCCCAGGTGATCGCCCACGACGCCGAGGAGCCGGTGGTCCACTTCGTGGAGCTGGTCGGCGTGACCGCTCCCGAGGACGTGGTCAGCGAGGTCGGCTCGGCGCTGGGCGTGCGCGACTCGGTCGCCCACCGTGACCGGCTCACTCCCGATCAGCGGGCCGACGTACGCTCGCGGATCGCGCAGCAGCTCGACGGCGTGCCGACCCTGCTCGTCCTCGACAACTGCGAGCACATCGTGGCCGCCGTCGCCGACCTGGTCGCCTTCCTGGTCGCGACGGTGCGCGATCTGACCGTCCTCACCACCTCTCGGAGCCCGCTCGCCATCGGCGCGGAGCGGGTCTACCCGCTCGGCCGGCTGGGGACGTACGACGGCAGCGAGCTGTTCCGGCGCCGTGCGGTCGCCGCGCGGCCCGGGACCCACCTCGACGAGGTCCGGGTCGACGAGATCGTCACCCGGCTCGACGGCCTGCCGCTGGCGATCGAGCTGGCTGCGGTGAAGGTGCGCGCGATGTCGGTCGACGACATCGCGCGGCGGCTGGAGAACCGGTTCGAGCTGTTGCGCGGTGGAGACCGCAGCGCTCCCGACCGTCACCAGACCCTGGTCGCGGTCATCGACTGGTCCTGGAATCTTCTGTCCGAACGTGACCGGAAGGCGATGCGCTGGCTCTCGGTCTTCCACGACGGGTTCACCCTCGCGGCGGCGGAGGCGATGCTCGGCGCCGACACGTTCGCCGCGATCGAGGAGCTCGTCGACCAGTCGCTGCTGACCGTCGTCGACGCACCGCTGGGGTTCCGCTACCGGATGCTCGAGACCGTCCGCGAGTTCGGCCGGATGCAGCTGATCGACGCCGGCGAGGACGCCGCGGCCCGAGCGGCCCAGCGTGCGTGGGCGCGAGACTACGCCGACGCGAGCGCCGGCCGGATCTACTCCCCGGAGCAGTTCGACGCCATGGACGAGCTGCGCGCCGAGGAGAGCAACCTAGCCGACATCCTGCGCCAGGTCCTGGCCGACGACGAGGCCGAGTCGGTGATCCGACTCTTCTGCGCGATGGGTGTCTTCTGGACCATCGCGGGCGAGCACCAGCGGGTGATCATGCTGGCCGGACCGGTCGCCGATCTGCTCGCCGAGTGGGAACCGCCGCCGGCGCTGCTGGAGAAGACCCGGCTCGTCCTGGCCCTGCTGCTCTTCGGCGCCGCCGTGACCGGTGGCTCCGGACTCGAGCGGCTGATGACGATCCTGGACCGGGTCGGCGCCGAGGCCGCGGACCCACAGCTCAGGGTGATGCTGAAGGTGATGCGGGCGATGGCGAGCACCGTCGCCGGATCCGCGACCGGCCCCCGGGCCGGCCGGCCGCTGGAGGACGAGCTGGCCGACCTGGTCGACGACCCCGACCAGGACGTACGCGCTCGTGCGTACACCTTCCTCAGCCACGAGCGGGAGAACCTCGGCGACCCCGAGGGTGCGGTCGCCGCGGGCAGGGAGGCGCTGCGCCTGACCGGCACCGACGGCGGCCTGTGGCCACAGGCGATGCTGCACGCCCAGCTCAGTGGCCTCTATGCCCAGCTCGGCCGTCTAGGCGAGGCGGCTGAGCATGCCCGCGAGGCCGTCCCGGTCCTGCGCCGTCTCGGTGCCGACGACGACCTCGTCCAGACCCGCGCCATCCTGGTGACGTACGCCGTGGAGCAGGGCCGTCTCGAGGAGGCCGCCGAGATCCTCGCCCAGCTCGCCGACGAGCAGCCGCACGGCGGCTTCGGCTCCCGCGGCGCCGTCCACGGCGCCCGCGCCCAGCTCCTCCTCGCCCAGGGGCGGGTCGGTGAGGGGCTGGCGCTGTTCCGCGAGGTGGTGGAGACGATGGGCGAGATGCCGTTCCCGGGGTTCACCGACGATCCCGACCTGGTGCCGTGGCGCGTGGCGGCCGAGGCGGTCACGGTGGTCGCCTGCGCCCGGCATGGTGAGGGCGTGGAGGGCTCCGACCTCTTCGAGGCCCTGATGGGCAAGGCGCCGCGCCTGGTCTCCGAGGAGCGCCGAGCTCAGGACTATCCCGTCACCGGCATGGTGCTGCTCGCGCTCGGGCTCTGGGGCCTGCTGCGGGACGCGCTGCCGCGCGAGGAGTCGGTGCGGCTGGTCGTGCTGGCCGACCGGTTCGGCTACTCCCGCTCGTTCCTGGACATGCGCTGGGAACGTGCGGTCGCCGACGCGAACCGGCTTGCGCCGGGCGTACTGGATCGGGTCTGCGAGGAGTACGGCGAACGCCGCGGGCTCGCCCTGCTGGACGAGGCCCGCGGCGTCATCGCGCGCCTGGCGTGAGACCTGGGAGCGGTCAGAGCTTCTTGCTGTAGCTCCACACCGAGAGCGGCGCGAAGATCGCGACGACCGCGGCGCAGCCGACGAGCGCCCACACGACGCTCAGGGTGACGTCGCCGGCGTTCATCAGGTCGCGGGTGGCGTTGATGACCAGCGTGACCGGGTTGAGGTCGACGAAGGTCTGCAGCCAGTCGGGCATCGTCTCCTTCGGTACGAACGCGGGGGAGAGGAAGGTCAGCGGGAACATGATCATCATGCCCAGGCCCTGCACCCCGCCCGCGGTCTTCAGGATCGTGCCGAGCCAGGTGAAGATCCAGCTCAGCGACCAGCCGGCGAAGATGGTCAGCGCCCAGCCGGCGAGCACGCCGCCGATGCCACCACCGGGCCGGTAGCCCATCAGCAGGCCGACCAGGATCGTCAGCGTCGCCGCGATCCCGTAGCGGAGCAGGTCTGCGACGGCGGGGCCGGCCAGTGGCGCGATCCGGGCGATCGGGAGCGCCTTGAACCGGTCGAAGACGCCCTTGTCCATGTCCTCCCGCAGCTGGGTGCCGCGTGCCATCGAGGCGGTCAGCGCCGTCTGGGCGAGGATGCCGGTGATGATGGTCGGCAGGTAGGACTTCACGTCACCGGAGATCGCGCCGCCGAAGATGTAGGCGAACATCGCGGTGAACAGCAGTGGCTGGATCGTCACGTCGAAGAACTGCTCGGGGTTGCGCATCATCTTGATCAGCGCGCGCCGGGCCATGGTGAACGTCTGGGCGACCGTCTCGCCGACACCAGGGTGCGTCTTGAGCGGGCGGTCGGCGACGGCGTACGTGGAGATCAGTGCAGCCATGTTCAGGCCACCTCCTCGGTGTGGATGTCGGTATGGATGTCGGAGTCGACGGGGGCTTCGGGGCTGTCGGTGCCGTGACCGGTCAGGGCGAGGAAGACCTCGTCCAGGGTCGGCTGCTGCACGTTGGCGGTGGTGATCGAGATGCCGGCGTGGCGAAGGCCGATGAGCACGTCGGCTGCTCGGTCGGCATCGGCCAGCGGTACGTTGACGCCGCCCGCCTCGGGGGTGAGCACCGGATGATCGCCGGTGACCTTCTCGACCACCGCGGCGGCCGCGGCGACCTGCGTCTTGTCGCTCAGGCGCAGGTGCAGCGTGGAGTTGCCGACGGAGGTCTTGAGCTGCTCCGAGGTTCCTTCGGCGACCTTGACGCCGCGGTCGATGACCGCGATCCGGTCGGCGAGCTGGTCGGCCTCGTCGAGGTACTGCGTGGTGAGCAGGACGGTGGAGCCGCCGGCGACCAGCGTACGGATGGTGTCCCACATCTGGCCACGGGTGCGGGGGTCCAGGCCCGTGGTCGGCTCGTCGAGGAAGATCAGCGGCGGGCGGGACAGGAGCGAGGCGGCGAGGTCGAGACGACGGCGCATGCCGCCGGAGAACTTCGAGATCTGCCGCTTGGCGGCCTCCTGGAGCCCGAACGACTCCAGCAGCTCCTCCGAGGCGGCGCGGGCGGACTTGCCGGACATTCCCAGCAGGCGCCCGAAGAGGACCAGGTTCTCGGTGGCGGTGAGGTTCTCGTCGACGGAGGCGTACTGCCCCGTGACGCCGACGAGCTGACGTACCTGATGGGGGTTCGCCTTGACGTCGACCCCGAAGATCTCCGCCTTGCCGGCATCGATCGGGAGCAGGGTCGCGAGCATCTTCAAGGTGGTGGTCTTGCCGGCGCCGTTGGGGCCGAGCACGCCGAAGACCTCTCCGCGGCGGATCTCGAGGTCGATCCCGTCGACCGCGGTGAAGTCTCCGAAGGTCTTGACCAGACCTGAGGCCGATACGGCCAGTTCGGTGGTTGTTGTCATGCTCCCAGGGTGTGGGGCGCCGGTTTCAGGGCGCCTTCACCGTGGTTTCACGGCAGCCGGCCCGGTTTCAGTGGCCGGTTTCAGCGGGCGGCATCCAGGCGGGCGAGGACGTCGTCCAGGTCCTCGCCCACCACCAGCGACTCCGCGGGGGAGCCGTGCAGGAAGCCCGCCGCGGCGATGCGCTCCATCATCTCCACGAGCGGGTCCCAGAAGCCGTTGACGTTGAGCAGGCCGACCGGCTTCCCGTGCAGCGAGAGGGTCTGCCAGGTCCAGACCTCGAAGAGCTCCTCGAGGGTGCCGATCCCGCCGGGGAGCGCGAGGAAGGCGTCGGCGCGCTCGGCCATGAGCGCCTTGCGCTCGTGCATGGTGTCGACCACGACCGTCTGCATCCCCGGCGCGCCTTCGACGCGACCCCACTCGCGTTCGACCATGAACCGTGGGATCACGCCGAAGACCCTGCCGTTGCCGTCGATCGCGCCCTGGGAGATCTGGCCCATCAGGCCCCCGCCGCCCGCTCCGTAGACCAGCTCGATCTCGCGCTCGGCGAGACCCTTGCCGACCTCGTAGGCCTTCTCCATGAGCGCCGGGTCGTTGCCGTCGCGGGAGCCGAGAAAGACCGCCAGGTGCTTGATCATGGGCGTGAGGTTAGTCGTCGTCGGTGATCGCCTGGTTCGTCAACGCGCGGAAGCGCTCGTAGACGTCCTTGTCGCCAGTGACCTCGATGCCCTCGTCGTCGCGCCGGCGCCAGAGCCAGGCGTCCAGGTCGGCCGCGGCGCCCTCGATGACCACGTCGGGCTCGGTGCCGCCGGGGATGGCGTCCGGGGAGACGACGCTGAGGTCGGGCTCGTCCTCCAGGCTGTCGCCGTTGGGGCGGGTGCCGGAGACGAGGCCCAGCTCGACCCAGGTCTGGGTGTCGGTGTCGACCGCGTCGACGCGTACGTACTGGCCGCCGCCGGCGAACCTTGCCCAGTCGGGCTTGCCGCCGTAGAAGACGTCGAGGATCTCGTCGATCCCGTCGGCGGCCAGGGCCGGGTCGAGCGGCGTCACGGCGCCGGCGGTGAGCTCGGCGTCGAGGCGGTGGATGAGGATCTCGTGGGCCTGCCTGCGGTAGGTGAAGGCGGCGGTCTGGTCCGGCGACCAGGACCAGGTGGGCTCCTCGGGCCCGGTCTGCTCCAGGGTCTTGATGAACCTGGCGTTGAGGTCGTCGAAGTGGGCGAGCAGGTCCTGGTAGGTCGCGTCCGCCGGACGCTCCGGCTCGGAGTAGGTCTCGCTGGTGGGCTCGGCCGGGCGAGTCTCCAAGACGTACGTCCAGAAGTGCTGGACCTCGGCGGCGACGTGCCACAGCAGGTCGGCGGCGGTCCAGTCCGGTGCGGTCGGCACCGGGGTGGTGGGGTCCGTGTCTGCGAGTACGGCACGGAAGCGCGCCGACTCCGACCGGATGTGGTCGAGGTAGGCGGTGGGGGTGAGGCGGGTTGTCATGGAGCGAACACTAAGGGCCTGCGTCTCAATCTCCGAACGGGTTTTGCGACATACATGCAGCCTGACGTATGTTCATGCACATGACGAAGAAGCGCGTCGCCGTCGCCGGTGCCAGTGGATATGCCGGAGGTGAGCTGCTCAGGCTGCTGCTGGCCCACCCCGAGGTGGAGATCGGCGCCCTGACCGCCGCCTCCAGCGCGGGCAAGACCCTGGGGAGCCTCCAGCCCCACCTGATCCCGCTCGCCGACCGAGTCCTGGAGCCCACCACCGCCGAGACCCTGGCCGGTCACGACGTCGTCTTCCTGGCGCTGCCGCACGGCGAGTCCGGCCCGATCGCGGCCGGCCTTCCCGATGACGTGGTCGTGATCGACTGCGGCGCCGACTACCGGCTCGCCGACGCCGAGACGTGGACGAAGTTCTACGGCACCGACCACGCCGGCACCTGGCCCTACGGGCTCCCTGAGCTCCCCGGACAGCGGGCAGCGCTCGCCTCGGCCAGCCGGGTCGCGGTGCCGGGCTGCTTCCCGACCGTCTCCACCCTGGCCCTCGCCCCCGCGATCGAGGCCGGCATCGTCGAGCCCGAGGTCGTCGTGGTCGCCGCCACCGGCGCCAGCGGCGCGGGGAAGTCGTCCAAGCCGCACCTGATCGGTGCCGAGGTCATGGGCAACGTCAGCGCCTACGGCGTCGGCGGCGTCCACCGGCACACCCCCGAGATCGTCCAGAACCTCTCCGGACTCATCGACGGCGAGGTGTCGGTCTCCTTCACCCCGGTGCTGGTGCCGACGCCGCGCGGCATCCTGGCGACCTGCTCCGCGAAGCTCAACGAGGGCGTGACGGCGGCCGATGCGCGTGCGGTCTTCGAGAAGGCGTACGCGGACGAGCCCTTCGTCCACCTGCTGCCCGAGGGCCAGTGGCCTCAGACCCAGGCCGTGCTCGGCTCCAACGCGGTCGTCCTCCAGGTGACCGTCGACGAGGCCGCCGGGAGGCTGGTCGTGGTCGGTGCCGAGGACAACCTCGCCAAGGGCACCGCCGGGGGCGCGATCCAGTGCATGAACCTCGCGCTCGGGCTCGACGAGACCATGGGCCTGACCACGGTGGGAGTGGCCCCGTGATCGATCTCGAGACCGTTGCCCACGAGCCGGGTCGGCCCGACCCCGCCAAGGCCCGCACGCTGGCCGGCGCCCTGCCGTGGCTGAAGGAGTATCACGGCAAGATCGTCGTGGTGAAGTACGGCGGCAACGCCATGACCGACGACAAGCTCAAGCGTGCCTTCGCCGAGGACATCGCCTTCATGCGGTTCGCCGGCTTCAAGCCGGTCGTCGTGCACGGCGGCGGCCCCCAGATCTCGAGCATGCTCGACCGGCTCGGCATCGAGTCGGAGTTCCGCGGCGGGCTGCGGGTGACCACCCCCGAGGCCATGGACGTGGTCCGGATGGTCCTGGTCGGCCAGGTGCAGCGCGAGCTCGTCGGGCTGATCAACGAGCACGGTCCGCTGGCCGTCGGGCTCTCCGGCGAGGACGCCGGACTCTTCACCGCCGAGCCGGCCAGCACCATCATCGACGGTGAGGAGATCGACCTCGGCCAGGTCGGCGAGGTCGTCGACGTACGTCCCGAATCGGTCCTCGACATCATCGAGGCCGGCCGGATCCCGGTCGTCTCCAGCGTCGCGCCCGACGTCGACGGCGCCGTCTACAACGTCAACGCCGACCGCGCGGCCTCGGCCCTGGCGGTCGCGCTCGAGGCCGAGAAGCTGCTGGTGCTGACCGACGTCGAGGGTCTCTACCTCGACTGGCCCGACCCCGAGGAGGTCATCGGGGAGATCAGTCCCGAGGCGCTGGAGGGCATCCTGCCCGAGCTGGCCAGCGGGATGATCCCGAAGATGAGCGCCTGCCTGGAGGCGGTCAAGGGCGGCGTCAAGCGTGCCACGGTCGTCGACGGCCGCGCCGAGCACGCCGTACTGCTGGAGCTGTTCACCGCCGAGGGGGTCGGCACCCAGGTGCTCCCCGGCGTCACCACCAAGACCCGCAAGGCAAGGGAGCTCGACAAATGACGACTTACTCTGAGCGCTACGCCGGCGCGCTGATGAACACCTTCGGCGCTCCCAAGCTGGTCCTCACCCGAGGCGAGGGCGCCCACGTGTGGGACGAGGACGGCAAGGAGTACGTCGACCTGCTGGCCGGCATCGCGGTCAACGCGCTCGGACACGCCCACCCGGCGCTGGTCTCCGCGGTGACCTCCCAGATGGAGTCCCTCGGCCACGTCTCCAACTTCTTCACCTCCCACCCCCAGGTCGAGCTGGCCGAGGCGCTGCTCGCCCGGGTCCCCGGCGGCGAGACCGGCCGGGTCTTCTTCACCAACTCCGGAACCGAGGCCAACGAGGCCGGCTTCAAGCTGACCCGGCGCACCGGGCGGACGCACATCGTAGCTGCTCAGGGCGCCTTCCACGGCCGCTCGATGGGCGCCCTGGCGCTCACCGCCAAGGAGGCCTACCGGAAGCCGTTCGAACCGCTGCCGGGCGAGGTCACCTTCGTCCCCTACGGCGACGCTTCCGCGCTGGCAGCGGCCGTGACCGACGAGACCGCGGCGATCATCCTGGAGCCGATCCAGGGCGAGGCCGGCGTCATCGTGCCGCCCGCCGACTATCTCGCGGCTGCGCGGGCCGTGGCCGACGAGCACGGCGCGCTGCTCTGGCTCGACGAGGTGCAGTCCGGCCTGGGCCGCACCGGCCGCTGGCTCGCCCACGAGACCTCCGGGGTCACCGCCGACATCGTCACCCTCGCCAAGGGGCTCGGTGGCGGCTTCCCGATCGGCGCCTGCATCGGTCTGGGCCGGGCCGCGACGCTCTTCGAGCCCGGCAACCACGGCACCACCTTCGGTGGCAACCCGGTCGCCTGCGCCGCAGGTCTCGCGGTGATCAACACCATCGAGGCCGACGGGCTCCTCGAGCACGTCACCGTGCTCGGCCAGAAGCTGCGCGACGGCCTCGCCGCCGACCCGCGGGTCGCCAGGGTCGACGGGGAGGGCCTCTTCATCGGAGTGGTCCTCGCCGGTCCCGACTCGGGCGCTGTCGCCGCGGCCGCCCTCGAGGCGGGCTTCATCCTCAACAACGCGACGCCCGAGCGGATCCGGATCGTGCCGCCGCTCGTGCTCACCGAGGACGACGCCGAGAGCCTCCTGGCCGCCTGGCCGTCCATCCTCGACGCGGCCCAGGAAGCGGGGGCGAGATGACCAGACACTTCCTCCGCGACGACGACCTCACCCCGGCCGAGCAGGCCGAGGTGCTGGCGCTCGCGGCAGCGATGAAGCAGGATCCCTACGCCGCCAAGCCGCTCGCCGGCCCGGTGACCGTGGCCACGATCTACGACAAGCCGACGCTGCGCACCCAGGCGTCGTTCTCCTCCGGGATCGCCGAGCTCGGTGGCCACTCGATGCTCGTCGACGGCCGCCTGGCCGGGATCGGCGAGCGGGAGTCCGTCGCCGACGTCGCCCGGGTCCTCGGCCGGCAGGCGGGCGAGATCGTGTGGCGTACGTTCGCACAGACCGACCTCGAGCAGATGGCCGCCCACTCCGGGGTCCCGGTCGTCAACGCGCTCACCGACGAGTTCCACCCCTGCCAGCTGCTCGCCGACCTGCAAACGCTGCGGGAGCACAAGGGATCGCTCACCGGCCTGACCGCGGCCTTCCTCGGCGACGCGGCCTGCAACATGGGCAACTCCTGGGCGTTGGCGGGAGCGATCGCCGGGATGCACGTCCGGTTCGGCGCGCCCGAGGGCTACGCACCCGACGCCGAGGTGCTGGTCCGGGCCAAGGAGATCGCCGAGGAGACCGGCGGCTCGGTCACTGTGACCTCGGATCCGGTCGCGGCGGCAGCCGGGGCCGACGTACTGATCACCGACACCTGGGTCTCGATGGGCAAGGAGAGCGAGGCGGCCGCGCGGGTCGCGGTGTTCTCGCCCTACGCGCTCACCACCGACCTGCTCGGCCACGCCGACCCCGAAGCGGTCGTGCTGCACTGCCTGCCCGCCTACCGCGGCAAGGAGATCGAGGCCGAGGTGCTCGACGGACCGCGCAGCCTGGTGTGGGACGAGGCGGAGAACCGGCGCCACGCCCAGAAGGCGATCCTGGCCTTCTTGTGGGAGCGACGATGACCACCAACGAGACGCAGCGGCCCGCGACCAAGGGGGCGCGCCAGTCCCTGATCGTGGACATCATCTGGAGCAAGGAGATCCGGTCCCAGACCGAGCTCTCCGAGGCGCTGTTCGCCCACGGGGTCAACGTCACCCAGGCGACGCTCTCGCGTGATCTGGACGAGCTCGACGCGGTGAAGGTGCGGGCGCCTTCGGGTGCGCTGGTCTACGCGGTTCCCGGTGAGGGTGGTGACCGCACGGCGGTCGCCCCGGGGGAGTCGGCCAGCGGACGCAGCAAGCTCGGCCGACTCGCCCGAGAGCTCTTGGTGAGCGCCGACGGCAGCGGCAACCTCGTGGTGCTGCGTACTCCTGCAGGGGGTGCCCAGTACTTCGCCTCCGCGATCGACCGGGCCGAATATCCCGACATCCTCGGCACCATCGCCGGCGACGACACCGTGCTCGTCATCGGCCGCGAGCCCAAGGGCGGCGCTGCGCTCGTCAACCGCTTTCTCAGTCTCGCCGGCAAGACCACAGACATTCCGTAAGTTTCAGAGCAAGGAGCAACATCTCGTGAGCAAGGTCCTGACCTCCCTTCCCAAGGGCGAGCGCGTCGGCATCGCCTTCTCCGGAGGTCTCGACACCTCCGTGGCGGTCGCCTGGATGCGCGACAAGGGCGCGGTTCCGTGCACCTACACCGCCGACATCGGGCAGTACGACGAGCCCGACATCTCCGGTGTCCCGGACCGTGCGATGGCCTACGGCGCCGAGATCGCCCGCGCCATCGACATCAAGCCGCAGCTCGTCGAGGAGGGCCTGGCCGCGCTCGCCTGCGGTGCCTTCCACATCCGCTCCGGTGGCCGTGCCTACTTCAACACCACGCCTCTGGGGCGTGCGGTGACCGGCACCATGCTGGTGCGGGCCATGCAGGCCGACAACGTCAACATCTGGGGCGACGGGTCGACCTTCAAGGGCAACGACATCGAGCGGTTCTACCGCTACGGCCTGATGGCCAACCCCGAGCTGCGCATCTACAAGCCGTGGCTCGACGCCGACTTCGTCCACGAGCTCGGTGGGCGCCACGAGATGTCGGAGTGGCTGGTCGCGCACAACCTGCCCTACCGCGACTCCACCGAGAAGGCGTACTCCACCGACGCCAACATCTGGGGCGCCACCCACGAGGCCAAGACCCTGGAGCACCTCGACGTGTCGCTGGAGACGGTCGAGCCGATCATGGGCGTGAAGTTCTGGGACCCGTCGGTCTCCATCGAGACCGAGGATGTCTCGGTGACCTTCGTCGAGGGCCGCCCGGTGGCGATCAACGGCACGTCCTACTCCGACCCCGTCGCGCTGGTCTACGAGGCCAACGCGATCGGCGGTCGGCACGGCCTGGGCATGTCGGACCAGATCGAGAACCGGATCATCGAGGCCAAGTCCCGCGGCATCTACGAGGCGCCGGGCATGGCGCTGCTGTGGGCGGCCTACGAGCGTCTGCTCAACGCGGTGCACAACGAGGACACCATGTCCAACTACTACAACGAGGGCCGCAAGCTCGGCCGGCTGCTCTACGAGGGCCGCTGGCTCGACCCGCAGGCGCTGATGCTGCGCGAGTCGATCCAGCGCTGGATCGCCTCGCTGGTCTCGGGCACGGTCACGCTGCGGCTGCGCCGGGGTGAGGACTACACCGTGTTGAACACCGAGGGTTCCCACTTCTCCTACCACCCCGAGAAGCTCTCCATGGAGCGCGTCGAGAACGCCGCCTTCGGCCCCGTCGACCGCATCGGCCAGCTCACCATGCGCAACCTCGACATCGCCGACTCCCGCTCCAAGCTGGAGATCTACGCCGGACACCCCCTCGACCAGGGCACCGTCCTCGTCGAGAACGGCACCCTCTTCGGCGAGCTGCCCGCCGGCGGCTTCGACCGCATCGCGGCGACCAACGGCAAGCCCATCGCCGTGCTGCCGGTCGAGGAGCAGGTCCTGGACGAGAGCGTCCTGGACGAGGCCGCGCTGGAGGCGGGCAACGACTGATGGTGCGTGTGCACCGCGAGTCCGCGCGGGTTCTCCCGGTCAGTGCCGACGGTGAGGTGCTCCTCCTGCAGGACACCGACCCGGGGAACCCGTCGCGGGGCGCCTACTGGACCAGCATCGGGGGCGCCATCGACCCCGGCGAGGACGCGGTAGGCGCTGCCGCGCGGGAGCTGTGGGAGGAGGCCGGCATCCGGGTCCAGCCCGAGGCACTCGTCGGCCCAGTCCAGATCCACGCCGACGAGTACAGCTGGAACGGCGTCGACTACAGCGGCCACAACGCCTACTTCGCCCTCGTGCTCGACCGTCAGGTCGAGGTCAGCTTCGCCAACCTGGAGCCGATCGAGGTCGGGTCGGTCGTCCAGGCCGGCTGGTGGACACCGGACAAGCTTCGCGCCGAGGGCACCGCGACCCCGGGCGCACTTCCTGACATCATGGAGATCGCTATCAAAGCCGTACGAGGAGAGTCGTGACCACGCCTGCCAACACCACCAACGAGGGCAAGCTCTGGGGCGGCCGGTTCGCCGGTGGTCCTTCGCCGGAGCTCGAGGCGCTCTCGCGCTCGACGCAGTTCGACTGGCGGCTGGCGCTCTACGACATCGCCGGTTCGCATGCCCACGCCAAGGCGCTGGGGGCGGCCGGGCTGCTCACCGGTGACGAGGAGAACGAGATCCACCGGGGTCTGGACGTCCTCGCCGACCGGTTCACCGCCGGACGGCTGCTTCCGGCTGCCTCGGACGAGGACGTACACGGTGCGCTGGAGCGGCTGCTCATCGAGGAGATCGGTCCCGACGTCGGGGGCAAGCTGCGGGCCGGGCGCTCGCGCAACGACCAGATTGCCACCCTCTTCCGGAGCTATCTGCTCGACCACGAGCGGGTGCTGCGTGGGCTCGTCCTCGATCTCATCGAGGCGCTCGCCGCGCAGGCCGACGAGAACCTGGGCGCGATCATGCCCGGGCGTACGCACCTCCAGCACGCCCAGCCTGTGCTGCTCTCCCACCACCTGATGGCCCACGCCTGGTCGCTGCTGCGCGACGTCGACCGGCTCAACGACTGGCAGAGCCGGGTCGTGTGCGACTCGCCGTACGGGTCCGGGGCGCTCGCGGGGCAGTCGCTCGGCCTCGACCCCGAGCTGGTCGCCTCCGAGCTCGGCTTCACCGGCTCGAGCGCCAACTCGATCGACGGGACGGCTTCGCGTGACTTCGTGGCCGAGTTCGCCTACGTGTGCGCCCAGATCGGGGTCGACGTCAGTCGGATCGCCGAGGAGATCATCCTGTGGGCGACCAAGGAGTTCGACTTCGTCACGCTGCACGACTCCTGGTCGACGGGGTCGAGCATCATGCCGCAGAAGAAGAACCCCGACATCTCCGAGCTCGCCCGCGGCAAGGCCGGACGCCTGGTCGGCAACCTGACCGGGCTGCTGACGACGCTGAAGGCGCTGCCGCTGGCGTACAACCGCGACCTGCAGGAGGACAAGGAGCCGGTCTTCGATTCCCTGGACACCCTCGAGGTGCTGCTCCCGGCCTTCACCGGCCAGGTCGCCACGCTGGTCTACAACACCGACCGGATGGCCGAGCTCGCCCCTCAGGGCTTCTCGCTGGCCACCGACATCGCCGAGTGGCTGGTGCGGCAGGGCACCCCGTTCCGGATCGCGCACGAGCTCGCCGGCGCCTGCGTCCAGGCGGCGGAGAAGCGCGGCGTGGAGCTGGACGCGCTCACCGACGAGGAGTTCGCCACGATCTCGCCGGCGCTGACCCCGGACGTACGCCTGGTGCTGACCATCGAGGGATCGGTCGCATCCCGCGACGGCCGTGGTGGCACTGCTCCCGACCGGGTCGCCGAGCAGCTCGCCGAGCTCCGGGCCAAGGCAGCCGGGTTCCGTACGTCGTAGTGCTCGCGAGCCTGTTGAACCAGCGCCCCGAGGTGGCCGCTCCGCGGCTCCTCGGGGCGACGCTGTCCTTCGACGGCGTGAAGGTGCGACTCACCGAGGTCGAGGCGTACGCGGCCGACGATCCCGGCTCGCACGCCTTCCGGGGCGAGACGAACCGCAACCGGGTGATGTTCGGGCCGCCCGGGCGGCTTTACGTTTACTTTACGTACGGAATGCATTATTGCTCGAACCTCGTATGCCACCCTCCGGGTGAGCCCGGCGCGATCCTGCTGCGTGCCGGCGAGATCATCGAGGGGATCGAGATCGCCCGGGAACGACGTGGCGCGGTACGCGACGTCGATCTCGCCCGGGGACCCGCGCGACTCTGTTCAGCGCTCGGGATCGACCTGACGATGGACGGGACCACCGACTTCGAGCTTGACCTTGCGCCGGCCGACACGTGGGCGGGGATCGAGGTCGCGGCCGGGCCGCGCGTCGGGCTGCGGCTCGCGCCGGACCGTCCCTGGCGGTTCTGGGTCGCAGGGGACCCGACGGTTTCGCCCTACCGGCCGGCGAAAGCCCTCCGATAGCTGGCCGGACGGGCCGATGACCGTCCACAGGCCCAGTTCGGACCGCGGTTCTCCACAGGCCGCATCGGCCCGGCCGGAACTGTCGGTGACCCTGATCAGGATGGTGGTCGGAGGTGATCGAGATGACGGTCGCAAGGGTAGAGAAGGAGCCATCACCGGACGATGGCGAGCGGATGGGGCCGGCCGGCGGGCTGGCGACGGTCAACGAGGTGCGGTTGATCGGCAGGCTGTCGCTGGCCGCGGAGGAGAAGGAGCTGCCGAGCGGAGATCAGCTGACCGCGTTCCGGGTGGTCGTCAACAGGCCGCGCGACAAACGCCGGGGGAGCCGGGTGCAGATCGACGCGCTCGAGTGTCACACCTGGGTCGCCAGGGTCCGGCGAGCGGCGATGACCTGGCAGGTCGGAGACGTCATCGAGGTCAACGGCTCCCTGCGTCGCCGGTTCTTCAAGACCGGCGGCCGATTGCAGTCGATGACCGAGGTGGAGGTGTCGTCGGCCAGACGGGTGAGCCGCGCAGCCGCCGCGGCCAGGCAGGCGAGCTAGTGGCGCGACTTCTCCAGCCGTGCCGAGTCCAGGAGGCGGATGAGCACGCCGGGGTGCGGCTTGGGCTGGAAGGAGGTCGCCTTCTCCGGGAGCAGCTGCCCGATCGATGCGGAGGAGAGGATGGTGTCGAAGGTCGGTGCCGCCAGCAGCACGGCGACGTCGCGACCCGGGCGGGCCCGCTTCAGAGCGGCGTCGACCTGGTGGGCGTGCAGCACCCGCGACGGCTGCCGGCGCAGCTCCGGGAGGACGCGGTCGTGCAGATAGCCGACATCACCGGTGATCGGGGTGTTGGCGGCGTCCACGTCGAGGGTGGCCCAGCCCCGGCCGTCGCTGAGCACGATGACACCAGGTCCGAGCCGGCCCAGGGCGGCGTCGCGGCTGCCGGCGGTCCACTCGGCGCCGACGGCCTCGGCCGCGGCCCGTAGGTCGCGCAGGTTCACCCCGGCCAACACGCGATGGATCGCGCCGAGCTGCAACGGCGTGTCGTCCTGGTCGATCAGCATCGCCAGGCCGAAGTCGGTCGCGGCGCCGTCGCCAGGCTCGGCGAGCCCCTGGAGCTCGGCGTACGCCGCGTAGCGGTGGTGTCCGTCGGCGATCAGTGCCTGCTGGCTCGCCCATGCCTTGCGCAGCTGCCCGATCAGCGCCTCGTCGGTGATCGCCCAGACACGATGGTGCTGCCCGCCGTGGTCGTCATACTGCTCCTCCGGCGTGCCGCTCTGCACCCGGTCGAGGAGCGCCGCGATGCCGTCGGGCGCGTGGTAGGTGAGCAGGATCGGCGCCGGATGCACCCGCATCTGCCGCATCCGGGAGGCGAGCTGCTCGGCCTGGGCGGTGCGTACGCCCTCGTGGGGTATCACCGCGGCGTCAGCGGGGTCGTCGGTGCGGTGCGAGACGTCGAGGATCCCGACGACGCCGCGCACGGTGATCCCGGCGGCGGTGTACTCGTGGAGGTAGAGCGCGAGGTCCTGGTGCTGGCGCAGATCGCCGCGCGCCAGCCACGAGCTGATCCGGGAGGCGACCCCTCGATAGGGCCGGGAGTAGAGCCGTGCGGAGGTCGGGTCCCCGATCCGTGAAGGGGCCAGCGAGAGCGCTCGAAACGGCTCCAGGCGCAGCGGACGCCCGAGGTACGGCGCCCTGACCACACCCGTATCGTCCATCCGCACATCGTAGGGTCACACTGGTGCCATTCGCCGAACCCCCGACTCAGAGAAGGAACTTCGTGTGCTGACCGGCCATCAGTTGAAGGGCTCAGCCCAGCCGCTCGCCGCCGCCCATGACGTGGCGATGCTCGACCTCGACGGCGTGGTCTACATCGGGGGCACAGCGGTCCGGCGCGCCCCCGAGTCGCTCGCCGCGGCGCGGGAGGCCGGGCTCAGGCTGGCGTTCATCACCAACAACGCCGCCCGGCCTCCGGCCAAGGTCGCCGAGAACATCCGCAACCTGGGCATCGAGGCGACCGCCGAGGACGTGGTCACCTCCGCCCAGGCCGCTGCGCGTGTCCTGGCCGAGCGGCTCGCCCCGGGGGCGAAGGTCGTCAACCTGGGCGCCGCGGGCCTGCGCGAGCCGCTCGAGGCCGCCGGCCTGGTGCCGGTGGCCGTCGACGAGGACGCCGAGGCGATCGTCACCGGCTACAACCCCGAGCTGCTGTGGAAGGACATCCTCCGCGCGGCCGTGCGGATCAAGGACGGGCTCTTCTGGGTCGCCAGCAACACCGACATGACCTTCCCGGCGGCCTACGGGATCGCGCCGGGCCACGGCGTGCTGGTCGACACGCTGCGCCGATTCTCGGGCGTCGAGCCGGTCGTGGCGGGCAAGCCGTCGCGACCCCTGCTGGAGGAGACCATCCGGCGCACCGAGGCCGATCACCCGCTGATGGTCGGCGACCGGCTCGACACCGACATCGAGGGCGGTCGCAACGCCGGCATCGATACGCTGCTGGTGCTCACCGGCGTCACCGGGCTCGAGGACCTCGTCGCGGCCGAGCCGCAGCGACGGCCCTCCTACATCTCGGCCGACCTGGGCGGGCTGCTGGAGACCCACGCGGCGCCGGAGATCGATGGCACGATCGCGCGGCTCGGCGGCTGGACGGCAGAGGTACGCGACGGAGAGCTGCAGGTCACCGGCGAAGGGAGCCCCGACGACTGGTGGCGGGTGGCCGCGGCCGGTGCCTGGGCACACCTGGACGCCACCGGATCGGTGGCCACGATCGGTGCACAGGCCGTGCCGCCTGGCCCGGATGCCGACGGCGGGACGGTAGTCTCAGCCCCATGAGCGAGCAGCATTTCGACGAGACCCCGGCTGAGGCCTCGGCCGGGCTGGGTGGCGCGGGCACGGCGCCGCACACCGGTGTCGCCCGCGTCGACGCGGTGCTCGAGACGCTCGACCGGCTCGATGAGCTGCCGTTGGCCGAGCACGTCGGCGTCTTCGAGGCCGCTCATACCGAGCTGCGTCGCGCCCTGGACCCCGACACCGGGGCCCACGACGCGATGGCCCGGATCGCCGCGGCCTCCGGCGATTCCCAGCCGACCGACCAGCACTGAGAGGCGAGCGCATGCCTCCTCGCCGCCTGCGTCTCGACGCCGAGCTGGTTCGACGCAAGCTGGCCCGATCTCGCGAGCACGCCAGCGAGCTGATCGCCGCCGGGCGGGTCACGGTCTCGGGCAACCGAGCCACCAAGCCGGCCACAGGCGTCACCACCGACGTCGCGATCGTGGTCACCGAAGACCCCGACCGTCCCGACTTCGTCTCCCGCGGCGGGCACAAGCTGGCCGGAGCACTCGCGGCGTTCGAACCGCTCGGGCTCTCGGTCAAGGGCCGCCGCTGTCTCGACGCCGGCGCGTCGACCGGAGGGTTCACCGACGTACTCCTGCGCAACGAGGCCCGGCAGGTCGTCGCCGTCGACGTCGGCTACGGCCAGCTCGCCTGGCGGCTGCAGCAGGACGAGCGGGTCGTCGTCCACGACCGCACCAACATCCGCGACCTCTCCCTCGACGTGGTCGGCGAACCCGTCGACGTCGTCGTCGGCGATCTCTCGTTCATCTCCCTCGAGCTCGTCCTGGACGCGCTGATCCGGGTGACCAGCCCCGACGGCGACCTGGCGCTGATGGTCAAGCCCCAGTTCGAGGTCGGCAAGGACCGGGTCGGCAAGGGTGGCGTGGTCCGCGACCCCGTCCTGCGGGCCGAGGCCGTCAACGCCGTCGCCGCGGCCGCCGCGAGACGCGGCTGGGGCGCACGCGCGGTCACCACCAGCCCGCTCCCGGGTCCCTCGGGCAACGTCGAGTTCTTCCTGTGGCTACGCCGTGGGGAGGCCACCGTCACCGAGGCGGAGATCGAGGAGGCCGTGCGCGAGCAGCGCGGCCTGGAGAGCCCTGCCACCGGAGATGTGTCGGTGCCGTCTGAGAAGGTTGATCCGTGACCGAAGCCGACGCCCCTGGCGTGGACCCAGCTCCCGTGGACGCAGCCGAGGTTCGGCGCGTCCTCATGCTCATCCACACCGGGCGGGAGGAGGCCCGCGAGGTCGGTCTCGCCTGTGCCAAGTCGCTCGCGGTCCACGGCATCGTGGTCCGCGTGCTGGCCAGCGAGGCGGCCGACCTGGGCATCGACCCGGCGGCGTACGAACCGAAGCTCGAGCTCGCCACCGACGAGGACGACGCGAGTCGCGACTGCGAGCTGGCGCTGGTCATCGGTGGCGACGGCACCATCCTGCGTGCGGCCGAGATCGTCCAGCCCCACCGCACCCCGGTCCTCGGGGTCAACCTCGGCCATGTCGGGTTCCTGGCCGAGGCGGAGTACGACGACGTCGAGTCGACGATCGAGGCGATCGTTCAGCGTCGCTACACCTCCGAGGACCGCCTCGCGCTCGAGGTCAGCGTCTTCGAGGACGGTCAGAAGGTCTTCCGTACGTTCGCGGTCAACGAGGCCAGCGTCGAGAAGGCCGCGCGCGAGCGGATGCTCGAGGTCGTCGTCGAGATCGACGGCCGGCCGCTGTCGAGGTGGGGCTGCGACGGCGTCGTCTGCGCGACCCCGACCGGCTCGACGGCCTACAACTTCTCCGCCGGCGGCCCGGTCGTGTGGCCGGGCGTCGAGGCGCTGCTGCTGACCCCGATCAGCGCACACGCGCTCTTCGCACGGGCCATGGTGGTCGCGCCGACCTCGGTGCTGGCCGTCGAGGTCATCTCACGGGCCGACGGCGCCGGCGTGCTCTGGTGCGACGGCCGGCGTTCCTACGACCTGGGCCCGGGTGCCCGGATCGAGGTCACCCGGGGGGTGGAGCCTGTCAGACTCGTTCGCCTGCACCAGGCCCCGTTCACGGATCGTCTGGTGCGGAAGTTCGGACTGTCTGTGGAGGGATGGCGAGGCGCCGCGGAACGGCGTCCGTTCAGGATGAACGGAGGCGAGAATGCTTGAGGAGATCAGGATCTCCGGACTCGGGATCATCGAGTCCTCGACCCTGGAGCTCGGACCAGGGCTGACCGTGGTGACCGGTGAGACCGGCGCGGGCAAGACCATGATCGTGACCGCGCTCGGGTTGCTGCTCGGCGGCCGCGGCGACGCCGGCTCGGTCCGCAAGGGCAAGAAGGCGGCCCGCGTCGAGGGCGTCATCGATGCCCGGTCGCTGCCCGGCGTCGTCGAGGCGACCGAGGAGGCCGGGGGAGAGGTCGAGGAGGGCCGCGTCCTAGTGGCCCGCACCGTCGCGGCCGAAGGCCGAGCGAGGGCGTACGTCGGGGGAGCGACCGTCCCGGTGGCGACCCTCGGCTCGGTGACCTCACCGCTGGTCGCGGTCCACGGCCAGTCCGACCAGCACCGGCTGCTGCAGCCACGCGCGCAGCGCGACTCGCTCGACCGCTTCGGCGGTGACGCGGTCGCCAAGCTCATCGCGGCCTACAGCGAGATCCACGCCGAGCTCCGAGCCGTCGAGCAAGAGCTCGACGAGGTCACCACCCACGCCCGCGAGCGGGCCCAGGAGGCCGACCTGCTCCGCTTCGGCCTCGGCGAGGTCGAGGAGGTCTCACCGGAGTCCGGCGAAGATGTCACCCTCGCTCAGGAGGAGGAGAAGCTCGGCTACGCCGACACGCTGCGCACCGCCGCAGAGCAGGCCCGCGAGGCGCTCTCCTCGGAGGTCGACGCCCCCGACGCGCTGGGCGCCATCTCCGCCGCGCGCCAGGCTCTCGACGGCGTCCGCGATCACGACCCCGACGCCGCCTCCCTGGCCGACCGTCTCGCGGAGGTCTCCTACCTGCTCTCCGACCTGGCCGCCGACGTCGCCTCCTACGCGACCGCGATCGAGACCGATCCGGCGCGGCTCTCCGTGGTCTCCGAGCGCCGCGCGGCACTGACCGCGCTGACGCGGAAGTACGGCGAGACCATCGACGAGGTGCTCGCCTGGGCCGAGACCGGCGCCAAGCGACTGCTCGAGCTCGACTCCGACGACGACCGGATCGAGGAGCTCCGCGGGGAGCGCACCCGGCTGCGTGCCGCCCTCGCAGACGCCGGCCTGGCGCTGTCGGCAGCCCGCACCGAGGCGGCCGGCGCTCTGGCCGAGGCAGTCAGCGACGAGCTCACCGGACTGGCGATGCCGCACGCGCGACTGGTGGTCGACGTACGCCAGAAGGAGACGGACGCGCCCGCATCCGAGGACGAGCCGCACGCACCGCTACTGGTTGGATCGGGGCAGGTCGGCTCGGGCAAGGACCGCCGCTGGCTGCGCTACGGCTCCAACGGCCTCGACGAGGTCGAGCTGCTGCTGGCCGCCAACACCGGCTCGGAGCCCCGCCCGCTCCACAAGGGCGCCTCCGGCGGTGAGCTCTCCCGGGTGATGCTGGCGATCGAGGTCGTCCTGGCGGCCACCAGCCCGGTCCCGACCTTCGTCTTCGACGAGGTCGACGCCGGCGTCGGCGGCACCGCCGCGGTCGAGATCGGGCGTCGTCTGGCCCACCTCGCCCGCACCGCCCAGGTCCTGGTCGTCACCCACCTGCCCCAGGTCGCCGCCTTCGCCGACCACCACGTCGCCGTCGAGAAGACCAGCGACGGTGTGGTCACCAGCTCCGGCCTCACCGTCCTCGACGACGAGTCCCGCGAACGCGAGCTCTCCCGCATGCTGGCGGGGCTGACGGCCTCCGACACCGCCATCGCGCACGCCCGCGAGCTCCTCGAGGTGGCCCGCGCGGCGAAGGTCTGATCCCGCCGAAACCTCAGTTCTGGCGACCGAGTCGGTCGTTGTGGCGAACGACACATGCCACAACGACCGACTCGGCCGTCAAACGTACGCATTCGGCCGCCACAACGACCGACTCGCCGGAACGGAGATCCGGGGACGCGCACAGGCGACGGGGGAGGATTGGCGGGACATGAGACTGCCTACTCGCCAGATTCCCTCCGTACTCCCAGGCATCCGCGGCACGCTCCGCGCGGGGCGGCCGACCAGGGCGCTGATCCCGCGGCTCAAAGAGGGCGACATCGCGGTGATCGACCATGTCGACCTGGACCGGAGCACCGCGCTGGCGATCGCGGCCAAGGGCGTCATCGCCGTGGTCAACGCCCAGCCGATGGTCTCGGGCCGCTACCCCAACCGGGGCCCGCAGACGCTGGCCGACGCCGGGATCGAGCTGATCGACAAGATCGGCGAGGCGGGGATCGAGAAGCTGGTCGACGGGCGGAAGGCCCGGATCCTCGACGGCGAGATCTTCGACGGCGAGCAGCTGCTGACCTCGGGCCGTGCGCTCGACCAGGAGGCCCTCGACAAGGACCTCGAGGACGCCAAACGGGGCCTGAGCTCCCACCTGGACCTCTTCACCCACAACAGCAGCGAGCTGCTCAAGCGTGAGGAGGAGGTGCTGCTGCACGGCAACGGCGTACCTCCTCTCGACACGCCGCTGGCCGGCCGTCCCGTCGTGGTGGTCGCCGACCATCCCGACCTGGACCGGCTCCTCGGCGACCTCGCCGGGTTCCTGCGCGAGCAGCGCCCGGCCATCATCGCGGTGGGTGCTGCGACGAAGAGGCTGACCAAGAAGCAGCTACGCCACGCCGTGGTCGTCCTGGGCCCCGACACCGACAGCTACCCCGAGCCGAAGGTGCTCACCAGCGCCGCCGAGGTCGTCCTCGCGCCCGGCGCCTCCGCGAGCGAGAACGCCACCGAGCTCCTGGACCGGATCGGCGTGCAGCCGAAACGGTTCGAGTCCGCCCTCGCCCCCGAGGACGCCGCCCTCCTGGTCGCCTACGCCCAGCACCCCTCGCTGGTGGTCGGGGCGGGGCTGAG
Organism: Nocardioides sp. NPDC087217; assembly: GCF_044744805.1. Lineage (NCBI taxonomy): Bacteria > Bacillati > Actinomycetota > Actinomycetes > Propionibacteriales > Nocardioidaceae > Nocardioides > Nocardioides sp. NPDC087217. Next base: position 571,096 of record NZ_JBIUZB010000002.1, read on the forward strand.
TACCACGCTGACCGACTTCCTCGAGGACCAGCGCCCGGGCCTGGCCGGCACCTACCTGACCCGGCTCGCGCTCGGCCCGACGCTGATCGACGCCTCCGCGGTCCCGGCGGTACGCCGCAAGGAGCCCCGCAGCCGTCGCCTCGTCCTACCGCTTCTGGCTGCGGTGACGGCGCTGGCGATCGGCGTACCGGCCGGCGTCTGGGCCGCCGACCACGACCTCACCGCGATCGGCACGGGGATCGTGAACAGAGCCGACGACGGAGCCGCGGCGAGCCCCGCCTCCGGCGAGAGCGAGACGAAGAGCGCGAAGGAGCCGCAGCAGAGCGCCGAGGCCCAGTTCGTCGCCGAGGCCGGCGACGCGCTCCTGCCCGGCAGGCTCACCGGCCAGAAGGTCGCGGTCGTCACCCTCCCCGGCGCCGACCAGAAGACGGTCGCCGCGCTCACCGGCAACATCGAGGCGGCCGGCGGCGAGACGACGGGAGTGCTCGACGTACGGCCGAATCTGCTGGACCCCGACCGCAAGCAGTACGTCGACAGCCTGGCCACCCAGCTGGTCAAGCAGCTGGGCCGCGGCGACGCCGGACAGGCGACCTATCAGCGGATGGGCCAGGTGATCGGGGAGACCTACGCCGGCACGAAGCCGCCCGCAGCGTTCGACCAGCCCGCCAAGACCGCCGCTGTGGCGTTGCTCACCGGCGACCTGGTCAAGGCCCAGGGACGACCGACCGGACCGGCCGGTCTCGTCCTGGTCGTCCTCGGTGAGGACAGCGAGGACACGACCGCGGTCGAGGGCCTGGTCGAGGGCCTCGGTGCGACCACGAAAGGGCTGGTCGTGACGGCACCGACGGGCTCCGAGGACCTCGAGACGCTCCGCGCCAACGGCTGGCCGGGCTGGTTCGCGTCGGTCGACGGCATCGAGACGACCACCGGTCAGGTCGCCGCTCCGCTCGCGCTGTCTCGACAGCGGAGTCAACAAGGTGGCGATTTCGGTGCGTCAGGTTTCGGCGGCCTGCTGAAGCGTTGATAGGATTGAGGCCCATGAAGTCGGCGAGCTTGACCAAGCACATTTTTGTCACCGGGGGCGTCGCCTCCTCATTGGGAAAGGGCCTGACGGCATCGTCCCTCGGCCGTCTTCTCCGTTCGCGTGGCCTGAGCGTGACCATGCAGAAGCTGGACCCGTACCTCAACGTGGACCCCGGCACCATGAACCCGTTCCAGCACGGTGAGGTCTTCGTGACCAACGACGGCGCCGAGACGGATCTCGACATCGGCCACTACGAGCGGTTCCTCGACACCGACCTGGTCGGCCACGCCAACGTGACCACCGGGCAGGTCTACTCCAACGTGATCGCCAAGGAGCGCCGCGGCGACTACCTCGGCGAGACCGTCCAGGTGATCCCGCACATCACCGACGAGATCTCCGAGCGGGTTCTGGCCATGCACGGCCCCGAGATCGACGTGGTGATCACCGAGATCGGCGGCACGGTCGGCGACATCGAGTCGCTGCCATTCCTCGAGGCAGCCCGCCAGGTGCGCCAGCGCCTCGGCCGCGACAACGTCTTCTTCGTGCACGTCTCCCTGGTGCCCTACATCGGCCCGTCCAAGGAGCTCAAGACGAAGCCGACCCAGCACTCGGTGATGGCGCTGCGCCAGATCGGCATCCAGCCCGACGCCATCGTCTGCCGCGCCGACCGCGAGCTGCCCGAGGGCATCAAGCGCAAGATCGCGCTCATGTGCGACGTCGACGAGGACGCCGTGGTGACCGCCGCCGACGCCCCGAGCATCTACGACATCCCGAAGGTGCTCCACCGCGAGGGCCTGGACGCCTATGTCGTACGCAAGCTCGACCTGCCCTTCCGCGACGTCGACTGGGCGCTGTGGGAGGACCTGCTCCGCCGGGTGCACCACCCGAAGGAAGAGCTGACCATCGGCCTGGTCGGCAAGTACATCGACCTGCCCGACGCCTACCTGAGCGTCGGCGAGGCGCTCCGCGCCGGCGGTTTCGCCAACGAGGCCAAGGTCAACATCCGCTGGATCCCCTCCGACGAGTGCGAGACCCCTGAGGGCGCCGCCAAGAACCTCCACGACGTCGACGCGGTCTGCGTCCCCGGCGGCTTTGGCATCCGCGGCCTGGAGGGCAAGCTCGGCGCGCTGACCTACACCCGCACGCACCAGATCCCCACGCTCGGCCTGTGCCTCGGCCTGCAATGCATGGTCATCGAGTACGCCCGCAACGTGCTCGGCCTGGAGAAGGCCGACTCCACCGAGTTCGACGCCGAGACCCCCGAGCCCGTCATCGCGACGATGGAGGAGCAGAAGGCGTACGTCGAGGGCGCGGGCGACCTCGGTGGCACCATGCGCCTGGGGCTCTACCCGGCCGAGCTCAAGAAGGGCTCCATCGCGGCCGAGGTCTACGGCGAGACCTCCATCGAGGAGCGTCACCGTCACCGCTACGAGGTGAACAACGCCTACCGCGACCAGCTGGAGGACGCCGGCCTGGTCTTCTCCGGCCTCTCGCCCGACAACCAGCTCGTCGAGTTCGTCGAGCTGCCCCGTGACGTACACCCCTATTACGTCTCCACCCAGGCCCACCCCGAGCTCCGCTCGCGGCCGACCCGCCCGCACCCGCTCTTCGCCGGGCTGGTGAAGGCGGCCCTCGACCGGCAGAAGGAGCAGCGGTTCCCGATCGACGAGACCAACCTGCGCCGCGAGGTCAGCGAGGTCGAGCTGCCGGAGACGGCCGACGCCTGATCAGTAGCTGACAGAGCCCCTGGGGCCGGCATGTGCCGGGCCCAGGGGCTCTGCGTCTGTGTGTCAGCGACGTACCTCGCCGGACGGCTTCACCTCGCCGCGCCACGCACCGGTCTCGGTGCCGCGGTTCTCGATGAAGTCCTTGAACCGCTCGAGGTCGCCCTTGGCCCGCATGTCGACGATCTTGAGCAGGTCACCGGTCTTCTCGACCGCGCCCTCGGGCTCGTACTCCAGGTGAAGCGTCACCTGGGTCGACTTCGCCATCGCGTCCGGGGTGAACGAGACGGTGCCCTTGTTCGTGGCGCCCTCGACGGCACGCCAGGTGATGCGCTCATCGGGAACCTGGTCGACGATCTCGGCGTCCCACTCGCGGGTCACGCCACCGATCTCGGCCTTCCAGTGCAGATGCTTGTCGTCGAGCTGGCGGACCGACTCGACGCCCTCCATGAACTGGGGGAACGACTCGAACTGGGTCCACTGGTCGTACGCGGTGCTGACCGGGACGGCGACCTGGACGCTCTTCTCGATGGTGCTCATGTCGTGTCTCCTCTCGATTGCGTACGACACGAGAGGTACCCGGCGTCCTCGCGGGCCATACGTTCTGGCGGCCCGGATTCTGCCGCGGTCACAGCGCGCGAGCCGCGACCTGCCGCGAGTGCACGTCGGCCATGCGGATCACCGTCTGCCGGACGAACGGAACCAGCGCGTCGCCCTCGCAGGCGGCGCGCGCGGCCGCGGCGACGTCCTCACCGGCCTGGACCGGGTAGAAGCGGAGCTGGAGCCCGTAGGCGAGCAGTCCGCCACCCCTGATGTCGGCGACGGCATCCAGATAGCGCTGCGCGTACGGTGCCAGGATCTCCTCCTGGCCGGGGCGCCAGAACGCCGAGCTCAGGGCGTACCCACCGTCGGTGCGCGGCAGCCGGCGCTCGATCATGCTCACCTGCCAGGCCTCCTCCTTGGCCTCCGCGAGCGGCTGAGCCGTGCGTACGCCGAGGGCACTGACCCACGATTCGGGATCCGGGTCGCGCGCCTCCAGGTCTGCGACGGCCTCGGCGTCGTAGTCGCCCGTCTCGGCGCGCCGGCCGAGCAGCCGCCAGGCCACCTGTACGTCCTCGGCGGCCCCGCGCTCGGCCAGCGCGAGCTGCTCGGGCGTGGAGGCGTGCGAGGCGAGAACGCGCAGGGCGGTGTCGCGGTTGGCCGGGTCCTCGGCGAGCACCGCGGCAGCTGCGGCGACCAGCGCGCGCTGCTCGGCGACCCGCTCGGGCGCCGTCCACAGCTCGGCAGCGGTGACGGCCATGCTCAGGAACTCGCCGGTGACCTGCGGGTTGCGCTCGGTCTCGAGGACCGAGAGGACGCGCGAGACGACCTCGGGGCCGGCGATCTCGCCGCGGAACAGGGCGGTCCAGGCGCTGTTGACCGCGACCGCCCGCGCCACCGCGTCGGGCAGCAGGCCGGCGTTCTCGCCGAGCCAGGCTTCGCTGGCCTCGTCCGAACGCACCGCCGCGAAGGTCACGTCGGTCGCGTTGACCAGGTGCGCGGCGGCATCGGGGAGCGTGACCGCGACGGGCTCGCCCGCCACGGTGACCGGAGTGGTGGCGAGCAGGGCGCCGGAGGCGTCGTAGGAGGCGATGTCGAGCCGGTGGGGACGGACGGTTCCGTCGGGGCTGGTGACCGACACCTTGCCGTCGGCGAGGGTGATCACGTCGGTGCCGGCATGGTCGAGCCACGCGGTGGTCCAGGCGGAGAGGTCCTTGCCCGCGGCCGCACCGAAGGCGCCCATCAGGTCGTCGAGGACGGTGTTGCCGAAGGCGTGCTCGGCGAAGTAGGACTGCAGCCCGGCGAGGTAGGCCTCCTCGCCGATGTAGGCGTGCAGCTGCTGCAGCACGGCCTGGCCCTTCATGTAGGTGATCGCGTCGAAGTTGGCCATCGCGACGTCGACGCTGGGCACCACGCCCCGGATCGGGTGGGTGGCGGGCGTCGCGTCGATGTCGTAGCCCGCCTTCTTCTCGGTCAACGCGATCGAGGCCCACACGTCGGCGTGGTCGGGGAGCGCGGCCGAGGCCCACACGGCCGCCCACGAGGCGAAGGCCTCGTTGAGCCACAGGTCGTCCCACCAGCGCATCGTGACCAGGTCGCCGAACCACATGTGCGCCATCTCGTGGAGGACCACATTGGTGCGTTCGGTCCGGTCGGCGTGGGTTGGTGCCGTGCGGAAGAGGAACACGTCGCTGTGGGTGACCGCGCCCCAGTTCTCCATCGCGCCGCCCATGTCGGGCACGAAGATCTGGTCGTAGCGACGCTGCGGGAACGGCATCCCGAACTTGGCGCCGAACCAGGCCAGCCCGTGCTCGGTGACCTGCAGGATCTCCTCCCGGTCCCGCTCGAGCTGGCTGCGCAGCGACTGACGGGCGTAGAGGCCAAGGTCGTAGCCGCCGCGCTCCTCGCGGACCTCGATGAACGGCCCGGCGTTGACCACCACGACGTACGTCGAGAGCGGGGGAGTGTCCTCGAAGACCCAGGTCCGCGCGCCGGCTGCCGCGTCCGAGACGCTCGCGGGCGCGGAGTTGGAGAGCACCGTCCACTGCTCGGGGGCGGTCACGGTGAACCCGTGCACGGCCTTGAGGTCGGGCTGGTCGAAGCATGCCCACAGCCGGCGGGCGTCGTCGGGCTCGAACGAGGTCCACACGTAGACGTTGCCGTCGGATGGGTCCACGGTGCGCAGCACGCCCTCGGAGGAGGCGGTGTCGGACTGGGAGGCGGTCACGACCAGGGTGTTGGTCTCCGCGAGGTCCTCCAGCGGGATCCGGCCGCCGCTGATCGTGGCGAGGTCGAGCTCCGTGCCGTTGAGCGTGGCCGCGCCGACCTCGGCCACGCAGTCGACGAACGTGCTCGAACCCGGGGTGGCGGAGAAGGTGATCGTTGAGACGCTGGAGAGCGTCTCGCCCTCCAGCAGGCCGGTCATGTCGAGCGAGATGTCGTAGCGCTCGACGGTGACCGTGGCGGCCCGCGCGGCCGCCTCCTCCTGGGTGAGTGAGGCAGGGGCGGCGGGGGAGGTGGCAGACATGAGCCGAGGGTAGCCTCGGGCCATGACATCGGACGCACGAATTTCCGACTCGCCCGTGCCGCTGGACCAGGGACCGCTCACCGCGTGGGACGCCCCGGAGAGCTGGCCGGTCGCCTCGAGCGAGGACCTCCACCGTGACGGCTGGGTCGTCGCGCTGCGCGCCGACCGGATCAACCGCCCCGGTCACGAGGACGAGGAGCCGTTCCGTCGCCTGGTGGTCGAGCACCCGGGCGCCGCGGTCGTGCTGGCGCTCGACGAGGAGGAGCGGGCCCTGGTCATCACCCAGTACCGCCATCCCGCCAAGCGGCGCTTCGTGGAGCTGCCGGCCGGCCTGATCGACTATCCCGGCGAGGACCCGCTCGACGTCGCGGTGCGCGAGCTTCGTGAGGAGGTGGCCCACGAGGCGGCGGAGTGGACGCCGCTGCTCTCGACGTACGCCTCACCGGGGCTCACCGAGGAGATCCACCACTTCTTCCTCGCCCGCGGCCTCACCGCCAGTGACCGCGACGGCTTCGAGCTCGAGCACGAGGAGGCCGAGATGAGCGTCCACTGGGTGCCCTTCGAGGAGCTTCTCGAAGCTGTGCTGAGCGGCCGGGCGACCGACGCGCCGGTCGTCCAAGCCGTGCTTGCGTACGCGGCTCTCAAGTCTCGTGGCAGAGTCTGATCAGGGGGTCTGGTCAGGACCGAGCGACGTGATTTTGGTGACTTGCGCCACACCGGGTTAGACATGCCGCGTCAGGCGGCGCACATCCGGCTGACCCGTAGACCCACGGACCACCACATTCAGGGGCCATCACATGAAGGGCAGGGCAATGAGAATCGGCGTACCCAAGGAAGTCAAGAACCACGAGTACCGGGTGGCGATCACCCCCTCGGGCGTTCACGAGCTGGTGGCCAACGGCCACGAGGTCTTCGTCGAGGCAGGTGCCGGCGTCGGCTCCTCGATCCCCGACAGCGACTACGCCGCGGTCGGCGCCAAGATCCTCGGCGATGCCGATGAGACCTGGGGCAACGCCGACATGGTGCTCAAGGTCAAGGAGCCGGTCGCGGAGGAGTACCACCGGCTGCGCGAGGGCCTGACCCTGTTCACGTACCTCCACCTGGCCGCCGACAAGCCGCTGACGCAGGAGCTGCTGGCCAAGAAGGTCACCGCGATCGCGTACGAGACCGTCGAGCTGCCCAACCGGGCGCTGCCGCTGCTCTACCCGATGTCGGAGGTCGCCGGCTGCCTGGCGCCCCAGGTCGGCGCCTACAACCTGCTCAAGGCCCAGGGCGGCCGCGGCACGCTGATGGGTGGTGTCGGCGGTGTCGCCAACGCCAAGGTCGTCATCATCGGTGCCGGCGTCTCCGGGCAGAACGCCGCCAACATCGCTCTGGGGATGGGCGCCGACGTCACGCTGCTCGACACCGACCTGGAGAAGCTGCGGATGTCGTTCTGGCGCTACTCCAACCAGGTCCACGGCCTTGCGTCGAACAAGCTCGCGCTCGAGGAGCAGGTGCTCGCGGCCGACCTGGTCATCGGTGCCGTGCTGATCCCGGGCGCGGCCGCGCCGAAGCTGGTCAGCAACGACCTGGTCTCGCGGATGAAGCCGGGCTCGGTGCTCGTCGACATCGCCATCGACCAGGGCGGCTGCTTCGAGGACTCCCACGCCACCACCCACGCGGACCCGACCTACCAGGTCCACAACTCGACCTTCTACTGCGTGGCCAACATGCCCGGCGCGGTGCCCAACACCTCCACCTACGCCCTGACCAACGCGACCATGCCGTACGCCGTCGCCCTGGCCAACAAGGGCTGGCAGCAGGCGCTGCGTGAGGACGCTGCGCTCGCCAAGGGCCTCAACACCCACGCCGGCCAGCTCACCTACGGGCCCGTCGGCGAGGCGGTCGGGATCGACTCCGTCGCGCTCGCAGACGTGCTCGGCTGATCGCCTCAGTAGTCACAGCAGTCACGCCGTACAGGCAGTTCCGGCACTTCTCAGGCAATGCAATGCCTGAGAAGTGCCGGAATACCCGGTTAACCGGGTATTCCTCCCCGACCGGATCCACCACCCCTGGTTGGATGGACCCGTGACTGCCGCATCGAATGCCTCGGGCTCCGCTTCAGCGGTGGAGCACGCGATGCGTACGTATCTCGACCATCTGACGGTCGAGCGGGGCCTCGCGGCCAACACGCTGTCCTCCTACCGGCGCGACCTGCGGAGGTACGCCGAATTCCTCGCCCAACAGCGCGTCGAAGACCTCGCCGGGGTCTCGGAGGCGACGGTGTCGGGGTTCCTGGCCCACCTGCGCGAAGGCAGCGAGGAGCACCCGGCGCTCAGCGCGACCTCGGCGGCGCGGACGGTCGTCGCGGTGCGCGGGTTCCACAAGTTCGCGGTGGCCGACGGGCTGGTCGAGGCCAACCCGGCCGGCCACGTGAAGCCGCCGCGTGCGGAGAAGCGGCTCCCGAAGGCCCTCCCGCTGGCCGACGTCGAGGCGATCCTGGAGGCGGCGGGCGCGCCCGGGACGCCGCTCGCGCTGCGTGACCGGGCCCTCCTCGAAGTGCTCTACGGCACCGGCGCCCGCATCTCCGAGGCGGTCGGCCTCGACGTCGACGACCTCGACCGGGTCGACCACGTCGTACTCCTGCGAGGCAAGGGCGGCAAGGAGCGGATCGTCCCGGTCGGCTCCTACGCCATCGAGGCGGTCGAGGCCTACCTGACCCGGGCCCGCCCCGACCTCGCAGCCGCCCGCTCGGGAGGTGCGCTCTTCCTCAACGCCCGCGGCGGCCGCCTCTCCCGCCAGTCGGCCTGGACCGTCCTGACCCGGGCCGCCGAGCGCGCCGGGATCCACAAGGACGTCTCGCCCCACACCCTGCGCCACTCCTTCGCCACCCACCTGCTGGACGGCGGCGCCGACGTACGTGTCGTGCAGGAGCTGCTGGGCCATGCGTCGGTGACCACGACGCAGATCTACACTCTTGTCACCGTGGACAATCTCCGAGAGGTCTTCGCGACCGCACACCCGAGGGCCCTGTGACTGACACCAGCTGGATCCCCAAGGTCGGAGCGAGCCCTGACGACGTCTACGAGGCGGTCGTGGCGTGGGCCGAGAGGAGTGGCCGCAGCCTCTACCCTCACCAGGACGAGGCGATCATGTCCCTCCTGGCGGGCGACAACGTCATCCTGGCGACGCCGACGGGCTCGGGGAAGTCGCTGGTCGCGGCGGGCGCGCACGCGGCGGCGCTGGCCGAGGACAAGGTCTCCTTCTACACCGCGCCGATCAAGGCGCTGGTCAGCGAGAAGTTCTTCGATCTCGTGGAGACGTTCGGCGCCGAGAACGTCGGCATGCTCACCGGCGACGCCAGCGTCAACGCCGACGCCCCGATCATCTGCTGCACCGCCGAGGTGCTCGCCAACCTGGCGCTGCGAGAAGGAAAGCACGCCGACGTCGGGCTCGTGATCATGGACGAGTTCCACTACTACGGCGAGCCCGACCGTGGCTGGGCGTGGCAGGTGCCGCTGCTCGAGCTGCCGCAGGCCCAGTTCCTGCTGCTCTCCGCGACGCTCGGCGACACCAGCGCCCTGGCCAAGGACATGACCAGGCGAAACGGTCGCGAGACCGTGCTCGTCGACCAAGCGGAACGACCCGTTCCGCTCACCTTCGACTGGCGCCTCACGCCGCTCCAAGAGACCCTCGAGGAGCTCGTCACCACCGGCCAGGCTCCGGTCTACGTCGTCCACTTCACCCAGAAGGACGCCGTCACCCACGGCACCTCCCTGCTCAACGCCGGCTGGCTGAAGCTCTCCACCGAGGAGAAGGACCAGATCGCCAAGCGGCTCGAGCCGGTCCGCTTCGCCGCCGGCTTCGGCAAGACCCTCTCCAAGCTGCTGCGCAAGGGCATCGGCGTCCACCACGCCGGCATGCTCCCCAGATACCGAAGGCTCGTCGAGCAGCTCGCCCAGGCCGGGCTGCTCAAGGTCATCGCCGGCACCGACACCCTCGGCGTCGGCATCAACGTCCCGATCCGCACGGTGCTCTTCACCGGCCTGGCCAAGTTCGACGGCCGCCGCCAGCGCATCCTGCGCACCAGGGAGTTCCTCCAGATCGCAGGAAGGGCCGGCCGGGCGGGCTTCGACACCCAGGGCTACGTCGTCGTCCAGGCGCCTGAGCACATCATCGAGAACGAGAAGGCCAAGGCGAAGTCCGAGGAGCGCCGCAAGGCGGGCAAGAAGAACTCCAAGGCCCAGCTCAAGAAGCCGCCCGAGGGCACGGTCGTGTGGACCGAGGCGACCTTCACCAAGCTCGTCGACGGCGCCCCCGAGCCGCTGCAGAGCCGGATGAAGGTCGACAACTCGATGATCCTCAACGTCGTCGCCCGCGACGAGGACGCCTTCGAGGTCATGCGCCGGATCACCATGGACAACCACGAGGAGCGGCGCACCCAGCTCAAGCTCGCCCGCCGGGCCCTGCGCCTGACCCGCTCCCTGGTCCACAGCGGAGTCCTGACCAGGCTCGCCGAGCCCGATGCGTACGGGCGGCGCTATGTCCTCACCGAGGCCCTTCCCGCCGACTTCGCCCTCAACCAGCCGCTGGCCCACTTCGCCCTCGCCGCGCTGGACACGCTCGATCCGGAGTCGCCCGAGCACACCCTCGAGATCGTCTCGGTGGTCGAGTCCGTCCTCGAGCCGCCGCGCCAGATCCTCTTCGCCCAGCAGCACGAGGCCCGCGGGAAGGCGATCGAGAACATGAAGGCCGACGGCGTCGAGTACGACGAGCGGATGGCTCTCATCGAGGAGATCACCTGGCCGAAGCCGATGGCCGAGCGGCTCGAGGCGCTCTTCGAGGTCTACCGCGGCACTCACCCGTGGCTGCCCGAGGACGCCCTCGACCCCAAGTCGATCCTGCGCGAGATGTACGAGCAGGGGATGACCTTCACCGACGTCGTACGCCGCTACCAGCTCGCCCGCTCCGAGGGCCTGGTGCTGCGCTACCTGACCGACGCCTACCGCACCTTCCGGCACACCCTCCCTGAGACCCACAAGAGCCCCGAGATCGAGGACCTGGTCGAGTGGCTGGGGGAGACCATCCGGCAGACCGACTCCTCGCTGCTCGACGAGTGGGAGGCGCTCTCCGACCCCGAGCACATCCCGTCCGCCGTCGCCCACCACGAGGCGCCGCCGCCACCGCGGTCGCTGTCCCAGCAGACCCGTGCGTTCGAGATCATGGTCCGCAACGCGATGTGGGCCCGCGTCGACGCGGTCTCGCGCGACGACCTCGACACGCTGATGTCGCTGGAGCGCTCCGCCGCCGACCGGGTCGAGCCCGCGCGCGACGTGGTGATGACCAGGTCCCGCTGGGACGACGCCCTCGAGGCCTACTTCGCCGAGCACGACGACGTGGGCATCTCCGCCGACTCGCGCTCGCCCAAGCTGCTCACCTGGACCGTCGAGCGCGGCGCCCCGGCAGGAGTGGACGAGGAGGACGAGGCGTACGACTCGACCAGGGTCTGGCGGGTCACCCAGACCCTCGACGACCCGGCCGGCGACCACGACTGGGTGATCGAGGCGGTGGCCGATCTGGACGCGAGCGACGAGGCCGGCGAGCTGGTTTTGGCGACCGTGGCGATGCGTCGGCTGTGACGGGTTGCTCGGTTCCGCTAGCGTTGGGGCGTGCGCAAGCTACTGAAGAACCCCGTCGTCGTCGCGGCCATCGCCAAGATCGCCAACGAGGCTCGTAAGCCCGAGAACCAGAAGAAGATCAAGGACGCTGCGGGCAAGGCCTACGACCAGTTCCAGAAGCGCCGTCGGTCGCACTGAGCTCGGCCGATCGAGCGGAGATCCATCCACAGGTTTCTCCACATCGAAGGCCCTTCCTGTGGGGCTGGCGGTGCGCCAAGTGCACAGGTCATCAACAGATTCGGGCCACGTAGCAGAATCACCCGGATTTGCCTTGTGACACGCCCGGCGCGGCTCCTACAGTCGCGCAGATCCGGGTCTTAGAGTCGCCGTGTCGACATATAGACCCGCTAGCCGTGATCGTCCCAGGGCCGCGGCAACTGAACCGGGGGTGGAGGAATGGAAGACAGCTATTTCGGAGCAGGTGGTGCGACCGCGCCGCAGATGCCTCCGCAGACGCCGGCAGCCCCGCCGCCGGCCTATCCGCCCTCGGCCCGGCTGCGCGCCAACGCCCCTGAACCCGACGCGGGGTCCTTCGACTCCCCGGGCAAGAACAAGTTGGGCCCGACCGGTCGTCCCTGGCCCAACCTTCCCGAGCCCGGACCCGCCACCGGCGGCCCGGCGCGCACGGTCGCGATGGTCAACCAGAAGGGTGGCGTCGGCAAGACCACGACCACCATCAACCTGGGCGCCGCGCTGGCCGAGCACGGCCGCAAGGTCCTGATGGTCGACTTCGACCCGCAGGGGTCGCTCTCGGTCGGTCTGGGTCTCCAGCCCAACGAGATCGAGCTGACCGTCTACAACCTGCTGATGGAGCGTGACATCACGCTCGAGGACGTCGTCGTACCCTCCGGCATCGACGGTGTCGACCTGCTGCCGGCCAACATCGACCTCTCCGCCGCCGAGGTGCAGCTGGTCCAGGAGGTCGCCCGCGAGCAGACCCTGGCCCGCGCGCTGGCGCCGGCCGTCGCCAACTACGACGTCATCCTCATCGACTGCCAGCCGAGCCTGGGCCTGCTGACCGTCAACGCGCTGACCGCCTCCGACTCCGTGGTCGTGCCGCTGGAGTGCGAGTACTTCGCGCTGCGCGGCGTCGCCCTGCTCAAGGACACCATCGACAAGGTTCAGGAGCGGCTCAACCCGCGTCTGAAGATCGACGGAATACTGGGCACGATGTACGACAGCCGCACCATGCACAGCCGCGAGGTCATGGAGACCCTGGTCAACGGCTGGGGCGACCGCGTCTTCCACAGCGTCATCCGCCGCACCGTGAAGTTCGCCGACTCCACCGTGGTCGGCGAGCCGATCACCGAGTATGCATCCAGCTCCACCGGCGCCGACTCCTACCGGATGCTCGCCAAGGAGGTGCTGGCCCGATGGCAACGCGGCGAGTGAGGGTTCCGGCTGCCGACGACCTGTTCCGGCGTACGTCCGACGGCGCTGCCGCCGCGGGGCCCGCAGCCGAGGCGAAGGCCCGGCCGGTGCACGCCGTGCCCGAGCCGGCCGAGGAGACTCCGGCTGCCAAGAAGCGGTCCAGCGGCCGGGTACGTCATGACGAGAAGATGACGGTCTACATCACCTCCGAGGAGCTGCTCGACCTCGAGCACGCCCGGCTCAACCTGCGGGCCAAGCACAGCATCGCGGTCGACCGCGGCCGGCTGGTGCGCGAGGCGCTCGCGATCGTGCTGGCCGACCTGGAGGAGTACGGGGACGACAGCGCCCTCGTGCACCGGCTCGCCGAGTGACGGTCACGCAGATGCAGGATGCCCCGGACGGGGCCGAGGAGCAGGAGTCGAGCGGCGCCGGGGGCTTCGAGGTGCACCTCGGCAACTTCGAGGGCCCCTTCGACCTGCTGCTCAGCCTGATCGCCAAGCACAAGCTCGACATCACCGAGGTCTCCCTGGCCACGGTGACCGACGAGTTCATCGCCTACGTCAAGAAGGGCGCCGCCGAGAGGTCGCCCGAGGGCGGGGGCAAGGGTGTCTGGGATCTGGAACAGACGTCCAACTTCCTGCTGGTCGCGAGCACGCTGCTTGACCTGAAGGCGGCTCGGCTGCTGCCGCAGGGTGACGTCGAGGACGAGGAGGACCTCGCGCTGCTCGAGGCGCGCGACCTCCTCTTCGCGCGCCTGCTGCAGTACAAGGCGTTCAAGCAGGTCGCGGCCGTCTTCGGCGAGCGTCTCGCGAAGGAGTCCAAGCGCCACCCGCGCTCGGTCCAGCTCGAGCCGCGCTATGCGGGGCTCCTGCCCGAGGTGCTCATCGGGATCGGGCTGGAGCAGTTCGCCCAGCTCGCCGCGGCCGCGATGGCGCCCAAGCCCGGTCCGCCCGAGATCGGGCTCGCCCACATCCACGGCTCCAAGGTGTCGGTCAAGGAGCAGGCGGCCCTGGTCATCGAGCGGCTGCGCGCCGGCGGGCAGGTCACCTTCCGTGGCCTCTGCGCCGACTCGCCCGACACGCTGACCACGGTGGCCCGGTTCCTCTCGCTGCTGGAGCTCTTCCGCGAGGGTGCGGTCGCCTTCGACCAGGTCACCGCGCTGGGCGAGCTGACCGTACGCTGGACCGGCGACGAGGCGCTCGATGTCGATGAGCTGATCCAGGACGAGTTCGAGGGGCAGCCGCCCGCGGAGGGCGGCGCCGATGACGGGGAGAAGGACGATGACTGAGGCTGCCACGGGGGAGACCACCGAGGAGACCCTGGCGATCGAGTTCGCCGACCTGAGACCTGCGCTCGAGGCGGTGCTGATGGTCGCCGACGAGCCGCTGGCGGCGGCATCGCTGGCCTCGGCGGTCGGTCACCCGACGGCCGCCGTGATCGAGGCCCTGGAGGCTCTGGCGGCCGAATACACCGAGCAGGGCCGCGGCTTCGACCTGCGCAATGTCGCGGGTGGCTGGCGGTTCTACACCCGCGAGGAGTACGCCGCCGTCGTCGAGGGCTTCGTGCTCGAGGGTCAGCAGGCCCGGCTGACCCAGGCTGCCCTGGAGACGCTGGCCGTGGTCGCCTACAAGCAGCCCGTCTCGCGCGCCCGGGTCTCCGCGATCCGCGGCGTCAACGTCGACGGCGTGATGCGTACGCTGCTCACCCGCGGCCTCGTCGAGGAGGCCGGCCAGGACCACGAGACCGGCGCCAACCTCTACCGCACCACCGCCTACTTCCTCGAGCGGATCGGCATCACCGACCTCGGCGAGCTCCCCGAGCTGGCTCCGTACCTGCCCGACCTCGCCGACATGGAGGAGGAGCTGACTGAGCAGGTCAGCCAGGAGGCGCTGGCGGCACAACCGGAAGAGAGCGCGGCAAATGGGGATGACTCGGCGGATACGGCAGAATCGAAGACGTGAGCGACCTGCCTGAGCGAGACGATCTGCCGCTGGACGACGAGGGCCTGATCCGGCTCCAGAAGCTGCTGGCCCTGGCCGGCATCGCGTCGCGGCGCGGCAGCGAGATCCTGATGCTCAACGGCTCCGTCGAGGTCAACGGCGAGGTGGTCACCCGCCTCGGCACCAAGGTCGACCCCGGCAAGGACGTCGTACGCGTCGACGGCAAGCGGCTCCCGCCGATCTCCGGCAAGGTCTACCTGGCCCTCAACAAGCCGCGTGGTGTGGTCTCGACGATGAGCGACCCCGAGGGCCGACGCAACCTCTCGGACCTGGTCGCCGACCGCCCCGAGCGTCTGTTCCACGTCGGCCGTCTCGACACCGACACCGAGGGCCTGATCATCCTCACCAACGACGGTGACTTCGCCCACCGGCTGGCCCACCCCAGCTACGAGGTCGACAAGACCTATGTCGCCGAGGTCAGTGGCGAGATCTTCCCCAACGTACGCAAGCGGCTTCTCGCCGGTGTCACCCTCGAGGACGGCCCGGTGACCGTCACCAAGGCCCGGATCATGGAGACCCGCAAGGACAAGTCGATCATCGAGCTGGTCATCCACGAGGGACGCAACCGCATCGTGCGCCGCCTCCTCGACCATCTCGGCCACCCGGTGACGCGGCTGACCCGCACCCGGATCGGCCCGGTCCGGCTCGGCACCATGAAGCCCGGTGAGATGCGCGACCTGTCCCGCGAGGAGCTCGGCGAGCTCCTCGACACCACCGAGCTCTGAGGCCCCAGAAACCCTGGTGCGTACCTGGGGCTCGAGCCGTTAAGGTGATCGGCATGCAGCAGCGCGCGATGAGCACGACGACGCCGGACCCACTCCGGCGCTGACCTGCTGTCCACTTTTCGCAGACCGCCCCGGAGCATCGCTCCGGGGCGGTTCTCGTCTCTGGTGGCTGTGCTCCGGGACCTCGACCCAGGAGCACACCATGAACCTCGATCATCGCGACCTCAACCGCGACCTCGCCATCTTCGCCACCGACCCGCTGGCCGGATCCGGGCTGCCACTCTGGCTGCCCGACGGGGCCGTCATCTTCGCCGAGCTGGAGCGGCTCGCCGCCGACCTGGCTCGGGCCGACGGCTGCGTACCGGTCAAGACTCCGGTGCTCGGGAAACGCGCGCTCTTCGAGCGCTCGGGTCACTGGGCGAAGTTCGCCGAGGACATGTTCCCGCCGATGTCGATGGGATCGGGTTCGGACGAGGACGACCTCGTGCTCCGTCCGGCCAACTGCCCGCACCATGCGCTGGTCTACAAGGCCCGCCAGCACTCCTACCGCGAGCTCCCGATCCGGCTGCACGAGCTCGCCCCGATGTTCCGCGCCGAACGCTCCGGGGTGCTCTCGGGGCTGAGCCGGGTACGCCAGATCAACCTCGACGACACCCACGTCTTCTGCCGCCCCGACCAGGTGGCCGAGGAGGCGGGTAAGGCGCTGCGGTCGGCGCTGAAGGCACAGGCGATCCTCGGTCTGCAGGTCGACTACGTACGCCTCTCCCTCCGCGACGCCTCCCCGTCCTACCTCGGCTCCGTCGAGCAGTGGGACGGCGCCGAGGAGGCGCTGAGAAAGGCGGCGGCTGAGGTCGGCGTCGAGGTCGTGGTGGCGCCGGGCGAGGCCGCCTTCTACGGTCCCAAGCTCGACCTGCAGGTCATCGACCCCGCGGGACAGAGTGGATCGTCTCGGGCTCCGCTTCGACACGAAGAGACCATCGCCACCGTCCAGGTCGACTTCAACCAGCCCGAGCGCTTCGACCTCACCTACGACGCCGCCGACGGGTCCCAGCAGCGGGTCGTGATGGTCCACCGAGGCACCGTCGGGTCGATGGAGCGCGTCACCGCTGCCCTCCTGGAGCGCTACCAGGGTCGTCTCCCGCTGTGGCTGGCGCCTGTCCAGATCGCCGTCCTCCCTGTCTCCGCAGATCAGGACGCCGCTGCCCGCGGGTTCGTCGACGCGCTCGTCGCCGAGGGGCTCCGTCCGCGTCTGGACGCCGACGGCTCGCTCGGTGCTCGGATCCGCGAGTCTCGTCGCCGGCGGGAGCCGCTGATCGCGGTCCTCGGGTCGGTCGAGGCCGATGGCGGGCAGGTTCAGGTACGCGACGTCGCAGCCGGTGTCGAGCGGCGAGTCGATGTTGCTGATCTGGTGGCGCGGATGAAGGCGGCGTATGAGTCTCGGGCGGTTGGCGTGTCGTGGTGAGATCTGTGGGCGTCACGACCATCACCGCTCAGCGCTATCGCACACCGTCCTCGCCGGCCGCGATAGTGCATGGGCAACCCGCGTCGAGCGTGGCACCATCGAGATATGACCGTGCCGGAGGTGCTGCGGCCCTATGTCACCTCGCTGGTCACCTACGACGTGGATTTCGGGGCGCCGGGGGTGCATCGGGGGATGCCGTCGACCGAGATCACTTTCGTGCTCCCGGTCGACGAGCCGTTGGTGACCTCGTGGGGGAGAGGGACGGAGCCGGTGACGGCGTGGTCGCTGGTCTCCGGGCTGCACACCCGGCCGGCGGCGATCCATCACCACGGCTACCAGCGCGGCGTACAGTTGGGGCTGACAACCGCGGGGGTGCGGGCGCTGTTCGGGATGCCGGCCGCGGCGTGGCGCGGTGAGCTCCTCGCCCTCGACGAGGTCGCGGCACCTGGCGGCGTACGTCATCTTCCGGAGCGGCTGGCCGAGGCCGATCCGCGGGAGTGGGCGCGGTTGGTGGTGACCGGCCTGGTCGAGGCGCTGGCGCGCCACGGCGAGCCCGGACCGAGGGCCGAGGTGGGCCGTGCGCTGGCGCTGCTGACCGGGGGAGCCGGAGTGCAGGAGGTGGCCGATGACGTCGGCTACAGCCGCCGGCGGATCAGCGACTTGGTACGCGCCGAGACCGGCGTGGCGCCCAAGCAGTTCCAGCGGCTGGCGCGCTTCGACCGCTCCCGCGGCCTCGTCGGTCGGATGCCGCTGGCTCAAGCAGCAACGGTGTGCGGCTACGCCGACCAGGCGCACCTGACGCGGGAGTGGCAGGAGTTCGGCGGGTGTACGCCGACGACGTGGCTGCGCGAGGAGTTCCCATTCGTTCAAGACCTGGCCTACACATCGGCGGTTGACTCGGATGCATGAGCACTGAGCAGAAGACCGACGTAACGAAGATCAAGTACTGGCAGTCGATGGCGTTCCAGGACGCCGAGACGATGATGACGTGGCTGAGCGCAATCGGCTTCGTCGAGCACGCCACCTACCGCGAGGGCGGCATCGTGCACCACGCGGAGTGGCTCTGGCCCGGAGGAGGCGGGCTGATGTTCGGACAGGTACGCGAGGACGGCGGCATCAAGAACACCGGTGTCTCCTCCGCCTACCTGGTCACCGACGACCCCGACGCCGTCTTCGACAAGGCGGTCGCCGCCGGCGCCACCGTGGACCGGCCGATGGTCGACCAGGACTACGGCGGCCGCGGCGGCACCGTGACCGATCCCGAGGGCAACTCCTGGTCCATCGGCAGCTACCAGCCTTCGTGATCGCGACGCGATATCGCACACCCTGGTCGCCGGTCGCGATAGCGCACCACAGGCGCTGAGACGAGGAGGGTCCGGCGGCACCGACCGTTTAGCCTTGGGGGCATGACACAGACCGGGCACGCAGGGGGAGGGCTGTCGACTCTGACCGGCCCGGTCGAGATCGTCGGTGTCGGCCTGCTCGGCACCTCGGTCGCGCTCGCCTGCGCCTCCGCCGGACTCGACGTGCTGCTGAGCGACTCGGTCGCCAGTCACGTGCGCACCGCGACCGGCCTCGGGGCCGGCCGCCGCCGCAGGCCCGGCGACACGCCGCAGCTGGTCGTCGTCGCGGTCCCGCCGGCGCACCTCGGCGAGGTGATCGCCCGAGCGCTCGCCGACAGCCCCGACGCCATCGTGACCGACGTCGGCAGCGTGAAGGCCTCGCCGCTGGCCTACGTCCGTGAGCACAGCCCCGGCGACGTACGGCGCTACGTCGGCGGGCACCCGATGGCCGGCAGCGAGCGCTCCGGGCCGCTGGCCGCGACCGCGACGCTGTTCGAGGGGCGGCCCTGGGCGGTCACGCCGCACACGGAGGCGGACCCCGAGGCGACCGAGCTCGTCGGCGAGCTCGCCACGCTGTGCGGAGCCGTTCCGCTGACCCTCAGCCCGGAGGACCACGACCAGGCCGTCGCCCGCACCTCGCACGTCCCGCACCTGATGGCCGCCCTCGTGGCCGGCCGCCTGGCGGTGGCGCCCGAGGGACACCTCGGCCTCAGCGGTCAAGGGGTACGCGACGTGACCCGTGTGGCCGCCGGCGATCCTGGCCTCTACGGCCAGATCGTGGCCGGCAACGCCCGGGCCGTGACCGACCTGCTCACCGAGGTGCGCGCCCAGCTCGACGAGATGATCGCGGCGGTGGGCAACGGTGACGCGGCCGCCCTGGACGTACTTCTCAAGGAGGGGCAGGCCGGGACCCGGGCCATCCCCGGCAAGCACGGCCGGCCGCAGACCGCGCAGGCGACCATCTACGTCACGGTGCCCGACGAGCCCGGCAACCTGGCCCGTCTCTTCGCCGACGCGGGGGAGAGCGGCGTCAACATCGAGGACGTACGCATCGACCACGACCCCGGTCGCCCGGTCGGTGTCATGGAGCTGATCGTGGCCGACGACGCGGCCGACCGGATGCAGGCGGTTCTGGAGTCCCGGGGTTGGGTCGCTCACCGGTAGGCTCCCGCCCGTGAGCAGCAGCAATCCCACCACTGAACCCGCCCGTATCGTCATCGCCGTCGACGGCACCTCCGGCTCCGGGAAGTCGAGCACCTCGCGCGGCGTCGCCGACCGCCTGGGCATGCGCTTCCTCGACACCGGCGCGATGTACCGGGCGATGACCTGGTGGATGCTCAGCAACGACATCGACGTGCACGACGCGGACGCGATCGCCGCCGCGGCCGGCAAGCCGGTGATCACCTCCGGCACCGACCCGCTCGCCCCGACGATCGCCCTCGACGGGGCCGACGTCTCGGTCGAGATCCGCAGCGACAAGGTCAACGCGGCGGTCTCCCCGGTCGCGACCGTCCCCGAGGTCCGTGCCCGCCTGATCGCGCTCCAGCAGCAGGAGATCCGGGATGCGCTCGCCGCCGGCTCCGGCATCGTCGTCGAGGGCCGCGACATCGGCACCGCGGTCTGGCCCCAGGCCGACCTGAAGCTGTACGTCACCGCCGACCCCGCCGCACGCGCCGCGCGCCGCGCGGCCGAGGAGGGCGGCACCGACGCGGAGGCCGTCCGAGCGTCGCTGGAGAACCGCGACAAGATCGACTCCACCAAGGGCGGTGCGGCGGTGC
Organism: Nocardioides sp. NPDC087217; assembly: GCF_044744805.1. Lineage (NCBI taxonomy): Bacteria > Bacillati > Actinomycetota > Actinomycetes > Propionibacteriales > Nocardioidaceae > Nocardioides > Nocardioides sp. NPDC087217. The sequence continues at coordinate 591,250 of NZ_JBIUZB010000002.1, forward strand.
CGGAGGGCGCCACTCACCTCGACACGACGCCGTACACGCTGGAGGAGGTCATCGACCTCGTCGTCGACCTCGCTCAGAAGGCGGGGGAGTGAGCGCGAGCCCGCCCGCGGGCACACCCCGCACCGAGCTTCCCCGCACCGACGGGGTCCCGCATCCGAGCCGGTGGGCGCTCTACCACATCAACGTCTACGCCCGATGGCTGATCCGGCGCCGGTTCGACGTGCGGCTGCACGAGACCGCCAACATCCCGGCGACCGGGCCGGTCGTCTTCGCCTCCAATCACATCGGCATCATCGACGGTCCGCTGCTGGCGATCTTCACACCGCGTCCGGTGCACGCGCTGACCAAGCTCGAGATGTTCGAGCACTGGTTCCTCGGCCCGTTCCTGCGCTGGGCGGGTCAGATCCCGCTCTACCGGTTCGGCAGCGACCCGGCGGCGGTGAAGATGGCGCTGCGAGTGCTGCGTGAGGGCAACGCGATGGGCATCTATCCCGAAGGCACCCGCGGCGCGGGCGACCTGTCCCACTTCAACCGCGGCGCCGCCTATCTCGCCCTCGCCTCGGGTGCTCCGGTGGTGCCGGTGACGATGCTCGGCAGCCGCGATCCGGGTGGCGGCGTCTCGTCGCTGCCACACAAAGGTGCTCAGATCGACATCGTCTATGGCGAGCCTTTCCACGTCGAGCGCGTAGGCTGGCCGCGTACCAGGGAACAAGTCGGGCATGTCTCGGGTTTGCTCCAGAAGCACATGCAGGTCCAACAGGACCATGCCCTGGCGTTGACCGGTCGCGAACTGCCCGGTCCGCTACCTAGCGAGGAGAACAATGACTGACCCCGACGTTTCGTACGAGGACGTACGAAACCTGACCGAGACCGACGAGACCCCGGCCGGCCCACTGCCGGTGCTGGCGGTCGTCGGCCGCCCGAACGTCGGGAAGTCGACCCTGGTCAACCGGATCATCGGTCGTCGCGAGGCCGTCGTCCAGGACGTACCCGGAGTGACCCGCGACCGCGTCTCCTACGACGCCGACTGGAACGGCAAGGCGTTCACGCTGGTCGACACCGGCGGCTGGGACCCCGACGCCCAGGGCCTGGCCGAGCGGATCGCCGCCCAGGCCGAGATCGCGGTCTCGCTAGCCGACGCCGTCCTCTTCGTGGTCGACGCGACCGTCGGCATCACCGACGCCGACGAGGCAGTCGTACGCATCCTGCGCAAGTCCGGCAAGCCGGTCGTCCTGGCCGCCAACAAGGTCGACGACATGCGCACCGAGGCCGAGGCCGCCGCACTGTGGAACCTCGGGCTCGGTGAGCCCTGGCCGGTCTCCGCGCTGCACGGCCGCGGCTCGGGCGACATGCTCGACGCGATCCTCGCGGTGCTTCCCGACCCGCCGCCGCTTCCCGAGGGCACCGAGATCGGTGGCCCGCGCCGGATCGCGCTCGTCGGCAAGCCCAACGTGGGCAAGTCGAGCCTGCTGAACAAGCTGGCTCAGGAGGAGCGGGCAGTCGTCGACAACGTCGCCGGCACCACCGTCGACCCGGTCGACGAGCTGATCGAGCTCGGCGGCCGCGAGTGGCGCTTCATCGACACCGCCGGGATCCGCAAGCGGGTCAAGGAGGCCTCGGGCCACGAGTACTACGCCTCCCTGCGCACCACCACCGCCATCGACCGCGCCGAGGTCGCCGTCCTCGTCCTCGACGGCGGCGAGAAGATCTCAGAGCAGGACATCCGCATCCTGCAGACGGTCCGCGAGGCCGGCCGGGCGCTGGTGATCGCGTTCAACAAGTGGGACCTCGTCGACGAGGACCGTCGCTGGCAGCTCGACCGCGAGATCGAGCGCGATCTCGTCCAGGTGCAGTGGGCCCCGCGGATCAACATCACCGCACGCACCGGCTGGCACGTCGACCGGCTGGTCCCGGCTCTCGACAAGGCCCTCGAGGGCTGGGAGACGCGGATCGGCACCGGCGCGCTCAACTCGTTCCTCGGCCGCCTCGTCGCCGAGCACCCGCACCCGGTCCGGTCCGGCAAGCAGCCGAAGATCCTCTTCGGCACCCAGCCCTCGACCGCGCCGCCGACGTTCGTGCTGTTCACCAGCGGCAAGCTCGAGGCCTCCTACGAGCGCTTCATCGAGCGCCGTCTGCGCGAGGAGTTCGGCTTCGTCGGCACCCCGATCGTGCTGCAGCAGCGGGTTCGGGAGAAGCGCAAGCGCTAGTCCCCAGGTGGGGCGGGCGTCAGCTGACCGTCCGCCCCTACCTGCACCCAGCCGTGGTTCGCGGCGTGCCAGCCGAGCTGCATGCGGGTCTCCACGCCGGCCAGGTCGAGCAGCGCTCGCACCCTGCGCTGCACGGTACGCAGCGATGTACCGAGCTGTTTGGCGACGGCCTGGTCGGTGAGCCCGGCGAGCAGCAGCCCGAGGACCTGCGCGTCCTCGTCGTCGACCTGGTGCGCGACGTCACCGGTGAGGCCGGAGGTCCCCACCAGCATGGGCGTCGACTGGTCCCACACGTTCTCGTAGAGCGCGATCAGGGCGTCGAGCAGGGTGCTCTCGCGGACGAGCAGCGCGCCGACGACGTCGCCCGAGGAGGTCAGCGGCATCAGGGCGAGCCGCCTGTCGACGATGATGAGCTTGAGCGGCACCTGGTCGGCGAAGCGGATCTCCTCGCCCGCGTCGGTCGCCTCGATCGCCTCGTCGACGGTCACGTCGTGGCTCTCGAGCATGCTGCGCTCGACCACGACCCGGTAGTGCACGCCCCGCGCGACGGCCTTGTTCTCTGCTGAGTTCTCCTGGCTGGAGGTCACGATCACCGGCGGGCGTACGAACGCGTCGACGCGCTCGCGCGCGCCGAGCTGGACCTGCTCGAACCGGTGCCGGACGGCGTCCTCGCCGTGGATGACGTCGACCACGTCCGTGGGTCCGCGGCCGGCAGCCGCCACCCGGTAGGCCTCGTCGAGGCGGCTGAGCTCGATCTCCGCCTGCCGCACCTCGTCCTGCTGCCGGGCGAGCAGCGCGCCGAGCGCGATCGCGGGCGGGGCGGCGGCGAAACGCCGCTCGTCGCCGGTGATCCGGGCGGCCAGGCCGTGCTCCTCGAGGCGGCGCAGCAGCAGATGCGCCTCTCCCGGTGACGTCCCGAAGGCGCTGAGGGCGGCCGCGAACTCGGCGGCGGTGGCGGAGGGCATGGTGATGAGCTCGCCGTAGGCGAGGGTCTCATCGGGGGTCAGACCGAGCACGAGGCCGAGCATGGCACTTCTGCGACACAACCCGGATGTTCCGGTGCTGACGGAGTCTCGCCATGCCGCAAAACCGCCACGACATCGCTCTTGTCGCCTGTCGCGCCCCATTGACAAGGTCCATCTCCATGAGACCCCCAACCACATCCGGCCTCTCGGCCGCCACCAAGGCCGTCGCGGCAGCTGCTGCGGCGACCGCCTTGGTCGCGACCATGGCCACCAGCGCGCATGCGACCCCAGGCACCGACCCCACGCCTGAGGGCACTCGGACCGACGCCGGCAGCACCGCCGCCGGCACGGCGCCCCGTACGCCCGCCCTCGACGACGGACGGACCACGATCACCCTCGTGACCGGTGACGTCATCGACGTGACCGCGACCGACGACGGAGTCCTGACCCTCGGGTTCGACGCCGCCGCCGGTGCGATCGAGACCCAGCAGGTGGGCGACCACCTCTACGCGATCCCCACCGCTGCCAAGCCCTACCTGGCCGCGGGCACGCTCGACCGCCGGCTCTTCGACGTCACCGGGCTCCTCGAGATGAGCTACGACGACGAGACCGTCGATGCCACTCCGCTGATCCTGGAGCAGGCCCCGACCCGTGCCAAGGCGGCGAAGCTGCCGGGCGCCGAGCGTACGCTCGACCTGCCCAGCATCGACGCCGACGCCGTGGCGGTGAGCAAGAAGAAGTCGTCCACGTTCTGGTCGGCTGTGGCCACCGACAGCGGGGCGTCCGCGCGGGCAGCAGGTCCGGCCGGCAAGCTCGGCGGCGGCGTCGAGAAGATCTGGCTCGACGGCAAGGCCGAGACCACCCTGGACCGCAGCACCGCGCAGATCGGTGCCCCCGAGGCGTGGGCCGCGGGCTTCGAGGGGAAGGGCGCGACCGTCGCGGTCCTCGACACCGGGATCGACGCCACCCACCCCGACGTCGCCGACCAGGTCGACGAGGCGCAGTCGTTCGTCCCGGGGGAGGAGGCCACCAGCGACGTGCAGGGGCACGGCACGCATGTCGCCTCCACCGTCCTGGGCACCGGCGCGGCCAGTGAGGGTCTCTACAAGGGCGTCGCCCCTGGCGCCGACCTGCTGGTCGGCAAGGTCCTCGACAACGCCGGCTACGGCCAGGACTCCTGGATCATCGCCGGCATGGAGTGGGGCGCGGCGAACGCCGACGTCGTCTCGATGAGCCTCGGTGACTCCAGCCTCAACGACGGCACCGACCCGATGGCGCAGGCGCTCAACGCGCTGAGCGAGGAGACCGGTGCCCTGTTCGTCGTCGCGGCCGGCAACAGCTACGCCGAGGGATCGATCGGCAGCCCGGGCACCGCGGATGCCGCTCTCACGGTGGGCGCGGTGGACGACGGTGACGTACGCGCCGACTTCTCCAGCTACGGCCCACGGGTCGGCGACCACGCGATCAAGCCCGACCTGACCGCGCCCGGCGTCGACATCCTCGCTGCCCGCTCCCAGCAGTCGTCCGGCGAGGGCTGGTACCGCTCGATGGACGGTACGTCGATGGCCACCCCGCACGTCGCGGGAGCGGCCGCGATCCTCAAGGGCGCCCACCCCGACCTCACCGGTGAGCAGCTCAAGAACGCCTTGGTCTCCTCGGCCGCGGACATCGACGCGCCGGCGTACGAGGTCGGCACCGGCCGCCTCGACGTGCCCGCCGCGCTCGACGGCGTGGACGGCTCCGGCGACGGGTTCCTCGGCTTCTACGGCTGGCCGCACGACGGCGACGAGCCCGCCAACGGCACCGTGACCTACACCAACTCCACCGATGCCGACGTCACGCTCGCGCTGAGCACCGACGTCGTCGGCCCCGACGGCAAGGCGAGCGACCTCGTCTCGCTCTCCGCCGAGGAGGTCGTGGTCCCGGCCGGCGGCAGCGCCGAGGTCACGATCACGGCCGACGCCGATGACGCCCCGCTCGCCGGTAAGTACAGCGGTGCCGTCGTCGCCACCTCCGGCGAGATCACCGTGCGCACCGCGACCGCGCTCGTCAAGGAGGAGGAGCGCTACGGCCTCGACATCACCGCGCTCGACCGGTCCGGCGAGCCGGCCGCCGGCTACGTCGACTTCTACCGCTACGGCGACCAGTTCGTCAGCAGCCTGCCGATCGACCCGGCCACGGGCACGGTGCCGACCCAGCGCCTGCAGCCCGGCACGTACTCGGCCACGGCGTTCCTTGACGTCGCCGGCTCCCAGGGACCCGGCTCGACCGGCGTCGCGCTGGTCGGCGACCCGCAGGTCGTCGTCACCGACAAGGACCAGTCCCTCGTGCTCGACGCCCGGAAGGCCGACGAGCTCACCCTGAAGACGCCCAAGGACAGCGACGTCGCCTACCGCCGGTTCCAGTTCTTCAACGACTCCGGCATCGGCGGGCTCTATGCGACCTTCGGCGCCACGTACGCCGTCCCGGTCGACGTCGACTCGATCTACGCCGAGGCCACCGGCCCCGTCGGCAGCGCCGAGTTCGACTTCGCCGTACGCTGGCGGGCCATCGAGCCGGCGCTCGACGTGACGGCGCGCAGCTCGCGGGCACTCGCCTTCGACCCGGTCTACCAGCTCGGCTCGACCAGGCTCGACGGCCGGGTGTCGCTGCGTGCGGTCGCCGCCGGCAAGGGCACGTCCGCTGACTACGAGGACGTCGACGCCAAGGGCCGCGCCGTGCTCGTGACCAGGGACGACGCCGTCACCGCCGAGGAGCGGGAGGCCGCGGCCCGGGCCGCCGGCGCGGCGCTGCTCATCGTCGTCAACGACCGTCCCGGGCCGCTGGTCGACTTCGTCACCCAGGAGGACCTGCCCGTCGTCTCGGTGCGGTCGGCTCAGGGCGAGAAGCTCCTGGCGGCCGCCGCGAAGGGCACGGTGACCCTGGAGGGCAAGGCCGTCGAGTTCCCCTCCTACCTCTACGACGTCTCCAAGAGCTGGCCCGGTGAGATCCCGGCCGAGCTCGCGCTGGCGCCGACCACCCGGCAGCTGGCCACCGTGGAGAGCCGCTACCACGACACCCAGGAGCGGCTCGCCGTAGACGACCGCGCCGACTGCCGCGACTACCAGTGGCCGCCGTGCCTCAGCGTCCGGGCGCTACAGCCCACGGCGACCGATCGGACCGACTACGTCACCACCTACGACGGCGTCACCTGGTACGAGAACGTGGACCACGAGAGCACCTGGGAGCAGCGGGGCGTGCGCCAGGCGTACGAGCCGCGTAGCACCACGGTGCGCAACTGGTTCGCTCCGGTGACCGCGCCCCGCACGGGCGACGGCTACTGGGGTCCACGACACAACGGTGACTGGTTCCAGGTCAACGTCGCCAACGCCAGCGGCCCGGCCGGGATCACCGGTGGGTTCCCCTGGGGCGAGACCCCGGTGACCTCCCGCCTCTTCCATGGAGACACCCTGGTGCGAGAGAACATCGGGCAGGCGGTCCAGACCGCGGTCCCCGTTGCCGAGGGCCCGCAGACGTACCGCTTCGAGATCGACACCGACGCGGCCGGCGACGCCCACCGCTACTCGACCAGCACTCGTACGTCCTGGACGTTCGTCGCCGACCTGGCCGATGAAGCCGTTCCTGGTGAGGACGGCACGCCGTTGCCGCTGCTCCAGCTCGACTACGACGTGGACACGGCACTGGACGGCACGGTGCGTGCGGGAGCCGAGGTCCCGTTCGCGGTCGTGCCCTACACCGTGCCGGGCGCTCCGAGGGCCGGCTCGGTCTCCGGGGCGACGCTGCAGGTCAGCTACGACGGCGGCTCGACCTGGACCGCGGTGAAGCTGCGCAAGGACGGTGACCGGTGGGAGACGCGCCTGCGCATCCCCGCGCGCGGCGCCGACCTGGTCTCGCTGCGGGCGACCGCCCGCGACGACGCCGGCAACACGGTGACCCAGAAGGTCGTCTCGGCCTTCGGGGTGAAGCGCTAGCAGCGCAACGAACAGGCCCGCAGGTCACCATCGGGTGACTTGCGGGCCTTGTTCTATGTCGGGGGCCTGCGGGCTAGGCGGCGGAGCCGTCCGCGGCGGCGCGGGCCGGCGAGACCTCGAGGCGCTCGAGCACGCCCTGGTAGAGCTTGGTCAGAGCGGCGACCTCCTCGGGGGTGAAGGCGTCGAACATGACCTGGCGGATCAGCTTCACGTGTTCAGGAGCAGCGGCCTTGATGGCCTCGAGCCCGGCCGGGGTGAGGTCGACGAAGGCGCCACGACGGTCGTCGAGGCACTCGCGGCGCTCGACGAGGCCGCGCGCGGCCATCCGCATCACCTGGCGCGAGAGCCGGCTCTTCTCCCACTGCAGCTTGTCGCCGAGCTCGTACATCCGCAGCGAACGGTCGGGGACGTCGGTCAGGTTGACCAGGACGTCGTAGTCGGCGAGGGAGAGGCCGTTCTTGGCTTGGAGGTCGCGGTTCATCCGCGAAGTGAGCTGTGCGTTGACGGCGAGCCAGGCACGCCACGCGACCTGTTCGTCGTTACTGAGCCACTTGACCTCATCCATGAGGCATACCTTACCGAGTCGTAGCTCGTGCTTTCAGCACCACCGCCCGCCTCCGGCAACAGTTGACGCAGAAACTAGACTGGATCCGAGACGTCATGGCATGAGGAGAGCACGATGAGCATCGACATGGACTTCATCACGAAGGACCGTGAGCGGATCAAGAAGGAGTACCTCCGTGAGGAGGGCGCCCGACCGGCCAGCACGGCTCGCGGGATCCACCACGCCGCGCTGCTCTCCTCGGACGTACGCAGGTCGATCGACTTCTACCAGGGACTCCTGGAGTTCCCCCTGACCGAGATCTTCGAGAACCGCGACTACGCCGGCTCCGACCACTTCTTCTTCGACGTCGGGGCGGGCAACCTGCTGGCCTTCTTCACCCTTCCCGGGCTCGACCTGGGCCCGTACGCCGAGGTGCTCGGCGGGCTGCACCACATCGCGATCTCGGTGACGCCTGAGAAGTGGGACTACCTGCGCGCCAAGCTCGACGCCGCGGGCGTCGACTACATGGTCGAGTCCAAGTCCTCGCTCTATTTCATGGGGCCCGACGGCGAGCGGCTCGAGCTCCTTGCCGACCCGCTGGGGGAGATGTACGGCACCAAGGTGCTCTGAGGCAAGGCGCAGCCGGGACGGGGCACTGGCCCAGTCCCGGCCGCGCTCAGGGACGGTCGAACGGGTCCTCGGGCACCTCGAGCTCGAGCTGCTCGGCGTAGACCTGCTCCTCGGCCCGCCGGTCGGCCAGCCACGCCGTCAGCGCCACCACGACCAGTTGCGAGCGGGACTCCGCGGCCATCTCGTGGACCATGGCGTCCAGCACGTCGACATTCGTCGCCAGGAGACGCAGGGGCATCGTGACGTACGGGTCCTCGAGCCGCTTCGGCTGAGGAACCGTGCGCATGAAGGTGCCGTCGGAGACGGGCCTGGTCTTCTCGCGCAGCGCTGCCTGGTGGGCGCGCAGCAGGACCGGCAGCCGGGGGCGGGTCGCCGCGACGGCGTCGAGCATGACGTCGACCAGCGAACGCGGCACCTCCTGGCTGTAGGTCTTCCACTGCGCCGCCAGGGATGCCGGCACGGAGAGGCTGATCGCCTGCACCGGCATCCCCTGGCGCCGCCCGGCGCCCTCCCGCTTCGACTTCGTGCGATGGGCCGGGGTGCCCTTGCGGGAGATCGGGTCGAGCTTGCTGGGGGCCGGGTCCGACGGGGCTGTGTTGGATGGGGAAGGTGTATCCGACACGGTGAGCTCCTGTGGTGGGTGTGATCCATGTGTCAGGAGTGATTGTGTCGGACAGCACCGACAGTTTCGTGAGGGCGGGTGTCAGATCACCATGCTCAGTGCCAGCACGAACACCAGACCGGACACGGAGAGCACCGTCTCCATCAGCGACCAGGACTTGATCGTCTGGACGACGTCGAGGCCGAAGTACTCCTTGACCAGCCAGAACCCGGCGTCGTTGACGTGGGAGAAGAACACCGAGCCGGCACCGACGGCGAGCACGACGAGCGAGACCTCGGCGGCGGGCATGTTGGCGACCAGGTCGACCACCAGCGACGAGGCGGTGATGGTGGCGACGGTCGCGGAGCCGGTGGCGAGGCGGATGAGGACCGCGAGCACCCAGGCCAGCACGATCGCGGACACGCCGGAGCCCTGGGCCCAGTCGGCGAGCTGGGTGCCGATGCCGGTGTCGATCAGCGACTGCTTGAACCCGCCACCCGCGGCGACGATGAGCACGATGCCCGCGATCGGCGGCAGCGACATCTCGACCGTCTTGGCGATCTGGCGGCGGTCCATCCCGGACCCGCGGCCGAGTGTGAACATGGCGACGATGACCGCGATGGTGAGCGCGACGAGCGGGTAGCCGATCACGTCGAAGACCTGCTGGAGCTGGTTCTCGGGGTCGTTGATGACGATGTCGACGATCGCCTTGGCGAGCATCAGCACGAGCGGCAGCAGGACGCTGAACAGGGTGACGCCGAAGGAGGGGCGACGGATATCGGTGGCTGTGGCGGCTCCCGGGCCGCCCACCGGAGTGGCGTCGTAGGTGTGCGGTGCTTCGACGACGACCCAGCGGCCGGCGAGCCGGCCGAACAGCGGCCCGCTGACGATGATGACCGGGATGGCGACCAGTACGCCGAGCGCGAGCGTCGTGCCGAGATCTGCCTGGAGCGCGCCGATCGCGGCGAGCGGACCCGGGTGCGGCGGCACCAGGCCGTGCATCGCCGAGAGGCCCGCGAGGGTGGGGATGCCGACGGTGATCAGCGAGACCTGTGCACGACGGGCGACCAGGTAGATGACCGGCATCAGCAGCACCAGGCCGATCTCGAAGAACATCGGCAGGCCGATGATCGCCCCGACGAGCGCCATCGCCCACGGCAGCGTACGAACCGAGGACCTGCCCACGATCGTGTCGACGATCTGGTCGGCACCACCGGAGTCGGAGAGGAGCTTGGCGAACATCGCACCCAGCGCGATCAGCAGGCCGACGCTGGTCGCTGTTGCGCCGAAGCCTTCACCGAAGGAGGTGATCACGTCCATCACGTTGCGTCCCGCGAGCACACCGACCGCGATGCCGCCGAGCAGGAGCGCGAGGAACGGGTGCAGCTTGACGTAGGTGATGAGGACGACGATCAGGGCGATCGAGGCCAGCGCGGCGGCGAGGAGTACGCCTCCTGATGCGACCGGGGCGACCGGCTCGGTCGCGGCGGCGAGGATGTTCATGCGGACTCCCTGGTCAGGTTCGAGGTCGGGTTCATGGTGGTGAGGAAGCGGTCGACGATCGCGTCGATGTCCTGGTCGATGTCGATGGTCGTGCCCTGCTCGTCGGGAGCGAGGGGCTCGAGGGTCGCGAACTGCGAGCGCAGCAGCGACGGCGGCATGAAGTGCCCCGCACGGGCGGCGAGGCGCGCCTCGACCACCTCCGGGGTGCCGCTGAGGTGGAGCAGCCGGAGTCCGCGGGCGCGGCTGTGGAGCAGATCGCGGTAGCTGCGCTTGAGCGCCGAGCAGCTCAGCACCGCGCCGGTCTGCTCGTGCTCGGCGAGCCAGCCACCGAGCGTCTCCAGCCAGGGCTGCCGGTCGTGATCGTTCAGCGCACGACCGGAGGCCATCTTCGCGATGTTCTCCGGCGGGTGGAAGTCGTCGGCGTCGGCGAAGGGGACCCGGAGGCGCTGGGCGATCGCAGCGCCGACGGTCGACTTGCCGGAGCCGGAGACTCCCATGACGACGAGGAGAGGGTTCTGTGTCACGCGTCACAGGGTGCATCAAAAGGCATCCGTTTGGCAAGGCGAAGTGTCATAACGGATTCTGATTACGACGGGTCGGGATTGTGCGACGATGCCGCAGTGACGACTTCCAGCGGTGATGCCGTACATCGACTGCACCAGAGCGTCCGAGACGCGCTCGGACGCAGGATCGTCTCTGCCGAGCTGCCGCCAGGGTCCGTTCTCACGCTGGAGGGGATCCAGGCGACGTACGACGTCTCGCGCCCGGTCGCACGGGAGTCGGTACGGGTTCTCCAGGCGATGGGCATGGTCACCACCCGGCGACGTGTCGGCATCACCGTCCTCCCGCGGCAGGAGTGGAACGTCTTCGACCCGCTGGTCATCCGCTGGCGGCTCGACGGCGAGGGCCGGCGCGAGCAGCTGCTGTCGCTCTCCGAGCTCCGGCTCGGGTTCGAGCCGATCGCGGCCCGCCTCGCCGCCGAGCGGGCCGAGCCCCAGCACCACGGCGAGCTGGCCCGATCCGTGGCCGACATGGTCGTCCACGCCGCCGCCGGCGACCTGGAGGCCTATCTCGAGGCCGACACGACCTTCCATCGCGTCCTGCTCAACGCCTGTGGCAACGACATGCTCGCCGCCTTCGGGGACCTCGTCGCCGAGCTCCTCGCCGGACGTACGCACCACCACCTGATGCCCGACAAGCCCAACCCCACCGCCATCGAGCTGCACGAGAAGGTGGCGATCGCGGTACGCAACGGCGACCCGGCAGCCGCCGAGGAAGCCATGCGCGCCATCATCGACGAAGCCGCCGAAGCCCTCGCCTCTGCTGAGGACTGACGGACCACGACGGCTTCACGGCGGCATCAGTCGGTGAACGCGACCTTGCTGCGCTGTCGGGAGGAGACGGTCCTGCCGCGCCGCACCGCGACGTACCGGCCGAGCGCGACCAGCCCGAACCCGGCTGCGAAGACTCCGAGGGTGAGCACCCCGTACGACAGCGGGAACTCGCCCGCTTCGAACGCCGGAGCAGAGGCGTTCGGCGAGAGTGCGTCGAGCAGCAGGTACAGGGTCTGGAAGACGAACGCCCATAGATAGGCGATCGCATAGGCGGTGTTGGCGGCCAGATGGGACCGCAGGAAGTAGCCGAGCGCGAAGGCGGCCAGGACGGTGACGACCGCGATCATCGGGGCTCGCCTCCGTCGAACGCCGTCGAGCGGCGAGGGGCGGAGAACATCAGGTAGACCGCCGCGACGGTCCACAGGACCGATACGCCGACCAGAATCCTGATGGGCGCGGGAATGCCTTCCACGAAGAACGCCGGCAGCCCGGTCAGGGTGACGATGATGATGGCGCCGGCAGCGATCCGCGCGGCTACGCGGTTGCCGCGCCAGGCGGCGATCACCGCGGCCAGGCCGATGACGCCGAGGATCGAGCCGGCGACGAGGACGCCGATGGGAGGCCCGGCGTCGCCTTCGGGCGCCGGGAACAGCGCGCTCGGGATGTTGGCGGCGCTCATCAGACCGGCCAGGACGAGGCCGACCTTCTGGCGGGTGCTGTGCCCGGTGCGGCGAGTGGTCATGGTGCTCATGGTGACTCCTTGGGTGAGTGGGTGTGCCCCAAACCTGCGCCTTCCGGAATTCCCTCGGTCAGTTCCGAACCACCCGCGTCGTTCCCGAGGCATCCCGGTCATGACGGGAAACAGTTCCCGGGACGGCGCGCACGGGTGGCGTCATGATGAGTGCATGACCGTGCGGATCCTGCTCGCCGACGACCACCCGGTCGTGCGCGGCGGGCTGCGCGCGCTGCTCGACACCATCGACGGGCTCGAGGTCGTGGGCGAGGTCGGTGACGGCGAGGCGGCGGTGCGCGAGGTCCAACTGTCCCGCCCCGACGTGATCTTGATGGACGTACGGATGCCGGTGCTCGATGGGGTCGAGGCGACGCGGCGGATCCGGGCCGCGGTCCCGGAGACCGCTGTGCTCATGCTGACGATGTACGACGACGACGCGACCGTGTTCACCGCGATGCAGGCCGGCGCGCGCGGTTACCTCCTCAAGGGCGCCGAGCAGGACGAGATCGTCGGAGCGGTACGGGCCGTCGTCGCCGGCCAGGCGATCTTCGGGCCAGGGGTCGCGGCGCGGATTCTCGCCCACTTCAGTGCTTCACCTGCCCGGGTCGAGGTCCCGTTTCCCGAGCTGACCGACCGGGAGCGCGAGATCCTCGACCTGCTCGCGACCGGGTCGCGCACCGGCGCGATCGCCCAGCAGTTGTTCCTGTCGCCGAAGACCGTGAGCAACCACCTCACCAGCATCTTCGCCAAGCTCCAGGTGGCCGACCGCGCCGCTGCGATCATCCGGGCTCGCGAGGGCGGGCTGGGGGAGAGCGGCCGGGGTGAAGGTGGCCGGGCGCCATGACGTACCCCGAGCTCGTCGGCATCGCGGTGCTCGGGCTCAGCACGCTGGTCAGCGGCGCGGCGATGCTGGGCAGGTCTCGGGCCGTGGCATCGGGGGTGCCGCTCGCTCTCGGCGGGCTCGCCGTCCTCGGCGGCGCTCTCACCTGGCGGGCGGAGCCGGACTTCGCGACCTGGGCCTTCGTCGTCGGAGGGTCCCTGTTGCTGCCGCTGGCGGTGACGGCGTACCCCCGACTGCGCTGGCGCAACCCCGTCGACTTCGTGGCCCTGGTGGTCGTCGGCGGAGCCGGCCTGTTCGCGGTCGCCTCGCTGAGCCTGACCGGGCCATGGGGCTCCTCCGGGGTGCTGCTGTCGACCGGGGCCACGCTCGTCGTGACCTGCCTCCTCCACACCTGGTGGAAGCTCGAGCGCAGCGACGGGACCGACCGCCGGGCGCTGACCTGGATGGGCCTGAGCCTGGCCAGCACCGGCGTCGTCTTCTTCTTCATCGCGTTCGCGTTGGACGGTGTGCCCGGCCGGAGCACCGGAGCCGGGATCGTGTACGGCGCGGGGTTCGCGCTCTTCGCCGTCGTCGGTCCGGCGATGTACGTCGGGCTCAGGAGGCCGGAGGTCGTCGACGTACGCGGCCTCGTCGTCCAGGCCGTCGTGCTTCTGACGGCCGTCGTCGCCTACATGGCGATCTACGCCACGATCGAGGGTGTCCTGGAGCTGCTCGGCGGCCGCCCACCGAGCGTGGGCACGATCGCGCTCGCCGCGGCGCTGGCCGCCGCCCTGTTCCACCCACTGCAGGTCGCCATGCGAGGCGTCATCGACGAGCTGCTGTTCGGCATCCGCCCGGACCCGCTCGGCGCCGCCGGCCACGTCGCCGAGAACATCGGCGACGACCCCGCGCTGGCACTGCGGGTGATCCGTGAGGCGCTCGTGCTCTCCTACTGCGAGCTCCGGGTCGAGGGCGTCGTGATGGCCACCTCGGGCACGGCCGTCACCCACACCCGTACGCTGCCCCTGGACATCGGAGACGGTCGCACCGGCGAGCTCGTGGTCGGGCTTCGGGCCGGTGACCTCGCCCTGACTGCTGGTGACAAGCACGTCCTCGACCTGGCCCGCCCGTTGCTCGCGCAGTTGCTGCGCGCCCGGATGCTCGCCGACCAGCTGCAGGAGTCGCGTGAGCAGACGGTCAGCGCCATCGAGGAGGAGCGGCGGCGGCTTCGACGGGAGCTCCACGACGGTCTCGGCCCGCGGCTCTCCGGGATCGCCTTCACCGCCGACGCCGCGCGCAACACGATGCGCGAGGACCCCGAATCGGCGGCCGGTCTGCTGCGCGCGCTCCGGGCCGAGACCGGCACGGCGATCCGTGAGATCCGGGAGCTGGTCTACGGCATGCGACCTCCGGCGCTCGACGAGCTCGGCCTCGTCTCGGCCGTACGCCAGCAGGCCGAGATGCTGCGTACTCCGGACGGCCGGTCGATGCGGATCACGATCACCGCCGCCGACCTCCCACCGCTCGCCGCGGCCGTCGAGGTCGCGGCGTACCGGATCACGGTCGAGGCCCTCCGCAACGTCGCTCGACACAGCGGCTCCCAGGTCGCCGAGGCCACTCTCGGTGTCGAGGGCGGCGAGCTGCGGGTCGCGGTGTGCGACCACGGCACGGTCGGAAATCCGTGGACCCGTGGCGTCGGGTTGACCTCGATGCGCGAGCGCGCCGAAGAGCTCGGCGGCACCCTGGAGGCGGGGTACGCCGACGGCGGCGGCCGCGTGGTCGCCGCGCTGCCCTTGTCGCCGGCAGGCTGACCGCGGCTGCTCCGAATCGCCGGTCGCGGTCGATGACGCGCCGGAGGGGGATACCGATTGGTGAGCGCATGAGGCCGTGCGGTAATGTTCGGAGCGCTTCGAGCGGAGAAATCCACTCGCAGTTTCGGGCTGTGGCGCAGCTTGGTAGCGCACTTGACTGGGGGTCAAGGGGCCGCAGGTTCAAATCCTGTCAGCCCGACAGATCGCCCCTGACCTGCTCATGCAGGTCAGGGGCGTTTTTGCGTCTGTCCGCGAGGTTCACCATGTTGCCCGTCGGCGGGGCCATCGGCCCATGCTGGGACCACCAGGTCGAAATGCGTCTCCACCGGCCGTCGAGGTTGTGCTCCGGGTGCAGGTAGCCCAGCGTCACGGCGGGGGTCGGCGTTCGTCCAGAAGGGCGGCGATGCCGTCGCCGGAGACGTGACCCGGTCGGCCGGCGAGGTCGAGCTGGGCGTCGAGTGTGAGCGCAGCGTTGATCAACGACAGGTGGGTGAAGGCCTGCGGGAAGTTCCCGATCTGCTCTCCGTTGACGGCGATCTCCTCGGAGTAGAGGCCAACGTGGTTGGCGTAGGTGAGCATCTTCTCGAACGCCAACCTCGCCTTCTCGACCCGTCCGGCGCGGGCCATGGCGTCGACGTACCACATGGTGCAGATGGAGAAGGTCCCCTCCGACCCGTGCAGCCCGTCGGGTGAGGCGGCCGGGTCGTAGCGGTAGACCAGGCTGTCGGTCTCCAGCTCCTCCTCGATGGCATCGAGGGTCGACAGCCACCGCGGGTCCTGCGAGGAGATGAAGCCGACGACCGGCGCCAGGAGCACGGAGGCGTCGAGCACGTCGGTCTCGTAGTGCTGGACGAAGGCCTGGCGCTTCTCGTGCCAGCCGGCGGTCATGATCTGCTCGTAGATGGCCTCGCGCGCTGCCGTCCACCGTGCGATGTCGGCTGCTCGCCCTCGCCCGTACTTCGTGGCCTGCCGGATCCCGCGGTCGAAGGCGACCCAGCACATCACCCGTCCGTACGTGAACGACTGGAGACCGCCGCGTGTCTCCCAGATGCCCGCGTCGGGCTGGTCCCAGTTCTCGGACAGCCAGTTCAAGATCCGGGAGAACGTCTGGAGGCCTTCGTAGCTGGCGGGCAGCGCACCCAGCCGGTCGGCCTCGTAAGCGCAGTCGGCGAACTCGCCGTAGATGTCCTGCTGTATCTGGTCGGCAGCCCCGTTGCCGATCCGGACCGGGCGCGATTCCTTGTAGCCGCTGAGGTGATCGAGGGTCTCCTCGACGAGGTCGGGGGAGCCGTCGACCCGGTACATGATCTTCAGGGGAACGGCTTCGTTGGCGGCTGCGGATTCGCGCGCCCGGTCCCCGACCCAGCGGGCGAGCTGCGCGGCCTCCTCGGTGAAGCCGAGACCGAGCAGGGCCCGTACCGAGAACGACGAGTCTCGGATCCACGTGAAGCGGTAGTCCCAGTTGCGCTCTCCCCCCAGCTGTTCGGGGAGGCCGGCGGTGGCCGCCGCGATCGGTGCGCCTGTCGGGGCGTAGGTCAGCAGCTTGAGGGTGATGGCGGAACGGTTGACCATCTCGCGCCACCGCCCCCGGTAGGT
Source organism: Nocardioides sp. NPDC087217 (assembly GCF_044744805.1). Taxonomy (NCBI): domain Bacteria; kingdom Bacillati; phylum Actinomycetota; class Actinomycetes; order Propionibacteriales; family Nocardioidaceae; genus Nocardioides; species Nocardioides sp. NPDC087217. Next base: position 607,965 of record NZ_JBIUZB010000002.1, read on the forward strand.
CGAGTGCGCCAACCATGAGCGCCAGAAGCCGACCGTGCCCTCGAGCGCCGCGAGCACCTCTCCCTCCTCGACGCGGCGGGGCCCGTCCCCGGCCGTCTCCAGGACGAAACCGACGTCTTGGCCCTCCTCGACCTCGAACGACGCCACCACGTCGTCGCCGACCTGTTCGAGGGGTACCCCCGCTTGGAGGACGAGTCGGGTGCCATCCGACTCGAACACCGCCCCCGAAGGGGTCACCTCCACCGTGTGGGAGGCACGGCCGTAGTCGAAGCGGGGCGCGCACGACATCCGGAACCGCGTCCGCCCGCGCACGCCTCGCACGACGCGGACGATCGTGTGCTGATCCCGGGCCACCGCGGGATCCGAGATCGGCATGAAATCGATGACCGAGCTCGTGCTCGCCTCGACCATGAACCGGGTGGCGAGAACCGCCGAGTCGCCCAGGTAGCTCTGCCTGGTCAGGTGGCCGTCTCCCTCCGGTGCGATCCGGAAGCGGCCGCCGCGGTCGGCGTCGAGCAGGGACGCGAACACGCTCGGCGAGTCGAAGCGCGGGGTGCAGAACCAATCGACGTCGCCGTTGCTCGCCACCAGCGCCGCGGTCTGCAGGTCCCCGATGATGGCGTGGTCGGCGATTGAGGGCTGCTCGGCCATGAGCTTCTCCTTGTCCTCCTAGGAGGGGTGTCGCCGGCGGGCAGACGCCCGCCGGGTGCTACACCGCTCGCCGTCAGCATCGGTGGTTCGATTCTCGTGCCCCGGCGCCCCACCGACGTCACCCACTAGGGATGAAACAGCTGTCGGCGCCCTGGCCCCACCGTTGACGGGTGGATGGCAGACAGGGGCTCACCCTGTATCTCCGCTCCAGGACAACTGGCCGGTTCGGGTCCGCCCTATCCGAAACGGGTGATCCGCTGGGCCCGCCTTCGCCGTTGTACTGGAGCAGTCGCGCTCCGATGTGTGTCGGGGGCGGAGAAGGGAGATCGACATGTGTCGTTGGCTCGCATACTCAGGTTCGCCGGTGCTCCTGGAGGACCTTCTGTTCAAGCCGGAGAACTCGCTCGTGGTGCAGAGCAAGCACTCACGGCTGGGCGTGGAGACGGTCAACGGTGACGGCTTCGGTGTCGGTTGGTACGGCGCCCAGGACACCCCAGGGATCTACCACAGCATCGAGCCCGCCTGGAACGACCGCAACCTCCGCGAGCTCTCGGCCCACGCTGCCGCCGGTCGGGTCTTCGCGCACATCCGAGCGACGACCGGCACGGCGGTCCAGCAGACCAACTGCCATCCCTTCCGTCACGGCCGCTGGCTGTGGATGCACAACGGGGCCATCGCCGACTTCCCGTTGCTGAAGCGCGACCTGACCATGGCCGTCGAGCCTGGGCTGTTCCCCGACATCGAGGGATCGACGGACTCGGAGCTGTTCTTCTTCCTCGCCCTGACCTTCGGACTCCAAGAGAACCCGCCGGACGCGGTGGCTCAGGCGGTTGGCCTCATCGAGGAGACGGGGCGACGCCACGGAGTCGAATACCCGATCCAGATGTCGGTGGCGACCACCGACGGGGAAACCACGTGGGCATTCCGGTACTCCAGCGAGGGTAGGTCCCGATCGCTGTTCCACAACACCGACGTCGCCACACTCCGTCTCCAATACCCCGACAACCCAGTACTGCATCAGCTTTCCGATGACGCACGCCTCGTAGTGTCCGAGCCGTTGGGGGACTTGCGCGGGGCGTGGCGGGAGGTGCCGGAGTCCTCCTGCCTCATCGTCCGGGGTGGCCGCGAGGAGCTGCAGGAGTTCTCACCGTCGCCTGTCCGTGCCCTGGACTGACGCATCTGGCGGAGGGAGTTCCATGTCTCCGGGTCATCCACATGGGATGACGCCTGGACAGGGATCCGCCGCCGATGATGACAGGGACGAGGTGCCGCAGAGGTGCCCGCAACCAGTAGAGCAGGTGGTGGCATGACCGACCAGGAGACCGTGCACGAGAGCGAATCCCTCGACGAGCTCGGTCCTGTCGACTGGATCGTGGTGGAGTTCCCCGGGAGCCGGTTCAACGGCAAGATCGCGCCCACACTGATGGACCTGGTCGACCGCGGGATCATCCGGATCCTCGATCTGCTGATGATCCGCAAGGAGGAGGACGGATCGTTCGATGCGTTCGAGATCAGCGACCTCGACGACGGCGAGATCGGCGGCATCCGGGACTACGAGACCGCGATGGCCAACCTGCTGAGCCAGGAGGACGTCGAGTCCGTCTCGGCGGCCGTCGCGCCGGGCAGCACCGCCGCGCTGTTGGTCTGGGAGAACACCTGGGCCGCCCCGTTCGGATCCGCGGTGCGCCACGCCGGAGGACAGCTCGTCGCGAGTGGCCGTATTCCGGTGCAGGCGATTCTCGCAGCCATCGAAGCAGATCTTGAAGAGGAGGACTGACATGCCATTGAGACGCAGGGCACGACGGGGAGTCATCGGCCCCGCACCCGTTGCCAGAACAGCCGCCGTCGTAGGCACCGCCGCCGTCGTCACTCACGGCGTACGCCGGCGGGGCGACCGCCGCGAGGACCGCCGAGACGACCGCCGCGACCGGCGAGGCTGAAAGCGCGTCGCGACCGGCCGCTTTGGGGCGGCTGAATCACCCGGCCCGGGTGATGAGAGAACAGATCAGACGGCTCTAGGCTTCCAGCGATCCACGACTGGAAGAGGCGGGACCTGCGATGGGAATCTTGTGCGCGCGACGAGACGACGCCCCAGCCGTGCGTCGGTTCCGGGCGGGCTGATTCACATGACGCTCCGCGTGTCGGAGCCGGCGACGTCATGACCGAGGGTCGGCAGAACGGCAAGAGGCTCCTCGGTCGGGTCGCCGGCGCGGTGACGGAAAGGGTCGTCGTCACGGTCGATCCCGATATCGTCCTGGAGCACGTCGATCTCAACGCCCTGCTCAGCCGCGTAGACCTGGACGCGGTCCTGGCGCGGGTCGATATGGATGCGTTGCTCGCGCAAGTCGACATCAACAAGCTCCTCGCCGACGTAGACCTGGACGCCCTGCTGCGGAACGTCGACCTCGAGGCGCTCGTACGCCGCTCCGGCATCCCCGACATCGTGGCGGAGAGCACCTACTCGATGGCCGGATCCGCCCTCGACGTCGCCCGGCGGCAGCTGGTGGGGCTCGACGTCCTCATCGACCGGATCGTGGACCGGCTGATGCGACGGAGCGAGGACGAGCGACGGGAAGGGCCGCTCAGCCTGGTTGCGGCCCGAGGAGCAACGCCCGACCCCAGGAACGACAGTGCCAGGATCCGTCGAGTGCGCCGCTCGGTGTCCGGACACTATGCGGGAGCGATCAGCAGGGCAGCAGCCGCTCTCATCGACGGCCTTCTCATCGCCGGCCTCTATACGCTAGGCGTCGCCGGGTTCAGCTTCCTGCTCGACATGTTCACGACCATGTCGCTCACCGACGACCGCTCGACCCTGCTCGGGATCGCTGCCTTCGTGACCTGGGCGTTCTCCTACGTCTTCATCAGCCTCGCCATCACCGGCCGGACGATTGGCAAGGGCCTGACCGGACTACGCGTCGTACGCGCCGACGGCACCGCACCAGGGGTGCGCACGATGTTCGTCAGGACGCTGGTGTTTCCCCTCAGCGTGGTGTTCTTCGGGATCGGACTGCTCTTGATCGTGGTGCAGCGTGAACATCGTTCCTTCCACGACCTGATCGCCAAGACCTGTGTTGTCTATGACTGGGGAGACCGCAGCGCTGAGATGCCGGGGCCACTCTCGGACTTCCTCGATCGCGCCCGATCGGACTCCCCGCAGCGCTGACGACGCCTGCAGGCTCAGGAGCCGCCGCTAAGTCGGACCTCGGACCAGTCGAGGCCGTCCAGATTGACGACGATCGCCTCCTGGGTGGTGCGTGCGATCACGACGACGGCCTCGGTGTCCGTGTCGGGGTTCTCCTCGCGGTGAGGGACCCACGGCGGCACGAAGACGTAGTCGCCGGGGCCGGTCTCCACGCGGGTCTCGACGGGCTCGTCTCCCTCGGTGTCCAGGAAGACGAAGACCGGGTTGCCTGAGACGACGTAGATCGCGGTCTCGGAGGCACCGTGGTGGTGGTTGGCCGAGGCGGTCGAGGCGGGGACATGGGTCTGGCCCATCCACAGGTTCTTCGCGCCAACGGTCTTGCCGCTGACCGCCTCGAGCCGCCGCATCCCGGAGGTCTGCCCGGTCTGGTCGACCAGGCCGGAGGGGGCCACGTGGTGGAGGTGCCGGTGAAACGCGTCGATCTCGGCGGGGACGAGGACACCGCTCGGCGTGCGAATGTAGTCCCCGTCAGAGGACCCGGCAGGTACGTGAACGGCAGACATCAGGCTCCTTTGGCCAAGGTGAGGACAGGGTCGTTGCCGGGCAGGGCGAGCAGTGGCCGCAGGACGGCGGCCACCTGTGCGGCCGTCTCCTTGGTCAGACCGGGTCGGGTGCAGACGTAGAGCGGGAGCGGGTCGGGTGTCGGGAGATCGGGCACCCGGACCAGGCCTTCGGGAGTCTCGCCGAGGGTCGCCATGAGCGCGACGCCGAGGCCGGCCCCGACGGCTGCCTGAACGCCGGCCAGCTGTATGGCCTCGGCGCCGATGGTGGCAGGGATCGAGTGATCGGCGAGCGTCTCCAGGGCCCGGCTGCGAAGCGCGCACGGTTCGTCGAAGGCGACGATGGGCACGGGGCTGGTCGGCGCGGGGAGACGCCACGAGTGCGATGCGAACCAGGTGAGAGTCAGATCTCCGACGTAGAGGGCCCGAGGGTCGTCTGCCTGCTGGATCAGCAGGGCCAGGTCGATGCCGCCGGCGGTGAGGCCCTCGCGCAGCTTGTTGCCACGGTCGATCCGGAATCGGAAGTCGCGCTTCGGAACCGACTGTGCCAGCGCTCTGGAGACGTTGGGCAACAGCTGGGCGGCGGCGTGCTCGGTCGACCCGATGGTGACCGTCATCGGAGCGTCGGTGGGGGACGGACGGAACTTCGCCACGGTCTCATCATGCAGCGCGATGATCCGGCGCGCCTGTGCCAGGAGCACGGATCCATCGGCGGTGAACCGGGACCCGCGACCCTGCCGCTCGACCAGCGTGCGCCCGACCGCGGACTCCAAGCGGCGTACGTGCTGGCTGACCGCGCTCTGTGTCAGGTGCAGCGCTGTGGCGGCCCGCTGGAAGCCGCCGAAGTCTGCGACGGCGACCAAGCTGCGCAGCGGGGCGATATCCAGATTCTGGCTCATGTCGATCAGAGTAATACACAATTGATGAGCGTTCGTGATGGTTCAGCATCGTGGAACGTCGTTGGACCCGGTGGCATTTGTCTATCAAACTCATAGACATAAGGCTCTCTGGGAAGAGGGCCACCGCGGGCTGACACCCGGCCGCGGCTGACCACCACGGAGGCAGCATGTCCCGACGCACGATCAAGCTGGGCGCCGTCCCGTACGGCACCGGCGGTCCGGGCCAGCACCGGCTCTGGCTCGACCCCGAGATCCCGGGCGACGCGAGCGTCAACATCGACTGGTTCATCCAGACGGCCAAGCTCGCCGAGCAGGGCCGCTTCGACCTGATGTTCATCGTGGACAGCCAGTTCATCACCCCGCACAGCCCGCCGCACTACCTCAACCGTCTGGAACCGCTCACCCTGCTCTCCGCGGTGGCCACCCACACGAAGCATCTCGGTCTGGTCGGCACCGCGACCACGAGCTTCAACAGCCCCTTCAACCTGGTGCGCCGCTTCGCCTCCCTCGACCTGATCAGCCACGGTCGCGCCGGGTGGAACGTGGTCACCACCGGTGATGCGGGCACCGCGACCAACTACGGGCTCGCGGAGCACTACGACTACGACACCCGCTACGGCCGCGCCCAGGAGTACGTCGAGCTGGCCCTTGCCCTGTGGGACTCCTATGAGGACGATGCGTTCGTACGCGACCGAGAGACCGCCCGGTTCCTCGACCCCGACAAGCAGCACGCGCTGAACCACGAGGGCACCTACTTCAAGGTCGCCGGCCCGCTCAACCTGCAGCGCAGCCCGCAGGGACATCCGGTCATCTTCCAAGCCGGTGACTCCGACCAGGGTCGCGACCTGGGTGCCTCCGTCGGGGAAGGGATCTTCACCCACGCTCCCGACATCGGCAGCGGCCAGGCGTTCTACGACGACATCAAGACCCGCGCCCGCGGCTTCGGCCGCAACCCGGACGACCTCGTGATCATGCCGGGGGTCAAGGTCGTCGTCGGCGACACCGACGAGGAGGCCCGTGAGATCGAGGCCGCGGACCACGAACGCGACCACGGCTTCGCGGAGGCTCTCGCTGAGTTCGGCCGGCCCTTCGGCTGGCACGACTTCCGGCAGTACGACCTCGACGCACCCTTCCCGGCCGAGGCGCTCGAGCATGGCGAGCGGTCCTTCTTCACCCAGGCCCAGAAGATCACCCAGCGAGCGGTCGAGAACGGCTGGACGCTGCGTCAGACCGTCGAGGCGACCCGGGTCTTCCGTAAGTCGGAGTTCGTCGGCAGCCCCGAGACGGTCGCCACCAAGCTGCAGGAGTGGTGGCAGGGACGGGCGTGCGACGGCTTCAACATCGGCGTCGACCACCCGGCCAACTTCAGGCGGATCGTGGAGGAGGTCATCCCGATCCTGGCCGAGCGCGGCGTCTTCCGCCGCGAGTACGAGGCCACCACCCTGCGCGGAAACCTCGGCCTTCCGGTCCCGGAGAACCGCCACACCCTGGCTCGCCGCACTCCGACGAGCTGACCTCCACAGCGCTCGGGCGCCCGAACGACACACCCACCTCACCGCCAGAGACGACACAGGAAGACCGATCACTCCCATGGCCAACAAGGCATTCGCGCGCAGCGACAAGCGCTCCATCTCGACCACGTCCTCGACGCCGACCCTCAGCCGGCGCAGCCTGCTCGGCCTCACCCTCGGCGCCGCGGCCGTGTTCGCCCTGGAAGCCTGCGGCTCCGAGACCGGCGCCAGTGCGTCCGGTGGACGGATCACCTGGGCCTGGCAGCTGCCCACGACCTGGGACCCGGTGACCTCCTCGGCCGGCTCCGACGTCCAGATGCTGGCGCTCGTCTACGAGGCCATCACCGGCCTCGACGAGAAGGGCAACCCGGTGCCGTGGCTGGCCGAGAAGTGGACGTACAACTCCGAGGGCACGCAGGTGACCTTCACCCTGAAGAAGGGGTTGAGGTTCAGCGATGACACGCCGCTGGACGCCACGGCGGTGGCCAAGTCGATCGAACGCGGACGCACCGCCGACGGCTCCCTGATCGCGCCCCAGATGGTCGGGATCACCAAGGTGACCGCCTCGGGCGACCTCGACGTCGTGCTCGACCTGGCCGAGGTCGACTACCAGATCCCGGCTCTGTTCGCGGGCAAGACGGGCATGGTCGTCAACCCGGCCGTCTTCGAGAAGGACGCCGCCTCCCTGGCCACGAAGCCGGCCGGCTCCGGGCCGTTCAGCCTGACCACGTACGTCCAGAACGACCACGCCGAACTGGTGAAGAACGCCCACTTCCAGCTCGCCGACGAGATCAAGGTCGACGAGTTCCACCTCTACCCCCAGCCCGACCCGGCCACCGCGGTCGCCTCGGTCCAGTCCGGCCAGTACAACGTCGCGCGCATCTCCGGTGCCCAGGTCGAACAGGCCCGGCAAGCGGGCCTCGAGGTCCAGATCCTCGACTCGATGTTCGTCTCGTGCCTGGACGTACACGCCGGGAAGAAGCCGTTCGATGACCCAGCGGTCGTCGAGGCGCTCAAGTACGGCATCGACCGGGAGAAGATCAAGAAGGTCGCCAACTTCGACATCGGCGAGGTCAACTACCAGCTCTTCCCCAAGGGGTACGTCGGCTACAACCCCGAGCTCGAGGGCGTCTACGAGTACGACCCGGAGAAGGCGAAGCAGATCCTCGCGGACGCCGGCCACACCGGCCCGGTCAAGGGCGAGTTCACCAGCAGCGGCCAGGCCGCGGCGGCTGTCGAGCTGATCCAGGCCCAGCTCAAGGAGATCGGGATCGAGCTCACGATCAAGTCGATCCCACAGACCCAGCACACCCAGCTGGTCTACATCGAGCACTCCCAGGCGCTGACCTACGACGGCTTCGCCGGCCGGGAGTCGCCGGTGCAGGCCTTCCAGGTCCTCTTCGGCAAGGAGGGTCTGATGAACCCGAACCGCGCCACGAACCCCGCCCTGGAGGCCCAGCTCAAGAAGGTCCGGGCCACTCCGACCGACGACCCGGCGTACCCCTCGGTCCTGCAGGAGGCGACGAGGATCGCGATCACCAGCTTCCCCAACACCTTCCTCTACAACGCGCCCCGGATCATCGCCCGCAAGAACGCCTCCGAGCTGCCCGCCTCGCCGAGCCTGCAGCGCTTCGAGGGAGTGACGACCTCGTGAGCGTGGCCCAAGCCACCTCTTCCACCGCCGCGTACGCCGACTCACCCGCGGAGGCGTCGGCGGTACGACCGACCGCCGGCACGGTCGGCGGCTGGCTCCGCCGCATCCTCAACCTGGTCGCGATCACCGCTGCCGTGCTGTTGCTCGCCTCGGTCATCACCTTCGCGCTCGGGGCGATGGCGAAGACCAACCCGGCCGCGGCGGTGCTCGGCGAGACCGCGACCGATGCCGACATCGCCCGGCTCGACCACCAGTTCGGTCTCGACCGGCCGCTGGTGGTCCAGTACGCCGACTGGCTCGGCTCCGCGCTGCAAGGCGACCTCGGCGTCTCCTGGTTCACGACCGTCCCGGTTGCCGACAGCATCGCCCAGGCGCTCCCGGTCGACCTCTCCATTGCCCTGCTCGCCATCGTGCTGGCGATTCTCATCGGCGGCGCGGCCGGGATCGGCGCGGCGCTGAGCAACGGGGGAGTCTTCGACCGGGCGGTCACCGTCGTCTGCTCGCTGCTCGGCACGCTGCCGCCGTTCGTGATCGGGATGGCGCTGATCGTGGTCTTCGCGGTCAAGGCCAAGCTGCTTCCGGCAGGCGGCTACGTACCGATCGGGGAGAACCCGGCCGAGTGGCTCCGCTTCGCGATCCTGCCCTCCTTGGCACTCAGCCTCGACGTCGCGGCCTCGATCGCCCGGCAGCTGCGCACCTCGCTGGTCGGGGCACTGCGGGAGAACTACGCGATCGGCGCCCAGATGCGCGGCTTCGGTCGCCGGCGGGTCCTGTTCGGCCACGTCCTGCGCAACGCCGCAGCCCCCACGCTGGCCGTCATCGGCCTGGCCATCCCGCTCGTCATCGGCGGTGCCGTCATGACCGAGAAGCTCTTCGGCCTGCCCGGCATCGCGCAGCTCGCTCTGCAGTCCTCGGAGAAGGGGGACGTACCCGTGGTCCTCGGCACTCTGCTGGTCACCGCGGTCGTCGTCGTCATCGCCAGCCTGGTGGTCAACGTCGCCCAGGCGGCGCTCGACCCGGCCGCTCGCGGCACGAGGGGCGGGAAGCGATGAGAACGCTCAAGGCCCTGTGGGCGCAGCCCGCCAGCCGCTTCGCCTTCGTGGTCCTGACGGTGATCGCCTTCCTGGTCGTCTTCGGCGGCACCCTGGCGCCGTACGACCCGCTGCGACAGTTCAGCGACGAGGTGCTCCAGGCCCCATCGGGGAAGCATCTGCTCGGCACCGACTACGTCGGACGTGACGTTCTGTCGCGGCTCATGGCCGGCACCCGGCTCTCGGTGGTCGGCGCTCTGGAGGCGGTTGCGATCGCCGCAGTCCTCGGCGTCCCGTCCGGGCTGGCCTCGGCCTGGATGGGCAGGATCGGGGAATGGGTCTCGCTGCGGATCGCCGACACCCTGATGATCCTGCCGTTCACCGTCTTCGCCATCGCCGTCGCCGGCACCATCGGCAACGGCCTCCAGCAGGCGATGGTCGCGGTCGGCGTCCTGATCAGCCCGATGTTCTTCCGGGTCACCCGGGCCGCGGCCCTCGGCCTTCGGCGCACGCAGTACGTCGAGGCCGCCGAGCTGATGGGCGCGAGCCAGTGGTGGACGCTGCGCAAGCACATCTGGAGCAAGGTGCTTCCCAACGTCGCCGTCGCCGCCGCACACGCCACCGGCGCGAGCCTCCTGGTCGTCGCCTCGCTCTCGTTCCTCGGGATCGGCGTCCAGCCGCCGGCGCCCACCTGGGGCGGGATGCTCTCGGCCGACCTCGGCTACCTCGCCCAGCAGAGCTGGGCACCGATCTTCCCGGCGCTCCTGATGATGGCGACCGTCGGGTCCCTCAACATCCTGGCCGACGGCATCCGTGACGCCGGCACCCAGCGCCGCCGCCGACGCCCGTCCCGGGCGCACGACCGGAAGGAGACCGTCGATGCCGCAGCCTGATCCCGACACGTACGCCACCAGCCCACGCACCCTCACCGTCGAGGACCTGCAGGTCAGCGTCGGGGACCACCTCGTCGCAGTGAACGGCGTCTCCTTCCAGATCCGCCGCGGCGAGGCCGTCGGCCTGGTCGGCGAGTCCGGCAGCGGCAAGACCCTCACCTGCCGCGCCGTCCTCGGGCTGCTGCCGGAGACCGGTGAGGTGGACTCCGGCACCATCACCCTCGGGGACGGAGACTCCGGAGTCGACCTCACCGGCGCCGAGCGTCCCACCTGGGACCGTGTCCGCGGCACCCGCATCGGCGCCGTCTTCCAGGATCCCGGCTCCTACCTCAACCCCAGCATCAGCGTCGGCCGCCAGCTCGTCGAGCAGCTCCGTGTCCGCGGCGGGCTCGGCAGGACCGAGGCCCGCGACCGTGCCGTCGAGCTCTTCGGCGAGGTCGGCCTCCACGACTCGGCTGGCGTCTTCCACCACTATCCCCACCAGCTCTCGGGCGGGATGCTGCAGCGCGTCCTGATCGCCATCGCCATCGCCTGCGATCCCGAGCTCCTGATCGCCGACGAGGCCACCACCGCCCTCGACGCCGTCATCCAGGCCGAGATCCTCGAGCTCATCGCCCGCCTGCGCCGAGACCACGAGCTCTCCCTGCTGCTGGTCACCCACGACCTCGCGGTCGTCGCCGAGACCTGTGACCGGATCCTGGTCATGTACGGCGGAGAGATCGTCGAGTCGGGTCCGACGGAGCAGGTGCTCACCGATCCGCGCCATCCCTACACCCAGGCCCTGCTCTCGGTGGCCACCATCGGCGACTGGTCGCGCCGCACCCTCGAGGTCATCCCCGGTCAGCCGCCGGCAGCGGGGGAGCGGATGCCGGGTTGCCGGTTCGCCCCGCGCTGCCGGCACGCAGCCCAGGCGTGCCTCGGCGGACCCGTACCCCTGACCGACATCGGACCTGTGCGCAGTGCTCGCTGCGTTCGTCTGGAGGCCTCCGCATGAGTACGCCGCTGCTGAGCATCACCGATCTCTCGGTCACCTACGCGCCTCCACGCCAGGGCACGCACCTCGGCACCGGTGCCGCACTGCGAGACGTCAGCCTCGAGGTCCGCCCGGGCGAGATCCTCGGCGTCGTCGGCGAGACGGGATCGGGCAAGACGACCCTCGCCCGCGCGACCGTCGGCCTGGTCGCGCCGGCTACCGGCTCGATCGTCTTCGACGGCGCCGACATCGGCGGGCTCACGGGGGCAGCGCAGCGCCGATTCCGCCGAAGCGGCCAGGTCCAGCTCGTCTTCCAGGACCCGCTGCGCTCCCTCGACCCCGACCTCACCGTCGATCAGATCGTCTCCGAGCCGTTGGCTGTGGGCGGCGTACCCCGGAGCGAGCAGCGCGCCCGGGTCGAGGAGGCCATCGGGCTCGTCGGTCTCGACCCGGCCGCCATCGGCGACCGGCTACCGCGTCAGCTCTCCGGCGGTCAGCGGCAGCGCATCGCGCTCGCCCGCGCCATCGTCACCCGCCCGAAGCTGCTCTTCTGCGACGAGCCGGTCAGCGCGCTGGACGTCTCCAACCGAAACCTCGTCCTCAGCCTGCTCGACCGGCTACGCCGCGAGCTCGGCCTCGCCGTCGTGATCATCGCCCACGACCTGTCCTCACTGGCCGGGATCGCCGACCGGATCGCCGTGTTCTACCGCAGCCGGCTCGTCGAGACCGGCCCCGTCGAGCAGGTCCTGACCCGCCCGGCGCACCCCTACACCGGGCTTCTCACCGCCTCCGCGCCTTCGGTCGGCCACGAGGACCGGCTACGTCCGGCGGACATCCGGCCCGCGCCGGACGCCGACCCCTTCCCAGCCCGACCCGGCGCCTGCGTGTTCGCCGCCCGATGCCGGTTCGCCCATGACGCCTGCCAGCAGGAGCCGGCCGCCCTGCCGCTGCCAGGTGCCACCGAGCGGAGCGCCGCCTGCCACGTCGCCGCCACCTGGCTCGGCCAGATCCGCCCCGAGAGCACCGAGGACCTTCAGCTCGCCACGGAACCGGCCTGAGCCGCCTCGCCAACACACTCACCCCGAGCGACCTCCTGCACTCCGCCGGCAGACGAAAGGACCGAGCATGACCTACGACAACGTCGAGATCCTCGGCATGATCGGCACCGCCGACGCCTCCGAGATCCGTCCGTCCGACGGCACCGTCATCGACCCCGACTACACCGCCCGCTTCGCCCAGGCACACGAGGAGGGCGGCTTCGACCGGGTCCTGATCGGCTACGGCTCCGGCTGGTCCGAGGGCACCCAGGTGGCCGCGTACGCCGCCGCCCGCACCGAGCGGCTCGGCCTGCTGATCGCGCACCGGCCCGGAGTCGTGCACCCGACCCTGGCCTCGCGCACGTTCACCACGCTCGACCAGTTCTCCAACGGTCGCGTCGCGCTCAACATCGTCACCGGCAGCAGCGACGTCGAGCAGCGGCGCGAGGGCGACTTCGTCCCCCACGACGAGAGGTACGCCCGCACCGACGAGTACCTCCAGATCCTCCGCGCCGCCTGGGACACCAAGGGCCCCCGGGACTTCGAGGGCGCCTACTACCGCTTCGAGGGCTTCACGCCCCAGGTCTTCCCCTATGCGGAGCGCCACCTGGAGCTCTTCTTCGGCGGCAGCTCCTCGGCGGCCTACGTCGTGGGGGCCAAGCACGCCGACACCTACATGCTCTGGGGCGAGCCCCTGAAGCAGACCGGCGAGCAGATCGCGACCATCACCGAGAAGGCGGCCGAGGCCGGACGTACGCAGCGCCCCCGGGTCTCGGTCTCCTTCCGGCCGATCCTCGGCAAGACCGACGAGGCCGCCTGGGAGCGCGCCCACAGCATCCTGGACACCGTGAACGGCGAGATCGGATCCCAGTTCAAGCAGAAGGTCAACAAGCTTCATCCGCAGGGCGCCGCCCCGGAGAACGCCGGCTCGCAGCGCCTGCTCGCGGTCGCGGAGACAGGCGACCTCCACGACCGCTGCCTGTGGACGCCGACCGCCAAGGCCGTCGGGGGAGGCGGAAACTCCACCGCCCTCGTCGGGTCACCGGAGACCGTGGCCGCCGCGATCCTCGACTACGTCGAGATCGGCGTGAACACCGTGCTCATCCGCGGCTACGACCCGCTCCAGGACGCCATCGACTACGGCCGCGACCTGCTCCCGCTGGTCCGCCAGGAGCTTGCCCACCGCGCCGCCCGGACCCGCGTCGCGATCTGAGCCTTCTTCGCGCCCCCGATCCACATCCTCCGACAGGAGCAGCACATGACCATCGTCACCGAGACCACCATCCCCACCGCCTGGGACGAGCCACCCGGGGGCACCCCGCGCGGCACCCTGATCGTGCTCACCGGACGCGGGGAGACCGCGACGACCTACCAGCGTTTCGGCAGACGGCTCGCCGCCGACGCCTACAGGGTGCGGCTCGTCGAGACCGACCTGAGCGACCTGGGTGCGGCCGGTGCCGAGATCGAACGACACCTGGCCGATGAGTCCCTGCCCGCGCCCAAGGTGCTGGTCGGCAGCGATGCGGGCGCCACCCTGGCCGCGACCGTGATCAACGACCTCGCCGTGGACGCAGCCGTCATCGCCGGGATCGCGCTGCCGGGATCGGCCACCGTCGACGACTGGGTGGACGAGGTCGAGGCCCGCAGCGCCTGCCCCGCCCACCGCAAGGTGATCGGGGAGGACGACGGCTTCGGCAGGGGAGCACTGAGCGCGAACCTTCCCGGCGAGTGGTCCGACCTGAGCCTCCCGGTTCCCGCGAAGCCCGTGCTGGTCGTTCACGGCGACGCCGACCCGGTCACGCCCGCCGAACAGGCGATGAAGGCGTACGCGGACGCACCCACGGTCCACCGCCGGCTCGTCGCCGACGGCCGCCACGACATCCTCAACGACGTCTCCCACCGCTCGGTCGCGGCCACGATCGTCACCTTCCTCGAGTCGCTCAAGCTCGGCAGCGACCTTCCTGCCATCGTCTACAAGACCTAGGAGACTCCCGATGACCGTCTCGCCCCTGTACACCAACCAGGACCTCGACCCCGCCGCCCTGCGCAAGGCGTTCGGCATCTTCCCGACCGGGGTGGTCGCCGTGGCCGCGCAGGTGGACGGTGGGCCGACCGGCCTGGCTGCCTCCTCCTTCACGAGCGTCAGCCTCGATCCTCCACTGGTCTCGTTCTCGGTCGCCGCGACCTCGAAGACGTGGCCCGACCTGCGCCGGGCCTCGCACCTGGGCGTCACCGTGCTGGCCGAGCACCAGGGCGAGGTCTGCCGCCGGCTGGCGGGACCCGTCGAGCATCGCTTCGACGGCGCGGCGTACACCGTGACCGAGGAGGGCGCCGTCGCACTCGACGATGGGCTGGCCCTCTTCGACTGCACGATCTACCGCGAGGTCGAGGCGGGCGACCACATCATCGTGCTGCTTCGACTGCATGCGGTGGCACATCCCGACGCCGGCAGCCCGCTGATCTTCCACCGCAGCGCATTCGGGCGGCTCGCGGACACCGCGTGAGACGCGGCGTCGCATTCGAGATCCGTGGCCCTCCGACCGAGTTTCAGTACCCGGTCCCTCGCTTGACCTGCTCCCGCTCGGACGGATGGGCGCCGCCCTTCTCGTCGAGCGTCGCGCAGGCGTCGGCGATGTCGCGGGTGAGCCGCTCGACCTGCTCGCGACTCATCGTCTCCTTGACCAGCGCGCGCATGATCTTCACGTTCTCCGCGTTGGGCGGCAGCGTGTACGCCGGCACCATCCAGCCGCGCTCGGCCGAGAGCTGCCAGGCAATGTCGGACTCGTCGTACGTCGTGCGGTCGCCGCTGAGCCGGAACGCTACGAGCGGAAGCTGCTCGAGGTCGTCGCCGATCACCTCGAACCTGCCGCTGTCGCGGAGGTTCTTCGCCAGCGCCTTGGCGTTCTGCTGCATCTGCTTCATCACGTACGTGTAGCCGTCGCGTCCCAGCCGGACGAAGTTGTAGTACTGCGCCAGCACCATCGCCGCACCCGTCGAGAAGTTCAGGGTGAAGGTCGCGTCGGTCTTGCCGAGGTAGTTCTCGTAGAACACCAGCTCCTCGGCGAGGTCGGACTTCTCGCGGAACACCAGCCAGCCGATCCCGGGGTAGACCAGCCCGTACTTGTGTCCGGAGACGTTGATCGAGCGGACCTGCTCGAGGCGGAAGTCCCAGGAGGAGTCGGGGTAGAGGAACGGCCAGACGAAGCCGCCGCTGGCCGCGTCGACGTGCAGCGGGATGTCCAGGCCCTTGTCGTTCTTGACGTCGAGCAGCAGCTGGTTGATCCCGACGACGTCGTCCATGTGCCCGGTGAACGTCGTGCCCAGAACGGCGACCACGCCGATGGTGTTCTCGTCGAGGTGGGCCGCGACGTCATCGGGGCCGATGGTGTACCTCTTCTCCTCGAGCGGGACGATCCGCGGCTCGACGTCGAAGTACCGGCAGAACTTCTCCCACACGACATGGACGTCGCCGCCGAACACCAGGTTGGGCCGGTCGACCGAGGCGTTCGCGGCCTGCCGGCGCTGCTTCCACTTCCACTTCAGGGACAGGGCGCCGAGCATGATCGCCTCCGACGAGCCCTGGGTGCGACAGCCGGTCGTCTCGCCGGGAGCGTGGTAGAGGTCGGCGAGCATCCGTACGCAGCGCTGCTCGATCTCGGCGGAGATCGGGTACTCCGCGTGGTCGATGAAGTTGCGGTGCAGGTTCTCGGCGATGATCCGCTGTGCCTCCGGCTCCATCCACGTGGTCACGAACGTCGCGAGGTTGCGTTGCGGGTCTCCTTCCATGACCAGGTCCTCGCCGATCAGGCGCAGCGCGTCGACGGGGCGCATTCCGGTCTCGGGGAAGGTGGTCGAGGGGGCTGCCTCGGTCAGGAACCGGTTGCCGTAGAGCCCTTCGGCCTCTGTGTCGCTGAGTCGTGTCATTGCTGAACCACCGTTCTTGTCGTAGTGGGTGTGTCGAATGCCTGGATAACCCCGCCGACCGCGAAGCACGCTGCCCCGGTGAACGTCCCCCAGTTGACGAGCCCGGTGTCGATCGCGCTCGAGGTCGCCGGGCGGGTGAAGGCGGCGATGCCGGCGAGGAAGAAGAGGACCGACCCGAGCTGGTTGACCGCGACGACCCACCAGCCGACGAGGTGGGTCAGCACCCGAATGTGCCCCGCGCCCACGTCGAGCATCGCCAGGTGACCGGAGACCAGGAAGCAGACGCAGCCGGTCATGTCGGGGAACCAGATCCACCCGTTGGACTGACGCGGCGTCAGACCTTCGGCGAAGGCGGCCACCAGGCTGATGGCGAAGAACAGCGTCCCCACGAACAGCACGAACGCGCTCAGCCAGCTGCGCGGGTGCGACCGGAAGCGCCACCAGGGCATGTGCTCGTCGGTGTTGTCGGCGAGCAGGATCGAGACGTAGCCGCCGAGCGTGAAGAAGCAGCCACCGACCAGGTACGTCACGTTGACGGTCGGCAGGCTGGCCACCCCGAGCTGGGCGAAAGCCGCCCCCAGGGCGAACAACGAGCCACCGAGGACGAAGGCGACGGCGGCGACGAGGTTGAGCCGGGTCGACCGACGCGTCAGTACCTGGTCCATCGCGGCGGCCACCCTCCCTCTCCCTACACACCGTCATCCTCGACGGGCCAGGTCGTGGCGTCCTCATCCGGTCTGGGTGAAATCCGTCGCCCCCGGATGCCGGAAACGCTCGTGCTCAGACCAGGCCGTGCTCGAAGGCGAAGGCCGTGGCGGCGGTGCGCGAGCGGACGTCGAGCTTGGTGAAGATGTTGGAGAGATGACGGGCGACGGTCTTCTCGCTGAGGACCAGGTCGGCGGCGATCTGGGCGTTGCTGCGGCCGGAGGCGACCAGGCGGAGGACCTCGGCCTCACGGGCGGTGAGGCCGGCGGGGAGGGACGCGGGGGCGAGCAGACCGTCGGCCTCGTCGGCGGCGGGCCGGGCGCCGATCTGGCGGAAGACCGTACGCGCCGCCTCGAGCTCACGCCGGGACGACTCGGTGTCGCCGACGCCGGCCAGTGCGCGCCCGGTCAGCAGCCGTGCCTGGCTCCGCTCGTAAGTGGCCTCGGCCCGCGCCCACAGCTGCTGGGCCTTGCGCAGGTAGGGGAGGGCACCGGCGGGGTCTCCCGCGGCGAGCTCGACCGCGCCGTGCGCGTGCGCGGCGGCGGCCTCGAGCCAGACGCAGCCGAAGTGTCCGGCGAGCCCGTCGAGCTCGTCCGCGACCTGTCGGGCCCGGTCGGTCTGGCCGGCACCGAGCAGCACCTCGACGGCGGCCGGCAGGAGCCGGCATCGCTGCACGGGACCACCGGTCTCCACCAGCAGCCGCTCGGTGGCGGCGAGCGCCGCCGCGCCCTGGCCGAGAGCCGACCAGAGCAGCGCGAGCCCGGGCTGCGGGTCGAACCCGCGGTCGGCGGCGCGCTCGTAGGCGGCGTCCGCCTCGGTGTAATCACCCCGCAGCCGGAGCACCTCGCCGGCCTCGTACGCCGCCAGCCCGGCCGCGTCCGGCGCGTGCACCTCCTGGTAGCGGCGGGTCGCGTGCTCGAACTCCTCCAGCGCCTGCTGCCACTCGCCGTGGAGCCGCAGCAGCTGGCCACGGTGGACCGCGCACTGGCCGGTGAACGTCAGCAGCCCGGGCTGGGCGGCGCACCAGCGTTCGAGGGCCGCGGTCCACTCCGCCACCCGGCCGAAGTCGCTGATCTCCTGGCAGCCCTCGATCGCGGTGCAGTAGACGTGGCCGGCCACGACCGGGGAGGCCTCGCCCGCGATCACCCGGATCATGGACTCGTCGAGCAGGGCGAGGCCGTCGGCGACCCGGCCGGAGTAGAGCGCCATCCGGCCCTGGGAGCAGAGCCCCAGCGCAGTGAGGTCCGGTTCGCCGTAGCGCCGGCCGCGCTCGGCGACCTTGTCGGCGAAGCCGCCCGCCGTGGCGAAGTCGCCGGCGCTCAGCGCCCGGAACATCCGCAGGAAGTCGACCCAGCCGAGCTCGACACCGTCGTCGAGGTCGGCGACCAGGCTCTCTGCCCGTGAGGTCCAGCCGCGGGCCAGGGCACTCTCCCCGTGCACATGGGCGGTCATCGTGATCCGGAAAGCACAGCGAACCGAGCGGCCGAGGTCGGCGGAGTCCTGGCTCTTGCGGAAGGCGCGGTGCAGGGCGCTGACCGTGTCGTCGTGGTGTCCGGTGAGCTCGGCGGCGACGGCGAAGTCCTCGAGCTCCTCGGCCGAGAGCACCTCCGGGTCGGCTCCCGACCAGGCTGCGTACGCCGCGCCCCAGTCACCGCGGACGAAGTCGGCGCGGGCGCTCTCCAGCTGGATGTCGGCCACGGCAGGCACCTCCACTGGAGAGCGTACTCGGATCAGGCGGCCAGTGAGTGGGGTGCGGACTGCCGCATCCGGGCGGTGACCCGGTCGGCGACCAGGGCAGCGTCGCGCCCCGCGCCCGCCAGGAGCATCGAGCTGAAGGCGTACTGGAAGCTGAGGCCGCAGAAGAACAGCCCCTCGGCCTCCGCCACCACGCCCCGCATCTCCCGCGGCCAGCCGTCCTCGTCGAGGACCGGGAGGTGGATCCAGTCGAAGGCCTGCCGGAAGCCGGTGGCCCACACGACGTTGGCGACCTCGCGCGGAGTGCCGTCGACCACGGGCAGCCCGTCGCTGACCTCCTCGACCCTCGAGGTGACCCGCTCGACGCCGCGGTCGGCCAGGTCCGAGCGCTTCACCCGCAGCATCGGCCCGCCGTGGCGCCGGACCTCGGGCATCTCCTTGCGACCGATCGGCGTACGCCGGGTGATGACGTGCCGCCACATGAACAGCAGCACGGGGAAGATCACGTGCATGACCGGCGACTCCAGGCGCGGCGGGATCTCGCCGCAGTCTCGGCCGGCCAGGATCGTCGGCCGGGACTCGGCGACCTCGAAGGCGATGTCGCAGCCGGAATGGCTGGCGCCGACGACGAGCACCGGGCCCTCGCGCAGCTGGCCGGGACGGCGGTACTCGCTGGAGTGGAGCTGCAGGATCGACGGGTCGAGCTGTCCGGAGATGGCCGGGACGTTCGGCGTACGGCCGAAGGAGCCGGTCGCCACCACGACGTTGTCGCAGGTCCAGGTGCCCCGGTCCGTCGTCACCCGGAAGCCGTCGCCGTGGCGCTCGAGTCCGATGACTCGGGTCTCGAGCCGCACCGGCAGCTCGAAGGTGCCGGCGTACGTCTCCAGGTAGTCGGCGACGTCGTCCTTTCCGGGGAACGACCATCTCTTCGCCGGGAACGCCATGCCCGGGAGGGAGTCGTACTTGGCAGGGGAGTAGAGCCGGAGCGAGTCCCACTGGCGCCGCCAGTTGTCGCCGACCCGTGCGTTCGCGTCGATGATCACGAACGGGCGGCCGCGGCGTCGCAGGTGGTAGCCGGTCGCCAGGCCGGCCTGGCCGGCGCCGATGATGATCGTCTCGATGTGTGTGGTGTCCATGCTGATGACGCTAGGTCCGCACCTCGCCGCGCCGCGTCGGTCGTACGGCGCATTCGCCTGCGGTGGGTACTGGGTCGATCTACCCATGGGCAGCTGCCGGGAATTCCGAGCACGGAGCGGCGAGTAGGGGCGATACTCGAGAGATGACGAACCAGCTTCCGGAAGACTTCAGCAAGCTCCCGCCGTCGGTGCCGTTGGAGGAGACGTTCGCCTACCAGCTCGAGGACCGGATCCCGCACGGCCCCGAAGGTGGCGGAGAGGCGGTTGACGGCGGTGGGGACGGCGACTGAGGAGTCTATGGAGCAGCCTCTGGAGCAGCGGCTGCGGGTGGCGATCATCGCCTGCCGCGAGAGCGTGTTCCCGGCGCACGCGACCCCGGCGGAGGTGTTCGACGGGCTGGCCGAGGCCTGCCGGGAGCTGGGGATCGAGGAGTGGGACGTCTATGCCGAGTGGGGGCCGGTGGCACGGCTGGAGGCGGAGGTCGGCGAGCTGCTCGGAAAGCCGGCGGCGTACTTCCCCTCGGGGGTGATGGCGCAGCAGGTGGCGCTGCGGATCCACGCAGACAACGCGGGCAACCGGCGGGTCGCGATGCCCGACCTCTCGCACCTGCTCGTCCACGAGGACGATGGGCCGAGGATCCTCCAGGACCTGCTGATCGAACACCTCACCACCGGGCGTACGACTCCGACGAAGGCTCACCTGGACGCCATCCCCGGGCCGCTGGCCGCATGTCTGGTCGAGATCCCGTTGCGCGACGCGGGCTGTCTGCTGCCGACCTTCGACGAGCTCGCGGAGCTGGCCGAGGCGTGCCGTGAGCGCGGGATCGCGTTCCATCTTGACGGCGCCCGGATCTGGGAGTCGCAGCAGTGGTTCGGCAAGCCGCTGGCGGACATCGCCGGCCTCGCGGACACCGTCTACACCAGCTTCTACAAGGGTCTCGGCGGGCTCGCCGGCGCGGCGCTGCTGGGCGATGAGGACTTCGTCGCGCAGGCGCGGCTGTGGCGGCACCGGATGGGTGGCACCCTCTACCGGTCCACCGCCGAGGCGGTCGCCGCGCTGGTCGGCCTGCGGGACCGGCTCCCGCACATCGGCCAGTGCGTGATCTGGGGGAGGGCGCTGGCCGCCGCGCTTCCGTCGTACATCACCGTCCAGCCACCCGTGCCGCACACCAACACCTTCCTGCTGTACGCCGCCGGCGACCCGGACCAGGTCAACACCCGTCTCCTCGCCGAGCTGGAGGAGCAGTCGCTCGCGTTCAGCAGACCCTGGACGGCGGCCGAGGAGCCGGGTCGGATGGTGACCGAGATGACGGTCGGCCAGGGCGCCCTCGGCCTGGATCCCTCGACCGTCGCCGGCCACCTCGCCGCGCTGCTGGACTGAGGCCCGGGCCCTGTGCCTCACCCGTCTCGGGTGGTGTGCCGGGGACCGTCCGGTTCCTACGCTCGACGCATCGCGATGCAGACGGAGCCGAGCGCGGCAACCCGTCACCCCACGCTTCTACCGGAGGATGTTGAGAGATGGGCTCCCATCAGGCCGAGACCTCAGCGACCGCCAGGACCGGGCAGGTGCTCGTCACCGGCGGTCTGGACCTGGCGGGCAGCGACCGCTTCTACCCCGAGGAGCGCCCGGTGGTCGAGGTCGCCGTGGGTGATGTGTGGTGGGATCCGCACCCGGTGACGAACGCGCAGTTCGCGGCCTTCGTGGCTGATACCGGGCATGTCACCGTCGCCGAGCGTGATCTCGACCCCGCCGACTTCCCGGGTGCCGACCCGGCGCTGCTGGTGCCCGGATCGCAGGTGTTCACCCAGGCGCCCGGTCCGGTCCCGTTGCACGACTGGACCCGGTGGTGGCGCTGGCAGCCCGGCGCCCAGTGGCGCCATCCCGACGGCCCCGCAGTAGACGTGGGGAGCCGGCCGGGACGCCAGGTGGCGGACTGGACCGAGATCCCGGACCACCCGGTCGTGCACGTCGGCTGGGAGGATGCCGTGGCGTACGCCCGCTGGGCGGGCAAGGAGCTTCCGACCGAGGCCGAGTGGGAGCACGCCGCGCGCGGTGGCCTCGTCGGCGCCGACTACGCGTGGGGTGACGAGCTCGCCCCGGGCGGGCGCCTGATGGCGAACACCTGGCAGGGACAGTGGCCGTGGCGCAGCGAAGACCCGCGCGGCCACGACCGCACCAGCCCGGTCGCCTCCTACCCGCCGAACGGGCATGGCCTCTACGACATGGTCGGCAACGTGTGGGAATGGACCGGCACTCCGTGGACGCCCGACCATCGTGACCTGATCGCCCCAGCTCACGGCAGGGCTGGCTCGGGTGCGTCCTCGCGGCAGGCCGGCGTCGCTGTGCCCTCCTGCTGCGGTGGCAGCCAACGCCCCGGCACCGGCGCCGACAAGGTCAAGGAGACCGATCGGATGGTGACGAAGGGCGGGTCGCACCTGTGCTCGCCGCAGTACTGCCGCCGCTACCGGCCGGCCGCGCGCCAGGGGCACGGGGTGCGGGACACGACGTCGCACGTCGGGTTCCGCTGCGTCGTACGCGAACCGACCTCGCGGCCACTCGTTCGGTGATATTTTTGGGCGACCACCGAAGTCCTACTGAAGGGCAGTTTCATGTCGGTTCAGTTCGAAGTGCGCATCGATGGAATGACCTGTCACCGCTGTGTCGAGACCGTGACGAGCGCTCTCGGTGGCCTGGAGGGCGTCGAGGGGGTCGTGGTCGACCTGAACCCGGGAGCCGTGTCCAGCGCCCGCGTCACCGCCGACGGTCCGCTCGAACCGAGGGTCGTCAGATCCACGCTCGCCAAGGCCGGATTCACGATCGCTCGCGAACCCTGACCGGCCGAGGAGTCGTCCGTGCCCGGCCTCGGCTCCCGTCAGCACTTTCCGGCCCTCACCGCCGAACCTGATCTCGTCTACCTCGACGCCGCGTCCGGCACCCCCTGTCCCGAACCGGTCATCGCCCAGCTCACCGCCGAGCTGCGCGGGCCTGCAGCCAACCCCGGCAGGGGCGGACACCCGTGGGCCCGGGACGCGCTGCGCCGCTTCGAGGAGGCCCGCGCCACCGTCGCCGCGTTCCTCGGCGCCTCGTTCCCCGACGAGGTCGCCTTCACCCGCGGTGCCACCGGCGCGATGACGTTCCTCGCCGACCGCTGGGCGCCCGCGGCGCTCGCGAACGGCGGGGACATCCTCTACTGCCCCGGCGACCACCTCTCGACGGTTCGGCCGTGGCTCCGGCTCGCCGAGCGGATGCGGCACCAGGGCGTCCGGGCGGTGGCGTACCGCCGCGACCGGCTGGGGCGCATCGACCCCGACGACTTCGCCCGTGCTGCGAGCGACCGCACCGCGGTCGTCGTCGCCACCGACGTCCACAATCTCCACGGCACCCGGGCCGACCTCGACGCCCTGGCGATCCCGCAGGCAGCGACGATCTGTCTCGACTGCTCCCAGAGCGCCGGGCGGCTGCCCCTGCGTCTGGCCGAGTCCCGGGCGGAGCTCGCCGTCGTCTCGGGCCACAAGATGTTCGGGCCTCCCGGGACGGGCACGGTCTATGTACGCCGGGGTCAGCATCATCGGATCGCGGTCGACCGCGCGGCCGCTCGGAGCGGGCCGGCGCGACACGTCTCGCCGCTGACCGACGCCGCCGAGGAGGGCAGCCTCGACGGCACCGGCGCCGCGGGGCTCGCTAGCGCCACCGCGTTCCTCGACACCATCGGCCTCGACCGCGTCGGCGGCCACCTCACCACCCTCGCCGCCCGGTTCGCCGACGGCGCCTCCCGGATCGGCGGCGTCACCCTCCTCGGGCCGCCGGTCGACGCGGGCAGACCGCACAGCGGCATCGCCGCCTTCGCCCTCGACGGCCAGGCGGGCGCCGACGTGGCCTTCGCGCTCGAACGCCGCGGCGTGTACGTACGCGCGGGCGACCACTGTCTGGACGGGCCGCGGGAGGACGCGGTCCGGGTGAGCTTCCACCTGTACAACGACGAGAACGACGTCGACCGACTCCTGCAGGGCCTCGCCGCCGCTGCCGAAAGGGACTGACACGTGCAGAACGAAGGGATCAGGTACGACCGCGCCGCCGCCGCCCGCATCCTGGCCGAGGTGGCAGGTGCCGACTTCCTGACCGTCCCCGCCCCGGCGGTGGCCGAGGTGTCGGTGGACTACCGCGTCGAGGAGCTCCGCCCGGAACCCGGGGGACCGCTGACGACCGGACAGCGGCGCTACCTCGAGTCCTTCATGCGGCCGTGCCGACCCGACCAGGTGGTGAGCGCCACCCACCGCATCACCTGGCGCGACTCCCGCGGGATCGCGAACAGTGGCCACATCGGACCGGGCCCGCTCGGCCCGGTGCTGCCGATCGCCGCCAGGGAGGCAGTGATCGCGGTCGGTGACGCGATCGCGGCCGCCGACCGCGTCACCGCGCGTTCGGACGCGCTCGGTGAAGACGCGCTCGACGTCCTGGCTGACACCACCACCGACCAGGAGCCCGCCGAGATCTTCCGCGTCGGGGCCGAGGCCGCCGGCCGCGCGCTCGTCCAGCACGGCATGCTCGCCGGACAGGTCGGGATCGAGGACCCGGTCGAGTTCGCCGAGGCGATGTTGGACTCCGGGCTCTACGGCACGGTGGCCTCGACCTGGTTCTGGGAGCTGCAGGCCTCCACCTACCGCAGAGGCATGATCCCCGCGAGCCTGGAGGGGACCGGCGGCCGGCTGCGCTATACCCCCGACACCGTCGCGCTGCTCGCCGAGATGAAGCGCCGCACCATCGCCGACGCCCACGAGGTCATGGACCACGCCCGCGAGGAGGGCCTGGGGGTGCGTGCCGCCATCCAGCGCTACCACGTCGAGCTCGACCAGATCTCGCGACAGTACGCCCTCCTGCCGGCAGGGGAGCGGCCCGTCTGCCTCGGGCAGCGGGCCCATCAGGTCGACGGGCAGCGCGTCCAGCCCCTCGCGGCCGTCGCCGAGGCGCTCACCGGCGCGTTCCGGTCCGCGGTCGAGTCGGTGCGGATCGCCGAGGCGCCAGGACCGGCCGCGGGGGAGGGACGGTTCGCGGCGGGGGAGCAGGAGTTCGGGGTCCCGGACATGACCTGCCGGCACTGTCGGGTGACGATCACCGCCGTCTTCGACGCCCAGGCGGCCGAGCTGATCGAGGTGGATCTGCACGGGAAGCGGGTGCGGGCCAGGTTCACCGACGCCGGTCAGCGCGACCGGGTCTTCGCCGACCTGCGCGACTCCGGCTACACGGTGGCCGACGGGTGAGCGTTCGCTACCCGCTTCCCGCCGCGCGGCACCCGATCGCCGCCTGCTTCCTCGACGACGCTGCCGCGGTGGGCGAGGCGACCGAACGGTTCGGGTCGCCGCTCCACGTGGTCTTTCCCCAGGTCATGGCCGAGAACGCGACTGCGATTGCGGGGGTGCTACGGCGTCACGGCGTGCCGTACGACATCTTCTACGCGCACAAGGTGAACGCCTCGACCGCACTGCTCGCCAAGGCCTGCGCCGCCGGGCTCGGCGCGGACGTGGCCTCCGCGGCCGAGCTCGACCGGGCCCTGGCCGCGGGGTTCGCGCCGGACCGGATCGAGGCGACGGGTCCGAAGTCGCCGGCGTTCATCGACCGGATCGCCGAGCTCGGGGTCACCGCCAACGCCGACGACCTCTGGGAGCTCGACCGGCTCGCCGCCGCCGCGCCGGCCGGCAGCGCCGTCCCGGTCCTGCTGCGGCTCTCCGGATTCGTCTCGCCGGCGGTGCCGCATTCCCGGTTCGGCATCGATCTCGCCGACGCCGACGCTGCCCTCGAGACCGTACGCCGCGCCCCCGGCCTCGACCTGCGCGGTATCGCGTTCCACCTCGACACGGCCGACCCGGCTGCCCGGGTGGACGCGCTGACCGAGTCGATGGCGGTCGTGGCCGCCGCCCACCGGAAGGGCCTACGGCCGTCGGTGATCGACATCGGCGGTGGGTTCCGCCAGCGCTTCGTCGAGGACCCCGAGCCGTTCCAGCGGTATTCACAGGCGGTTGCCACCGGACCGGGGGAGCTGGTGTGGCCCGGTCACGACCTCGGGCTCCGGCGAGCGGGCGCAGTGGCCGGGGCACCAGCCGCACACAAGTACGGCAACCATCGCCCCGCCACCGACGTCCTGGAGCGGTTCCTGGCCGCCGAGATCGAGCGGCGCCCCGTCGCCGAGGTCCTGCGCGAGTGCATGCTGACGCTGTGGATCGAACCGGGCAAGGCCCTGGTCGACCATGCCGGGATCACGCTGGCCTCGGTGCTCTACCGCAAGCGCGCCGCCGGGAACGACCTGGTCGTGCTCGACCTCTCCCGCAACCAGGTCACCCCCGCCGACCAGGAGGTCCTGCTGGACCCGGTGCTCGTCGATGCGCATCGTGAGCCGCCGGGGGAGGGAGTCTTCCTCGCCGGCCGGCTGTGCCTGGAGTCGGACCTGGTCAGCCGCCGCAAGGTGTTCCTGGATTCCGAACCGAGCAGCGGCGACGTACTCGCGTTCGTCAACACCGCCGCCTATCAGATGGACCTGTCGGCCTCCTCCGCCGGCGGGCACCCGCCGCCGCCCAAGGTCGCGGCGGTCCTGGAGGGCGGACGGTTCACCTTCGTCGCCGACGACCACCACGGGAGCTGACCATGCGATACGACAGCGTGCTCGACATGATCGGCGACACCCCGCTGCTGCGGCTCGATCCGGCCGCCCACGGTGTGCCCGAGGCCGAGATCTTCCTGAAGCTGGAGTCGGCGAACCCGTTCGGCTCCGTCAAGGACCGGGTGGCCTGGGCGCTGCTGCGCGACCACATCGGATCGATCGTCGAGGACGAGCAGGTCGTCCTCGAGGCATCGAGCGGCAACACCGCGAAGGCGCTCCAGGTCATCGCCTCGATGCACGGCGTCCGGTTCCGGGCCTTCACCAACCGGGTCCGGGTGCGGGAGGTCCGCGAGATGCTGTCGCTGCTCGGCGCCGAGGTGACCGAGATGCCCGGACTCTCGGAGTGCCCGGACCCGACCGCGCCCAACGACGTGTTCGGGGTGATCGGCGACCTCATGGAGGATGAGCCCGGCCGCTACCACCACACCTCGCAGTACACCAACGAGGACAACCTGCGAGCCCACTACGAGCAGACCGGTCGCGAGATCTACCGCGACGCCGGCCCGGTCGACCTGCTCGTGGGCGGGCTCGGCACCACCGGCTCCACCCGAGGGGCCGCGACGTACCTGCGCGAGCGCAACCCGGAGACCGCCGTGGTCGGCGTCGTCGCCGCCGAAGGTGACTTCATCCCCGGCATCCGCTCGGCGGCGGAGATGTGGGAGGTCGGTCTCTTCGATCCCGGCTTCTACGACGCGATCGCCGCCGTCGACTCGGCCGACGCGATCTCCGCCAGCCTCGAGCTCGCCACCCGGCACGGCGTGCTCGCCGGCCCCACCACCGGGGCCGCCTACGCCGCTGCCCGGGAACGGCTCCTGTCCGGCCCCGGCGGCCCGGTCACAGCGGTCGTGATCGCGTGCGACCGGATGGAGCCGTACCTCTCCTACTACCGCCACCGCCGTCCTGACCTGTTCGGGGCTGCCGGACCGGCTCCTGCCGATGAGGCACCTTCGGCCGCCCCCGAGGAGCTCGAGGCCTGGACCGCCGCGGGCGAGCACGTGGTCGTCGTGGACGTACGCACGGCCCTGGCGTTCCAGGCCGGCCACATCCCAGGGGCGATCAACCTCCGCGACGACCTGCTCGAGCAGGTCCTGGAGGCGGGGATGCCGTTCTCCGAGGCGTCCCGGGTGGTCTTCGCCTGCCCGACGGGTGACAGGTCGGCACGGTTCGCCGCCCGGGCCGCCGCGACCGGTCGCCGGGCCTACAACCTCGAGGGCGGCGTGCTCGGCTGGCGCGACAGCGGCCGGCCGCTCGCGGGTGTCTGACCCAGTTCGTACGCCGCAGCCGGCCCTCAGGCGGGAAGCAGGACGAGCATCGTGCCCATCCCGGCAGCCATCAGCCCGTGGCCCAGGGCCGGCAGGCGGTGCTCGCGCACCGCCGTCGCACGCACCAGCCACCAGAGCACCCCGGCCGCGCAGACCACGACGAAACCCGAGTTGACCGCGATCGCCCAGCCCGGAGCGTGCCCGGCCGGTGCGATCGCTGCCGCGCTGCCGTGGCCCGCATGACCTTCGAGACCGCCCACGTCAGCCATCAGCAGCGGCATCGCGGCGAGCATCCAGATCATCGCGGCGTTGAGAGCGAGATGTCCGACCACGTCAGCACGCCGCGCCCTGTCGCTCGCGCCCCGCAGAGCCGGCACGAGGGCCATGGTCAGCACCGCGAAGATCGCAACCTGGGCCCAGACCGCGGCGTCCGAGACGATCACCCAGATCATCAGGATCATCGCCGCGCTCATCGCGGCGTGGTTGAGGTGGAGAACGGTCTCCCCGCCCGATGGTGGGCAGACCACGAGAATCCAGATCCCCGCGGTGCCCGTGAGCACGAAGGCCACAGTCAGCAGAAGGTCCCAGGGAGGATCGACCACACCTCCAACGTACCGTTCACACGCGTCGGATGAGGCCGGTTGCCATGATCGGTGCCGCGGACCGGCAAACCCCCGGCCGAGGCGTCAGGTACGTCGGGGGGGGGGGGGGCCCCGGGGGCCCCCCCCCCCCCCCCCCGGGCCCGCGGGGGGGGGGGGGGGGGGGGCGGGCGCCCCGGGGGGGGGCGCCCCCCCCCCGGGCGGGGCCGGGCGCCCCCC
>NZ_JBIUZB010000002.1:636517-1177691 GCF_044744805.1 Nocardioides sp. NPDC087217
GGTGCGGCGGCGGCGGGACGGCGGTGCCCTCCACCACCACCCCCCCCCCCCCCCCCCCGGGGGGGGGCCCCCCCCCGGGGGGGGGGGCCCCCCCCCCCCCCCCCCCCCCCCCGACCGCGCTGACGCTTCGGGCGACGGGGGTGACGTCTCGGCCGACCTGGGTGACGCCTCGCTCAGGCGTCGAGATCCTGCGCGACCAGGGCAGCGATGGTGTCGACGGCGGCCTGGTCGGGGCCGGTGACCTCGACCTTGTCGCCGTTGGCGGCGCCGAGGGTCATGATCAGCAGCGACGAGGCCGCATCGACCGGCTCGCCGCCGGGGACGGCGAGGGTGATCTCGGCGCCGAGCTCGTCGACCTTCTCGGAGATGATCGCGGCGGGGCGGGCGTGCAGGCCGACGGCGGAGCCGACGGTGACGGTCTGGGTGGGCATGATGCTCCTTCGGTGGTGGGTTGAGGGTTCAGCTGGTCGCGGCAGCCGGGACCGGAGCGCGACCGACGGACTTGAGGGCGATCACCATGCCTGCGCCGACGACCACGCCGGCGGCCAGAGCGATCAGGTATCCGAGCACGTTGGTGACGGCGAAGAGGACGAAGATGCCGCCGTGCGGTGCGCGGACGCCGACGTCGAAGAGCTGGGAGAGCCCGCCGGTCACCGCGCTGCCGACCATGATGGCCGGGATGACGCGCATCGGGTCGCCCGCGGCGAAGGGGATCGCTCCCTCGGTGATGAACGAGGCGCCGAGCAGCCAGCCGGCCTTGCCGTTCTCGTGCTCTGCGGGGGTGAAGAGCTGGGGGCGTACGACGGTGGCCAGCGCCAGCGCGATCGGCGGGACCATGCCGGCGAGCATGACGGCGGCCATGATCCGCAGCTCGGGGGAGTCGGCGGCGAGCGAGGCGGCACCGACGCCAGTGGCGGCGAAGCTGTAGGCGACCTTGTTGAGCGGGCCACCCATGTCGAAGGCCATCATCAGGCCGAGCACGGCGCCGAGGGCGACGGCGCTGGTGCCGTCCAGGGCGGCGAGACCGTCGGTGAGCTGCTCCATCAGCCAGTTGATCGGCTTGCCGAGCACGATGATCATCACCAGACCGGCGAGGATCGAGGTCACCAGCGGGATCACCAGCACGGGCATCAGACCGCGCGCCCAGCTCGGAACCCGCCACCCGCTGACCCAGTGGGCGATCACACCGGCGAGGACACCGCCCGCGATCGCGCCGAGGAAGCCGGTCGCGGGCGCCGAGACGCCGTCGGCGTTGACCACGCCGAACAGGTTCGCGGCCAGCGCACCCATGATGAAGCCCGGCGCGATGCCGGGGCGATCGGCGATGGCGTACGCGATATAGCCCGCCAACGCCGGGATGAACAGCATGAACGCGGTCTTGCCGATGACGAAGAACAGCGCGCCGAGATAGACGGCGAGGCCGCTGTCGAAGAGGGCGTGGTCGAGACCGAGGGCCTGTACGTCGGGGAGGTTGGTCAGAGTGTTGTCGACCATGACCGCCCCGTAGACGTTGGTGATGTCGTAGCCGCCGAGCAGGAAGCTCAGCGCGATCAGCAGGCCGCCGGCGGCGACGAACGGGATCATGTAGGAGACACCGGTCATCAGGACCCGGCGGGTCCGTCCGCCCCAGCTCTCCGACGCGGTGCCGGCGGACTCCGACGAGTCGCCTCTGCCGGACTCCACGCGGGCGGCGTTCGGGTCTTCGGCGGCGGCGAGCGCCTCGGCGATCATCGCGTCGGCGTCGTCGATCGGACGCTTCACACCGGAGGAGACCAGCGGCTTGCCGGCGAAGCGGCTCCGGTCACGGACACCGACGTCGACGGCGAAGATGGCAGCGTCGGCGCGGGCGATCGTCTCGGCGGGCAACGGCGTCGCCCCGGCCGAGCCCTGGGTCTCGACCGCGATCTCCACGCCGGCCCGGGAGGCCGCGGCCTGGAGGGCCTCGGCCGCCATGTAGGTGTGGGCGATCCCGGTGGGGCAGGCGGTCACCGCGACCAGGGTGCGCTTCTCCGCCGCGGCCGGCGCCGGTGCGGGTTCCTGCGTGGCGCTCTGGGCGGCCGGTGCGTCACCCACCGCGTCGAGGATGGTCTGGGCGGCCTGCTCGGCCGAGTCCGTCTCCCGCAGGGTCTGGCCGAACTCGGGGCGGGCGAGTGCACGGGCCAGCTTGGTCAGGATGGTCAGATGCGTGGCGTCTCCGCCCGCCGGCGCGCCGATCAGGAACGCGAGGTCGGCGGGGCCGTCCTTGCCACCGAAGTCGACCGGCGGGGAGAGCCGAGCGAAGGAGACGACGGGCTCGTCGACCCCGGACGTACGGCAGTGCGGGATCGCCAGGCCGCCGGGGAGACCGGTGGCGGAGACCTCCTCGCGGGCCAGCGCGTCGGCGACGAGCGCGTCGAGGTCGGTGGCCCGGCCGGAGTCGGCCACGCGCTGGGCCAGGGCACGGATGACGTCGTGCTTGTCAGGGCCGAGATCGGCGTCGAGGGCCACGAGCTCGGGGGCGATGAGTGCGGACATCAGAGTCCTCCGGTGATGGGGTCGAGGTCGCGTACGGACACGAGGTCGGCACGGACCTGGGGTGGGGTGGGGAGGGTGGTGCCGGGGAGGCCGGCGGCTGCACTGCCGTACGCGACGGCGAGCCCGAGACGTTCAGGGGCGGAGAGCCCGCGCAGGTCGGCGAGGAGATAGCCGAACAGCGAGCTGTCGCCGGCGCCGACGGTGCTGACGACCTCGGTCGGCGGCGGGGTGGCGTGCCAGGTGCCTTCCGCGGAGACGAGGACGGCGCCGTTCGCCCCGAGGGTCGCGAGCACGGCGGTGACGCCGCGGTCGACGAGGGTCCGAGCCGCCGCCGCTGCGGCGGCCGGCTCGTCGAGGGAGTCGGCTCCGGTGATGGAGGCCAGCTCCTCGGCGTTGGGCTTGAGCAGGTCGGGTGCGCCGGCCGGGAGCCCGGCGGCGAGCGCCTCGAGAGGTGCCTCGCTGGTGTCGACGGCGATGTGGGTGCCGGTGGACCGGAGCGCGCTCACGACCTCGGCGTACCAACCGGACGGCGCCTCGGGCGGCAGCGACCCGGCGAGGACGACCCAGCGCGCCTGCTCGGCCTCCTTCACCAGCCGGGCCGCCAGGGCGTCGAGCAGCGCCGGGGTTGCCGTGGCGCCCGGTCCGTTGAGCTTGGTGGTGGTGCCGTCGGGCTCGGTCACGGTGGTGTTGATCCGGGGCCGGCCGGCGGGTCCGACGGTGACCACGTCGAGCCCGGAGGCGCGCAGCTCGGTGACCATGGGATCGAGGTCGGGACAGGGGAGCACGGCACGGGTGGGAACCCCTGCGGCGTACGCGGCTCCGGAGATGTTCACGCCCTTGCCGCCGGGCTGGGAGGTCGTGGTCCGGG
The DNA here is from genome assembly GCF_044744805.1 of Nocardioides sp. NPDC087217. Taxonomy (NCBI): domain Bacteria; kingdom Bacillati; phylum Actinomycetota; class Actinomycetes; order Propionibacteriales; family Nocardioidaceae; genus Nocardioides; species Nocardioides sp. NPDC087217. The sequence continues at coordinate 639,900 of NZ_JBIUZB010000002.1, forward strand.
CGCGCAGCACCTCGCCGCGGCGCAGCGGGCTGGTGAGCATCACGGTGTGGTCGATGCTCGGGTTGGCGGTCAGGGTGACGATCATGCGATCAGCACCTCGAGGCCGCTCTCGCGGAGCTCGTCGGCGACGTCGTCGTCGATGTCGCTGTCGGTGACGAGCACGTCGACGTTGCCCAGCGCGGCGAAGCGGAGCGTGGTCTCGACGCCGATCTTGCTGGAGTCGGTGAGGCACACGACCCGGCGGGCGGCGTTGACCAGCGCGCGCTTGGTCGCTGCCTCCTCGTGGTCGGGGGTGGAGAGGCCGTGGGCCAGCGTCAGCCCGTTGGTGGCCACGAAGGTGACGTCGACCCGCAGGCGGCTCAGCGCGTCCACGGTCTCGGCGCCGACCGCGGCCTGGGTGGCGGGCCGGACGCGGCCGGGGAGCAGGTGGAGCTCGATCTGAGGGCTGCCGGCCAGCATGGCGGCGACGGGGACCGCGTGGGTCACCACGGTGAGCTGGTGGTCGCGCGGCAGGGCGTGGGCGAACCTGCTGGTCGTCGTGCCTGCGTCGATCGCGATCGTGCCGCCTTCAGACGGGAGGAGTGCGAGCGCGGCCCGGGCGATGCGGTCCTTCTGCGCGGTGAAGGTCTGTTCCCGCTCGCCGAGGGCGGACTCGAGCACGGCCATCGCCTCCACCGGCACGGCGCCACCGTGGACTCGGCGGACCAGGCCACGTCGCTCCAGGGTGGAGAGGTCTCGACGCACGGTCTCGGTGGTGACCTCGAACCGCTCGGCGATGTCGGCCACGGATATCCGCCCGCGTTCGGCGACGAGACGGGCCGTCGCGATCTGCCGCTCCTCGGCGTACATCGCGGCCTCCTTCATGATCGGTGTGGTTTCGGGTGGGTTTCGAGGTTGTGAATGCCCACATGTGTTGTTTTATGCCCGAATGTGTTGACTCGTCAAGGGGTTAGGGCAGATATTTGTGGTCATGGTCACGTCTCACTCATCTGTCCTTTCCGGCACCCCGGTGGTCCCGGGGATCGTGCTGGCGCCCGTCCACGTGGTGCGGACCGAGGTCGATCCCGCCGCGCTGGAGGCCTTCGAGCGGCGCGGCTTCGACAAGCCCGACGACGCCCTCGCTGCCTACGAGGCGGCCGCCACCGCCGTCGCCGACGGGTACGCCCGCCGCGCCGAGAAAGCCTCCGGCGCCGCCGCCTCCGTGCTGAGCGCGAGCGCCGGCCTGGCACGGGACAAGGGGCTACGGGTCGCCGTGGAGAAGCACCTGCGCGCGGGGGAGGGACTGGTCGCCTCCGTCGCGGCGGCGGTCGAGCAGTTCGCGACGCTGTTCAGCGGGATGGGTGGACTGATGGCCGAGCGGGTCACCGACCTGCGCGACATCGAGCGCCGGGTGCTCGCCCACCTCGCCGGCGAGCCCGAGCCCGGCGTGGATGTGCCCGAGGGGCGGTGCGTACTGGTGGCCGCCGACCTGGCGCCCTCCGACACCGCTGCCCTCGACCCGGCCCGCGTGGTAGCGCTGGTCACCGAGCGGGGCGGACCCACCAGCCACACCGCGATCATCGCCCGCCAGCTCGGCATCCCGTGCCTGGTCGGCGTGGCCGGCGCGACCGGCATCGTCGAGGGAACGCCGGTGCTCGTCGACGGCCAGTCCGGTCTCGTCGACCTGGAGCCCGGCCCCGACGCCGCCGCCCGCGCCGAGGCCGATCTCGCCCGACGCCAGGCCGCGGCTGCCTGGACCGGGCCAGGGCGTACCGCCGACGGCCACCCGGTGGCGCTGCTCGCCAACGTCGCCGACGGCTCCTCGTCACGCGACGCGGCCGCCGGCCAGGTCGAGGGCGTGGGCCTCTTCCGCACCGAGCTCTGCTTCCTCGACCGTCGAGAGGAGCCCACGGTGGCCGAGCAGGCCGACGTCTACGCCGAGGTGCTCGCGCCCTTCGCCAGCCGTGGCCACGTCGTCGTACGCACCCTGGACGCGGGCTCGGACAAGCCGATCGCCTTCGCGACCCACGAGGGCGAGGAGAACCCGGCTCTGGGTGTACGCGGCCTGCGGCTCGCCGCGGACAACCCCGGCCTGCTGGAGCGCCAGCTCGACGCCATCGCGATCGCCGCCGAGCGGACCGGCGCGGACACCTGGGTGATGGCGCCGATGGTCGCCACCGTCCAGGAGGCCGCCGACTTCGCCGCCCTGGTCCGCGCCCGCGGCCTCAAGCCGGGAGTCATGGTCGAGGTCCCAGCGGCGGCGCTGATGGCCCACCGGATGCTGGAGGTCGTCGACTTCCTCTCCATCGGCACCAACGACCTGACCCAGTACGCCATGGCCGCCGACCGGCTCGCCACCGACCTGGCCCACCTCACCGACCCCTGGCAGTCGGCGGTGCTGCAGCTCATCGCGATCACCGCCGAGGCGGGACGTACGGCCGGCAAGCCCGTCGGCATCTGCGGCGAGGCCGCCGCCGACCCGCTGCTCGCCCCGGTGCTCGTCGGTCTCGGTGTCACGTCGCTGTCTATGGCACCCGCAGCGGTCGCCGCAGTCGGCGCCCGGCTCGGATCCGTGACCGCGGAGCTGTGCGACACCGCCGCCGAGGCCGCGCTCGGCGCGCTATCACCGGCCCATGGCCGCGAAGCGGTCGTGGAACTCATCGGCTGACCCGAATCGCTGACCAGCCGCGAGCTGATCAGCGGCTCAGACTGACGAAGACGAACACCATGAATCCCAGGAGCAGCAGGAGCAGGACGATCAGGCACCCGCACAGTCCACTCTGAACGAGGACGCCGCGCTGGCGGACCGTGCCTGGTGCGCCGAGTTCGCCGGCCATCGCCAGGTGGGCCGGGCCCCGGTAGTCCAGCGTCGGAGTGTGATCAGGGGCAAGGACTGCGGTTGCCAGCCCGGCCTGCCCGCTGCGTCCGTTCTGATGGACAGCGATTGACACCGGCCGGTCTGCCGGGATCTCGAAAGCGCACTCGCCCCACTGTTGTGGGTACACCGCGCCATCGATGTTGACGCTCGCCGATGGCATCGAAATCAGGCCCCGGCGCAGGCGCAACGAGAGCACACGCATTGGTCCGGCATGCTGGCTGGCGTACGGGATCACCGGCGGGACCGGTCCGAGACGGTTCATGCCGAGGAGTATCTCGCAGCCCGTCCTGTTCGATCTGGCCGCACTTATGTATGACCGGTTGGCAGACTGAATCTGTGCCTGCTCGCTACGTGTTCACGGAGAAGTGGATGATCCCGAGTCCTCCGGATGCGGTGCGAGACGTGCTGGTCGACCTGGAGCGCTATCCCGAGTGGTGGCCGCAGGTGCGGGCGGTGGCGAAGCTGGGGGAGGACGATGCCCTGGTGGTGTGCCGCTCGACTCTGCCGTACGACCTGGAGATCGTGCTGCACGCGGTCAGTCGCGACCTGCCGACGCTGGAGGTCGGGCTCGGCGGGGACTTGGACGGGTTCGCGCGGTGGACTCTGACGGCGGCGCCGGGCGGGAGCCGGATGGTGTTCGAGCAGGAGGTCGTCGTCGACGGCCTCCTGGGACTGGCCTCGATGCTGCTGCGGCCGGTGCTGACCTGGAACCACCGGCAGATGATGCTCGGCTGCCGCAACGGCCTGGCCGCCGCGGTCTAGAGTGCGGAGCCCTTCTGGTACTCGGCCCAGGACAGGTTCCAGTCGCCGAAGCCGTTGTCCCATTCCATCTTCCGGTCGGTTCCGGTGGTGTCGACGATGTCGCCGATGCGGGCCAGGCCGTAGAGCCAGGCGGCGTTGGCGGTGGACAGGCCGGTGCAGCCGTGGGAGACGTTGGCGTAGCCCTGGGACCCGGTCGACCACGGCGCGGCGTGGATGAACTCGCCGGAGTTGCTGATCCGCATGGCGTACTCGACGTCGTCGAGGGAGTAGTAGTCGCTCGAGCTCTGGTCGGAGATGCCGATCGTCTCCGAGCGCATCTCCTTGACGCGGTGCTTCTCGGAGATGACCTTGATCCCCGACCGCGTGGTGAAGCCGGGCTTGCCGGTGGTGATCGGGATCGTACGCAGCAGCTTGCCGTTGCTGAAGACCTTCATCTGATGCGTACGCGCGTTGACCTTGAAGACGTGCGCGTCACCGACCTTGTAGGTGGCGGTGCGGCTGTGCTGGCCGTAGACGTCGCCGCCGGCGGAGGCGCCGTTGATGTCGAGGTCGACCTTGATGGTGGTGCCGGGCTTCCAGTACTTCTGCGGACGGTAGCGAGCCTCGGTGTCGGAGACCCAGTACCAGGACCCGGTCTGGGCCGGGGTGGAGGTGACGTGCATGCGCTTCTCGAAGGACGCGTGGTCCTTGACCGGGATGTCGAAGTAGACCGCGACCGGCATCCCGACGCCGACCTCGGACTTGTCGACGGGGACGATCGTGGCGAAGGTCTGCTGGGCCAGCGAGAGCGAGCGGGTGGTGAAGCTGCTCTTCACGGTGCCGGTCTCGCCGGTGGCGGTGACCGTGTAGCGCAGCGCCGGGTCGAGCAGGTCGTTGGCGGTCCACGTCTTCTTGTCTTCGGAGAGCGATCCGGGCACCGTGCGTCCGTCGGGCTTGGCGACCTTCACGCTCGTGAACTCACCCGAGGTCGCCGTCACCGTCACGACGCTGTCGACAGGTACGTCCTTGGCGCCGTCGGCGGGGGCGATCGTGGCGGCGAGAGGCTTCGCCGACGGCGAGGCGCTGGCCGACTCGCCCTTCGCGGCGGACTCCGGGCTCTCTGAGTTCCCGGCGCAGCCGGAGAGTGCGATCAGGGCCACCACGGCCACAACGACAGGAAAAGGACGAACCCGCATGGGATAACTATGCGGTAGGCGGCAACCGAATTCTCGGCGCGTCCGCGCGTGTGATGAAGGTTGTGGTGTTGTCGGCGCTGCCACGTACGGTATCTGCCGATGAGTGACACTCGCGTCGAGGCGGCGTACGCCGGGGCTCTGGCCGCCTTCAAGAACCCGATGCTCGACCTCCTGCACGGCCGGTTCGCGCCGTTCGTGGTGGCGGTGCTCTCGGTGACCTTCACCTCCGAGCGGGCCACCGTGCCGGTGGTGGACGCGCACGCCGAGATCGGCGACATGCTGGACCGGCTCCGGGCGACCGGCCACGCCGAGGGCGAGGGTGGCGAGGTGATGCTGCCTGTCGGCACGGCGCGCGAGCTGTGCCGCCAATGGGTGCGCGCCGGGTGGCTGCTGCGCCAGATCGAGGGCGAGGACGAGGTCTACCGGCTCTCCGCGCATGCGGTGGGCGCCCTCGAGATCGCGGGCCGGGCGAGCGGGTCGCGGGCTCGGGTCTCCGAGTCGCGGGTCAGGACGCTGCTGGAGGCGGTCGAGCGGCTCGCCCTGGATGCCGACCCCGACGTGCTGACCCGGGTGGCGCGGCTGACCGAGGAGATCGCCGAGCGACGCGCCGAGATCGCCCGCCTGGACCGCACCGGCGTCGTCGACACCGTCGATGACGACACCCTGCTGGAGCAGGCCGAGAACATCCTCCATCTGACCCGTGAGCTCCCGGCCGACTTCGCGCGGGTGGTCGAGTCGATCCGGGCGATGCAGCGTGACGTGGTGACCGACCTGCGCCAGGACGTACGCCCGGCTGGGGAGGTCCTGCGCGAGTACCTGCAGCGCGGCAAGGACGTGATGGCCTCCACGCCGGAGGGCAAGGCGTTCGCCGGTGCGCTGCGGATGATCGGAGACCCGCGCCGCCTCGACGACCTGGCCACCAACCTGCACACCGTCCTGCGACACCGGTTCACGAAGGCGATGGGTCCGACCGAGCGGGCCGAGCTGGCTGCGGTCGGGCGCCGGATCGAGACGGGCGTCGCCGAGGTGCTGGCCGCCCAGCAGACCGCCTCCCACGTGATCACCACCCAGGTGCGTACGCACGACCCGGCCCGCGACCGGCAGGTCGACGACCTGCTGCGCGATGTGATGGTCGGCTTCCAGGCGTGGATGCCGTCCTCACGGCCGGCCGAGTCCGTCGAGCCGCTGCGCCGGCTGCCGGTCGCCGACCTCGGTCACCTGCGCCAGTCGGTCAGCGAGCTGCGACCGCCCGAGCCGCCCGCGCCGCTCGCCGACTGGGGCGACGTGGAGAGCGCCGTCGAGGACACCAAGGCCTGGGGCGGGCCGGGCTACCGGGCGATCGAGGCCCACCTGGACACCTATCTCGCGGCCCATGGGGCGGACGAGCCGGTCGACCTGGCCGAGGTCTTCGCGGCCGCGCCGGAGGAGATCCGGCGCCCGGTCGACCTGCTCGGGCTGCTCGAGATCGCGCATCGCCGCGGGATGGCCGAGACGGGGGAGATCTCCACGATCGAGGCGGTCCGGGCCGACGGGGTGCGGCGACGGTTCGCGTTCGGCGGAGTGAGGCTCAGCGCAGTGATGGCGGCAGATGACGAAGGGGATGGGCGTTGAGCGAGACGGTGACACCGGCCGAGGCTGAGGTTAACCCTCAAGTTGAGGGTGAGGATGAGGCGGGGGTCGTGGCCTACGGCAGCGAGCCGGAAGGCTTCATCGAGCCCGTCTCGATGGAGGACGACCCGACCGAGCTCTTCGTCGGGGACCGCGGTGTCCTCGACGCCGACATCCGCCGGGTGCTGGTCCAGCTGCTGCGCCGCCGGTTCATCACGGCCGAGAAGAACCCGCGGCAGTGGCGTACGTTGCTCGACCACCAGGCGGTGATCGAGTCCCGGCTCCACGACCTGTTCATCCGGCTCGTCGTCGACCACGACCGCGGCATCGCCTACAAGCGACAAGTCCGCTCGGAGGAGCTGGACGTGCCGGTGCTCCTCAAGGACGACGCCTACTCGCGGGCCGAGACGCTCGTGCTGGTCCACCTCCGCACCGTCTTCCAGCGCGAGCGGGGCGCGGGGGAGAACTCCGCGCGGGTCGACGCCGACGAGCTGGAGCAGACCGTGCTCACCTACTTCGACGTCGCCAGCGGCGACGCCGCCGCCCGCCGTGAGATCCGCCGGGCCGTTGACCGGCTCGCCCGCGAGGGGCTGATCGAGGAGGAGTCCGAGGACCGCTACCGGATCACCCCGCTCGTCGAGATCGTGCTGAGCGTCGAGAAGCTCGCCGAGCTGAAGGCGTGGCTGAAGGAGTCTGCTGGTCGGGCAGCGAGCCCGCCTGCGGCGGAGCGTGTCGAGGCCAGCGAGAACGACGACGATGACGCCGACGATGAAGAGGAGACCGAGCAGTGAACATGATCGACAGCCTCTTCGGCCTCATCCCCGCCCGCTCCAACGGCCGGCAGTGGGTCGCGCGCGAGCTGCAGCTGGTCAACTGGGGCGGCTACGACGGCGCCCACCGGGTGCGCTTCTCACCGACCGCGACGCTGCTGACCGGAGGATCCGGGTCGGGCAAGTCGACGCTGATGGACGCCTACATCGCGTTGATCATGCCCCACACGACGCCGTTCAACGGTGCCTCCAACGGTGGTGTGGTGGGTCGTCCACGCGGCCAGGACCAGCGCAACATCCTCTCCTACGCGCGCGGCAAGATCGACGAGGCGAAGACCGCCGAGGGCACCAAGATCCGGGTGCTTCGCGGCGACGGCCGCGACACCTGGTCGGCGATCGCGATGACCTGGGAGGACCAGACCGGGGCCCGCTTCACCGCGGTCCGTGCCTGGTACGTCCCCGCGTCCGCCAAGAATCTCGACGACGTGACCAAGCTCCGCGCCGTGGCCGAGGCGGGCTTCGACGTACGGGATCTGGAGCCGGTCGCGGCCCACCGGTTCACGCGCACCTCGGTCGCCGAGGTCGGGCTCACTCCGATCGACACCGACCGCGACTTCACCGCTCGGATCCACTCCGCGCTCGGGATCGGTGCCGCGGGCGACGGCGAGAAGGCCGTCAACCTGCTGGGAAGGATCCAGGCGGGGCAGCAGATCACCACGGTCGACGACCTCTACAAGAAGATGGTGCTCGAGGAGCCCGAGACCCTCGCGACCGCCGACGGCGTCGTCGCCCACTTCGACGAGCTCTCCGCGACCCGCGACCGGATGGTCACCGCGCAGCAGCAGGTGCGTGCGCTGACGCCGATCCGCGAGCACCGGGCGGCGATCGAGGACGCTGCCGCCAGGCTGGAGGTTATCGACGGGATCGGTGCCTTCGGTGACGAGACCACCCCCGCCGGGCTCTGGCGGGCCGGCAAGCGGGTCGACCTGCTCAGCGAGTTGGAGTCGGACCTGAGCTCCCGCAAGAGCGCCGCGGAGAAGACGGTCGCCGAGAAGCAGGCGCTGATCGACGCCGCCGAGTCCGAGCGCGACGGCCTCGCGGTCACCGTCGCCGCCTCCGGCGGCCGGCGCCTCGAGGAGGCCACCCGCGAGATCAGGTCCGCCGAGACCCGGGTCGACAACGTACGCCGCGCCCGCGAGGCGCTCGACAAGGAGCTCGCCGTCCTCGGTGCGGTGGCCGCGACTCCGGACCAGTTCGAGACCCTCCAGGTGACCGCGCAGGAGGCGCTGGTCGACGACGACGCCCGCACCACCGCCCTCAACGCCTACGCCTCAGCCCGCTCGGCCGAGGCCGACGCGATCGGCCAGGTCGGCCGGCTCGAGAGCGAGCTCGCCGATGCCGAGAAGACCAAGAGCAACATCCCCGAGCCGTTGCGCGCGGCCCGCGCGGTGCTCGCGGAGGCGGCCGGGCTGAGCCCGGCGGAGATGCCGTTCGTCGGCGAGCTGGTCGAGGTACGCACCGAGCACGAGGCCTGGCGCGAGGCGTTCAACCTGGCCCTGGGCGGGTTCGCCACCACGATGCTCGTCGACTCCGCTCATGTCGGCGCTTTCCGGGCCGCGATCGAGTCCGTACGGCAGCGCACCCGGATCCGCTACGAGGCCGTCCGCACCGGCGTGAAGGATGGTGTGCACAGTCTGGACGAGGGCACTCTTCCGGGCCGCCTCGACTACCGCCGGGGTGTGTTCACCGGCTGGCTCAAGCAGCGGCTGACGGAGCGGCACGGCTACGTCTGCGTGCAGACGCCTGCTCTGCTCGGTCAGCACCGGATGGCGCTGACCGTGACCGGCCAGGTCTCACAGGGGACGCGCGGGGCCCACGGCGGTCACGGCGCCGGCAACGTGCTCGGCTTCACCAACACCCGGCGCGTCGCCGAGCTCACCGAGCTCCTCGAGACGGCGCGCAAGGACGCGGAGACGGCGAGCATGGCGGTCGCCGAGGCGGAGCGAGCCATCAAGGACCTCGACCTGCGACGTACGTCCTTCAAGGCGGTCACCGCGCTCACCTGGGACCAGGTCGACGTCGCCGGGGCCGCAGCCGAGCGGGACCGTTGGGCCGCGGTGATCGAGGAGGTCACCGCCGACAACCCGGAGATCGCCACGCTGCAGGAGCGGCTGAAGAGCGCCCGCGCCAAGGTCGACTCGCTGCGCGAGGGGATCGGGGCCGCCAAGAGCACCGTCAAGGAGCTCGACGTGCGCTGGAGCGACGTCGTCGAGCAGGTCGACCGGGCCAAGGACGCGCTGGAGGACGCGGCCGCCTCGGGCACCGATGTCGCGCCGGCCCAGGCCGACTATCTCGAGCAGCTCTTCAAGGCGGCCGGCGGCGAGGAGGCCGGCCGGCGCGAGGACGCGCTCGCCGAGCTCGATGCCGTCTTCGCCCGGGCGGGCGAGAGCCTCGAGACCGACCGCGCCGCCGCCCAGGAGACGATCGGGGCCGCCCGCGTCCAGCTGCGGCAGACGTTCGAGGCGTTCCTCGAGCGCTGGCCCAACCCCAACCTCCACACCGACCCCGATGCCTCCTATGCCGACTTCGACCGTCTCCTCGACGAGCTGCAGACCAGTGGCCTGCACGAGCTCGAGGTCGAGTGGCGCGACTCGCTGCTCAAGCTGTCGGGCAACGACCTGACCAACCTCGACTCGACCCTGTCGCGGGCCGTGCGTGAGATCCGGGACCGGATCGACCCGATCAACCAGATCCTCGCCGAGCTGCCCTTCAACGACGACGGCCACCGCCTCCGGATCGACACCCAGGAGGGCCAGTCGGCGGTGCGTGGCCGCTTCCGCAAGGAGCTCCGCGCCGTGCGCGACCTGATCGAGAAGGCGTCGTCCAACGAGACCCGGGAGCAGGCCTACACCCGGATGTCCCGGCTCATCGACCGCATGCGCCGCACGGCGCCCGACTTCGCCGACCTGATCGATGTACGCAACCACGTCCGGGTCAGCGCCGAGAAGGTCACCGCCGACACCGGTGAGCACGTCGCTCTCTACGACCACATCGGCGAGAAGTCCGGTGGCGAGTCGCAGGAGCTGGTCGCCTTCATCGTCGGTGCGGCGCTGCGCTACCAGCTCGGCGACGCCGGCGCCGAGCGGCCGCGCTACGCGCCGGTCTTCCTCGACGAGGCGCTCATCAAGGCCGACGCCCGCTTCACCGGCCGAGCGATCGGCGCCTGGCGAGGTCTCGGTTTCCAGCTCATCATCGGCGCCCCCAACGACAAGCACAGCGCCATCGAGCCGCACGTCGAGGTGCAGTACACCGTGCTCAAGGACGCCGAGGGCCACTCGTTCCCGAAGCTGGAGGTCGGCCTCGACGAGGTCCCGGCGCGGTGACCGGCTAAGGCTGCATCGAGAGGAACAGGAACGCGGCCAGCAGGACGAGGTGGACGAACCCCTGCAGGGCGTAGACGCGGCCCTGGACGACGGTGAGCCCGGTGACGAACACCGAGATGACCAGCAGCACGATCTGGGTCGGCTCGAGGCCCAGCTCGAGGGGACCGGTCAGCCAGATCATCGCCACGGCGAGGGCGGGGATGGTGAGTCCGATCGACGCCATCGCTGAGCCGTAGGCGAGGTTGAGGCTCGTCTGGACCCGGTCCCGAGAGGCGTTGCGGACCGCGGCGATCGACTCGGGAGCGAGGACGAGAAGGGCGATCACCACGCCCACGACCGCGTAGGGGAACCCGAGGCTCTTGACGGTGCTCTCGATCGTGGGGGAGAGGACCTTCGCCAGGCCGACCACGGCGACGAGGGAGACCAGGAGGAGGGCCAGGCTGAGGGCGGCCTCGCCCGCCGAGGGCGGGTCGGCGTGGCTGTCCTTGTCGAGATCGACCAGACCGGTCATCCGACCGTGCTCGTCGCTGGTGACGGGGAGGAAGAAGTCGCGGTGGCGGACCGTCTGGGTGAACAGGAAGGCGACGTAGAGCGCCAGCGAGGCGATGGCGGCGAAGACGAGCTGCGACGTCGAGTACTGCGGGCCCTGCGCCGACGTCGTGAACCTCGGCAGCACCAGGGTGAGACCGGCCAGGGCGATGACGGTGGCGACCGCCGACCCGGTGCCGGCGGCGTTGAAGCTGACCAGCCCGTGCTTGAGGGCGCCGACCATGAGCGAGAGCCCGACGATGCCGTTGAGGGTGATCATCACCGCGGCGAAGACGGTGTCGCGGGCATAGGTGCTCGTGCTGTCGCCACCGCTGGTCATCAGCATCACGATCAGACCGACCTCGATCACGGTCACCGCGATCGCGAGGATCAGCGAGCCGAACGGCTCGCCGACCTTGTGGGCGACGACCTCGGCGTGGTGGACCGCGCCCAGCACCGCACCGATCAGCACCGCTGCCACCACGGCCAGGATCGTCCAGTGGTCGTGGCGGAGCCACGCGAAGACCAGCACCACCAGGGCGAGGATCGGCACGACCACTGACCATTGCAGGCGGCCCCGGACCGCTGGCGCACTCATGGGTCGACCTTAACGGTCAGGACTCGCGCACCCGTCTCCTGACACCTGTCGCTGCACGTGACCTTGGCCGATTTACCCAATCGGCACACGTTGTATACAACCGTGGTGAATCCTTGATGATTGCATTCAGTTCGTTGCCCGCGTTCCCCCACCCCCAGGAGCAGCCATGCCACGGATACCCCGCCTTGCTGCGTACGCCGCCGTCTTCGCCCTCGCCCTGAGCGCGAGTGCCTGCAGCGAGGTCCAGAAGACCTCGACCGAGTCCTCCGACAAGGTCGCGGGTGATGTCGTCACTACGATCGGGATCGGCGACAAGGAGATCAAGGAGGGCGGGACGCTCACCATGGGCCTCTCCGCCGACCCCGACGCGCTCGACCCCACAACGTCGTCCTCGCTCTACACGCGCTACGTGATGGAGACGGTCTGCCAGAAGCTCTACGACATCGACGCCGACGGCGGGATCGTGCCGATGCTGGCCACCGCGCTTCCCGAGCTCTCCGAGGGCGGCCTGGTCGCCACCTTCCCGGTCAAGGAAGGCGTGAAGTTCGCCGACGGGACGCCGTTCGACGCGGCAGCCGTGGTGACCACGCTGAAGCGGAACCTCACCAAGCCGGACTCCTCGCGCGCCAGCGAGCTCGGCACGCTGAGCGAGGTTGAGGCGAGCGGTCCGTACGAGGTGCGGCTGAGGTTCAAGGAGCCGTTCTCGCCGCTGACGGCCTCGCTGGCCGACCGTGCCGGGATGATCATGTCGCCCACCGCGTTGAAGGAGCTGGGCGACAACTTCGCCGACCACCCGACCTGTGTCGGGCCGTTCAAGTTCGTCGACCGCGTGCCCGGCACCTCCATCACCGTGGAGAAGGACGCCGGCTACTACGACGCCGAGAATGTCCACCTGGACAAGATCGTCTACCGGATCATGACCGACGCCTCGATCCGCGCGGCCAACCTCAAGTCCGGCGACGTCCAGGTCGCCGACTCGCTCGCGCCGGCGGACATGGCCGACCTCCGCAAGGACAGCGACCTGTCGATGATGCAGGTGGGTTCCTTCGGCTACCAGGGCGTCCAGATCAACATCGGCAACCAGAACGGCGTCGGCACCCCGGTCGCGCAGATCGACACCCCGATCGCGAAGAGCAAGGACGTACGCCGGGCGTTCTCGATGGCGGTCGACCGCGAGCAGCTGGTGCAGAGCGTCTTCCACGGTTACTACGACCCGACCTGCTCGCCGATCGCGGACAGCAGCGAGTTCGCCACTGACGCCTCCCAGGCCTGCCCCGAGCACGACCCGGCAGGAGCCAAGAAGCTGCTCGAGGAAGCGGGTGTCACGACCCCGCTGAAGGTCACGATGCAGACCTCCAACACCCCGAGCAGCCTGCAGTTCGCGCAGGCGCTCCAGGCCCAGGTCGAGGCGGCCGGCTTCGACCTGCGGATCGAGCCGGTGGAGTACACCACCCTCCTGGACAACAACGACCGCGGCGCGTTCGAGGCGATGCAGCTCGGCTGGTCCGGACGCGTCGACCCCAACGGCAACACCTTCAACTTCCTCACCACCGGCGCGGGTCAGAACACCATGGGCTACAGCAACGCCGAGGTCGACAAGCTCCTCACCGACGCCGCCTCCGAGACGGATACCGCCGAGCGCGCCGATCTCTACGGCAAGGCGATCGCCCAGGTCCAGGAGGACAACCCGATCGTCTACCTCTACCGTCAGCGGAACCTGACCGGGCTGTCGAAGCAGATCGCCGGCGTCTCCGTCTTCTCCGACGGCGTCGTACGCATCAGCGGCGCCGCCTACCTGGCCGGCTGATGGGCGCCTATCTCCTCACCAGGACGTGGCACTCGCTGCTCACGATCGTGCTCTCCTCGATGGTGATCTTCGCCGGGGTGCGCATGCTGCCCGGTGACCCCGCGCTGGCGATGGCAGGGGAGGAGGCGAGCCCGGAGCGGATCGCCGCGGTCCGCGCCGACCTCGGGCTCGACCAGGCGCTCTGGGTGCAGTACGCCACCTGGGTCCGGAACTACGTGCACGGTGACTTCGGGCGCTCGCTGCGCACCGGCACGCCGGTCACCGAGCTGCTCGGCAGCACGCTCCCGGTGACACTGTGGCTGGCGGCGTACGCCCTGCTGATCGCCGTCGTCGTGGGGCTCGCCCTCGGGGTCATCGCCGAGCGGCGCCGCGGCCGGTGGCCGGAGTTCCTCGCCAACGGGGTCGCGATGGTGGGGCTCTCGGTGCCGAGCTTCTGGCTCGGGCTGCTGGCGATCCTCTACCTGTCGGTGCGGCTCTCGCTCTTCCCGGCCTCCGGCTACGTGCCGATGCTCGAGAACCCGGTGGATGCGATCTACCACCTGACCCTGCCGGCGCTGATCCTCTCGCTCGCGATCGCAGCCGCGGTGATGCGCCAGACCCGTGCCTCGATGATCGAGACGATGGGGTCGGACTTCGTCCGTACCGCCCGTGCCAAGGGGCTGGGCGGGCAGCGGGTGCTGCTGGCGTACGGCCTGCGGAACTCGCTCCTGGTCGTGGTCACCATCGTCGGGCTGCAGCTCGGTGGGCTCATCTCGGGGGCGGTGGTCACCGAGAGCATCTTCGGCCTGCCCGGGTTCGGCAAGCTCACGCTCAACAGCGTGTTCACCCGGGACTACCCGGTCATCGAAGCCGTCGTCGTGATCATCACCGTCGGATATGTCCTGATCAACCTGGCCGTCGACGTGCTCTACTCCGTCCTCGACCCCCGGATCCGCGTGGCAGGTGCCGCATGACGACGACCACGACGTACGCCGGGCCCAGCACCTGGTGGCGACGGATGCGGTCCAACCGGACCGCCATGGCCGGCGGAACGATCCTCGGCATCGTCGTGCTGGCGGCCGTGCTGGCGCCGGTGCTCGCACCCTACGGCCCGACGACGACTCACTTCGACGCTCCCTTCCAGCGGCCGGGCACGATCGGGTTCCCGCTCGGCACCGACAACCTGGGCCGCGACACGCTCTCACGGATGCTCTACGGGGCGAGGGCGTCCCTGCAGGTCGGGGTGCTGTCGGTGCTGGTCGCGACGGTCGTCGGGGTCCCGCTCGGCCTCATCGCCGGGTCCTGGCGCTGGGCTGACGCGCTGGTGTCCCGATTCACCGACGTGGCGCTCGCGTTCCCGTTCCTGATCCTCGCCGTCGGACTCGCCGCCATCCGTGGGGCGAGCCTGTCCAACGCGGTCCTGGCGCTCGGGATCGCGCACGTGCCGCAGATGATCCGGGTCGTACGCGGCGAGGCGCTGCGACTGCGGACGACCGACTTCGTGGCGGCGGCCGTGACCATGAACGCGAGCAGCCTGCGCGTCATGGGTCGGCACATCCTGCCCAACGCGCTGTCCGCGATCATCGTGCAGGCGACGATCATCATGCCCTCCGCGGTGCTCGGGGAGGCGGTGCTCTCCTTCCTCGGTCTCGGCATCCAGCCGCCCGAGGCGAGCCTCGGGGTGATGCTCTCGGACGCGCAGCAATACTTGGCCCAAGACGCGTGGCTCGGTGTCTTCCCCGGTGCGCTGATCGCGATCATCTGTCTCAGCTTCAACCTCTTCGGGGACGGGCTGCGCGACAGCCTCGACCCGGCCAACGACGAGAGGACGTCATGACCTACACACCTGCTTCCGAGTTCAAGACCCGACCCGACCTGCTCGGCAGGTTCGGGATGGTCGCCTCGACCCACTGGCTGGCCAGCGGGGCCGCGCAGGCGGTGCTGGAGCGGGGCGGCAACGCCTTCGACGCTGCCGTGGCCGGTGGTTTCGTGCTGCACGTCGTCGAACCGCATCTCAACGGTCCGGGCGGTGATCTCGTCGGGATCTTCGCGACCTCCGAGGGCGAGCCGACGGTCCTGATGGGTCAGGGCCCCGCACCCGCGGGAGCCTCCGTCGAGCACATGCGCGCCGAGGGGCTCGAGCTGGTCCCCGGGGCGGGGGCGCTCGCCGCGGCCGTTCCCGGCGCGGTCGAGGCATGGCTGATGCTGCTGCGCGACCACGGCACCTGGGAACTCGGCGACATCCTCGACTACGCGATCGACTACGCCCGCAACGGTCACCCGATCCTGGGCCGCACCGTCGCCACGATCGCCACGGTGGCCGACCTCTTCCGCGACCACTGGCCCACCTCGGCCGAGCGCTGGCTCGTCGACGGCGAGCTGCCGGAGCCCGACACCATGGTCCGCAACGAGGCCTACGCCTCGGTGCTGGAGCGGCTCGTTGCCGCAGGCGAGGGGGCCGCGACCAGGCAGACGCGGATCGATGCGGCCCGCGCGGCCTGGGGGAGCGGGTTCGTCGCCGAGGCGATCGAGGAGTTCGTACGCACCCCGCACCGCCATGCCTCCGGAACCGACCATTCCGGGGTGATCACGGCGGCTGACATGGCTGGGTTCTCCGCTGCGTACGAGACGCCGGTGAGCACGTCGTTCCGGGGTCACACGATCGCGAAGGCCGGGGCGTGGACGCAGGGGCCGGTCCTGCTCCAGATCCTCAACCTGCTCGACCCGCTGGACGACGCGCTGCTCGACCCGTGCAACCCCGAGGGGGCGCACACGATCCTGGAGGCGACCAAGCTGGCCTTCGCCGACCGCGACGCCCACTACGGTGATGGCGCCGACGCGGAGCGGATGGCGGTCCTGCTCTCCCAGGAGTACGCCGCCACCCGCCGTGCCCTGATCGGCGACGTGGCCAGCCGGGAGGTCCGTCCCGGCCTGGACGCCAAGGAGCTTCCGCCGTTGAGGGAGACCTACGATCCGGCCGCCGCGGCGGCCGGAGTCGGCGAGCCCACCGTCTCGCCGACCGGGGACGTACGCGGCGACACCTGCCACATCGACGTCGCCGACCGGTGGGGCAACATCATCGCGGTGACCCCGTCAGGCGGCTGGCTGCAGTCCTCCCCGACGATCCCGGATCTCGGGTTCTGCCTCGGCACCCGGCTGCAGATGACCTGGCTGGAGCCCGGTCTCCCGTCCACCCTGCAGCCCGGGCGCCGACCGCGCACGACGCTCACCCCGACGTTGGTGCTGCGCGACGGCGAGGCGGTCACCGCGGTGGGTTCTCCCGGCGGTGACCAGCAGGACCAGTGGCAGCTGCTCTACCTGCTGCGCACGATCGTGGGCGGCTACACGCCTCAGCAGGCGATCGACGCGCCCGCACTCCACTCGACCTCGTTCCCGGGGTCTTTCTGGCCGCGCACCTGGACGCCGGCGGGCGCCGTGGTGGAGGACAGGCTCGGCGAGGCACTCATCGAGAGCCTGCGCGAGCGCGGCCATGCCGTCGAGGCGGCCGGCGACTGGTCGCTGGGCCGGCTCTCCGCGGTGACCAGGGACCCAGCGACCGGGACGCTCTCCGCCGCCGCCAACCCGAGAGGGGCGCAGGGCTATGCCGTCGGACGCTGAGATGCTGTCGGTCACCGACCTCCGGGTCGCCTTCGGTCGCACGGAGGTGCTCCACGGCGTCGACCTGGCCGTCGGCCACGGTGAGCGGGTCGCTGTCGTCGGCCAGTCGGGCTCGGGGAAGTCGACGCTGGTCGCGGCGATCCTGGGCCTGCTGCCCGGAACGGGGCATGTCACGGGAGGCTCGATCAGGCTCGGCGACGACGAGCTGACGGGACGTACGGAGAAGGCCTGGCGGCGCCTGCGGGGCGAGCGCATCGGCCTGGTTCCGCAGGACCCGATGACCAACCTCAACCCCGCGATGAGGGTCGGTGCTCAGATCGCCGACGCGCTCGTCGCGGCGGGGCTCCGCGGCACCGCGGTCGAGGAACGGGTGCTCGAGCTGCTCACCGAGGCGGGAATCCCCGAGGCGGAGCGCCGGGCGGGGCAGTATCCGCACGAGTTCTCCGGAGGGATGCGTCAGCGCGTCCTGATCGCGATGGCGCTGGCCCGCGAGCCGAAGCTGCTGATCGCGGACGAGCCCACCAGTGCGCTGGACGTGACCGTGCAGCGGCGGATCCTCGACCACCTCGAGACCCTCGTCGCAGCCCACGGCACCTCGCTGCTCTTCGTCACCCATGACCTCGGGCTCGCGGCGGACCGGGCCGACCGGGTGGTCGTGATGCACGACGGCAGCATCGTCGAGACCGGGCCCGCGGCCCAGATCCTCAGGGACCCGCAGCACGACTACACCAGGCGGCTGATCGCGGCATCTCCGTCGCTGGACCGGGAGGGTCGCTCGCCGTCGCGTCCGGACGGCACCGATCCGATCCTCGTGGTGGAGGACCTGGTCAAGGAGTTCAAGCTCCGCGGCCGGCACAGCGGGACCTTCCGCGCCGTCGACCATGCCTCCTTCTCCGTCGAGCGCGGCACCACGACCGCGGTCGTGGGGGAGTCGGGATCGGGGAAGTCGACCATCGCCAAGATGGTCCTCGGCCTGGAGACACCGACCTCCGGCACCGCGCGGATCGACGGCCGCAGCATCGCCGGGGCATCGCGCGCTGACCGGGCCGATCTGCGCCGTCGCGTGCAGCCCGTCTTCCAGGACCCCTACAGCTCCCTGGACCCCACCTTCACCGTCGCCCAGCTGGTCGCCGAGCCACTGCACATCCACCGGGTCGACGAGCGGAAGGACCGGCAGGGCCGCGTACGCGAGCTCCTCGACCAGGTGGCGCTGCCCGGGTCTGTCGCCGGGAGACGACCCAGCGAGCTCTCCGGGGGCCAGCGGCAGCGGGTCGCGATCGCCCGGGCACTGGCCCTCGACCCGGAGCTGGTGATCTGCGACGAGGCGGTCTCCGCGCTCGACGTGCTCGTCCAGGACCAGATCCTCACCCTGCTGGCCGACCTGCAGCGTGATCTCGGCCTCAGCTACCTGTTCATCACCCACGATCTCGCCGTCGTACGTCAGATCGCACATAGAGTCGTGGTCATGCACAAGGGCAGGGTCGTCGAGCACGACACCGTGGACCAGATCTTCACCGCACCGACCTCGGCCTACACCGCCGAGTTGCTGGAAGCGATCCCCGGTGCGGCTCTCGCAGGCTGAGGGCGGTCGTCCGGCTGGTGCGCTGACAGCAGCCGTACGCCGCGACATCATCGCCGGGGAGCTGACCCCCGGGACCAGGGTGACCGAGGCCTTCCTGGCCCAGCGCTACGGCGTCAGCCGGGTGCCGGTGCGCGAGGCGCTGCGCGCACTCGAGGCGGAGGGGTTCATCGAGTCCACGCCGCACATCGGGTCGAAGGTCGGCCACGTCCCGTTCGACGAGGCGGACGACCTCTTCGCGGTCCGGGAGGCGCTCGAGATCGCGACCGCTCGCCGCGCGGCCGAACGGGCCAGGGGTCTCTTCGACCAGCCCGAGCCCAACCAGGCGTGGTTCGAGATCCGGCGCGAGCTCGCGCAGATCCTCGACGAAGGGGACGAGTGGGTCGCCCGGGACGATCTGGAGCCCCTGGTCGCGCTCAACGACCGCTTCCACATCCTCGTCGCCGAGCTCAGCGGCAGCAAGACGCTGGCCACCTTGCTGCGTCAGCTCTCCCACAAGATCGAGTGGCTCTACGCTCTCGACACCTTCTCCCGCGGCAAGCGGCTCTGGCCCGACCACCGGCGCATCCTGGCCGCGATCGACGCGGGTGACTGCGACCGCGCCGCCGAGCTGATGGGCTGGCACGTACGTGAGTCGCGGATCGGCTACGCGTTGCGCAGCGCTCCGCCGGAGAAGGTCGAGGAGCTGAGGACCCTTCCACCTGTTCCGGGTGGTGGGCGTCCGCCTGCGTGAGCCGGCCTGCTCCGCTGGTCGAGCCTGCTCCGCTGGTCGAGCCGCCGGAGCCGCTAGGCGGAGGCGTGTCGAGACCAACACGGTCGATTCCGCGGGAAACCTCGGTTGGGTGACTGTTCTTCGTTTCGGGGTTCGCCGCCGACCCTTGATTTGAGTGTTTCTCGATCGGGCGCCGCGTCAAGGACGCCCTTCGGGCGCCGGCTTCGCCGGCCGCTTCGCGGTCCTTGACTCGGCACCCGATCGAGAAAGATTTCGCCTGTATCGGGGCGGCGGCGAGAGAGTGGCGCGGAGTTCACGTTACCTGTTCGCTGACCGCCTAACATGGGGCTGACCTGCTTAAATAGGTCGCATCTCGGTGCTTGTTCGCATATAATAAGGCGCATGTACGAGACCATCGACCGCCTCCTCGCCGGGCCGCCTGCGGGTGCGTCCGAGGCTGAGCTGGTCGACTGGATCGCGCGTCTCGAATCGGTCAAGTGCACCGCCGAGGCGGTACAAGCCGAAGCAGCGGTACGTCTCGACGAAGCCGTCCGGGACCGCCAGGCCGAGGCCGGGGTGCCCGCCCGCAAGCTCGGCGAGGGCGTGGCCTCGCAGGTTGCTTTGGCACGGCGGGTCTCGCCCGAGAAGGGCGCCAAACTCCTCGGCCTCGCGAAAGTTCTGATCAGCGAGATGCCGCACACCTTCGCGCTGATGAAGGCCGGACTGTTCTCCCAGTGGCAAGCCACCATCCTGGCCCGCGAAACCGCCTGCTTGTCGGTGGAGGACCGTCGAGTCATCGACCACGAGCTCTGCGCTACGGGTCCGGACGGTGAACCTGCTCGGGCGGTGTCGATGGGGCTACGGCAGCTCGAGAACGCCGCCAAGAAGCTCGCCATCACCCTCGACCAAGCCTCCGTCGTCGCCCGGGCTGCCAACGCGGTGAAAGACCGTCGCGTCAGCCTGCGGCCGGCCCCGGACACGATGACCTGGCTCGGCGCGTTGTTGCCGGTCAGGGACGGGGTCGCGGTCTTCGCGGCACTGGACCAGGCCGCCAAGGCTGCTGCGGCTGCGGGTGATGAGCGGAGCCGGGGTCAGGTCATGGCCGACACCCTGGTCGACCGGATCACCGGCCGCGCCGAGGCCGGTGGCAAGCCGCGGATCGAGGTCAAGATCGTGATGACCGCCGACTCCCTCACCGGCGACGCCGACCAGCCGGCCATGGTCGAGGGCTACGGGCCCGTCCCCGCGGCCTGGGCCCGTGAAGCGCTCGCCGACGCGGAGGTGTTCGTGCGGCGCCTGTTCACCGACCGGGTCGGTCGGCTGGTGGCGATGGAGTCCCGCTCCAGGAAGGCACCCGACGGGCTGGCCGAGTTCATTGCGACTCGGGACGGCGGGATCTGCCGCACCAACGGCTGCGACGCCCCGATCCGCAACATCGACCACATCGAACGCCACGCCGACGGTGGCGAAACCAGCGCCGAGAACCTGCAGGGTCTGTGTGAGAGGTGCAACCAGGCCAAGGAAGCCCTCGGCTGGCAGGCCAGACCAGGACCCGACGGCACCATCATCACGATCACACCGACCGGGCACACCTACACCAGCCCACCACCCGACACCTGGGCACCAGACCCACCACCACTGTCGCCAGCGGAGCTCAGGCTGCGCGACGTACTCCTCGAACACACCCTCGCGGCCTGAGGCTCGTGCGCCTCCGAGAACTTTCTTCGGATCGGTGCTTGACCTTGACGCTACGTCAGGGCTGCACGCTTCTTCCATCGCCCCGAACACGGGACCCGAAACCATCGAAGAAGGAGCACCACCATGAACAACATCCTCAGCCGCCTCGTAGGTGACAAGAAGGACTGGAAGCGCATGGAAGCCCGCGCCGCCGCACTGCCCGCCGACTACCGCACCGTCTATGGCGAGATGAAGAGCTACATGTGGCGCTTCACCGCCGGCGACGGCATGGACATCGTCGAGGTCCTGCGCGAGATCCTCGACCTGTTCGAGACCGAGGCCGCCGCCGGACGTCGGGTCATCGAGGTCACCGGGACCGACCTGGCCGCCTTCTGCGACGCCCGGCTGCCCGAGCAGCACGACGCCTACCACGCCAAGCTCCGCGCCAACCTCAACCAGGTCGCCCAGAAGCTGGCATGAGGTGGCGGGAAAACGTAAGAGCCCCGCTGGCGTCTCGGGTCACCAGCGGGGCAAGAACAATGTTGCCGCATCACCTAAGGGGTTGTCACCCCCTTTCGGCAAAATCTGCAGAATTTTGCATTGCAAGATCCTGGTGGGCCCGAACCGGCTCCAAGTGGCACCCGTCAGATGACTGTCCCGACGTCCTTGGCGACGATGTTGTCCATCGCGCGCTCGGCGACGGCGGCGATGGTCATCGACGGGTTGCACGCACCCGTGGTGCCGGGGATGAGCGCTCCATCGAGGACGTAGAGGCCGTCCTGGCCCTGTACCCGACCGTCGAGATCGCAGACGGTGCCCATGTTGGCGCCGCCGAGTGGGTGCCACGTGCTGTTGACGATGGTGTTGGTGTCGATCAGGGCGCCGAGGCCGCCGCTGATCTTCGAGACCCGCTCGTGGATGGCGCGATAGCTCGCCGAGTCGCCGCCGAAGGGGAAGCGGAGGCTCACCGAGTCGGTCAGCGAGCTGTAGCGGAAGCTGCCGCGGTCCGCGCTGACGCCGAAGCCGACCAACATCGTGGCGCCCAGGTCGAGGCCGAGGGGGAGTGGTGGCAACGATGCCTGGATGACGGTGTTGGCCGTGGTCGGGTCGGACCAGTCCTGGCTCTGGTAGACGACGGGACCACCCTGCGTACCGGTGAGGTTCTCGTCGAAGGGGCGCCACATGTAGATCCGGTCGCCGTTGGTGCCCCAGTCCTGGCCGAGCTTGTCGGGAAGGTCCGGGATGGTGTCGGTCGCCGCGGCGCGGACCAGGAGCTTGCTGGTGTTGAGCGAGCCGGCCGCCATCACCAGTGCACGGGTGGTCAGGATCTTCTGCTCCACGACGTCGCCGGCGTCGTTGGTGCGGTCGACGTGGACCTCCCAGCGACCGTCGGCGGCCCGGGCCACGCTCGTCACGTTGTGGCGAGTCGCGACGTGCACCAGGCCGGTGGCCTCGGCCTGCTCGATGTAGGTGACGTCGACGGAGTGCTTGCCGCCGTTGTTGACACCGAGGGCGCAGTCGCCGTTGGTGTAGGAGGGAGCCATCTCGCCGCGCAGCTCCGCGAGCGCGTAGGACCAGTCGATCGGCATCGGGATCTTCTGCAGGTCATAGCCTGCGGCCTCGACCCGCTCGCCGAACGTACGCGAGACCCGGTAGTTGTCCGAGGCGATCAGCTCGTCGGGCGCGGTTGCGGCGCCGAGCATCTTGGCCACGCGCGGGTAGTGGACCCGGTCCATGAGCTCGTAGTCGAGCTCGTTCGGGAACCAGGTGTTGAAGACCTCCGCGGACGGCTGCAGCGTCATGCCCTGGTAGACCAGCGAGCCACCGCCGACACCGGCCGCGCACATGGCCAGCATGTTCTGGCCGAGGACGGGCTCGAGCAGACCGACGTACGGGCCGAAGTTCAGGGGAGTGCCGAGCAGCTTCTGCAGCGGCTTGAGCGCCTCGGGTGCGGTGGTGTGGAACAGCACCCGCTTGTCGAGCGAACGGATCGTCGGAAAGGTCTGCGCGTCCGGCCCGGTCGGCCAGCGGCGGCCACGCTCGAGCACCGTGACCGGCACGCCGGCCTCGGCCAGCCGCAGCGCGGCCACGCCACCACCGAACCCGGACCCGATGACGACCGCCCGGTGCTCCTCCCGCACCAGTCGTACGCGGCGGGGCGAGGTGGCTGCGGCCGGACCGCCGAGCAGGCCGGACGCCGCGGCACCGGCGACGCCGGCAGCACCGGCCAGGAACGTACGTCGTGAGGCTGAGGACATGGTCAAGGGGACTCCCTCGGCTCGTGAATCGTCGGTTACTGCCGCGTAAGAGTTGACGAATGGGCGAGGTGTGTCAAGGTTCACGGCCCCGTTCTGGACAACTGTGTCCGGAACGCGACACGTCTCGGAGAGCCCGGTGCAGCAACGCAGAAGGCGCAACCACAGCCATGTAGGCTGACCGCACTTCCAACAGCTAAGGACGATCTGAACCCCGATGGACGGACCGCAACCCGGCCAATATCCATGCCCGCTGAGTGATTCGCGGCCGCACCCGTCGAGGTTGGCCTGATGACCGAGGTTCTGTTCATCTTCTTGGCGCTGCTGCTGGTCGCCGCCTGTGGTGTGTTCGTGGCCGCCGAGTTCTCCCTGGTCACGGTGGACCACGCCCAGGTGGAGATGGCCGCCGAGCAGGGCGACAAGGGCGCCCAGGGCGTGCTCCGCGCGATGAAGGAGCTCTCCAGCAACCTCTCCGGCGCTCAGGTCGGCATCACCGTGACCAACCTCGGCATCGGCTGGATGTCGGAGCCGGCGATCGCCGAGCTGATCGACGCGCCGCTGCTCGCCACCGGCCTGCCCGAGGGCGCGGTGGCCGGAATCGCGGTGGCCATCGCGCTGACCCTCTCCACGATCGTGACGATGCTCTTCGGTGAGCTGGTCCCCAAGAACCTCGCGCTGGCCCTGCCCCTGGAGACGGCGCGTGTCACCCAGGGACCGATGCGGGCCTTCACCCGGCTGATGCGCGGCCCTATCAAGGTGCTCAACGGCACCGCCAACGCCATCGTGCGCCGCCTGGGCATGGAGCCGCAGGAAGAGCTGCGCTCGGCGCGAAGCTCCGCCGAGCTCTCCTCGCTGATCCAGCGCAGCGCCCACGAGGGCACTCTCGACGCCGACACCGCCGAGCTGATGGAGCGCTCGGTCGAGTTCGGCACCCGCACGGCGGGGGAGATCATGACCCCGCGCGTACGCGTCCACAGTCTCGACCACAACGACCGCGCCGAGGCGCTGATCGAGCTCACCCGGCGTACGGGCAACTCCCGCTTCCCGGTGCTCGACGACAACGAGGCCGTGGTCGGCACGGTGCACGTCAAGGCGGCCGTGGCGCTGCCGGTGCACGAGCGGCCCACGGCGAAGGTCAAGCACCTGATGGTGCCGCCGGTGGTCGTGCCCGACTCGCTGCGCCTGGACCCGCTGATGGCGCTGCTGCGCGCCGAGGGGTTCCAGCTGGCCGTGGTGCTCGACGAGTACGGCGACCAGGCCGGCATCGTCACCCTCGAGGACGTGATCGAGGAGATCGTCGGCGATATCGCAGACGAGCACGACCCGCTCAGCGCCCGCGCCCGGCTGCGCCGTGACGGCGGCTGGTCGCTGTCGGGCCTGCTGCGTCCCGACGAGGTCGAGGACATCACCGGAGTCGCCCTGCCCGAGAGCGAGGACTACGACACCGTCGCCGGTCTGATGCTGAGCCTGCTGGGCCGTATCCCCGAGCCGGGCGCCAGCGCTGAGCTGACGGTGCCCGGCAATCCGCCGCCCGACTCCGACGATGACGACGTCTACGCGAGGTACGTGAAGCTGACCGTGGAGGTCATGGACGGGCGCAGGATCGACCGGATCTCGATGCAGGTGATCGGCTGATGAGTACCACGATGGGGCTCGTGCTCGGCCTGGTGCTGCTGCTCGCCAACGCCTTCTTCGTCGGCTCGGAGTTCGCCCTGGTCTCGGCCCGGCGCAGCCAGATCGAGCCCGCCGCCCAGGCCGGCTCTCAGATGGCGAGGATCACCCTGCGGGCGATGGAGAACATCAGCCTGATGATGGCTGGTGCCCAGCTGGGCATCACGGTCTGCTCGGTGCTGCTGCTGGCGATCACCGAGCCGGCGCTGGCCCACCTGCTCGAGCCCGGCTTCGACCTGATCGGTCTGCCCGAGGCGTTCCACCACCCGGTCGCGTTCGTGATCGCGATGCTCGTGGTCACCTATCTGCACGTGGTGGTCGGCGAGATGGTGCCGAAGAACATCGCCCTCGCCGGCCCCGACAAGGCGGCTCTCGTCCTCGGCCCGGCGATCTACGCGGTCGTCTACGTGCTGCGCCCGATCATCGTCGCCTTCAACTACGCCGCCAACGTCTGCGTCCGCGCGCTCGGCATCGAGCCCAAGGACGAGGTGAGCTCCGCGTTCACCCGCGCGGAGGTGGCCGCCATGGTCGAGGAGTCCCGCGGCGAAGGGCTCCTGGAGGAGGACGAGTACGGCCGACTGGCCGGCGCGCTCGGCTTCACCGAGAAGACCGTCGCCAAGGTCACCATCCCGATCTCCGACTGGACGATCGTGCCGCGCGGCGCCTCGGGTGCCGACATCGAGGCGGTGTGCGCCTCGACCGGCTACAGCCGGTTCCCGGTCGCGGGCGAGAGCGGTGACCTGGTCGGCTACCTGCACATCAAGGACGTACTCGAGCCCGATGACGTACGCCGCCGGCAGCCCGTCCAGAACAAGTGGATCCGCCCGTTCGCGACGGTCACTCCCGACGACGCGCTCCACGAGACGCTCGAGACCCTGCAGCGCCGCGGCGCCCACATGGCCCGGGTCGTCCGTGAGGACGGCAGCACCATCGGCCTGGCGACGCTGGAGGATGTCATCGAGGAGCTGGTCGGCGAGATCCGCGACGCCGCCCACGCCGACGACTCAACGGCTACCGACTAGGGTTGGCTCGTGCCGCGTCTGGTGACAGAGGAGAGCCCGCAGATGCCCAACCGTCGATCTGGTGATCCCCGCCTGCAACATGGCCGGGACATGCGGCGACCGCGGGGCACGGCCGACCGCAACCAGCCCGTGCTCGGCAAGCTGCTCAGCATCCTGCGGCTCGTCTACGCGCCGGTGGTGCTGTGGGCGGTGATGATCGCCGAGGACGACACGATCGCACTGTCCGCGTTCGGTCTCGCGGTGGTCACCGATCTGCTCGACAGCTGGCTCAACCGCAAGCAGCTGGGCCGCCGCCGCTCGGGCGAGCTGCTCGACGTGGTGGCCAACACCGTCTTCGTCCTGGCCGCGACGCTCGCGCTCTGGCAGATCGACGTGATCCCGTGGCCGATCGCGCTGCTGGTGCCGCTGCGGTTCGTCGGCCTGCTGGCGATGATCCCGGCGCTGCGCAGCCGTGGGGTGCGTACGCTGCCCATCCATCTTCTCGGCAAGGTGGCCGCCTTCTGCATGCTGGCCTCCTTCCCGTTGCTCTACCTCAGCCACGACATCCCTGAGACCCTCGATCTCGGCCTGGAGCCGAGCCTGCCCATCCAGGTGGCGCAGGCCTTCGGCTGGGCCTTCGCGCTGTGGGGGATCCTGCTGCTGTGGTGGAGCCTGGTCCTCTACGCCCAGGAGGTGCGTCGCCTGATGGCCACCACGCCACCGCTGGAGAAGGGCGGGGCGACCCGTGCCTGACCAGATCCCCGGTTCCGAGGACCTGCGGGCCTACGTCACCAAGCCACTGCTCGACCGCATCACCGACCAGGCGATCGACTCCGACTACATGGCCGCCGCCGAGCGGCGCGAGCCCACGGGGGAGGAGCCGACGCGGCGTCGCCGGCCCGGCCTGTGGGCGATGGTGGTCGTCGGCCTCTTCGCGCTGCTGGCCACGACCGCCGCGGTGCAGACCTCGCGCAACGAGGACATCCGACAGACCAGCAGGCAGGTGCTGGTCGACCGCATCGAGCAGCGTCAGGACCGGATCGCTGATCTGCACCGTCAGATCTCCGCCCTCAGGGAGGACAACCAGCGAAGCGAAGCGGCGCTGAACTCGCTCGGGCTGCGGGCCGAGTCGGCGTCCTCGTCCGCCGCGTCGACCGCGGAGGAGACCGGGTTCGCTCCGGTGACCGGTTCGGGGATCAGGATCACCATCGACAACGCCGCCGACGGCAGCGAGGGCGGCACCGTCCGCGACTACGATCTCGCCGTGATCGTCAACGGACTGTGGCAGGCGGGCGCGACCGCCGTCGCCGTCGACGGTCAGCGGGTCACCCCGCGCAGCGGCGTGATCACCTCTGGTGCCACCCTCCGGATGAACGACGTCTCGCTCTCGCCGCCCTATGAGGTGTCGGCCATCGGCGACACGCGTACGCTGGCCGCACGCTTCGCCGAGACGGTCTCCGGCGCGATGATCCACACCACGACGCAGGACTACGGGATGCCCTACGACGTCGAGAACATCGACCGACTGACCCTTCCCGCGGCGCCGGCTGATCTGCTGGAGTTGACCCACCTCGGGGCCAAGTCCAAGGACAAGGGCACCCAGGGCTCCGAGAAGCCCACCGACAACACCGACGAAGACATGCAAGAGAACAGCGAAGGGGACCGCGAAGAATGATCGCCGTCATCGGCCTAGTGATCGGCATCGTGCTGGGACTGTTCTTCCAGCCCGAGGTGCCTGTCGGCCTGGCGCCTTACCTGCCGATCGCCGTCGTCGCCGCACTGGACGCCGTCTTCGGTGCGCTGCGCGCGTTCATGGACGGCATCTTCGACGACAAGGTCTTCGTCGTCTCGTTCATCAGCAATGTCGTGATCGCCGCCGGCATCGTCTACCTCGGTGACCGTCTCGGCGTCGGCGGCCAGCTGTCCACCGGCGTCATCGTCGTCCTCGGCATCCGCATCTTCACCAACGTCGCAGCCATCCGGAGGCACATCTTCCATGCCTGACCGGAAGAGGAGGCCACCGGTGAAGCGGACCGCGGCCAAGCGGACCCCCGCGAAGAAGGCGCCGGCGAAGAAGCCCGCCACGCCTCCGGAGGAGACCGTCGCCGAGCCTGTGACCGACGACGGCGCCATCCCCGAGGCCTCGGACGAAGGTACGCCGCCTGCTGAGCAGGCGCCCGCGGAGTCTGTCGAGACGACCGACGCCGCCGAGGCCGAGGAGCCGTCGGAGACGGACGCGCCCGACGAGGCGGAGTCCGATGATCCTGCGTCCGATGAACCTGCGTCGGACGAGGCTGTCGACGAGCCTGAGGAGCCGGCGGCCGAGGAGTCGGACGACGCCGACGTCGCCGAGGACCAGTCCGTCGAGCCCACCGACAACGAGGACGACGTCGAGCCTGTCGAGCCAGTCGACTTCGTCGAGCCCTCTGAGCCTGTCGAGTCGGCGGGGGCCGAGCCGCCGGCCGCCGAGAACGCCGAGAAGAGCGACGAGCCCGCTGAGGTCACAGAGCCCGACGAGGTCGAGGACACGGCTGTCGACGAGCAGACCGAACAGGTCGATGAGCCCGATGAGGCCGAGGAGCGGCCGAAGACCCAGAAGACCGATGAGCCTGATGAGTCTGACGAGCCCGAGGAGGAGCCGGCGCCGCTGGTCGGCCGGGCGCGACTCTTCGACGCGCTCACCCACTTCCGGCGCGGCCAGGTGGCCGTGGCGGTCCTGCTCTGCGTACTCGGCTATGCCGCCGTGGTGCAGGTCCAGACGAACACCGAGGACTCGACGTACGCCGGCCTGCGCGAGCAGGAGCTGATCGACATCCTCTCCGGCCTGGCCGGCACGACGCAGAAGGCCCAGGAGCAGATCGAGGAGCTCGAGGCGACCCGCGACGAGCTCGAGGACCAGACACTCCAGCAGCAGACCGCGCTGCAGCGCGCCGAGGAGCAGGTCGACACGCTCCGGGTGATCGCCGGGACGGTGCCGGTCAGCGGTCCGGGCATCACCATCGAGATCGACCCCGGCGCCGACCCGCTGCGGCTGACCGCGCTTCTCGACCTGATCGAGGAGCTGCGCACGAGCGGTGCCGAGGCGATGGAGATCGAGGGGGCCGACGGCGAGGCCGTACGCCTGGTCGCGTCGTCCTCGATCGAGGTCAGCCAGCCCGGCGCGGGTCTCAACGTGGGCGGCGAGCTGATCAGCCCGCCCTACCGCCTCCAGGTGATCGGGCCGCCCGACACGCTGGCCGGCGCGATCGACTTCTACCAGGGCCCGCAGGACCAGCTCGAGGAGCAAGGCGCGGAGGTCAAGGTGGAGTCGGAGGAGAAGATCGACATCGAGTCGATTCACACCGTGTCCCGCTGACCGTTTCGTCGGTGGGGCGCAGTAGGGTTTCGACAACCGGCTCGCGGGACGATCTTCCGCGGCCAGACCAGTACGCCTGATGAGGAGATGGCCGTGTACCCCGAGGACCTGAAGTACACCAGCGAGCACGAGTGGCTGCGCAACCCTGGCGAGACCGAGGGCTCCGTACGGATCGGGATCACCAACTACGCCCAGGACGCCCTCGGCGACATCGTCTACGTGTCGATGCCGGCCGTCGGTGACACGATCAAGTCGGGCGAGAGCTGCGGCGAGCTCGAGTCGACCAAGTCGGTCAGCGACATCTACGCGCCGATCTCCGGCGAGGTCGTCGCGGTCAACGGATCGCTCGACGCCACGCCCGAGCTGGTCAACGACGACCCCTACGGCGGGGGCTGGCTGTTCGAGGTCACTCCGTCCGATCCTGCCGAGCTGGAGAGCCTCCTCGACGCCGCGGCGTACGAGGCATCACTCGACGCCTAAGGCCGTGCGCTAAGAATTGGCGCAGCACAACCGAACACCTGGGCCGACCTGATAGGTTGCGGATACCATCCCTCAACGTTCACTTGAGGGTAGGTGCCCGGCCCTCGATGAACCTGGAGCTCAAAAATGTCCGTGTGCCCCGCTTGCGGCAGCCAGAACCCCGACGAAGCGCGGTTCTGCTCGCAGTGTGGCGTAAGCCTGACCGGGACCGACCAGACCTCGACGATTCAGCTCGGGGCTGACGCCGACACCTCTGACCGGGTGCTCAGCCCGGTCGAGGCGGCCACCGTCGAGGCCCTGCCGCGGGGCAACGGCATGCTCGTCGTGCAGCGCGGCCCCGGTGCCGGAAGCCGCTTCCTGCTCGACCAGGACACCGTGGTCGCGGGTCGTCACCCGGACAGCGACATCTTCCTCGACGACGTCACCGTCTCGCGTCGCCACGCGGAGTTCGCGCGAACCGGCGACACCTTCGAGGTCTCCGACGTCGGCAGCCTCAACGGCACCTACGTCAACCGCGACCGGATCGAGAAGGTCGTCCTCAAGGACGGCGACGAGGTCCAGGTCGGCAAGTTCCGGCTCGTCTTCTACGCCGGGCACGAAGGGGCGTAGCCGATGGCCGCCGCCGCGATGCCTGACCCTCAACGGCCGGCTAGCGACTCGGGGGAGCGGCTCAACATCGGGCAGGTCCTGGATCAGCTGCGTCCGGACTTTCCCACGGTGACGATCCCCAAGATCCGGTTTCTCGAGGACAAGGGACTTATCAAGCCGGAGCGTACGCCCGCGGGCTACCGCAAGTTCTCCCGCCGCGATGTCGAGCGGCTGCGCTATGTCCTGAGGATGCAGCGCGACCACTACCTGCCGCTCAAGGTCATCGGCGAGCACCTGGACGCGATCGACCGGGGCCTCGAGCCGCCGGCGATCGAGCCGACCGTGCCCACGGTCCCGACGGTGGCCCTGACGCCCAGCGGCGCGCCGGGCGCGGAGTCGTTCCGGCGTACGGACAACATGCGGATCTCGCGACGCGAGCTCCTCAAGGTGGCCGAGGTCGACGACGCGCTGCTGACCGAGCTGGAGAAGATGGCGCTGGTGGTGCCGCTGCGCAGCGGTCACTACGACACCGATGCTCTTGCGATCGCGCGCACGGCCAAGGAGCTGGCCGAGTTCGGCATCGAGCCTCGTCACCTGCGCGGTATGAAGGCCGCCGCCGACCGCGAGGTCGGTCTCATCGAGCAGATCGTGGCGCCGCTGCGGCGCCCCGGGAACGCCGGAGCGCAGGGCCGGGCCGAGGAGATCGGCAGCGAGATCGCCTCCCTGGCGGTCCGTCTGCACGCCACCTTGGTGAAGTCGGGACTGCGCGACCGCTGACTCGGTTGATATCGGCGGTCAACCGGGCTGCTGTCGCGACCCGGAGACGGGTAGGGTGGATGACATGCGCGAGGTCGATGTGCTCGGAGTCCGAGTGGAGATGCCCTCCAACCAGCCGATCGTGCTGTTGCGCGAGGTGGCGGGTGAGCGATACCTGCCCATCTGGATCGGCGCGGTGGAGGCGACCGCGATCGCCTTCGCCCAGCAGGGCGTGGTCCCGCCGCGGCCGCTGACCCACGACCTGCTCAAGGACGTGCTGGAGGCGACCGGCAACGAGCTCACCGAGGTGCAGATCACCTCGGTCACCGACCGCGTCTTCTACGCCAACCTGGTCTTCGCCTCGGGCGTCGAGGTGAGCGCGCGGCCCTCGGACTCGATCGCGCTGGCGTTGCGTACGGGGACCAAGATCGTGGTCTCCGACGAGGTCCTCGACGAGGCGGGGCTCGCCGTCCCGGCCGAGCAGGAGGACGAGATCGAGAAGTTCCGCGAGTTCCTCGACGAGATCACGCCCGAGGACTTCGAGTCCCACTGAGTCGGGATCACTCGCTCAGCGCGAGCATCGCCTTCTCGTCGACCGTGTCGGCTTCCGCCTGGTAGACGATCATGCGCTGACCGCCGGTGCGGGCCAGCTGCATGACCTCGTAGGTGAGCGTCATCCGGCCGACCCGCGGATGCTCGAAGGTCTTCGTGCCGCCACTGCGCTCACACACGTCGTAGAGCTCCCAGATCGCGGCGAACTCCGGCGACTTGAGCAGCAGCTCGCCCACCAATGCTGCGAGCCGGGGTGAGTCGACGTCGGTGCCGCCGACGGCGCGCAGGTTGGCGACCGAGCTGGCCACCGTCTGGTGCCACGGGTCGAGCAGGTGTCGCCCGATCGGGTCGAGGAAGAGGTAGCGGGTCAGGTTCCGGTGCTCCCGCGGCCCGTCCCACAGACCCGGGTAGAGCCGCCGGGCCGGCCGGTTGGCGGCCAAGATGTCGTTGTGCCTGCTGAACACGAAGGCGGGCAGCGGCCCCAGCTGCTCGAGCATGACGAGCACCGAGGGACGTACGGTCGTATCGGTCGTCGCCTGGGGCACGCTGATGCGTCCCGAGGCGACCTCGGCGAGCTCGTGCAGGCGCTGATGGGCATCGCCGGTCAGGCGCAGGGTACGAGCCAACGAGTCCAGGACGGCCGCTGACGGGTTGGTCTCCCGCCCGCGCTCGAGCCGGGTGTAGTAGTCCACCGAGACGCCGGCGAGCGCCGCGAGCTCCTCGCGCCGCAGCCCAGGCGTACGCCGCACGCCGGTGCCGGCGGGCAGGCCTGCCTCCTCCGGGGTCACCCGAGCGCGGCGGGCGCGCAGGTAGCGCCCCAGCTCGGTCGCAGCCATATCGCTCATCCCTATCAGTGTGCCGCAGGTCCGGCTCGCGTGAGGGGCCGTGTCACACCCACCCCTGGTCACACCCCGGCATCGCGCGGTCTGCCTCTGCGCGCGCGACGCGACCAGACTTTCGGGAACAACGACCTGGAGGAGGAGCACGATGACCGCAGTAGCCCATGAGGTGCCGAGCGGAGGTCAGGCAGCCGCGCCCGCGGGAAGCGTTCGAGCTCTGCTCGCCGCACTCCTGGGCTTCACGGTGATCACCGTCGACGTCTCCGCGGTCAACATCGCGCTGCCCTATCTGCACCGAGACCTGGGTGGCGGGATGGCTGGGCTGCAATGGGTCGTGGACGCGTACACGCTGATGTTCGCTGCCCTGATGCTCTCGGCGGGCGCGGTGACCGACCGGGTCGGACCGGTCCGGGCCTATGCGCTGGGGGTGGTGCTGTTCACCGTCGCCTCCGTGGCCTGCGCGGCCGCTCCGGTGATGCCGGCGCTCATCGCGGCCCGGGTGCTCCAGGGTGCTGCCGCCGCGCTGGTCATGCCGGCGTCGCTGGCGCTGGTCCGGGTGGCGTACGACGACGCGCGGGCCCGAGGGCAGGCGATCGCCGTGTGGACGATCGGCGGATCGGCGGCGATGGCGCTGGGGCCGGTGGCCGGAGGCCTGCTGAGCGAGTACGCAGGCTGGCGCTGGGTGTTCCTGGTCAACGTCCCGGTCGGGATCCTCATCGTCGCCCTGCTGGCCGGTCTGCGGATCCGGGCGGTACGGCGCAAGGCACCGCTCGACCTCCCTGGCCAGGCGCTCGCCGTGCTCGCGCTGTCGGCGCTGACGTACGCCGTCATCGAGGCCGGTCACACCGGCTGGCACGCGCCCGCCCTGCTCGCGGCAGCGGTAGCCGTCGCGGCGGCCGTCGCCTTCGTCGTGGTGGAGCGCCGCTCGGCGGCGCCGGTGCTGCCGCTCGGGCTGGTGGCTCAGGGGAGGGTCGCGGTCGCGCTGGTCTCCGGGTTCGGCATCAACTTCGGGTTCTACGGTGGGATCTTCCTGCTCGGCCTCTACTACCAGCAGGTGCGGGGCTGGAGCGGTGCCGAGGCGGGGCTGATGTTCGTCATCCCGGCGGCCATGACCACGTGCGCCAACGTCGTGGCGCCGCGCCTGGCGTACGTCGTGGGCCGCCGCGCGCTCATCGTCGGGGGCCAGCTGATCCTCGCGGTCGGAATGCTCGCCCTGCTCCCGCTCACGACGACGACGCCGGTCTGGCTGGTCCTGGTGCTGCTCGTCCCGCTCGCCACCGGCGGCGCACTGGCGATCACCCTCGTCACCGCCGACCTGATCGACGCCGTCGAGCCCGCCCGCGTGGGTGTCGCGACCGGCGCGCTGAGCACGTTTCGGCAGACGGGCGGCGCGATCGCGGTCGCCGTCTTCGGCGGTCTGGGGGCAGGTGCGTCCGGGATCCTCACGCTCCCGGGGATGCAGGTATCTCTCCTCGTCGGGGCCGGCGTCCTGGTGCTGACCGCCCTCGTGGCGACCGCCAGGCGTCGAAAGCCTCAGGCTCTACTTGAGGGTTAGCCCCGACGACACGCCGGAGGGGGTTCTTTGACCAGGGCCCTTGCGGCGCTTACCTTGTAGTTGTCTCTGTTGTAACTCCAACGATGTGGTCCCCCCGCCGCAGCCGTTCATTCCCCGAGTGGAGTTACGCACAACGGAGTAGACGATGGAGGACATCGTGTTCGACCACGAGCAGAAGCCCGGGCACGGCGCCGACGACGCGCAACGCGCGGCGGAGCAGGCTGACGAGCAGGGCCTTCTCTTCACCGACGATGTCTCGCCCCTGCCGAGCGACACCGGTTACCGCGGGCCGACGGCCTGCAACGCTGCGGGGATCAGCTACCGCCAGCTCGACTACTGGGCGCGCACCGGTCTCGTCGAGCCGAGCGTGCGCGGGGCCACCGGCTCCGGCACCCAGCGGCTCTACTCCTTCCGCGACATCCTGATCCTCAAGGTCATCAAGCGGCTCCTCGACGCCGGCATCTCACTGCAGCAGATCCGCGCTGCCGTGCAGCACCTGCGTGAGCGGGGCACCGACGACCTGACCCGCGTCACCCTGATGAGCGACGGCGCCTCGGTCTACGAGTGCACCAGCAACGACGAGGTCATCGACCTGCTCCAGGGCGGGCAGGGCGTCTTCGGCATCGCCATCGGTGGCGTCTGGCGCGAGATCGAGGGCACGCTCTCCGAGCTCCCCAGCGAGCGTACGACCGACGACGGCGAGCAGGTCGCCTCGATGTCCGACGAGCTCTCCGCCCGCCGCGCGGCGCGCAACGCCGGATAGTAAACGTCACGTAACACTAGACCCCGAGGTCCCCGCAGAGGCGGGGCCTCGGGGTCGAGTCGTTTATGCTGGAGGTGCTGACCATCCCGCACGGGAGAGCTCCTCTCGAAGGGGCGCCGAAGGGGCAATTCCTCCCCGGAAACTCTCAGGCATCCACGACTGTGCGGACCAGGCAACTCTGAAGCGGCGCAGGTGCGGTGACAGAGGGGGAGGGCGTACGAGTTGTCTTAGATGCCCTCAGGAGCCACTGTGTCCGACACGCCCACTCTGTCCGAGCTCGACGCCGCCTCTCCGTTCGTGGCGCGCCACGTCGGACTCTCGGCCGCCGACGAGGCGACCATGCTCGCGCGGCTCGGGTACGACTCGGTAGCAGCGATGATGGACGCCGCCGTCCCGGCCGGGATCCGCTCGGTCGAGTCGCTGGACCTGCCGGCCGCGCTGAGCGAGGCGCAGGTCGCGTCGCTGGCGCGGGAGATCGCAGCCTCCAACAAGCCCGGCGAGGCGATGATCGGGCTCGGCTACCACGCCACCGTGACGCCGCCGGTGATCCGTCGCAACGTGCTCGAGGACCCGAGCTGGTACACCGCCTACACGCCCTACCAGCCCGAGATCTCCCAGGGCCGCCTCGAGGCGCTCATCAACTTCCAGACCATGGTCGGTGATCTGACCGGCCTCCCGGTGGCCAACTCCTCGCTCCTGGACGAGGGCACCGCGGCCGCCGAGGCGCTGGCGCTGGTCCACCGGGCCAACCGCAAGGGCTCCGGTCCGTTCGTCATCGACGCCGACGCCCTGCCGCAGTCGATCGAGGTCGTGAAGGTGCGTGCCGAGGCGATGGGCCTCGAGGTCGTCGTGGCCGACCTCTCGCAGGGTCTGCCCGAGGGTGACGTGATCGGCGTGCTGGTGCAGTACCCAGGCGCCTCCGGTCGCGTCCCGGACCTCAAGCCGGTCATCGACGCCGCCCATGAGCGGGGTGCGCTGGCCGTCGTCGCCGCCGACCTGCTCGCGCTCACCGTCCTGGAGGCGCCCGGCACCATCGGCGCCGACGTCGTCGTCGGCTCGACGCAGCGCTTCGGCATCCCGCTCTTCTACGGCGGCCCGCACGCCGGCTACATGGCCGTCCACGAGGGGATCGAGCGGCACCTGCCCGGTCGTCTCGTCGGCGTCTCCATCGATGCCGAGGGGCGGCCCGCGTACCGCCTCGCTCTGCAGACCCGCGAGCAGCACATCCGCCGTGAGAAGGCGACGTCCAACATCTGCACCGCGCAGGTGCTGCTGGCCGTCGGCGCTTCGATGTACGCCGTCTACCACGGCCCCGACGGGCTGCGGACGATCGCGACCCGGACCCACCGCTACGCCGCCGTCCTGGCCGCCGCGCTCAAGTCGGCCGGGCTCCCGCTGGTCTCGGAGACGTTCTTCGACACGCTGGGTGTCACCGTCCCCGGGCGGGCGGCAGACGTCGTCACCGCGGCGCGCCGTTTCGGCGTACATCTTCGTCTCGTGGACGCCGACACCGTCGGCATCTCGACCTCGGAGGCGACCACTCGCTCGACCCTGTCGGCCGTGCTCAACGCCTTCGGTGTCTCGGGTGCGGATCTGGACGAGATCGACCGCACCACGGCCAGCGCGCTGCCTGACGGCCTGCTGCGCACCACCGACTACCTCACCCACGAGGTCTTCAACGCGCACCACAGCGAGACCCAGATGCTGCGCTACCTGCACAAGCTGGCGGCGCGCGACTACGCGCTGGACAAGGGCATGATCCCGCTCGGCTCGTGCACCATGAAGCTCAACGCGACCACCGAGATGGAGCCGATCTCGCTGCCCGGCTTCGCCGACCTGCACCCGTTCGTACCCGCCGAGGACGCCGCCGGCTACACGCGTCTGGTCGGTGAGCTGGAGGGCTGGCTGGCAGAGGTCACCGGCTACGACGAGGTCTCCATCCAGCCGAACGCCGGCTCGCAGGGCGAGTTCGCCGGACTGATGGCGATCCGCGGCTACCTGGACGCGCAGGGCCAGGGTCACCGCAAGATCTGCCTGATGCCGTCCTCCGCGCACGGCACCAACGCCGCCTCGGCCGTGATGGCCGGGATGAAGGTCGAGGTCGTGAAGTCGTCCGAGGACGGCACCGTCGACCTCGACGACCTGCGGGCGAAGCTGGACGCCCACGGCGAGAACGTCGCCGCGATCATGGTGACCTACCCCTCGACCCATGGGGTCTACGAGGAGGGCATCACCGAGGTCTGCTCGCTGGTGCACGAGGCCGGTGGACAGGTCTACATCGACGGCGCCAACTTCAACGCGCTCCTCGGCTACGCCAAGCCCGGTGAGTTCGGCGGCGACGTCTCCCACCTCAACCTGCACAAGACCTTCTGCATCCCGCACGGCGGTGGCGGCCCCGGCGTCGGTCCGGTCGCGGTCCGCTCCCACCTGGCGCCCTACCTGCCCTCGCACTCCCTGCACCCGGACGCCTCGAAGCGCTCCGGCATCGGTGCGATCTCGGCTGCTCCGTACGGCTCGGCCGGCATCCTGCCGATCTCCTGGGCGTACGTCAGGCTCATGGGCGCCGAAGGTCTGACCCGGGCGACGTCCGCCGCGGTGCTGTCGGCCAACTACGTCGCCTCGCGCCTCAACGAGCACTTCCCGGTGCTCTACCGCGGCGAGACCGGGCTGGTCGCACACGAGTGCATCCTCGACCTGCGGCCGATCACGAAGGAGACCGGTGTCACCGTCGACGACGTCGCCAAGCGGCTCATCGACTACGGCTTCCACGCCCCGACGATGTCCTTCCCGGTCGCCGGCACGCTCATGGTCGAGCCCACCGAGTCCGAGGACCTCGGCGAGCTGGACCGGTTCATCGACGCGATGATCGCGATCAAGGGCGAGATCGACCGGGTCGCCTCGGGCGAGTGGACCGCCGAGACCTCGGTCCTGCGCGGTGCTCCGCACACCTCTCGTGCTCTCGTCGGCGACTGGGACCGCGCCTACTCCCGCGAGGAGGCCGTCTTCCCGCGCGGCATCGACCCGGACAAGTACTGGCCGCCGGTCGCCCGCATCGACAACACCTACGGCGACCGTAACCTGGTCTGCTCCTGCCCGCCGGTGGAGTCCTTCGCCGAGTGACCTCCCGCCGAGTCGGCGCGTCATAACGCGCCGACTCGGCGAGGTCTTGGTCAGTTCAGGGTCATGATCGGCTCGCCGTTGGCGTTGAGCCCGGTGCCGTGGGTGCAAGTGCCGGACCTCGGCGCGCCGGCGTTGTAGGCCTGGCGTAGGCAGTTGCGCAGGGCGAGCTGTCCCCAGTAGTTGGGGTGCAGGCTCTCCTGGATGTAGTAGTTGCCGCTCGCGGTGGAGACGGTGCGGATCTGGTTGACCCACTCGGTGCGGTCGACCGCACCGGAGGCCCGCCAGCTCGACAGCCCCTTCTCCTCGAGAAGGCCCACGGTGTTCTCGCACAGCCGGCGGCCGGCGAAGGCGCCGGTGACGTCGATCTTCTTGATGTTGGTCAGCCCGGAGTCGCTCGCCGCACCCGAGATCGCGTTGTTGATCGTCGGCAGGATCGTGGTGTACGCGTAGTCGGCATCCGCGTTCCAGAAACCGCAGCCGCCGGTGTTCTGACGGGTGTAGCCGGACTCGCTGTAGCGGTAGACCGAGGAGGTCGCGAGCGGCGAGGGCACGTTCTGGACGATCAGGGTCCAGGCGCCGTCCGCGTAGCCCGCGTTGCGCATGGCGGTGCGCACGTTCTGGAACGCGGTGGTGATCCTGGCGCGTACTGCGGCGACATTGCCGGCCGCCATGGCGCTGGTGACGACCGCGTCGTCCTTGCAGTAGTCCTTGCTCCAGGACGGCGAGAGCAGGAAGTTCTGTACGCACTGGGTGACGATGCCAGCGAAGTTGAAGTCGTTGCCGCCGATGCCGATCGTCACCGCCTCGACGTTGTGGCTCGCCGCGAAGCTCTGCAGCATGAGGGCCTGGCCCTGGTTGCTGCCGCTGGAGTAGAAGTCGATGCCGGGCTTGAAGTAGCCCTCGCTGGTCGTGGTCGTGGCGACCTTCGCGCCCGAGCAGGCCAGGTTGAACCCGCTCACGCCACCGCCGATGTACGCCTCGGCGGCCGTGCTGCGGTGGCAGCGGTTGATCGTCTCGGCGGTGTGGCTGGCGTTGTCGAAGTAGGTCGCGCTGCCGCCCGCATCGACGAGCGACTCGCCGGAGTTGCTGTTGCCGGCCCAGCGGCCGGCCTCGCCGGAGACGTAGCTGTCACCCACGGTGACGATCCACGGCGCGCCGCTTCCGGGGCCGTCGGCGTGGGCGGGTGAGGCCATCAACGTCGTTGCGGAGAGCAGGGACGCTGGAAGGAGAAGGGTCGCGGCGACCTGGGCGACACGGGTGCTGAGACGTGGCACGGAAACCTCCGGGTGATCTGGGACGGCTTCCGCGGTGCGGAGCCGCCTCAGGCTAGTGACGTACGTCACTCCCGGGGAACTACTGGCGGGTAATAACTCTCGTCCCGAGGGTAAATTCTTCGCTCAGACGCCGACGACGTGGAGGGTGGAGCCGTCGCGGCCCTTGGCCACGGCCAGCTGGGTGGGGATCCGCTCGCGCATCTCGGTGACGTGGCTGACCACGCCGATGATGCGGCCGCCCTCGCGGAGGGTGTCGAGGACGTCGAGTACGTCATCGAGGGTGTCGGCGTCGAGGGAGCCGAAGCCCTCGTCGACGAAGAGGGTGTCGAGCATCTGGCCGCCGGCCTCGTTCATGATCACGTCGGCCAGGCCCAGGGCCAGCGCGAGGGAGACCACGAAGGTCTCGCCACCCGACAGGGTGGCCGGGTCTCGCGACTCGCCGGACCAGTCGTCGCGGACCATCAGCGCCAGACCACCGCGGCGGTCGCCGGCGCCCTTGGCCGCGGAGTGCTCCAGCGCGTAGCGCTGGTCGCTCATCTTCGCCAGCCGCTCGTTGGCGGCGGCGACGACCTGGGTGAGGCGGTAGGCGACGACGTAGGCCGACAGACTCATCTGGAGCTGGTTGTCGCTGCTCTTGCCCTCCGCGAAGGAGGCGATCCGGGCGGCGACCTCGAGGTCCTCGCGTATAGGCGCCCAGGCCGAGAGCGCACCGGTCAGGTCGCGTTGCAGGGAGTCGAGGCGGGCGGCCCGGTTGGCGGCGGTGTCGGCCGCCGAGCGGGCCGCATCAGCGGCGTCGGCGGCCGTGCGATGGGCGGTGGCGAGCGCCGGCAGGTCCGGCTCCTCGGTGGCCAGGATCTCGGCGGCGCCGGGGGAGTCGAGGGTCGCCCGGGCGGCCGCCAGGCTGTCGGCGTACGTCTTGATCTGGCTGTTCAGCGCCGCGACCCGCTCCGGTGGTAGCGCCGCGGCAAGGGCGCTCTCGGGGGTGTCGAAGCCGGCCCGGACCGCGGTGGCGGTGAGGGTGCGCTCGGCCCCGGCGAGCGCTTCGGCGGCGCGGGTGGCGGCCTCCAGGCGCTCGAGGCTCGTTGTCGCCGCGCGGTGGTCGCGTTCGAGCGCGGTGAGGAGGGCGTCGAGATCTGTGTGGTCCCCGCGGACGTCGGTCAGCTGCTCCTCGAGACGCTCGCGCTCGTCGGTGAGATGACGGATGGTGGTCTCGAGCTCGGCGGCGCGGGTCTCGAGCTCTGCGCGGAGCGTCGCCGAGCGGGCCCGAGCCTCTTCGACGGCGGTGAGCTCGGCGCGCAGGCTCGGCTCGCGGGCAGCGGTGCGCTCCAGACCGGCCAGGCGCTCGGCCATCGACGCGGCCGGCTCGTCGGTCTCGCCGGCGGCCTCCTGGGCGAGCTGCAGACGGGTGGTGAGGTCGCGCACGTGCTGGTCGCGGGCGTGCTCTTCGGCGCTGGCGTTGTCGTAGGTCGCCTGGGCGGCCTTCTCGGCAGCCGCGTCGGGGGCGCCGTCGGCGGGGGAGGCCTTGTGGGGGTGCTCGTGCGAGCCGCACACCGGGCAGTCCGCGCCGACCGCGAGCGCGCCGGCGAGCTCGGCCGCGATGCCGTCCAGCCGGGCCTGGCGTACGTCGAGATAGCGGGTGCGCGCCTCCATGGCGGCCGTCCTGGCCGCCTCGTGCCTGGAGCGGGCGTCGACGAGCTCCCTGGTCAGCCGGCCGACCTCGGTGACCGCGGCGACCTGAGCACGCAGCACCGGGATCGCCGCAGCGGCCTCGGCGGCCGCCGCCAGGTCCGCGGTGAGGGCCTCGGCCTGCTGCGGC
Organism: Nocardioides sp. NPDC087217; assembly: GCF_044744805.1. Taxonomy (NCBI): domain Bacteria; kingdom Bacillati; phylum Actinomycetota; class Actinomycetes; order Propionibacteriales; family Nocardioidaceae; genus Nocardioides; species Nocardioides sp. NPDC087217. The sequence continues at coordinate 680,978 of NZ_JBIUZB010000002.1, forward strand.
AGCTCCTCGGCGAGCCGGGCCTGCTCGCGGGTCTGGGTGAGGAGCCGGTCCTGCTGGGTGCCGGTGGCCGCGAGCTCGCGGGTGACCTCGCTCAGACGTTGCTGGACCGGCACCAGGGCACGGGCCTGGGCGAGACGGGCCGAGATCCGGTCCACCGCCGCCTTGGCATCGGTCAGGGTCATGTCGCTCGGGGCGAGCGAGGTCGCTCGGGCGTGCTCGCGCCGCGCCTGGTCGGCGAGCTCGCTGACCCCGGCCACCGCCTCGGCCCGCTGGGCGGCCTCGACGCGGCGTACACGCTCCTCCTGCTCCTCGGCCGCGGCGACGAGACGGCTCTCGGCGGCGGCGGCTGCCCGGAGGCCGCGCTGCTTCTCGGCCATCGCCCGGGCGGCGTCGAGCGCTGCGAGGGTCTCCGACTCCGCGGCCAGGGCCTCCATCGCGGCGCCGGAGGTGACGGCCTGTGACTCGGTGGCCTCCTCGGCCAGCGCACGGGCCCAGGTGGCGATCGCGCCGTCGCCGGCGGGGAGGCCGAGGTCGTGGACGTCCCAGTCGTCGGGGAGGGTGACGGCCGCGGTCTCGCTGATCCGGCTGACCACCTCGGCGACGCCGGCGTTGAGCTCCTCGGAGCGCCGCCGGAGCTCGACGCGGCGCTCCCGCAGCCAGCGCTCGACATCGGCGAAACGCTCGGTGCGGAAGAGCCGCTCGAGCAGCCGTTTGCGCTCCTCGGCGCTGGAGCGGAGGAAGGCCTGGAAGCGGCCCTGGGGGAGCATCGCGACCTGCACGAACTGGGTCAGCGTCATGCCGAGGAGGTCCGAGACCAGATGGCCGGCCTCGTCGAGCCGGGTGGTGAGGGTGCGCCACTCCTCGCCGACCTGCTCCATGAGCACGACGGAGGCCTGCTGGGTCGTGGTGCCGGCGCCGCGCCGCTTGGGCCGCTCCCAGGACGGGGAGCGGGTGATCCGGAAGCGTCGCTGGGCGAGCGTCGCCTCCAGGACGACCCGCGTGGCGACCTCGGCAGGGGCCCGGTCGCTGCGCAGCCGCTTCGCGACCGAACGGTCACCGGGGACGTCGCCGTAGAGCGCGAAGCAGACCGCGTCCAGGACGCTCGTCTTGCCGGCGCCGGTGGCGCCGGAGAGCAGGAAGAGCCCCGCCTCGGAGAGCTGGTCGAAGTCGACGCTCACCGTGCCCGTGAACGGGCCGAACGCGGCGACCTCCAGGTGGTGAAGGCGCATCAGAAGAGCACCTCGAGCCACTCCTCTTCCTCGGCGACGCCGGAACGCGAGTCGAGTGAATCGACCTCGGGGTCCTCGCAGCAGGCGTCCACGGCGGTCTGCAGCAGCGCCAGCTCGGCCTTGGCCGCGGGCTCGCCGCGGAGCTCGGCCACGAACTCGGTGACCAGGTCGATGTCGCGCCGCGGCCGGGACGGGTCGGGCTGCGACAGCGCACCCAGGACCGGTGCAGTCGACTCGAAGCCCAGCACGAGGGTGTGCGGGAACCGCCTCCGCAGCCGTTCCATGGCCTGGGCCGGGCGGATCCGGTCGGTCAGGGTGATCTGCAGCCACGACTGCTCGTGGACCTCGTGGCGGGGGTCGCTCAGCAGCTCCTCGAGCGTGCCGCGCAGCCTGGCCAGCTTGCGCGGGACCGGCGCCTCCACGAACTCGCTGGCGACGAAACCGGACTCGTCGAGATCGATGAGCCAGGACCCCTTGAGGTGGTTGGCCTCGGAGAAGGAGTAGGCCAGCGGGGAGCCGCTGTAGCGCACCGTGTCGGTGATCGTGTGGCGGCCGTGGAGGTGGCCGAGGGCGGCGTAGGAAATGTCCTCGAAGAGGCTGGCGGGCACCATCGAGACGCCGCCGACGGAGATGTCGCGTTCGGAGTCGGAGGGCTCCGCGCCGGTGACGAACGCGTGGGCCATCACCACGCTGCGACCACCCCGCTGGTCGAGGTCGGCGCGGACCCGCTTCATCGCCTCGCCGAGCGCCGCCTGGTGGGAGCGCGACTCCAGCCCCCACGACGCCCTGGCGGCGTCGGGATCGAGGTAGGGGAGACCGTAGAAGGCCACTTCGCCGTGCTCGTCGGGGAGCATCACCGGGCGGCCGACTCCGGCCAGGTCGGTGCGGATGAAGATGCCGGCGGCGTCGATCAGCTCGGAGCCGAAGCCGAGTCGCTGCGCCGAGTCGTGGTTGCCGCTGGTGATGACGACCTTCGCCCGCGAGGCGGCGAGCCGGGAGAGCGCCTCCGAGGCCAGCCGCACCGCATCGACCTGCGGAAGCGCCCGGTCGTAGACATCGCCGGATATGCACACCACGTCGACAGATCCCTGCTCCACCACGGAGAGGAGATGGTCGACGTACGCCGCCTGGTGCCCGAGCATGCCCTCCCGGTGGAAGGACCGGCCCAGGTGCCAGTCGGAGGTGTGCAGGATCCGCATGAAACGAAAACTATCGGTGAGCACGGACAGTCTTGCCCCCGACTCACCGCCGGAGCGTCGGCTACGCGGGATAGGTCACCTTGATCGCCAGCTGCCGCTGCAGGTTGTCGGCCGCGTCGGCCACTCGGCGGCGTACGCCCGGGTCGAGATCCAGCTCGATGACCGCCCGCGCGGCAGCGAGGGTCTCCTCGGTCACCGAGCCGCTCGGGAAGAAGGCCTCGGCGGCCTCGGCCAGGCTCCAGCCAGAGCGCTTCTCGGCGGTGGCGGGAAGCTCGGCGAAGTAGCGCTCGACGTAGTCCGCGGTGAGCTCGGCCGGCCCGCTCCAGAACGCCCGCCCGGCGGCCAGGATGTCGTAGTTGGGCAGGTCGGTCTCGCCGGTGAACACCGACCAGCCGTACGCCTTCGCCTCCGCGTCGGGGATGCTGACCAGGGCGCCGTTCAGATGGATGCGGGCCTCGTTGGCGGGCTCGGCGTCATAGGCGGCGTGCAGCTCCTCACGAGAGGCGAAGCCGTGCTCGGCGAGCTTGGCGAGGATGCGCCAGCGCAGGTCGAGGTCGGTCTCGATCCCGGCCGGGGGAGTGGCGAGCCATTCCCGCAGCAGCGACTCGGACGACGCCGAGCGGATCCCGGCGCGGTAGGACGACAGCTGCAGCTCGGAGCCGGGAGCGACCTCGGCGAGCTTGCGGAGGGCCGCCTCGTGGAGCCGCTCGCGCGCCCCCGCGGGCGCCAGCGGCACCACCGAGCCGAAGAGCCACGGCATGGTGCGCCTCGGGGTGTCCTCGACGTCCTCCACCGGGAGCGACGCCTCGGCGATGTCGATGACGTCGGCCGGGTCGACCGCGGCGTTGAACCAGGCGCTGCGCAGGTTGTTCCACACGCCCGCGCGCAGACCGTCGTCGGTGATCTCCGGGAGCGCCGCCTTGAGCGCCTGCACGGTCTCCCAGTCGGGGATGACCGAGGCCCAGGTGTCGTCGTAGGGGTCGAGCACGACCGCGTTGGCGGCGACCTGGAGCGGCGTCTGGTCACCGCTCACCGTGAGCTCCTCGGTGGTCCACCGGGTGCCGTTGAGGATCGCCGCGCGGAAGGTGTGGGAGCGATCGGCGGGATGCAGCGACGGAGCGGTGCGGTTGACGACCATCTTGGCCGGGTCCCACGAGAGCGTGTCCGGGCCGGCCTTGAGCAGCCACTGGGAGGTGAAGGTGTCGAGGTCGAACTCGACCCCCGCCTCGGCCGCGGCGGCATCCCAGGAGCTGAACAGGTCGTGCATCGTCGCGTTGCCGAACCGGTGCCGGTTGAAGTGGTCGATCGCACCCGCGAAGAAGACGTCGTCGCCCAGGGACGCGGCGAGCTGGCGCAGGATCGCGGAGCCCTTGGAGTAGGAGATCCCGTCGAAGTTCTGCAGCGCGGAGACGGCGTCCTCGGCACCGTTTCCGGCGACCGAGTGCGTCGAGCCGCGCTGGTCGGCGGTCAGGCCCCACTGGCGGCGGGCGTAGGACATGTCGGCCCAGGCGTCGGCGTACTCCGTCACCTCGGCGGTCACCCGGTTGCCCATGTATTCGGCGAAGGACTCGTTGAGCCACAGGTCGTCCCACCACTGGGGCGTGACCAGGTCGCCGAACCACTGGTGAGCCATCTCGTGGGCGACCGTGGTGGCCCGCTGGATCCGCATGCCGCGGGTCACGCGGGAGGTGAAGACGAGCGGGTCGCGGAAGGTCACGCAGCCCGGGTTCTCCATCGCGCCCGCGTTGAACTCCGGCACGAACGCCTGGTGGTAGTTGCCGAACGGGTAGCGGATGCCGAAGAGCCGGTGGAACTCGTCGAAGCACTGCTTGGTGATCGTGAAGAGCTCCTCGGCGTCCTTGTCGAGGTCGGCGGCGATGCTCTGCCGCGAGCTCAGCGACAGCGGGATCCCGTCGTGCTCGTCGTGGATCATGTGCCACGGGCCGGCGACGAGCGTGACGAAGTACGTCGAGAGCGGTTGGCTCCGCTCGAACTCCCACTCACCCGGCGAGGTCTGGGTGCCCGGCGCGTTGCCGATCACCGTCCAGTCGCGCGGCGCGGTCACGTGGAAGGTGTAGGGCGCCTTCAGGTCGGGCTGGTCGAAGCAGGCGAAGATCGTCGGGGCGGCGTCCATGAAGCACATCCCGTAGACGTAGGCCCGTCCGTCGGCCGGGTCGACGCTGCGGTGGAGCCCCTCGCCGTCGTTGCGGAACGGCATGGTGGCCTCGACGACGAGCTCGTTCAGGCCCTCCTGCGTGGTTATCGGGAGGCGACCCTTCGCGAGCGTCGCCGGGTCGACAGCGCCGCCGTTGAGAGTGATCCGCGCGACCGAGACCGGCTTCAGGTCGACGAACGTCGGCCCGCCCTTCGATGTGAACCGGATCGTCGTCACCGAGTGGAAGGTCTCCTCGTGGGAGGCCAGGTCGAGACGTACGTCGTAGTCCTCGATCTTCAGCAGACCGGCACGGGCGGTGGCCTCGTCTCGGCGCAGGGGCAGGCTCTGGGTGCTCACGTCGCACAGGCTAACGGGCAGATGGCACTCTTACCCCATGACTTCTGATGCGGCAGACCAGCGCTCGGTATCTCTGGAGAAGATCGGCGAGCACCGCTTCCGTGCGACCAACGCGCGCGGCGGCACCGTGGTGATCGGCCACGGCGACGACCCCGACTTCACCCCGGTCGAGCTGCTCCTCGCCGCCCTGGCCGGCTGCAGCGCTCTGGACGTCGACTTCATCACCGGCAAGCGGTCCCCGATGGAGACCTTCGAGGCGCTCGCCGCGGGCACCAAGATCCGCGACGAGCAGGGCAACCGCCTCGTCGACCTGTCGGTCACCTTCGACATCGCCTTCCCCGAGGGCGAGGCCGGCGACGCCGCCCGCAACGTCCTCCCGGACGCGATCAAGAAGTCCGAGACCCGCCTGTGCACCGTCGGCCGCACCGTCGCCGTCGGCACCCCTGTGACCTACGGCGAGGGCGCCCTCTCCTAACCCGCCGAGACTGCAGTTCTGGCGGCTGAGACTTCAGTTGTGGGCGACGAAAGTAGAGTTTCGTCGCCCACCACTACCGATTCGGCCTCCACATGTGCAGATTCGACGGTCAGGGGAGCAGGAGCGCAGAGTCGCCGAACTCGTGCCACAGATAGCCCTCGGCGACGGCGGCGTCGTAGGCCACCTGGGTGAGCTCGGGGCCGGCGACGGCCTCGACCAGCAGCAGATGGCTGGCTTGCGGGTCGTGCCAGCCGGTGATGAGCCCGTTGACGACGTACGGCGGGTTGGCCGGTGTGATGACCCGGTCGGTCCAGCCGCTCGCCGCCCGGACCGCGCCCGTCGCGGGGATGACCGCCGACTCGAGGGCTCGGGTGACGGTGGTGCCGGCCGCGACGACGCGGCCACCGGCGTACCTGGTCTGCTCCACCAGCCGGGCGGTGGTCTCGGAGACCTCGAACCACTCCGCCCCGGGGGCCTCGCCTGCCTCCTGGGAGGAGACGCCGGTGTGCAGGGTGATGGGCGCGATCTGGATGCCGCGGGTGACCAGCTCGGTGACCAGCGGGTGGGTGAACGGTCGCGCAGCCGAGGGCATCTCGGCGCTTCCGGGGCGGTGCCCGAAGACGGTCTGGTAGGCGGAGAGCGGGTAGCGGCGGTCGAGATAGCCGTACGCGATCGGGCGGCCCGCCCGCTCGAGCTCGGCGGTCACGTCGCCGGTGATCCGGGCGCGCCACAGCCGGTTGCCCTCGCCGGTGGGGGAGGAGGCGCGGCCGTCGGGGTAGGGCTCGCGCAGGGTGACCCGGAGGCCGGCGGTCACGATCACGTCGCCCTCGGCGGCGTCGAGCACGGACCGGGAGGCGTCCGGGGCGGAGCGGATCTCCACTGCCCAGCCGGTGTCGAGACGCTGGGCGAGGTGGAGTACGACCCGGCCGCGCCCGATCATGTCGGCGTCGAGCTGGCGCGCCTCGGTCACCGAGTCGTTGACCACGACCAGGTCGCCGGGGGAGAGGTGATCGGCAAGGTTGTGGAACCGGGCATGTCGTACGCCGCCCGGCGACGCCACCAGCAGGCGCACCCCGTCGCGTTCGATGCCGCGCCACTCCGCGGGCGCGGGGGCGGTGGTCTCGTCGGGAAAGGGGAACGTGGTGGTCGGTCGTTCGGCGAGCATGGTCATCGGGTTGCTCCTACTGATGCGAGTTCAATGGCGCGGTAGCGCCCGGACGGCTGGTCGCCGGAGAGCAGCGCGAGCAGGTGCGGAACGACCGATTCCGGCAGCGGTCGGTCGGAGATGTCCTCACCGGGGAAGGCGGCCTGGTGCATCGCGGTGCGCATGTCGCCGGGGTCGACGGCGTACGCACGGATGCCGTTCTCCTCGCCGAGGGTGAGGATCAGGTGATCGAGCGCGGCCTTGCTGGCTGCGTACGTTCCCCAGGTCGGGTAGTGCTCGACCGCCGCGTCGCTGGAGATGCCCACGAGGGTGCCGCGCGAGGCGATCAGATAGGGGAGGAGCCGCTGGGTCAGCGTGAGCGGGGCGAGCAGGTTGGTCTCGAGCACGCGGGAGAAGAGGCTCTCCGGGACCTCGGCCAGGGGAAGCATGGGGCCGAGCTCGCTGGCGTTGTGCACGAGCAGGTCGAGGCGCCCGTGCCGGGCGACCGCGGCGGCGATCGCGTCCTGATGGTCGAGATCTCGTACGTCGCCGCTCAGCGTCGTCACCCGAGCGCTGTCCGGCAGGGAGGCATGGAGGCGGTCGGCGTTCCGGGCGTCGGTGACGATGCTCCAGCCCTTGTCGATGAGGGAGGTCGCGAGGGCGAGTCCCAGCCCCGCGGAGCCGCCGGTGATGACGGCTACTTCGTTGTCTGATCGGTTCATGCCCCCTAGGATTCAACCTAAAGTGAACTTGAGATCAAGGGCCGCGGCAGAAAAGAGTGAGATGAACACCCACGACCTGCTCACGATGGGCGAGGTGACCCGGCGCAGCGGCTATGCCGCCTCAGCGGTGCGCTACTACGAGAGCCAGGGCCTGATCCGGGCCGAGCGATCGGCCGGGGGACAGCGTACGTTCGAGCGCAGCGTCCTGCGTCGCCTCGCCTTCATCCGGGCCGCCGCCAACGTCGGGCTCTCCCTGGACGAGATCAAGGCAGAGCTCGACTGCCTGCCGGGGGACCGGACCCCCACGAAGGCCGACTGGGCACGCATGTCCAGGCACTGGCGCCGCCGCCTCGAGGAGCAGATCCACGCCCTCGAGCGTCTCCGTGACAACCTCGACTCCTGCATCGGCTGCGGCTGCCTCTCCCTGCAGCGCTGCGGCATCTCCAACCCCAACGACGCCGCCGCGGCCCAGAGTGCCGGCGCCGCGTACCTCCCCAAGGTCCTCCGCCGCGACCCACCTCGCCGCCGCGCCTGACCAGCCGAATCGGTAGAAGCTGCGTGCCGAGAATGCAACTGTGGGCGACGAAACTGGAGTTTCGTCGCCCACAACTACCGATTCGGCGCGCCATACGTGCGGATTCGGCGCGAGGGTGATCAGCCGACGGTGATCGTCTCGAACTCGACAGGCGTCTTGGGCGCGCCGGTGCCGTCGGGGCCGGCCTCGCCCACGCCGGCCTCGCCGACTTCCTGGAGGGTCTTGATGGCGGCCTCGTCGAGGGTGCCGAAGACGGTGTAGGCGGGCGGGAGCTGGGTGTCGCCGAAGACCATGAAGAACTGGCTGCCGCCGGAGTTGGGCTGGCCGGTGTTGGCCATCGCGAGGGTGCCGGCGGGGAAGGTGTCGCTGTCCTTGAACTCGTCGGGGATCGTGTAGCCCGGGCCGCCGGTGCCCTGACCGGTCGGGTCGCCGCACTGCAGCAGCTCGAAACCGGGGTTGGCGCCGAGGCGGTGGCAGCTGGTGCCGTCGTAGTAGTCCTGCGAGGCCAGCGAGAGGAACGAGTTGACCGTGCAGGGCGCCTTGTCGGCGTCGAGGGTGATCGCGAGCGGGCCGACCGAGGTGTTGATGGTGGCGGCGACCTTGCCGGTGTACTGCGCGGTCTTCTCCGGCTGGTCCACCTCCTTGGAGGCGCCCATCGGGTCCTCGACGTAGTCGCAGTCCGCCGAGCCGGGCTTCACGATCGACTTCCAGTCGCTGGACTCGCTCGACTTCGGGCCCTTGCTCTCCGCGGCGGGGTCGGAAGCGGACCCGTCGTCGGAACCACAGGCGGAGAGCGTCAGGAGCAGGGCAGCGGCGGCAACGGCCGGGAGCGCACGAGAAGGCATGCCCAGATGCTAGGGGAGCAGCCTGAAGGTTCCCTCGACGGACCCCGCATGGCGATACCGCCAGCTTCTTCCGCCAGCGTTGGGGCTGCGCACTATCGCACACCTTGGTCGTCGGCCGCGATACTGCACCAGCCTCGTCGCACCCGATCGCCACGACGAGGGAGGGGCTCGGCTACCCTCCAGCCGTGCCTGTGCTTTCCCTGCGTTTCGAGCTCGACGACCTGACCCGGCCCGAGGTGATCCGGCTCCTGGAGGACCATCTCGAGGACATGTACGCCGTGACACCGGCCGAGTCGGTGCACGCGCTCGACCTCGAGGCACTGAAGGTGCCCGAGATCGCGTTCTGGTCGGCCTGGGAGGGCGACGAGCTCGTCGGCTGCGGCGCGCTGAAGTCGCTCGGCGAGGGTGACTACGAGCTCAAGTCGATGCGCACCACGGCCGCCGCCCGCGGCCGCGGCGTCGCGACCGCGATGCTGCGGCACCTGCTGGCCGAGGCCAGGTCACACGGCGGTCGCCGGGTGCTTCTGGAGACCGGCACCGAAGCCTTCTACGAGCCCGCCCGGCGCCTCTACGCGGGCAACGGCTTCACCGAGCGCCCGCCCTTCGGCAGCTACGTGCTCGATCCCAACTCGGTCTTCTTCGAGCTTTCGCTGTAGTCGTCGACCGGCGGGGCGCCCCGCCGGAACAGTAGGTCGTCGAGAGCGAGCTTGGTGCGGCGTACGACGATCAGATAGACCGCGATCGCGAGCCAGCCCAGGTCGCGGAGGGTGTCGGCGAGATAGGCGGGATCCGCGGAGGCGCCGCCGCCACCGAAGCAGCCGCAGTCGATGTTGAGCCCGCGCGCCCAGGCCGAGGTGATCCCGACGAGGAACGAGCACAGGCCGAGCGCGGTCGCCACCGCCGCGGTTCGGGTGAACAGCCCGAGGATCAGCAGCGCACCGAGGACGATCTCGGCGATCGGCATGGCGATCGCGTACGCAGGGGCCAGCTGCCACGGCAGCAGTTGGTAGCCGCGCACCGCCTGCTCGGTGATCGCCGGCTCGGGCAGCTTGGCAAGCCCGGCGGCGAGGAACACGAAGCCGAGGTAGAGGCGGCCGACGAGGCCGATCCAGCCCAACAGATCAGCGCGAGTCCTCATGAGAGCACCACCCAGGAGGTGCGCAGGACGCCGAAGACGACGAACGCCGCCACGACCGCGCAGCCGGCCCACAGCAACGGCGCCGGCGAGACCTCGTCCCTGATCTCACGCCGCACGAACCACACCCCGAGCGCCAGCACGGCCACGGAGACCGCGACCAGCCCGACGACGTACAACACCTCGTTCACATCGCCAGCGTGCCACAGCCGAGGCCCGCAACCACCGCCCGGACGCCCGCCTTCAGCGCATCTTCAGGCTGCGGGCCGGCTTCTCAGGAAATACGTCAGGGTTGCAGCCACCACGGGCTGGTGTAGGCGATGCCCAGGTCGTTGCAGGGATGGCCCTCCGGACCCGGGCTCGCGTTGGCGCCAGTTGGGTCGCTGACCCGCAGCAGCATCCAGTCGCCGTCATCGACGGAGACGGGCACCGTGACCGAGACCGGGTCGCCGACGCGGAACGCCACGACGTCGGCCACAAGAGGCACCGACGGACCCGGACGCAGCACCTGCAGATGGAGCTCCCGGCCGACCCACTCATCGTCGCGAGCCAGGTCGAGGGTGAACCGCATGTCGCCGCCACGGCCGGGAACCACCGAGCCCATCCGGTGCTCGACGCCGTCCAGCGTGGCCACCGCGTCGACCCGGAGCCCCGAGGTGCGAGTGGCGAAGAACCGCCGCGCCCGCATCGCCTCGAAGACGCCGGCGCGGTCGTGGGAGGCGACCCACAGCCCGGTACGTCCCTTGCCCTCCGGGTGGCCCCAGTCGGTGCCGTGCTCGTCGGTGACCCCGCTGATCCCGGTGCGCCAGCCGGCGTTGAGGCACTGGCACAAGGGAGAGGTCTTGCCGTCGGCAAAGCCCTCGAACAGATAGTCGTCGCCCCGGTTGAACATTTCCAGCGACACCATCCGCTCCCGCGCCCGCGCGTCGTAGCGGAATTCCTGGAACCGTAACGGCTCCCGCCCGGGATGGTTGAACCCGGCGATCCCGTCAGATCCGCCGTCGATCAGCGGCGTGGAGGGCGAGCGCATCAGCCAGTCGAAGAACGGCCGCATCGCCCCGACGTCGACGATGTCGGTGAAGTGCTCGCTTCCCCACACGTTGATATGACCCAACAACGGCTCGGACCACTCGAAGCCGCGGATCGCGGTGAAGGTGCCGTCGGCGTTGGCCGCATCGGCCAGCTCGCGGGTCCGGGCCCAGTCCGAGCGGGTGATGCCGCCGAGCTGCTTGTACGCCGCCGGCAGCAGCCCCGCGAGCGCGTCACCGAGGATGTGGTCGGAGACCGTGGCATGGTCGGTGAGCGCCGCGACGTCGAGCCCGGCGCTCCGCATCGAGTCGAAGGCGAGGTCGGGGTCGCCGTCGCCGTCCGACATCAGCGTGTGGTTGTGCAGGTCGGCATGGACCAGCGTGGTCCCGGACGAGAGCCGCGACAGCCGGCTCGCCCCCACGCCGGCCCGAGCGGTCGCCGAGGCGGCCGCACCCGTGAACGACGAGGACATCGACGCCAGCAGGAGCCCCGCTCCTGCCGCTCCCAGCGCCGTGCGCCGCGTGAGCGGCCTGCTCATCGACCGAAGAGTCCCGTGCTGCTGTCCGTGTCCGAGGCACATGGCCCCTATTTCACGCAGATCACAGCGGCGTACGGGAGGCTTTCAGCTCACAGGTCGGTGAAGTCGGCGTAGAGACAGGCATGGTCGGAGGCCGCGTGCTGCTCCGCGGTCAGCGTCGGGAACAGGTCCCAGGGATCCTTGGTCCGCGGCCCGTGCCACACGCCCTTGCGGAAGACGCCGCCACCGGTCTGCTTCGCGCGCAGCGCGGGGGAGAGGAGCAGGTAGTCGATCTTGGCGTCCTCGTTGCCGGAACCGTACGTTCCGCGGCGGTGGTTCCAGTCCCAGTTCGCGTGCTCGCTGGCATCCACGAGCCCAGAGACGGACAACAGTGGCTCCAACGATCCGCCGGCGGGGGAGTCGTTGAGATCGCCGGCGACGCAGACGTGCTCGATCCCCTCCTCGAGCAGCCCCCGATAGATCTCCGCGACCCGCTTCGCCTGCCGGCCGCGCCGCTTGGCGCCGAGCGGGTCGCCCTTCTCCGAGTAGCCCTTGGACTTGAAGTGGTTGGCGAGGACCACGATCCGCGCGCCGCTGGGAGCGTCGAGGTGATACTCGCAGCAGTCGCGGGAGAAGATCACGCCCTCATCGTCGCGGTCGAAGATGTGGGTACGCAGCTGCACCAGGCGGTAGCCGTCGCCGACCATCACGCCGACATCGATGCCGCGCTCGTCGTTGCCCTCCACGACCATCACCTGCTCGTACGCCTCGGCGCCGACCTCGGGCAGCAGCGTCTGGGAGAACATGTGCAGCCCCGGCCGGTCGTCGGCCTCGACGACGACCGCGACCTCCGCCCGCAGCTCGGCGAAGACACGCGCGGTGTTCTCGGTCGCGATCTCGTCGACGGCGGTCGTCTTGAGCTCGACGAACCCGACCCAGTCGTTGCGCCCCTTCGCGACCAGCTGCACCGGCCCCGAACGCGGGCGTTTGAGCAGCGAGCCGCGCATCTTCCGCAGCCGCGCGAACTCGCCCTCGTCGCTCTTCAGGAGCCCCAGCTTCTCGAGGTTGTCCAGGATCTCCTGCTCATCGCCCTGATAGCTGGGCTGGGCGAGAAGCGTGGAGACGCGGGCGTGAGCGGTCAGGACCGCTCGCCGAGTCGTGGCATCGGCCTCGTCGGCGTCCATCGCCTTCGGCCGGGCGAAGAGGTTCTCGACGTTGAACGATGCGAGCCGCATCTCCCCAGGTTAGGCCACTCGACCCGTCACCGGGTCGCGATCGGTGAGGCAGTAGATCTGCCCGTACGGCGCGCGCATCACCGTCCACCACTCGAAGACGCCGACGGTGTCGGCGCCGAGCGCCTCGTGACGGCAGGTCTCCGAGGCACGGTTGGCGACCGCGACATCGGGGTGTGCCCCGACCTCACCGTCCTCGTCCTCGAGCCGCTGCAGGAGGATCCGGAGCCCGCCGTGCGGATCGGGGTCGGCGAGACGTACGAACTCGGGGGTCTTGGCCGGCTCGGGAGTCCGCCCGGTGACCGCGGCCCAGAAGGCGACCTCCTGGTCCCAGCGGGAGCGGGGGATGTCAATGCACACCTGATCGAGCACCCGCTCCGGCTCCGAGCGCGCGAAGCGCGGCTGGGACTCCTCACCGACCGTGTGGCAGAAGAGCATGCCGCCGGGGGAGCGCATCACCGGAACCCCGTCGTACGTCCAGGCCGGAGTCGCTCCGTGCGACACCGATCGCTCCACCGCTTCCTCACGGTCGGCGGCATCGAGATCGACGTGGATCCGTGGCTCGCCGTCGTCGAGGGCCTGCATCTTCAGCCAGGAATCGCCCGTCTGCGGTACGAGCGTGACGAACTGCCCGTCCTCGCCTCTCGGCGGCGAGATCGCCCAGCCGGTCGCCGCGGACCAGAATCCGACCGCCTCCTCCCATCGTTCCCGTGGGACGTCGAGGAAGAGGTGGAACCAGGCAGGCGCGCCAGTGGAGCTCATGCCCGCGACCCTACGCGTGCGACAAGGCGGATGTGGTCGAAAACGACGTACGCCGGGGCGCACCGCGACTGCGGCACGCCCCGGCGTAGCGCGGGATCAGCCCTGCTGGGAGATCCCGAACTGGACGTTGCCGGAGGCATCCATCCCGGCGTCGAGGATCTTGTCGTCGAGCTCGGCGGCAGCGCCCTGGTCGAGGAAGACCCGCGCACCCTCCTGCTCGATGACCTGGTCCTCCGCCTCGGCGGTCGGGACGAGAGCGGCGCTCAATGCGCCGTCCGGTTCTGTGTTGGAGGCGAGCCGGAGGCCGGCGCCCTGGGCCTGCTCGGAGATCGAGCGGACGATCGTGGTGGCGTTCTCGGTCAGCTGAAGCATGTCGAGATCTTCCATGGTTGGGTACGGAGTACCCGCTCCACCATTCCTCACAGATCGGCCTCGTTCAAGCCCGGCATGCCGCGCTCAGGCGTCCCAGCCCTCCGGACGGAGCTTCTTCGGGAGCTTCGAGACGACCGTGGCGTACGACTCGTCGACCGCCTCCAGGATCTCCTCGTCAGGGATCGCGCCACCCCAGGCGAGGTCGTTCCAGCCGGAGCGGCCGATGTAGCCGGTGACGGTCACATCGTCGGGATAGCGCAGCAGCCACTCGTCGGCGATCTCCCGGGACGGCCCGCACTTCAGCCCCACTTTCGCGTCGCCGAGGAACGCGAAGATCTTGCCGCGCTCACCCGGCCCGACCTTGATCACCGGGTGCTCGTGATCCCACGGGTTGTCCGGCCAGGCACCGGGCTTGGTGAGGCAGTAGGCCTGCAGCGACGTCACGTCCATGGCGACCATGGTGCCACCGACGGAGGCTGCCCGGGGCCCGCGATTTAGGGCGGGTCAATTGCCGCTTCGCGGGCCTAGAATTGATCGCGAGGACAGTCGTTCTTCCTTTGGCATGGGGCTGAGGAGGTGAAAAACAAATGTCGTCTGAACACATGTCCATTCAGGAACATCCCGACATCGCGGCACTCCGAGACCGGTTCGATCTGACCGGCTCCTCCGCCACCGCTCAGGTGGTCGACGGTGTCACGATGATGGCCGGTCTCTATCTGGCCATATCTCCGTGGGTCGTGGGCTTCAACACCACGGCATCACCACTGATGGTCAGCAACCTGATCATCGGCCTCGCTGTCGCTCTGCTGGCGCTCGGGTTCGCGTCGGCGTTCGGCCGCACACACGGTCTGGCCTGGACCGTCCCGCTCATGGGTGCATGGGCGATCGTCTCGCCGTGGCTCATGAACGGCGTCGACACCACCGCTGGAATGATCGCCTCCAACGTGATCGTCGGAGCCGTCATCATGCTGTGCGGACTCGGTGCGTCCGGGTTCGGCACGTTGTTCAATCCGCGTAGGTAGACCCCGCGGAACCGTCACCGACCGGCCGAGCGAGGAGCGCTCGGCCGGCCGTTCCGGCCGCTGGATCAGCCGATGTCCGCGCCGTAGACCTTCGTGACCGCGATGGTGATGAGCACGCGGCGGTCGGTGACCATCACCTCTCGGTACTCGTCCCAGTCGGGGTGCTCGCCGGCGCCGCGCCGGTAGTAGTCGACGAGCGCGTCGATCTCTGGGCTGTCGATGGAGGCGCCGGGTCCGGTCAGCGTGACCGTGCCCTCGGCCGTCGCCCAGGACCGCCCTCCGGGGCCGTCGACCTCGATCGCCGCGCGCGGGTCGCGGCGGAGGTTCTTGGTCTTCACCAGCCCCTCGCGGGTCGAGATCAGGATCTCGCCGCGCTCGCGGTCGTAGAACTGCCATACCGGCGAGAGCTGCGGCATCCCGTTGGACTTGATCGTGGCCAGGATCCCGTGGCGGGTCGTGGCGAGAAGCTCGTGCGCGTCGAACGTCATGTCGACCCGAACGCATCGCCGTACGACTTCCTTCCCCGAGAACGCATCCGGAATTCGGAGGTGCCCGGCGCGGAGACCGGCTAGGTTGCCGAGGACCCGCACCGAAGGAGACCCCACATGCGTGCATTGATCGGCCGGATTCTCGTGGCGATGGGGCTGGCATCCCTGCTCCTCGTCACACCCGCCAACCCCGTCGCAGCCGCCGAGGACGACATCCTCGACCGCCTGCTCGCCATCGAAGGCGTCAGCCTGATCCAGGAGAAGCCCGTCCAGGGCTACCGCTACTTCGTCCTGAACTTCACCCAGCCGGTCGACCACCGCCGGCCCGACGGTGACACCTTCCAGCAGCGGTTCACCGTGCTGCACAAGGACACCGCCCGCCCGACGGTGTTCCAGACCAGCGGCTACAACGTCTCGACCAACCCGGGCCGCAGCGAGCCGACCCGCATCATCGACGGCAACCAGGTCTCGATGGAATACCGGTTCTTCACCCCGTCGCGGCCTGACCCGGCCGACTGGGACGACCTCGACATCTGGCAGGCCGCGAGCGACCAGCACGCCATCTTCAAGGCGCTGAAGCCGATCTACTCCGCCAACTGGCTCGCCACCGGCGGCTCCAAGGGCGGCATGACCGCGACCTACTTCGAGCGGTTCTATCCCCGTGACATGGACGGCATCGTCGCCTACGTCGCGCCGAACGACGTGGTCAACCGCGAAGACTCCGCCTATGACGAGTTCTTCGCCTCCGTCGGCACCGAGGACTGCCGCGACCGGCTCAACGGCGTCCAGCGCGAGGCGCTCGTCCGCCGCGAGGCGCTCAAGGCGAAGTACGCCGAGCTGGCAGCAGCCGAGGGCTACACCTTCGACACCGTGGGCAGCCTGGACGCTGCGTACGAGATGGTCGTGCTCGACTACGTCTGGGCCTTTTGGCAGTACGCCGGCACCGCCCAGTGCTCGAGCATCCCCGCCGACGCGGCCACCGCCAGCGACCAGGCGATCTGGGACTCGATCGACTACTACTCGGGCTTCAGCTTCTACACCGACCAGGGCCTGAGCCCCTACACGCCCTACTACTACCAGGCCGGCACCGAGCTCGGTGCGCCGACGATCGGCTTCCCGCACATCGAGGACGAGCTGATCCGCTACGGCTACCAGCCGCCGCGCAGCTTCGTCCCGCGCGAGATCGACATGCGGTTCGACCCGTCCGCGATGCGTGACGTCGACTCCTGGGTGCGCAAGCACGCCAACCAGATGCTCTTCGTCTACGGCGAGGCCGACCCGTGGGGCGCCGAACGCTTCCGCCCGGGCATCTTCGCCAACGACTCCTACGTCTTCACGGCGCCGGGGATGAACCACGGTGCCAACGTGGCCGGCCTGGTCGCCGACGAGCGTGAGCTCGCCACCGCCCGGATCCTGGAGTGGGCCGGCGTGGCGCCCGCCGCGGTCGAGGCCGACGCGTCGAAGGCGAAGCCACTGGCCACCTACGACGCCAAGCTCGACAAGCGCAACCTGCGTGAGGAGCGGCGCATGCGGCCGTAGGTGAACAACGGGCCAGTAGGAGTGGTCTGAACGAAATCACCCTTGTCTTCGAGCGCGCTCGAAGACATAGCGTCTGAGGTATGGATCTTGGACTCCACTACTTCACGTTCACCCACCCCGAGTGGGAGACCACGCTCGCCGACAAGCTGACCGAGACGGCCCGGATCGCAGACGAGGGCGGCGTCGACCTGCTCACCGTCATGGACCACTGGTTCCAGATGGAGCAGGCCGGCGGCCCCTTCGAACCGATGCTCGAGGGCTACACCACGCTGGGCTACCTGGCCGGGATCACCGACAACGTACGCCTCAGCCTGCTCGTCACGGGCGTGACCTACCGTCATCCGGGGCTGCTCGCGAAGATCGTCACCACGCTCGACCGGCTCTCCGGCGGCCGCGCGCTGTTGGGCATCGGGGCGGCGTGGTACGAGCGTGAGCACCAGGGGCTCGGCGTGCCGTACCCGTCGACGGCCGAGCGGTTCGAGCGCCTGGAGGAGACCCTGGAGATCTGCCGCCAGATGTGGTCGGAGAACGACGGGGCCTATGAGGGCAAGCACTACCAGCTCGCCGAGACGATCTCGCTCCCGCAGCCGGTCAACGGCACGGTCCCGGTCCTGATCGGCGGTGGAGGCGAGAAGAAGACGCTCCGCCTGGTCGCGAAGTACGGACAGGGCACCAACCTCTTCGGTGGCCCCGGCCCCGAGGCGGTCGAGTCCGTCCGGCACAAGCTCGAGGTGCTGCGCGGCCACTGCGACGACCTCGGCACCGACTACGACGCGATCGAGAAGACGATCCTCTTCCAGGGCCCCTCGGTCGAGGACCCGGACGCCTTCTTGAAGTCGATGGAGGAGTACGCCGCCCTGGGCATCACGCTGGTCGGGCTGATGCCGACACCCTACGTCGACCCGGTGCCGTGGACCACCTCGCTCGTCGACCTGGTGCCGCGGTTGAAGGAGATCTAGGAAGTCGGATTCAGCCTGCGGACGTAGTACACTTGTTCTAACCACGCTGCTAGCCGGACTCGTCGAGTCCGCAGGGCTGCACGAAGGGTGGGCGTCATGACGACGTCACCGACAGTAGAACTCATCACCGCGGTTCGCGTCGATCTTCGGATTCGCCTGGACAACAGTTTCTCGTCAGGGCCGCTCGACGGAGCCTGGTGGCCGCAGTCGCGGGACCTTCAGGCCGAGGCCGCCGATCTCATCGATCACTTTCCCCACCGCGTCGGCCGGATCTCGCGGCTGTTGTTCTCCCGGCCCGACTGGGACTTGGTCGCGGGAGCGCCGAGCGTCCGCAAGATCCGCGCCGCCCGCGGGATCGTGAAGATCGGCTCGTTCCCGTCCGACGACACCCACCTCATCGTGCTGTCGATGGCCACCGGCGACCGGCTGCGCCTGCTGGTGGTGCCTCACGACACCGCCCCCGAGCGCGCCGAGAAGATCATGGCTCAGGCGGCCGACGACCGGAACACCTACCGCCCGGCGCAGCTGCTGGGCCTCGATGGTCCCGACCAGAGCCAGATCGGCCAGCAGATCTGGGACAACGACGGCGGAGCGTCCTAGGCCCGGCGTAGCGTGGCGGCGATGACGCTGCGGGTCTCGGCAGGGTCGATGACGTCGTCGATCTCGAACATCCGCGCGGCGTTGAGCGCGCTGGCCTGCTTGCGGTACTCCTCGGTGAGTGCGGCGACCCGCTGCTCACGCTCGGCCTCGGGCATCTCGGCGAGCTCGGCGGCCATGGAGAGGCGTACCGCACCCTCCAGGCCCATCGGGCCGAGGTGGGCGTCGGGCCAGGCGACGGTGAGCAGCGGGCGATGGGTGCTGCCGCCGAGCATCGCCTGCGCGCCGAGCCCGTAGCCGCGGCGCAGGATCACTCCGACCAGCGGGGTCGACAGCTGTGCGCCTGCGACGACCATCCGGGACGCGTGACGGACCAGGCCGCCGCGTTCGGCCTCCGGGCCGACCATGAACCCCGGAGTGTCGACCAGCGAGACCACCGGGAGGCCCCAGCGCTCGCAGAGTGCGAGGAAGTCTGCGGTCTTGACCGACGCCTCGCTGGTGAGCGCTCCGGCAAGATGGGTCGACTGGTTGGCGATCACGCCGACCGCGATCCCGTCGATCCGCGCCAGCGCGGTCACGAGCTCGGGCGCGAACCCCTCGCGGAGCCAGGTCACCGAGTCGATGTCGGCGAGGGCCTCGACGACCGGACGTACGTCGAAGGCCTCGCGGTCGTTGTGGGGCAGGAGCGTCCGCAGATCGGCCTGGTCGCCGGCCTCGCCGCCGTCGACGGCCGGCTCGAGGTAGGAGAGGATGCTGCGTACCGCCTCGACGGCTGCCGCCTCGTCCTCGACGAGCAGATCGATGACGCCGTTGGCGGTCTGGTCCTTGACCGGTCCGATCTCCTCGGGCGTGAAGCTGCCGAGCCCGCCGCCGGCGATCATCGCCGGCCCGGCCATGCCGAGGTTGGCGTCCGGGGTGGCGATGCGGAGGTCGGCACAGCCGGCCAGGACCGCGTTGCCGGCGAAGCACCGTCCGGAGACGACGGCGATCCGCGGTACGACGCCCTCGAGCTCACCCCAGAGCGCGAACGAGCCGACGTCGAGCGCGGAGACCAGCGGGATGTCCGTGTCACCGGGGCGACCGCCGCCGCCCTCGGTGAAGAAGACCGCCGGCAGCCGCATCCGCCCGATGACCTCGATCAGCCGGTCGGACTTGCGATGCCCGCGCATGCCTTGGGTGCCGGCCATCACCAGGTAGTCGTAGGAGAGCACCGCGCACGGGTTCCCGGCAACGGTCGCGGTCCCGCCGACGATCCCGTCGGCAGGCGTCTCGACGACCAGCTCGGCCAGATCACGGCGGCGTTCCTGGGCCGCGGTGATGAACCTCCCGTACTCGACGAACGAGTCCGGATCGACCAGATCGGCGATGTTCTCCCGAGCCGTACGCCGCCCCTTGGCGTGCCACCGGGCGACCTTGTCGGATCGCGCCGCGTCCGTCGTCAGGAAGCGGCGGGCGTGGAGCTCGGTCAGTCCGGTGGCGGGTGTGTCGTCGGTCACGCGGTCACGATAGGGAATGCCGGATCGGGTGCCTCGAGCACCCCCAGCAGCCGCTGGAGCACGCCGAGGTCGCCGGAGTGCTCGATCCCGTCGAGACTCCGCCTGCCCAACAGGCCGGCGAGCTGGGTACGGGTGAGCGTCAGGGTGAGGCCGGCAGCCGGGTCCGCCGCGCTGTCACGCCGGTGCACGAGCACACCGTTGTGCAGCCGGGCATGCCACCAGCCACCCTCAGCCGTGCCGTCGTGGTCGGTGAGATGCCAGTCGATGCGCAGATCGAGGTCCCACGAACGCGGGCCGTCCACGCGGATCGCCAGGGAGTCCAGCAGCTGCGAGACGGTGAGGGCGGTCAGCAGCCCGCGCCCACCACCGCGGGGCGGCGCTTTCGGGCCGTCGACGAGCTCGCGGGCGCCGGTCAGGTAGATGTTGCGCCAGGTGGCGTTCTCGGCGCCGCGCCCCAGGCGGGTGTAGACCTCGGCCAGCAGCTCCCGCGCAGCACGCTCCGACGGCTCGGCGAAGACCACATGGTTGAGCAGGGTGGCAGCGAACCGCAGGTCGTCGGTCGCTCCGCCGGCGACGAGCGCCGCGGCGTGGTCCACGGAAGCGGCCGCACCACCCAGCAGCCGCACCCAGCGCTCGCCCTCCGCCTTCGGCGGCAGCTCCCACAGGTGGGCCGGGTTGGCGTCGTACCAGCCCAGATAGCGCTGGTAGATGCCCTTCACGTTGTGGCTCAGCGAGCCGTAGTAGCCGCGCGTCGACGGCCGCGCGTCGAGGGCCGGCGGCAGGACCAGCTCCTCGGCGATCTCCTTCGGCGTCAGACCGCGGTTGATGAGGCGTACGGTCTGGTCGTGCAGGTAGGCGTAGACGTCGCGCTGCCCCGCGAGGAACGCCTCGATCCGCTCCGCACCCCAGGTCGGCCAGTGATGGGTCGCGAACGCGACCTCGGAACGCGAGGCGAACAGGTCGATCGCCTCGGTCAGATAGCGCGCCCACAGGCGGGCGTCGCGCACCTCGGCGCCACGCAGCGTGACGATGTTGTGCAGCGTGTGGACGGCGTTCTCGGCCAGGCAGAGCGCTCTGCGTCCGGGGAGGAGGATGTTCATCTCCGCCGGCGCCTCGCTGCCCGGCGTGAGCTGGAACTCCATCTCCACGCCATCGATGACGCGCGTCTCCCCGGTGCGGGTGATCGAGTCGGTCGGCGCGGCCAGCCCGATGGTCCCGGATGCCAGCCGCGGGCCGAGTCCACAGCCCACGTGTCCGTCCGGCGCGACCGGCAGCAGGCTGCCGTACATGAAGCCCGACCGCCGACCCATCGCCGGACCGACGTAGACGTTCTCCGAGACCGCGTGCTCGAGGAACCCTTCCGGTGCCAGGACAGGTACGTCACCGTCGGTTGCTGCGAGCACGGCGCCGATGCCGCCGAAGTGGTCGGCATGGGGATGGGTCAGCACCACCCCGGTCACCGGCCGGTCCCCGCGGTGCTCACGGTAGAGCCCCAGCGCGGCGCTCGCGGTCTCGGCCGTGGTGAGGGTGTCGATGACGATGATCCCGCGATCGCCCTCGACGATCGTGAGGTTGGCGAGGTCGAGGCCGCGGACCTGGTAGATACCGTCGGTGACCTCGAAGAGGCCCTGCAGCGAGGTGAGCCGGCTGTGCTGCCACAGCCCAGCGTGTGCGGTCGCCGGCGCGGGCGAGTCGAGGAAGGCGGTGGCGTCCGCGTCGAACGCGACGGTGCCATCGGCCCTGGTCACGACGCCAGGCTTCAGCGCCGCGACGAACCCACGGCGGGCGTCGGCCTCCTCCTGGTGGAAGTCGGTCATCACGCCCCCAGCGACTTCACCAGATCGCGGATGACGCCGTTGCGCTGGATCTCCGAGGAGCCGGTCAGCACCCGGAACATCCGCAGCCGCCGCCAGATCACCTCGATCTCCGCGCCCCGGATCATGCCGGCCTTGCCGTGCAGCTGCAGCGCTGTGTCCGCGATCTCGAAGGACCGCTCGGCCACGAACAGCTTGCACATGAACGACTCGATGCGCGGTCGCCTGCCGGCATCCAGGTCTGCCAGGGCGTCATAGGTCATCGACCGAGCGGCATAGTAGTCGGTGGCCATGTCGGCGAGCCGGTGCTGGATCGCCTGCTTCTCCAACAGCAGCCCGTCGAAGACGGTGCGGTGCGCGGCGAAGTCGAGCGCCAGCGCGAGCGCGCGGCGGGCGGCACCGAGCGCGGTCGGGCAGTGCAGCAACCGGTTGGCGGTGACCCGGCCGAGCGCGATCCGGAGCCCCTGGCCGACCTCGCCGAGCAGATTCTCCTGCGGCACGAAGCAGTCCTCGAGCACCACGTCGCTCTCGATGTTCTGCCCCGACAGCGGCAGGTCGCCGGGCAGCACCCGGCAGCCGGGGGAGTCGAGGTCGACGAAGAAGGCTGCGTACGACTCCTCCTCGCCGGCCATCCGGGCGACCAGGATCGCGAAGTCGGCGAAGGTGCCACCGGTACTGAACACCTTGCGTCCGCTGATCCGGAAGCCGCCCGAGGTCGGGGTGGCCGTGGTCCGCATCCGGCGTACGTCGGAGCCCGCGTCGTCCTCGGTCATCGAGAAGCAGCAGGCCCGCTCGCCGCGGACGACCGGCATCAGGTACTTCTCGACCTGGTGCTCGGTCGCGTGCTCGAAGATGGCGCCGACCCGCAGCGGTCCGCCCATGTCACCGAGCACGCTGGTGGCGAGCTGGCGACCGGACGCGCCGATCTCCTCCTTGAGCGCGGCGAGCTCGGTGAAGCTCAGCCCTTGCCCACCGAGCGACTCGGGTAGGTGGATGCCGTAGAAGCCGAGCTCGCGGCTGCGCTGCCAGACCGGCTCCAGCATCGAGCGGTCCAACGGCGTCTCCGGGCCCACGCCGAGGTCGCGCTCGTAGTCGGCGAGCTCACCGTCGAGGTAGTCGCGCAGCCGGGCCACCAGCTCGTCGAGTCGCGGGTTGTCGGGGTAGGACGGGGTGAGGGAGAACGTCATCTCAGCCGACCTTCCGCTCGGTGCCGGCCCAGTCGCGCTCGCGCAGCACCCGACGGTCGACCTTGCCGTTGCGGTTGAGGGGGAGTGCGTCGGCGAACTCGATGATCCGGGGCACCTTCACCCCCGATAGGCGCGTGCGGCAGAAGTCGCGCAGCTCCTCCTCGGTCGCTGTGGCGCCGGCGGCGAGCGAGACGTACGCCTTCACCGTCTCGCCCCACTTCTCGCTGGGTACGCCGACGACGCAGGCCTCGCTGACGGCCGGGTGCTCGTAGAGCGCGGCCTCGACCTCGGAGCAGTAGACGTTGTAACCGCCCGAGATGATCATGTCCTTCTTCCGGTCCACGATGAAGACGAACCCGTCCTCGCGGATCCGGCCCAGGTCGCCGGTGTGCACCCAGCCGTCGCGGAAGGTCTCCGCAGTCGCCTCGGGTGCGTGGAAGTACTCCCGGACGCAGTCCGGGCCGCGGGCCACGATCTCGCCGATCTCGCCGGCGGGCAGCGGGTTGTGGTCCTCGTCGACCACGATCACCTCGGTGTCGTAGACCGGGCGGCCGCAGGAGAGCAGCAGCTCCGGGTCGGACTCGATGCCGCGTACGACGTCCTCCGAGCTGAGGAAGGTGATCGCGCTCGTCGTCTCACCCTGGCCGTAGCCCTGGTTGACCACGGGGCCGAATGCCTCGACCGCCTCGCGCAGCCGCGCCGGGCTGACCGGGGCGCCGCCGACGGTGATGCTCTGCAGCGCGGAGAGCTCGCGCTCGCGCAGGGTGGGCGAGGCGAGGACGAGGTTGAGCATGACCGGGACGACGAAGGTGTGCGTTACGCGCTCGCGCTCGAGGGTGTCGAGGTAGGCCTCCGTGTCGAAGACCGGCAGCACGACCACGGCCGCGCCGCGGAAGAAGCAGCCGAGGATGACCATGCCGCTGGCGTGGGTGATCGGTCCGGGGGCGAGGTACACGGCCTCGGCGGAGAGCGAGCCGTAGGGGTTCATCGCCAGCTTGCGCATGTTGGCCAGCCGGTTGCCGACGGTCTGCACCGCAGCCTTAAGCGTCCCGGTGGAGCCGGAGGTGAAGTTGAGGACCGCCGGAGCCTCCTCGTCGACATCGACCGCGACGGGGTCGGTGCTGCCCTCGGCGAGCAGGACGTCGTATGCCATGGTGCCTGTGGCAGGGGCCGTGCCGTTGTCGAGATCGATGACCAGGCAGTCCAGGCCATGAGCGTCGACGATCTTGCGGACCAGCTCGAGGTGGGCGCCACCGGTGAAGACGACCTTCACGGCCGCGTCGAGGAGCACGTGCTCGACCTCGGCGGCGGCGAGCCGGGCGCTGATCGGCACGCGGAGGGCGCCCGCCTTGCAGATTGCCATCTCCGCGACGACGAGCTCGCCCCGGTTGGTGGCGAGGGTGGCGACGGGAGTGCCCGGCGTGCAGCCGCGGGCGATGAGGGCAGCGGCGAGCCGGTTGGTGTCGTCCTCGAGCTGGCGGTAGGTCCATCGGTCGGTGCCGGAGACCAGGGCGGTGGCGTCAGGGGTGAAGGTCGCGGTGCGGGTGAGATAGCTGCCGAGATTCACGGATGCCCTCCTGGTGGTCGGGGTCGCTGCTGTGAGCGCGGTCACCGAGATCATAGACATGATGTCCAGAAACGGTCCAGTCGTTCGGGAAAGTGCTAGAACAGTGCCCATGACCGTGGTTGAGGACCGGCGCAGCCGGCGAACGCGAGGAGCGCTCCGCGATGCGCTCGTCTCCCTGGTGCTCGAGCGTGGCTACGCCGCGGTGACGGTGGAGGACATCGTCGCCGCGGCCGACGTGGGCCGGGCGACCTTCTACACGCACTTCAAGGACAAGGAGGCGCTCTACGACCACGTGGTCTCCTCGGTCCTCCTGGACCTGAAGGAGCGGCTGGCCGAGGTGCTGGCGCCGGAGGATGCCGGATTCACCGGCGAGCCGGTGGCCGAGGTCTTCCGGCATGCGACCGAGCAGCCCGATGCGTACCGGATGATCCTGCGGGGCGAAGGCGACGGCCGCGGCCTGCGGGCCTTCGAGGATGCCTGGAGCGCCACCGCCCATGAGACCTTCATGGCCCGGGTGAAGGCACATGCCGTGCGCCCGCGGGTGGATCTTCAGGTGCTGGCGCGGGCGTGGGTCGGTGAGCAGATGGCGGTGCTGCTGTGGTGGCTGGATGCTCCGGAGCCGCGGCCGGCCACCGACCAGGTCGTCGAGACGCTCGTCGAGCTCTCGCGCCGCGGCCGCTTCTGGGCGACGGGATTCGACCCCGACACACGCTGACTCGCGGCGCCGAATTGGACAGGGTGTCTTGTGTGGCGCGGGTCACTGACCTTAGAGTCGGACGTGATGACCGTTACTAGACGCTCTGTCTAATATCTTGAAGGGCGGATCTCCGTGTCCTACCGCACCCTGCTCACCGAGTACCCAGTCGGAGCGCGCCGTCGCGTGCTGCTGGCTGTCGTCGTGCTCGCCCTGTTCATCTCGGCGTTCGAGGGCCAGCTGGCCCCGGTTCTGCCGTTGCTGCTCGACGACCTCGGGATGTCGCTCAAGACGTACGGCCTCATCACGGCCGCGTCGCTGATCTTCGGAGCCCTCGCCGGCTACCTCGGCGGCGAGCTCGCCGACCGCGTCGGCCGGGTGCGGATCCTGGTCCCGTTCATGTTCCTCTCCGCCGCCGCCTGCCTGTTCATGGCGACTGCGGACTCGGTGGGCCACTTCGCGCTCGCCAGGATCGTGCTCGCGTTCGTCGAGGGCGTCGCCGTCGCCGGCACCCAGCCACTGATCCGCGACTTCACCCCGCGGATGGGCCGGGCGCAGGCGTTCGCGTTCTGGAGCTGGGGTTCGGTCGGTGCGAACTTCTTTGCCGCCGCGGTGGCCTCGGCGACGCTGGGTGTCTTCGGCAACCAGTGGCGCTCGCAGCTGTTCATCATGGCCGGCGCGGCTCTCGTCGGTGCCATCGTGGTCGCCCTCACCCTGCGCGACCTGGCACCCGAGGTTCGCCGCGCCGTACGCCTCACCGAGCACGAGGCCCACACCGTCGAGGTGCCCCCGAGGAGGGCGGGTCTGCTCTTCCTCCTCGCCCGCCGCGCCTTCTGGACGCATGTGCTCGCGATGTCGTTCCTCTACGTCCTGCTCGCCACCATGAACGCCTACGCCCAGACGATGCTCGTCCAGCAGTTCGGCGTCTCGGTCCGTGCCGCCTCGGCGATGACGATGGTCTTCTGGCTGAGCAACCTCGCGTTGAGCCTGGTCTTCGCTCGCCTCTCGGACCGTACGCAACGCCGCAAGTCCTTCATGGTCGGCGGCGGGTTCGCCGCGGCGATCTTCCTCGGTGTCTTCCTGGCGCTCATGGACCAGGGGAGCGGGGCGTCTTCGAGCATGGTGATCGTCCTCTTCGTCGGCATCGGCGTCGCCCTGGCGGCGATCTTCGGACCGTGGATGGCGAGCTTCTCCGAGCACGTCGAGGAGATCCACCCCGACATCCAGGGCCGGGCCTTTGGTCTCAACCACCTGCTCAACCGCACCTTCATCCTGGCAACGGTGCTCTTCGCGCCGCGCGTGGTCGAGGCGACGGGCGGCTGGGAGCGCTGGATGACGATCGCCTGGGTCGCGACGGTCCTGTTCACCATCACCGCGGCACTCGTTCCCGGCGCGACCGGTCGCCACTCCCGGACCGACGCGGACGCCGACGCCGGGGCCGTCACGCAGCCTGCCTCGTGACCCGCGAACGCCGAGGTCGGCTGGACAGCTGGCTCTACAGCTCGACCGATGAGCCCGACGTCAGGTTCACGCTGGCCAACGAACGTACGTTCCTGGCCTGGATCCGCACCTCGCTGGCGTTCCTCGCCGTCGCGGTCGCGGTCGACACTCTCGAGGTGGGCGGCGACACGGCCCTGGCCGTGCTCGCTCCGCTCAGCCTCGCGATCCTCGCTGCCGCGTGCGCGGCGTGGTCCTGGTGGAGCTGGGTGCGCAGCGAGCGGGCGATCCGCCGGCGGGACGCCCTGCCGACCCGCCGAGCACCGCTTCCGCTGGTCTTCGGCGTGCTCGGCTCGGTCGCGCTCGTCTCGATGGCCCTGCTGGTGTGAGCGGGGCCGACGTGAACAGGGCCGGCGTGGGCGACCCCGGGCTGCAGCCCGAGCGGACCGAGCTCGCCTGGCGGCGTACGCATCTGGCTCTGGTCGTCGCCGCGCTCGTGGTGGTCCGCCATCCGCTGACCGGCGACAGCCCGTGGTTGCGGGTCGGCAGTGCGGCGCTGGTGGCCGCACTGGCCGTCTTCCTGCTCATCGGTCGCCGTCGGGTCGGGGTCACGGCAGCGGTCGCGGGCGCGATCGCCGTGACCGAGACGATCGGGATCGTCGGGTGAGGTCCAGGATCGCGACGGCCCGTGTGAACCGGAATGTCGCCCCGTCCTGAGGGTCCCTTGATTTCCCGGCGCAAGCGAGTAAGCATGATTACATGCTTACAACTGAGTTGCGCGGGTGGTTTACCGGACGACTGCCCGATGGTGTGTACGACGAGATCGTCGATGTCGTGGTCGACCGCGAGGAGATCACCGTCGTCGGAAGGATCAAGGAGCCGAAGACAGCCGAGGGCGCTTCGGACGAGGAGAAGGCTGCGGCCTACGAAGGGCGGGCGAGCGAGTTCCGTGAGCGCACCCGTGAGGACCGGATGGCCGTCGCGCGGCAGGCCGAGCGGCGATTCGACCGGAAGGTCTCCTGGGGTGTGGAGGTCGGGGGAGAGCGGCACATGTTCACCACCGTCTCCGCGCCGGTGATGACCCGGCTGCGTCAGCCCGAGCGCGCGGTCCTCGACCTGCTCGTCTCCGGCGGCGTCGCCCGGAGTCGGAGCGACGCGCTCGGCTGGTGCGTGAAGCTCGTCCAGCAGCACTCGAGCGAGTGGCTCGAGGAGCTCCAGCAGTCGCTGGTCAACGTCGAGCGAGTACGCGCCAACGGTCCCGACAAGGGCTGAGACGTGTCATGAAGCGGGTCGTCAGTCGACCAGCTTGCCGAAGGAGTAGGTGCCCGGGACAGTGATGGTCGCCAGGGTGTCCTCGTCGGTGACCGAGATGTTCGACCACGTCGACACCGTGTGCACTGCCTTCTGTCCGTTGGGGCAGTCGAGAACGGTGCTGGGCGCGGGTGCGGTCACCGTCAAGGAGCCGGTCACGTTGCCGTTCCTGGCAGCCTTGAACTCTCCGGACTTCGAGTAGTCACCGCTGATCACGGTCTTCTTCGGGTCGTCCGGGTTGTGGCCACCTCGGTTGACGCACTGATAGGTCGCGTCGAGGTGAGCGGTGACGGTGATCGTCTCGACCGCACCGCTCTCGAGGCCGGCCTCCTTGAAGGCGACGGTGACGGAGGACAGATCCGCGTCGGTGACCTTGGTCAGGTGCTTGATGAAGTGCGGGCTGCCGCCCGCGAGGGCCGGTGCAGCGGCCAGGACCGTCGCAGAAGCGGCGGCGGCGATCGCGGTGAAGATGCTGTGGATGCGCATGCTCATGTCCCCCGTAGATGACGTGTACTTGGGCGCAGCCGCCCGGATGATGTGGAGTCTGGCACGTCGATTCAGCATGCATCCATAGCCCACTCGGCTCATCGTGCCTAAGGCGGCAGCAAAGGCAGTTGAATGCACTTAAACGCGCGTGATCGCATCGGTCCAGTCGTAGGAACGATCGTCACGGTTGCTCGGCGGCCAGAGTGTCGATCGTGAGCAGTGCGAGTGCCGCCGCCTGGTCGCCGAGGATGCTGTCGTCGAAGGCGGCGTCAGGGGAGTGGTTGGGAGCCGCATCCGCGCTCGGCGCGGCGCCCAGCAGCACCATCGTGGTCGGGACTCGCTGGCTGACGAACGAGAAGTCCTCGGCCCCCATCGTCGGTCGTGGCACCTCGACGACGCGCGGCTCGAAGGCGCTACGCAGCGTCTCCATCGCACGTCGGGTGACCGCCTCGTCGTTGATGACGCTCGGATAGCCGGTTTCGAGCGCGACCGTCGCCTCCAGCCCGTGCGCGGCCCCGATGCCCTCGATGAGCTGAGGGAGCTCTCGCTCGATCCTGGACAGTGTGTTCGGGTCGACGGTGCGTACGGTGCCCGTGAGCTGGACCGACTCGGGGATCACGTTGTCTGCTCCGGTGCCCGCGGTCAGGTTGGTCACCGAGATGACGACCGGGTCGAAGGAGTCGAAGCGGCGCGCGGTGTAGGTCTGCAGGGCCAGCACGATCTCGGCCGCGACGGGGACCGGGTCGAGCGCCTCATGGGGGCGCGAACCGTGCCCGCCACGACCTACGAGGTCGATCGTCAGATGCGTCGAGCTCGTCGTCACCGTGCCCGGCCGGGTGAGGAAGATCCCGCGCGGCGCGTTGCCGACATGGATCGCGTACGCAGCCACTGGCCGGTCGCCGGTGGCGTCGAGCACGCCTTCATCGATCATCAGCTTCGCACCGCCGTGCCCCTCTTCGCCCGGCTGGAACATCAGGATGACGTTTCCGGCGAGGTCAGCGCGGTTCTCGGCGAGCAGCCGGGCCGCGCCGACCAGGCCGGCGACATGCAGATCGTGCCCACATGCGTGCATCGCGCCGTTGCTGGACCGGTACGGAACGTCGACCGCCTCCGTGATCGGCAGCGCATCCATGTCGGCGCGCAGCAGCACGGTCGGACCGGGCAGCCCGCCGCGCAGCACGGCGGTGACGGACGAAAGTGATCGTCCTTCGGTGATCTCCAGGTCCAGACCGGACAACGCCTCGAGTACTCGGCGCTGGGTGCCCGGCAGGTCGAGTCCGAGCTCTGGTTGGGCATGGATGCTCCGACGGAGCTCGACCAGGTCGGGAACGAGCGCCTCGGCGGACGTGATGAACCGAGACACGAATCCGGGATTGCTGGACATCATGTCCAGAAACTATCAGAGCGGGCGCCCGGCGGCCTCCCGCTCAGCGCGTTGCTGGACAAGCTCCTCGACCTGGGTCGGAAGTGTGGTCTCGAAGTCGATCAGCTTCGCCCAGGTCGGGGTGACGACGATCCGGACCATGCTGTCGTACAGCGAGCGGACCTCGGCCTCCCAGGCGACCCGCTGCTCGGCCGACATCTCGTAGGAGCCGTTCATCTGGAGGTACTCCCAGGGAATTCCGTCGACGAGGTCGAGCTCGACCGTGCCACGGATGAACAGGATCTTGGGCGGGTGCGCCTCGGTGTCGATGGTCAGCGCGACCACCGGGTTGTGGCGCAGCGAGATGAGCTTGGGGGAGTTGGGCGTGGTGCACATGACGACCTCTGAGCCGTTCCAGGTGAACCCGATCGGGACGTTTCTCGGCGTGCCGTCCTTGGCGACGTACGCCAGTCGGGTCAGGTCACGCGCGAGGAGATCCTGGCTCAACGGGCGGCTGAGGACCTCGTCGATCTCGGCGGGCTGCATGGTGTTCGACATCTGCTTCTCCTCGGATGTGGCGACCTCGGCTGGTCGCATTCACTCCATGAACGGAGACGTTCGCGTGTTCTCTACATCCTCCGCGGGAGATCACCGGCCGTCGGACAAGATGGTGCTCATGGACCACGAGAGTGCGCGGCGCTCGGCCGCCTTCGTCGGACTCGCCACGCTGCCGATCGGGGCAGCGATACTCCTCGCGCCGGAGCGGGTGGGCCGGGCGCTGAAGCTCGGCGACCACCCCACGGCGCTGCGAGCGATCGGTGTCGCGGACCTGGCGCTCGTGCCCGGGTTGCTGGCGGGTCGGCGCAGACTGCCGTGGATGGCTGCTCGGGCCGGGCTCAACGTGGCGATCGCGGCGTACTGCGTGAGCCTCGCCCGCAGCGAGGGCACCATCGGGCCGAAGATCGCGGCATCAGCGCTGGCGGTCGCCACGGCCGCCGACGCCCGCACGATCCTTGCTCTGCGCGAAGGTGAGAGTCGTCGGCCCTGACGTGGCGACATCGATCTGGGTGCGGATGCCGCGGCGGTAGGCCGAGGGTGAGACGCCCAGGCGGGCGACGAAGGTGCGGCGGAGGGCCTCGGCGCTCGAGAACCCGGCATCGGACGCCGCCTGCGCCACCGAGCGGCCGGCCTCCAGCCAGCTCCGCGCCAGATCGAAACGTACGCTCGCTGCGTACTCGGCAGGGCTCATCCCGACCTCGTCCTGGAAGAGGCGCGTGAGGTGGCGCGGGCTGATGTTGACGTGACGCGCCAGTGAGATGACGCTGTGCCGGTACGACGGGTCCTGTGCGATGAGCTCGGTGATGACGCGCACCGGGCTTTCGGGCACCGCGACAGCGCGCAGGGGAGCGGAGAACTGGGTCTGTCCGCCCGAGCGCCGCAGGTAGACGAGGAGCCCCTGCGCGGCCCGCCGGGCGGTTGCCACGCCGAGGTCGTCCTCGACCAGGGCCAGCGCAAGGTCGATGCCGGCAGCGACGCCGGCGGACGTCGCGACGTGGCGGTCACGTACGAAGATGCGGTCCGGCTGTACGTCGACGAGGGGGAACCGGCGTGCCAGGTCGTCGGTGAACTTCCAGTGGGTGGTCGCGCTGCGCCCGTCCAGCAGGCCGAGCTCAGCGAGGACGAACGCCCCGCTGCAGATCGACACGACTCGTCTGGCCCGGACGGCCAGGGTCTGCGCAGCGGTGAGCAGCTCGTCGGTCACGAAGTCCGACGGCGCACGCTCGCTGCCCGGGACGATGAGCGTGTCGAGCGGCGGGGCGTCGGCTGCGGCAGCACTCACGGCGATACCGCCGCCGATCGACGAGGTCACCGCGGCGCCCGAAGGCGAGAGCAGGACGACCTCGTAGGCCTCTGTCGCCTGGTTGGCCTCCACGAAGACCTCGGCGGGACCGACATAGTCCAGCGCCTTCACGCCGTCGAACAGGAGGAACCCGATCCGTCGCCTCGTACCAGCCATCGACATCCTCTCGTAGTTGTGGATTGAGTATTCCATAACTGTGGTCATGAAGACCGGTAGATTCGGGGGATGGCCAGACCTCGGGAGATCTCAGTCACGGCGGTACGTGACGCAGCGCTCGACGTGTTCCGTGAGCATGGCTACGAGCGAACCTCCATGCATGACCTCGCCGAGCACACCGGCGCGGGCAACGGCAGCATCTACGCGGCGTTCGGGAGCAAGCGCGGCCTTTTCCTCGCAGCACTCGAGGCGTACTGCGGCGGCCGGATCACCCTGACGGCCGACGCCCTGGCAGGGGAGGACGGAGCCCGTGAAGCCGTACGCCGCTATCTTCTCTGCATCGCAGACGACTGCACAGCAGATCCGCGGCGACTCGGCTGCCTCATGGTGCGCTCTCTGGCAGAGCTCGCCGACCGCGATCCCGAGGTGGTCGGCATCTGCAGGCGGACCCTCGATGCGATGGAGGAGCGGATCGCGGCCCGCATCGGAACCGGCACCGGAGCGGGCACGCTTGCGCACGAGATCCTGCTCTTCTCGCAGGCGCTGATCCAGGCCGGGGCCACGGCGACGTCGCGGCGAGAGCTGCGCGAGTCGGCGAACGCCTACGTCGACCGGCTCGCCCTGGCCTGACGCGCGTCCGATTCCGAGGGATTCGCGGCCGATCCGGCAGGCGACCCGGCGCGGTGAGGACGGCGACGATGGTGAAGTCCTCGCTGAACCGATCCAACAGGAGCACCATGCCCTTCTTCACCACGTCCGACGGCACCGACATCCACTACTCAGACTGGGGGACCGGTCAGCCGATCGTGTTCAGCCACGGCTGGCCCCTCAGCTCGGACGCCTGGTCGCTCGAGCGCAAGACGCTCGCCGACGCCGGCTACCGGGTGATCGCCCACGACCGCCGCGGCCACGGGAAGTCCGCCCAGCCCTGGCAGGGCAACGACATGGACACCTACGCGCGCGACCTCGCCGAGCTCGTCGAGCATCTTGACCTGCGCGACGCGGTCTTCGTCGGCCACTCGACCGGCGGGGGAGAGGTCGTCCGCTGCGCGGCTCAGCACGGGAACGGACGCGTCGCCAAGGTCGTCACGATCGGCGCGGTCCCGCCGATCATGCTCCAGACCGAGGCGTACCCCGACGGGCTTCCGATCGACGTCTTCGACGGGATCCGGGCCGGCGTGCTCGCCGACCGCTCGAACTTCTACCGCGAGCTCGCGCCGTCGTTCTTCGGGTTCAACCGTGACGGCGTCGAGACGTCGCAGGGCGCGATCGACGACTTCTGGCGCCAGGGGATGCTCGCCGGGATCCAGGCAGCGTACGAGTGTGTCGCGGCCTTCTCGGCGACCGACTTCACCGAGGACCTGAAGGCCCTCGACGTGCCGATCTTCATCGCGCACGGCGACGACGACCAGATCGTGCCGATCGGCAACGCGGCGCTGAAGTCGATCGAGCTGGTCAAGGACGGCACGCTCAAGGTCTACCCGGGCGCTCCGCACGGGATCTTCGGCGCCTACCAGCAGGAGCTGATCCAGGACATCCTCGACTTCATCAAGAAGTGAGCGCGTAGCGACTCCGTGGCGCGGTACCGCCTCGCGTGGTCCCGCGCCACGACCTGGCGCCGGCGAACCGGCGTCGTCAGGGCGTGATGTTCTGGTTGTGGCTGAACAGGTTCTCCGGGTCGTAGGCCTGCTTGACCTTCCTGAGTCGCGCGTAGTTGTCGCCGTAGGTGTCGGTGACGCGGCCCTGGTCGTCGTCGGACATGAAGTTCACGTACCCGCCCGCCTCGGAGTGCGGCGTGAGCGCGGCGGCGTAGTCGCGGACCCACGCGATGTTGGCGGCGTCGTCGGAGGCGTCCGGCCAGGCGGAGACGATGACCGTCGAGAACGTCGCGTGCCGGTAGGAGAACGCGGTGTCCGTCGCGCCGACACGGGAGGCCGCACCGTTGATCGGGTACAGGTGCATCGTCGAGCTCGCGTTCGGCGCCTTCGGGCCGTGGGCCAGGTGCACCTCGATCGCTTCATCGGTCAGCTCGGTGACGTAGTTGCCCTTCCAGTAGCTGCGTACGCCACGGGGGAAGAGGTCGTCGAACGCACTGTTGAGCCACGGATACGGCATGGGCGACACCATCTCGCCGACGCGCGGCGCGAGGTCGCGGAACGGCTGCATCGCCGCCTCGCCCTCATCGACCGGACCGCTCCAGTGGACGACGGCCGCGCAGAACGTGTCGCCGTGGCGGTCCTCCGGAAGGAAGGGGAGGGGAGGGGCCACCTGGAAGGCCGGGAAGGCGCCGTAGCGCTCGTCCGCGTCGGTGATCCAGGTGCGGAAGAAGCGCAGCAGGTCCCCGGCGTGCTCCAGCTCGTAGAAGAAGAGTCCGACGACGACCTCGTCCACCGGATGCAGGTCGAACTCGAAGCTCGTGACCACCCCGAAGTTGCCGCTGCCTCCACGGAGCGCCCAGAACAGGTCGGCGTTCTCCGACTCACTGGCGCGACGGAGCTGCCCGTCCGCGGTGATGACGTCGGCCGATCGAAGGTTGTCGATCGAGAGACCGAAACCACGGGTGAGGTAGCCGATGCCGCCGCCGAGCGTGAGGCCGCCGACGCCGGTCGTCGAGACGATCCCGCCCGGCGTGGCGAGGCCGTGCGCGTGGGTGGCTTCGTTGAGGTCGGCCAGGGTCGCCCCGCCACCCACGCGAGCAGTTCGGGCGTCGGTATCGACCTCGACGGAACGCATGGGGAACAGGTCGATCACCACGCCGTCATCGATCGTCCCGTAACCGGGTGCGCTGTGCCCGCCTCCACGCACGGCCAGCGGCAGGCCGGCGTCGCGAGCGAAGTTCACTGCGGCGATGACGTCGTTGACGTCGGCGGCCGGCACGACAGCGGCCGGACGACGGTCGATCATTCCGTTCCACACGGCTCGAGCCGTTTCGTAGTCTGGATCGTCGGGCGCGATGACCCGCGACACTTGTTTGCGAAGTTCGTTGATGGATGTCATGACGCCAGCGTCATCCGCGGTGATGGCGGCAACCTGTCCGACGACGCCACGTCATCGAGTTCCGGTACATGGGGGCTATCGCGAGAGGGGACTCGAGAAGGCGTAACTTGACATAATGTGCATTATCGGCGAATTATCCAACCGCTGAAGCAGGGCCTGAGCGGCTAGGGTTCGCTGCTGTGACAGAAGACTTCGACCCGACCGCGCACAACCGCGTCGCGTGGGACGAGCTCGTCGACAACGACAACGAATGGTCCCGGCCGGTTGGCCCCGAGGTCACTGCGAAGGCACGTCAAGGCGACTGGTCCGTGGTTCTGATCGGCCACGAGCCGATTCCGCGTGATTGGTTTCCATCCGAGCTGTCCGGTGCCAGGGTGCTCTGCCTTGCGTCCGGCGGTGGCCAGCAAGGCCCCGTCCTCGCGGCAGCGGGCGCCGAGGTGACCGTCTTCGACAACTCGCCCAAGCAGCTGGCCCGTGACGACGAGGTGGCCGCTCGTGACCGGCTGGAGCTTCGCACCGTGCTCGGCGACATGCGCGACCTCGGCGCCTTCGACGACGCCAGCTTCGACGTCATCGTCAACCCGGTGTCGAACGTGTTCTGTCCCGACCTGACGCCGGTGTGGGAGGAAACGTTCCGGGTGCTGCGCCCCGGCGGGACGCTCATGGTCGGCTTCATGAACCCGGACGTCTACATCTTCGACGAGGTGGCGCTCGACCGGCAGGAGCTGGTGGTGCGTCACCGGCTGCCGTTCAGCTCGCTCGATCTCTCGGAGGCCGACCGGATGCGCGCCTACGGAAGCGGTCCGATCGAGTACAGCCACTCCTTGACCGAACAGATCGGCGGGCAGCTGGCGGCCGGGTTCATCCTGACGCATCTCAGCGAAGCGCCGCACCACGCAGACGTCACGGCGCAGCACTTCCCCGCCTATATCGCGACCCGTGCGGTCAAGCCATCTATGTGACTGATTGCTCGTGTCGGCAACTCTGATCAGAACGGCGGCGGCCCGACGATGGTGATGCCGCCGTTGAGTTCCCCGCTCCGTGCGATCCGGCCGAAGTCGGTCACGCGGGCAGACCCTTCGAGCGGCTCGGAGGCGCCGCGATAGAACGCCTCGCACGCGTCCGACGGCTGCAGCGCCAGCACTCGGGCCACGTCGCTCAGCACCATGAAGGCGTGCGGCACGTCGCGGGGCACCATCACGAAGTCGCCGGTGTCGAGCTCGACGTCGTCAGTGTCGATGCGGTAGCGCAGCTGGCCCTCGAGGACCCAGAGCGACTCGGCGACCGGGTGCGTGTGCATCGGTGTCACCTTGCCTGCGTTCATCTCGATCTCGACCACGCTCAGTCCTTCGCCGGGGTCGGCGCCGGAGGTCTTCCAGGTCCAGATGCCACCTCCGGCG
This sequence comes from Nocardioides sp. NPDC087217, assembly GCF_044744805.1. Classification (NCBI taxonomy): domain Bacteria; kingdom Bacillati; phylum Actinomycetota; class Actinomycetes; order Propionibacteriales; family Nocardioidaceae; genus Nocardioides; species Nocardioides sp. NPDC087217. The sequence goes on from NZ_JBIUZB010000002.1 coordinate 717,060, forward strand.
AACCAGAGCTTCTCGCCCTCACCCGCGTGACGTACCACCGGTGCCACTGCGATCTGTCCGTTCATGTCGTACTCCTTTATGGGACTTGAATCCTATAATGAAACTGCCATACCATATGGATTGTGTCAACCAACAGCTACCTCGCAACCGGCCGTAGCAACCAGAAGCAGCGCACCCGTGAGCACCTCCTTGCGACGGCGCGCAGGCTCATCGAGAGTGGTGACACTCCTCGCGTCGAGGACGTCGCCAAAGAGTCAGGCATATCCCGGACGACGGCGTACCGGTACTTCCCGACGCAGGCCGACCTCCTTGCCGCGGCCTTCCCGGAGACGGCGGCTGCGTCACTGCTGCCCGATCCCGCGCCGGAGGGTGTCGACGCCCGGGTCGACGCCGTGGTGACCGCGCTCATCGACACCATCGAACGCACCGAGCACCAGCAGCGCGCCATGCTGCGGCTCTCGCTCGGGGAAGCGCCGCACGAGCTGCCGTTGCGTCAAGGCCGGGCGATCGGGTGGCTGGAGGAGGCGCTCGACCCGGTCCGAGCGGATCTCGGGGAGGAAGCCGCCCATCGGCTCGCGGTGGCGATCCGCAGTGTGTGCGGCATCGAGACGCGGGTCTGGCTCCGCGACATCGCGCACCTGGATCCGGATGACGTCCGGGACCTGCAGTTGTGGATGGCTCGTGCACTGCTCGCCCGGACTATGGAGGACCCACCGCCGGCGTGACTGCGTGTCGGCCGGTTCGAACAACTGCCGGATGTCACGGATTTCCGTCGTCCGAGCTGAAGCCGTAACGCTTACTGCTCGAATGGCTCAGCGGTCTCACGCAGCACCTCACGCGCTGGTGAGAGCAGGACGGCGTCGCGCGTGTCGGCGGCGGTCGCCTTGACGTAGATCCCGGTCGTCTTGAGGTCTTCGTGACCGAGCAGCCCCTGCACGGCAGGCACCGGTACGCCGGAACGGATCAGTCCCTTGGCGGCGCTGTGCCGGAACGCATGTGCGGCCTCGCCAGGCTGCTTCGGGACGCCGGCGAGGCGGATCCAGGTCTCGACCAGATGGTTGAGCGCGCCAGGACGCAGCTGTTTGCCCGAGGTCAGCACGAACAGGTGGTCGGCCGTGTCGCGAGCCCCGAAACGGGCCTCCAGCTCGGCCAGGTAGGCGTCGACCGCATCCACGGCCTCGGGCGGCAGCGGCAGGTTGCGCTGCTTGTCGCCCTTGCCGATGACCCGCACCAGCGTCTCGCCGTCGGGCTCGCGCCGGATGGAGCCGATGGTGAGACCGCACAGCTCTGCGGCACGTACGCCGGTGGTGACCAGCACCGCGAAGATCGCCCGGTCTCGAGCAGGCCAGCGGCGCCGGTCGGTGCCTTCGCGCGGGGTCGAAGCGACCCGCGCCAGGCGGCGGAGCTCGTCGACGCTCCAGCCCGCCGGCAGCCTGCTGGGTCGCTCAGGTGCCTCGATACGCAGCGTGGGATCCACCTGGAGGTGTCCCTCGAGCTGCAGCCAGTGGGTGAAGAGCCGCAGCGTCCCGACGCGGCGCTGACAGGTGGCCGCGGCCGAGCCCTCCCGCAGGGACCTGTAGGCGATGCGTACGTTCTGGTCGGTCAGCGCCGAGATCGGGACCAGCGCCAGCACGTCGGCATCAGGCTCGCCACCCGCGTCGACATGCAGCTGCCGCGCCCAGGCGGCGATGTCCTGCCGGTAGGCGTTGCGAGACTTGTCGTTGAGCCCGCGGCGCGTGAGTGTGGCGCGGTCGGTCAAGAAGTCCTCGACGACATCGCCGAACATCACACCATCGTCAGGTACGCTCACATCTCCCGATAATACAGTCTTTTCGAACATTTCTGCGATAGGGGGTACTATCGCAGAAATCCGGAAAGGTGGCAGACTCCGGCCGTGGCCGACACCGCTGTGACTCACCGCACCGAACACGTCAACGGGATCGACCTGCACTGGGTGGAGTCAGGGCCGGCGGACGGCCGGCTCGTGATCCTGGTGCACGGGTTTCCGGAGTCCTGGTACTCGTGGCGCCACCAGATCGCCGCGCTCGCCGACGCCGGCTACCGGGCGGTCGCGATCGACGTCCGTGGCTACGGTGGGTCCTCGAAGCCGAGTGCCATCGAGGACTACCGGATGCTGCGCCATGTCGGCGACAACGTCGGCCTGGTGCACGCCCTGGGCGCGGAGACGGCCACCATCGTCGGGCACGACTGGGGCGCTCCCATCGCCTGGACAACGGCTCAGCTGAGGCCGGACGTCTTCACCGCCGTAGCCGGCCTGTCGGTGCCGTTCAGCCCCTCCGGACGCCGTCGGCCCACCGAGGCGATGGCACAGGCCGGCGGTGACGACGAAGACTTCTACATCTCCTACTTCCAGAATCCGGGTGTCGTCGAGGCCGAGATCCTGCCCGACGTACGCCGCTGGCTGCTCGGCATCTACTACTCGATCTCTGGCGACGGCGTGCTCACCGCCGGCGGCGATCCGCGCGGGGCGCTCGGGTTGGTGCCACGCGGCGACAAGCTCTCGGACCAGTTCACCTACCCCATCGAGATGCCCGAGTGGCTGAGCGACGCCGATGTCGACTTCTACGCTCGCGAGTTCGCCGACTCCGACTTCTTCGGTCCGCTCGCGCGCTACCGCAACATCGACCGCGACTGGGAGGATCTCGCGGCCTTCAGCGACGTGCCGATCAGGGTGCCGTCGCTCTTCGTCGCCGGCGAGTACGACGGGCCCGCGATCACCGGTCGGCGCCAGATCGAACGCTTCGACCGGACCCTGCCGGGTCTCACTCGATCGGTGGTACTCCCCCGGTGTGGACACTGGGTCCAGCAGGAGCGCCCCGAGGAGACCAACCAGCTCCTGCTCGAGTTCCTGGCTAGCTCAGGGCCACGCTGATCGCCAGGGCGACGACGGCGAGCAGCGGGATCACGCCCTGCTTGAGCGCCGCGCCGCGCTTGTCGGGCGAGGAGATGAACAGCACTGCCGCGGCGGCTGCCATCGAGCCGGCTCCGGCGAAGACCAGAGCGGCGCCGACCGCTGCGGAGCACACCGGGTACAGGACGATGCCGACCGCGGTGACGATGGCGAGGAACAGGTTGTAGAAGCCCTGGTTGAACGCCAGCTCCTTGGTCGCCTCGGCCTCCTCGGCGCCGAGCCCGAACACCGCCCGCGTCTTCGGGCTCGTCCAGGTCAACGACTCCATGACGAAGATGTAGACGTGCACCAGGGCGGCCAGGGCGGCGAGCACCAATCCAGCAACGACCATCTCAGACCTCTTCCGGGTTGGGTGCTCGAGCACCAGATGAGGCAGACAGTAACCGATCCTCAGACCGATCCTCAGAACCGCACCGGAAACACCTCGGTGCGCGCGACGGCTGAGTCGCGCTCGGCGCTGAGTGCCGTACGCCGCTCGTCGTTCATGTAGGCGTCCAGCGAGGCCTGGTCCGGGAACCGGAAGAGCTGGACCTCGTCGGGCTGCCCGGGCGCGTCGTCGGTGATCGCCCGGTGCACCACTTCTCCGCCGTGCTCCGAGATCAGCCTCAGGACGCGGTCCTCGTAGGCGTGGAGGGCCTCGGCCTCTCCCCCGCGCGCCCACAGGAGACAGCACAGCCGGATGGAGTCTTCGGGTTCACCTGACATAACGGCCACCGTATCGAAGCCCGTGCATGAACGCGGACGACATCGGGTACCTGCCCGCAATGACGAGCTACGTCCTGGACATGGTGGGCGCCACGGTGGTGGTGCTCCTGGTCCTGATGGTGCTCGCGGCCGCCGCCGGTTTCCTGGTGGCGAGGCTGGAGAGACTGCGCGCGCGCCGGATCCACGACGATCTCGTCGAGATGCGTGACCAGCCCGGTCGGCATCGCCGCTAGCGCAGCCGTTCCCTCGGCTTCCCGGCACAGCTGATGCATGTGCGCGCGACCGGGCGCGCCTCGAGGCGGCCCGCACCGATCGGCTGGCCGCAGTCCTCACAGGTCCCGTACGTACCCGCGCTCACGCGCTCCAGCGCGGCGTCGATCTCGACGAGATGCTCTCGCGCCTGGCGTACGAGCGCATGGACCTGGGACCGCTCGAAGGCGATCGTCGCGCCCTCGGGATCGTGCTCGTCGTCTGCGTTGGTGTCGCGTGAGGCCGCGACGACAGCGTCGAAGTCGTCGGTGAGATCCGCTAGGCGCGCGAGCGTCTGCCGGCGCTCCGCCTGGAGCCGATCGCGCGGTTGATCCATGTGGTCGACGGTAACTCGATGGTCCCCGCTCGTGCTCCGAGGTCTTCCGTCGGCCTGACTCCTCTCGCCGAGACGGCGCAGTGGTGGCAGGATCTTCGCCATGACCGTGGTGCGACCTCATCGGCTGATGCGGATGAGCGGACGCGACCCCAACGAGGTAGGTCGCTCCGCCACTCCCCTGGAGTTGCTGTTCGACCTTGCGTTCGTCGTCGCGTTCGCGCAAGCCGGCAACGCGTTCGCTCACCTGGTCGCTGAGGAGCACCTGGGGCCCGCGATCGGTGGGTTCCTGTTCACCGTCGTGGCGATCTGCTGGGCATGGATCAACTTCGCGTGGTTCGCCTCCGGGTTCGACACCGACGACTGGGTCTTCCGCGCTCTCACGATCGTGCAGATGGCCGGCGCCATCGTCGTGGCCCTCGGCGTCGCGCCGTTGTTCGAGTCGATCGACCACGGTGGAGTGCTCGACAACCGCGTCCTCGTCGGCGGCTACGTCGTGATGCGCGTCGCGATGGTCGCCCAATGGCTCCGGGCGGCGTCGCAGTCCCCCGCCTACCGCAATACCGCGCTCACCTATGCCGGTTCGATCCTTGTCGCGCAGGTCGGCTGGGTGGTCCTCGCGGCGGCTCAGACGAGCTCGGTGGCACTGGTGGTGCTCGCGTCGGTCATCTTCTACGGCGTCGAGATGATCGGCCCGATCTACGCCAAACGCCGCTGGGGCATGCCCTGGAATGCCGAACACATCGCTGAGCGCTACGGGCTGCTGCTCATCATCACGCTGGGCGAGGTCATCCTCGGAACGGTCGCGGCAGTGGCCTCGGCCGTGGAGCACGTCGGCTGGTCACAGGAGTCGATCCTGCTCGTGGTCGCCGGCACGCTGTTGGCCTTCGGGATCTGGTGGGACTACTACATCATTCCGTTCGCGCACTTCATCGAGCGCCATCGAGAACGGGCCTGGATCTTCGCCTACGGCCATATCCTCATCTTCGCCTCGGTGGCGGCCTTCGGCGGTGGCATCCATGTGGCGGCGTACGTCATGGAGGGCGAGGCGACCATCGGCGTGCTCGGAGCGGTGCTGTCGGTCGTGATCCCGCTGGCAGTCTTCACGATCGCGTACTTCGGCATCTACTCATCACTGATGCGGCGCGTCGACATGCTGCACGTCAACCTGGCCGTGGGCATGCTCGCGGTCCTGGCGCTCGGCGTGGTCGCGGCGGCAACTGGTGTCTCGCTCGGCTGGTCGCTGCTGATCGTTGCCGCCGCGCCCTTCGTGACGGTCGTCGTCTACGAGTCGTGGGGCTATCGCCACGTCGCCGCCGATGTCGAGGCCATCTGAACGGCCCGGCGGATCGGCGCGCACGGCTTGACCTCAGCAGTCGAAGACCGACCAGCAGATGTCGTTGCGGATCCGCTGGTCGTCGAGGACGAGCTCTCGGACGGGCTCCGGGAGCTGCTCGCGCTGCCAGTGGCACTCCTGGCGCCCGGCCTCGATGGCCTCGCCGGGAGGAGCCGCGTCGCGTACGGCCTTGATGGCGTACGCCGCCGCGCCCAGGTCGTGGGCCGCGACATGGGCGACCACGCCGGCCTGTCCGGCGGAGTAGGCGGCATTGCGGGCGGCTCCGCGCAAGGGCCGGGCCGCGCCCATGGCGTGACCGCCGAGAGCGCGCGTCTCCATCATCTTCAGCTCACCGCGGGTCCAGGCGCGCGCGGCCTCGATGGCCTCCCGCGGGCGCGGGTCGTCGGGGCACTCCGCCTCGAAGAGCGGGAGGACGTGCTCTGCGCAGGTCGCCGCCCACAGCGCGAGCAGCTGGTGGTCGGCGTCGGTGAGCGTCCCGCCACGGCGGACCGTGATCAGGCGGGGGTCGCGCTCCTTGGCCAGGATCATCGCTCTCCCTCGTTCGCCGGCCCGGTCTCCGGACGGTCTGGTCCGGGGCCGTCGGGATGGGTGAGGTCGTAGGCGGCGGAGACCTTCTTCGGGACGCACAGGCGCCAGGCGTCGACGACGAACTCACACGCCTCGACGGGGTCGAGGGCGGCCAGGGACGACTCCACCCAGTTGAACCGCATCTCCGACTCGCGGGGCAGGTGGAACCTGTCGGGCGCGCTGGCGACCAGCGCGGCGCGCTCCTCCTTCGGGAAGCCGAACCCCATCTCGGTCTCGTCCAGGGAGAAGGCGACATAGACGATCGACCCGACCCGGAACTTCAGCCGATTGCGTACAAAGACCTCGTAGGACCGCTCCAGGCTCGAGGCGAGCCACCGCACGTCTTCCACGCTTGCCATGCTCCGGAGCGTACCCATGTCTCGATGGCGACGAAGACCTCATGCTCTTGGGCACCGGCGTCCGTTACGGCTCAGTTAAATCCCTCCGGTCATGGACAAATCTGCAAGCGTTACATTCCCGTGCAACGAAATTTGGTGTTGAGTCAGCGCTCGAAATCCAGGCCCCAGACCCCGTGGGCCCGGACTGAGTGAGAGGACCCCCATCACATGACGTTGAACCGTTCAGCTCGCATCGCAGCGACGGCAATCAGCTTGGCGCTCGGTGCCGCCTCGGTAGCCATGACCGCCGTCCCGGCAGCGGCATGGGCTCCGCAGGAGTCGAAGGCCGCCTGCATCGAGCCGGCCGACCACGACGAGGCCGACGCCGCCCGAGGTGGCTCCGGCGGGGACCACCGCGAGATCTCCGCGGCGGAGCAGCAGCGGATCGAGGCCCGCACGGCGGGGATCCTGGCCAAGAAGGGCAGCAGCGCGCGCACCGCGGCCACTGTTCCCGTCTACATCCACAAGATGCTGGGAACCGACGGATCCGGCGACGTGACCCAGGCGCAGATCGATGCGCAGATCGCCGAGCTCAACCAGGACTTCGCAGGTCAGGAGCTGGCCGGCACGGCAGCAGACACCGGTTTCACGTTCACGCTCGCGGGCGTCGACACCTACTACAACAACCAGTGGCACAAGGACCGCCAGTCGACGACCTACCGCACCCAGACCCGCCTGGGCGGCAGGAACGCGCTCAACATCTGGCTCGTCGACTTCGGCTACCTCGGCATCGCGACGTTCCCGTGGGACTACTCGCGCAACCCGGGCATCGACGGCATCCGCGTGCAGTACTCGTCGCTTCCTGGCGGCTCGGCCACGAACTACGACCAGGGCAAGACCGCGACCCACGAAGCCGGCCACTGGTTCGGGCTCTACCACACCTTCCAGGGTGGCTGCACCACGACCAACGACGAGGTCGGCGACACCCCGGCTCAGGCCAGCTCGACCTCGGGCTGCCCGACAGGCCGTGACTCCTGCAGCCTGCCCGGCCTCGACCCGATCCACAACTACATGGACTACAGCTACGACAGCTGCTACAACCAGTTCACCCTGGGTCAGAGCACCCGGATGGACCAGATGTGGGCGGCGTACCGAGCCTGATCATCGGGCCTGATCATCACCGCTGCTCGCCTGGCGCGTCCCACGTGACTCGCCAGGCGAGCAGCTGCCATGTCCGGAGCGTCATCATGTCCCCATGGCAGCGAAGGTGGATCTGAAGAAGACGCTCGACAGCTATCGGGCACGTCAGGGTGAGTTCCGGGTGATCGAGGTGCCGCCACTCCCCTACCTGATGGTCGACGGGCACGGTGACCCCAACACCGCCCAGGAGTACGCCGACGCGCTCGCGGCGCTCTACCCGGTGGCGTACAAGCTGAAGTTCGCCAGCAAGAACGAGGGCCGCGACTACGTGGTGCCGCCGCTGGAGGCGCTGTGGTGGGCCGAGGACATGGACGCGTTCACCCGGGCACGGGACAAGTCGCGGTGGGACTGGACCGCGATGATCATGACGCCCGACTGGATCACCGAACAGATGTTCGACGAGGCGGTCTCCAGGGTCGGCGCCAAGGATCGCCCGGCGAGTTTGGGCAAGGTGCGCATGGAGACACTGACGGAAGGCACCTGCGTGCAGACGCTGCACATCGGGTCCTACGACGACGAGGGTCCGGTGCTCGAGGAGCTGCACGAGCGGTTCATCCCCCAGCATGGGCTGCGGATGACCGGGAAGCACCACGAGATCTATCTGGGCGACCCTCGACGGGTCGAGCCCGTGAAGCTCCGGACGATCCTGCGCCAGCCCGTCGTCTCGTAGGCTCCGCGAATCTCGGTGTACAAGTGTGGACTGAAACCCTTGTCACCGTGACGGCGCTCACATTACTCTTCAGTAACTCGGGACGAAGCGGTCCCGCTTACGTGAGGAGAGTCCCCCATGGCTCAGCACGCATCGAGGCTGTTCGTGAAGCGTCCCGGCAAGCACGCCGTACGCACCCTGGTGACGGCCCTGGCCGTCGCCGCCGTCATGCCCGCAGCCCTGGCCACGCCGGCCGTGGCCGCCGACCAGAGCACCGCCGTCGTCTCCCGCGGCGTCGAGATCCCGGAGTTCTACAACCCGCCGGCGACGCTTCCCGGCGCCGACGGAGCGCTCGTACGCACCGAGCCGCTCCCCCTCGGGGTCGGGCTCTCGATCCCGGGCATCGGCTCGCTGCCCGGCACCGCCACCCGGGTCATGTACAAGACCACCGACAACAACGGCGCCCCGGCTGCGGTGACCGGCGCCTACATCGAGCCGTTCGCGGCCTGGAGCGGTGCCGGCGACCGGCCGCTCGTCGTCGTCGCGCCCGGCACCATGGGCCAGGGCGACCAGTGCTCGGCCTCGCTCGGTCTGGAGCATCCGATCCTCTTCAACGGCAAGACCGTCTCGGTGGGCTACGAGGACATCGGGATCTACCGCCTGCTGGCGCGTGGCGTCGCGGTGATGGTCACCGACTACGTCGGCCTGGGCGCCACCGACCGTCTCCACACCTACGTCGACCGCATCGACGGCGGACATGCCGTCCTCGACGCCGCGCGAGCAGCGCGCGAGGTCCCGGACGCATCGGTGACCACCGGGTCGCGGGTCGCGCTCTACGGCTACAGCCAGGGCGGCGGCGCGACCGGATCGGCCTCCGAGCTCGCCGCGACGTACGCTCCCGACGTCAACCTCGTGGGCGCCTACGTGGGCGCGCCGCCGGCCGACCTGCGCGCGACCGCGGAGGGTATCGACGGGTCGGCGCTGGTGGCCGCTCTCGGCTGGACGATCAACGGCCTGGCACAGTCCAACCCGGAGCTCCGACCGATCCTGGACGAGAACCTGAACGCGACCGGCAAGGCGGCGCTCGAGGACCTCTCGACGGCATGCGTCGCGGACGGGATCATCGGCTACCCGTTCCGGCGCAGCACCAGCTGGACGACGACGGGCGAGAGCCTCGATGACATCATCGAGCGCGAGCCGGTGGTCCGGGGCATCATCGACGCGCAGAAGCTCGGCCATGTGGCTCCGCGGGTCCCGGTGCGGCTGGCGACCGGCACTCAGGACGACATCGTCCCGCACGCGCAGTCGCGCCAGCTCGCCGTCGACTGGTGCGGCCGTGGCGCCCGGGTGACCTACAAGGCGGTCGTCCTGCCCAACCTCGGCGACGGGCTGATCACCAACCACGTGACGCCGCTGCTGGTCGACCAGACCGATGCGGTCAACTGGGTGACCGACCGGGTCAAGGGCATCGCCACCGGATCCAACTGCGCGACGCTGCCGATTCAGCCCTGAGCGGCTCGTAGCCGCACGGACAGGCAGGTCACGCACCCTTCGAGCTTCTCGAACTCGGAGATGTCGACCGGTACGACCGTGTAGCCACGCTCCTCGAACAACGCTTTGCTCAGCGGCGCCGAGGCGGCCATCAGCAGTGTGCGGTCGTCGAGGACGACGACGTGGGAGCCCGATTCCTCCGGGACCGGCAGGAACCGGGCTCCCCACACCCTCGGGTCGTCGACCAGCGGCTCGTGGCCGATGACGGTGCCGTCGGGTAATGCGGTGACGGCCGACTTGAGATGGAGCACCTTCGTGAGTGGGACGGCGACGACCTCGGTGCCGAGCGGTCCGAGCAGTGCCCGGAGCTGGGCGATCCCCTCGGCGTTCGTACGCCCGCCCTCCCCCACCCACACGGTGTCGCCGTGCTTGAGCACGTCGCCGCCGTCGAGAGTCCCAGGAGCCTCGATGTGGGCGATCCGGTAGCCCCGCGCACGGACCGCGTCCTCGGCAGCGTCGATCTCCGGGCGCCGCTCCAGGGCACCCGGCCGGCTGATCACGGCCAGGTCCGCGAAGACGACCATCGTGTCCTCGACGAAGACCGAGTCCGGGCAGTCGTCGGCGGGATCGACCTCGTGGGTGGTCCAGCCTGCGGAGCGCATCGCGGAGACGTACGCCTCCCACTGCTCCTGGGCGAGACTGACGTCGACCGGGCTCCGCTCGATGTGAGTGACGAGCCCCTCGGCGAGGCGGGGCGAGGGGCGGCGTACGAGAGCGTGCATGGGTGAAGTATCCCTACCCGATCCAGAAACGGAGCTCGTTGCCGAGCTGCTCGTCGAGCACGCCCCCGTTCTTCTCGATCACCCGCCGGGACGGCTCGTTGGAGGGGGCACACGTGAGGAGGGCACGCGAGACTCCGTGCTCGCGGGCCTTCTCGAGACCGAGCTCGAGCATGCGGGTCGCGTGGCCCTGGCGCCGCCACGGCGCGACGACGTGGTAGCCGATGTGACCGCCGTCGACCGCGAGCTCGGGGGTCAGCGTGTGGCGCACGACGAGGGTGCCGAGATAGTGCTCCTCAGAGACGTACCAGTAGACCGTCGACATCACGTCCCAGCGCTCCTTGTCGTGGTCCCGGGCAGCGACGAACCCGTCGAAGTCTGTGCTCGCCGGCCCGAGCCAGTCGGTGTCGGTGCCGCGCAGGAGGCAGTCGGCCTGTTCGCCGGTGAGATAGGAGGTGCGTACGGCCGTCGTCGGACGGACCAGGCGAGGTGGTTCGCTCAGGGTGATCATCGCCGGCAAGGCAACCACACGGCATGCTCCGAACGCACAGGGTTTTGACTGGGGCGGCGGCTAGATTGAGCACCATGAGCGAGGACGAGGACCGCAGGATGTTCGAGCCGGAGTCGTGGGAGGAGCGCTACTCCGGCGAGGAGAAGGTCTGGAGCGGCAACCCGAACCCCCAGCTCGTCGCCGAGGTCTCCGAGCTCACGCCCGGCACCGCGCTCGATGTCGGCTGCGGCGAGGGCGGCGACGTCATCTGGCTCGCGCAGCAGGGCTGGACGGTCACCGGCGCCGACTTCTCGGCCAACGGTCTGGCCCGGGCGAGGCGGCATGCCGAGGACGCCGGGGTCGCGGACCGTACGTCCTGGTGGCAGGTCGACGCCCGCACCTTCGACGCCGAGGGCCGGCAGTTCGACCTGGTCACGTGCCACTTCCTGCACACCCCCGACGGGAGCATGGTCGAGGTCGCCGGTCGCCTGGCCACCGCGGTCGCGCCCGGGGGCCACCTCCTGGTCGTCGGCCACGCGCCCTCCGAGGTCTTCGCGCGCCATGGCCATCACAACGCGATGTTCCTCGCCTCGGACCTGCTCCCCGGACTGCCTGCCGGGTTCGAGCCGGTCGTCGTCGAGCAGCGCCCGCGCTTGACCATCCGAGACGGCGTCCCGGTCCAGATCGACGACTCGACCCTGCTCGCCCGCCGCGCCGTCTCGGGGTGAAAGAAAGGTTTCTTTCACCCCGAGGGCAGGCTCCTCAGCAGTCGCGGACCATCCTGCGTTCGATGCCGACGGGGTCGGCTTTGGTCTCGCCGTCGAACCGGAAGCCCTGACGCTCGTAGAACGCCGATGCGCGCTGGTTGCCGTCGAGAACCCAGAGGTACGCCGCGGAGCCCCCGACCGCCGCCTCGAGCAGGGCATGGCCGAGGCCGGTGCCGTACCTCTCCGAGCGGACATAGAGGGCCGAGAGTTCGAGCGACGGCAATCCCGGGCCCACGTCGCGAGCAGGCCCGATGCTGGCGAAGCCCAGCAGCCGCCCTGGCTCGTCGGCCTCGGCCACCAGGTTGGAGATCGGGCCGGTCTCGATGTTCCTACGCCAGCGATCGACCCTCGCCGATCGCAGTGATCGCCGCTCGGTGAAGATCCTGTCGGGCATCAGACCGGCGTACGCCTCCTCCCACACATCGAGATGGAGGTCGGTCAACGCCTCGGCGTCATCGACGACTGCCGCCCTGATCCTCATGCCCAGAGGATAGGGAGACGCTCAGTCGAGACACCACTCGTTTCCCTCGGGATCCTGCATCACGATGAAGCCGTTGCTCATCGGCGGATCCGGCTCGAAGCGGCGGACGCGGGTGGCTCCCAGCGCCACGACACGCTCGCACTCCGCCTCGAGGGCGGCCATCCGCTCCTCACCCTGCAGTCCGGGAGCGGCCCGGACGTCGAGGTGGACGCGGTTCTTGGCGGTCTTCGACTCCGGCACGCGCTGGAAGAAGACGCGCGGACCGGTGCCTGCGGGATCCTCGATCGCCGAGGCGTTGTTGCGCTGCTCTTCCGGCACCCCGACACGAGCGAGGAACTCGTCCCACGCGTCCAGCGGGTCGCTGCCGTCGGGGACGTCGACACCCGGCGGACCCGGATGGACGTAGCCGAGGACGTCACGCCAGAACGTGGAGAGCGCGCGTGGGTCGTGCGCGTCGAAGGTGACCTGGAAGGTGCGGGTCTCGAGTGCCATGGCTCCACCATGACACCGAAATAGGACGGTCGGCGTCCGCTATCGACGGTGGGCAGGAGCGGGCAGCCCGAGGCCGCGGCGCTCCTCCATCCGCCCGGCGATCATCGGGACCACGATCGCGGCGGCGACGATGTGGGTCAGGCACAGGACGCCGACGAAGGCCAGGTCGAACTCGAAGAACGGCAGCACGTCGGGGACCAGCGAGAGTCCGGTGAGCACGATCATGGTGATCTGGAAGGTGGAGCGGGGCATCGTGGCCACCCGGATCATCACCTCGGCGATGATGATGCCGATCAGGGAGCAGTAGACGGTGAGCATCGGGAACGCCGAGAGCGGTACGTCGCCCACGCTGCTGCCGAAGTCGACCCCGGCCGCCTTGGCGATCACGGCCATCAGGCTGGTGGTGACCGCGGCGATGGCGGTGGCCACCAGCCCGCGCGGCCATACCGGCGCTGGCCGCTCCCGCACCGGAGTCATCTCCACCGCCGGCTGGGCCGGACGGGTCCAAGCGGTGTGCTCGGACTGCCCGGGCGTACGCCTGTGCTCGGGAACGTAGAGGGTCATCGCGGCTGCTCCTTCGTTGATGCTGCAACCAACGCACACTAAGTGCGCCGCTCGCGGTCGACCGCATCCAGATGCCCTCAAACAGGCGTGATTCCCGCCACCCGAACCCGTCCAGCAGCTCGAGCTCAGGCCCCGACGTACGCCGCCAGGTGCTCGCCGGTGAGCGTCGACTTCTTGGCGACGAGCTCGGCGGGTGTGCCTTCGAAGACGACCAGGCCGCCGTCGTGACCGGCACCCGGGCCGAGGTCGATGATCCAGTCGGCGTGAGCCATGACCGCCTGGTGGTGCTCGATCACGATCACCGACTTGCCGGCGTCGACCAGCTTGTCGAGCAGCGCCAGCAGGTTGTCGACGTCGGCGAGGTGGAGACCGGTGGTCGGCTCGTCCAGGACGTACGTCCCGCCCTTCTCCCCCAGGTGCATGGCCAGCTTGATCCGCTGCCGCTCGCCGCCGGAGAGGGTGTTGAGCGGCTGGCCGAGCTTGAGGTAGCCGAGGCCGACGTCGGACATCCGCTCGAGGATCTTGGCGGCCGCGGGCACCTTCGACTCCCCCTCGGAGAAGAAGGCGTGCGCCTTGGCGACCGAGAGGTCGAGCACCTCGGCGATGTTGAGGCCGCCGAGACGGTATTCGAGCACCAGCGCCTGGAACCGCTTGCCGCCGCAGTCCTCACAGGGCGAGGCGACCGTCTCCATGAACCCGAGCTCGGTGTAGATCATGCCGTTGCCCTTGCAGGTCGGACAGGCACCCTCGGAGTTCGCCGAGAAGAGCGCCGGCTTGACCCCGTTCGCCTTCGCGAACGCCTTGCGGATCGGCTCGAGAAGACCCGTGTACGTCGCCGGGTTGCTGCGCCGCGATCCCTTGATCGCGCTCTGGTCGACGAACTCCACGTCGGCACTGGCCGGAATGGAGCCGTGGATCAGCGACGACTTCCCCGAACCGGCCACGCCGGTCACGACCGTCAGCACACCGAGCGGCACATCGACGTCGACGTTGCGCAGGTTGTGCGAGGTCGCTCCGCGGATCTCCAGGTGCCCCTTCGGAACCCGGACCGTCTCCTTCAGCGACGCGCGGTGCCCGAGGTGACGCCCGGTGAGCGTGTCGGCAGCGGCGAGCCCCTCGTAGGTGCCCTCGAAGCAGATCGTGCCGCCGTCGCTGCCGGCTCCGGGACCGAGGTCGACGACGTGGTCGGCGATCGCGATGGTCTCCGGCTTGTGCTCGACGACCAGCACGGTGTTGCCCTTGTCGCGCAGGTCGAGGAGCAGCTTGTTCATCCGCTGGATGTCGTGCGGGTGCAGCCCGACGGTCGGTTCGTCGAAGACGTAGGTCACGTCGGTGAGCGCGGAGCCGAGATGACGGACCATCTTCGTACGCTGCGCCTCACCGCCGCTCAGGGTGCCCGAGGGCCGGTCGAGGGAGAGATAGCCGAGGCCGATCTCGACGAACGAGTCGAACAGGTGCAGCAGCCCCGCGACCAGCGGTGCCACGCCCGGGTCGTCGATGCTTCGCAGCCATTCCGCGGCGTCGGTGACCTGCATCGCGCACACGTCAGCGATCGACTTGCCGCGGATCTTCGAGGAGAGCGCCGACTCGTTGAGCCGGGTCCCGCCACAGGCGGGGCACGGCTTGAAGACCGCCGCGGCTTCCACGAACTTCTTGATGTGGGGCTGCAGCGCCTCGACGTCCTTGCTGAACATCGACTTGCGGATCTTCGGGATCAGGCCCTCGTAGGTCGCGTTGATGCCTTCGAGCTTGATCTTGCGCGGCTCGGCGTAGAGCAGGTCGTGGCGCTGCTCCTCGGTGAGGTCCTTGATCGGAATCTCCGGCGGCACGACGACCTTGTAGGCGGCCACCATCCAGCCGTCGGCGGTGTAGCCGGGCACCAGGATCGCCCCGTCGACCAGCGACTTCGACTCATCGACGATGACCGCCAGGTCGAGATCGGAGATCGTCCCGCGGCCCTCGCACTCGGCACACATGCCGCCGAGGTAGACCGCGTCCTTGACGATCGTCTTCTCGCCCTTGGGGCCGGTCATCACGCCGCTCGCGCGGGTGGTGGGGATGTTGAAGGAGAACGCGGTCGGACCACCGATGTAGGGGTCTCCGAGCCGGCTGAACAGACTGCGGAGCATCGCGTAGGCGTCGGTGACGGTGCCGAGCGTCGAGCGCGGGTTGGCGCCGAGCCGCTCCTGGTCGACCAGGATGGCGGTGGTCAGCCCCTCCATCGCGTCGACCTCCGGTCGCGGCAGGCTGGGCATGAACCCCTGGATGAAGGTCGAGTACGTCTCGTCGATCAGCCGCCGCGACTCCGCAGCGATCGTGCCGAAGACCAGCGACGACTTCCCCGAGCCCGACACCCCGGTGAACACCGAGAGCCGGCGCTTGGGGATCTCGACAGAGACGTCCTTGAGGTTGTTCTGCCGGGCCCCCTGGACTCGGATCAGGTCGTGAGTGTCTGCGCTGTGCTCGGTGCTGTGCTCGTTCGAGCCGGGGTCGGTCATGGCGATCAGGCTAGTCCGAGGCGTGAATCCAGGCCTGCACATTTCTGACTCACTTGACCTGCTGCAGCCGGATGGTGTTGCCGGCCGGGTCGCGGAAGGAGCAGTCTCGCATGCCCCAGTCCTGGTCGGTCGGCTCCGACATGATCTCGCCGCCGCTGGCCTCGATGCCGGCCTGGATCTTCTCGAAGGCGGCGTCGACGTCGGTGGAGGAGAGCATCAGGCTGGCGAAGGTGCCCTTGGCCATCATCTCCTGGATGACCCGGCCCTCCTCCTCGCTGATGTTCGGGTCGGCGAGCGGCGGGTAGAGCACGACGCTCACGGCAGGCTGCGCCGGCGGTCCGATCGTGAGCCAGCGCATCGCCTCGTACCCGACGTCCTTCCTCACCTCGAATCCCAGCAGGTCGCGGTAGAACCTCAGCGAGGCCTCGGGGTCGGTGTGCGGAAGGTAGCTGTGGCAGATGTTGATGTCCATGGACCTCAACTTATGTAGGGGTCGGGCACCTTCGCTTCTCCATTCCTGATCGAACTCCGCCTGACCGGTCTGGTGACCTGCTTCGAGACGCACGGCGGAATGCCGGCGCCGCCGCTCGTCGCCTTGTCGCGGTAGACGCTCGGCGACATCCCGACGAGCTCGCTGAACCGTGTCGAGAACGTCCCCAGCGACCCGAAGCCGACCGCGAAGCAGATGTCGGTGACGCTGAGGTCACCGCGGCGCAGCAGGGTCATAGCCCGCTCCACCCGCCGGGTCATCAGGTAGGAGTAGGGAGGCTCGCCGTAGGCCTTGCGGAACTCCCTGCTCAGGTGGCCGGCCGACATGTGTACGCCACGGGCGAGCGCCTCCACGTCCAGCGGCTGGGCGTACTCCCGGTCGATGCGGTCCTTCACCTTCCGCAGCAGCTTCAGGTCGCGCAACCGCTGCTCCTGGCCCTGCCCACCACTGGGTTTGGTCGTCACTCTCCGATCCTCCCATTTGATGAATCTGCCGCGTGTCGAAGTAAAGATGTCGAAATCGGACGCGCACACTCGTGGAGTAGGTGAAGGCACACAACGCGGATAGGAGAAAGTCATGTGGGACACAGCTCAGAGCACCGAGAACATCAACGTACGCAGCTTCCCGATGTCGCACTTCCTGCCGTGCCCGCGGTGTGGCCACGAGGTGCACACCTACCTGGCCTGCAGCGACACCTGCTCCTGCGCACCGGTCATCATGCCCGGCAGCGTCTCGCTGGCAGCCTAGATCTTCAGGCCGGACTCGATCGCGAAGACGACGAGCTGGGCGCGATCACGGGCATGCAGCTTCACCATCGCACGCGAGACGTGCGTGCGGACCGTGTCGGGGCTGACCACGAGCTCGGCGGCGATCTCGGCGTTGGAGCGGCCGGTGGCCACCCAGGCGACCATCTCCCGCTCACGCTCGGTCAGGTCGCCCAGACGCGGATGCGGGTTCGCCGCCCGGCGTGAGGAGCCGAACTCCTCGATCACCCGCTTGGTCACCGTCGGGGCAAGCAGCGAGCCACCGTCGGCGACGACCCGGATCGCGTCGAGCAGCGCGACCGGCTCGGCGTCCTTGAGCAGAAACCCGCTCGCTCCCAGCCGCAGCGCCTCGAAGACGTACTCGTCGAGCTCGAAGGTCGTCAGCATCACCACCCGTACGTCCTTCAGCGAGGGGTCGCGGGTGACCTGCTCCAGCAGGCCGAGGCCGTCGAGCACCGGCATCCGGATGTCGCACAGGACCACGTCGGGGTGGGTGCGGCGCAGCATCGGCAGCGCCGCGCTGCCGTCGGAGGCCTCGCCGACGACCTCCAGGTCGGGTTCGGCGCCGATCATCGTCGCCAGGCCCATACGTACGAGGGGCTGGTCATCGACCAGAGCAACCCTGATCAGCGTGTGATCGGTGATGCTCATGCCAGCCCCTCCGCGCCACCCGCCGAGGACCCAGAAAGCGGGAGGGAAGCCCGCAGCCGGAAGCCCCGTACCTCCGGCCCCGCCTCTAGGGTGCCCCCAAGTGCCTCCACGCGCGACCGCATTCCCACAATTCCCATCCCAGGACGCCTTTCCCCGCTCAACATGTCCGATCCCCGCCCGTCGTCGTCGACTGTCACGACCATCTCGGCCGCCGGCGTCGAGACGATCGACACCTCGGCTCGCGTCGCTCCGGCATGCCGCAGCACGTTGGTGAGCCCCTCCTGGACCACTGCGTACGCGGCCCGCTCCGCCTCCGCCGAAGCCGAATCCACCTCGAGGCGCAGCGAGACCTCCAGTCCCCCGGTGCGCACGCGCTCGACGAGAGCGGGCAGGTCGGCGAGCCCGTGCTCCGGTGCTCGCGGGGCCGAGCCGGCGCCGGTCTCGGTGTCGGTCAGCCGGGCCAGCTGCCGACGCAGCAGGTCGAGCGACTCCTTGCTCTCGGCACGGATCGCCTCCAGGTTGCGGCGGGCGGCCTCGGGATCGCGGTCGAGGACGTGCAGCGCGGCACCGGCCTGCATCGCGATCACCGCGAGCCCGTGACCGACGCCGTCGTGCAGGTCGGCGGCCATCCGCACACGCTCGTCGCTGACCACCCGTCGCTGCCGTTGGGCCCGGGCCTCGTTGCGCGACCGCAGCGCGCTCGCGATCGCACCGCAGGCGGCGATGAGCGCCACCTGCCCGAAGGCTTGCCACAGCGACAGATCGCCCTCCGGACCACGGCCATCTGCCCAAGGCCCGCGTCCGGGACCGCCGTCGAACCGGGCACCTTCGGGGTTCAGGATCATGCCGGCCGCCACGAGCGCGGCCCCCACGACCGCCCAGCCGACCCAACGGCGCGTGGGCAGCGACAGCGCAACCGCGAAGGTGACCACCGGGAGTGCCATGAAGATCGGTCCCGCGGCGTATCCCGCGGCGAAGTAGACGCCGGCACAGGCTCCGCTGGTCGCGAGCATCCACCCACGCGGCTGCGCCAGCACCACCGGCAGGACCGCGACCAGGGCTAGCAGCACACCCACCAGGACCGGTCCGCGGGGATCGGTCTGGGCGTTGCTGCCCAGCGAGCCGACCAGCACCACCACGACGACCAGCCACGGCAGCCAGTGGCGACGGATCCGGGACATGGACCTGACCCTAGTTCGCGCGGCCGCGCGAGGCGTACGACAAATCCGGCCAGCCGCCTACGCAGATCTGCGTAACCGGGAGCAGCGCCGACGCCGATGCCGAACCAGTGGGCGCCACGAGAGCGTGAGAGGTATGAACGAACTCGTGGTTGAGACCGACGGGCTGACCAAGCGATACGGCGACAGGCTCGCCGTCGACCGGGTCAGCATGACCGTCATGCGTGGCGAGGTGTACGGCTTCCTCGGCCCCAACGGGGCCGGCAAGACGACCACCTTGCGGATGATGCTCGGCCTGATCCGGCCCACCGCCGGATCGGCCAGCGTCCTGGGCCGTCCCGCCGGACGACCCGAGGTCACCGCCCGCATCGGCGCCCTGATCGAGGGCCCCGGCTTCTATCCCTACCTGAACGGCCGCGACAACCTGCGCACGATGGCGCGCTACCAGGGGCTGCAGAACACCGAGGTCGACCGGGTGCTCGAGATGGTCGACCTCGCCGACCGAGCGAAGGACGCCTTCAAGGGCTACTCGCTGGGGATGAAGCAGCGCCTCGGTGTCGCCGCCGCGATGCTCGGCTCACCGGACCTGCTGGTGCTCGACGAGCCCACCAACGGGCTCGACCCGGCCGGCATGGCCGACATGCGGGCCCTGGTCGTCTCGCTCGCCGAGGCCGGTCAGACGGTGATCCTCTCCAGCCACATCCTCGCGGAGGTGCAGGAGATCTGCGATCGCGTCGGTGTCATCAACAACGGCCGCCTGCTGCGCGAGTCGACCGTCGCCGATCTGCGCGGTGGCGCGACCCTACGTGTCCGGGCCACCCCCGAGGACGCCGCGTTGGCCGCACTGATGCGGATGGCCGGCGACGAGGGCGTACGCCGCATCGGCAACGAGACGCTCGAGGTCGACCTGCCCGCCACCGCGGCCCCCGATGTCGTACGTCATCTGGTCGCCCACTCCATCGATGTCCACGAGGTCACCGTTGCGGAGCGTTCCCTGGAGGACGCCTTCTTCGAGATGACCAGCAACAAGGAGCTCGTGTCATGAACGTCAGAGGCTGGATGAACAGCACTACCGCCGAGCTGCTCCGCCTGCGCAAGTGGTCGGCGATCTGGGTGATCGTCGGTGCCTGGCTGGCGCTGTCGCTCTCCTTCGGGTACGTCTTCAACTACGTCGCCTACAAGACCGGCGACGACAACTTCGCCGGCGACGGCGCCAGCAACGCCCAGCTCCTCTCCGAGCTGATGCCGAGCGCGATCCCGGACGTCATCGTCAGCGGCCTGCCGATGTTCGGTGGTGCGCTGGCGATGGTGGTCGGAGCGCTGGTGGCCGGCAACGGGTTCGGCTGGGGCACCTGGAAGACCGTCTTCACCCAGGGCCCGAGCCGGCTCGCCGCCGTGGGTGGCTCGCTGACCGCGGTGACGGTCTTCATCTTCGCGATGATGACCGCGACCCTGGCTCTGTGCGCGGGCGTCTCGGTCGCGATCGCTGCGACCGAGGGCGAGGCGATCACGATGCCGCCCCTGAGCGATCTGGCGCAGTCGTTCGGCTCCGGGTTCCTGGTGCTGGAGATGTGGGCGCTGCTGGGGTTCCTCGTCGGTGTGCTCGCCAAGGGGCCGGCGCTCGCCGTCGGACTGGGCCTGGTCTGGTCGCTGGTGGTCGAGAACCTGCTGCGCGGCGTCGGCAGCCTGCTGCCGGGCATCGAGACCGTCACCGACGCCCTCCCAGGCACCGCCGGAGGCTCGTTGGCCGGCGCGATCATCGGCGGTCCCAACGGCACCCCGGGTGTCCTCGACGCGATCTCCGGCGAGCGGGCGCTGATCACCGTGGCTGCGTACGTCCTGGTCGCAGCGGTCGCGGCGGTGGTCGTGATGAGGCGGCGCGACCTGGCCTGACCTCGGGAAACATGCCTCTAGCACACGCCGGGACGGGTCCGTGACACGTCTCGGCGTGTGACCGGCAATCGGGATGTGATCCTCGTTAAGTCTACTGTTTTGGTGGACAACAACCAGGCTGTCCGCTCTCAACGCCGAGACAATCCCGTCTAGAAGAGGTTCCCACCCGTGTCCTCCAACACGCCTGAGCCCACCCCGCTCATCGAGGCTCCCAAGTCCAAGCTCCCGCTGATCATCGGGATCGTCGTCGTCGCCGCCATCGTGATCGGCGGCCTCGCCTTCGTCCTCACCCGCGACGACGAGAGCAGCGAGCTGACCAAGGTCAGCATCGGCGTCGTCGGCGCCGACGACCCCTACTGGAAGACCTTCCAGGATGCCGCTCGCGAGGAGGGCATCGACCTCGAGGTCAAGAACTTCGGTGACTACAACCAGCCCAACCCGGCGCTGTCGGAGGGCGAGCTCGACCTCAACCAGTTCCAGCACATCATCTTCCTGGCTGACTACAACGTCCAGAACGACGACGACCTGGTGGCGCTCGGCTCGACCGCGACCTATCCCCTGGGTCTCTACTCCTCGAAGTACTCCTCGCTCGACGACATCAAGGCCGGCGAGACCGTGATCGTCCCCGACGACGAGACCAACCAGGCCCGCGGTCTGGTGCTGCTGCAGTCCAAGGGCCTGATCGAGCTGACCGACGGCGGCACCCCGTTCAGCACGATCAAGGAGGTCGACACCGCCGCGTCCAAGGTGAAGGTCCGGGCGGTCCAGGCCTCGATCACGGCCTCCTCGCTCCCCGACGTAGCCGCGGCGATCATCAACAACGACTTCGTCGAGGACGCCGGCCTGAAGTTCGAAGACGCGCTCGCGACCGACGACCCCTCCGACCCGAAGGCGCTCCCCTACGTCAACATCTTCGCCGTACGCGCCGAGGACAAGGACAACGCGACCTACAAGAAGCTCGTCGAGATCTTCCAGACCAACGCGGACGTGCAGCAGGGGGTCTACGAGACCTCCGGCAACACTGCCGAGCTGGTGAAGATCCCGGTCGAGGACCTGCAGAAGTCGCTCGATGACACCGAGAAGCAGGTCGAGGAGCGTCAGTGACGCACTCGGCCACCGTTGCGGAGCCGCTGGTGCGGCTCCGCAACGTCACCAAGACCTACCCGGCAGCGAAGGGCCGCAGCGAGGTCCACGCCGTGGTCGACGTCGACCTCGACATCGCCGCCGGTGACGTACAGGCGATCGTCGGCTACTCCGGGGCCGGCAAGTCCACCCTGGTGCGGCTGCTCAACGGCCTCGAGCCGGCCACCTCGGGCTCCATCCAGGTCGGTGGCACCGAGCTGGTCGGCCTGCACGAGCGGCAGCTGCGGCCGATCCGGCTGGGCATCGGGATGATCTTCCAGCAGTTCAACCTCTTCGAGTCGCGTACGGTCTGGGGCAACCTGGCCTACCCGCTGCAGATCGCCGGCATCGACAAGGCCGAGCAGCAGCGCCGGATCTCCGAGCTGCTCCACTTCGTCGGGCTCCCCGACAAGGCCCACACCTACCCGCGCAACCTCTCGGGGGGACAGAAGCAGCGCGTCGGCATCGCCCGCGCCCTCACCACCAACCCCTCGCTGCTGCTCGCCGACGAGGCCACCAGCGCACTCGACCCAGAGACCACCCACGAGGTGTTGCGCCTCCTGAAGCGGGTCAACGAGGAGTTCGGCACCACGATCGTGGCGATCACCCACGAGATGGAGGTGGTCCGCGAGCTCGCCGACCACGTCGCGGTCATGGAGAACGGGCGCGTGGTCGAGTCCGGTGCCGTCTACGACGTCTTCTCGGCGCCTCAGCAGCCGGTGACCCGCCGCTTCGTCGGCACCGTCGTCGACGACGAGCCCGCCGCCGACGCGCTGGCGGCGATGAAGTCCCGCCATCCCGGCCGGTTCGTGAAGCTCGAGCTGCGCGAGGGCGGGCCCCGTCAGACCGACATCTTCGCGGTCCTCCTCGAGCGCGGGATCACCTTCGAGCTCGTCTTCGGCGGCATCGAGGAGATCCAGGGCGCCACCTTCGGCAACCTGACCCTCGCCCTCGACGGTTCTGCGACCTCGGTCGACGAGGCCGTACGCGAGCTGGCCGCCCTCGTCCCCGCGAAGGAGCTGTGATGCTTCTCCCCACCGACACCCGGCTCGGCGAGCTGTGGCCCGACATCTGGCAGGCCACCGGCGAGACGCTGCTCATGGTGGCGCTGACGATGCTGATCGGCGGCACCCTGGGTCTGCTGCTCGCGCTCGGCCTCTACCTGACCCGCAAGGGCGGGCTCTACGAGAACGCCGTCGTCTCGGTCGTCCTCAACGTACTAGTCAACTTCTTCCGGCCGATCCCGTTCATCATCTTCATCGCCGCCGTCCAACCGGCAGCGCGGCTGGTCGTCGGCACCGGGATCGGCATGCCGGCGGTGGTGTTCTCGCTGATCCTCGCCGCGATGTTCGGAATCGCCCGGATCATCGAGCAGAACCTGGTGACCGTCCCGCCGGGAGTGATCGAGGCCGCCCGGGCGATGGGTGCGAGCCGTGCCCGGATCGCCGCCACCGTCGTCCTCCCCGAGGCGCTGGCGCCGATCATCCTCGGCTACACCTTCGCCTTCGTGGCGGTCGTCGACATGTCGGCGGTCGCCGGCCTGATCGCCGGTGGCGGCCTGGGCAGCTTCGCCCAGACCTTCGGCTACCGGCAGTACGACCCGACCGTCACCTGGGTCTGCGTGCTCATCCTGGTCGCGCTCGTACAGGTCATCCAGCTGCTCGGCAACACGCTCTCGGCGCGGATCCTGCGCCGCTGAGGCTCGGCGTCGACCCTCAGGCGCGAGCCAGGATCTCGCCGTGGAGGACGGAGAACCAACCGTCCTCCGCCTCAGCCCACGACCGCCACCCGTCCGCGACCCGGGCGAGGTCGGCGGTCGTGGCGTCTCCCGAGTCGACGAGCTGACGAGCGACCGCCGAGTCGGTGAACCGGTCGGCCCACATCCCGCCCCACCAGGCCTGGTCCTCCGGGGCGGAGAAGCACCAGGTGCTCGAAGTGGCCTCGATGTCGTCGAACCCGGCAGCGCGCGCCCAGGAGACCAGCCGCCGCCCCGCGTCGGGCTCACCACCGTTGGCCCGCGCGGCATGACGGTAAAGACGCAGCCACTCGGTCAGCTCGGCCGACTCCGGCCACCAGACGAAGGCCGCGTAGTCGCTGTCGCGTGCGGCCACGATGCCGCCGGGTTTCGTCACCCGGCGCATCTCCCCCAGCGCCTGCACCGGGTCCTTCACGTGCTGCAGCACCTGATGGGCGTGAACCACGTCGTACGTATCGTCCTCGATGCTCAGCGCGTGCACGTCCTCGACCCGGAAGTCGACGTTCGTGACTCCCCCGGCCTCGGCGGACTGCCGAGAGAGCGCGAGCTCGGGCTCTCCGATCTCCGTGGCGGTGACCTGAGCGACCCGGCCGGCAAGATCGACCGTGATCGTCCCCGGGCCGGCACCCACGTCGAGCAGCCGCTGCTCAGAGCTCAGCCGGGGCAGCAGGTACGCAGCGGAGTTCTCCGCTGTACGCCACCT
Organism: Nocardioides sp. NPDC087217; assembly: GCF_044744805.1. Classification (NCBI taxonomy): domain Bacteria; kingdom Bacillati; phylum Actinomycetota; class Actinomycetes; order Propionibacteriales; family Nocardioidaceae; genus Nocardioides; species Nocardioides sp. NPDC087217. Next base: position 741,510 of record NZ_JBIUZB010000002.1, read on the forward strand.
GTGCGAGCGCAGGACCGACTCGTGATGGCCATGGGTGTAGGTCGACATGCATCGACTCTACGCATGGAATCCCGACCAGTGAGACGGCAATATCGCTATACGGACATACGTGGGAGTCCGGAGTCGGCGCAGCCGAGCCGCCGTCGCGCCCAGAGCATCCCGCCCAGGAGCCCGCCGAGGAGCAGCGTGTTGAGCACGATCACCACGCCGGTCTCGAACGGTGCCGCACCACCGCCCGGCCGCGCGTCCTCGGGCGGCACCTCGTGACGGTCGAACACGACCTGCCCCTGGTCGGAGGCCCGGGGTTCGTCGGCCCTCGCCGCGGTGAGCGCCGCGGAGGCGAGTACGACGGCAACCATCCCGGCGAGCAGAATCCGCAACGTGCGACTCATCATGCTCCCGAGAGTGCGCGCCAGGGTCGTCAGGAACCCGACGCACACCGTCCCTACCGGCAACAACCCGGTGAACAGTCAGAACCCACCGAAACCGCACTCCTGTCGGCCGAGACTGCAGAAATGGGCGACGAAACTGGAGTTTCGTTGCCCACAAGTGCGGACTCGCCGCCCACTTCTACAGATTCGGCTGGGTGGGGCTCAGGTGGAGATCAGCCGGTTGAACACCCGGTTGGCCCAGCTCGGGGTGACTCCGGAGAGGCCGAGCAGGACGCGCGCCTTGGCGCCGACGCCGCGGTGGACGCCACCGAGGAGGCCGTGACCGCTGGTCGCGGCGGCGTAGACCGACTCCGCGACATCGTCGGGCGTGAGCGAGACCTTGAGCCGCCGCAGCGCCGGGAAGTCATGACCCCACACCATGGAGGTGTCGGCGAAGAGCGGCCACAGGGCCGTCACAGTGATCCCGTCGCCGGACCACTCCAGGTCGAGAGCCTCGGAGAGGCCGCGTACGGCGAACTTGGTGGCGGAGTAGATCGCCATCCCGGGCTGGCCGTAGATGGCCGAGGCCGAGGCGAGGTTGACGACGTGGGAGCCGGGCCGGAGGAACGGGCGCGCGAGGTGGCAGCCGTTGACCAGGCCCTTGACGTTGACGTCGATGATCGCCTGCTGCCGGTCCAGCGGCAGGTCGGCGAACTTGCCGATCTGGATGATGCCGGCGTTGTTGACGAGTACGTCGAGGCTGCCGCCGCTCACGGCGACGAAGCCGTCCAGGGCGGCCTGCCAGGACACGGCGTCACGTACGTCGAGGGTCCCGGTGACCAGCTCCCCGGCGAGCGGCTCGACCTCGGTCGTCAGCGATGCCAGGCCGTCGTGGTCGATGTCGTAGGCGCCGACCAGCCACCCCTCACGGGCGAAACGGAGCGCGGTCGCCCGGCCGATGCCGGCGGCCGCACCGGTGATGAGTACGGATCTCGGCACGCCGCGGTCAGGCCCTGGCGAAGTCGTTGCTGGTGTCGAAGAACCAGACCGTCGAGTCGGTGCACACGATCCGGTCGAGCTTGCCGACCGCGACCTGTGAACGCGGCGTCTTGCCCGAGGCCAGCACCACGTCGTAGGCGTCGCTGGTCCGCAGCACCGACCACGGCTCGGACTCGGTGCCCTCTCCGGTGCTGATGATGCTGTCGAGTGCTGACTGGGCCAGGATCGACTCGCGTTGGGCCTGCTCGAGGTTGCCGAGGCCGCGCTGGGCGTCGGCGAGGGCCGCGTGGGCCGACGGGCTGAAGATCGCGCCGGGCATCAGCCCGTGGACGGCAGCGATCGCGCCGGCGTAGTCGCCGACCGACATCATCGGGGCGATCATCTCGGTGATCTCGAGATCGGGCCGGAAGTTCGGAGCTTCCAGGATCGCCTCACGTAGGGCTCTCAGCGACTCCGGGCCCGGATCGCGAAGATAGACGTCAAGCAGCTCAGCGTACGTAGCCAACAGGGGTCCCCCTTGAATAACGGTCGCCGTGCACGGTAGCCAATGGTGCGGCCACGTGGGGCGGTTGACAACGATTATGCGCCCTTTTGTGACTCGGAAGTTGTGCGGCCCGCAGGTTTCTACCGCCAGCCCAGATCAGGGGCGACGTGGGTCAGGATGCTCTCCAGGGCATGTGCGTTGTAGTCGACGCCGAGCTGGTTCGGCACCGTGAGCAGCAGCGTGTCCGCGGCCTGGATCGCCTCGTCCTCGGCGAGCTCCTCGACCAGGACGTCGGGCTCGGCGGCGTACGAACGCCCGAAGATCGCGCGGGTCTGGTCATCGATGTTGCCGATCTGGTCCTTGGTCTGCCGGTCGAGCCCGAAGTAGCGCCGGTCCTCATCGTTGACGAGAGCGAAGATCGAGCGCGAGACCGAGACGCGCGGCTCACGCTCGTGGCCGGCCTCCTTCCACGCTTCGCGGTAGGCCTCGATCTGCTCGCGCTGCTGGATGTGGAACGGTTTGCCGTTCTCGTCGTTCTTGAGGGTCGAGCTCTGCAGGTTCATCCCGAGCCCCGCGGCCCAGCGTGCGGTCGCCAGCGAGCTCGAACCCCACCAGATCCGGTCGCGCAGCGTCTCGGAGTAGGGCTCGACGCGGAGCTTGCCCGGCGGGTTGGGGAACATCGGCCGCGGATTGGGCTCGGCGAACTGCGCCCCCTCGATGATCTTGAGGTACGTCTCGGTGTGAGCCCGGGCCATGTCGGCCTCGGAGGCATTCTCGCCGGGGTCGTAGCCGAAGTAGCGCCACCCCTCGATGACCTGCTCGGGTGAGCCGCGGCTGATCCCGAGCTGCAGGCGCTCACCGGAGATGAGGTCGGCGGCCGCTGAGTCCTCGGCCATGTAGAGCGGGTTCTCGTAGCGCATGTCGATGACACCGGTGCCGATCTCGATCTTCGAGGTGCGGGCGCCGACCGCGGAGAGCAGCGGGAAGGGCGAGGCGTACTGGCGGGCGAAGTGGTGGACCCGGAAGTACGCACCGTCGATTCCCAGCTCCTCGGCGGCGACCGCGAGCTCGATCCCCTGGATCAGCGCGTCCCGTGCCGACTGCGTCTGCGAGTAGGGCGACGGTGTCCAGTGGCCGAAAGACAAGAATCCGATGTTCTTCACGACTAGTAGAACTCTCAACAGTCCCTCGAGATTCCCTCGGAGCGGCCGCAGACGCTGCCCGGCTCGGGTCAGGCAGGGTGGCTGGGACCTTCGCCTCTGACTGTTCTGCACTCCGGAATCGGCTCCGAACTGACACCAGGTTGTCGGCGGTGACCTGCAGTTCTGCGTTCTGCTCTCATTCCATCAACACGCAAGAGCGCCTTCGCGCGCCGGGTAAAGCAGACGTCCACACGGCATCAACAGCAGTCCCTTATGAGTTTATCTATCGGTCGACCGAATAATCATATCGGTCGACTGACCAGGGAAAACAATGTCTCGGCGTGTTGTCCGAGCTCTTCCGAAGTCGCGGATTATCGTGTTACATATCAGGCAGCTTCACCGATGCAGTTTCACCGATAAAGACCGACCAACATTCTCTGGGGGATGAATTAATTATGTGGGACACCGTTGAGGTGCAGAGCTTCACGCTTTCTCACGACATGCCGTGCCGCGACTGCGGTCACGCTCGTCACCGCTTCTTGCCGTGCGACTCCGACTGCGACTGCCGCGCCCACGAGGTCGCGGAGCTACTGGAGGTCGCCGGCGCTCGCTGAACGACCTGGCGTCAGCTGTCTCGGGCGCCCAGAAACGGTGACCACCGCAGTCGCGGTGGTCACCGTTCTTTTGTTCGAAAGATTTCTGGTGGCGGAAGCAGATCGTCCGCAATCAGGCAGAGGATCGTTCCATGGACATCGTTCTCGTACCCGGCCTCTGGCTGGACGCCTCCTCCTGGGACCTCGTCGTCCCCCATCTGACCGAAGCCGGTCACACTCCCCGGCCGCTCACCCTGCCCGGCCTCGAGTCGGCCGAGACCGACCGGTCCGACGTGCACGTCGCCGACCAGGTCGCCGCCGTGGTGGCCGCCATCGACGAGTCGGCTGCGCCGGTGATCCTCGTCGGACACTCGATGGGCTGCGCAGTGGCCGGCGCCGCCCTTGATGCACGCGTCGACAAGGTCGCCGCCGTGGTCTACGTCGGCGGCTGGCCGGCCGAGCCGGGCATGATCCCGGCCAAGAACTTCCCCACCGACGGCGCCGACCTGCGGCCGGTGCCGTGGGAGGAGTTCGACGAGGCCGACGTACGCGACCTGGACCGCGCCACCTTCGAGGCGCTGCTGCGGCCCTCCCCCGCCAACCTGACCTCCGAGCCGTTCGAGCTCGGCGACGAGCGTCGCTACTCGGTCCCGGCGGTGTTCGTCTGTCCCGAATACACCGCTGCCGATCTGAAGGGGTGGATCGCTGAGGGCACCGAGTCGGTCGCTGCCATCCCGAAGCACAAGGACGCGACCTTCGTCGACCTGCCCACAGGGCACTGGCCGCAGCTGAGCAAGCCGGCCGAGCTCGCGGCCATCATCGGGCAGAGCGGCGGTCGCAGCGGCGCGTAGTCGGCCGTCGGGTAGCGTCGATCGCGTGCGCACTCGGCTCGCTGCCCTGGCCACCGTCACAGCCCTGGCGCTCGTCGCCGGCTGTGGCGGTGAGCCGTCCTCGGATCCGGCCGGCAGCCCGTCGGCGTCGCCGCAGGGACCGTCCTCGAGCCCCGTTCCCTCGCCGACGACGGTCCCTCTGGACGATGCGTCGGTGCCACTGGCAGACCGCCTCACCCAGGCGATGGCGACGGTCGCCGCTGGAGAGCCCGGAGCCGAGGACGTCCGCGAGGGCGCGCTGTTCGAGCAGACGACCGCCCGCGACCTCGCCCGTGGGTCGAAGGCCAAGGCCGAGGAGGTCCTGGGCGCGCTCGGCCGCGCCGACCGCGCCCAGCTCCAGTCGGACATCGCCGCGGCGCGCGAGCTCATGGTGATGACCGATCCCCAGCCCGAGCTCCCGGACTGGAAGATCCTGACGCCGCCGACGCCGGACGAGCTGCGCCCGCTCTACCGCAAGGCGCAGCAGCAGACCGGAACACCGTGGGAGTACCTCGCCGCCGTCCACCTGGTCGAGACCCGGATGGGCCGCATCCGCGGCACCAGCACCGCGGGCGCCCAGGGCCCGATGCAGTTCCTGCCCTCGACCTTCGCCCAGTACGGTGCCGGCGGCGACATCAACGACCCAGCCGACGCGATCATGGCCGCCGGCCGCATGCTCGCCAACAACGGCGCTCCCGGCGACATGGCCGGCGCGCTGTGGTCCTACAACCACTCCGACCGCTACGTGGCGGCCGTCAGCGCCTACGCCGAGCAGATGAAGCGGTCCCCCGCTGCGTACGACCTCTACTGGCACTGGCAGGTGCTCTACCGCCACCAGGACGGCACCATGCTCCTCCCCGAGGGCTACCCCCAGAAGAAGCCTGTACGCATCGCCGACTGACCTGCCGAGACGTCACCCCGGTCGTTCGAGACGTCAGGTACGTCGGGCGAAGCGTCAGCGCCTGACGCGTCGACCGTCCTGCGTGACGTCTCGGCCAACGCAGCTGACGTGTCGACCGACGTACCTGACGCCTCGGCAGGTGCTAATAGGGGCGCTCGACGGCGTACTGGACGAGGCCGACGTCCTCGCCGCGGTAGGTGTCGGAGCCGTGGCGGCCGGTCTCGATGAAGCCGGTCGCGCCGAAGAGCTTCTTGGCCCGGGTGTTGGTCTCGTGGGTCTCGGCCCAGATCCGGGTCAGGTCGAGGACGGAGAAGCCGTAGGTGAGCGCGGTCTTGATGGCACGCTGGCCCAGACCATGGCCCCACCGCGAGCTGGGCCCGATGGCGATACCGAGCTCGCGCGTGTCGGGGGCCAGGCCGTGGAGATCGGCGTAGCCGACGACCTCCTCGTCGAGCTCGACCGCGAGCCTGATGAGCTCGGGCGGCGGGGCATCGATCAGTCGGCGCCAGTGGCGGAGGTGACCGTCGCGGTCGCGCTCCGGCCAGCCGTTGGCCACCCGGAACTCCTCGTCGTGTGCCCAGTCGGCGAAGACGTGTTCGTCGCCCGGTGACAGCGGGCGCAGGCGCATGGTGTCGGTGCGGGGCATCGGCCGAGTCTCTCAGATGAGGCGCTCGGCCGATCCCCCGCCCGGGATCCGCGTGGATCAGTAGGTGAGCTGGACCTTGGTCGCGAGGCGCTCGTCCATGAGGCGGTAGCCCTCGGCGGCCTCCGCGAACGGCAGTGCCTTGTCGAAGACCAGACCGGGGTTGATCGTGCCCTCCAGCGTCAGGCGCAGGAGGTCGGGGAGGTAGCGGCGTACCGGCGCCATCCCGCCCTTGAGGCCGACGTTGGTGCGGAAGAGCGCGTTGACCGGAAGGTTGACGTCGTGCGGGACGCCGACGAACCCGACGGTCGCACCCGGGCGGGCGACGTTGGAGGCCGTCTTGAAGGACTGGTCGGTGCCCACGCACTCCAGGACGTAGTCGGCGCCGACGCCGCCGGTGAGCTCGCGTACGGCCGCCTCGCCCTCCTTGCCGCGGGCGGCGACGATGTCGGTGGCGCCGAACTTCTTGGCGATCTCCTGGCGGGCCTCGTGGCGCGACATCGCCACGACCCGCTCGGCGCCGAGCTGAGCGGCAGCCAGCACGCCGCACAGACCGACCGCGCCGTCGCCGACCACGACCGCGGTGCCACCCTGGGCTCCGTTGCCGAGGCCTGACATGACCGCGGCGTGCCAGCCGGTGGCCATCACGTCGGTGAGCGCCAGCAGGTCGGGGTACATCGACGGGTCCGGCGTCTCGTCGAGCTTGACCAGCGAGCCGTCGGCCTGGTTGACCAGGGCGTACTCGCTCTGTCCGCTGACCGTGAACCCGAGGTTCTCGCAGACAGACTGGACTCCGGCCAGGCAGTGCGGGCAGGTGTTGTCACAGTGGTCGAAGGGGACGATCACGAAGTCGCCGACTGTGAAGTCGCGTACGTCGGCACCGACCTCCTCGATCACGCCGATGCATTCGTGGCCGATGGTGCGGGGCTCCTCGATGTCGCCGTTGGAGCCGCGGTAGTTCCACAGATCGGAGCCGCAGATGCAGGAGCCCACCACCTTGACTATGGCGTCGGTGGGCTTCGTCAGGGCAGGATCGGGTACCTGGGTGAAGCGGATGTCGCCCACCCCATGGATAGTCGTCGCGCGCATGGTGGCATCCTGTCACCCGGCGTAAAGAGATGTTGCACACGGTGGCCGTTCCACGAGCCAGGCAACAGCCCTGAAACGAAACGCCGACACTTCGCGGGGAATCCAGGCTTATCTCATATATGAGTTACGGTGGTGCACCATGACCGACGGATACAAAGGTCGTATCGGGAACCTGATTCGCGATGCGCGCAAGCACAAGGGTTTGACCCAGGCACAGCTCGCTGACCTCCTCAACACCAGCCAGAGTGCGATCAACCGCATCGAGCAGGGACAACAGAACCTGTCCCTGGAGATGATCGCCCGGGTCGGTGCCGCTCTCGACTCCTCCCTGGTCGACATCGGGGCGGGGCCGACGCACCTGCGCGTCACCGGTCCGACCACGCTGTCGGGTGAGATCACGGTCAAGACCTCGAAGAACGCCGGGGTCGCCCTCCTGGTCGGCTCGCTCCTCAACCGGGGCCGTACGACGCTGCGCAAGGTCGCGCGCATCGAAGAGGTCAACCGGATCATCGAGGTGCTCAACTCGATCGGTGTGCAGACCCGCTGGCTCAATGACGACAACGACCTCGAGATCGTGCCGCCGAAGGAGCTGCGCCTGGACGCCGTGGACGAGGCCGCCGCGCGCCGTACGCGCTCGGTGATCATGTTCCTCGGACCGCTGCTGCACCGCCTGGACACCTTCGAGCTGCCCTACGCCGGCGGCTGCAACCTCGGCACCCGGACCGTCGAGCCGCACATGTCGGCCCTGCGCCCCTTCGGCCTCGAGGTCAAGGCGACCGACGGCGCCTACCACGCGAGCGTCAACCGGGAGATCCAGCCGGGCCGCCCGATCGTGCTGACCGAGCGTGGCGACACCGTCACCGAGAACGCCCTGATGGCTGCCGCGCTGCACCCGGGCACCACCACGATCCGCAACGCGTCGTCCAACTACATGGTCCAGGACCTCTGCTTCTACCTGCAGAAGCTGGGCGTCGAGGTCGAGGGCATCGGCACCACTACGCTGCGCGTCACCGGCCGCGAGGTCATCGACGTCGATGTCGACTACGCGCCGAGCGAGGATCCGATCGAGGCGATGTCGCTGCTGACCGCCGCGATCGTGACCGACTCCGAGATCACCATCAAGCGTGTCCCGATCGAGTTCATGGAGATCGAGCTGGCGACGCTGGAGGAGATGGGCTTCAACTACACCCTCTCCGAGGAGTACCTGGCGCTCAACGGCAAGACCCGCTTGGTCGACATCAACACCAAGCACTCGGTGCTGCACGCCCCGCTGGACAAGATCCACCCGCTCCCCTTCCCCGGTCTCAACATCGACAACCTGCCGTTCTTCGCCGCGATCGCCGCGGTGGCGCAGGGTCAGACGCTGCTGCACGACTGGGTCTACGAGAACCGGGCGATCTACCTGACCGAGCTCAACAAGCTCGGCGGCAACGTCACGCTCATGGACCCGCACCGGGTGATGATCGAGGGGCCGACCCACTTCTCCGGCACCGAGATCGTCTGCCCGCCGGCGCTGCGTCCCGCCGTCGTCGTGCTGCTCGCGATGCTCGCCTCGAAGGGCACCTCGGTGCTCCGCTCGACCTACGTCATCGCCCGCGGCTACGAGGACCTCGCCGAGCGGCTCAACCAACTCGGCGCGAACATCACCGCCTTCCGCGACATCTGAGCAACGATCCCGTCGAGTCGGCGCGTCATGACGCGCCGACTCGACGGGATTTTCGGTCAGGACGCGCCGACTCGACGTGCTTGCTGGGTTGTGGCGACATCTGAGTTCGCGGGCTCATGTGTTCCGGGACTCACGGGTGGTTAGATGCTCCCCGTGAGGGAGCAGCAACGACGCATACGCGCCTATGCGCACCGTGGCGGAGCGCTCCATCCCGACCTGGTCGGGATGGAGAACACCATGGAGGCGTTCCGGCATGCGGTGGAGCTCGGCTACACCCATCTCGAGACCGATGTGCACGTCACCCGCGACGGTGTCCTGCTCGCCTTCCACGACGAGGCGCTCGACCGGGTGACCGACGTCCGCGGGCTGATCGCGGAGATGACGTACGCCGAGGTGCAGGCCGCCCGGATCGGCGGCCTGCACGGGGTGCCGACGCTGGCAGAGCTCTTCGAGGCGTTCCCCGAGGTCACCTTCAACATCGACCTCAAGTCCGACGGCGCTGTCGGCGCGGTGGCCGAGCTGCTCGCCGCGACCGACCACGAGGACAAGGTCATTGTCGGCTCGTTCTCGGTCCGGAGGCTGACGGCGTTCCGCCGGCTGACCGAGGGGCGGGTGCGGACCTCGGCGCATCCACGCGAGGTGCTGGCCTACCTGCTGGCGCCGACCACCGGGATCGCCAAGAGGCTCGTCGGCTCGCGGTTCGACGCCTTCCAGATCCCTCATCACCAGCGCCTTCGCGGGCCGCTGTCGATCCGGGTGGCGTCTCGTGGTCTCGTCCGCCGCGCCCACAAGGCGGGCAAGGAGGTCCATGTCTGGACCGTCGACGACCCGGCCGAGATGGAGCGGTTGCTCAAGCGCGATGTCGACGGACTGATGACCGATCGCACCGACGTACTGAAAGCGTTCCTGGAGGAACGTGGGCTGTGGGAGGCTGTGCCGTCTCGGGTCGAGCCCGTCGACGAGATCGAGTCCGCTGCCGGGTTCGACAAGGATCAAGACGAGGAGCCCGAGAAGTGACCACATCAGCCGGGATCGGAGACTTCACGCCGGTCGAGCGGGCGCGGGAGCAGAAGGGCTGGTTCTTCACCGACTGGGCCGTCTCCGCCTTCCAGACGACGGTGGCCGGCGTGCTGTTCGCGCCCTACCTGATCGAGATCGCGAAGGCAGCCGCCGTCGACAACCGGATCGACGTGCTCGGGCTCTCGATCGCGCCCGGCGCGCTGCCGTCGTTCGTCATCACGTTCTCGACGATCCTTTCGGCGATCATCTACCCGCTGGTCGGCGCGATCGCCGACCGCACCTCGCGCAAGCCGGACCTGATGGCCGGATTCGCCTGGGCCGGCGCGCTCTGCGCTGCGCTGTTGTTCTTCATGACCGGGGACAACTGGTGGTTCGGATCGATCATGTTCATCATCGCCAACCTGTGCGCCGGCGCGGCGGTGGTGGTCAGCGACTCGATCCTGCCGCTGATCTCGACCGAGGAGGAGCGCGACCGGGTCTCCTCGATCGGCTGGGCCTACGGGTACGCCGGTGGCGGGCTGCTGCTCGCGATCAACTTCCTGCTCGTCACCTTCGCCGACCCGCTCGGGCTCGGCACGGCGCTGGCGGTGCGGATCTCGATGCTCTCGGCGGGGCTGTGGTGGGCGGGGTTCATCATCATCCCGTGGCGCCGGATCCGCCGACGTGAGCCCGCCGACGTCGAGGACGTCTCCGGTGGTGTCGTGGCGCGCTCCTTCGGTCAGCTGTTTGTGACGCTCCGGGAGCTGCCGCAGTATCCGGTAGCGCTGACCTTCCTGCTGGCGTACCTCTTCTTCAACGACGGCATCCAGACGGTGATCAGCTCGGCGTCGATCTACGGGGTCGAGGAGCTCGGGTTCGAGACCGGCACGATGCTCGGCATCTATCTGCTGGTGCAGTTCGTGGCGGTCGGTGGGGCCGTCTTCTTCGGCCGGCTGGCCAAGAGCTTCGGCGCCAAGCGGGTGATCCTCGGCGGCCTGGTCGGCTGGATGGTCATCGTCGTGGCGGCCTACTTCGTGCCGGAGCAGACCCTGCTGCCGCTTCTGGTCGTCGCGGTCGGGATCGGTCTGGTCATGGGCGGCACCCAGGCGCTGGCCCGGTCCTACTTCTCGCTGTTCATCCCGGCCGGCAAGGAGGCGGAGTACTTCAGCCTCTACCACGCGATGGACCGCGGCACCTCCTGGCTCGGCACCCTGGTCTTCGGACTCGTCTACCAGCTCACCGACTCCTACCGCCCCGCGATCCTGGCCCTGATCGCCTTCTTCGTCCTCGGCGGCGGGCTGCTCGCGATGGTGAACACCGCGAAGGGCATCGAGCAGGCGGGCAACCGGGCGCCCGAGCGGGTCTAACACAGCGCCGGGCGGCTGGCGGGTTCGGGACATCGGCCGCTCAGGACTTTCTCAGAGAGATCCGCAGGTCAGGCGGGTCCTGTGTCGAACAACACGGCGAGGATCTCGACAATTCACGGAATCATCACCTCCTCTGTACCGTTGACGATGTGAAGAGGCCTGACCGGCCTGCGTCATGAGTCCGCAGACCGCTTCGCTCTTCAGCTCATTCAACGGGGGACGATCGACTCAGGAGGTGCTTCATGGCCGAGCGCACGTTGCGCGGCGCCCGACTGGGCGGACAAAGTTTTGAGGACGAACGCGGGATCGAGTTCGCGGGTCGTCAGCAGGTGGCATACCGCTGCCCGCAGGGTCACGACTTCGAGATCACGATGTCGGACGAGGCCGAGGTTCCGGCCATCTGGGAGTGCCCGCGCTGCGGCATGGAAGCTCTCAACCTCTCCGGCGCCAAGCCGGAGGAGAAGGCCGAGAAGCCGGCGCGTACGCACTGGGACATGCTCCTGGAGCGGCGCTCGGAGAAGGAGCTCGAGGACATCCTCAAGGAGCGCCTCGACCTGCTTCGTGGTGGCGAGATCGGCCCGGCTCACCTGCACCGCAAGGGACCGGGGAAGAAGAAGGCCAACGCTTGATCTGACGCCGAGACGTCACGTACGCGAATCGAGTGGTCACTTCGGTGACCACTCGATTCGCTTTTTGTGACGTCTCGGCCGACGTAGGTGACGCCTCCGCGCTAGGAGGCGTCCTTGTCGATGACCTCGCCGGTGACGATGTCGTCGTTGCGCGGCCTGGTTCCGGCGCCGAACGTGGAGGGCATGGTCGCGGTGACCAGGCGCCTCTGCACGACCTTGGCCAGGATGCGGCGGAAGAACGGCCGGGTGAACGGCAGGATCAGCACGATGCCGAAGATGTCGGTCACGAATCCGGGGCTGAGCATCAGCGCGCCACCGAGCAGGATCAGCGCGCCGTCGGCGATCTCGTTGGACGGGAGCTTGCCCGAGGAGAGCGCCGTGGACAGCGCCGACCAGGCTCGGGAGCCCTCGCGGCGCATCAGCCAGGCACCGAAGATCGAGTCGGCGACCAGTAGCAGGATCGTCCACCACACGCCGATGACCTGGCCGACCTGGATGAGCACGAACAGCTCGGCCAGCGGCATCACCAGGAACAGCAGCACCAGCACCCAGGAGAACCGGCGGCGACGCGTCGTCATCGACGGCCTCCCACGAAACGGTCCAGCCCGAATCGGCGCAGCAGGCGGAGCAGTTGGTCGCGGCGTTCGGCCAGGCCCCAGCGGGTCACCCGGCGCATCGACTCGGCGGCCACCGCGGGGCTCATCTTCGACTCGCCCCGGACCCGCTCGATGAACTGGATCGGGACCTCCTTGACGGTCAGGCCGGCACGCAGCGTACGCGTCACCATCTCGGTCTGGAAGACATAGCCGGTCGACTCGACGCTGTTCAGCTGCAGCTTCTCCAGCGTCGTACGCCGGAAGAGGCGGTAGCCCGCGGTGGCGTCGTGGACGCCGATGCCGAGCAGGAGCCGGACGTAGAAGTTGCCGCCCACCGACAGCACGCGTCGCGACAGCGGCCAGTTCACCACCGAGCCGCCGCGGATCCAGCGGGCACCGATCACGAGGTCGGCGGAGGTGAGCGCCTCGAGCAGCAGGTGGAGCTCCTCAGGCTGGTGCGAGCCGTCGGCGTCCATCTCCCCCACGACGTCGTATCCCTGCTCGAGGGCCCAGCCGAAGCCGTGCAGGTACGCAGCCCCCAGCCCGGCCTTCTCGGTGCGGTGCAGCACGTGGATCTGCTCGTCGTTGTCGGCCAGCTCGTTGGCGATCGTGCCGGTGCCGTCGGGCGAGCCGTCGTCGACGATCAGCACGTCGACGCGTGGCTGCGCCTTGCGTAGCCGCCCGACGATCCAGGCGAGGTTGTCCGCCTCGTTGTAGGTCGGGATGACCATGACCGCCCGGCCGATCTCGGTCCAGGGTGGAAGCTGCTCATTCGTCACGTACGCCGGCCTTGTCAAGGAATGGGGGTGGAGATCACAGGATATCCGCCCACCGGTTGATCCCAAGATCCCCGATCGAGCGGGACAGATCGATCGGGACGGTGCGATGGCGAGGCGATCAGAGACAGAGCGCGGGAGGAGCAAGACGTTCTTCGGGCCGTTCCGATCCCTGCTGGCGACAGGGGGACGATCGTTGTCTAAGGGCGCCTTGGCCCTCCCGCGTTGCCCTCGCGGCCGTTGACCGCGCCCACGAAAACGCGTCGAAGGCATGCCTGGCTCGACACCCCCCGACCCGATTCGTCGAGCGCCGGTCCGCCGACCGCAACTCTGCATGGGCGAACGTTGCCACCATCACCCGCTGGCTCCGCAGAAGTCAACACGGCTCTGACCTGCGGAAACATATGTTTCCGCAGGTCAACCACAGCCTGTGGAGCGCGAGAAAGTGAGGAATTATCGAGGAACGTCGGCGTGTCGCCTGCGCGTACGCGTTACGGCGCTCACGGAACGACGACAGTACCGCGCGCGGAGGTGGCCAGGAGCGGCACCCCCAGGATCTCAGCGGCCCCGGGACGGGCCTCGGTCGCGGCTCCGCGGGCCACGACGTACACGGCGAACTCCATCACCCGGGACCGGGTCCCGGCCTTGATCAGCTCGCAGGTGATCTCCAGGACGTCGCCGGCACGCACGGGTGCCTTGAACTGCACGTCGTCGTAGGAGGCGAAGAGACCTTCGTCGCTGTCGGTGAGGATGCACATCTCGGTCGCGACGTCGCCGAACAGGCCCAGGCTGTAGGCGCCGTCGACCAGGTTCCCGGCGTAGTGGGCGTGGGAGTAGGGCACGTAGCGGCGGTGGACGACCTTGGTGCCGATCTCGGGACTGCTCATGCCGCGGGCTCCTTCGAGGTGGTGCGGTGGACGAGGTAGGAGGCGACCTCGGCGGGAGTGGTGCCGCGGCCGAAGATGCGGTCGACGCCGAGCTCGGCGGTCATCGACTCGTCGAACCGCGGACCGCCGGCGACCAGGAGCGGCCGCTCCCCCGCAGGGTAGGCCTCACGGAACGCCGCCGACATCTCGCGGGTGTTGAGCAGGTGCGCGTCGCGCTGGGTGACGACCTGGGAGACGAGCACGGCGTCGGCGCGCCGGGTGACGGCGGCCTCGACCAGGGAGGGCACCGAGACCTGGGCGCCGAGGTTCACGACCTCGATCTCCTTGTAGTACTCCAGCCCCTTCTCCCCCGCGAACCCCTTGATGTTGAGGATCGCGTCGATCCCGACGGTGTGGGCGTCGGTGCCGATGCAGGCACCGACGACGACCATCGGCCGCCGCAGCGTCTCCTTGATCACCGCATTGGCCTCCTTGGGCGTCAGCAGCGGGAAGTCACGCTCGACGACCTGCACCTTGTCGGTGTCGACGAGATGGTTCACCTGTCCGTAGACGACGAAGAAGGTGAAGTCGTCGCCCATCGGCTTGGAGTGGACGACCATCGCCGGCTCCATGCCCATCTTGTTGGCGAGCTGCAGCGCTGCCCCGTCGGCGACCTTCGAGTGCTTGATCGGCAACGTGAAGGAGAGCTGCACCATCCCGTCCCCGGTGGTGTCGCCGTACGGCCTGATGATGGTCATTCCTCACCCTCCAGGATGGTGCTCGCCGGGTTGTAGTACGCCGAGGACTTCTCGGCTACGCCCTCGAGGCCTTTGCCGGCGTCGGCGGGGCGCTTCATCAGTCCGAAGGTGCCGTCCGCGATCGCGTCCAGCAGCCCGTTGGGCTCGTCGATGATCTTCCCGAGCAGGTCGATCGACTCCCCCAGGACCTCGCGCGCCCGGTTGGCGATGAAGCCGTCGGGGGCCGGGTGGAAGTCTTCGCCGAGCTTGCCGGCCGACTCCATGACGTACCGGACGTTCTGCAGGGCCAGGTCGCGGTCGGAGAGCCACGGCGTCACCACGGCTTCGGTCATCATCCCGACCAGCAGGATGCCCTGGTCGGTCATCGCGCCCGCCAGGTTGAAGAACCCGTCGAGCAGGTAGCCCTTGAAGATGTCGCCGGTCATGTGCCGGGTCGGCGGCATCCACTTCAGCGGGGCGTCGGGGAAGATCGTCTTCGCCAGCAGCGCGTGCGCGAGCTCGAGACGGAACGAGTCCGGTACATCCGGATTGATCTCGAAGGCGTGGCCCAGGCCCAGCTGCCAGTCCTCGAGACCGGCTTCCTTGGCGAAGTACTCGTTGAGCAGCTGCGAGGTGGTCACCGTGTGCGCCGCCTCGACCGCGTCGGCGGTGGTGAGGTAGTTGTCCTCGCCGGTGTTGATGATGATCCCCGCCCGTGCGTGGATCTGGCGCGAGAGCCGCTGGTCGACGAACGTACGCACCGGGTTGATGTCGCGGAACAGGATCCCGTACATCGAGTCGTTGAGCATCATGTCGAGACGCTCCATGCCCGCCAGCGCGGCGATCTCGGGCATGCAGAGACCGCTCGCGTAGTTGGTGAGCCGCACGTAGCGGCCGAGCTCACGGCTCGTCTCGTCGAGCGCGGCCCGCATCAGCCGGAAGTTCTCCTGGGTCGCGTACGTCCCGGCGAACCCTTCCCGGGTGGCGCCCTCGGGCACGTAGTCGAGGAGCGACTGGCCGGTCGAGCGGATCACCGCGATGATGTCGGCGCCCTCGCGCGCGGCTGCCTGCGCCTGCGGGATGTCCTCGTAGATGTCGCCGGTCGCGACGATCAGGTAGATCCACGGCTTGCGGGGTGCGTCGCCGATCTCGGCGATCATCCGCTCACGGGCCACCCGGCTGGCGTCCAGGCGGGCGATGCCGACCCCGACCGCCTCGCGGGCGTGCTTCGCGGCCAGCTCGGCCTCGGCGCCCTCGGGCAGATGGAAGGTCACCTGTCCGGCGGCGGCCTCCTCGGCGAGGCGGGCCAGATCGTTGTCGTAGGCGCTGAGCGCCTGCCACACCGGCAGCGAGACGCCGTGCTCCAGCCCGATGTCGGCGCGCACCGCGTCGACCAGGTGGTTCACCCATGGGGTGCCGTCCGGGTCGGCTCCGGCGAGCCCGGCCAGGCGCAGCGTCGCTCGCTCGACGGCGACCGTGGTGTGCTTCTTGGCCATCTCGACGATCGGGTCGCCGACCTTCGCCGCGAGCGCGCGGGCCTGGGCGATCGTGCGTGGGTCCAGTTCGAGTCTCACAGTTCCAGTCTTCCTTCGAACAGTGCCCGGACCCCGGCATTGGCGCGGAGAAGATCCAGGGCGTAGGCGGCGTGCCCGGGGACGTAGCCGTTGCCGACCAGCATGGTGACGTCGGCGGCGAGTCCCTCGGCGCCGAGCGCGGCGGCGGAGAAGGAGGTGGCCATCGAGAAGAAGATGACGGTGCCGCGGTCGGCGGTGGCGAGGATGGCTCCGCCCTCGCAGCCGGGTACGTCGACGCAGACGACGGTGACGTCGGCTGGTCCGCCGGCCTTGGTGACCGCGTCACGCAGCGCGACCGGGTTGCGGGCGTCGGCGATCACGACCTCGTCGGCCAGGCCGGCGTCGCGAAGCCGCTCGGCCTCGGCCTCGGTCGGGACGATGCCGATCAGATGGCCGGCCCCCGCGTCGCGGGCCGCGGCCAACGACAGCGATCCGGACTTGCCGCCGCCACCGATCACCGCGACGACCCCGCCTGCGTAGCGCTCCGAGACGACCCGCCGGGTCAGCGCCGGTGCGCCGCACACGTCCATCACCGACAGTGCGAGCTCGGGGCTGAGGTCGTCGGGCAGGACGGCTGCGATCGAGCGGCCGAAGAGGATGGCGTAGCCCTCGCAGGGCACCTGCTCGGAGTCACCGCCCCAGCCGGCGAGCCCGTCCTCGATCACCAACGGCGTCAGGGTCAGCGACACCAGGGTCGCGACCCGGTCTCCGACCTTCAGCCCCAGCGGTGACTCGGGGCCGACCTCCTCGACGACACCGACGAGCATGCCGCCCGACCCGGTCACCGGGTTCTGCATCTTGCCGCGCTCGGCGACGATGTCGAGCACCTCGCGGCGTACGGCCTCTCCGTCGCCGTCGTGTGCGGACTCGAGCTGCCGGAACGAGGCGGCGTCGAGGTTCAGACGCTCCACCCGGATCCGCACCTCGTCGGGCCACAACGTCTTGCGAGTGTCGAGTCTGCGGGCGGCCTGGGGCAGCGGCAACGAGCCGCCCACCGGCTCGTCGAGCACCCGGTGCAGGCCTGTCGGGTCAGAAGTGGTCATCGTCGTACGCCTCCTTGCGTCCATCTCACGGCGGACCCTACCAGCGGTTGCGGGAAGAATTGCGGCCGATGGTTGCAGATGCCGCAGGATCTCCCGCTATGGTGGAGGGCATGACGGCAACCATCGAGCCTACGACCCGAGACGGACAGCCCTACGCCTACCAGCGCGTAGAGCTGGTCGAACCCGACTGGACCCGGTTCCCAGGCTGGGCCGACATCACCGAGGAGCAGTGGCGCGACGTGCAGTGGCAGCGCGTCAACTGCATCAAGAACATCCGCCAGCTCCGCGCGCTGATGGGCGATCTTCTCGACGAGCGGTTCTACGCCGACCTCGAGCGTGACATGGCCGAGCGGGCGACGATGTCGATGCTGGTGCCGCCGCAGATGGTCAATACGATGGTGCCGTCTGGCGCGTCGGCCGGCGAAGAGTTCACCGCGGCGTTCTACGCGGACCCGATCCGGCACTACATGATCCCGGTCTTCTCCGACCGCCGCACCGACTGGCCGTCACACCCGCAGGCGAGCCGTGACTCGCTGCACGAGCACGACATGTGGGTCGCCGAGGGTCTGACCCACCGCTACCCGACCAAGGTGCTCGCCGAGTTGCTCTCCACCTGCCCGCAGTACTGCGGTCACTGCACCCGGATGGACCTGGTCGGCAACTCGACCCCGGTCATCGACAAGCTCAAGCTCACCGGCAAGCCGGTCGACCGCCACGAGGCGATGCTGGAATACCTCCGTAACACCCCGCAGGTGCGCGACGTGGTCGTCTCCGGCGGCGACGTCGCCAACCTGCCCTGGCCGCGGCTGGAGGACTTCCTCACCAAGCTGATGGCGATCGACAACATCCGCGACATCCGACTGGCCACCAAGGGCCTGATCGGTCTCCCCCAGCACTGGCTCCAGGAGCCGCTCCTGGAGGGGATGAACCGGGTGACCACCATCGCCCGGGAGCGCGGCGTCTCGCTGGCGATCCACACCCACGCCAACCACGCCAACTCGGTGACTCCGCTGGTCGCCGAAGCGTCCAAGGCGCTGCTGGCGGCCGGGGTTCGCGACGTACGCAACCAGGGAGTGCTGCTGGCCGGCGTCAACGCCGACAGCCACAGCCTGCTCGACCTGAGCTTCCGTCTGCTCGACGGCGCGCAGATCATGCCCTATTACTTCTACATGTGCGACATGATCCCCTTCAGCGAGCACTGGCGGGTCTCGGTCGCCGAGGCGCAGCGGCTGCAGCACGACATCATGGGCTACCTGCCCGGGTTCGCCACCCCGCGCATCGTGTGCGACGTACCTTTCGTCGGCAAGCGGTGGGTCCACCAGATCGCCGACTACGACACCGAGCGCGGCATCTCCTACTGGACCAAGAACTACCGCACCTCGATCGAGGCCTCGGACCCCGAGGCGCTGACCAGGACGTACGAGTACTACGACCCGATCCACACCCTGCCCGAGTCGGGCCAGGAGTGGTGGCGTACGCACGCAGAGTGACCCGAGCGTGACTGGGACCCGGCGCTGGGCGCCGGGTCTCAGTGCGTCATGGTGGGGCGGTTCTCGTAGTAGGTGTACATCGCGATCGTGGTGCGCGTGGACACGTTGGCCACCGATCGGATCCGGCCGAGCAGCTCCTCGAGCGCCTCGGGCGTGGCGACGCGCACCTTGAGCATGTAGGACTCGACGCCTGCGATGGACCAGCAGGCCTCGACCTCGTGGAGGTCGGCGACGCGCTCGGGGCAGTCGTCGGGCTGTGAGGGGTCCATCGGCTGCACCGCGACGAACGCGGTCAGCGGCACCCCGATCGCGGCGTAGTTGACGGTGGCGCCGTAGCCGGTGATGAGACCACGCTGCTCGAGCCGCTTGACGCGCTGGTGCACCGCCGAGGTCGACAGGCCGGTCGCCTTGCCCAGGTCCGTGTAGGACATCCGGCCGTCCTCCGCAAGAAGCTGGAGGATTTTACGGTCGGTGGCCTCGATCTCAGGTGCAGTCACGGCGACAGCGTACCCATAACAGCAATATCTCCGCCGCAACGTCCAAAAAAGTAGTTGATGTCGAAAGATTTCCGGCTTCAGCAGGGCCAGCCGGCGAGCGTCTTCAGCTCGCCGCGACCGTCCGCAGAAGGCTGGACGACCGACAGCAACCGCCCGTCGACGGCCTCGTCGCGGACGGCGTTCATGACCTCGCCGGTGGCCAGGTGCGGGTCGGCGGAGACGACGACCCGGCCGTGCGAGCTGACCAGCGTGGCACCGACCTCGCGCAGGCCGGGCAGCAGCATCCGCTCCAGCGTCTCGACCGAGGTGTCGGCGCCGGCGACACCGACCATCCGCCCGCCTGCGTGGACCGGCAGCGTCGCGGTCATGACGTACTCGTCGGTGCAGACGAAGTCGACATAGGGCCCGGCGAGGTGCAGCGCTCCGGTGCGCGCCGGGATCCGGAACCACGGCTGGCGGGTGTAGTCGAGGACCTCGCCCGTCGCCGGCACCACTGCGTCCCCGAGGAAGTCGCGGCCGGCACCCTGCCACCAGGCCAGGTAGAGCCGCCGGTCGACGAGCGCGTCCGGCGCGACGACGAACCCGCCACCCAGCAGGATCGGGTCCTCGAGGAACGCCAGCGTCCCCGTCTCGACCTGCGCGATCAGCTCGTCCGAGGTGACCGGTCCCGCCGCGAAGAGCGCGCCGACCTCGGCGCGCACCCGCTCGAGCTCGATGAGGATGGAACCGAAATGCTGTTCGATCCGGACGGCACAGTCGGCCGACACATCGGTGTTCACGGTCGTACCACCTCATGGATCTCGGTCAGACGTTCAACGGCGTGGGTCACGTGGTCGCGTACGCTCCCCCGCGCCGCGGCGACATCGCCCGTCTCCAGCGCGGCGACGAGCGCCCGGTGCCGCGCGGCGGATGCCTGACGGAAGTCCGACTCGCTCAGCGGCACTCGCAGCAACGTACCGAAGTCGGCCTCCTGTCGCACCACCTCCCGGGTGAGCCGCGCCGACTGGGTCAGCGCCGCCACGGAGAGATAGAGCTCGCTCTCCGCGTCGCGCCACCGGCCGACGTCGTCCTCGTCCATCGGGATCAGCAGGTCCTGGAGGTCCTCGACCTCGTCAGGGGCCGCTCGTTCGGCCGCGAGCTCCGCACAGCCGGTCAGCACGACCTGATAGAGACTCGCCCGGTCGCGCAGCTCCACCCGCGACATCGTGGCGAGCCGCCCCTTCACGACGTCGCCGGGATCGGGAGCGCGCACGAACGAGCCGCCGCCGCGGCCTCGGGTCGTCACGACCAGGCCCTGTGCCCGCAGTGACACCAGCGCCTCCCGGGCGGTCACCGTCGCCACGCCCAGCATCTGGGCGAGCTCCTGCTCGCTCGGGAGCCGGTCGCCGTCGGCGAGCACGCCGGAGCGGATCGCCTCCGCCAGTCGGTTCTCGACACGTACGGCTCTGCCTTCGTCGCCGATCGGCGCGAAGATCGCCGACCGAGCGCGCGAGGTCATCGCACGAGCGTTGGCCACGATCGGGCTCCTCCTTCGAGTGGGTTTACAAAGAACTTACGCAGATACCCTTTAAAATCTAAGATCTGGTTCCATATGATTCAGCAATGGGACCGACCGAATCTCCGCAGATCCAGCTCGAAGCTGTGACCAAGGCGTACGGCGACGTGATGGCTGTCGACGCCCTCGACCTGACCATCGGCGATGGTGAGTTCTTCTCGATGCTCGGGCCTTCCGGCTCCGGGAAGACGACGGTGCTGCGCCTGATCGCAGGCTTCGAGCACGCCGACTCCGGCACGATCCGCCTCGGCAGCGAGGACGTCACCGCCCTGGCGCCCTTCGACCGCGACGTCACCACCGTCTTCCAGGACTACGCGCTCTTCCCGCACTTCAATGTGCTCGAGAACGTGGCGTACGGCCTGCGCGTGCGTGGCGTACCGAAGGCCGAGCGCAGCGCCCGGGCACGCGAGGCGCTGGAGATGGTCCGCCTCGGCCACGTCGCGAACCGGAGGCCGACCGAGCTCTCCGGCGGGCAGCGGCAGCGGGTGGCGTTGGCTCGCGCCATCGTCGTACGTCCCCGGGTGCTCCTCCTCGACGAGCCGCTCGGTGCGCTCGACCTCAAGCTCCGCGAGCAGATGCAGGTCGAGCTCAAGCAGATCCAGCGCGAGCTGGGGATCACCTTCGTCTTCGTCACCCACGACCAGGAGGAGGCACTCACCCTCAGCGACCGGATCGCGGTCTTCGACAGCGGCCAGATCGTGCAGCTGGGCACGCCGAAGGAGATCTACGAGCGGCCCACCTCGCAGTACGTCGCCGACTTCGTCGGCACCTCCAACGTCTTCGACGAGCAGGCGTCGAAGCGCATGCTGAAGATGGACGGCGCCTTCGCGCTGCGGCCCGAGAAGATCCTGCTGTCCCCGGAGACCGCGAGCGCCCCGCTCGGCGCGATGACCGCAGCCGGCGTGATCACCGAGTCCATCTACATCGGCACCGGGCACCGGGTCCACATCGAGCTCGAGGACGGCACCAGGCTGGTCGCCCTCGAGCAGAGCCGTGGCTCGCTGCACCCGGATGCCTCCGAACCAGAGTCTCGGGGCGACCGCGTGGTCGCCTCCTGGTCGCCGGGCGACCTGGTCCCCCTGGGCACCGATTCGTCCCGTGCCGTGCAACACCGATGAGCCAGAGAACACCAGAGAGGTTGACCATGCGAAACATCCGAACCAGACACACCATCGGGGGCGCCCTCGCGGCCCTGTCCCTGATCACGCTGAGCGCCTGTGGAGGCGACGACGGCGACTCCTCGACCGGAGCGGTCGAGAAGCTCGGCGAGAACGAGGGCGAGGTCTCGATCCTGGCCTGGCCCGGCTACGTCGAGGACGGCTCGACCGACCCCGAGGTCGACTGGGTCTCCGGCTTCGAGGAGGAGACCGGCTGTCAGGTCACCGCGAAGGTCTACGGCACCTCGGACGAGGCCTTCAACCTGGCCAAGTCGGGTGAGTACGACGTCGTGGCCGCCTCCGGCGACCTGACCCTGCGCATGATCGCGGCGGGCGAGGCGGCTGAGGTGAACACCGACCTGATCCCCAACTACGAGGGCATCTACGACTTCCTCAAGGACCGCGAGTGGAACACCGTGGACGACAAGAACTACGGCATCCCGCACGGCTACGGCGCGAACCTGCTGATGTACAACACCAAGGACGTCACCCCGGCCCCGACCTCCTGGAAGGCGGTCTTCGAGGACGCGCCGAAGCACAAGGGCCAGGTCACCGCGTACGACTCGCCGATCTACATCGCCGACGCCGCGGTCTACCTGATGGCGCACCAGCCCGACCTGGGCATCGAGAACCCCTACTCGCTCGACGAGAAGCAGCTCGCCGCGGCCGTCGACCTGCTCAAGTCGCAGCGGGCCTCCGTCGGTGAGTACTGGTCGGACTACACCAAGACGCAGGCGTCCTTCGAGACCGGCGACACCGTGGTCGGCACCACCTGGCAGGTGATCGCCAACCTGATCGACCCGAAGAAGGCCTCGGTCGAGGCGATCCTCCCCTCCGAGGGCGCGACCGGGTGGAACGACACCTGGATGATCTCCTCGAACGCGAAGTCTCCCAACTGCGCCTACGCCTGGCTCAACCACATCTCCGACCCGGAGATCAACGCCCAGGCGACGGAGTACTTCGGCGAGGCGCCCAACTCGGACAAGGCCTGCGAGTTCGCCTCCGAGGGCCACTGCGAGACCTTCCACGCCGGCGATGAGGAGTACGCCGAGAAGATCTGGTTCTGGAACACGCCGATCGAGAAGTGCCTGGACGGCCGGACCGACGTGAAGTGCACCGACTACCAGGACTGGACCAAGGCCTGGGCAGAGATCAAGGGGTGACCTTGAGCTCTGTCAGCAGCACGCTCAGCAGGAGGCCGGGGTTCCGCCTCGGCCTCCTGCTGGCCGCACCCCTCACCTGGCTGGTGCTCGTCTACGTCGTCGCCCTCGCCGCGCTGCTGGTGACGGCCTTCTGGACGATCGACTCCTTCACCAACGAGCTCGAGCGCACCTTCACCCTCGACAACATCCGTGAGATCACCGGTCAGGCGCTCTACCGGACCGTCACGCTGCGCACCATCGGTGTGGCGCTCCTGGTGACGCTCATCGACTGCGTGATCGCGCTGCCGGTCGGCTTCTACATGGCCAAGGTCGCCTCGCGGCGCTCACGTCACCTGCTGGTCATCGCGTTCCTGACGCCGCTGTGGGCGTCCTACCTCGTCAAGGCGCTCGCCTGGCGCTCGCTGCTGTCCAACGGCGGGCTGCTGGACTGGGCCGGCGGCCTGGTCGGTCTCGGCACCCCGGGATTCGGCCTCACCGCGATCGTGCTCACCCAGGCGTACATCTGGCTTCCGTACGTCATTTTGCCCGTCTACGCGGCCTATGAACGTGTCCCGGACTCGCTGCTCGACGCCGCCGGCGATCTCGGCGCCCGGCCCGCGCTGACGTTCCGCACGGTCGTGCTGCCGCTGGTCGTCCCGGGACTGGTTGCGGGCTCGATCTTCTCGTTCTCGCTCACCATGGGCGACTACATCACGGTCAACATCGTCGGCGGCGCCAACCAGATGCTCGGCAACCTCGTCTTCATCAACTCGGGGTCCAACCTGCCGCTGGCCGCTGCGATCGCGCTGATCCCGATCGTCGTGATCATGATCTACCTGGCGTTGGTACGCCGCACCGGAGCTCTGGAGAACCTATGACCATCTCGAGATCGACCCGGCGCCTGCTCGCCGTGATCACCGGCCTGGTGCTCGCCATGCTGTACGCACCGCTCGCCCTGGTCGTGGTGAACTCGTTCAACACCTCCCAGGCGCTGACCTGGCCTCCCAGCGGCTTCACCACCCAGTGGTGGCAGCGGGCGGCGGTCAACCCGGGAGCCCACGACGCGATCCTCACCTCGCTGACGGTGGCCGCCTGCGCGACCGTGATGGCGCTCCTCCTCGGCACCCTGCTCGGCCTGGCGATGCAGCGCTACTCCTTCTTCGGGAAGGACACCGTCAACCTGCTGGTGGTGCTCCCGATCGCCCTGCCCGGCATCGTCACCGGTATCGCGCTGTCCAACGCGTTCTCCTCGATCCTCGGCGTACGCCTGGGGTTCTTCACGCTCGTGGTGGCCCACGCGACCTTCTGCATCGTGACCGTCTTCAACAACGTGCAGGCGCGGTTGCGGCGGATGGGCGGCAACCTCGAGGAGGCCTCCGCCGACCTGGGGGCGGGGATGTGGACCACGTTCCGGCTGGTCACGCTCCCCCAGCTGCGTTCGGCGCTGCTGGCCGGCGGGCTGCTGGCGTTCGCGCTCAGCTTCGACGAGATCATCGTGACGACCTTCGCCGCAGGCCCCGGCGTCACCACGCTTCCGGTCTGGATCCTGACCAACCTGTTCCGCCCCGGTCAGGCGCCGATCGTCAACGTGGTGGCGGTCGTCATGATCGTCGTCTCGGTCGCGCCGATCTGGCTCGCCCAGCGACTCTCGTCCGACCCGGCCGACACGACGCGGGCGATTCACTAGGCTTCACTCGTGGCTGAACCTCGAATGCTCCTGCTGGACACCGCGTCGCTCTACTTCCGCGCCTACTTCGGCGTGCCCGACATCCGAGCCGAGGACGGCACTCCGGTCAACGCCGTCCGTGGCCTGCTGGAGTTCATCTCCCGGCTGGTCAACGACTACTCCCCCACCGACCTGGTGTGCTGCTGGGACAACGACTGGCGACCACAGTGGCGGGTCGACCTGATCCCTTCCTACAAGTCGCACCGGGTGGTGGAGGAGCTCGAGACGGCGCCCGACGTCGAGGAGGTCCCCGACCCCCTGCAGGTACAGGTGCCGATCATCCGCGAGGTGCTCGCCGCTGCCGGGATCTGCGT
Source organism: Nocardioides sp. NPDC087217 (assembly GCF_044744805.1). Lineage (NCBI taxonomy): Bacteria > Bacillati > Actinomycetota > Actinomycetes > Propionibacteriales > Nocardioidaceae > Nocardioides > Nocardioides sp. NPDC087217. The sequence goes on from NZ_JBIUZB010000002.1 coordinate 766,735, forward strand.
CATCGGCGCCGACGGCTACGAGGCCGACGACGTGATCGGCACCCTCGCGACGGGTGCGGGGATGCCGGTCGACGTCGTCACCGGCGACCGCGACCTCTTCCAGCTCGTCGACGACGCTGCCGGCGTACGCATCCTCTACCCGACCCGGGGCGTGAGCGACCCGGATCTGGTCGACGAGAAATGGGTGCTCGCCAAGTACGGCATCAGCGCGGCGCAGTACGCAGACTTCGCCACCATGCGTGGCGACACCTCCGACGGGCTGCCGGGCGTGAAGGGCGTCGGCGAGAAGACCGCCGCCAAGCTGCTCGAGCAGTACGGGGACCTCGAGGGGATCATCGCCGCCGTCGCCGACCCGACCACCCCGATCACCAAGGCGCAGCGGCAGAAGTTCATCGACGCCGTCGACTATCTGGCGGTCGCGCCGAAGGTCGTGGCGGTCGCTCGGGACATCCCGCTGGACCGCACTGGTACCGCTCTACCGAGCGCTCCAGCCGACCCGGCACGCCTGCACGAGCTGGCCGCGACGTACAACCTGGCCTCCCCCGTCGCCCGTCTGGAAGCCGCTCTCGCGCAGGTGTGACACAGGTCTCCACAACTCGATTCAGAAAGTTCGTAGAAACGGCATCATCAGCCGCGTACGTCTCCGTCTCCTTGGCAAGACCACCAAGAAGGAGCGGACGAATGAGCGACATCAAGCACCCGGCAGTGCAGCAGGACATCAAGATCTCGTGCCTCGACCCCTGGGGCCGCACCGTGGAGGTGCCGACGACCCTCGGCTACCGCGAGAACGACCCGTACGCAGTGAGCCTGACCTTCCACTCCGGCGCCGGTGACGTCGAGTGGGTCGTGTCCCGCACGCTGATGCTGCAGGGCCTGGCCGCCCCCGCAGGTGAGGGCGACGTGAAGATCTACCCCAGCATCGACGAGGACGCGAAGGCCGTCGCCGTCTTCGACTTCAGCTCCCCCGACGGCCGCCTGATCGCGACCGCCGACTCGCGCGAGGTGCAGATGTTCCTCGGCAAGTCCTTCTCGGCCGTCCCTGTCGGCTCCGAGAGCCAGCACCTGGATCTCGACGCGCTGATCGCAGACCTGCTGGGCAGCTCCTTCGACGCTGAGTAGGCACTCCGCCCGCCTGCTCATTCGTTCACGAACCCTCCCGTCCCGGATTCCCCCGGGGCTGGAGGGTTCGTTCATTTCGCTGGCCGGAAGCAATCGCTCGCCGTTGCCACGTCAACTGTGGTAGTGATGTGCGTCACCCGCACCACCACCTCGGAGGTCACAGTGCTGCCAGCTTTCCTTTCTCGCGAGCGAACGGTGGCCGGTCCCGGCTTCAGTCGCTGGCTCATCCCGCCCGCCGCCCTCGCCGTCCATCTCTGCATCGGCCAGGTGTACGCCACCAGCGTCTACAAGACCGCCCTGGTCGAGCACTTCGACACGAGCCAGACCGCGATCGGGGTGATCTTCTCGATCGCGATCGTGATGCTCGGCCTCTCGGCCGCGGTGATGGGCACCTGGGTCGACCGCAACGGCCCGCGTGCGGCCATGACCGCGGCCGCGATCTTCTGGTCCTCCGGCTTCTTCGTCGGCGCCCTCGGCATCGGCACCGGCCAGCTGTGGCTGGTCTACCTGGGCTACGGCGTGATCGGCGGTATCGGACTCGGGATCGGCTACATCTCGCCCGTATCCACGCTGATCAAGTGGTTCCCGGACCGGCCGGGCCTGGCCACGGGCATGGCGATCATGGGCTTCGGCGGCGGCGCGATGATCGCCAGCCCGCTGAGCGGCCGGCTCCTGGCGCTCTACGACCCGTCCTACACCGGTGATGCCAGCACCGTCCCCGACGGCCACGCGGTGATGATGCTCTTCCTGACTCTCGGCGTGCTCTATCTGGTCTTCATGTCCTTCGGCGCAGCCACGGTCCGCGTCCCACCCGAGGGCTGGACGCCGGCGGGCTGGGACCCGGCCAGCGTCAAGGAGAAGAAGCTCGTCACCACGGCGAGCGTCTCGGCCAACAACGCGATCAGGACGCGGTCGTTCTGGCTGGTGTGGATCGTGCTCTTCTGCAACGTCACCGCCGGCATCGGCATCCTCGAGCAGGCGGCTCCGATGATCCAGGACTTCTTCCGCACCGACGGAGTCTCCTCTGTCAGCGCGGTCGCGGCCGGCGGCTTCGTCGGGCTGCTCTCGATCGCCAACATGAGCGGCCGGTTCATCTGGTCCTCGACCTCCGACGTCATCGGTCGCAAGCCGATCTACATGATGTATCTCGGGGTCGGACTGGTGCTCTATCTCCTGCTGGCGACCATCGGCGACACCTCGATGGCGCTGTTCGTGCTGCTCGCCGTCGTGATCCTGTCCTTCTACGGCGGCGGCTTCGCCACTGTCCCTGCCTACCTGCGCGACCTCTTCGGCACCTTCCAGGTCGGCGCCATCCACGGCCGACTACTCACCGCCTGGTCGGCCGCCGGCATCGCCGGACCGCTCATCATCAACGCCTTCCTCGACGCGCAGGGTGAGCCCGGCACGCTCACCGCCGCCGCCTACCGGCCGGCTCTGCTGACCATGGTCGGCGTCCTTGCGGTCGGCTTCATCGCCAACCTGCTGGTGCACCAGGTTCCGGACCGGTTCCACGAGCCGAAGTCCGCCGACTCCACCGAGACCGAGAGGAGCGCAGCATGAACCCCAAGATCGTCGCTGCCTGGGCGCTGGTCGGGATCCCGCTGGCGTACGGCGTCATCGAGACGCTGCGCCGTGCGGCGCAGCTGTTCACGGGCTGAGCCCGGCGTCAGTCAGGTCAGAGGCCGAGCAGGCTCGGCTCGTTCGTACGCCACGCCTCCTGCGCCGCCTGGGTGACCGGGCCGTGCGGGAGGGTGCGCGTGCCCCACTCGGTCACGGCCTGGACGTCGCGCAGGCTGGAGGTGAGGAAGACCTCGGTGGCGTACTCCTCGACCTCGGCCAGGGGCTCGTCGGTCTCCTCGGCACCGAACCACTCCAGCACCAGGGCGCGGGTGATCCCGGCGAGCGGACCGCTGGAGAGCGTAGGAGTCTTGAGCGCGCCATCGAGCACGTAGAAGATGTTGCTCCCGGTGCCCTCGCACAGGTCGCCCACGGTGTTGGCGAAGATCGCCTCGCTGGCCCCGTGCTTGCGCGCCTCGGCGAGGGCGATGACGTTCTCGGCGTACGACGTCGTCTTCAGGCCGGTCGTCGCGCCGTGCTCGTTGCGGCGCCACGGCACGCTGACGACCTTGGTCTCGGCCGGGTTGGGCTCCGCGTCCTCGAGGCCGATGATGATCGTGGGCGCCACCTCCGCGCGCCCGGACCCGAACGGCGCCGGCCCGCCCGTGACGGTGATCCGCAGCCGTCCGTACACCGTCGGGGTCGCCCCGAGCACGGCCTCCACCCCTTTGGCGACTAGTCCGCGGTCGAGGGTGGGCAGGCCGAGGCCGCTCGCGGAGCGCTCGAGGCGGTCGAGGTGAAGGGCGAGCGCGAACGGCTGGTCCTTGATCACCTTGAGCGTCTCGAAGACGCCGTCGCCGACCACCAGACCGTGGTCTCTGATGGAGACCGCCGGGGCTGCCGGGTTGTCGAGAAGCTGGCCATCGATCCACGCGCGCATGCGGCAACTCTAAAACGTCCCTGGTCAGAGCGGGGAAAGCGCGCCGGAGTGATCCTCGAGATGACAGGTGAATGACACGCAGGTGACCCCGGATTTGGCCTCCGGCAGCGGCTCCGATAATGTTCTTCTCGTCGCCAAGGGCACGGGAAACCGGGCCTGAAGCAGCAAGCGGACGTAGCTCAGTTGGTAGAGCGCAACCTTGCCAAGGTTGAGGTCGCGAGTTCGAGCCTCGTCGTCCGCTCGGAGTAGGTCTCCACCGGAGGCATTGCCTCCAGCGGTGGGTTGGCCGAGAGGCGAGGCAACGGACTGCAAATCCGTGTACACGGGTTCAAATCCCGTACCCACCTCGAAGCACCACCCTGATATAAACTGAAGCAGTACCAAGTTGAATACAGCACGGACGATTGGCGCAGCGGTAGCGCGCTTCCTTGACACGGAAGAGGTCACTGGTTCAAACCCAGTATCGTCCACCACCGAAAGCTCCGTCTGATCAGGCCAAAACGCCCGGCAGGCGGGGTTCTTCTATACGCTCCTCCTCCGCCATATGGGCCGCTGAGGGACGCGTGATGCGAGCGCGGTCGTCGGTCTCGCGGACCTCGTGCACTGAACTGGGATCTAATCGGCGGCATGGTCACTTTGCCGTCTGCTCGCGAGTCGCTTCTGGTCCGTGTCGAGTTCTCCGACGACGATGCCTGGCAGCAGGCAATGGCCGCAGCCACCGCAACCTACGACGACGGATTCTGCGCCTACCTGCACCCCGTCGACGACCCATCGAACCAGGGCGCTTCCTGGGAAGAACTTGTGCAGGCTGCCCCGGAGTCATCACACGGACCCGCTGTGATGTTCGTCGTCGACCACGAGGCATTGGGCCCCGAGCATCCGGTCTTGGTGGTCGACCTGACCAAGGATCGCCCACCGTTCCGCTGCGTCGCCGCTGAGCTGTGGGGCATAGACAACAACCTCAACATCTCGAACATGGACTGGGAGGAGTTCGCGCTAGCGACAGACACCCATGGTGTCTTCCGTGGGTTCAAGTAGCGGACTCGTCACCTGTGGGGCGTAGGTCCATGTGAGAACTTTCTCCGCCGACCCAGGGCGCGCTCTGCGCGCTGGCCCGCCGCTGCGGATCATGGGTCGGCCGCGGCACCTGTCCCGCGGCCTACTTCTTATCGGGGCAACGCTTTCACCGGGACTGGAACAGATCCGGTCGCCAACCCTCGATCACAGAATCGAGGTCGCCTCGCCGGATATCGGCCAGTGCTGCGGCGTAGCCAACCTCGATCGCTCGCGTGAACGCTTCGATCAACTCGGTCGGCGCATGGAGGTAGCCACTCCCGGAGGCCAGATTTGCGGCAGCTTCCGATGCCGTACGGACGTCTTCGTCATGCACGGTCGCCGCGTAGAGGTCGTGGACCGCCTGTACGAAGTTGTCGAGGTGTTCCCGCTGGGTCGCATCCATGAGGACCATAATGGCCCTACCGTCGACCTGCGGCCTGCCGGGCGGCTTCGACGATTGCGCCCCACGGCAGCTTCTGGTCCGGAGGTATCTGGCGGGGCGGGTGGAGGGGCCAGACGTCGGGGCCCTCGATGAGGTCAACGCCGGCTGCACGTAGGGCTGCCACGTGGGAGGGCCAGGCGGGGTGCTCGGCGTGGGCGGCGTTGATGAGCGGGAAGAGTACGACTGGGACGGTCGTGAGGCTCTCGGTGACGACGGTGAGTGCCTGGTTGTCGGCCAGACCCAGGGCGATCTTGGCGGTGCTGTTGAAGGTCGCGGGGGCGACGACGATGGCGTCGAGCTGCGCGGGATGAGTGCGCGGCTCCCACGGGAGGCGGCTCGGGCCCCGCACAGGGAAACCGGTGAAGGTCTCGATCCGGTCTGCCTCGCCGTTCGCGCTGAGCCAGGTGAACGCTGTCGGCGTCAGGGTCACCGGGACCTGGTGACCCGCATCCACCAACGGAGTGACCAGTTCGTCGCAGAGTTGCTCCACGCCGCCTGCAGCGCAGGCGATGACTCCGACGATGGCCACCCCGAGAGCGTACGTGACGTGGACTGTGACAGAGGGTCCGACCTTGTGATCACTTCACAAGGTCGGACCCTCTGTCACAGCGACGTCACGCCGTTACGGCCTCCATCCGTCCTCCACCCAACCTTGCCGAACCTGGGTGCTGCCACTGCACTTGCCGTCGTCCGAGCTGGGCCAGATCTGCACGACATCGACATCGCCGGCCCAGGTGCCTCCGCGCGTCGGATGCGCATAGAACCCCAGATTCACGTAGGTGTCAGCAGGAATGCAGAGGTAGCGATCCGGGCTCACGCCGGTGTCCAGAAGCCAGACAGAGTCGTCGTTCTTGGTGTTGATGACGGAGTCCGCCACGTTCCGATCGCCCTCGGGAAGGATCAGGTACCCCGGGGTCCAGTCCTGCCAGATCTTCGTGCCGCCGTTGTAGGAGCCGTCCTTGAGACAGACGTTGGGATAGCTGCAGCCGTAGTGCGACGCCGCTTGGGCCGGTGTCGCGACAAAGACGCCGACGACCGCCGCGAGGGCTGCCAGGACAAGACCGCTGATGACCGTTCTGAAGCGTTCGAGCATGTGCACTCCTTCTCCACGTGATGGGGTTAGAGAAGGTAGTGAGGTCGTTCGCACGCTGCCGCCCGTACAGGCCCGTACCGTTTCCGTACGCAACGATTCGTAGGGTGGCAACAGCACCGACTGCGACCCGACGACGGTGCCCGCGAATGGCCCGGCTCAGGTGTCAGTCGATCAGGCCGGCTTCACGCGCCATCCGGACGGCGTGGACGCGGTTGTTGGCGTTGAGCTTGCGGGTGGCGCTCTTGAGGTAGGACTTCACGGTGCTCTCGACGATCCCGAGAGCCTCGGCGGCCTGCCGGTTGCTGCTGCCGAGCGCGACCTGACGGAGGACGTCGAGCTCGCGGGCGGCCAGACGTACGGCCGGAGCGAGCTGAGCCGGCTGCTTCTCCCCCGGCGCGGCGGTGAGCCGGAGGACCATGGCCTCGAGGCGGCTGCGGACCTCGGGGTCGAGCACCTGGCCGGCCAGGTCGGTGAGCTCGGCCGCCATCTCCCGGCGTTCGGCGAGGTCGCGCTTGGCTGCCGCCTCGTCCGGGCTCGGAGCCCGGCTCGGTGCGGGCGCCAGCCGGGAAAGCCGGTTGCGGACCTCGTCGTCGATCAGGATCTCGCGCTCGAGAGTGCGGATCAGCGGACGCAGCGAGTCGAACCAGACGCCACCGAGACCCAGCCGTGAGCGGGAGGCTAGGTAGATGAGCATCCGCGGGGCCCGGTCGACCAGGATCGGCAGGGCGGCGACGGTCTGGATCTGCTCCTGAGCGACGGCGGTGTCGTAGAGGTGGGTGATCCCGCGAGCGGTGTAGTAGTGGTCGACGGACCCGGGTTGCCGGGTCTGCAGGGTCTTGCCGCCCAAGCCCTCCCCGTTGACCACCCGCAGCCCGCGCAGTGAGGCGCCCTTCGCGCCACAGGTCGCGGTGATGTCGATGGCCGTGCCGTCACCGCGCACCGGGCCGCCGAAGGCGAGATCCAGCCCCGACGCGGTCCGGAAGGAGGCCAGCGTCTGGGCGATCCGGGACCCGTCGTACGGCGCCTCTGGGGCGATGGCTGCGGTGCTCATGGCGTTGAGCGTAAGTGACGACCATCACAAGCAACAAGAGGTGTACCCCCTCTTTCGAGGGCACTCGTCCGGGGGTATCGGACAGGTGATGTCAGTCCCACACTCGGTTCACCCACCCGAGTAGGAGGCACGATCATGGCCCAAATCGCGGCTAACCGAGCCGAGGTCGACGGGCGCACCATGCGCCGCGTCGCGACGGCGTCACTGACCGGCACCACCATCGAGTTCTATGACTTCCTCATCTACGGGCTCGCGGCAGCCCTGGTCTTCAATGCCGTCTTCTTCCCGTCCATGGGCGGCCCCGAGGGCACCCTGGCCTCGATCGCGACCTTCGGCGTCGCGTTCGTCTTCCGACCATTGGGGGCGATCCTCTTCGGCCACTACGGCGACCGGATCGGCCGCAAGGCCACGCTGATCACCACCTTGATGATCATGGGCACCTCGACCTTCGCGATCGGCCTGCTGCCGAGCGTGGAGTCGATCGGCAAGGGCGCCGTGGTGATCCTCGTTCTGCTGCGCGCACTGCAGGGCATCGCGCTCGGCGGCGAGTGGGCGGGCGCTGCACTCCTCACCACCGAGTACGCCGCCAGCGGCCAGCGCGGGCGCTACAGCATGTTCCCACAGCTCGGCCCCAGCCTCGGGCTGATCCTCGCCGCGGCAGCCATGCTCACCACCTTCCGGCTGATGGAGCCCGCCGCGTTCGCGGCCTGGGGCTGGCGGATCCCGTTCCTGGCCAGCGCAGTCCTCATCGCGGTCGGCCTCTGGGTCCGGCTGAAGATCGCCGAGACGCCGTCGTTCAAGAAGGTCCAGTCGGCAGGTACCCGCAGCGCCCTTCCGTTCGTCGGCTGCATCCGTGACCAGTGGCGGCAGGTGCTGCTCAGCGGCGGCATCATGGCCGTCGTCTTCGGCGCCTTCTACACCGGCGCCAGCTTCATGGTCGCGCACGCGGTCGGCACCCTCGGCCTGAGCATGAGCCAGGCCCTGCTCGGCGTCATCGTCGCGGCCTTCGCGATGAGCGTGACGGTGATCGCCTCCGCGTGGCTCTCCGACGTCCTCGGCCGCCGCGTGGTCCTGCTCATCGGCGCGGCCTTCGGCCTCGTCGCCGGCCCGCTGTCCTTCGCCATCATGGAGCCGGGCAGCTTCGCGAGCTTCGCCCTCGGCAACAGCCTGATGCTGTGCGTACTCGGCCTCAACTACGGTCCGATCGCGGCGTTCCTGCCTGAGATGTTCCAGGCGAAGTACCGCTACACGGGAGCCGGCCTGGGCTACAACATCGCGGGCATCCTCGGCGGCGCGGTCCCGCTGGTCATCGCCGAGGACCTGCTGGCCAGGTGGGGCACCGACGGCATCGCGTACTTCCTCAGCGCCCTGGCCGTGCTGAGCATCGGCTGCCTGCTGGTGGCCAAGGAGACCAGCCGCGTGGAGCTCGACGCGGAGCCCGCACTCGCCTGATCCGGCACGGCTCACCCTCCTTCGGGGGTGTGGCTGCCACCGTGGTCTCGGTCATGCTCGCGGCATGACCGAGACCTCATCCATCACCGCTTCGTCGGCCCGTGGCGACATCGACGTCCCGCTGCTCGAGGAGACGATCGGAGCCAACTTCGAGCGCGCCGTCGCCCGCCACGGAGACCGTGAGGCGCTCGTCGAGATCGCCACCGGACGACGCTGGACGTACGCCGAGCTGGATGCCGACGTGGACGCTCTCGCGGTCGGCCTCCGCAAGGCCGGCATCGGCAAGGGTGACCGCGTCGGCATCTGGGCGCCGAACTGCGCCGAGTGGACGATGGTCCAGTTCGCCACGGCCAAGATCGGCGCGATCCTGGTCAACATCAACCCCGCCTACCGGACCCACGAGCTCGCCTACGCGCTCAACCAGTCCGGTGTGCGGCTGCTGATCAGCGCGACCGAGTTCAAGACCAGCGACTACGTCTCGCTCGTCCGCGAGGTGGAGGGCGACTGCGGTGCCCTCGAGCAGACCATCTTCCTGGGTACGCCGCAGTGGGATGCGCTGCTGGCCGCCGGCCGCGGCGAGCGGCTGGCCGAGCACGTCGGCTACACGCTCGACCCGAACGACGCGATCAACATCCAGTACACCTCCGGGACCACGGGGTTCCCGAAGGGCGCGACGCTGTCGCACCGCAACATCTTGAACAACGGCTTCTTCGTCACCGAGACGATCCACTTCACCGAGCAGGACCGGCTCTGCATCCCGGTGCCCTTCTACCACTGCTTCGGCATGGTGATGGCGAACCTCGGCTGCACCACCCACGGCGCGACGATGGTCATCCCGGGCCCTGGTTTCGACCCTGCTGCGACGCTGCAGACGGTCCAGGACGAGAGGTGCACGGCGCTGTACGGTGTGCCGACGATGTTCATCGCGATGCAGAACGACCCGGACTTCGCCTCCTACGACCTCTCGACGCTGCGTACCGGGATCATGGCCGGCGCACTGTGCCCGATCGAGGTCATGAAGCGGTGCGTCAGCGAGATGCACATGAGCGAGGTCGCGATCGCTTACGGGATGACCGAGACCTCACCGGTCTCCTGCCAGACCCGCACCGACGACGACCTCGAGCGGCGCACCGAGACGATCGGCCGGGCCGCCCCGCACGTCGAGATCAAGATCGTCGACCCAGCCACCGGTGAGGTGGTCCCGCGCGGCACGGCGGGCGAGTTCTGCACTCGCGGCTACTCGGTGATGCTGGGCTACTGGGACGACGAGACGAAGACCGCCGACGCGATCGACGCCGACGGCTGGATGCACACCGGCGACCTGGCGGTCATGCGCGAGGACGGCTACTGCGTGGTGGTGGGCCGGATCAAGGACATGGTGATCCGTGGTGGTGAGAACATCTACCCTCGCGAGATCGAGGAGTTCCTCTTCACCCATCCCGACATCGCCGAGGCCCAGGTCGTGGGCGTCCCCGACGAGAGGTACGGCGAGGAGCTCTGCGCCTGGATCCGGATGCGCCCCGGCGCCGAGCCGCTGGACGCCGAGGCCGTCCGTGCCTTCGCCAGCGGCAAGCTCGCCCACTACAAGGCACCGCGCTACGTGCTGATCGTCGACGAGTTCCCGATGACCGTGACCGGCAAGGTCCGCAAGATCGACATGCGCGAGCAGAGCGTCGCGCTGCTCGGCCTCTGAGCCGCTGATGAGCTATTGGCACCGCACCGGTCCCCGCACCGTCACCCCGACCGAGCACGTCGGCGGCGCCTGGGACCTGAACACGCAGCACATCGCCACCCTGCTCGGGGTGCTCGCGCACGAGGTCGAGCGGGACCGCGACGCCCGCCGCGACGACGGGCTCCAGATCACCCGAGTCAGCTACGACATCCTCGGCACCGTCCCGCTCGAGCCGGTCGACCTCGAGGTCACCGTGCTCCGCGCCGGGCGCACGATCGAGCTCGTCGAGGCGCGGGCCTGCCATGGCGGCCGGCCCGTCGTGCTCCTGCGTGCCTGGCTGACCGCCGGCTACCCGACCGCGGAGCTCGAGGGCACCCGTCACCCACCGATGCCCGCACCGGACGAGGTGCCGGCCTGGGACATGACCGCCCTGTGGGACGGGGGCTTCATCGCCTCGGTCGAAGTGCGCCGCGACGACCTCGGCCCGGGGCGGGCGCAGTCCTGGGTACGTACGGCTCACCCCCTCGTCGCCGACGAGGAGGTGAGCCGGCTGGCACAGGTCGCCGGGCTGCTCGACATCACCAACGGCGTCGCCGTCCGCGTCGACCCGAAGGTCGTCAGCTTTCCCAACCTCGACCTGACCGCGCACCTGTTCCGGGCCCCAGCTCCTGGCTGGTTGGGGCTCGACACGACCGTCTCGTTCGGCCCGGAGGGCGCCGGTGTGACCACGTCCGTGCTCCATGACGAGCAGGGCGCCTTCGGCGTCAGTACGCAGTGCCTGACGGTCCGTCCCTGACGGCTCAGCTGGCGGCAGCGACCGTGACCGGCGCGGTCGACCTGCTGGCACGCCGGTGGGCGGTGAGCATGACCACGGCGACGATCACGGCAAGGGCGTAGAAGCCGGTCGCGACCTCGAAGACGGTCGAATAGCCATGGGCCTGGGCGACGGCGCCCGGCGCGGAGTCATGGTGCACCGCGCTGCCGTACACCACAGTGAGGAGTGCGAGTCCGACCGAGCCACCGATCTGGTGGGCGGTGTTGACCAGGCCGGAGGCGGCGCCGGCGTCCCCAGGGTCCACCTCGGCCATCCCGAAGTCGGTGAGGAGGATGATCGCGATGCCCTGACCGATGCCCAGCACCAGCAGCGGCGGCAGGATCGACGCCACCGGGGTCGTCGCGTCGATCCGGCTCAGCCAGGCCATGCCGATCCCCGCGGTGGCCAGGGAGGTCAGCAGCAGCACGGGCTTGCTGATCCTCGGTCCGGCCCGGCGTACGGCGTAGACCATGGCGAAGAACATGCCGGTCATCGGGATGTAGACGAGGCCGGTGGCGAGCGGGCTGAGGCCACGTACGTTCTGGAGATACTGCGAGAGGAAGTAGAACGTCGAGAACATCGCGCCGACGATCAGGATCCGGCCGAGGTACGCCCCGGAGCGCTGCACGCTGAAGAAGAGCCGGATCGGCACGATCGGCTGCGAGGCCCGCAGCTCGATGAGCACGAAACCGACGAGCAGGACCACCGACGCCGTCAGCGGGAGCAGGGTTCGGGCGCTGCCCCAGCCGATCTCGGCAGCCTCGACGAGGCCGTAGACGAGCGCCGACATACCGACGGTGACGCTCAGCGCGCCCAGGATGTCGACCCGGCCGGGCCGCGACTCGGTCTCGGGGAGGTAGCGCGGTGAGAGGGCGAGGATCAGGATCCCGAGCGGGACGTTGACCAGGAGACCCCAGCGCCAGGAGAGGTACTCGGTGAAGACGCCGCCGACGATGATCCCGACGCTCGCTCCGGCACCGATCACCGCGCTGTAGATCGCGATCGCCAGGGTGCGCTCCTCGGGCTCGGGGAAGCTCGTGATCAGCAGCGCCAGCGTGGACGGGATCGCAAAGGCCGACGCCAGCCCCTGCAGCGTGCGCGCGGCGATCAGAAGCTCGGCCGACGACGCCAGTCCGGCCAGAAGCGAGGCCGCGGTGAAGAGCGCCGTCCCGGCGATGAACACGCGACGCCGACCGAACAGGTCACCGGCTCGTGCGCCGAGCAGCAGGAGGCCGCCGAAGGCGAGCACGTAGGCGTTCTGGATCCACGACAAGGACGAGTCGGTGAAGCCGAGCTCCGCCTTGATGTGGGTGAGCGCCGTGGTCACGATCGAGGCGTCGAGGGTCATCATCAGCTGGCAGCCGAGGATCACCATCAGGACCACCGCCCGGTGACGGGCACCGGCGCGCGGGGGTGTCGGAGACATGTGTGCACTTCCTAAGTAACTAACGAGTTGGTTATTTCAGTGAAGCACTGAACGCCGCGAGATGCAACTAACTAGTTACTTGCTTTAGGGTGGAGGCATGGCCAGAGACTCCGAGGCGACCCGCACCCGCATCCTCGACGCCGCCGAGGCCGAGTTCGCGGCGTACGGCATCGCCGGCTCGCGCGTCGACCGGATCGCGGAGACGGCGCTGGCGAACAAGGCGCTGATCTACAAGTACTTCGGCACGAAGGACGAGCTCTTCGACGCCGTCTTCGCCCACCGGGTGCTCGCGTTCGTCGACGAGGTCGAGTTCGACGCCACCGACCTGCCCGCCTACGCCGGACGGTCCTTCGACCTCTACGAGCGCTTCCCCACGACGCTGCGGCTGACGACCTGGTACCAGCTCGAGCGCCCCACCGGGAAGCTCCCGGCGATCGTCGCCTCCAACGACGCCAAGCTGGCCAAGATCGAGGAGGCGCAGCAGGCGGGGAAGCTGACGACCGCCTACTCGCCGCTCGAGCTGCTCACCGAGGTTCGCGCGCTGGCGATGAGCTGGCACCTCCACACCCCCGAGCTCGCCCTGGTGCGCCGGCCGGGCCGCGCTCGGTGCCGGGAGATCGTCGTCGAGAGCGTCCGGCGCCTGGTGGCTCAGGACTGACGCTCTGGACTGACGCTCAGGACTGACGGGAAAAGAAGTCCTCGTAGCGGTGCTCCCCCGGCGGCCGCTGGTCGACCACCTCCTGCTCACGGGCCCGGAGCTCGACGCGCCGGATCTTCCCCGAGATCGTCTTGGGCAGGTCGAAGAACTCCAGGCGCCGCACCCGCAGGTAGGGCGGCAGGTGGTCGCGGGCGAACTCGAGGATGGCCCGGGCAGTCTCGGCGGTCGGCTCGTGGCCGGCGGTGAGGGAGACGTACGCCTTGGGGACGGCCAGCCGCACCGGGTCCGGTGCCGGTACGACCGCTGCCTCGGCCACCGCGGGGTGCTCGATCAGGACCGACTCCAGCTCGAAGGGCGAGACCTTGTAGTCGGAGGCCTTGAAGACGTCGTCGGTGCGGCCGACGTAGGTGATGTAGCCCTCCTCGTCGCGGCTGGCGACGTCGCCGGTGTGGAAGAAGCCACCGCGCATCGCGTCGGCCGTCCGCTTCTCGTCATCGCGGTAGGCCGTCATCAGCGTGGCCGGTCGTGCGGCGAGGTCGAGGCAGAGCTCGCCCTCACCGGGGCCCTCGATCACGATCCCCTCGATCGGGTCGACCAGCACGACCGGGACGCCGGGCAACGGGCGGCCCATCGAGCCCGGACGTACCGGTTGGCCCGGGCTGTTGGCGACCGTCGCGGTCATCTCGGTCTGCCCGAAGCCGTCCCGGATGGTCAGGCCCCACGCCTGGTGGACCTGGCTGATCACCTCGGGGTTGAGCGGCTCGCCGGCGCTGATCGCCTCGCGCAGCGACCCGCAGCCGCCAGAGAGGTCGGCCTGGATGAGCATCCGCCACACCGTCGGCGGAGCGCACATGCTGGTGACGTGCTCCTCCCGGATCCGCTGCAGCAGCGTGGCCGCCTCGAAGCGCGCGTAGTTGAGGACGAACACGGTCGCGCCGGCGAGCCAGGGCGCGAAGAAGTTCGACCAGGCGTGCTTGGCCCACCCGGGGCTGGAGATGTTCATGTGGACATCGCCGGGGCGCAGCCCGAGCCAGTACATCGTGGACAGGTGCCCGACCGGGTAGGTGTAGTGCGTGTGCTCGACCAGCTTCGGACGGCTCGTGGTGCCGCTGGTGAAGTAGAGGAGCAGCGCGTCAGAGGTCGCGTTGCCCGGGTGCTCGAGCGGCTCCTGGGCCTCGGCGGCGGCCGCGGCGTAGTCGTTCCAGCCGTCCCGCTCCCCCGCGCCGAGCCCGACGCCGATCCGTACGTAGTCACCGGGGACGCCGTCGAACTTGTCCGCGTCCTCGGCGTTGCAGACCACGGCCTTGGCCCGGCCCCGGTCGAGCCGATCGACCAGCTCGGCGGTGCCGACCGCGGTCGTCGTCGGCATCAGGACCGCACCGACCTTCATCGCCGCGAGCATCGTCTCCCACAGCTCGACCTGGTTGCCCAGCATGACGACCACGCTGTCCCCCGAGCCGACGCCGAGACGCCGGAGGTAGCGGGCCACCGCGTCCGAGCGGCGCGCCAGCTCGTCGAAGGAGTACGCAGCCCGCGACCCGTCCGACTCCGCGATGACCAGCGCCGGAGCGTCGTTGCCCCGAGCCATCGGGTCGAACCAGTCGTGGGCGAAGTTGAAGCTCGCCCCGACGTCGGGCCAGCGGAAGGTGTCCAGCGCCTCGGCGTAGTCCAGGCGCTGGGCGATCAGCGCGTCCCGGGCGGCGAGCAGGGCGTCGGTCGAGGTCGTACGAGTCATGCCGGTCATCATCGTCGCGAGGCCGACTCCCGCCCTACCCCCGGAAGAGGGGGCTGGGTGCAGCGAATCCTGGCTGGCTGGTTCCGGTGTCACCCGTGACGGGTGACGCGGGACCCCGTCCGTGACCGCATCCTGAGGGTTCAGTTCGTACGATGAATCGAGACTTCCATGGGGAAAGCCGCCTACGAGGCGCCTGCCTCTGGCCAGCGGAGAGCCCGGTGACGAGCAGTCGATCAGATGAGCGGAGTCCCCGGTCCAAGGCCTGGTCGCGTCCGATCCTGACCTTCGGGGGCCTGTTGGTCGCCTACTACGCCTTCCCTCTGAAGTGGACGGCAGACTCGGCCGTGGCCGTGGGCGCGAGCCTGCTGGTGACAGTGGGCGCACTCGCGCTCGTCGGGGCGGTGATGATCAAAGAGCTCGGCTCCGTCCGCAGGGGCGCACCTGGTCGCAGCACGCGGGTGCTGGCTATGTTGTTGATCCTGCTGGTGATGGCGGCGTCGCTGACCTTCTTCCTGCTCGACCAGGTACGCCCTGACGAGCTCGTCGGCCTGAAGACGCGGACCGATGCTCTCTACTTCACCTTGAGCACCATGACCACTGTTGGCTACGGAGACGTCCACGCCGAGGGTCAGGTCGCGCGGGCGTTGGTGTGCGTGATGATCGTCTTCAACATCGTGGTGGTGGCGTCGCTCGTCCGGGCCCAGACCAGTTCCCCGACTCGCCCTCGGACCGACTAGGCAGCTGGGCCGACCACCATCGCTACGCCGTCAGTCCACCGACGATCACGGTCGGCTCGACGTCGACCGGGAAGTTCACGCTGCTCGCGATGAAGCAGTCCAGGTGGGCCTGGTGGTGGGCGGAGGTCGCGGCCTCGATCATCCCGGCCTCGGCGACGGTGACGACCGGGTGCAGCACGGCCCGGGTGAACCGGCCACCGGTCCCCTGCGTCTCCATGGTGGCGGTCGCGGCGTCGTGGTAGTCGAGAACGACCACGCCCACCGTCACCGCCTGGTGCAGGTAGGAGAGCATGTGGCACTGCGCCAGCGAGGTCAGCAGCAGTTGCTCGGGGTTGTGCCGACTCGCGTCGCCGCGGAAGGTCGGATCGGCGGAGCCCAGGATGTCGGGCAGGCCCTCAATGCGTACGACGTGGTCTCGGGCGTAGTCGCGGTAGCCGCTCGTCCCGGTGCCACGGTTGCCCGTCCACTCCACCGAGACCTTGTAGTCGTGGATCAGCGCCATGCCAGCACACTAGTGCGGCTAGCTGCCCGAGCCGAGCTCAGTGGTCGGCCGGGTGCAGCTGTGGCCCGGTCACACCGCAGTGCGCACAGTTCTCGATGTGCATCCGGTGGTCGTCGGGCCCGGCTTCGGCGGCGAGCGGACGCCGTACGAACACCGCAGCGAGCGCCGCGCCGAGGATCAGCAGGCCGGCGTTGATGAGCATCGCCAGGCCGTATCCGTCGTCGAAGGTCTGTGGGTTGGTGTAGTCGTCGCCGGCGATCCCGACCGCCGCAGGAATGACGGCGACGGCCAGCAGCCCCGCGGTCCGGGCCACCGCGTTGTTGACGCCCGAGGCGATGCCGGCATGCCGGTCGTCGGCGGCGTCGAGCACGGTGGCGGTCAGGGGCGAGACCAGCAGGGTGAGGCCGACGGCGAAGAGCAGGACGGGCGCGAGCACGTCGAGGACGTACGACGCGTCGGGGCCGATCCGCCCCATCCAGAGCGCGCCGCCGGCCGCGAGCAGCGGTCCGAGGGTCATCGGCAGGCGCGGACCGATGCGCTGCGCCAACGCGCCCGCACGGGACGAGAAGAGCAGCATCACCACGGTCACCGGCAGCAGCGCCGACCCCGCTGCGAGCGGGGACCAGCCGCTGACGATCTGGAGCTGGAGGACGAGCAGCACGAAGATCACGCCGAGCGCGGCGTACACGAGCAGGGTCACGGCGTTGGCCGCGCTGAACTGAGGATTGCGGAACAGCTCGAGCGGGACCAGCGGATGGGTCGAGCGGGCCTCGACGACCACGAAGGCGACCAGGCAGGCGACTCCTATCGCGGTGGTCGCCGCCACGGAGCCGACGAGGCCCACCTCGCCCGCACTGGTGAGTCCGAAGGTGAGAGCGCCGAGCCCGGCGGCGGCGAGCACCGTGCCGGTCAGGTCGAGCCGGCCGCCGGCATCCGGGTCTCGGCTCTCTGGCACGTAGCGCAAGGCAACGATGACGATGAGCACCGCGACGGGGACGTTGATGAGGAAGACCAGCCGCCAGTCGATCTCGACCAGCCAGCCCCCGACGAGCGGTCCGACCGCGGCCGCGACACCGCTGAAACCCGACCAGGCGCCCACGGCCGCGGGCCGGTCGTCGACATGGAACGACGCCGCGATGATCGCCAGACTCCCCGGAGTCAGCAGGGCACCGCCGACCCCCTGCAGCCCCCGCGCGGCGATCAACAGCTCGATGTTGGGAGCCAGCCCGCACAGCAGCGACGCGAGGGCGAACCACACCACGCCGATCAGGAACACCCGGCGCCGGCCGAAGCGGTCACCGAGGGAACCGCCGAGGAGGATCAGCGCCGCGAGGCTCAGCGTGTAGGCGTTGACCGTCCACTGCAGACCGGAGAAACCCGCGTCGAAATCATCCCCGATCCGGCCGAGAGCGACGTTGACGACGGTCGAGTCGAGCAACGCCAGGCCGGAGCCCAGCACCGTCGTCGCCAGCACCCAGCGGCCGCGGGGCGTGCCCAGCCGGAGAGGAGCCCGGTCACTCGGAGAGTCCTGCATGATCGGGCTCCTTCCCTCGGCGGCAGAGACGCGGTGTCAGTAGTATCCCAGTCAGACACCTGCCATCGGCGCGTTCAGGGCCGGGTTCACGGCTGGTCCGCCACCCACGTACGCAGCCCGGTGCCGTGCTGGTCCAGGGTGGGCGGCGCGGCGTGGTCGGTGGGGGTCACCTCCGCCCCGTCGGCGAAGAACCGCAGCGGCGGCCCGGGGAGGGTCAGGTGGCCGAGGGTGGAGTGGTCGACGTCGATCAGCAGACCCTGGCTGGCGGTCTGCTCCCAGGCGTAGACCTCGTCCAGGGAGCGGACCTTGCCGGCCGGGACACCGGCCTCCGCCAGCTTGACGAGCAGCTCCTCGGCCGGCCAGGGCGCGAAGAGCGTCTCGACGAGCTCGACGACCTTCTCGCGGTTGGCCGCCCGCTCGGGGTTGGTGGCCATGCCCTCGAGGTCCGGTGAGATGTCGAAGGCGGTGCAGAATCTCCGCCACAGCCCCTCGCTGCCCACGGCGATCTGCACGGTCCCGTCGGCACAGCGGAACAGACCGTACGGCGAGATGCTCGGGTGATGGTTGCCCTGGGCTCGCCCGACCTCGCCTGCCACGGTCCAGCGGGTGCCCTGGAAACCGTGGACGCCGACGACGGCGGAGAGCAGCGAGGTGCGTACGACCGTGCCGCGGCCGGTGCGGTCGCGCTCGTGGAGAGCGGCGAGCAGACCGTAGGCGCCGTACATCCCGGCCAGCAGATCGGCGATCGGGGTGCCGACCCGCTGGGGGTCGTCGGGACCAGATCCGGTGAGCGACATCAGACCCGCCTCGCCCTGCGCGATCTGGTCGTAGCCGGACCGGCCGCCCTCGGGGCCGTCGTGGCCGAACCCGGTGATCGAGAGCACGACGAGGCGTGGGTTACGGGCCTGGAGCTCGTCGATGCCGAGCCCGAGCCGGTCCAGGACTCCGGTGCGGAAGTTCTCGATGAGGACGTCGGCCCGGTCGACCAGGCGCAGCAGCACGTCCTTGTCGTCGGTGTCCTTGAGGTCGAGGGTGATCGACTCCTTGTTGCGGTTGGCGGAGAGGAAGTACGTCGCCTCCCGCTGCCCCTCCTCCCCCACGAACGGCGGGCCCCAGCCCCGGGTGTCGTCGCCGTGTCCGGGCGCCTCCACCTTGATCACGCGGGCGCCGAGGTCGCCCATCATCATCGCGGCGTGCGGCCCGGCCAGAGCGCGGGAGAGGTCGAGGACGACGACGTCGTCGAGTGGTCCACGCATGCGCGTCACCAGCCCGGGAGGACCATGGTGGCCCAGACCAGGAGGGGACCGACGAGCACCACGATGACGCTGTAGCCGAGGATCTGCTTGTAGTAGCGCTCCTCGGTGATGGTGTCGGGCCGGTTGGCGAGCATCAGCGCTCCGTTGGTGGAGAACGGGCTCACGTCGACGATGGTCGAGGAGATCGCCAGCGCGGCCACGAACATGGCGGCGGAGATCCCGCCCTCGGCGATCAGCGGCACCGAGATCGGGATGATGATGGGCAGCAGCGCCGTCGAGGATGCGAACGCGGAGACGACCGCGCCGACGTAGCAGAGGATGAGCGCGCCGACGGCCGCGACGCCCAGGCTCGCCGCCCAGCCACCCACGAACTCCGGCGATCCGGCGGTGTTGAGGATCGTGGCGTACGTCGAGACGCCGGCGACCAGGAGGACCGTCGGCCAGGCGATCTGGCGGATGGCGTCCTTGTGCTGGCTCGGCGAGAGCGCGGCCAGGACGGTCGCGGCGGTGATCGAGGCGAAGCCGATGTTCTTGTCGAAGAACAGGGCGACGGCGGCGACGATCACGAAGGCGGCCAGGGTGAGGACCTGCTCGGTGCGGATGCCGGGCTTGGTCCCGGTCGGGGCAACGGTGCCGTAGCCGCGGGCCGGGACGGTCACGCCGCCCTCGTGCAGCTCGCCCGGTACGCCGGCGGCGGCGCCGGCCGCCTCATCGGGGTCGAGTCGCATGCTCATCAGCGATCGACCGCCGAGGGCGAAGAACAGGATGGTCGCCATGATCAGGTTGACCACCAGGCTGGCGACGAAGATCGTCATCTCGCTGGCGGGCAGGCCGTTGTCGGCCATGACCGAGTTGGTGATCGTGCCGTAGATGCTGATCGGTGAGAAGCCACCGCCCTGGGCGCCGTGCACGACGAACATGCCCATCATCAGCGGGTTGATCTTGTAGCGGCCCGCGAACCCGAGCGCCACCGGCCCGATGATCGCGCAGGCCGCCGGGCTGGCGGCCCCCATGGCGGTCAGCAGCGCGGTCACGCCGAACATCACCCACGGGATCAGCGCGACCCTGCCGCCCACCGCGCGTACGGCACTGCTGACGATCAGGTCGACCGTCCCGTTGT
Organism: Nocardioides sp. NPDC087217; assembly: GCF_044744805.1. NCBI lineage: Bacteria > Bacillati > Actinomycetota > Actinomycetes > Propionibacteriales > Nocardioidaceae > Nocardioides > Nocardioides sp. NPDC087217. The sequence continues at coordinate 786,899 of NZ_JBIUZB010000002.1, forward strand.
TCCTCGCGATCGCGAACAGATAGGTCACGCCTATCAGCGTCAGGATCAGGTCGGCACTGACTCCGCCCAGGATCTCCTTCTCGTCGAGGTTCAGCGCGAACATCCCGACAAGCCACGCTGCGACGTACGCGAGCGCTCCCATGTTGATCGGCAGCAAGGTGCCTGCCACGAACAAGGCGACCAGCGCGATGATCGCCACCCATTCCGGTCCCATCGGACTTCCCTTCTGTTTGGCCCCCGTCTGGCACCGGTGTGACTCGCATCACCATCGGCTCAGTGGCCTAGCCAATAGGACAATCGGTCGAACGTCAATACCCTGTAGCCATGAGTGAGTCCGCGCGCTTTCCACGTCCACTGCAGCGAACCCGCCTGTATGAGCAGGTCGCGGAGCAGATCACGGCCTGGATCTCGGAGAACGATCTGAAGTCCGGAGACCGGCTGCCGCCGGAGAGACAGCTCGCCACCAGCCTCGGCGTGAGCCGAGCGACCCTCAGCCAGGCCCTGGTCGCGCTCGAGGTCATCGGCGTCGTCGCGGTACGCCACGGCGACGGCACGGTGCTGACCGACAAGCCGCGGGTCGAGCGCATCACCGATGCGATCCGGGCTCACGCGGAGCGGATCCCCGACGTCATCGAGGCGCGCGACGCGCTCGAGACGAAGCTCGCCGCGCTAGCGGCCCAGCGGCGTACGCAGGAGGACCTGGACCGCATCGACGCGGCGCTGAGGACGATGGACGAGGACATCACGGGCGGCGGGCGCGGTGTCCACGGCGACGAGCTGTTCCACCGGGCGGTGACGCAGGCGGCCCACTCCCCTCTGCTCGAGCAGATGATGTCCGAGATCAGCGAGCTGATCCGCGAGACCCGCATCGAGTCGCTCTCCCAGCCCGACCGGCCCAAGACCTCGCTCGCCGGCCACCAGAAGATCGCCGACGCGATCGCCGCCGGAGACGCCGCAGCAGCGGCGGCGGCGATGCACGGCCACGTCATGCTGGTCAGCGACGTGGCGCTGCTCCGCGACGCATGACGCCGGTCGACCAGCTCGTCGTGCTCGCCGCGGGCCTGGGTGCGGGCATCCTCACCTCCACCGTCGGCGTCGCGTCGCTGCTCAGCTTTCCGGTCCTGATCGCGGTCGGCCTCCCGCCGGTCGTGGCCAACACGTCCAACACGGTCGGGATGACGCCGGCCGGGCTCAGCGGCTCCTTCGGCTATCGGCGAGAGCTGGCCGAGCATCCCGGCGTGACCGCCGCCGTGCTGCTCACCGCGGGTGGCGGCAGCATCGCCGGCGCGTTGCTGCTGCTGTGGTTGCCGGGATCGGTCTTCGAGGCGGTCGTGCCGTGGCTGATCCTGGGCACCTGCGTACTCGTGGGGGTGCAGCCGCGGCTGAGCCGCTTCCTGCGCCAGCACGCCACCGATGACGAGCCGCGGGTGCGGATCTCCGGGCTCACCACGGTCTTCGCAACGCTGACCGGTGCCTACGGCGGCTACTTCGGCGCCGGGTCCGGGGTGATGATGATGGCCGTGCTCGGGCTCGGCACCGACCTGGAGTTCCGTACGGTCAACGCACTCAAGACCCTCGCGGTGATGGCCTCGAACGTGGTCGCGACGGTGATCTTCCTGGCCATCGCCGAGCTCGACTGGCGGGCCGTGGCCCTGCTGGCCGCGGGATCGGTCGTGGGCGGGTACGTGGGGGCGCACATCGGCCGCCGGCTGCCGGCCACGGTCCTGCGGTCACTGATCGTCGTCGTCGGGATCGGCGCCGCGACGCTCATGCTCGTGCGCTGAGGTTCCGCGGCGTCAGAACGGCGGCCTTCCCGTCCCGGAGACACGGAACCGCCCCCAGGGGTCGATGTCGGAGAGCCGCCCCTCGGCCGCGCCATGGTCGGTGCGGACGGTGACGCTCTGGCCGTTGCGTACGCCGTCGAGGGCCGTGCCGACGCGGCCGTACCAGTGGAAGTGGCCATCGATCGGCTGGAAGACGCCGCGCAGCGCGACATCGACCTCCCAGGTGCCGTGCTCGGACTCGAGGCGTGCGGGACCGTCGTAGAGGTGCTGGGGCTCGTGCTCGCTCATCGGGGGCTCTTTCGCAGTGGGGTGACGATCTCGGGGCGGTCCAGGGCACTCAGGTCGACGCCGTACTCGGCGGTGGTGCCCTCCAGTGCATGCCAGACGAACTCGCTCAGATAGCGGGTGAACGCGGCGCGGGACATGGTGCGCCGCTCGAGCCACCACTGGCCCGCGGACTCACCGATCCCGACCAGGCTGTGGGCCCACGGCTCGGCACCGGCTGCGTCGACGCCGAGGCGGCCGAAGGTGTCGCCGAGCAGCCGCGCGAAGGTCGCCGCGATGAGCTGCTTGCCGTCCGCCAGCGGGTCGGTGCCCCCAGTGTGCTGGCGCACCACGAGCAGGTAGACGTTGGGGTGCTCTGCGATGGTCTCGACGTACGCAGCGACCCCGGCCTCGACCCGCTGGCGGGTCGAAGCGGGAGCGAGCACGGCGTCGACGACCGCGTCGAGGATCTGCTGGGCTGCCCACATCCCCACCGCTGCGTGCAGCTCGGCCTTGTCGGCGAAGTAGCGGTAGAGCACCGGCTTGCTGACCCCGGCCTCCGCGGCGATGTCGGCGATCGAGACCTCTGCCCCGGCCGAGTCGACGGCGCGTACCGCTGCCGCCACCAGCTCCGCCCGTCTGGTCTCGCGGTGCGCATCCCAGCGTGAGGAGCGGCCGTCGTCCTTGACCTTCCGTGTCATGTCCTGCACTCTAGCAACTACCCGTAACTCTGGGTAACACCTAGTTCGCCCGCTCAGTCAGGGAGAAGAATGACCATCGCCGACCCCACCTCCGACCGGCTCCTGCGCTCCACCGCACGTCAGTCCTACGACCCGGAGGTCGACCTCGACTGGGACGCCGCGCCCGTCGAGGGACTGTGGTGGATGCAGCCCGAGCGCGTCTCCCTGTACGGCACCCCGACCTGGGACCGGCTCAGCCAGGAGCAACAGATCGAGCTCTCGCGGCACGAGGTGGCCAGCATCATGAGCGTCGGACTGTGGTTCGAGGTGCTGCTGATGCAGCTGCTGCTTCGCGAGGTCTACGGCGCTGACCCACGCACGGCGCGCACCCAGTACGCGCTGACCGAGATCGGGGACGAGACCCGCCACTCGGTGATGTTCGGCCGGGCGATCGCGGCGATGGGCGCACCGGCGTACGGCCCCAGGCCCGCCGTCCTGCGCATCGGGAAGCTCGCTCCGCTGCTGCACGGACCCAGCGTCTTCTCCGCGACCCTCGTCGGGGAGGAGCCGCTCGACCGGTGGCAGCGTGAGCTGATGAAGGACGAGCGCTGCCAGCCGCTGACCCGGATGGCCTCCCGCATCCACGTCACCGAGGAGGCCCGCCACGTCACCTTCGCCCGCGAGGAGCTCGCCGCGGCGATGTCGCAGAAGATGGGGCGTACGCAGCTTCGGATGCACCAGAACGTCACCGCCCGCTCGGCCTACGTGATGGCGCGCTCGCTGGTCCACCCGGACTGCTACGCGGCCGTCGGCCTCGACCCGATGGCGGCCCGCCGCGAGGCGCTCGGCAACGAGCACTACCGCGCGACGCTGGCCTGGATGGGCGAGAAGATGATGCCCTACCTCACCGAGCACGGGATGGTCTCAGCGAAGGACCGCAAGCTCTGGCGCGCGTCCTTCCTGGTGCCACGCGACTGAGGCGGCGCGTCAGATCACGGCGAGGCGGTCGACCAGCAGCTCGATCCGGTGCTCGGCGTCCTCCGGCAGCAGTCGCCTCGACCGGGTCAGGGTCGCGATCCCGTGCAGGGAGGCCCAGAACACCTCGGTGAAGAGCTCCGGCTCGACGCCGTCGCCGGCGACGTCACCTAGTGTCTCCATCAGCGCCGCGAAGGCGTCCTTCAACTGCTCGGGGGTGTCCTCCTGGGCGTACGCCAGGCCTCCGTCGAGCTGGAACAGCGCGTCGTAGACCGCCGGGTTGCGCTCGGCGAAGTCGAGATACGCGCGGGCGAGAGCAGCGACTCGCTCGCGCGGAGCGCTCACGGCCGCAGTCGCCGACCGCATCGCCACGGCCATCTCCGAGGCACCGTCGAGGGCGACGGCACCGATGATCTCGCGCTTGCCGCGGAAGTGGCTGTAGAGGACCGGCTGGCTGTACTCGATGCGTTCGGCGAGCCGGCGCGTCGTGACCGCGTCCCAGCCCTGCTGCTCGGCGAGCTCGCGGGCCGTCGCCACGATGAGCCGCTCGCGGTCCGCCCGCTCGCGCTGCTTGCGTTCCTGTACCGACATGGCTCGATCCTAGCAGTGCTAGGCATTCGAGCGGCAGCACTGGCAGCGCCGACTCGTCGGTCAGCGGAAGGCGGACTCCCCCGTGAGCGCCTGGCCGATGATGAGCTGGTGGACCTCGCTGGTGCCCTCGTACGTCAGGACCGACTCGAGGTTGTTGGCGTGGCGCAGGATCGGGTACTCGAGGGTGACTCCGGCGGCGGCGAGGATGGTGCGGCACTCCCTGGCGATGGCGATGGCCTCGCGGACGTTGTTGAGCTTGCCGAGGGAGATCTGCTCGGAGCGGAGGGTGCCCTCGTCCTTCAGCCGGCCCAGGTGAAGTGCGAGGAGCATCGCCTTGCCGAGCTCGAGAGTCATGTCGGCGAGCTTGGTCTGGGTGATCTGGAAGCCGGCCAGGGGCTTGTCGTAGATCTCGCGGGAGGCGGCATACGCGATGGCGGACTCGAGGCAGTCGCGGGCCGCGCCGACGGCGCCGAAGACGATGCCGAAGCGGGCCTCGTTCAGGCACGACAGCGGACCCTTCAAGCCCCTGACCTCGGGGAACGCGGCAGACTCCGGGAGGCGTACGCCGTCGAGGACGATCTCACCGGTGACCGAGGCGCGCAGGGACAGCTTCTGCTTGATCACCGGCGCCGAGAAGCCCGGCGTGTCGGTGGGGACCACGAAGCCGCGGATCCCCTTGCCGTCGGGTGCTTCGTCGGTCTGGGCCCAGACGACCGCGACGTCGGCGACCGGGGCGTTGGTGATCCACATCTTGGTGCCGGACAGGATCCAGTCGCCCGAGGCATCTCGGCGCGCCCGGGTCCGCATGCCGGCCGGGTTGGAGCCGAAGTCGGGCTCGGTGAGGCCGAAGCACCCGATCGCCTCGCCGGCGGCCATCCGCGGCAGCCACTCCTGCTTCTGCTCCTCGCTCCCCCAGTTCCAGATGGCGAACATCGCCAGCGAACCCTGCACGGAGACCAACGACCGGATCCCGGAGTCGGCCGCCTCGAGCTCCATGCAGGCCAGGCCGTACGCCGTGGCGCTGGTGCCCGCGCAGCCGTAGCCCTCCAGATGCATCCCGAGCACGCCCAGCTTGCCGAGCTCGGGAGCGAGCTCGCGGACCGGGACCTCGCCGGCCTCGAACCAGCCCGCGAGGTGCGGCTTGATCTCCTTCTCCGCGAAGGACCTCACCGTGTCGCGGATCGCGCGGTCCTCATCGCCGATGAGTGCCTCGGTGCCGAAGAGCTCGAGCGGGGTCTGGGGCATGGGGTCTCCTTGGGGTCGAGAGAGGGCGCTGCCGATTGTGTCACCCGTCACTGGAAGTCGTTTGAACCGTTCGCCACCGCGCTCCGTAGTAGGGGGTGAAGGCCGGCATCGGGTCAGCCTCCAGGCGAGAGGAAACGGCGTGCGGACACGTACGAAAGCAGCAGTCGGGATCGGTGCGGCAGTGGTCGTGGTCGGAGGCGCCGCGGTGATCTTCGGACCCGGTTGGTACGCGGACCGGGCCGAGGACGCGGCCGCGGACGAGCCCAGCCTCAGCGCGTCGGCAGCGCCCGCGGACGGCGCGGACAGCAGCGGGACCTGGACCGTCTCGGACGGCTCCTACGCCGGCTACCGCCTCGACGAGGTGCTGCGGGGCGAGGACGTCACCGTCACCGGCCGCACCGAGGACGTGACCGGCGAGGTCACCATCGCCGACGCCGAGGTCACCGAGGCGAGCATCGAGGTCAAGGTCGCCACGATCGCCACGGACTCCGACAACCGTGACGGCTACTTCCGCGAGAACGCGATCGAGGCCGATCAGTTCCCCACCGCCACCTTCGAGCTGACCGAGCCCGCCGCCCTCGAGGAGGGCGCGACCGAGGTCGAGCTGATCGGTGACCTCACCGTGCACGGGGAGACGAAGTCGGTGACCGTGGACGCCGAGGTCGGCGGCGACGGCGCCAGCGCCCTGCAGGTCGTCGGGAGCGTGCCGATCACGTTCGCCGACTTCGGCGTCGAGGCGCCGAACCTGGGCTTCGTGAGCGTCGAGGACACCGGCAGCGTCGAGTTCTCGCTCGACCTGGCCAAGAGCTGATCCGGGACTCTGGGATCCTGGGTGCGTGCGGGAGGTGACATGGGTGCGGAGGACGAGCTGCTCGTAGCGGTGCACGACGCCCACTCGGAGGCGCTCTACCGCTACGTCGTACGCCGCACCGGTGACGCCGAGGAGGCCCGCGACGTGGTTCAGGAGACGCTGCTGCGCGCCTGGCGCCACCCGGAGGTGCTGCAGCGGCCCGACGAGGGCGTACGCGCCTGGCTGTTCACCACCGCCCGCAACCTCGTCATCGACGACCTGCGAAGCGCGCGCCGAAAGCGGGAGTACGCCGCCGAGTCGCCGCCCGAGGCGACGCGTGCGGACGAGACCCAGGCGGTGCTCGACTCCTGGGTCGTCGCCGATGCGCTGCTGGCCCTCTCCCCCGAGCACCGTGCGGTGGTGGTGGGCGCCTACTACGGCAGCCGGTCGGTCACCGAGCTCGCCCATGAGCTCGACATCCCGCCCGGCACGGTCAAGTCCCGGCTGCACTACGGTCTGCGAGCCCTGCGTCTCGCCCTGCAAGAGAAGGGGGTCACCTCATGAACGACGACCTGGACGCCTCCGCGCACGAGACGTACGCCGACTGGGATGCGTCCTACGTGCTCGGGGCTCTGAGCCCGAGCGACCGTCGTGCCTATGAGCGGCACCTGGCCGGCTGCAGCGTGTGCCACGATGCCGTCGCCGAGCTCGCCGGCATGCCGGGTCTGCTCGGCGCGCTCTCGCGGGAGGAGGCCGAGGAGCTGCTCGAGGAGCCGGCCGTCGAGGTCGCGACGCCGCCGCTGGCGGAGCTGGCCGGGGCCGTACGCCGGTCCCGGCTGCGTCGCCGGGCCTTCGCGGTCGCGGCCGCGGCCGTCCTGCTCGCGGGCGGGACCGCGATCGGTGGCCTGGCCATCGGTCGCGACGGCAGCCGGTCGCCGGTCGCCGACCCCTCGGCCCCGGTCACCCCGACCAGCTCGACGGCCGCGAACGTACGCACCGTCGACCTGCGCCCCGTGGGCAGCGTCGACATGTGGGCCCAGCTCGTCGTCACGCCGACCTCCTGGGGCACCAAGCTCAACTGGAGCTGTCACTACCCACCCAAGCCTGGCAAGAGCTCGCCGGGGCCGTCCGACTATCCGGTCGAGCCGGTGACGTACGACCTGGTGCTGGTCGGCCGCGACGGCGCGCGCACCGTCGCCGGGTCGTGGACCTGGTCGGGTGGGGAGACGCTCGGGTTGGACGCCTCCTCCGCGGTGCCGATCGCCGACGTCGAGCGGGTCGAGATCACCCTCGTCGGCGAGGACACCGCGGTCGCGGCAGCCTCGCTGACCTAGGGACCTAGAGTCCGAGCTCGGAGACGGTCTTCTCCCGCATCTCGACCTTGCGGACCTTTCCGGTCACGGTCATCGGGAACTCCTCGACGACCAGGACGTAGCGCGGGATCTTGTAGTGGGCGAGCTTGCCGCTGGCGTACGCCTTCAGGGTCTCCGCCGTCATCCGCTCGGCGCCGGGGCGCAGGCGGACCCAGGCGCAGAGCTCCTCGCCGTAGGTTTCGTCGGGCACGCCGATGACCTGGACGTCCTCGATGTCGGGGTGGGTGTAGAGGAACTCCTCGATCTCGCGGGGGTAGATGTTCTCGCCGCCACGGATGACCATGTCCTTGATCCGGCCGACGATGTTGCAGTAGCCGTCGGCGTTCATCACGGCGAGGTCGCCGGTGTGCATCCAGCCGTCCTCGTCGATCGCCGTCCGGGTCTTCTCCTCGTCGGCCCAGTAGCCGAGCATCACCGAGTAGCCGCGGGTCTGGAACTCGCCCACCTCGCCCCGGGGCAGCACGGCGCCGGAGGTGGGGTCGACGACGCGTACTTCGACGTGCGGGTGCACCCGGCCGACGGTGGCGGTGCGGTGCTCGAGATCGTCGTCCATCCGGGTCTGGGTCGAGACCGGCGAGGTCTCGGTCATCCCGTAGGCGATCGAGACCTCGCTCATGTGCATCTCGTTGACGCACCGCTTCATCACCTCGACCGGGCACGGGCTGCCCGCCATGATCCCGGTGCGCAGCGTGCCGAGGTCGAAGGTGCCGAAGCCCGGATGGTTCTGCATCGCGATGAACATGGTGGGTACGCCGTAGACGGCCGTGCACCGCTCGTCCTGGACCGCCTTCAGAGTGGCCGCCGGGTCGAAGGCGGGGCCCGGGATCACCATCGTGGCTCCGTGGGTGATGCAGCCCAGGTTGCCCATCACCATCCCGAAGCAGTGGTAGAAGGGCACCGGGATCGCCAGCCGGTCGTTCTCGGTGAAGCCGATCGTCTCGGTGGTGAAGTAGCCGTTGTTGAGGATGTTGCGGTGGCTCAGCGTCGCGCCCTTCGGGTAGCCGGTGGTGCCAGAGGTGTACTGGATGTTGATCGGGTCCTCGGGGCTCAGCTCGTAGGTGACGTGGTCGGCCAGCCGCTCGCCGGCGCCGGCGTCGAGAAGCGCGGTCCACTCCGGGTCGCCGATGAAGACGGTCTGCTCGAGGTCTGGGCAGTCGCCGCGGACGTCGGCCACCATCGAGCGATAGTCGGAGGTCTTGAACGCGGGGGCGGAGACGAGCAGCCTGATGCCCGACTGGGTCAGGGCGTACGCCAGCTCGTGGGTGCGGTAGGCCGGGTTGATGTTGACCAGGATCGCGCCGATCTTCGCGGTCGCCACCTGGGTCAGCGTCCACTCCGCGCAGTTGGGTGCCCAGATGCCGACCCGGTCGCCCTTCCCGATCCCGGCCTTGCGCAGGCCGACGGCCAGCGCGTCGACGTCGCGGCTCATCTCGGCGTACGTCCAGCGTCTGCTCTGCTGATCGCCTCGGGCTCCGCTTCGGCCGCAATCGACCAGGGCTTCCCGGTCACCGAATCTGGCGACGGTGCGGTCGAAGCTCGCGCCGATCGTCTCCTCCAGCAGCGGCGTGGTCGTCTCTCCGGCAGCGTAGGAATCCGTCATGGGCCCAGTGTGACCTGAGTCACGGGTGGGTTCCAAGGGTCTGCTGGGGGGTGTCAGTCGCCGGTGATGAGCTCCGCGGCGCGCTCGCCGATCAGGATCGCGGGCGCGTTGGTGTGGCCGCGCACGATCCTGGGCATGACCGAGGCGTCGGCGACGCGGAGGCCCTCGACGCCGCGTACGCGCAGCCGGGGGTCGACCACGCTGGCCTCGTCCGTGCCCATCCGGCAGGTGCCGGTCGGGTGGTAGAGGGTGTGGGCGTGACGTGCCAGGAGCGCGTCGGCGACCTCCTCCGCGGACGAGCCCACCGGTACGTCGGGGCGCAGGAACTTGCCGAGGAACGGCTTGAGCGCGGGCTGCGAGGCGATCTCCAGCGTCACCCGGACCCCTTCGACGATGGCAGCGCGGTCCCTGCCCTCGGGGTCGGAGAGGTAGCGGGGGTCGATGATCGGCTTGGCGGCCGGGTCCTTGGAGGTGAGCGTGACGCTGCCGCGGCTGGCCGGGTCGACGAGGATCGGGCCGGCCACGACAGCCTCACCCACGAACGGGATCAGACCCTCGTCGAAGAAGCCGACCGGGGCGAAGATCATCTCGATGTCGGGCGCCTCCAGGTCGGGGCGCGAGCGGATGAAGCCGTACGCCTCGCCGACGTTGGAGGTGAGCATCCCGCGCCTGCGCAGCAGGTAGTTGAGCAGGTGACGTGCCGACTCCGCGGTCGCGAGCGAGCCCTGCTCGACCTCCCAGCCGATGCCGGCGACGAGGTGGTCGGTGAGGTTCTCCCCCACCTGTTTCGCATCGCGTACGACCTCGATGCCGAGGTCCTTCAGGTGGGCCGCCGGGCCGACCCCGGAGAGCATCAGCAGCTGCGGGGTGTTGATCGCGCCGCCGGAGAGGATCACCTCGCGCCGGGCGGTGATGGTCGTCTGCTGTCCGTCGACGACGGCCTCGACGCCGGTGGCGCGGGTGCCGTCGAAGGTCACCCGCGACACCAGGGCGCCGGTCACCACGTTGAGGTTGGCGCGCCTGGCGGCGGGCTTGAGGTAGGCCGCGGCCGTGCTCCACCGGGCGCCGCGGCGCTGGGTCACCATGGTCTCGACGTACGCCTCGGGGTTGGGGCCGTTGGCCCGTCCGCGCCGGTAGCCGGCCTGCTCGGCGGCCTGGAGGAAGGACTCGGTGTAGGGACGGGGGCTCCGTTGCCGCTCGACGCGGACCGGGCCACCGGTGCCATCCAGCGCGGTGGCGTCCTCGACGTCCTCGAGCTTCGCGTACGTCTTCTTGACGACATCCCAGCCCCACTCGGGTCCGGCCGCCGCGCCCCACTCCTCGTAGTCGGCCTGGAGGCCCTTGACCCACATCATCGCGTTCATCGAGGACGAGCCGCCGAGCATCCGGCCGCGGGGCCAGTAGATCCGCCTGCCGCCGAGGGCCGGCTGGGGCTCGGTGGAGTAGTCCCAGTCGTGCTCGGACCGGAAGAGCTTCGAGAACGCCGCCGGGATGTGGATGTTCATGCTCTTGTCGCGCGGTCCGGCTTCGAGCAGGGTCACCTGGACACTCGGGTTCTCACTGAGACGCGCCGCGAGCACGGCCCCTGACGATCCGGCCCCCACCACCACGTAGTCGCTGGTCAGTTCCTGGCTCATACCGGATCTCCTTCGTCAACGATGACGGGCTTCCGGAAGATTACCGCCGCGAAGGCGAGCGTGGGGAGGGATGCGTCAGTCGGCCAGGAAGGCGCCCAGGGCGTAGGCGGGGTGCCGGTCGAGGTTGTGGCGGCCGCGGTCGTAGCGGCGGGTGGTGCGGGGGTCGGCGTGGCCGGCGGCGTCCTGAACGTCCTCGAGGGGTACGCCGGCCTCGCGGGCCAGGGTGACGAAGGTGTGGCGGAGGCTGTGCGGGGAGAGCTTGTCGCCGTGCTCGATGCCGGCCGCGGCGCCGAGCCTGCGGATGAGTCGGAAGGCCTCGGAGCGGTGCCAGCGGTTGCCGGTGCCGGTGATGAAGACCGGGCCGTCGGCCCGGGCGTCGAGGTAGGCGCCGAGCGCCTGTGAGGTCGCCGGGTTGAGGACGACGTCGCGCCGGGCGCCGCCCTTGCGGGTGATCGTGAGGATGCGGTGGCCGCGGGCGTGACTGAGGTCACTCACGTCGGCGCCCAGGGCCTCGGAGATGCGCAGGCCGTCATGGAGCAGGAGGGTCACCAATGCGGCGGCGCGGCTGGAGTGCTCCCGCGCGGCGGCGAGGAAGGCGCGCGCCTCTCCCCTGTCCATGCCGAGAGTCTGGGAGTCGTTGCTGGTCTTGGGGCGCTTGATGTGCTCGGCCGGTGAGGCGCTCAGGACGTCCTCCGCCACGCCGTAGCGGTAGAAGCCGGCGATCGCGGAGAGTCGTCGCGCGATCGTCGCGGGGCTGCGCCTCGTCTCCAGATGCCGGGCGTAGCCGTCGACCATCGCCCGGTTGGCGGCGAGCGGGTCGATCTCCAGCGCGGCGCACCAGCCGAACCAGTCGGCGAGGTCGCGTCCGTACGCAGCGCGGGTATGCCCTGCGTAGGAGAGCAGGAACCTTCTGGCGAGCGCTTCGGCCCTCTTCTCCTGGGGCAGCTCCCCCAGGTCTTCCAGGAACAGCTCTCTGACGGATTCCGTCACGGAGAGGTCTGTTGTGGGGGTCTGCGGACGGTCCTCGATCGCGCTCACAGACACACATCATAATGCCGGTTATGTTGTGTGTCTCGTCAAGATCTCATTTGAGCGGGATTGAGTATTCGTTACGTCTTTCGTCACGCTATGCTGACGTAATGACGGAAACGATTGCTGTCGACGAGAAGCTCTGCCGCTTCCCTGGCTGTCCGCTGCCCGCGGCGGCCTCGGAGAGCGGAAGCGGCCGGCCGCCGGAGTACTGCGACGACCCCGCCCACAACCGAGCCGCCGCCTGGCGGGAGCGGAAGCGCCTGCAACGGCTCGTGGAGACACGGGATCCCGAGGAGGCCGCGCGACCGGTGCAGGCCGCCCAGCAGCGGGCCGCGGAGATCACCACGCAACTGACCCAGCTCGCCGACAGGTTCCTCGACCAGCTCCCGAAGGCACTTGAGGAGCTGCGTACGCTCGGCGACCTGACCGCTGCCGAGGCCCAGATCGCGACCGTTCAGAGCGAGGCACAGGAGCAGATCGCCGCCGCGAGCGCTCGTGCCGTGCGCGCCGAGCAGGCGCAGCGTACGGCCGAGGCGGAGCGCGACGAGGCAGATGCCGCTGCGGCGGAGGCGTTGGAGGAGTCGGTGCGCTCAGCCGAGATCCTGCGGGAGGCACTGTCCGCCACGGCCGCAGCGGAGGAGTCCCGTCAGGCCGCACAGGCGGCACGGGAGCGAGCAGAGTCCGACGCGGCGGCCGCGGCGAGGACCGCCTCCGCGACGATCGCCTCCCTGGAGAAGCATCTCGAGGAGACGACCACGGCGCGCGACGCCCTGGCCGAGAAGCTCGAGAAGCTGCGGGCCGAGCACGCCTCGGCCCTGCAGCGCCAGCGGAGCGAGACCGCGCGTGCCGACCACGCCGAGAAGGCGACGGCACGGCTACAGGAGCAGCTGATCGCGGAGAAGAAGGCCGCCGAGAAGGCGGCGGCGAGTGCGGAGACGACGATCTCCGGGCTGCGTACGCAACGCGACGCCGCCCGCGAGCAGATCGATGCCCTGCGTGACCAGGTCGCCGACCTTCGCGGGAGCGAGGCGGCGGCGAAGGCGGATCGCGATGCCACCCGCGCCGAGCTGGACCGCGAGCGCGCCCATGCGAGCGAACGGCTCGAGGATCTGCGGGCGGCACACCAGGCCCAGGTCGCGCAACTGGTGGAGCAGATCGAGCGGCGTACGGCATCACCCGATCTGCCGGAAGCGGGTGCGTGACACGCGGGACCCCAGTTGGAGCTCAACGGACCACATCCGCTACTGTTCTTCTCGCAAGCGGACGTAGCTCAGTTGGTAGAGCGCAACCTTGCCAAGGTTGAGGTCGCGAGTTCGAGCCTCGTCGTCCGCTCCACTTTCGCCGAAGGCGAAGATGTATAGAGCGAGGGCCGCCCGGTCGGGCGGCCCTCGCTCAATTTCCCGTGGCGAAACCAGCATCTCGCCGCGACTGCTCTAGGATTTCATTGCTCTGGGATTTAGGCACCGGGTGTGGATGAACCCGGAGGCAAGGCCGACAACCAAAGGACTGTGCGTGGGGGGCGTTGAGTGAGCGGGAAGTTCATCGACGCCTATGCCGTGCTCGAGATCGCTTCGGACGCGGACGACGCGGCTGTCCGAGCTCGCCATCGCGAGCTCGCCAAGCAGTTCCACCCCGACCGTGGCGGCCGTGCCGCCGACGGCGAGCTGATGATGCGCATCAACCGGGCGCGCGACGTGCTGCTCGACCCGGTCGCCAGGGCCACTCTCGACGAGGAGCTCGCCCGTCGCCGCCGTAAGGCTGCTGCGTCGGGGTCCGCGGGGACGGCGCCCTCAGCCGCCTCGCCTGCTACTCCGCCACTCAGCCGGGACCGGCGTTGGCGAGCGGAGTGGGGCGCAACGACTCCTCGGCCCGCTCCGCCGGCCGGCAGCAGCTCGCCGGCCCCGGTGCCGCCACCCGCTCGAGTGCGCCCGTCGGCCAGCCGGCTGCGCCAGGCCACGCGGCAGGCTCGAGCGGCGAACGCCGCGCTCTCCTCGCGACAGCGGACCCCGGCACCGAAACCCCCTCGCACGGTGACCGAGCCGCCGCCTCCCCAGCCCGCGGCCCCGCAGCCCGCGAACCCTCAGCCGGTGACTCCACAGCCGGCTCCCCCGCAGCAGAAGACCGCGCCGTCGGCAGACAAGCCGACCAACGCCTGGTCGCTCTACTCCGTACCGCTCGACGCGGTCTCGGTCGCGTCGCTGCTGGCCAGCGTGCTGATGTGCGGCCCGCTCGGCTTCATCCTGGGAATCATCGGCCTGGCCCGCACCGCCGACGACAAGCGTCGGGGCCGCTGGGCCGCGGTCGCCGGCATCGCCATCAGCAGCCTGACGATGCTCGTCGCCGTCGGCTACGTGATGCAGGCGATGTCAGCGCCTGGACCCTGACGCCGGGCTTCGCCCAGCGGCCACTCGGCGATGGTCCGGCAGCCGTGGTTCGCGTACCACTGCAGACTGACCCGGTCCGCGTGACATCGCGCCGGGAGGAACGGCGCCAGGGACGTACGTGTCGAGTCGAGGTCCACTCCCCCGGCGATGTGGTCGACGGTCAGGTGCGGCACCGGTTCGAAGAGTCCGTCATAGCGCGGGCACTGCGGGAATGCCGCACTCAGCTCGGCGGTCAGCGCCGCGAAGGGATCTGCAGGGTCAGGATGCAGATAGATCGTGCCCCCGGAGAAGAGACGTACGTCGTCCAGCACGAAGTCGAACGCCGCTGCCGCGGCCGCGATCTTCCCGACCCGCTCCAGATCGTCCGTCGTGGGTGCGGCCAGAAACGGCGCGAGCAGCGTGATGTGCGCGTGCACGAACGTGGGGTCCGCGGAGACGAACGAGTCGTCATAGTGGCGCGTCCGCTCCAGGACGTACGCCTCCAGCTCCGGCACCGGGACGACGAGCACCGAGTGCCCGGCGGAGGATCTGCTCATGGCGGGATTCTCGCGGGCACCACAGGTCGATGACCACTCGACGCGGACCTCTCGCCACTCGGCTAAGGTGCCCGGGTGTCTACGCCTGAGATGCCCGCCGAACTGCTCAAGCACGCCCTCGACGCGACGGGGTTCATGCCTCCCGAGGAGGGCACGGCACTGTTCGAGTACGCCGTGGAGCGACTGCCGCACGGACCGGCCGTCGAGATCGGGACCTACTGCGGGAAGTCGTCGGTCTATCTCGGCGCCGCGGCGAAGCTGACCGGGGGCACGGTGTTCACCGTCGACCACCACCACGGCAGCGAGGAGAACCAGGCGGGCTGGGAGCACCACGACACGACCCTCGTCGACGAGCGCACCGGACGGCTGGACACGCTGCCGACGTTCCGGCGGACCATCGAGCAGGCCGGCCTCGAGGACGAGGTGGTCGCGGTGATCGGTGCCTCGACGACCGTGAGCCGGTGGTGGACGACGCCGGTCTCGCTGCTGTTCATCGACGGCGGCCACGGCGTCGAGCCCGCCCAGCTCGACTACCGCGGCTGGGCCCCGAAGGTGATGCCCGGCGGGCTGCTGCTGGTCCACGACGTCTTCCCGGACCCGGCCGACGGCGGGCGCCCGCCGTACGAGGAGATCTACCTCCCCGCGCTCGCCTCGAAGCAGTTCGAGGAGATCGACGCGGTCGGGTCGCTGCGTGTCCTGCGTCGGATCACCTGATCCCAGGTGCCACAGGAGTCACATCGATCAGGCATTTCCTGCACTTCTCCGGTGTTGCATTGCCAGAGAAGTGCAGGAATACCCGGTTAACCGGGTATTCCTGCCGAACTCGTCTCGCACCCACACTCCAGCGCCAGTTCCTCGAACGGCGCCGCGAGGGAGGTGCCGCGCATGATGGCGGAGCCCGGGGTGGACCCACCGTAGCGCTCCCCCAGCGCGTCCGCGGCCAGGATGACGGCGGCGGCGGTGAAGGTGGAGTGCTCCTCGGGCCAGTAGGCGTTTGGGTTGGGGTTGGGATAGTCGGGCGACTCGTAGACCCAGCCGGTCCAGTAGCCGCCGTCGTCGGCGCGCATGTGCTGCATCTCGGTCAGCAGCCGGAGCGCGCGGCGGTGGTCGCCGATGTTGTCGAGCGCCATCGCCAGCTCGCAGGTCTCCGCACCGGTCACCCACGGGTTGGTGTCGACGCAGAGGGCGCCGAGGCCGGGGCGTACGAAATGATCCCAGCGCGACGCGATCAGGTCGTGCCCGTCGGCACCGACGACGGCGCCGCCGAGGACCGGGTAGTACCAGTCCATCGAGTGGTGCGACTTGTCCTCGAACGAGTCGCGGTGGTGGCGCAGGGCGTGACCGAGCCGGCCGCCGACGATCTCCCACTCCGGCTGCGGGTCGTCCAACAGGTCGGCCAGCGCGACCCCGGCACGCAGCGACTGGTAGATCGAGGACGAGCCGGTGAGCAGCGCGAACGGGTCGCGCGGGGTCCAGGCGATCCCGCCGAAGGGCAGCTGCAGGCCGACCACGAAGTCGAGTCCCGCGCGCACCGAGGGCCACAGCCGCTCCACGAACGCCCGGTCCCGGCGGATCAGCCAGTGGTGCCAGAGCCCGACGGCGAAGTAGGCCGACATGTTGGACTCGCCGATCGTCTCCACCGCCGAGCCGGCGACGATCTTCATCGGCCAGGACCCGTCACCGTTCTGCAGGGACGGGATCCAGTCGTACGCAGCCTCGGCCTCCTCCACCAGGCCACCGACGAGCAGTCCCATGGCCGCCTCGACGTGGTTCCAGATGTCGGTGTGCTGACCGGGGACCCACGGGATCGCGCCCGACGCCTCCTGGGCGCGGGCGATCGACCCGGCCGTGGCGACGATCTGGGCAGGGGTCAGCACCCCGTCGACGTACGGGATCTCGACTCTCATCCGCGAATCAGGCGGCCGAGGTGGGGTCGGTGGCGATGGGGCCCGGCTTGCGGAAGTAGAGGACCATGCTCTTGCCGATCATCGGGTCGAGGACCTTCCCGGCGAGGCGCAGCGGCAGCGGGTTCTTCATGATCTCCCAGACCAGGATCTGGTGGTACGCCTTGACCAGGACGTGCTTGTCGTTGTCGACGCCGACGGCCGACTTCAGCCACCAGTAGGGCGCGTGCAGGCCGTGGGCGTAGGACTTGCCCTCAAAGATCATCGCCTCACCAGGGGTGCCGTCGTTGGGCCGGCCGGCCTTGGTGACCTTGTCGATGAGCTCGTGGTCGGTGTAGATGCGGATGTGGCCGCCGGTGGTGTTGTGGTAGTCCTCGGAGAGCTTCCAGTTGACGACCTCGGGCAACCAGCGCGGCACCGAGATGGCGAGGGTGCCACCGGGACGGAGCACCCGGACGAGCTCCTTGATCGCGTCGACGTCGCGGTGGATGTGCTCGAGCACCTCGGCGGCCACGATCCGGTCGAACTCGCCATCGGCGAAGGGCAGCGACAGCGCGTCTCCCTCCTTGACCTCCGCGTTCGCGCCCTCGGGGACCTCGTCGCGCATCGCGAAGAACCAGTCGCTGACCTTGGCCAGCTCCTCGGCGTCCTGGTCGAACGCGATCACGTCGGCGCCGCGGCGGTACATCTCGAAGGCGTGCCGGCCACCGCCGGCACCCATGTCGAGCACGCGCTCTCCGGCCTGAAGGCCAAGGCGGTCGAAGTCAACGGTGAGCACGGCTCACTTCCTCTCGTCTGTGGTGAACTCGTCGATGGACTGCTGATATAGGGCCGTCATCCGCTCGGCGACGGCGTGCCAGGAGAAGTGCTCCTCGACCCGGGCGCGCCCGGCGGCCGAGTAGCGGGCTCGGCGCTCAGGGTCGTCGAGCAGCGCCGCGATGGCCTGTTCGAGCTCCTCGGTCTCGCCCGGGGTGACCTGCTTCGCGCACAGGTCGTCGGGGCCGACGACCTCGGGGATCGCGCCGGCGCGGGAGACGACGAGCGGGGTGCCACACGCCATCAGCTCGGCGGTGGGCAGCGAGAACCCCTCGTAGAGCGAGGGCACGCAGGCGATCTCCGCGGAGCCCATCAGCTCGACGAGCTCGGCGTCGGAGATGCCGTTGACGAAACGTACGTGGTCCTTGATCGCGAGCTTCTCGATGAGCTGCTCGGTCGGACCGCCCTTCTTGGGCTTGGAGACCAGGACCAGCTCGAGATCACGTTCGGTACGCAGCTTGGCGAAGGCCTCGAGCAGGAAGGCGATGCCCTTCAGCGGGGCATCGGCACTGGCCATGGCCAGGATCCGGCCCGGGGTGCGGGGCCCGGTCGGCGGGACGAACTCCTCCGGTACGCCGAGATGCACGGTCTGCACGCGCTCGGAGGGGACGCCGAAGTCGGTCAGGATGTCGCGCTTGGAGTTGTCCGAGGGGGTGATCACGTGCCGCAGCTGCGAGGCGACCTTGGCCTGCATCTTCACGAACGAGTACCAGCGCCAGACGCCGAACTTCTTCTTCCAGCCCTGGGCGCTGTCCAGCTCGATGCGTCGGTCGAAGGAGATCGGGTGGTGGATCGTGGTCACCAGCGGCAGGCCGACCTCGGGCTCGATGCTCAGCAGCGGGGTGGCCAGCGTCTGGTTGTCGTGGACGATGTCGAAGTCGCCCTTCCGCTCCTTCAGCACCTTGAGGACGCGCTTGGCGAAGGTCAGCGGCTCCGGGAAGGCGCCGGTGCGCATCCGGGCCCACTCCTCGACGTCGATCAGATCGCGGAGCTCGGAGAGCTTCGGGTTGCCGAACGGGTTGGGCTCCTCGTAGAGGCCCAGGCTCGGCACCTTGGTGAGCGTCACGCCCTCCCCCAGGAGGTCGAGCTCGGGATAGGGCTGACCGGAGAAGACCTCGACCGTGTGCCCGAGCTTGGCGAGCTCCCGACTCAGATGGCGGATATAGACGCCTTGACCGCCGACGTGCGGCTTGCTGCGATACGACAGCAGAGCGATCCGCATCCGCCACCTCCCTCAAACCTAGGCAGAGCAAAACTAGAACGTGTTCTATACTAGCAGGTAGCCAGCGCGAGTCACTCTAATGCAGGCGCTTCACCAGACGGTGTCGGGCTTGGCGTCTAGGCTGGTGGTGTGGAGGGTTTCTGGACCCGGTTCCGCCTCGACCCGAGGCAGGCCGACAACGCACGTATGCGCGCCTCCGATGCCGATCGGGAGGTTGTCCGCGCCGTCCTCACCGATGCCTTCGCCGACGGCCGGCTGACCCGCGAGGAGCACGAGGAGAGGGTCGACACCCTCTTGGAGGCTCGTACGCTCGGGGAGCTGCCCGCGCTCGTGGACGATCTCGTGGTCGCCGAACCCGCTCCCGGCGAGCCCGGGGCGAACCTGCCCGAGACGCTCGGCTTCCGCGAGCAGGGCGCGGCTGCCTACCGCAAGGAGCTCCAGGAGGCGCTCGCCACCTTCTTGATGGTCAGCCTCATCACCTGGGGCATCTGGCTGTTCACCTCGGCTCCCGACGGACATCCGTGGCCGATCTATCCGATGCTCTTCCTGGTGGTCAACCTGGTCGGCACCGGCGTACGCCGCGAGGCGATCGTCCAGCGCGAGGTGCACCGCCTCGAGAAGAAGGCCGCCAAGAAGGCGGCGAAGAAAGCGGCCAAGGCCGAGATCGAGGCAGCCCCCGAGACAGCTGCCCCGATCCTCGACCCGCCGGCCCAGTCCGAGAAGGACCGGCCCGACGATCCCGCCTAGGCGCCCAGCTGCGGGTCGCTCACGGAGGGACGTCCGTTCTCCAGGTGGCCGGCGAACCCACGTGCCCAGGTAGTGCCCGGGAGCGTGAGGGTCAGGTCGTACCAGCCCCCGGTGGCGCGGGTGTCCAGGTGGCGCGAGCGGATCTTGCCGGCGTACGCGCTGGTGATCTCGGCCTTGCGGGGCGCGGTCACGGTGAGTCGCTGCGAGCGGCCCTCCCGCCGGACGTTGGCGGGAGCGGGGTCGGCGCCTGCGGTGCCGGCGTAGGAGCGGAAGAACCCGTTGGGCCCGTGCAGGTGGATCTCGTAGTCGCCGCTGACCGGCCAGCGCACGGAGAGAGTGTCGCCGGCGCCGACTGTGTAGCTGTGCGGCGTTCCCTCCGGGGCGAGCAGCCGAGCCTGGAAGTGGGCGCCGACGCTGCCGGTGTTGTGGATCTCGACGGCGATCTCGCCGACGGCGGCGGTCTCGACGACCTCGAGCCGGTAGGGCGTCGGCCGAGCCGGGCGGGTGCCGCGCTCCTGCGTCGGCATGGTCCCGTTCGCCGGAGCCTCCGGGACGTAGTCCGGGTGGCGCTCGCGGTCGGCGGGCTCCCACCCACTCGTGTCCGGGAGCACGGGCGGCTCGGCGGTGCGGGAGAAGTCGAACGCCGAGGTCAGGTCCCCACACACGGCGCGGCGCCAGGGCGTGATGTTGGGCTCGGCGACACCGAAGCGCTTCTCCATGAACCGCAGGATCGAGGTGTGGTCGAAGGTCTCCGAGGAGACCCAGCCGCCGACGCTCCACGGGGAGACGACGAACATCGGCACCCGCGGCCCGAGGCCGTAGTGGCCGTCGCCGTGGGAGCCGGTGTAGAGCTCGTTCTCCGTCGAGACGGTCGACTCCCCCGGCACCAGCGGGCTGTTGATGTGCGGCGGCACCAGGTGGTCGAAGAAGCCGTCGTTCTCGTCGTAGGTGATGAAGAGCGCGGTCTTGGCCCACACCTCGGGGTTCGAGGTGAGCGCGTCGAGGACCTTGGCGATGTACCAGGCGCCGTAGTTGGTAGGCCAGTTCGAGTGCTCGGAGAACGCCTCCGGTGCCGCGATCCAGCTGACCGAGGGCAGGTTGTCGGCCTCGACGTCGGCGCGCAGGATCTCGAAGTAGTCCTGTCCGTCGATCGCACGGGTGCCGGTGCGGGCCTTCTCGAAGAGCGGGTCTCCGGGCCGGGCGTCCTGGAACCTGTTGAAGTAGAGCAGCGAGTTGTCGCCGTAGTTGCCGATGTAGGCGTCCTTGGTCCAGCCCCACCAGTTGTCGCCCTCGGCATTGAGGCCGGTGCCCTCGTCCTGGTAGACCTTCCAGCTGACCCCGGCCTTCTCGAGCCGCTCGGCGTAGGTGGTCCAGTCGTAGCCGGCCTCGTCGTTGTAGAGCACCGGCCCGCCGCCCTTGCCGTCGTTGCCGGTCCAGCCCGAGAGCATGTAGTAGCGGTTGGGGTCGGTGTTGCCGATGAAGGAGCAGTAGTAGGCGTCGCACACCGTGAACGCGTCGGCCAGCGCGAAGTGGAAGGCGGCGTCCTGCCGCTGGAGGTACGCCATCGTGGTGGTGCCCTTGGCCGGCACCCATCGGTCGTAGCGACCACCGTTGATCGCCTGCTGGCCGTCGGGCCAGCTGTGCGGGAGACCCTCGAGGAAGGCGGCGCCGAGGTCGTCGACCTCGGGATGGAACGGGAGCAGATCGCCGTCACCGTTCGGCTGGTGCCACACCGGCTTGCCCGAGGGCAGGATCGCCGGGTGCGGGTCGTCGAAGCCGCGTACGCCGCGCAGGGTGCCCAGGTAGTGCTCGAAACTGCGGTTCTCCTGCATCAGCACGACCACGTGCTCGATGTCGCGGATCGTGCCGGTCCGGCGGGCGGCGGGGATGGAGGCGGCTCGCGCGATGCTCTGGTCGAGCATGGTCAGCGCGGCTGCGCCGCCGACAAGACCTAGGAACCGACGACGATCGATGTCAACCACAGGAGCTCCTTGACGTGGGGGTGGAGGGCCACCATCGCGGCTCAGATGTTCACCGCGGCAACAGGTGACTGGTCGTCAGATGACCGGTGGGCGAAGAGTTCGCCGTCCGGCCGTAGCCGGCGGCGCAGCTGCGCGGTGACGTACGCGGCGACGACGAACATGACCAGGTCGGCCGCGATCAGCGCGAACAGCCAGGACGCGTCGGCCGGTCCGTCGATCCGCTGCTGGATGTGGAGGTGGGCGACCATCGCCGAGACGATGAACCCGACGCTGGCGTAGAGGGTGATGCGCAGATCCACCCGCTCCTCGTCGAGGCCGCGCACCCAGTGGCGGCCGACCCGCAGGATCGCGAGCGAGGTGAGCGCCGCGATCACCGGCAGGAACGGCACCGCGTAGCGGGCGTGGATCCAGCCGCCGCCGGCGTGGAACGAGGCCAGGTTGACGATGATGATCACGCAGTAGATCCCCATCAGCGCCCGCACCGCCACCTCCAGGCGGCGCTCCAGGACCGTCGGCTGCGGCCCGGGGATCGGGACGCGGCGCATCACCCCGTCCGGCCTCGGCCGCGCCTTCGCGTTGACGTCGAGCACCATGCCGGTGACCGTGAGCACCAGAGTGGCCGCGGCAGCGAGGATCCAGATCTTCGGGATGACGTCGTCTGCCCACAGCGAGCCGTAGAGGTGCAGGTAGAGCTCGGGGTTGACCAGCTGGAAGAGCGTGTCGCCGTGGGTCTGGCGGGAGAACTTCTCGAAGAGCACCGCGGAGGCGGTCGGGTCGCCGTAGAGGACGATGTTGCGTACGTAGAACCAGCCGATCACGGCCACTGGGGCCAGCCCGATCCGGATCGCCAGGCCCACACCCCGACGGAACGTACGCAGCGTCGGGTCGCGGAGCCACAGCGCGGCCAGCACGCAGGCACCCAGCACGAGCACCGCCACCAGGCCGGTCGAGCGGAAGCTGGCCGCCGCGACGCCGGCTACCGTCGCCCAGATCAGCCTGTCCCGGGTGACGCCGTCGCGGACCATCCGGAAGCCGAGGAGCAGGGTCAGCGAGGCGGCGACCGTGCCCCAGCCGTCGTTGTAGATCGCGCCGCCGTCGTAGGTCACCGCGCCACAGCCGAGCACCATCGCCGCGGCGAGCACAGGGACCACCCGTCGCCTGGGCACCAGCTCGCGCGCCAGCAGCCCGACCAGGATGATGCTCAGCGCGTAACCGAGCGCGTTGAGCAGCCGCATCCCGAGCAGCGTCACCCCGACCCCTGCCGCACCGCCGACGGCGTCGCCGAGCCAGACCAGCGGCAGGCTCATCACGTAGAACAGCGGCGGGTGGTTGGCGACCCAGATGTCGCGGCGTGGCTCGTCGAGGCCGAAGAGCGCCTCGGCGAACTGCGGATAGCGCACCGGGTCGGCCGGGGTGTTGGTGTCGATCGTGGGCAGGACGCCCTGGGACAGGACGATGGCATAGGCCGCGTGCTGCTTCTCGTCGGCCTTCAGCAGCGGCGGCATCCCGATCGCGTACTGCGCACTCATCGCGAAGCCGAGCACCCCGAGCAGGAGCAGGCATACGGTCACCTGGGACAGCGAGCGCGTAGGCGTGAGCACCTCGACAAGCTAGTGGGCCGGGATGTTGTTCAACCGCCACCGCGGTTGGCGGTCAGGTGACGAGTCGGCGAACTGTGCGTGGTTTGCGGCGGCTGCGCTCAGTCGACGACCATCGAGGACCCGGCGGCGACCTGCTCCCGGGTCGTACGCCGCCGCACGTCGCGCCGGTGACGCCAGATCTGCACCACCCCGAGGCCCCAGAACAGGTACTGCACCGACATCGCCCAGCGGAACGCCTCCGGCGTGTAGGCGGTCGAGGCCCCCGGCGTACGCCAGTCGAGGATCCAGCCGACAAGCACGATCACGAGCAGCGCGGCGACGAAGCCGCCCTGGTTGATGATCCCGCTGGCGCTCGCCATCCGCGCGGGCGG
This sequence comes from Nocardioides sp. NPDC087217, assembly GCF_044744805.1. Lineage (NCBI taxonomy): Bacteria > Bacillati > Actinomycetota > Actinomycetes > Propionibacteriales > Nocardioidaceae > Nocardioides > Nocardioides sp. NPDC087217. The sequence continues at coordinate 810,433 of NZ_JBIUZB010000002.1, forward strand.
GTTGCTGGTGCGGCCGACGTCGAAGCCGATCATCGAGGCCGGTCCGCCGAAGCCGACCACGGCCATCAGGAGCAGCAGCACCGGCAGCGGCGCCTCACCCGGCCACGCGAGCACGAGCGTCCACACCGACACCAGGGCCGCGATCATCGTCAGCGCCACCGTCGAGCGGTGCCACGGGTGACGTCCGGCGAGGACGCCCATCACCGGGCCCGCGGCCAGGGCGGCTACGACGGTGACCGAGAGCAGGGTGCCGGCGAGGGTGTCGGAGAGCCCTTCTGCGGTCACCAGGAACGGGAATCCCCACAGCAGCCCCATCAGGTGGGAGCTGAACGGGGTGGAGAAGTGGATCCAGAAGCCCAGGCGCGTGCCCGGCTGGTACCAGGACGCCTTCAGGCTCCGGCCGAGCTCACGGGGCTTGAGGGAGGTGCCTCGGCGGTGTCGGTCACCGGGGCCGTCGTGGACGAAGAGGCGCAGCAGCACGAGAAGCACCGGGCCGATCAGCGCTGCCGTGAGGTAGGCCCTGGTCCAGCCGAGCTGGCCGAGCGCCCACGTCATCGGGACCGCTGCCGCGATCGCGCCCAGCTGTCCGACGGTGCCGGTGAGCTGGCTGACCAGCGGCACCTTGCGGGCCGGGAACCACGACGGCACCAGCCGCAGCACGCAGATGAACGTCATCGCGTCGCCCATCCCCACGAACGTGCGCGCGAGCAGCGCCAGCGGATAGGAGTCCGCGAACGCGAACCCCGCCTGAGCGAGCGCCAGGATCAGTGCGCCCGCGGAGAGGACCGTACGCGAGCCGAACCGGTCGACCAGCACCCCGACAGGCACCTGCATGAGGGCATAGACGAGCAGCTGCAGCATGACGAAGGTCGCCAGCTGGCTGGCGCCGATCCCGAAGCGCTCGGTGGCGACCAGACCGGCGACCGCAAGGCTGCTGCGGTGGAAGACCGCCAGGCCGTAGACCGCGAGGGCGATACCCCACACGAGCCATGAGCGTGCGGACGACTGGGGGTCTTCGTGGCTCACAGAGAGAGGTTACGGCGCCTTCGAGCTCGTCGAGATGCCGGTGGTCTCTCGTGGACGGCCGGAGGCGACCTCGGTCACAGGTCCGGTCGCCACGTGCGCGGTGAGGGTGCGCGGAGTGTCGAAGGTGCCCGGGCGCATCCGCCGGCGCAGCTCCGTGGCGACGTACGCCGCGACCGCGAACATCACCAGGTCGGCGGCCACCAGGGCGACGAGCGCGAAGGTGCTGCTGACCGGCCCGTCGACGTACTGCTCGGTGTCGAGGTGGCAGACCAGGCCGACCACCATGAAGGCCAGCGAGACACCCAGGCCGATGCGCAGGTCGCGTGCCTCGTCGAGCGCGGTCACGTCGGTTCGTGAGCCGGTCGGGACCCGCAGCGGCAGGAGCCGCCCCAGCCGGAGTGCGGCGATCCCGGCACCGGCGGCGAGGAACGGCAGGAACGGGACCGCGTAGCGAGCGTGGATCCAGCCACCGCCGGCGATGAACCCGGCGACATTGATCAGGATCAGCAGGCAGTAGCCGCCCAGGAGCGCCCAGATGGCCAGGTCCTGGCGGTGCTGCATCGTGCTCTGCGGGGCCAGGCGGATGCGCCGCAGGACTCCCGTACGGCGCGGGTTGGCCTTCGCCGCGGCGTCGAGCACGAGCCCGACCAGGGTGAGCGTCAGCACGATGACGGCTGCCTGGCTCCAGGTGTTGGCGATGTTGCCGTCGGTCCACAGGCTGCCGAGCAGGTGGCCGTAGAACTCGGGGTTCACCAGCTGGAACAGTGTGGTGCCGTTGGGCTCGCGCCCGAACTTCTCGAAGAGCGAGCCCGACGCGGTCGGGTCACCGTAGAGCTGGACGTTGCGCACGTAGAACCAGCCGAACACGACCACCGGCGCCATGCCGATGCACGCCGCGATCCCGACAGCTCGCCAGAACGTACCGCGCAGGAACGTACGCAGCGACGGCTCTCGCAGCCACATCGCCACCAGCACGCAGGCGCCGAGGAAGAGCACCGCGACCAGGCCGGTCGAGCGGAACCCGGCGGCCGCGACGCCGACCGCGGCCGCGGCGATCAAGCGCTCACGGGTCACGCCCTGGCGGATCATCCGGAACCCGAGGTAGAGCGTCATGAACGCCGCTGCGGAGGACCAGCCGTCGTTGTAGATCCCGCCGCCCACGAAGGTCATGGCGCCGCAGCCGATGCACATCGCCGAGGCAATCACCGGCACCGCCGGGCGTCGTGGCACCAGCTCGCGCGCCAGCAGGCCGACCATGATCGTGGTCAGCGCGAACCCGAGAGCGTTCAGCAGACGCATGCCGAGGAGTGTCAGGCCTGGCGAGCCGACCGCGTCGCCGAGCCAGACGAGCGGCAGGCTCATCGCATAGAAGAGCGGCGGGTGGTTGGCGACCCAGATGTCGCGGTGGGCCTCATCGGCCCCGAAGAGGCTCTCGGCCAGCTGCGGGTAGCGCCCCGGGTCGTCGGGGATGTCGGTGTCGATCGTCGGCAGCGTCCCCTGGGACAGCGCCACCGCGTACGCCGCGTGGGCCCGCTCGTCGGCCTTGAACAGGGCCGGCATCGCGATCGCCACCTGGGCGCTCATCGCGAAGCCGAGCACACCCAGCAGCAGGACGCAGATCGTGGATTGGGACATCGAGACCCGTGGAACAGTCACGAATGCGACGTTAACCGCCGAAACTGACGGGACACACGAGCCACGGCTCACGGGCGGTGAACAGAGCGCGACGGGCCGGTAGCCGACGGTTGACGCAACTCCCCGCTGGTCGAGCCGGATTCGTGAGGGACGAACGAATCCGTGTCGAGACCAACACAGTCCCGGCGGCGCTCGATAGGACCGTGTTGGTCTCGACACGCTCGCTGGCGCTCGCGGCTCGACCAGCAGAGGTCCTACTTGGTTGCTTCCATCATCTGCCGCAGCTCCTTCTTGAGGTCGGAGATCTCGTCGCGCAGACGGGCGGCGACCTCGAACTGGAGCTCGGCGGCGGCGCCCTTCATCTGGTCGGTGAGGTCGCCGATGAGCTGGGCCAGGTCGGAGGAGGGGAGGCCGACGAGGCCGCGCTCGCGGGCCTCGCGGGCGGCGTCGCCGAGCATCGGGGTCGGAGACTTGGCCGTGGTCTTGCCCGCGCGGCCCTTGGCCTCGGTGCCGGCCCAGGTGTTGAGCAGCTCCTGGGTGCTCTCCTCCTCGCGGGCGAGCATGTCGGTGATGTCGGCGATCTTCTTGCGCAGCGGCTGCGGGTCGATGCCGTTGGCCTCGTTGTAGGCCATCTGGATCGCGCGGCGGCGGTTGGTCTCCTCGATCGCCGACTCCATGGAGGGGGTGATCTTGTCGGCGTACATGTGCACCTGGCCGGAGACGTTTCGGGCGGCACGGCCGATGGTCTGGATCAGCGACTTGTCCGAGCGCAGGAAGCCCTCCTTGTCGGCATCGAGGATCGAGACCAGCGATACCTCGGGGAGGTCGAGACCCTCACGGAGCAGGTTGATGCCGACCAGCACGTCGTACTCCCCCAGCCGCAGGTCGCGGAGCAGCTCGATCCGCTTGAGCGTGTCGACCTCGGAGTGGAGATAGCGCGTTCGGATCCCGGCATCGAGGAGATAGTCGGTGAGGTCCTCGGACATCTTCTTGGTGAGCGTGGTGACCAGGACGCGCTCGTTCTTGGCGACCCGGTCGTTGATCTCGCCGATCAGGTCGTCGATCTGGCCCTTGGTCTGCTTGATGATCACCTCGGGGTCGATCAGGCCGGTCGGGCGGATGATCTGCTCGACCACATCGGGTTCGCCGCCGTCGCGGCTGACCAGGTCCAGCTCGTAGTTGCCCGGGGTCGCGGAGAGGTAGATCGTCTGGCCGATCCGCTCCAGGAACTCCTCCCACTTCAGGGGCCGGTTGTCCTGGGCGCTGGGCAGCCGGAAGCCGTGCTCGACCAGGTTGCGTTTGCGGGACATGTCGCCCTCGTACATCCCGCCGACCTGCGGGACCGCGACGTGGGACTCGTCGACGACGAGGACGAAGTCCTCCGGGAAGTAGTCGAGCAGACAGTTGGGCGCCGAGCCGCGCTCACGGCCGTCGATGTGCATCGAGTAGTTCTCGATCCCGGAGCAGGACCCGACCTGGCGCATCATCTCGATGTCGTAGGTCGTACGCATCCGCAGCCGCTGCGCCTCGAGCATCTTGCCCTGCTTCTCGAAGGTGCTCAGCTGCTGGTCGAGCTCGGCCTCGATGCCGTTGATCGCACGCTCCATGCGCTCGGGGCCGGCGACGTAGTGGGTCGCGGGGAAGACGTAGAGCTCCTGGTCCTCGGTGAGGACCTCGCCGGTGACCGCGTGCAGCGTCATCAACCGCTCGATCTCGTCGCCGAAGAACTCGATCCGGACCGCGTGCTCCTCGTAGACCGGGAAGATCTCCAGGGTGTCGCCGCGCACCCGGAACGTGCCTCGGGTGAAGGAGAGGTCGTTGCGGGTGTACTGGATCTCCACCAGCCGCCGCAGGATCGAGTCGCGGTCGTGCTCCTCCCCCACCCGCAGCCGGATCATCCGGTCGACGTACTCCTGCGGGGTGCCGAGACCGTAGATGCAGGAGACGGTCGAGACCACGATGACGTCGCGCCTGGTCAGCAGCGAGTTGGTGGCCGAGTGGCGCAGCCGCTCGACCTCCTCGTTGATCGAGGAGTCCTTCTCGATGTAGGTGTCGGTCTGGGGGACGTACGCCTCAGGCTGGTAGTAGTCGTAGTAGGAGACGAAGTATTCGACCGCGTTCTCCGGGAAGAGCTGGCGCAGCTCGTTGGCGAACTGGGCGGCGAGGGTCTTGTTGGGCTGCAGCACCAGCATCGGACGCTGCAGCTGCTCGGCGGTCCAGGCAACGGTCGCCGTCTTTCCGGTGCCGGTCGCGCCGAGCAGGACGACGTCCTTGACGCCGCCCTGGATCCGCTTGGTGATCTCCGCGATCGCGGTCGGTTGGTCACCCGAGGGCTGGTAGTCGGAGACCACCTTGAACGGGGCGACACGACGCTCGAGATCGGTGACTGGACGCATGAGGTCCAGGCTACTCGGGACCACCGACAGTCTTGGCGCCCCAACGTCCACGCCGATGCTGCGGCTACTCGCGGCGACGAAGCCCCATGACCACCGCCGCCGTCCGGACCAGGCCGACGATCGGCCCGAACGGCAACGCGAAGCCCCACCAGTAGACGAGCTCGAACGGGAGCAACGCGAACGAGAGCCATCCGCCGAGGCGCGGCCGCGTCCACAGCAGGAAGCCGACCACTGCCTCGGCCGCGCACACCGCGGTGAACCCGGCCAGCAGCAGGACGCTCGTCGGGATGCCGACGTCGACGAACGGACCGTGGCCGTACGTCGGGAAGCCCATGAAGGTCCACACCTCGTCGTGCGTCGCGAAGTAGTAGGTGCCGTACGCGGCCGGGATGCCGAAGCCGATGGCCAGCAGGCCGGACAGCAGTGCGGCGGTCCTGCTCCAGACCTTCGATGCCGCGCGGTCGGAGTCGGGGAGGACGTTGGCGGTCATGCCGACACTCAACCGCGCCCGGCGCCCCGGAGAGCGAGTAGTGCGCTACCTGTCCCGGACGAGCGCATGCCGGCTCCCGAAGGATCACCACGCGGCCGCCAGACGAGCGGCAGGCCCACCGCGGCGAGCGCGCAGAGAGCGCCGATGAGCAGGATGACGTACGCCGCCGGGCGGATCTCCGGAAGCATCGGGTCGCGACCGAGCCCGATCTGAGTCTGCACCCACACGGCGAAGGTCGCGGCCGCCAGCCCGACCAGGAACGCCGAGACGACGGCCGCTGCGATCTCCTCGCGCCGGCGGATCTCGCCCCACGGCACCGCGTCGACGATCGCCAGCAGGCCCACGGAGAGCACGATCGCGACCAGCGGCATGACCGTCATCAGGTAACGCTCGTGCGGGTTGCCGCCGCCGGAGCGGAACTGGGCGAGGTTGACGACGATCACGAACGCGTGCGCTATCAGCACGAGAAGACCGACGGTCGCCACCGAGGGGACCCGGGGAGCGCTGACGACGAGACCCCGCTCGCGACCGTGGTCCCGCAGACGCGCGACGACCCCCAGGGCCAGTCCGAGCAGCGCGACGAAGGTGATGGCGTCGATCACCCAGTGCAGCGACGTGCCGCGCAGCTGGAGCGGCACCCACAGATGGTCGTACCAGCCGTGCCAGAAGCGGGGCGCGGTCATCACCTCGAACCAGGTGTCGACCTGCACCCGCTGGTAGCGCGACAGCAGCGCCGAGCTAGCGGTCGCGTCGCCGTAGAGCACGATGTTGCGTACGTAGAACCAGCCGATCGCCAGGCCCGGCGCTCCGGTGGCGATCGCGGTCAGCCAGGTCGCCCGGACGAAGCCCTTCCAGGTGCGGTCGCGAAGCAGCAGCGTCACCCCGAGCGCGGCACCGCACATGATCACCGTGATCACGCCGGGCGCCTTCGTCGCGGCGGCCAGGGTGCCGGCGACCGCCATCACGAGCATCCGGTTCCGGGTCACCCCGAGACGGAGGATGCGTAGCGTCGCGAGCACCGTCAGCGACGAGGCCGCGACCGACAGGCTGTCGTTCATGATGAACCCCGCCGCGATCGCCAGCACCGCCGGCGAGGCCGTGATCGCGGTGGCGAGCATCGCAGCGGCCGGGCGCCGTGGGGTGACCTCGAAGGCGATCAGACCGACCAGGAACACCAGCGCCCCGTACGCCAGGGCGCTCATCGCCCGCATTCCGGCGATCAGCACCTGCGGGCTGTCGAGCGCGTCGGCCAGGGCGACCCAGGGCACGCCGAGGAGGTAGTAGAGCGGCGGATGGTTGGCGGTCCAGATCAGCCGGTGGCGATCGAACTCCTCCCGGTTCGCGCCCTGGGTGATCTGTGGGAAGCGCTCCGGGTCCTGCGCCACCGGCGTGTCGATCGTCGGCAGGTCGCCGCCGTGGAGCGCGATGGCGTACGACGCGTTCGGGCCCTCGTCACGCGCGTGGTACGACAGCGCCTGGGTGGTGGCGACGTAGAGGCTCATCGAGGCCGCGAAGGCTGCCAGCAGAGCGAGCACCGTGACCAGCCTGGCCGACGGCCTGGCGGGCGCGTCCGTCGGCTCGGCGCTCAGCACCGCAGCGGCATGGCTCATCACATGGCTCCCGTGGTCGGACGGCGTCATGAGCCGCACACCCGTGAGCTCGCGTCGAACCGTAGGGCACCTCGATGGAGCAGCGGTGGAGGCCGTACGGAATCAGAAGGTGAACGCCTGGCGAACCTCGTCCTCGGTCAGCCCGTAGTCGGCCAGGCTGTAGTCGTGCTTGGGCCGGGCGCTCCCCGAACGCGACTCGGCGTCGATGCGGGAGACCTCGGCGCGGGCGGCGTCGCTCCAGGGGATGTCGAAGTGGGCGTAGATGTTCTCGACGGTGCCCACCGGGTCCTTGACGAACCCGCGGTAGTCGACGTCGAGGAACTGCGCCGGGTCGTACCTCTTCCGGGTCTCACCGAACGAGCGCCACGAGCGGGAGAGCATCTCCAGCTGGGTCTTTCCGATGATCTCCCCGACGAACGTGGTCGACATGCCCGCGGTCGCCTCTGCGGAGAGCGAGCAGCCGGAGGCGACCGAGACGACCGGGTCGCGGTGGGTGACCACTACGAGGGCGTCCGGGTAGACCTCCATCAGCGCCTCGAGTGCGACCAGGTGCGAGGGGTTCTTGAGGACCCAGCGCTTGTCGGTGTCGTTGAGCCCGATGAGCTGCAGGGTGCGGCGGTGCAGCTCGTACGCATCGCGCCAGTCCTGCTTCGCCAGCCAGGCCGAGTAGCGCGGGACGTGGGCCAGCGACTCGAACGAGATCGACTTGCCGCTCTGCCGCAGCACCCGCCAGCACTCCTCCACGCTGGTGGCGTCCATGTAGTGGATCCCCATGAACTCGGGGTTGGCGACATGGTGCTGCCGGTAGGCGCCCTGCAGCGCGTTGAAGACCGGGTCCAGCTCCCAGGTCTCGCGCGGGGGCCGCGGCTGGGGGAACTCCGTCAGCCAGGTCTCCAGACCCTGGTGCGCCGGGTCGGCGGCCAGGAGCCGGTGCAGGGCGGTGGTGCCGGTGCGGACGAGTCCGGTGACGAAGATCGGCCGCTCGATGCGTACGTCCTGGTGCTGGGGGAACTCCGCGAGCCGGGCCTGCGTCATCAGCCGGCCGACGAGGGCCGACTTCACCTGGGCGCGGTGGAAGTAGTTGCCGATCGGGGTCAGCCCGGCCTCGGGGCTCGCCAGATCCTCGACGAGCAGCCGCAGCCCTTCCTGGTGATCGGACCCACCGAAGGCTCTCAGCCCGGTCGTGCGGGTGGCGGCGGCGCAGATGTCCTCGTACGTCCCGACGTCGGCCCGCTCGCGCGGTGTGGTCTCTCCTGGGCGTGTCTCAGTCATGGAACTCCCCGCAGTCCACGTTGAGCACGGTCCCGGTGATGGCGGAGGCCAGGTCGCTGCCCAGGAACAGCGCCGCCCGGGCGACCTCCTCGGGGGTGGCGAGCCGCTTCAGGTCGGTGGGGGCGGCCTTCTCGGCGTACACCTCCTCGTGGGTGCGCCCCGACTCCGACGCCATCCAGTCGAAGTAGGCCTTGTTGACGTCCTCGTAGATGTAGGACGGCGCGACGGAGTTGACCCGGATGCCGCGCGGGCCGAGCTCGGTCGCCAGCGAGGAGGCCAGATGGGCGAGCGCTCCCTTGGAGAGCTTGTAGCCCGCGAACTCCGGCTGGCTCTGGTAGAGCACCGCGGAGTTGATCATCACGATCGCGCCGCCGGGCTTGTCCGGGGTGGCCGCGAGCGCGTCGGCGAAGAGCGCCGAGAGCCGTAGCGGGGCGTACACGTTGGACTCCTGGGCCAGCCGGAGCGCATCGAGCGGGATCTGGGTGAGCGGGTCCATCGGCGGGATGCCGAAGGCGTTGTTGAGGAGTACGTCGACGCGGCCGAACTCCTCCAGCGCGGCATCGACCAGGTGCCGGCGCGCGTCCTCGTCGGTGATGTCGGTCGGCACCACCAGCGCACGTCGCCCGTGCTCCTCGATGACGCCGGCCATCTTCTGCAGCCGCTTCTCGGTGCGGCTGGCGAGCACCAGGTCGGCGCCCATCAGCGCGGCCTGCTCGCCCAGCGAGCGGCCGAGGCCGGGGCCGACCCCCGAGAGCACGACGACCTTGCCATCCAGGAGTCCAGTCATGGCGCCTAGACTAGAACGTGTTTCACTTTTGGGGAAGGGGTCAGATCGGGAAGCTGAACCTGGCGACCTCGTCCACCCAGGCGGCGTACGCCCCGACATCCTGCGGCACCTGCTGCGCCCGGACGAGGTCGGCATGGGCGCGGAGCACCCGGGACCAGTCGGCGCACGAGCCACAGGTGGCCCGCCCGCAGCCCGCGGTGTGCTCGCGTGCGACCTTCTCCAGCAGCTTCCTGAAGGTCGCACCGTCCTCGCCCGCCGCCAGCGACTCGACCACGGCTCCGAGCACCTGGACGGCCTGCGCCGGCGCCCCGACGAGGATCGCCATCAGGATCCCGAGGGCCTGCTGGCCGGCCGGGTCGGCGTTCCTGCCCACCACCGGGGCCGTGCGCGCCAGCCGATAGACCGCGAGCAGCTTCCGGGCAGCTCCGGGCGTGGGGCAGAACCTCGCCAGCTCGCTCGTGAACAGCGCCTCACCCGGCGTCATCTCGAAGCTCTCGACCGGGCTCGTACGACCCATCCGGTCGCCGTTGCCCGTGGCCAGCGCTGCCGGCCACGACGGCACCGCCTGACGCATCAGCGACCGCATGAACCGCACCGCGGGGTCACCCGCGAACGCCCGCAGCCCGAACGGCACGTCGAAGACCCGGGAGAGGTACGCCGCAGGCTCCGCCACGCGGCCCCCGATCGCCCGCCGCAGCGTCTGGGCGTCCACCGCCGCCACGATCGCGACACCCTCCTGGCTGCTCAGCTCGTCGATCGCCTGCAGCACCCCGGCCGCGGTGGCCGGATCGCACCTGTCCAGGTCGTCGACGTAGACGATGGTGCGGCTCGCCTGCGGTCCTCTCAGTGCGCCGGCCGGCGGGCGCGGCGGCGGCCCGGGCGGGGCTGCCCGCAGCGCCGCCTCGTAGGCCGCGACCTCGCGGTCCATGGCCGCCAGGGCCATCGTCGTGCTCATCGGCTGCGCGCGCCGCTTGCCGCGGGGGCCGTCGTCCTCGGGCACGCCCGCGAGCGCGGCGCGCAGCTCGGCGGTCCGCCGCTGTGCGGCCTGATGCCTCGCCACCAGCGGCGGCGGCTCGCTCTTCCCGGCGCTCCGCACACTCTCGAGCACCGCGCCCGCCACGTCTCCCTCGGCGTACTGGCGGGCATCGACGCGTACGTGGGTGGTGCGGGCGGAGTAGGTCTCGTCGTTCTCGGTGAGCCACTCGATGCGCTCCTGGACCTTCCGCAGGAAGGTCGACCGGCCGCTGCCGGGCAGTCCCTGGACGGCGACCGAGATCGGGAGCTGGGTGCGTACGGAGGCGAGCAGGCGGGCCAGCCGGTCGACGTCGACCCGGTGGCCGAGGACGTCGTCGTCGGTCTGCTCGAGCACCGGCGCGGGGGCGATCACGGGTTCCGCCACCGGCTCGATCACGGGGCCGGTGACGACCGGCACCTCCGCCGTGTCTCCCGCCCCCGGCGACTCGACCGGCGACGGGACCGGGTCCGGAGCGACCTCGATCGGGGGCGCCTCGGCCACCTTCGCAACCTCGGCGACCTCGGCAACCTGGTCCCGAGACTCGCGCATGTCCGCGAGCGGCGTGACCGGCAGCCCGAGCTCCTCCTCGACTGCCTGGAGAGCCTTGGCGAAGTCGGCGGCGCTCCAGTGCCGTCCGGCGCGGCGCTTGAACATCGCCTTACGCAGCGCCTCGTCGAACGACGCCGGGACGTCGTCGCGCTCGATGGGCAGCGGGTCGTACTCCCGGATCCGCTCCGACAGCGCCGCGGGTGCGTTGCCACCGCCCGGCCCCTCGAACGGCGTACGTCCCGCCAGCAGCGTGTAGCAGGTCGCGGCCAGACTCCAGATGTCCGCCCAGCCGCTCGGCTCGGGCGGATCGGAGAGCATCTCCGGAGCCATCCATGGCAGCGAGGTCGAATCGGCACCGCCGGGGCGCCCGGCCGAGGAGAGTCCGCCGAAGCCGACCAGCTGCGGCTCGCCAGCACCGGTCAGCAGGATGTTGGCGGGCTTGACGTCGCCGTGCAGGATCCCGTGCCGGGCGGCGACGTCGAGCGCGCCCGCCACCTTGATCGTGATGCTCAGCGCCTCCGCGACGGAGAGCCGCTCGCGCTGCCAGCGGGCCTGCAGGTCGCCCCCGGTGCGATGGTCCATCACCACGAAGCAGCGGTCGTCGTCACTGACGCCGACGGCGTGCAGCGGGAGCACATGGGGATGGGCGGCGAGCTCGGCGACCTCCTTGGTCTCCTTGGCGAGCGCGTCCTGGGTCTCGCCGCTGAGCCGGTCGTTCCAGACCTTGACGACGACGTCGACCTTCTCCTGCGGCCACTCGTAGAGGAAGACCTCGGAGGAGCCGCCTGTGCCGATCAGCCGACGGTGACGGAAGCCCGGGATCGTCGGTGGCTCGTGGTGGGGACTGGCCATGGGCGGCAATCATAGGCGTCCTACGCCTTCGCGTCGCGCCCCCTCTCAGCTGAGCATCCTGCGCGCAACTGCCCGCTGACGTGCGGTGATCCGCTCCGCATACCCCCCGGGGCTCAGGGTCTCGGTGTGCGGCAGCAGGTCGCGTACCTCACCCATACCCACCTTGTGGACCACCGGTCCGTCGGCGGCGATGAGGTCACGTTCGAGCCGCTGCCAGCGCAGCATCAGCGAGCCGGTGCGGTGGCCGGTGGTCTCGAGCCAGTTCGCGATCGGCTTGCCGCCCAGGGGTGGGCGCTCGGAGATCACGAAGCGCATCACGCCGTCGGGGTCGGTGACGGCCTGCGCCTTGGTGAGACTGGTCTGGTGGGTCTCATAGTCGGTCGAGGCGTACCAGTCCGAGCCGACCTGGATGCCCTGGTAGCTGCAGTCGTCACAGCGCGGCACCTCCACCACGAGCGCCTCGTCCTCGGCCAGCTCGTAGTGACCGATCGAGGAGAACTGCGACTCCAGTCCGCCGGGCGTGCGCGCCGGGACGGTGAGCGTGTTGACCGGCTCCTTGTACTGGAAGAACTGGGGGAAGGCGAACCAGGTCTGGATCGAGCCGGTCAGCGACCGGGCGGCGACCTCGTACTTCTTCCGGAGCAGCTCCTGGGTGAGCGGGCGGCGCGGCCGGCCGAGGGTGTCGGGGCGCTCGATGGTGATCGAGCCGCGGGTCTCGGTCTCCCAGTCGTTGAAGACCTCGCGGACGATCAGGGTCTTCGCGCCAGGCTCGGCGGTGTATGTGAACTCGAAGGATCCGTCGTCGTCGAGCTGGAGCTTGCGGTCGTCGAAGGCCATGAGGCTGGTCGCGGCGGAGTCCGCGGTGTAGGCGCCGCCCATCACCTGGAAGGAGAGGTCGGCACTGGTCCCGCGACGGCCGCGGACGACGTACTCGACGCCTTCTCTCAGGTAGGCGCTGAAGTAGATCGCGTCGGGGTTGTCCAGGCCCTGCTTGGAGAACTGGTGGGTCGGGTTCACGAAGAGCGGCTGCTCGAGGTCGTAGTCGAACGCCGTCTGCATCGCCATCCGGATCCGGCCGGAGAGGTACTCATATCCCTCGAGACGATCGGCTTCGGTCCGGATGAAGGGCGCGTTCGCGATCAGCTCCTCCGCCTCCGCGATCGCCCGCTGCAGCGGCTCGGTCAGGCCGTACGCCGCACTCTGCTCGGTCACTGCGCAACCTTCGCGATGATGTTCTCCCCGTACCACTCCAGATGCTTGATCTTCTTCTCCAGCGGCTCGGGGTCAGCGCCCTTCACATACGGGTCACGGAACCCGACGATGCAGTCGGTGACGCCCTTGTCCTCGAGCCGCTTGATCCCGTCGAGGTCGTACGCGTCGTAGCTGATCACGTGGACCTCGAAGTCGTCCCGGGTGTCGCCCTCCTCGCGCCTGATCTCGGCGAGGCGGACCAGGAGGCGGTCGAGCTCCTCACCGTCGCCGCCGGCATGCATCCAGCCGTCACCCTTGAGCACCGCGCGGCGCAGGGCGGCGTCGGCGTGGCCGCCGACGAGGAGCGGGATCTTCTCGGTCGGCGCGGGGCGCTGCTGGAGCGGCGCGAACTCGTAGAACTCGCCCTCATAACCGAAGAAGTCGCCGGAGGGATCGGTCAGGCCGCGCAGGATGTCCATGCACTCGTCCATCCGCTTGCCGCGGCGCTTCCAGTCGACGCCGAGGGCGGCGAAGTCCTCCGGCCACGGGGACAGGCCGACGCCGAGTCCGAGCCGGTTGCCGGAGAGGAAGGCGAGGCTCGAGGCCTGCTTGGCGGCCAGCACCGGCGGGCGGACCGGCAGCTTCACCACGAACGGCGTCAGGCGCAGCGTCGTGGTCACCGCGAAGAGGTGGGCGCACAGGATGAACGCTTCGATGAACTCCTTGCCCTGCAGGAACTCCCGGTCGCCGGTATCGGTGTAGGGATAGGTGGAGTCGGACTCCTCGGGATAGATCAGGCTGTCGGCCACCGTCATGCTGGTGTAGCCGGCGGCCTCGGCCGCTTGGGCCAGCGGTGCGTAGTAGTCGGCCTGCGTCATTGCCTCGGCATAGGTGAAGCGCATGTGCCAACACTAGAACGTGTTCTAAGTTTCTGCCAGAGTGTTCGTCATGTCGCCTTCTCTCGAACGTCCCGCAGGCCTCGACTCGCCGCTGACGGCGAGGATCATCAAGTACGGCGCCCGCGCCAACACCGCGCTGTTCAAGCTGACCAACGGCCGCATCGGCGGCACCTGGCGGGTGATGGCCGGCTGGCGCAAACCCGCTCCCGTCCTGCTGCTCGAGCACATCGGCCGCAAGTCGGGCCGCACCTTCACCACCCCCCTGCTGTTCATGCGCTCGGGCGACGATCTCGTCGTGGTCGGATCCCAGGGCGGTCTTCCGAAGGACCCGCAGTGGGTGGCCAACCTGCGCGCGCAGCCCGACGTCGCGGTCCGCGTCCCCCGTCGCGGGCGAAGGCTCGTCCGGGCACGCATCGCCGACTCCGAGGAGCGGGCCGCGCTGTGGCCGCGGCTGCTCGAGACGTACGCCGACTTCGAGACCTACCAGACCTGGACCGACCGGGAGATCCCGGTCATCGTCCTCTCGCCCCGCTGAAGGAGACCCCTGTCATGGACGTTCAAGAGCTGATCGACCGCGCCGAGATCACCGACGCGCTCACCCGCTACACCCTGGCCGTCGACGACGGCGACTGGGACGCGCTCGACACGGTCTTCGCCGCCGACGCGACGATCGACTACTCCGAGTCCGGCGGTACGGTCGGCGAGCTCGCCGAGGTCAAGAAGTGGCTCGCCGAGATGCTGCCCGCGTTCTCCCAGAAGCGCCTGCACACGATCGGCCAGGTCGGCATCACGTTCACCGACGATGGCGCGGAACCGAATGCCTCGGGCTTCGCTTCGGCAGAGGTCGTGGCGTACTTCGACAACCCGATGGTCATCTCCGACGGGTCCGGCGGCGAGCGCGTCGTCGAGGTGGGCGGTCGCTACCGGCACAGCTTCGTGCGCACGCCGGAGGGTTGGCGCTCGCGCCACCTCCACGAGGAGGTCTTCTGGACCCGCGGCTTCTGAGCCTCAGGCAGCGCGGCCCCGGATCACCCAGTCCGCGAGCTCGCCGAGTGGCACCAGCAGCTCCCGGCCGCGGTCGCTGAGTCCGTACTCCACCCCCGGGGGCACCGTCGGGAAGACCGTACGCGTCACGATCCCCTCCTGCTCCAGGACGCGCAGCGTCCGGGTGAGCATGCGCTGGCTGATCCCCTCGACCCGGCGCCGCAGCTCGTTGTAGCGATGCGGGCGCTCGGCCAGCATCATCACGATCAGCAACGTCCACTTGTCACCGAGCATCTGCACCGCCTGCGTCACCGGGCAGGTCTCGTACTCCCCCGCCGGAACCTTCTGCGGCAGGCCGGGCCCGAGCGCCGCGCTCACGATGTGCCGGGGTACATCGGTGTTCCCATCTGACATTGAAGTGCCTTCTTCCGCGAACGCCGCCGGGCGGCGAGGGTTGCTGACATCAGCAACCTATCCATGAGGGAGAAGAAGATGAGCACGATCGCGGTCCTCGGCGCCGGCCCCGGCCTCGGCATGTCGGTGGCGAGGAGGTTCGCCAAGGAGGGGTACGCCGTCGGGTTGGTCTCACGCAGCACGGACCGGCACCCGGCCTATCTCGAGGAGCTGTCGGCGAGCGGCGTACCCGCTGTCGCGGTCGCCGCCGACCTACGGGCGCCAGGTGCCGCCGCCGATGCCCTCGCCGAGATCACCTCGGCGCTGGGACCGATCGACGTCGTCTATCACGGACCCGGCGCCCAGAACCTGAGCGCACCGATGCTCGGGATCCTCGAGACCCAGCCCGCCGACATCCGTCGCGCCATGGCCGAGACCCTCGAGCCGGCCGTCGAGGTGGCCAACCTGGCCCTCCCCACGATGCGCTCGCGCGGCAGCGGCGCGCTGGTGTACGTCTCAGGACTCAGCGCGCTCGTCCCCCTGCCGTTCCTCGGCCCCTACGCCCCCGCCTCGGGCGCCCTACGGACCTACGCCCGCACCCTCGCCGCCGCGTCCGAGGACGGAGTGCACGTCGGCTCCCTCGTCGTCGGCGGCCTGATCGAGCGCGGCGACATCCACCGGATGCTCACCGACCCCGCCACACCCGCCCCGTACGCCACCCTCGACCCCGACGAGCTCGCCGACGCGGTCTGGCGGCTGGCGTCAGGAACAGAGGACGAGGTGGTCTTCGACGTGCTCACGCAGGACCAGACACGGGGCTGACGTCGCTCCGGGGTCCGTCAACGCGCCTCGAGGTGGTCGACGATGGCACGGGTGATGGTCTCGGGCTGCTGGGCGTTGGCCAGGTGCGCCGAGTCCGGGACGACGAGGAGGCGGCCGTCCTGGACGGTGCCGGCGATGGCCTCCAGGTGCGGGGGCGGCGTGGCGGGATCGTCGGCACCGGCGATGGCCAGGGTCGGGGCGCTGATCGCGGGAAGGTCGGCGCGGAGGTCCATGGCGGCGATGACCTCGCAGCACCCGGCGTAGCCCTCGTCCGGGGTGGCGGCGACCATGGCCTCACAGGTCACCTTCACCTCGGGGTTCGTCTCGAGGAATCCCGGCGTGAACCAGCGGGCCACGACCGCCTCGGCGACGGCTCGGGTGCCGTCGGCTCGCACCGTGGCGGCCCGGTCGCGCCAGGCGGAGGAGGGCGTCAGATGAGCGCCGGTGCACAGCAGGACGAGGCGGTCGACGCGCTCGGGGTGGCGGGCGGCGAGGCGCATCCCGGTCATGCCGCCGAGCGAGAGGCCCACGAAGTGGGCCCGCTCGACGCCGAGGCGGTCGAGGAGTGCGACGACGTCGCCGGCCAGGTCGTCGATCACGTAGGGGCCGGGACGTACCGGCGAGCGACCATGTCCCCGGGTGTCGTACCGCACCACCCGGAAGTGCCGCTCGAGGTCGGGCAGGTTCTCGTCCCACATCGCGTGCGTCGCGCCCAGCGAGTTGGACAGCACCACCACCGGACCGTCCGGCCGGCCGGAGACGACGTGGTGCACTCGGACGGGCTCGTAGGTGGCGTCCATGCCCGAGAATCTAGGATCGCCGACCTGTTGTTGGGAAGTATCGATTCCCGGCCGATTGATACGCCCGGCGTATCAATCGCCGCGCGGCTTGGTCAGCCGAGACCCGGACGCGCGTGCAGCCCGCCACCGGACTCGTAGAGCAGGCCCTTGTCCTTGATGAGCTGGCCCGCGGCAGCCAGGATCGGGCTGTCGCCCACGGCGGACCCGGCCATCGAGGCGATCGCCTCGAACATCTTGATCGCCGCGTCGTCGACAGCCGGCCAGTTCCACTCCGACGGAGCGGCACCGATCGGCTCCACCGCGTGCCAGCGAGCCGCACGGGCCTCGGCCATCGTGTTGAGCGTGCTCCAGCCGAGGCCGCCGAGACCGACGACGCCGCCGAAGTTGAGCCCGATCAGACCCCAGCCGTTGCACCGGTACTCGAAGGCCGAGGGACCGAACTCCGACTCCTCCAGCTCGACCCTGGTGATCACCGGCTCCGGGCCGGTGTTGGGGGCGTACAGCTTGAACGCGGGCCTCGCGGCGAGCAGCGAGGCCGATGCCGTCGTGGTGATCTCGGTCAACGGCTGGCCAGGTGCCGAGTAGGCATCGAAGACTCGGAAACCGAGGTCGAGGGCATAGCCGACGACGAAGCGCCGATCGTCCTGGGCGGCGTAGAAGTTGCGATTGAACACGTTGGGGGAAACCTCGCTTGAGCCCTACCGGTCAGCCGACGACGTTCCTCGGGGTGACTCGGTGGGATGTGGTTCGGGCAGCGCGACACTATCGCGCCGCGCGCCTCGACCTGGCAACCGGTTGGTGATCTGTGTCTCCGGCGAGTCCCTCAGGAGTAGGTGCCGCGGACGGTGTCGGTGGTCGGCAGCGACTGACAGCCGAGCCGGATCCCGTCGTCGAGATCCTCCTGCTCGAGCACGTCGTTGCGCACCATCTTCACCTCACCCTCGAGCAGCCGGAACGCGCACGCCGAGCACTCACCCTCGCGACACGAGTAGGGCGCCTTCACACCCTTCGCCTCGAGGAACTCGAGCATCGGAGTGCCCGGGTCCCAGTCGTCGTACGTCGTGGTGGTGCCGTCGAGCTCGATCTCGAGCGTGGCGGGCTGCTTGGGTCCGTCGTCGACGACCTCGGTCTCCGTCTCCTTGACCGGGGCGACCTCGCCGAACGGGTTGCCACCCAGCGAGGCGAACTTCTCCTGGTGCCGCCGCGCCCGCGGGAACTCGAGCTCCTTGAGCGCCGCGATCGTCGCCTTCATGAACGGCGCCGGCCCGCAGACGAAGGCGTCGTACGTCAGGCGGTCGGCCGCGAACGCCTTGAGCTGCTCCCCGGTGGGCAGCCCCTGGACCGACTCGAGCCAGTGGACCACCTGGAGGCGGTCCGGGTGCTCGGCGGCCAGTCGTGCCCATTCCTCGGCGAAGATCACCGAGCGCTCGTCGCGGTTGGCGTAGAAGACCACGATCCGTCCGGTGCCCTCGCGCAGGGCCGTACGGGCGATCGAGATGATCGGGGTGACGCCCGAACCGCCGGCGAAGAGCAGGAAGTCGGCGTCGATGTCGGCAGGGGTGAAGATCCCGCTCGGTGGCAGCACGCGGAGCGTGTCGCCGGGCCGAAGGTTGTCGCAGATCCAGTTGGACGCATAGCCGTCCACGGTGCGCTTGACGGTGACCGTGAGCGGGTCGCCCGGGGCGCTGGAGAGCGAATAGCAGCGCGCCGCCAGGCCGTCACGGTCGCTCGGCACGGCGACGGTGAGGAACTGCCCCGGCTTCGGCTGGAACGCATGCCTCACATCGTCGGGCAGCTCGAAGACGATCGAGTGGGCGTCGTCGGTCTCCTTGACCACGTCGCTGACGGGCAGCAGGAAAGAGTCAGTAGCCATCCTCGGCTCCGATCTGGATCCGGCCGTCGGCGACGGCTGCTTCGATGGACGCGGCCAGGCGAGGGCAGCGGGCGTGGACGAGCCGCGCGCCGTCGGCGGCGGCCTTGCGGCGTACGAGATCCGGACACTGTGCCTGCGCCTCGGCCGTCCACTGGACGGAGGTCTGGTGCTCGCTGTTCTTCTTCACCCCGACCCGGGCGAGACAGTCCAGGCACTCCACCTCGACCAGGCGGGCCTGGGTGTAGAGCCGCTGGTCCTCGACGGTGTCCTGCGACGTCGGGACGAACGAGGCCATCAACTGACCCCTGCGTCGCTCGACTCAGGGTTCTCGGCCTTCTCGGCCTCGATCCGGCGCAGGTTCTCGGCCACCTCCTCGTGCCAAAACTCGTTGGCCTTGGTGGTGTCGACCTCGAACTCGAACCGGGCACGCATCTCGGGCTCGATGTCGGCGACGTCGACGTAGAACTGCTCGTACCAGCGGCGCAGCTGGTAGACCGGGCCGTCCTCCTCGCACAGCAGCGGGTTCTGCACCGGCGCCTTGTTCTCCCAGATCGCCACGTCCTGGAGGAAGCCGTCGCCGAACATGTCGGCGTACTTCTTGCCGATGAAGTTGGCGGTCTTGTCGTCGAGGCCCTCGGGCTTCTTGACGGTGATGCCGTACTGCAGGAGGAACGAGTCGGGGCCGGTCGGGATGTGGCAGTTGATCAGGATCACCTCGGTCACGAAGCCCTTGTAGTCGACCTCGAGCCAGTTGATCATGTACGCCGGGCCGTAGTAGGTCGCCTCGGACTTGAGGAACATCTCGGCGTCACCGTAGCCGCCGGACACGTCCGGACGTCCTCGAGAGGCCATGTACTGCGTGGCCATGTGGTCCTCGAAGACGTTGCGGAAGTCGGTCGGGAAGGCGAAGTGCACGTAGTAGAAGTGCGCCATGTCGACCACGTTGTCGATCAACTCGCGGCAGTGGCTGCCCTTGATCGGGACGGTGTTCCAGATCCAGTCGGTGTAGACCTCGCGGTTGCTGACGTCGGGCAGCTCCGGCGGCAGGATGTCGTAGTCGGGCTTCGAACCCTCGGGGTCGTGCCAGATCAGCAGCGAGTCATTGCGGATCACGGTCTCGTACGCCTTGGTTCTTGCTCGCAGCGGGACGCGGCGGGCGTAGGGGATCTGCTTGCAGCGGCCGTCGGCGCCCCAGCGCCAGTCGTGGAACGGACAGCCGACCTCGTCGCCCTTCACGGTGCCCTGGGTCAGGTCGCCGCCCATGTGGCGGCAGTAGCCGTCGAGCACGCCCAGCTCGCCCTTGGTGTTCTCCCAGACGACCAGCTTGCCGCCGAACGCCTCGACGGCGTGGGGCTTGCCGTCCTTGAACTGGCTGGCCAGGCCCAGGCAATGCCAACCGCGCGCGAAGCGCTCCGGCTGGGAGCCGTGGTCGAGCGTGCGGGTCTGGGTGGTGGGGTCGGCCATCGTCGTACCTTCCGCTGGTCTGTTCGCTGGGCCCTATTCGCTAGACCCTGTTCAAATGGGTAGAACCTGTTCTAGTTTTATCACATGCATGTGGCCTTGACACCCGCCCAGGAGCAACTTCGCTCAGAGCTCAACTCCTATTTCGCCCAGTTGGTCACGCCCGAGCGTCGTACTGCGCTCGCGCGGGCATCGGGCGAATTCGGGGACGAGGCCGACAAAGAGGTCTACCTCTCGACCATCCGGCAGATCGGCGCGGACGGCTGGCTCGGGATCGGCTGGCCGAAGGAGTACGGCGGCCAGGACCGCTCCATGGTGGAGCAGCTGATCTTCACCGACGCCGCCGCCGTGGCCGGGGTGCCGATCCCCTATCTCACGCTCAACACTGTCGGCCCGACGATCATGCGGTTCGGGACCTCGGAGCAGAAGGAGTACTTCCTGCCCAAGATCCTCGCTGGCGAGCTGCACTTCTCGATCGGCTACTCCGAGCCCGGCTCGGGGACCGACCTTGCCTCGCTACAGACTCGCGCGGTGCTCGACGAAGGCACCGGCGAGTGGGTGATCAACGGCCAGAAGATGTGGACCTCGCTGATCCAGTATGCGGACTGGATCTGGCTCGCCTGCCGCACAGAGCCGGAGGCGTCGCGGCACAAGGGGCTGTCGATGATCCTGGTGCCGACATCTTCGGAGGGGTTCTCCTATACGCCCGTCCAGACCGTCGCCGGGGTCGGCACCTCGGCGACCTACTACTCCGACGTCCGCGTGCCGGCGTCGAACCTCGTCTCCTCGCGCGGCGGGGGCTGGGCACTGATGACCAACCAGCTCAACCACGAGCGAGTTGCGCTGACCTCGGCGGCACCACTGGTTCACTCGCTCGGACTGATGAAGGAGTGGGCGCTGACCACCGTGCTCCCTGACGGCAGCCGGGTGATCGACGCCGAGTGGGTCCAGCTGGCTCTCGGACGAGCACATGCGCGCATCGAGGCGCTCTCGCTGATCAACTGGAAGCTCGCCTCGGACGCCGACCACGGGGTCGCGCTCTCGCCGGCCGAGGCGTCGGCGACCAAGGTCTACGGCTCCGAGCTCGCGACCGAGGTCTACCGGACGCTGATGGAGATCGTCGGACCGCACGCAGGGATCACCGCCGACTCCCCCGGCGCCGTGCTCGCCGGCCGCCTCGAGCGGTTCCACCGCTCTTCGCTGGTCATGACCTTCGGCGGCGGCACCAACGAGATCCAGCGAGACATCATCGGCTATGTGGGCCTCGGCCTCCCCGCCGCCAAGCGCTGACCCAACCACCCGTCGGTCGAGCCGCGAGCGCCAGCGAGCGTGTCGAGACCAACACAGTCGATTGCGAGAACACCATGGACTTCTCCTTCACCACCGAATCCGACGACGCCGCCGAGCTCGCGGCCAAGATCATCGGCGACGCGACCTCGGTCGAGCGGCTGCGTACGGTCGAGGCGGCCGCCGGCGACCGCGGCCGCTTCGACACTTCCCTCTGGTCCGCCCTCGGCGAGGCCGGCCTGCTCGGGCTGCATCTGCCCGAGACGTACGACGGCGCCGGGCTCGGACTCATCGAGCTGTGCCGGGTACTGGTCGAGGCCGGGCGGCGGGTCGCGCCGGTGCCGCTCGCGGTGCATGGGCCGTGTGGCCTGCTGCTTGCCGAGACCGCGGCGGACGCTCTGACCGGCGTCGCCGACGGATCGCGGGTGCTGACGGCCGCGGTCGCCGAGGAGCACTCCCACCTGCCCGACGTCCCGATGGTCGTCGCCACCGGGGACACGATCACCGGCGTGAAGACGCTGGTCAGGGCCGGGATGATCGCCGATACGTTCCTGGTGACCGCGGCATCCGCGGACGGCACCGTCGGGGTCTTCCTGGTCGAGGCATCTGCCGAAGGCGTCGACCGCCGTGCGCAGCACACCAGCGACGGCGACGTCACCGCCCTGGTCTCGTTCGCCTCGGCCCCCGCCCGTCGGATCGGGGACTCCTCGACCGCTGCCCGGCTCGGCTCGCTGTTGACCGTGGCGGCGGCCGCCGAGCTGTTGGGCGTCACCGAAGGAGCCCTCTCGCTCACCTCGTCGTACGCCAAGACCCGGGAGCAGTTCGGCCGCGCCATCGGCACCTTTCAGGCCGTCTCCCAGCGGCTGGCCGACGGGTTCATCGACGTGCTCGCCCAACGGCTCACCCTCTGGCAGGCCGCCTGGCGCGTCTCCTCCAGCCTCCCTGCCGCCGACCAGGTCGCCGTCGCCAAGCTCTGGGCCGCCGACGCCGCCCACCGTCTCGCACACACCACCGTCCATGTCCACGGCGGTGTCGGCATCGACCTCGACGGCGAAGCGCATCGCTACTTCACGACGGCCAAGCGCTTCGAGTTCGTCTTCGGCGGAGCATCCGAGCAGGCGCTGCGGATCGGGCGATCGATCGCTGCATCCTGACTCTTCACCGACATCTTGAGAGGGCTCCGGCGCCTGCCGGAGCCCTCTCCCTTTCTTGGCTGGCGTTTGTGCTGTATCGCCGCGAGCGACTTTGGTGTGCGATAGCGCTTTGGCTTATTGACTGGTCCGGGTCTTCATTCGGATGTGTGTCTGTTTGGTCTCGTGCTTGGGTTCCAGCACGGGTGGGGCCAATACCGGGTTTGGGTTGGGAGATTTAGAAGCAGGGTGTCTGGGTTGGGTGCCATTTACCTGTCTTGCGGGCTTCCAGCAGCGGTCTGGGTTTGTTGGGGATATCTGTCCCTGATTGGGTTCATTGGTTTTGTCTTGTGTGGTAGGCTCGGCGCAGGCGTAAACGTGAAGGCCGACCACCTCGAAAGAGGCGTGCCCCAGCCACCCGAGACACAACGGGGGTGGGGTAATCCAGGGGAACCAGGGGCGTGAACGCTGAGCTGCGAGGGTAAGTAATAGCCCGTACTGCCGGGCCTCCGAGACCAGCGAACCAACACACACCTGCATCAGCGGGTGTGAAGAGTTCGTACGTCGGGAGGTGACCGGTTCGATGACCATGCTGCAGCAACCTCAGCACCCCGTGCTGGGGGCCGTGGTCGCAGTCACCGGCGCCCTCGAGGGAGTTGCTCAGGCGAACCCCTCGTTCATGGCCACCGGCCAGAAGGCAGCCGCGCTGCTCGAGATCGCTCGCGCGAAGGCCCAGTTGGCCGAGCTCGAACTGCGCGTGCTTGCCACCGCTGACGATGTCGCCGCCGAGTCTGCCGCGCGGGATGTGGCGGCGTGGCTGCATCACCACACCCACCAACGCCCCGAAACCCTCCGCGCCGACCTGCGCCTCGCCGAGGCCCTGGACCGCTCTTATGGGCTGATTGGGGCCGCGATGCGGGCCGGTGCCTGCAACCCGGCCCAGGCCCACGTCATCGTCAACGCCCTCGACGACCTCCCGGCCGATCTCGACCCCGAGATCAAGACGAAGGCCGAAGAGGCCCTGGTTGCCTATGCGACCCGGTTCGACCCCACCCAGCTGCGTCGTCTGGGGCGCCGGATCCTCGATGTGATCGCGCCCGAGATCGCCGAAGCGGAAGAAGCGAAACGGCTCGCCGCCGAGGAAGCCCACTCCCGCAAGAAGACACGCCTGGCCATGCGGCGCCTCGGAGACGGCACCACCCGGATCACCGCGGTCATCCCGGATGCGGCCGCGGACCGGCTGGCCACCACCTTGGAGGCCTTCGCCTCACCCCGACGCGATGACGGCACCCGCACCGACACAGGCGACTACCTACCCTACGACCACCGCCTGGGACGCGCGTTCTGCCAACTGCTGGAGACCCTCGACCCAGCCCGGCTCCCGATCCACGGCGGCGATGCGACCACGGTGATCGTCACCATCGACCTCGACCAGCTCCGCAAGGACGCCGGCATCGCCCAGATCATCGGCGGCAGCCCGATCACCGCCGCCGAAGCCCGGCGGCTGGCCTGCACCGCGAACATCATCCCCGCCGTCCTCGGCGGCGCCTCCGAGGTCCTCGACCTGGGCCGCAAGGAACGCTTCTTCACCGCCGCCCAACGCCGAGCCCTCCTGCTGCGTTCAGCGACCTGCGAGGCCGAGGGCTGTGACATCCCCGGCACCTGGGCCGAAGCCCACCACTGGCTCGAATGGGCCCAAGGCGGGGCCACCGACCTCGACAACGCCGCCCTGCTCTGCTCCCATCACCACCACCGCGCCCACGACGCCGCGTACCTCCACGAGCGCTTACCCAACGGCGACATCCGCTTCACGCGACGCACGTAGAGATCCCAGGATCAGCACGGCCGCATCACCGCCTGCCCATGGACACGCGCATGGACGCGATTCCGCTTCGTCGTCCCGGCCGTTTGTGCTGTATCGCGCCAAATCAACACTGTGTGCGATAGCGCTAGGTCGTATCAGCCCACTGCCGGAGGCCACCCGGATCCGTCTCGGACGAATGCCGATCAAATCGCGTGCGGTGCACGCCGATGCGTGTCATCATCGCTCACAATTGCGAGCACTGCTCTCGCGCACCCACCGAGGAGTTCTGCAGTGACCGTCCCCCACACCTACCCTGACCGTCGCATCCGGATGGGCGCCGTAGCGTTCGCGATCGCCGGCATCCTCTTTGCCGTCTATGAGGTCGTTGCCCCACGTGCCGACGAGACCACGCTCGACGGCGCGGCGGCGTGGGCCTCCGCCGGCTGGAGCATCGCGCACGTCAGTGCCATCGTCGGCCTCATTCTCTTCCCGCTCGGCTATGGCGCGATTCGTGGCTTTCTCGACGGGACGCCGCAGGAGGGGACCGCGCACCTCGCCACTGTCATTGGCTCCATCGGCTCCGGTCTGACAATCTCCTACTACGGCGCCGAGGTCTACGGGCTCAAGGCCATCGGCGAGCGTGCAGTGGCCGACGGCGACGCCAGCTTGACCGACGTGGGCAACGACTTTCGCCTCGATCCGACCGCGATGACCATCTTCTTGATCGGACTGGTGCTCGTCGCCGTCGCTGCCGTGCTCGTCGCGATCGCGGTCTGGCGCTCTGGGTCCCTCCCCCGCTGGAGCGCCGTCCCGCTGGCCGCTCTCCTGGTCACGATGCTCCCCCAGTTCTTCCTCCCGCACGCGGGGCGGATCGTCTGGGGCGTACTCGTCGCCTTCGCGGCCCTCTGGCTTGCCGCCGCGCTCTGGCGGGCTTCAAGCGTCCGGCCATAGGCTCCTCGAAGTTGCAGAGCAGTCAGGCGCCGTCACTACTATCACGTAGGGCGTGGATCATGCCCTGCAGGATCCGGAACGCGTCGGACTGATCGGCCGGACTCATGCCGGTCAGCATTCTGACCTCGACAGAGCGAACCGCGACGGTGGCCTCCTCGAGCTTCCGCCTTCCTTGATGCGTGAGCCGCGTGGGGAGGACTTTCCCGACGGGGGCTTCCGCCGGCCTGGTCACGTCGCCGCCTCGCTCCAAAGCGCGGAGCAGGACGTTCATCGTCTGGCGCGTCACGAATGCCCCTCGAGCGAGCTCGGAGTTCGACAGACCGGGCCGCTGCGCCAGCAGTTCGAGGCATGCGTAGTGGGTGACGCTCATCCCGAGGGGGCGCAGCACCTCCTCCATCGCGGCGCGCAGAGCGCTTGACGCCTCCTTCAGCAGGTAGCCCAGCGACTTGTCCAGGTCGACGCCGTCTTGACTCATGTCAGTATTCTGACATAGCTTCATCGTGTCAGATAACTGACACACACTGAAGGAGCATCACCATGCCCGTCACCGGCCCCGACTTCATCTCCCTGCAGGCGCGCGACCTCGACGCGTCGCAGGCGTTCTACGAGCACTACCTCGGCCTCGTCCGCTCGCTGACCGGGCCTCCGCATGCCGTCGTCTTCGAGACCAAGCCGATCGCGTTCGCGCTTCGCGAAGTCGTGCCGGGCACCGATCTCGCGTCCGTCGCTCAGCCGGGTATCGGTGCTGCGATCTGGCTCCATGCCACCGACGTCCAGGCCATCCACGATGCTCTCGTCGCCGATGGGCACACCATCACCTCCCCGGCGATCGACGGCCCCTTCGGGCGTACGTTCACCTTCGCCGACCTCGACGGTTACCACATCACGCTTCACGACCGCGGCTGACGGCAGCTCAACGGACGGCCTGCCGTGTCAGCCACCGACGCACTCGTCGTTGTCACCGCCGGAGTAGCAGGGTGGGGCGCGATAACCGCCGTCCTCCTCCCCCTCCGGTGCCGGTAGATCCACCGCGCCAGGGATGTAGCAGAGCAGGACCATCGCCGTGCCGACGGTGATCACCAGGCCCTGCCAGAAGGTCCCGAGCATTCGGCGGTCGGGGTTGAGCATGTGGGCGACCGCGCCGCACAGTAGCGCGGCGAGCGCGATCGCACCCCAGAGGCGGTACGCGGCGATGTTCGCCGGGTCGATCTCCGGCTGTTCGCCGAAGAAGACCAGATAGACGTCCAGCCAGTTCAGCGCCAGATTCCCGACGGCGAGAAGGGCCACGACGGACGCGAGGGCCGTGGTCACGGGGAACCAGGGCACGCGCGTGATACGCCAGCGGACACTGGCCGGGCGGTCGAATGCGAGCATGCGACGAGTCTCACGGCGCTGCGGCGTGGCGGGATGAGCCCGCGTACTCAACTCTTGACCTTCAGGTCGGGCGAAGCCTCAGCATCGGCGCATGACCGCGACCCCTGCAGCCGATTCGACGATGGACGCCATCACCGCCGCCGTGACTCTCGGCCACCAAGGCGAGACCGCCAGAGCACGACAGGAGCTGCTCGCCATCTGGGAGGACCTCGGGGTGCTGGGTGATCCGCTTCACCGGTGCACGCTCGCCCATCATCTCGCCGATCTGCAGACCGATCCTGCCGCGGCGCTCATCTGGGACGTACGCGCTCTCGACGCCGCCGGCGCACTCACCGACCGACGGGCCGCTGAACATCATGCGGGCCTTCAGGTCGCCGGCTTCTACCCGAGCCTGCACCTCAACATCGCCGATAACCTCCGCCGCCTGGGCGCCTTCGAGGCCGCCGCCGAGCAGATCGGTAAGGCGCAGGAGCGGGTCACTGCCCTACCGACAGGACCGTACGGCGACATGATTCGCGCGGCGATCGGCGGTGTCAGCCATGCGATCACCGCCCGCGACATGACATCGCGGTCGACGTCTCCGACCGTCAGCGCGACCGGCTGAGCGCCGGCGCCGGTAGAGCCGCTGCGAGCCAGACCGACCCTGCAGCCGCGACGGCCACGGTCACCGGCCAGAACCACCACGGAACCGAGCCCGGCACAAGCTGTCCGATCCCAAGGAACCCGACCACCGCGATCGGCAGCGTGATCAGGACTGCCAGCCACGCGCGCCCGAATCCCGTGCCTCCGAGCGCCAGACCCATCGCCGCCAACGGCATCACCGCCACGACGGTGAGCAGCACGACAACCGCAAGGAAGATCGCAGCCAGCATCGCCCCCAGCGCCCCGAGCCCGGTGGCCAGCGCGTCGCCCACCGCCGATCCGGTGTCGGCGGCGTCCACCTCGATGACGCCACCGAAGAACCCTACCGCCGGCGAGAACAGCAGCCTCATCAGCCCGATGCCGGCCAACGCACCAACGGCCGCGGCGACCGCACCGATCACCGCGTGGCGCGCCACCCCACCTCGGCCCAGACTCACGACCGGCTCGCCCCGGCGATGGTCGAGAGGATCGCGTCGGCGGCCGCATGCGGCGCCTTGGTGGGGATCCAGTGGCTGACCCCGGTCAGCTCGATGAACGCGTAGGGACCGGTGACGGAGTCCTCGTTGCCCTCCAGGGCAGTCCGGCCGATCGCGACGTCGCCATCGCTCCAGAGCATCGTCGTCGGTACCGAGACGCGGCCGACGCGCGGGGCCAGGGGCAGGGAGCGATACCAGCCCAGACCGCCAGGCAGCGCGCCGTAGTCGACGATCTCCTCCCGGAAGCGCTCGACGTCCTCGTCGTTCCAGCCGCTCCCCCGCATCATCCGCTCCATCCGGCCGTCTCGCCCGGAGACCAGCTCGGGGAGCAGCGGGATGTTGAAGAGTGCGATGTAGACCGACTTGCGCCGCTGCTGCGGACCCTTCATCGACCGGGCGAACGGGACCGGGTGCGGCACCGACATCGCAGTCCAGCTCCGGACCAGGTCGGGCCGCTTGGCCGCCACTCCCCAACCGACCGCACTCCCCCAGTCGTGACCGGCCAGGTGCACCGGCCGGCCGATCTCGTCGATGAGCGCCACTACGTCCTCGACCAGCCGGCCGGCGCCGTAGCCGAGACGCGTACGCGGCCGGGCACCCGGCGAGTAGCCGCGCTGGTCCGGGGCGATGGTGCGGAAGCCGGCCTCGTGCAGGATCGGTGACACCTCACGCCAGCAGGTCGCCCGCTCCGGGAAACCGTGCAGGAGCACGACCGGGTCGCCGTCGGCCGGGCCCGAGTCGATCACGTCGAAGGTGAGTCCGTCACGTACGTAGCTCGAGATCGTCACGCGTCCATCCTGTCAGCGCTTCGCCCGCCTCTGCGGCGGGGTCGTGGTGTGCGGTAGCGGCGCCGTTGACCAGGATGTGCGATAGCGCGCTGAGGTAAGGCGCGACGAGCCGCGGCATGAGAAAGGCGCCGGCTCGGTCGACGAGCCGGCGCCTTCGTGGTGCTTCGGACTATCCCTCGGCGATCGCGTCCAGGCGCTTGACCGTGGCCTCGAACTCGGCGATGAGGTCGGCCATGACCGCGGCGACGGGGCGTACCTCGTTCATCCGGCCGACGATCTGTCCGACCGGCATCGCGACGACGTCGGGATCCCCGGCGGCGTTGATCCGGTTGTGGGCGTCGGAGACGAGCAGGTTCTGCAGCGGCATCGGCAGCGGCGCCGGCGAGCCCTCGGCCTCCCAGGCGTCGGTCCACTTCGACTTCAGCAGCCGGGCGGGCTTGCCGGTGTAGATCCGCATCCGGCGGGTGTCGGCGGAGGTGGCGCGGGTGAACGCGCTCTCCCAGCCGGCGTGGGTGTTGAGGTTGCGGTACTCCGAGGTCCCGAGCCAGATGGAGCCCGTCCAGACACCCTGCGCGCCGAGCGCCAGCGAGGCGGCGATCTGACGGCCCGAGCCGATCCCGCCGGCACCCAGCACCGGTACGTCCGGCCCGACCGCGTCGACGATGTCGGGCTGGAGCACCATCGAGGCGATCTCCCCGGTGTGCCCGCCGGCCTCGTAGCCCTGGGCGACGATGATGTCGACGCCGTTCGAGACGTGCGAGACCGCGTGCTTCGGGGCTCCCGCGAGGGCGGCCACCTTCACGCCGTGCTCATGGGCCTTCTCGATCACGTCGTTGGGCGGGGTGCCGAGCGCGTTGGCGATCAGCACCGGCCGGTGCTGCAGCGCGACGTCGACGTGCGAGCGCGCGGTCGAGTGCAGCCAGCCGAGCACGCCCTCGCGCCCCTCCCCCTCCGGCAGCGGCGGTACGCCCAGGGAGAGCAGCGTCTTGTCGACCCACTCGGTGTGCTCCGCCGGGATGTAGGCGGACAGGTCGGTCGAGGTGCCTTCGGTCGGCACCTTCATCGGCATGACCACGTCGACGCCGTAGGGCTTTCCGTCGGTGTTCTCGTCCATCCACGTCAGGGTGCGGTCGAGCTCCTCGGCGTCGTTGAAGCGTACGCAGCCCAGCACGCCCAGCCCGCCGGCCTTGGAGACCTCCGCGGCCACGTGCTCCGAGGGGGTGAAGGCGAAGATCGGGTAGTCGATCCCGAACGCCTCGCACAGTGCCGTACGGATCATGCCTTTGCTCCTTCGGGGTCCTGCTCTGCTGCGGTCGCTTGGGTGGCCAGGGCGATCTCCTTGGCCTTGGGGTACTGGGCCTTGCCCGTGGCGTTGCGGGGCACCTCGTCGACGATGGTCAGGGCACGCGGCAGCTTGTAGCCGGACAGGTGAGCCCGCAGGAACGTACGCAGCCCCTCCAGCTCGATGGTCGCGCCCGGTCGCGGCTGGACGACCGCGGCGACGGCCTGGCCGTAGCGCTCGTCCGGGATCCCGACGACGAGCGTGTCGTAGACGTCGGGGTGTGCCTTGATAGCGGCCTCGACCTCCTCGGGGTAGACCTTCTCGCCGCCGGTGTTGATGCAGTTGGAACCTCGTCCGAGGAGGGTGAGGCGATTGTCGGTCTCGATCCGGGCGTAGTCGCCGGGGATCGCATAGCGGGTGCCGTCGATCTCGACGAAGGTCTTCGCCGACTTCTCGGGGTCCTTGTAGTAGCCGACCGGAACGTGGCCCTTGCGGGCGGTGCGGCCGATCTTGCCGACGTCGGTGGCGAGGTCGAGCGGGTGGCCGTCGTCGCCGATCACGGCGGTGTGGGCGCCCGCGGTGACCACGGGGCCGTCGGTCGAGAGCGCGGATGCGTCCTGGAGCCCGGTGCCCTGGAAGCCGGTCTCGGTCGAGCCGATCGAGTCGGTGAAGACCGCGTTCGGGAAGGCCCGCATCCAGCGTTCCTTGACCGACTTGGAGAAGATCGCGGCCGAGGAGGCGATGGCGAACAGCGACTGGCCGTCGAAGCTCTGCCCATTGCCGGGACCGGCCTCGTACGCGTCGATGAGCGGCACCGCCATCGCGTCACCGGTCATGAACATCATCTGGACCTTCTCGCGGTCGACGATCTCCCAGGTGCGTACCGGGTCGAACTTGGGCTCGAGGATCGTCACCTGGCCGGCGAAGAGGTGCATCAGCAGGCTCGCCTGGGCGCCGCCGTGCATCAGCGGGCTGAGCGGCAGGGTGATGAGTCCGCCGCCGGCGGCCTGCTTGGACTGGTCGTACTCCTCCAGCGGCACGCCCGTCATGAAGTCGATGCCGCCGCCGAGGACGCGCCAGAAGTCCTCGTGACGCCACATCACGCCCTTGGGGAAGCCGGTGGTGCCACCGGTGTAGATGACGTGGATGTCGTCGGGGCTGCGCTCGCCGAAGTCGCGCGCGTCGGACTGCCCGGCCTGGGCCTCCTCGAGAGTGACGCCGCCGAACGGGCTCAGGTCGGAGTCGTCGTGGGGCTCGAGCGGGTTGGGGACGGCGACGAACGTCTTCAGCCCCTCCAGCTTCGGGGAGACCTCGGCGACCAGCGGCGCGTAGACGCGGTCGTGCACCAGGGCCTTGAGGTCGGCGTTGTCGAAGAGGTACTCCAGCTCGCCGGCGACGTAGCGATAGTTCACGTTGATCGCGACGGCACGGATCTTGAGGATCGCGAGCAGGGCGATGACGTGCTCGACGGAGTTCTTGGAGTAGAGCCCGACGTGATCCCCCTTCCCGATCCCCTGGCCGGCCAGGTAGTGGGCCAGCTTGTTGGACTCACGCTCGAGCTCTGCGTAAGTCACTTTGCGGTCGCCGACTTGGACCGACACCTTCTCGGGCGCAGCGTCGACGGCGTGTTCGAAGAGGTCAGCAAGGTTCAGCGCCATGACTGCGAGACTAGAACACGTTTCAGTTTTCCGCTAGGGTCTGATGTTATGCCGATCACAGAATCTTCTGCTGAGACCCACTCCGGGCCGCACGCGATCGTCGAGCAGGACGGCCACAAGCTCATCGTCACGATGAACCGTCCCGAGCGCCGCAACGCCCTCTCCTCCGAGATGCTGCGGATCATGGAGGACGCCTGGGACCGGGTGAACTCGGACCCCGAGATCCGGGTCTGCATCCTGACCGGCGCGGGTGGCTATTTCTGTGCCGGGATGGATCTGAAGAAGGCGGACGAGAAGCCGCCCTCGGAGTCGTTCGAGGAGGGCTTCGACCCGTCGGTGATCAAGGGTCTGCTCAAGGGCTTCCGGCTCACCAAGCCGCTGATCGCGGCCGTCGAGGGCCCCGCCATCGCCGGCGGCACCGAGATCCTGCAGGGCACCGACATCCGCGTCGCCGGCGAGTCGGCCAAGTTCGGCGTCGCCGAGGCCCGCTGGTCGCTCTACCCGATGGGCGGCTCCGCGGTCCGTCTCCCCCGTCAGATCCCCTACACCGTCGCCGCCGAGCTGCTCCTGACCGGACGTACGCTGCTCGCCCCCGAGGCCAAGGAGCTCGGCCTCATCGGCCACGTCGTCCCCGACGGCACCGCGCTCGAGAAGGCCCACGAGCTCGCCGACATGATCGCCGCCAACGGGCCTCTGGCCGTCCAGGCGATCCTCCGCACCATGCGCGAGTCCGAGGGCAAGCACGAGGAGGAAGCCTGGGCCGACGACGCCAAGGTCGGCGCCGCCGTCTTCGCCTCCGAGGACGCCAAAGAAGGGCCCAAGGCCTTCCTGGAGAAGCGCAAGCCCGAGTTCAAGGGACGCTGAGACCCCGTCAGGCCCGGCCCTTCCTGACGTACGCAGCCCCTGGCAGCATCCTCGGCAGCAGCCCACGCCGCAGCACCAGCAGCAGATGTGCGCCGAGCGCGACGAAGAACGCGATGTGGGCGGCGATGTGCAGCGCGACCAGGTCGTCGGAGACCGCCACCAGCGCGAGGCCGGTCAGCGGAACGATGAACATCAGGGAGAGCAGCGCACGCTCGGTGACATGGGCCAGCCGCCGGTCGGACGCGGTGAGCCGCGGGGTCCACGGGGGCAGCGGTGCGATCATGCGCCAGGCGACCCGGAGGCCGCCGAGGAACAGGATGGCCAGACCGAGCAGGATGTGCAGCTCAGGGAGGCTGATGCCATCCACACCGATGCCGCCACCCCACAGCTCGGACCACGCAGTCTCGAGCGTGCCCTCGTCGCCGAGTCGAGCCTCGCAGGCCTCCTCGATGCGGTCGATCCGCTCGTCCTCCGCGTCGGAGGTGTCACCGCCGCTGCGGTCCTCCCCCGGCGGATCGCAGTCGGCCTCCGGCGACATGGCATAGCCGACCACGAACTGCAGCACGAAGGCGGCGACGGTCAGCCAGTGCAGGGTCTTGGTGACGACCCCATAGCCCGTTGCCGTCGCGCCTGACATCGGAGTCAGCGTAGTGGGACCGCCGAGCCCGTCGTGTCGGATCGGCCGGATTCCGATCGTGGTCCTGGTGAGCGCCGCCCTCCGCGGCGTACGACCACGTCACTGCGAGAAGCGGGCCCGGAGGGCCTTCTTGTCGGGCTTGCCGAGGGCGGTCATCGGGATCGCGTCGATCTCGATGACCGACTTGGGCGCGTGGACGGACCCCTTCCGCTCCTTGACCAGGGCCTGGATCTCGGCGACGACCTCGTCCGAGAGCACGGCGTCGGGGCGAGGGACGACCACGGCAGTGACGGCCTCGCCGAACTTCTCGTGCGGGGTGCCGATGACGGCGACCTGGGCGACCGCGGGATGGGTCGCGATGACGTCCTCGACCTCCCGAGGGAAGACGTTGAAGCCGCCGGTGACGATCATGTCCTTGGTGCGGTCGACGATGTACCAGAAGCCGTCCTCATCCTCCCGCGCGACGTCGCCGGTGTGCATCCAGCCGTCCCGGAAGGTCTCGGCGGTGACCTCGGGCAGCTGCCAGTAGCCACCGGAGAGCAGCGGTCCGGCGACGCAGATCTCGCCGGGCTCGCCAGGCGCGACCGGCTGGCCGTCCGCTCCGATCAGGGCGGTACGGACCAGCGCGGACGGCCGGCCGCAGGAGGTGAGCCGATGAGTGAGCGGCTTCCCGTCGGAGTCGACGTGGTCGCCCTTGGCGAAGTAGGTGATCGCCATCGGCGCCTCGGACTGGCCGTAGTACTGGGCGAAGATCGGCCCGAACCGCTCGATCGCCTCGGCCAGGCGCACCGGGTTGATCGCGGAGGCGCCGTAGTAGACGGTCTCGAGCGACGACAGGTCGCGGGTGCGGGAGTCGGGGTGGTCGAGGAGTGCGTAGAGCATCGTCGGGACCACCATCAGCGAGGAGATCCGCTCGCGCTCGATGGTCTCCAGGACGGCGGCCGGGTCGAACCTCGGCATCACGAACAGGGTGCCGCCCTTGATCACGACGGGCACGAAGAAGGCCGCGCCGGCGTGCGAGAGCGGAGTGCACATCAGGAACCGGGGCGCCTCGGGCCACTCCCACTCTGAGAGCTGCACCTGGGTCATCGTCGCGAACGACCCGGACAGCCCGATCACTCCCTTGGGCTTCCCGGTCGTGCCACCGGTGTAGGTGATCGAGGTGACATGGTCGGGCGGGAGCAGCCTCGCGGCGAGTGGCTCGACCGGATAGGTCTCCGCGGCGGCGACGAGATCGACACCGACGTCCGCCAGCTGCGGCGGGACCGGCCCGATGGTCAGCACACGCTTCAGCCCTGGGCACATCTCCAGCAGCTCGACGGCACGATCGGCGAAGTAGGGGTCGATGATCAGACCGGTGATGCCGGCATCGTTGATGACGTACGCCTGGTCCTCCGCGCTGCCCAGCGGGTGCAGCGCCGTGCGCTGGAATCCCTGGGTCTGGCCGGCGCCGAGGATGAAGAGCACCTCGGGGCGGTTGAGCGCGAGCAGCGCGGTCGCCGAGCCGGTGCCGGCGCCGAGCGCCTCGAAGGCCTGGACGTACTGACTGATCCGCGCCGCCACCTCCGCCCCGGTGAGACTCACGTCTCCGAGATGGATGATCGGACGGTTCTTGTGGCGCTCCAGCGCCGAGACCATCAGATGACCGTTGTGGGGACCGATGCGGCTGGTATCCATGCCCGCACCTTACCGCGAAACTAGAACGTGTTCTAGCCCTGGTGGAGGCTGCTGATCGAGAGCTGGTTCAGGCGTCGCCGACGTGGTCCCGGTCGGCGGCGGCCATCGCCTCGCGTGCCCAGCGCGGCAGGATGAAGATGCCCTCTGCCTCGACGCACACCACCGGCTCGGAGCCGTCGGTCGGCCGGGTCAGCAGCCGCCCGCGTACGACCGCCTTCACTCCCTCGGTCGACGCGATCCGCGCCTCACCGCGCAGCGGCCCCAGCGGGGTCCCCTGCTTGTAGACGATCGTCAGGGTGCCGGTCATCCCGGGGCGTCCGCCGGCCGAGGCGGCCTCGCCGAGCAGCTGGTCGAGGATCAGCGCCGAGACACCGCCGTGGACCAGCCCCGGCGGGCCCTCATAGGCGGGCCCGAGCGTGAAGTCGGCCCAGACGTCCTCACCGTCGCGCTGCACCACCAGCGGCGGGGCGAAGGCGTTCCCCTTCCCGACCACCGGGTTGCCGTAGTTGCGGAAGCCGCCGTCCGCCCCGAACCGGACCCCGTGCGGACCGGGCAGTGCCTCGGCGAGCAGCTCATCGGTCAGCGCCTCGACCCGGCCGCGTACGTCATCGAGGACCGAGTCCGAGACCTGGGTGCGCACGACGGCGTCGACGAGCCGGCGCACCGAGTCGGTCAGCGGGACCAGGCTGGCCTCCCGCTCCTTGATCTCGGCGTCGGTCATGTCGTCATGGACGTAGCCGGCAGGAGCCTTCGGGTGGTGTGCACGTCCGTAGTGCATGGAGGACATCTAGCTTCTCGTCTCAGGTCTGTCGGCCGAGGAGGCTTCGGCCAAGATCGGGTGAGCCTCACCGTAGACGTGCTCGTCGTCGAGATGGCAATGGGTCCCCGGGTAGATCGTCGACATGCACAGGTTGCAGTGGATGCATCGCGACACCGTCGAGGGGTCCGCCCGGAGGCGGTTGACCAGGTCCGGCTCGCGAAGCAGCGCGCGGGCCATCGCGACGTACTCGAAGCCCTCGTCCATCGCGGTCCGCATCCCAGCCAGGTCGGTGACCCCGCCGAGAAGGACCAGCGGCATGCTCAGCGCACGACGGAACTCGCGGGCGTTGTCGAGGAAGTAGAGCGACTTGTAGGGGTACTCCTTGAAGAAGCCCTTGCCCACCATCCGCATGCCCATCCGGATCACCGGGTGCAGCGGCATGTTGGCGGCCATCTCGCGGTAGGGGGCGTCGCCGCGGAAGAGGTACATCGGGTTCATGAACGAGGAGCCGCCGGTGAGCTCGAGCGCGTCGAGGTGACCGTCGGACTCGAGCAGGCGCGCGAACTCGACCGACTCGGGCAGGTCGAACCCGCCGCGGTAGCCGTCGCGCATGTTCATCTTGGCGAGCACGGCGACCTGGCCGCCACCCACATCAGCAACCGCCTCCCGCACCGCAGCCACGATCTGGCGCGGGAACGAGGCTCGGTTGGCCAGCGATCCGCCGAACTCGTCGGTACGGGGGTTGAGGCGCGGGCTGAGGAACGAGCTGGGCAGGTAGTTGTGGCCCAGGTGCACCTCGATCGCGTCGAACCCGGCTTCGACCGCCATCCGGGCCGCGGCGCCGTGCTGCTCGACGACCCGGGCGAGGTCCGCCGCGGTCGCGGCGCGGTTGAAGGCCATCCCCAGCGCGTTGAACGAACGCGTCGGCGCCAGCGACGGCACCCCGTTGGACTTGGCGTTGGCCACCGGGCCGGCGTGACCGATCTGGGCCGAGATCTTGGCGCCGGTCGCGTGGACCTCATCGGTCAGCCGCCGCAGCCCCGCCAGTGCTTCCGGGCGCCAGTAGATGCAGTCGGCGTGCGTACGTCCCTCCGGGGCCACGGCGAGATAGGCGACCGTGGTCATCCCGACGCCGCCCTCGGCGACGGCGAGGTGGTAGTCGATCAGCCGGTCCGAGACGAGCGCCCCGGGTGAGGCGCCCTCGAAGGTCGCCGCCTTGATCACCCGGTTGCGCAGGGTCACCGGACCCAGCGTCGCGGGCGCGAGCGGGTCGGTCATGGAGTCGGTCACGCGCGTACCTTCCTGAACTCACGCATCCTGCGCAGATAGCCCCGCAACCGCCGGCCCGGCACCGGCCGCGGCCAGTCGTCGGCCCGGAACCAGGCGTCGGTGCCGCCGTCGACCACGACGACGCTGCCGACCATGAAGTCCGCGGCGGGGCCGAGCATGTGGATCACCCAGTCGGCGAGCAATCCGGGGTCTCCGTAGCCGCCGGCCGGGACCGGAAAGGACCGGATCGCCTTCGCCTCCCCCGGCGTCGCGAGCTGCCTCTCCAGCAGGGGCGTCAGCACCGCGCCCGGCGCGATCGCGTTGAGCCGGATCCCGGCCTGCACCCATTCCGGCTCGACCGCGCGCCGCCGCATCCAGCGGGTGACCGCGACCTTCGAGGCGCCGTAGGCCATCGCCGGCGCCTGCTTCCCGAAGATCCGGTACGCCTTCAGCGCCCGCTCCGCGTCGCCCTCGAGCAGCGCCGCGACCGCTCGTCCCGGGATCAGCGGCATGGTGGTGGTCGAGTTGCTGGAGAAGACCACGACCTTGGCGTTCCTGGTGGCGGCGAGCGCCTCGCGCCAGCCCTCGAGAAGCTCGACGACACCGAGGTAGTTGACCTGCGTGATCAGGGCGGGCCTTTCGCGCCCCGGCGCCGGACCCAGCCCGGCCGCGAGGACCGCGCCGTCGAGCCGGCCGCCACAGGCGGCGAGCACCTTCTCGGTCGCGTCGCGGCGACCCTGCGGCGTCGACAGGTCGGCGACCACATCCGCCTCCGCGATGTCGACGGTCACGACCCGGTGTCCGGCGGCGAGGAGCCGCTCGACCACCGCGGCTCCCATGCCCGAGGCCGAGCCGGTGACGGCGTAGACAGCCGTCACCCGAGCACCTCGGCGATGCGGTGAACGTCGGCGGCCGAGCCGAGGCTCAGCAGCAGGGTGGTCACACCGGTCTCCTCCCACTGGGCCACCTTGTCGCGTACCTCTGCCTCGGTGCCGATGATGTGCAGGTCGTCGACGAGCTCGTCGGGGATCAGCGCGGTGGCCTTCTCCTTCTCACCGGTCAGGTAGAGCGCCTGGACCTGCCCGGCGAGCTCGGCGTAGCCCATCCGCTCGAAGACCTGGTTGTGGAAGTTCTGCTCCTTGGCCCCCATCCCGCCCATGTAGAGGGCCGCGAACGGCTTCATCGCCTCGAGCGCGGCCTGCTTCTCGTCCGCGTCCGCGACGACCTGGAGATGGCAGGTCGCGGCGATCTCGAAGTCGTCGGCAGTACGCCGCGCCCCGGGTCGCGCGAAGCCCTCGGCCAGCCAGTCGGCGTACATCGGGGCGGACCTGGGGGTGTAGAAGATCGGGATCCAGCCGTCGGCGATCTCGGCGGTCTGGGCGACGTTCTTGGGGCCTTCGGCACCGAGCCAGATCGGGATGTCGGCCCGCAGCGGGTGCACGATCGGCTTGAGCGGCTTACCGAGCCCGACCGAGCCCTCGCCCGTGAAGGGCAGCGGGTAGTGCGGCCCGTCGTTGGTCACCGGAGCCTCCCGGGCGAGCACCTTGCGGATGATCGAGACGACCTCGCGGGTGCGGGCCAACGGCTTGCCGAACGGCTGGCCGTACCACCCCTCGACCACCTGCGGGCCGCTCACGCCGAGACCGAGGATGAACCGGCCACCGGAGAGATGGTCGAGGGTCAGCGCGTGCATCGCGATCGACGTCGGCGTACGCCCGGACATCTGCACGATCGAGGTGCCGAGACGGACCCGAGAGGTCTCCCGGCCCCACCAGGCCAGCGGCGTCAGGGCATCACTTCCCCACGCCTCGGCGGTGAAGATCGCGTCGAACCCGGCCTCCTCCGCGGCGGCGACGAGCTCGCCGACGCCCGTCGGTGGCTGTGCTCCCCAGTAGCCAAGCTGTAGCCCCAACTTCACTCTCATCGACTCCTTCGTCGCCTCTTACGGGTTGTGGCCAATACTAGAACGTGTTTCACTTTCTGTCATGAGTCGCACCCTTCAGGCACCCGTGACGGTCGCCTTCGACTACACCAGATCCACAGGCCCGGTGATCGGCCGCTTCCTCACCGGACTGCGAGACACCACCATCGTCGGCGGCCGGCTCGGCGACGGTCGAGTCGCGGTCCCACCCCCTGAGTACGACCCGGTCACGCACCAGGCCGTGACCGAGTTCGTCGAGCTGCCCGACACCGGCACGGTCACCTCGTGGACCTGGGTCAGCGAGCCCGTCGCCGGCCAGCCGTTCGAGAGGCCGTTCGCGTACGCCCTGATCACCATCGACGGCGCCGACACCCCGTGGCTGCACGCCGTCGACGTCGCCTCCCCCG
Source organism: Nocardioides sp. NPDC087217 (assembly GCF_044744805.1). Taxonomy (NCBI): domain Bacteria; kingdom Bacillati; phylum Actinomycetota; class Actinomycetes; order Propionibacteriales; family Nocardioidaceae; genus Nocardioides; species Nocardioides sp. NPDC087217. The sequence continues at coordinate 849,415 of NZ_JBIUZB010000002.1, forward strand.
ACGACATCGAGACCGGGATGAAGGTCCGAGCCCGATGGGCCGAGGAACGCACCGGCTCGGTCAACGACCTGGTCTTCGAGGCCGACGGCGGCGACCCAGCAGGCGACCCAGCAGGCGACCCGGCGCAGGCCGGAGGCGAGGACGTCAGCCTGATCGTGACCCCGGTCAGCCTCGACTACCACTACGCGGCCTCGCCGGAGGAGTCCTCGTTCTTCCGCGGCCTGGCCGAGGGCCGGATCCTGGGTCAGCGCTGCCCGAAGTGCCGGAAGGTCTACGTCCCACCGCGCGGCGCCTGCCCGACCGACGGCGTGCCGACCGCGGAGGAGATCGAGCTCTCCCACGTCGGCACGGTGACCACCTTCTGCGTCGTCAACGTCCCGTTCCTGGGACAGAAGATCAAGCCGCCGTACGTCTCCGCGTACGTCCTACTCGACGGCGCCGACATCGCACTGCAGCACCTGATCCTGGACATCCCGGCCGAAGAGGTCCGGATGGGGATGCGGGTCAAGGCGGTCTGGAAGCCGCGTGACGAGTGGGGCACCAGCATCGAGAACATCAGCCACTTCGCGCCGACCGGTGAGCCGGACGCGGACTTCGACAGCTACAAGCACCACCTGTGAGGAGCGCTCAGTGAGAGACGTTGCCGTCGTCGGGTTCGCCCAGCGACAGATGAAGGACTTCGACGGGTCGCCGAGCATGGCCGAGCTGCTCGTGCCGATCCTGGCCGAGTGCTACGAGCAGACCGGATGGGCCAAGAAGGACATCGGCTTCTGGTGCTCGGGCTCGTCCGACTACCTGGCCGGCCGGTCGTTCTCGTTCGTGAGCGCGATCGACGCGATCGGGGTGCTGCCTCCGGTCAACGAGTCGCACGTCGAGATGGACGCCGCGTGGGCGCTCTACGAGGCCTGGATCAAGATCCAGACCGGTGAGGTGGACACCGCGCTGGTCTTCGGTTTCGGCAAGGCGTCGGCGGGCGTCCTGCGCCGCACGCTGTCCCTGCAGCTCGACCCTTACACGATGACGCCGCTGTGGCCCGACACCGTCTCCCTGGCTGCGCTCCAGGCGCGCCTCGGGCTCGACGCCGGGCTCTGGGACGAGGCGGCTCTGGCCGAGGTCGTCAACCGGTCGCTGACCGATGCGGAGAAGAACGAGTACGCCGTCCGTGCCGGCGGCTCCTCGGTGAGCGAGCTGCTCGCCCGGCCGATGTTCGCCGACCCGCTGCGCAAGCACGACTGCGCTCCGGTGACCGACGGCGCCGCCGCGATCGTGCTCGCCGCCGGCGACCGCGCGTACGACGCCAACCAGCGTCCGGCCTGGATCACCGGCATCGCGCACAGCTCCGACGGTCTCTACCTCGGCACGCGCGACCTCACGATCTCCGGCTCGGCCCGGCGGGCAGCAGCCGCCGTGGGCGGAACCGCGGGCGTCCAGGTCGCCGAGCTGCACGCGCCGTTCAGCCACCAGGAGCTCGTCCTGCGCTCAGCGCTCGGACTGGGTGATGACGTACAGATCAGTCCTTCGGGCGGGGCGCTCGCCGCCAACCCGATGTTCAGCGCCGGCGCCATCCGGATCGGCGAGGCCGCCAAGCGGATCTGGGACGGGTCGGCCGACAAGGTGCTCGGCCACGCGACCAGCGGTCCGGCACTGCAGCAGAACCTCGTGTGCGTGATGGAAGGACGAAACTGATGGGCAAGACCCCAGCCGCCGTGATCGGGATCGGCCAGACCCACCACCGCGCCAAGCGCGAGGACGTCTCGATGGCCGGGCTGTGCCGTGAGGCGATGGACCGGGCGCTCGAGGACGCCGGCCTGACCCTCGACGAGGTCGACGCCATCGTCATCGGCAAGGCACCGGACCTGTTCGAGGGCGTGATGATGCCCGAGCTCTACCTCGCCGAGGCGCTGGGCGCGGCCGGAAAGCCGCTGCTGCGCGTGCACACCGCCGGCTCGGTCGGCGGCTCGACCGCGATCGTCGCCTCCTCGCTGGTGCAGGCCGGCGTCCACAGACGCGTCCTCACCGTCGCCTTCGAGAAGCAGTCGGAGTCCAACGCGATGTGGGCACTCTCGGTGCCGATCCCGTTCGTGATGCCGGTGCATGCCGGCGCGGGCGGCTACTTCGCCCCGCACGTACGCTCCTACATCCGCCGCGCCAACGCGCCCTCGCACATCGGTGCGATCGTCGCGGCCAAGGACCGCAACAACGCACTGAAGAACCCGTACGCGCACCTGCACAACGAGGGCACCACGGTCGAGTCGGTCCTGGCCTCGCAGATGCTCTGGGACCCGATCCACTACGACGAGACCTGCCCCTCCTCGGACGGCGCCTGCGCGATGGTGATCGCCGCCGAGGACGTCGCCAAGACGTACGAGGCTCCCGCCTGGATCCACGGCACCGTGATGCGCTCCGAGCCCACCTCGGCCGCCGAGCGCGACCAGGTCAACCCGCAGGCGGGCCGTGAGGCCGCCGCGGCGCTGTGGAAGGCGACCGGGATCACCGACCCGGCCCGCGAGATCGACTGTGCCGAGATCTACGTGCCGTTCGCCTGGTTCGAGCCGATGTGGCTCGAGAACCTCGGCTTCGCCGCCGAGGGCTCGGGCTGGAAGCTCACCGAGGCCGGCGAGACCGCCCTCGGTGGCAGCCTCCCGGTCAACATGAGCGGCGGCGTACTCTCCTCCAACCCCATCGGCGCCTCCGGCATGCTCCGCTTCGCCGAGGCCGCCCTGCAGGTCCGGGGCCGCGCCGGCGAGCACCAGGTCGACGGCGCCCGTCGCGCGCTCGGGCACGCTTACGGCGGCGGCTCGCAGTTCTTCTCGATGTGGGTCGTGGGTTCGGAGCCTCCGCAGAACTGACCCTCGCCCGCAACTTCCCCTCATATGCGGGGAAGTTGCACCCACCGCGCGACTGACCGGTGTCACTTCCCCGCACATGTGGGGAAGTGACACCGGCGTCGTCGGCACGGCGGTAGCCTCGTACGTCGAGAACAGGAGGCGGCCGATGCTGGCGCTGACACAGCGAACCTACGGCGGTCTCGGCGCCGTCACGATGGAAGATCTACCGGTGCCCGCGCCCGCGCCCGACGAGGTGCTCGTCAAGGTGCACGCCTGCTCTCTGAACGGCTCGGACCGCGAGAATCTGGCCGGCAGCCCGTTCTACTCCCGCCTCGGCGGCCTGCGGCGACCGAAGCATCCGGTGCCCGGCTCCGACATCGCCGGTGTGGTGAGCGCGGTCGGCGCGGAGGTCGGCGAGTATGCCGTCGGCGATGCGGTGTTCGGCGAACTGGCGGGCTACCGCGGCGGTCTGGCCGAGTACGTTGCCACGCGGCCCGCACTGCTCGCCCGGAAACCACCCGGCCTGACGTACGCCGAGGCAGCAGCGATCCCGCAGGCCGGCGGCATCGCGGTCCGCGCCATCGAGGGGCGGGTCACGACGGGCGACCGCGTGCTCGTCAACGGCGCCGGTGGTGCCGGTGGTCCTTTCGTGGTCGGGCTGGCGGCGGCGTACGGCGCGGAGGTCACCGCCGTCGATCGTGGCGAGAAGGCGGACTTCCTGCGTGCGGTCGGCGCGAGCGCTGTCATCGACTACCCAGGCGAGGACTGGGCCGATCAAGGGGACCGTTACGACCTGATCGTCGACCTGGTCGCCCACCGCTCGCCGTTCCGGGTCCACCGGGCGCTGCGCCGCAGCGGCAGCTACCTCCTCGTCGGCGGATCCACGCGCACCCTGGTCGCCACGCTCCTCGCCGGCCCGATGATCCGCGCGACGACCGGGAAGCGGGTCGGGGTGCTCGTGGTCCCGCAAGCCCGCGAGCACGCCGAGTCCGCGGCCACGGCGGTGGCCGAGGAGCAGATGTCGCTGCACATCGACAGCACCTTTCCGCTGAGCGAGGCGGTCGCGGCGTACGAGCGCCTCACCAGTGGCGCCAACCACGGCAAGATCGTGGTGGTCATGCCCGAGTGAGCCGATCTGGCCTCGACCGACGGCCTTGTGCATTTCGACGCCCGGTCATGTCAAGCAAGACCGACCTTGCAGGCTTCCGGCGCGTTCGGCATGGTGACGAACGCCGAGAATCCAGATCCCTCCGTCGTCAGGTCCAGCTCGAGGGCTCCTCGACCAGACCCCCGCACCAAGACAGCATCCATTCGGTCGGGGCCTCCGTCCTCGCCCTTCACGAACTCCTCATCGTCGACCTTCCACCCCAGCTCCTTGAACCGATCGGCCAGGAGCCGGAACTCGACTCGATCGGATGCCGTAGGGCCACTCGACCTCGGACCCTTGTGGGAAGGCTTCTGCCAGGTCACCGCCACGGACGGCTGATCCACAGAACTCGTCGAATCGTCGTAGATGCAGGGAAGGACGCCAGCGTCCAGGCCCGTGATAGCCGTGCCACGCGGTGCCTCTATCGACATCAGCTGGTCGGCCCAGGGCTGTAGGTCACTCATCGCCTGTCGCTCTGCCGCCTCGTCGACCACCATCTTCTTGGGCAGGAGGAACCAGATGACCAGGCCGACAACGGCAAGCGCGACGAGCAAGACCAGCGCAATCAGCACGGCGGCCACGAAGACCCATCCTGGAACCCTGACGCGGTCACCGTCGTGGCGCTTCACCCCTGCATCCATTCCTCGCCGAGTTCAGGATCGTCGAGCAGCTCGCAGCCTCCGGGTCTCGAGGAGAAGGCGATGACCATCTTCACGCCCGCATCCTCGGTCCGTTGCCCGCGCAGAAGGTAGGCCTCGATGACGCGGCCCTCGACAGACTTCTGGTAGCACATCGGAACCCGGCCCTCCACCACCCAACCGTTGGAAGACATCAGCTCCTGATACGTCCGGAGGACGACTTCCCAAGGATCTGTCGAGGACAGGCGAATCTCTCCGGAGATCGATCGGTCGTCCGGATCGCAGCTCGCCTCGAGCTCACGCTCGGATGCGAAGGCTTCTCGAGCGGCACGATTCACACCGTCCGACTCCAGGGCTTCCATCACCGAATAGTCGCTCGGCGCGCAGACGAACAGCCCGACGTAGCCCCACAGTGCGCTCTCGATTCCACGGACACCACCGCCACCGAAGAAGACCAGCGCGGCCAGCACGGAGAGGACACCAACGACCGCGGTCAGAGGACGGCGTACGAAGCCGACTGCGGTCCGGATGGGCAGACGGGAAGGAGGAACCATGGAACGGACTCCCCTTTCGACGAACCACGGATGACGAGGCTGGTCCGGGATCATGGCCCGACCAGGAACGAAGACCGTAGTCCCCCAAAGGGGCACACCAGGTGGGGGCCGCTGATCCCTACCGAGTTTTTGCCATCTGAATTGGCAGCATGTGTCGGCTAACGTGCGATGGCATGGAGTGCCAGACCTGCGCCATTGGCGAAGCCGAGGTGGATACCCCTCGCGGATCGATCGTGACGACTACGCACTGGCGGGCGTCGCATGCGCTCAACACGTCGCTGCCGGGCTGGCTGGTCCTGGTCACGCGTGAGCACGTGACGGCCCTCGATGTCCTCGACGCCGAGGGGCATGCCGAGCTCGGCACCCTCCTCGGGCAGCTCTCGCGGGCGCTGCGGACCCTGACGGGGTGTGAGAAGACCTACGTCATGCAGTTCTCCGAGACTCCAGGACACCACCACCTGCACGTCCATCTGGTCCCGCGGATGCCGGGCCAGCCGGCGGACAGGATGGGCCCGAAGGTGTTCGGCTACCTCGTCGTCCCAGAGGACGAGCAGATCCCGGCGTCCGAGCGGGACCGCATCGGGCTCGCGATCCGCTCGACGCTTGCCAAGCAGCTCGCCGGCGAACTCAGGTGAGGAACGTGAGCTACGCAGGACTGAGCAAGCTGCTCGTCGTGCCGGACGGGTTCGAGGCACCTCGGGTGCTCACCCACGGTGACCTGACGGCGCGGCCGCTGTCGCGTGACTGCCTGGCCGATGACGTACGCGCCATCAACGCCGACCGGGAGCTCATCAACGCGACCCGGGGTGGCGGGTGGCCGGACGGGCCGACGTCGGAGGAGGACGACTACATCGACCTGGTCTGGCACGAGGGCGAGTGGAAGGAGAACAAGTCGTTCTCCTATGTCCTGGAGACGCCCAGGCTCGGCTATGTCGGGTGCGCCTATCTCTACCCGCTCGGCGTACGGCAGGAGCTGAGCGAGGAGCTGGCGGCGTACGACGTCGACGTCAGCTGGTGGGTGACCACCGAGGCGTACGAGCAGGGGCTCTACGAGATGGTCTACGAAGCGCTGAAGAAGTGGGTGCCGGCGGGCTATCCGTTCCGCCGGCCCCACTTCTCTAATGTCGTCGTGCCTGGCGCTCAGGCGTAGGTGACCGGCAGCTCCTTGATGCCGTTGATCCAGGCGTGACGCAGGCGGCGCGGGGCGCCGTTGGGCTTCAGGTCGGGCATCCGGTCGGCGATCACGTCGAACATGATCCGCACCTCCATCCGGGCCAGGTTGGCGCCGATGCAGTAGTGGGCGCCGTGGCCGCCGAAGGCGAGGTGGGGGTTGTGCTCGCGGGTGATGTCGAAGGTGTCGGGGTCGTCGAAGACGTCCTCGTCGTGGTTGCCCGAGGCGTAGTAGAGCCCGACGCGCTGCCCGGCCTTGACGAGCTGACCGCCGACCTCTACGTCGTTGATCGCGGTGCGGTGGAAGACGGTCACCGGGGTTGCCCAGCGAATCACCTCGTCGACCATCGTGTCGGGGCGCTCGTTCTTCCACAGCTCCCACTGGTCGGGGTTCTCGAAGAAGGCCTGCATGCCGTGGGAGATCGCGTTGCGGGTGGTCTCGTTGCCCGCGACGGCGAGCAGGATGACGAAGAAACCGAACTCGTCATCGCCCAGCGCGCCGCCCTCCAGCTCGGCGTTGACGAGCTTGGAGATGATGTCGTCCTTGGGGTCCGCCTTGCGCTCGGCGGCCAGCGTCATCGCGTACGTCAGGATCTCGATGGAGGCGGCCTCGGGATCCGCGTTGTAGTCCGGGTCGTCGTAGGCGAGCATCTGGTTGGACCAGTCGAAGAGCTTGCGCCGGTCCTCCTGCGGGACGCCGAGGAGCTCGGCGATCGCCTGGAGCGGGAGCTCGGCAGCGACCTCGGCGACGAAGTCGCCCTCGCCCTTGGCCAGCGCATCGTCGACGATGCTGTTGGCCCGCTCGACCAGACGATCCTTGAGAGCGTTGATCGCACGCGGGGTGAAGCCACGGCTGATGATCTGGCGCAGCTTGGTGTGGTCGGGAGCGTCATGGTGGATCAGCATCGCGCGCTGCAGCTCGACCTGCTCGCGGGTCATGTCCGGCGCGAACCGGATGATGACGCCGTTCTCGTTGGTGCTGAAGTTCTCGCTGTCCTTGGAGACGGCGAGGATGTCCTCGTGCTTGCTGACCGCCCAGAAGCCGGTGTCGAGGAACCCTGCTCGCGCCTCGGGCTTCTGCTCGATCCAGAAGACCGGAGCCGTACGCCGCAGCTCCATGAACTCCTGGAGCGGGACGCGCTCCTCGTTGAGCACGGGATCAGTCGGATCGAAATCCACGGGGAGAGCGGTCACGGGTGTGCTCCTTCGAGGTCTTTTCTGTAACACGTTCTAGTTTATGTTCACACAGTGCCCAGGATCACACAAGGGTTGCGCCAAACGAGAACACGTTCTACTTTGGAACAATCGAGTGTAACCGGTGTCGCGTCATCAGGCGTGACGGTGCGCGCCCGCGCACCAGCGACTTGTCGAAACCCCCGAAGAGCGAGGTTCCATGGGCACGCCCGTCATCGTCGAAGCCGTCCGTACCCCCATCGGCAAGCGCAAGGGCTGGCTCGCGGGCCTGCACCCGGGCGTCCTGCTCGGCGCCGCCCAGGTCGAGGTGCTCAAGCGCGCCGGTCTCGACCCTGACCTGGTGGATCAGGTCATCGGCGGCTGCGTCTCCCAGGCCGGCGAGCAGTCCAACAACATGGTCCGCCGTGCCTGGCTCCACGCGGGCCTGCCGATCCACACCGGCTCCACCGTCATCGACGCGCAGTGCTCCTCGGCCCAGCAGGCCACGCACCTGATCAACGCGATGATCGCCTCCGACCAGATCAAGGTCGGCATCGCCTGCGGCATCGAGTCGATGTCACGCATCCCGCTGGGCGCCAACGTGCCCAAGGGCGCCGGCGATCCACGTCCCGAAGACTGGAACATCGATCTGCCCAACCAGTTCGAGGGCGCCGACCGGATCGTGAAGAACCGTGGGTTCTCCCGCAACGAGGTCGACGAGTTCGGTCTGTGGTCGCAGGTCAAGGCTCGCCAGGCGCGCGACGCCGGTCACTTCAAGAGCCAGATCTTCGCCGTCGAAGCCCCCATGCTCGACGACGAGGGCAAGCCCACCGGAGAGATACGCACCGTCACCGAGGACCAGGGCATCCGCGACACCTCGCTCGAGAAGCTGGCCGGGCTCAGCCCGGTGCTCGAGGGCGGCACCCACACCGCCGGCACCTCCTCGCAGATCTCCGACGGCGCCTCGGCGCTGCTGCTCATGGACTCCGCGGTCGCCGCCTCGCTGGGCCTGAAGGCTCGGGCACGGATCGTGACGTCCAACCTGGTCGGCTCGGATCCCTACTACCACCTCGACGGCCCCGTCCAGGCGACCGAGAAGGCGCTGAAGGACACCGGGATGACAATCGGCGACATCGACATCGCCGAGGTCAACGAGGCCTTCGCCGGCGTGGTCATGTCGTGGGCCGCGGTGCACCAGGTCCCCGAGGAGAAGATCAACGTCAACGGCGGCGCGATCGCCCTCGGCCACCCCGTCGGCTCCACCGGCACCCGGCTGCTCACCGCCGCGCTGCACGAGCTCGAGCGTCGCGACGCGAGCACCGCCCTGGTCTCGATGTGCGCCGGCGGCGCTCAGGCCACCGCCACGATCATCGAGAGGATCTGATCGTGCCCAAGTCCAAAGTCACCGAGGCCGAGTACGTCGTCGTCGGCGCCGGCTCGGCCGGCTGTGCCGTCGCCGGCCGCTTGGCGGCGGCGGGGAAGTCGGTCATCCTGCTCGAGGCCGGGAAGAACGACAGGCGCAACTACCTGGTGACCAAGCCAGGCATGATCGGCCCCCTCCACGCCGAGCCGCGGCTGAAGAAGCTCGTCGACTGGGGCTACCACACGGTCCCCCAGCAGCACGCCCGCAACCGCGAGCTCCCCCAGCCGCGCGGCAAGGTGCTCGGCGGCTCCTTCTCCATCAACGGCCTGCTGTGGGTCCGGGGCAACCGGGCCAACTACGACGCCTGGGCGGCCGAGGGCAACACCGGCTGGGACGCGGACTCGGTCAACGAGGCGTACCGGCGGGTCGAGGACTACGAGGGCGGTGGCTCCGACTACCGCGGCACGGGCGGGCCGATCAAGGTCATGAAGCACCCGCGGCCGACCGAGGCGTCCCTCTCCTTCCAGCGCGCCGCCGCCGAGACCCTCGACGTGAAGGTGCTCGACGACTACAACGGCGCCGAGCAGGAGGGCGTCTCGACGTTCCAGCAGAGCGCGATCGACGGCCTGCGCTACTCGGCCTCGCGGGGCTACCTCCACGACCAGGAACTGCCGAGCCTGACCACGCTGACCCAGGTGCACGTCTCGAGGATCCTGATCGAGAACGGCCGGGCGAGGGGCGTCGAGATCCTCACCAGACAGGGTCCGCAGACGATCTCGGCGACCCAGGAGGTCATCGTCTCCGCGGGCGTCTTCGGCTCCGCGCAGCTGCTGATGCTCTCCGGAATCGGTCATTCCGCCCACCTCGCCGAGCACGGGATCACCGCGATCCACGAGCTGCCGGTCGGCGACAACCTGCACGACCACATGTTCGTGCCGACCACCTGGGAGATGCCGACCGCGCTGCACCACGGCACCGCCGGCTACTTCGGCAAGGCGGTCCTCAAGGAGCAGACGGTCGGTCGGTCGATCCTCGGCCACACCGTCTTCGAGACGGTCGGCTTCGTCCGCACCTCGCTGGCCACCGACGTACCCGACCTGCAGCTGCACGTGCTCCCCTGGGCCTATCCCTCCCCCAACCAGGACGCGCCGATCCGCCACGAGGTCGATCCGCGGGCGGCCCTGACGGTGATGTCGTCGCTGATCTACCCGCGCTCACGCGGGACGCTGCGGCTGCGTAACGCGGACCCGACCGCCGAGCCGCTGATCGACTTCAACTACCTCGCCGAGCCCGACGACAAGCGCGTCCTGCTCGAGGGCGTGGAGATGATCCGCGAGATCATGGCCTCCCCGGCATTCGGCGACCAGGTCAAGTCGGAGATCCATCCCGGCAAGGCGATCGACGCAGAGGCGATGAAGGACGAGGTCACCAACCGCGCGACCTCGATCTACCACGGTGTCGGCTCCTGCCGGATGGGCGTCGACGAGCGGGCCGTGGTCGACCCGCAGCTCCGCGTACGCGGCATCGACGGCCTCCGCGTCGCCGACGCCTCGATCATGCCGTCGATCATCGGCGGCAACACCAACGCTCCCGCGGTCATGATCGGTGACCGTTGCGCAACCTTCGTCCTTGACGAAAATCTGTAGAGCCGTCCTCGACAACCGCTGATCGGAAGCAGACATGAGCACTGACACCGCGAAGACAGCAGACGTACGCCGCCCCGACTGGATCACCGAGGAGCTGCTGGCCGAGCTGGTCTCCCGGGTCCCGTCCTCGACGGGTGCGTCCTGGAAGCTGACCGAGGTCTACACCGGTGAGGTGCTGGTGGCGCTGCCGCAGTCCTCGCCGGCAGACGTGGAGCGGGCCGCCGAAGCCGGCCGGGCTGCCCAGCAGGCGTGGGCGGCGACCCCGCTCCGGGAGCGACTGGCCGTCTTCAAGCGCGCCCACGAGCTGATCCTGCGCAACCAGCACAAGATCGCCGACCTCATCCAGGCCGAGTCGGGCAAAGCCCGCCGGATCGCGTTCGAGGAGGTCTGCGACCCGCCGATGGTGATCTCGCACTACCTCAAGCGGGCGCCGAAGCTGCTCAAGGACAAGAAGCGCCCGGGCGTGATGCCGGTGCTGTCCAGCTCGATCGAGCGCCACCCGCCGCGAGGCCTGGTCGGGATCATCGCGCCGTGGAACTTCCCGTTCGCGACCGGTCTCTCCGACGCGATCCCGGCGCTCATGGCCGGCAACGCGGTGCTCCTCAAGCCCGACAACAAGACGGCGCTCTCGCCGCTGTTCGGGATCTCTCTGCTCGAGGAGGCGGGCCTGCCCAAGGGCCTGTTCCAGGTGGTCTGCGGCGAGGGACCGGACGTGGGCCCGACGATGCTCGACAACGTCGACTACGCGATGTTCACCGGCTCGACCGCGACCGGCCGGTTGATCGGCGAGCAGGCGGGGCGCAACCTGATCGGCGCCTGCCTCGAGCTCGGCGGCAAGAACCCGATGATCGTCCTCGACGACGCCGACATCGACGAGACCGTCGGCGGCTCGATGTTCGCCGTCTTCGGCAACACCGGCCAGATCTGCATGCACATCGAGCGGATCTACATCCCCGAGGCGATGTACGACGAGTTCCGCGACAAGTTCGTGGCCGCCGTCGAAAGGATGCGGATCGAGGCGGCGTACGCCTTCGGGCCCGACCTCGGGGCGCTGGTCTCCCCCGACCATCTGGCGCGGGTGCAGTCGCACGTCGAGGACGCGGTCGCGAAGGGCGCCACCGTGCTGACCGGCGGCAAGGCGCGTCCCGACATCGGGCCGACCTTCTTCGAGCCCACCATCCTGGAGGGCACCACGAAGGAGATGCTCCACGGGGTGACCGAGACGTTCGGGCCGGTGGTCTCGCTGCACCGCTACTCGACCCTCGAGGAGGCGATCGAGCTGGCCAACGACACCGACTACGGGCTCAACGCCTCGGTGTGGACCACGAACTTCAAGCGCGCCCAACAGGTCGCGGCGCGGATCGAGTCGGGCAACGTCAACATCAACGACGGCCTCGCCACCGCGTACGCCTCGAAGTCGACCCCGTCGGGCGGCATGAAGCAGTCCGGAGTCGGTGCCCGCCACGGCGACCAGGGACTGCTGAAGTACACCGAGACCCAGAACGTCGCCACCCTGAAGAAGCAGGTCATGGGGCCGCAGGGCAAGCAGACCTTCGACGACTACGCCAAGCAGATGCAGGCGTCGCTACGCTGGATGCGGAAGCTCCACATCCGTTGACGCCCGTCTCCCGCTATGCCGAGCTGACCCGGGAGGAGCTCGCCGAGGTCGTCCGCGAGCTCCTCCTGATCGGCCAGCTGATCGACCGCTCCGGGATGGCGTGGTGCATCTCCGCCTTCGGGCGCGAGGAGATGCTCCGGATCGCGATCGTCGAGTGGGCCGCCGCCTCGCCGATCTACACCCGGCGGATGCAGACCGCGCTGGGCTACGCGTCGGCGGTGCCCGGGCAGGGCGACGTACCGACGATCTTCAAGGGCCTCCAGCTCGACATCGGCGCGCCCCCGCAGTTCATGGACTTCCGCTACACCGTCCACGACGCCCGCCACGGTGAGTTCCACCTCGACCACTGCGGCGCGCTGATGGACGTGGAGCCGATGGGCGAGGAGTACGTCCGCGGGATGTGCCACGACATCGAGGATCCGACGTTCGACGCCACCGCGATCGCGACCCACCCTCGGGCCCAGGTGCGTCCGGTCCACCGGCCGCCGCGGACGCCGGCCGACCGCACCCCCCACTGCCGCTGGACGGTGACCATCGACGACGCCCATCCCGAGGCGGTGGCGATCCCCGAGCTGGCCGTCAACGAGCGCTCCCGCGCGGCCGGGCTCGAGCTCGCGCCGATCGATCCGTCCGAGGACGGCGCGGCCGACTACGCCGGACCACTGGTCTCCGACCTCGACCTGGCCGGTTTCTCCCACTCGGCGCTGGTGCGCATCGCCGACGAGGTGTGCCTGCAGATGGCGCTGCTCGACCGCGGCTTCACCCTCGCGCTGGAGTCCCGGGTGACCTCGCCCGAGCAGCTCCTCGAGATCCGCCGCAAGCAGCTGGTCGGGGTCGCCGGCATCGCCGGCGCGCGCCTCGCCCGGGCGCTCTCGCTGCCGCCTGACACCAAGGGCGCCCTGCGGCTGCTCGCGCTCCATCCGATGCTCAACCCCGCTGCGTACGTCTCTGTCGAGGTGGAGGCCGACGCGCTGACCGTCCGCCCTTCGGCGGCCGACGAGGACGGTGCCTGGGTCTCGCTGATCGGGCCGGAATGGTCTGTTCCGCTCCGGGTCGCGGTGCAGGCTCTCGACCCTCATCTCGACGTCGAGGTCCGGTCCATTGGAGACGCGGTCGATGGCGGCTGGCGGGTCGAGATCGTACGCCGCACCGAACCCGCTCCCGAGGCCGACGAGGTCGCGGTGGTGAGGTTCAGCACCGGCGCGGACTTCGCCTTCGAGCCGCGCCGGTCGCTGCCGATCACGCCCGTCTGAGGTTCAGCGGCGGCGCAGCGCGAGGACCGGGATCACCCGGTCGGTCTTCGCCTCGTACTCGCCGAAACCAGGGCTCATCGCCTTGAAGCGATCCCAGGCGGCGTCGCGCTCGGCGCCGGTCAGCTCGGTCACCTCGACCTCAACGACCCCTTCGTCGGGCGTCTCGATCTTGGTCTCCGGGTGAGCCAGCAGGTTGTGGTACCACGCCGGATTCTCGGGCGCGCCGGCCTTCGAGGCGGCGATCAGCCAGGTGTCGGGATCCGGGTGGAGGTTGGCCACCGGCGAGACCCTCTCGGTGCCGGTCTTGGCGCCGGTGTGGTGCACGAGCACGAGCCCGCGCCCGAACGGCACCGAGGTGACGTTGCCGTCGTTCGAGCGGAACTCGTCGATGATCGACTGGTTCCAGTCCTTGTAGTCGCTGCCTGACATGGAGTGCCTTTCCCCCGAGGAATCGGTTTTCACCCACTCTCGCAGACCTCCCCAACGAGCACCGGTCAAACCGAACGCCGAGTCGGCTCGTCCTGACCGAAATCCCTGCCGAGTCGGCTCGTCATGACGCGCCGACTCGGCGTTGTTTTCTGTCAGGATGCGCCGGCTCGACCTGGGGGGCGGGTCAGACTCGGGCCAGAGCCGCGATGCGGACCTGCTCCTCCCGGTCGGTCACCTTCGCGCGCGGCCGGCCGATCTCCTTGCCGGACTCGCACTCGTGGGTGTCGAGCGTGTTCCAGCCGGTCTGGTCGACGATGACCACGCCTCGCTCGGCGAGGAGATCGTCGAGGGGCTCTCCGGTGGGGTCGGCGAGCGAGCCGGCGGCGTAGTCATCCAGGAGGGTGCGTACGGTCTCGGCGGCGCAGGCGCGGTTGGTGCCGATCACGCCGCTGGGACCACGCTTCGCCCAGCCCGCGGTGTAGGTGGCCTCGGCACCGATCACCCGGCCGGCCTCGTTCGGGAACCGGCCGGTGCCCGCCTCCGTCGGGACACCGTCGACCCCTGCGGAGCGGTAGCCCGTGGCCCTGACCACCAGCCCGGCCTCGACCTCCTCGCCGCTGTCGAAGCGCACCCCGGCAACGGTCTCCGTGCCGAGGATCTCGGTGGGCGTGAGGCCGAAACGGAGGACGAGCCGCTTCGCGGCGTCGCTACGCGGCCGGGTGGCCAGGTCGCGCAGCAGGTCGGCCTTCTGGAGCGCCCCGAAGGTGGCGGCATTGCGTTCGGTCGCGTCCGTCTCGGTCGGCAGAGCGGTCAGGTCCGCCTCGTCGACGACGACGTCGATGCCTGGGGCGTCGGCCAGTGCCCGCAGCTCGGGGCTGGTGAAGGCGGCGTGCTCGGCACCCCGGCGGGCGGTGACGACGACCTCGCGGATGCCGCTGGCCGCCAGGGCCGAGAGCGCGACCGGAGCCAGGTCGGAGGCCGTCAGAGCCGCCTCGTCGGCCAGCAGCAGCCTGGCCAGGTCGAGGGCGACGTTGCCGTTGCCGATGACGACGGCCCGCTCGTGCGCGAGCGGGAAGGTGAGCTCGGCACGGTCGGGATGACCGTTGTACCAGCCGACGAGCTCCGCCGCGGAGGTCGAGCCCGGCAGCTCCTCCCCCGGCAGGCCGAGGCTGCGGCCCTCGCAGGCGCCGGTGGTGTAGACGACCGCGTGGTGGGCGCCGAGGAGCTCCTCATGGGTGACGTCGCGCCCGATCTCGACGTTGTAGCGCGTCCGTACCCGGCGGTGGCGTGCCGTCTTCGCGAAGCCGGCGACGATCTCCTTGGTGTCCAGGTGGTCCGGCGCGACGCCGTAGCGGACCAGACCGTAGGGGGTCGCGAGCCGGTCGATGACGGTGATCTCGACGTCGCAGCGGCGGGTGGCGGCGAGCTCCTCCGCGACGTACCAACCGGCCGGGCCGGCTCCGACCACGGCCACCTTGAGCGGCCCGCCCGGGATCTTCGGGCCCGGCGACGGCAGCGGCGCGGGCTCCTCCTGCTCGCCGGTGAACTCGAAGAAGGCGGCGTTGATGTCGACGTAGGGCGCGAACGCGTCCGGGACCTCGTAGTCCGGGTAGATCGCGTTGACCGGACAGGCGTCCTCGCAGGCTCCGCAGTCGATGCACTCGTCGGGGTGGACGTAGAGCATCTCGGCGGCGCCGAAGCCCGGCTCGTCGGGTCCGGGGTGGATGCAGTCGACGGGGCAGACCTCCACGCAGGAGGCGTCGTTGCAGCACGACTGGGTGATGACGTACGTCATGAGCGCTGAGCCTTTCCCTGGGCCTCTTTCTCGGCCTTCCTCCGGGCCTTCCCGATGGTCTCCTCGACCACCGTGTTCATCCTGGCACCGTTCGGCCAGCCCGCGTAGTGACTCAGGAACACCACGATCTCGCGCAGCTCGTCCTCGGAGAGCTCGCCGTTGGCGTACGCCGCGGGGATCTGGATCCCGAGCACGTCCGCGGCACCCTGGCCTGCGAGCAGGCCGATAAGCAAGAGCCGGCGGTCGCGGGTGGTCAGGCCCGGGCGCTGCCAGATGTCCCCGAAGAGATGGTCGGCGGTGTAGCGGAAGAAGTCGCCCTCGCCGTCGGCCATGTCGAAGCCGTAGACCTCCTCCATCTTGCGCAGGCCTCGGGCGCGCTGCTCGGGGAGGTCGGCGAACTTGTCGGTGTCGTCGTTCATGATTCCGTGTTCCTCGTTCAGTCCTTGGGGAGCCCGAGCCCGGGTGCCAGCCGGTCGAGGGCGAGTCGGGCGAGCGGCACCTCGACGCCGAGCTCTTCAGCGAGCTCGATCGCGAAGCCGAGATCCTTCTCCCCCAGCGCGACCACGTGGCCGAAGACGCTGTGCCAGAAGTCGTCGGGAGCAATCGGGGCGGTGGTGTCGCGGTAGAGGATCGCGCCCGGTCCGCCGGTGATCGCGTCGGTGTGGCGTACGACCTCACCGAGCGCCACCAGATCGAGCCCGGCCGCCTCGGCGAGCCGCTGGGCCTCGGTGGCGGCGGTGAAGGAGGCGAAGTGGAGCAGGTTGCGGGCCAGCTTGAACCTCGTCCCGGCGCCGACCGGGCCGGCATGGACCACCTTGGAGCCCATCGCGGTCAGGACCGGGCCGGCCGCAGCGTACGCCTCCGGGGTGCCGCCCACGAGGATGGCCAGGGTGCCTTCGGCGGCTCCCATCGGGCCGCCGGAGACGGGGGCGTCGAGCACGTTCACCCCGTGCGGCTCGGCGGTCTCGGCCAGCTCGGCCGGCGTCTCCGGGGCGACGGTCGAGTGCACCAGGACCGTCAGCGGGTCGTGCCCAGGACGGTCACCGACGGACGTGAGCACCTCGGCGAGCACCTCGCGCACCTGGTCGTCTTCGCGCACCATCACGCTGAGTACGTCGACGGCCGAGGCCAGCTCGGCGACCGAGCCCGCCGCCTTCGCACCGGCGGCACCGAGCTCGGCGACGGGCTCCTCGGCGATGTCGTGCACCCACAGCTCGATCCCGTCCGTGCGGGCGAGCTGGAGCGCCATCGGCTTGCCGATGTTGCCGAGGCCGATGAACCCCGCACGTGTCCTGGGCGCCGCGGTCACAGTCGGAACGTCCCGCCGCCGTCGACGGCGATGATCTGGCCGGAGATCCACGCGGAGTCCTCGGAGAGGAGGAACTTCGCGGTTCCGACCATGTCCTCGGTGGTGCCGAGGCGCTTGATCGCCATGCCCTTCGTCATCTCTCGCGCCGCGTCGCCGGCCTGGACTCGCGTCGCCTCGGTGTCGGTCGGCCCCGGCGCGATCGCGTTGACCCGGATGTTCATCCCGCCGAGCTCATGGGCGAGCTGCTGGGTCAGCCCGTTGATGCCGACCTTGGCCAGTCCGTAGAAGCCGGAGTAGAGGTAGGCCGCGGTGGAGGACTGGTTGACGATCGCCCCGCCGCCCCGCTTCTGCATCGCCGGGTAGACGGCGCGGGTCATCACCAGCGCACCGTTGAGGTTCACGCTCATGAACCTCTCGTAGTAGTCCCAGTCGACGGTGATCAGCAGGTCGAAGGCCATGTCGCCGTAGATCGCGGCGTTGTTGACCAGCCCGTCGATCCCGCCGTACGCCTCGGTCGTCTCTTCCACCAGCGCGGCCGCCGACGCGTGGTCGGAGACGTCGCAGCGTACGAACCGGGCGACTCCGCCCGCCGCCTCGATCTCCTTGGCGACCTGCTGCCCCTTCTCCTCGTTCAGGTCGGCGACGACGACGGCGGCCCCCTCGGCGGCCAGCCCCTTCGCGTACGCCTCACCGATCCCCTGCGCCGCCCCGGTGACGACGATGACCTTGTTCTCGAACCTCATCCGTCCGTCCTCTCCCGCGCCGAGTCGGCGCATCCTGACATCAGTCCCTGTCGAGTCGGCGCGTCATGACGAGCCGACTCGGCGTCGGTTTTCGTCAGGATGAGCCGGGTCGGCTTCATGCGGGCTCCGCGATGAGCTTCGTCTCGAGGTACTCCTCGAAGCCTTCGACACCCATCTCCCGGCCGAGGCCGGACTGCTTGTAGCCGCCGAACGGCGCATCGGGGCCGAACCACTGGCCGCCGTTGACGCCGATGGTGCCGGTGCGGATGCGGGCGGCCACCGACTTCGCGCGCTCCAGCGACCCCGACTCCACGGAGCCGGAGAGGCCGTAGGGCGAGTCGTTGGCGATGCGTACGGCATCGTCGTCGCCGTCGTGCGGGATCACCGTGAGCACGGGGCCGAAGATCTCCTCGCGGGCGACGCGGGCAGTGTTGTCGAGGCCTGCGACGACGGTGGGCTGGATCCAGAAGCCGCCGGCGAGGTCGCCGTCCTGGACCCCCACGGCTCCGCCGGTGGCAATGCGGCCACCCTCCTCCTCGGCGAGCGCGAGGTAGCCGAGGATCCGGTCACGCTGGACCGCGGAGATCACCGGTCCGCAGATCGTGCCGGCATCGGCCGGGTCGCCCGCGCCGAGCGACGACATCGTCGCGGCGGCCGCCTCGACGGCCGCTTCGTAGGACTCCCGAGGCACCAGCAGCCGGGTGGTCAGGGCACAGCCCTGACCCGCGTGAACGGCCACCGAGAAGGCCGCCATCGAGGCGGCGGCGGCGATGTCGGCGTCGTCGAGGACGATCGCCGCGGACTTGCCACCGAGCTCGAGGAAGACCTTCTTCAGGCTGGGCGCAGCGGCCGCCATGATCGCTCGCCCGGTGGCCGTCGACCCGGTGAAGGAGACCAGGTCGACCCGCGGGTCCTCGGCCAGCATCGCGGCCACCCGGTTGTCGCGCGGGGTGACGACGTTGAAGACGCCCGGCGGCAGATCGGTGTGCTCGGCCGCCAGCCGGCCCAGCTCCGCGGCCAGCCACGGCGTGTCCGGGGCGGGCTTGAGGATCACCGTGTTGCCCGCCGCGAGCGCCGGGCCGATCTTGGCCAGGTTGATCTGGTTGGGGAAGTTCCACGGTGTGATCGCCGCGACGACCCCGACGGCCTCACGCCGCACGGTCCGCCGCGACGAGATGCCCATCGTGACCCCGATGCCGAGGTCGCGTTCCCACTCGAAGGACTCGGCCAGGTCGATCGTCCACTTCAACGTCTCGACCGGGGTGTCGAACTGCGGCCCGGAGACCAGGAACGCGGGCGCGCCGACCTCGGCGGTGGTCAGTTCACGCAGCGCCTCGGCGTTATCGAGGAGCGCCTGGTGGAGCTGGCGCAGGCACCGGACCCGCAGCGCCACGTCGGTCGACCAGTCGGTCTCGTCGAAGGCCTTGCGGGCGGCGGCGATGGCGGCGTCCATGTCCTGGGCCGTCGAGTCGGGCGCGCGCCCGATCTCCCGCCCCGTGGCGGGGTTGAGAATCGCATAGGTCTCGCCGGATGCGGCCGCGCCGAGCTTGCCGTCGACGAGCTGCTGGGCGGCTGGGTTGGTGGGGTTTCGGGTCGTCACACGGGCTCCTGGGTCACGAAGTTCCCGGCCGCGACGGGCGGCGGCCAGACGGTCGAGGGCAGGTCGGCGAGGCGGTAGTGGCCGGGCTGCTCCATGCCGTTCAGCGACATCCGCTCCAGCAGCCCGGCGGTGGCCTTCTTGGCCTTGACGATGTCGAGGAAGGTGGTCGCGGTGGACCCCAGGTCGAACCAGTCCCGCTGCCAGGCGAACTCCAGCCCGTCGCCGTCGGGCCGCGGTGCGACCCCGAACCAGGAGCCACCGATCCCGAGGATCTCGTACTCCTCGCCGGTCGTGTCGTCGACGATCCCGGCCCGCTGCCGCCAGAAGCCGATCACCATGGCGTTGACGTCGTCGATGACCGTCGCCTGGTAGTCGTAGTGCCAGCCCTCGAGCCCGGCCATCTCGGTCCCGAGCGCCCACTCCCGGATCTGCTCGCGGCCCACGGCCATGAAGTGCTCGTCGGGGGTGTACATCCAGCCGTACGTCGCGTCCTCGGCGTACACGTCGGCGAGCGGCGACCAGTTGCCGTCGGCCTCCGCCTTCCGGTTGAGGTCGAGCCAGTGAGCCCAGAACCTCTCGATCTCGGCGCGGTCCATTCAGTCCTCCAGGGTGAGAGCGAAAGCGGGGCAGTACTTCACGGCCGCACGCGCGGCGGGGAGCTGCTCCTCGGACGGTTCGGTGATGCGTACGACCACCTGGTAGCTGTCGTCGTCGAAGCCGAAGAGCTCCGGGGCCTCGGCGAGACACTCCTGATGCCCCTGGCAGAGCCCGAGGTCGGCTGTCAGCTTCATGCTCTGCCACCACCCACGGGCCGCCGCCGGTAGCGCACACGGCATGGCTGCTGGAGCTGAATCACCATCTTGGTGAAGTCGTCGGCGTACGACTCCAGCGGCTGCGCCGCCTCGAACGAGTAGTCGCGCAGGATGACCGAGAAGATCGCCTTCATCTGCATCATCGCGAACGCGTTGCCGACGCAGCGGTGCTTGCCGGCGCCGAACGGGATCCAGGTCCAGCGGTTCTGCATGTCCTCCTGGCGCGGGTCGATGTAGCGGCTCGGGTCGAAGGAGTCCGCCTTCGGGAAGTCGGCCTCGATCCGGTTGGAGACCCGTGGCGACGCGGCGAGCAGGGTGCCGGCCGGGATGGTCTCGCCGAGCAGCTCGAAGTCCTCGCGCACCAGCCGCATCAGGATGATCAGCGGAGGGTGCAGCCGCAGCGTCTCCTTCAGCGCCGCCTCGAGCACCGGGATGGAGCGCAGCGCTTGGAAGGACACCTCGCTGCCGTCCGCGTAGAGCTCGTCCAACTCGCCGACGACGTCGGCCATCACCGACGGGTTCCGCAGCAGCTCGATCATCGCCCACGACGCGGTGCCGGAGGAGGTGTGGTGGCCGGCGAACATCATCGAGATGAAGACGCCGGTGATGGTGTCCGTGTCCATGTCGATCGAGATGAGCACGTCGAGGAGGTCGCGCTCCTCGCGAGCGACCTTGCCCCGCGCGACCCGCTTGTCGATGATCGCCTGGACCAGCGCGACGAGCTTGTCGCGGGCGGCATCGCGCATCCGGAAGCTCTCGATGTCGGCGTAGGCGTCGACGTACGCGATCGCGTCCGTGCCGTGCTCCAGCTCGTGATAGTGCTGGGCGAAGGACGAGTCGAGCTCCTCACGGAACGGCTTCCCGACCAGGCACGCCGAGGTGGTGTAGATGGTCAGCTCGGCGAAGAAGTCGAGCAGGTCGATCTCTCCCTCCTCGCCCCAGCCGGCAATCATCCGGCGGATCTCGGCCTCGATCGTCTGCGCGTGTCCGCGCATCATGTCGCCGCGCAGCGCCTGGTTCTTCAGCATCTGCTGTCGCTCCTCCGGAGAGGCGTCGAAGACGACGCCCTTGCCGAAGATCGGCGTCATGAACGGGTACGCCGCCGCCTGGTCGAGCACGTCGTCGGGCGCTCGGAAGAACGCCTCGTTGGCCTCGGCACCGGTGACCAGGACGACGTCCTTGTCGGCGAGGCGAAAGCGCCCGAGGTCACCGCACTCCTCGCGGACACGGGAGAACAGCGAGATCGGGTCGACCCGCATCTCGGGCAGGTGCCCGGTGCCGCGGATGATCTCGGGGACGCTCGGGTCCTGGTCGTCCAGGACGGTGGAGACGGTGGGGATCGTCATCGTGCCTCCTGCACAGGGGCTTCGGGGTTGACGTCGATGGTGCTGATGTGGACCCCGCGCTTGGCGGTCACGACCGACGTGATCGCGTCGGCCAGCGCCCGGGCCTTGAGGAAGTGCGGATGGCGGGCGAGGCCCCACCTGACCCACTGCTCCAGCACGAACCCGCCGAGCTCGGCGGGCCACTCGTTGCCGATGTCGGAGTGGGTGGGACCGGGTCGCACGATCGAGGCCCGGACCCCGGTGCCCTCGAGCTCCATCTGGAGCGCGTTGACCATGCCTTCCAGACCCCACTTGGAGGCTGCGTACGCTCCCATGAACGGTCGCGGCTTGAGCGCCACGTCGGAGGAGAGGAAGACCAGGTCGCCGCGCCGCCGCTCGATCATCCCGGGCCCGAAGGCGCGCAGGATCCGGTGGGCGCCGAGCAGATTGATGTCGACCTGGCCGCCGAAGGTCTCCGTGGAGACGTCGACGGTCGCGCCCGGATGGGTGACGCCGGCGTTGCTGACCACGACCTCGATCTCGCCCAGGTCGGCGACCGCCTTCGCGGCGAACTCGGCGACCGACTCGTCCGAGGTCACATCCAGCGGGTGGGCGACCGCCTCTCCCCCGTAGGCCCGGATCGCGGCCGCGATCTCCTCGACCCGGTCGAGCCGCCGGGCGCCGAGCGCGACCGGGAAACCGGCGGTCGCCAGCGCCTTCGCGGTCTCCGCGCCGATCCCGGAGGAGGCGCCGGTGATCACGGCCGGACGGCGGTCGGGCTGTGCGTACTTCATGCGTCCTCCAGGAATGCTGACCGAGGTAGCTCGGCGAATGCGTACTGACCTCGCGGAACTCCACGAAGTCGGTGGCTGCCGACCGAGTTACCTCGATGAGCATCCGCCCCGCTCATCGCGCCCTCCAGGTGAAGGTGACAGGCAGCTCGGCGAACCCGCGCACGCTGGTCGAATGGACCCGGACCGCGCGCTCGCGATGGACCTCGAACCCGGACGTACGCCGCACGAGCTCCGCCAGCACGACCCGGGCCTCGAGCCGGGCCAGGTTGGCGCCGAGGCAGAAGTGCCGGCCGACGCCGAAGCTCATGATCCGGCCGAGCTCGTCGGACGGGCGATGGATGTCGAAGACGTCCGGGGCGGTGAAGACGCGCTCGTCGCGGTTGGCCGAGCCCAGCAGGACGAGCAGCTTCGACCCGGCCGGGACGACCTGGCCGTGGAGCTCGACGTCCTCGGCGACGTAGCGCGCCAGCATCTGGCTGGAGGTGTCGTGCCGCAGGGTCTCCTCGATCCACGAGCCCACCGGCGCGGTGTCCTCGGGTTCGGCGAAGACCTCGGCGAGCTGTGAGGGGTGGGCGCCGAGGTGGAAGAGCGCGTTGCCGAGCAGCTTGGTGGTGGTCTCGTTGCCGGCCACGACCATCAGGAACAGGAACGCGATCACCTCGTGGTCGAGCAGCCGGTCGCCGTCGACCTCGGCCTCGACGAGTGCCGAGGTGAGGTCATCGCTGGGCTGCTTGCGCCGCTGCGCGACCATCTCGGCGTAGTAGCCGATCAGCTCGAGCGCGGCCGTCATCCCGGCCTCCGGCACGTCGCGTACGCCGTCCTCCCGGTGCACCACCAGGTCGGCCAGGCGGCGCACCTCGTCGCGGTCGGCGACGGGGACGCCCATCATCTCCGAGATGACGTCCATCGGGAGCTTGCCGGCGAGCTCCGCGATCCAGTCCGCCTCGCCGGTCTCGGCGCAGGTCGCGATCAGCGCGTCGAGGTAGTGGTCGGCGAGCGCCTGGATCTGCGGGGTGAGCTCGCGTACGCGGCGCGGCGTGAAGCCGGCCGAGACCAGCTTGCGCAGCCGGGTCTGCTCCTTGCCGTCCAGGGCCAGGAAGGACATCACCCGGTGGGCGTCGGCGTTCCAGGCGCTGGCGTCGAGCGAGACCCCCATCCGGTTGGAGAAGGTGACGTCGTTCTTCACCGCGGCGTGGACGTCGGCATGCCGGGAGAGCGCCCAGAAGTCGTCGGAGGCGTTGTAGTAGAGCGGCGCCTCGTCCCGCAGCCGGGCATAGACCGGGTAGGGGTCCTCGTGGAAGTCGTAGTCGTAGGGGTCGAAGATCTCGGTCGTCGCGCTGGTCATCTCACTCTTTCCCGACGATCACGGCGACGACCGGGGCGAGCCGGTCGGCCATCTCGTCGTAGGTCATCAGGCCCATGCCCGCCTGCAGCAGCGCGCCGGAGAAGGCGAGCAGCAGGGCTTCCCGCTCCGCCTCGACAGCACCGTCGCCGAGCGCCGCCTCGAACCGGGCGGCGAACTCGGCTCCGATCCGCAGCCGCAGCCGCTCGACATCGGCATCGCTGCCCAGCAGCGCCGGCGTGACCGCCGCGGCGAGCGCAGGCTCCTCAGCGATCCGGGTCGTCAGGCTGCGTACGGCCGCCTGCACCCGCTCCGCGCGGGACCCGGTCTCCTCGACCGCCGGCGCCTCGGCCAGGTGGCGCCAGAAGAGCTCGGCGAAGAGATGGTTCTTGGAGGCGAGGTAGGTGTAGGCCGTGGCCGGGGAGACCCCGGCCCGGGCGGCGACCGAACGGACGGTGAGTGCCTCGTGCCCGACCTCGCGCAGCTCCGCCAGACCTGCCGCGAATACTCGCTCGACCGTCTCCGTCTGGCGGGTGCTCGTTGCGCTGGACACGTGTCCAGATTAGAACACGTTCTCGTTTCGGGCAAGGGGTGAAGGCGACCGAATCGGGGTACCGCACCAACATGTCGAGAACAGACGTGCTGGGCGAGGAGCTCCAGCGACAACGCGACGTCCTCAAGCTGGTCGGTGCGACCTTGAAGGCCGCCGAGATCCCGTTCGCACTCGCCGGCGGGTACGCGGTGTGGACCCGAGGCGGGCCGGAGAGCACCCACGACGTGGACTTCGTACTCCCCGAGGAGTGCGTCGAGGACGCCGTGCGCGCACTGGTCCTGAACGGGATGGATCCGGTCGGCGCCCCGGAGGACTGGCTGGTGAAGGTCGGGCGCGACACCGTGGTCGTCGACCTGATCCACCGACTCCCGACCGGCCCCGTCGACGACGAGCTGCTGGCTCGGTGCACCGACCTGCCGGTCGACTCCGTCACCATGCCCGTGATGTCCGGGACCGACCTGCTCATCTCGCGGATGCTCGCCCTGAGCGAGCACGCCTGCGACCTCTCCCCGATTCTCGGCGCCGCCCGCGCCCTGCGCGAGCAGATCGACTGGCGGCTGGTGCGACAGGAGGCGAAGCGGAGCCCCTTCGCACAGACCGCGATCTGTCTGCTCGACGCGCTCGCCATCATGGAAGGAAGCAGTATGGGAGGCGACGATGGCTGACCCGATTCGCGTGGCAGCAGTCGGTGACGTACATCTGGCCGACGACCTGCGCGGCCGCTACGCGCCGCTGCTCACCGACATCTCCGAGGAGGCCGATGCGCTGCTGGTCGCCGGAGACCTCACCCAGCACGGGACGGTCGAGGAGGCGGAGGCGTTCGCCGACGAGTTCGACGCCGCCGACGTACCGGTCCTCGTCGTGCTCGGCAACCACGACTACCACTCCGGCGCCGAGCGCGACATCGTCCACCTGCTGCAGGACCGCGGGGTGACCGTCCTCGAGGGCACCTCGACCACCGTCGAGACCGATGCCGGCCGCCTCGGCGTCGCCGGCATCAAGGGCTTCTGCCTCGGCTTCGTCGGCCGGTGCGCGGCCGACTTCGGCGAACCCGAGATGAAGGCCTTCACCGGGCATGGCATCGAGACCGCCAGCCTGCTGCGTCAGGCACTCGACGACCTCGCCACCGAGGAGCCGGACGTCACGGTCGCGTTGTCACACTTCGCCCCCGTCGACGACACGCTGATCGGCGAGCCGAAGGAGATCTGGCCGTTCCTCGGCAACTACCGGCTCGGCGAGGCGATCGACGAGACGGGAGTGGACCTGGCGCTCCACGGCCACGCCCACGCCGGACGCGAGAAGGGTCTCACCCCGGCCGGGGTGCCCGTACGAAACGTCGCCCAGCCCGTCATCCAGGCAGCGTTCCGTGTCTACGACGTCGTCCCCAGGAGGTCGGCATGAACGAGCAGCAGACGCGAGATCTCGAGCGCGCGATCGCGACCGACCCGCGCACCCACGAGCTGGGCATCCGGCTCCAGGTACGCGGTGACCACCTCGTCGCCTCCGGCGAGGTGGCCTCCGAGGAGCGCCGCGCGACGGTCCTCGAGGTCATCAGGGAGCACGACCCCGGGATCGACATCGTCGACTACATCGTGCTCAGCGCCGAGCCCGGGCCGGGCGGACCGCAGCACGAGCAGATAGACCCACCACGAAGGAGCTGATCTTCGATGAACGGCACCATCGTCGCGGTCGTGATCGGGGTGATCCTGTTCTGGAGCGTCCTGACCCTCATCGCCGCGCTCCTCGACCGGCGCCGCGGCCGCCAGATCGAGGACGACCTGACCGAGATGGAGCGCACGTACCATCTCGACGGCAGCGACCGGTACGGGAGCTTCGACCAGCGAGCCCCCGGAGCCCACCGAGCGCGCTGAGCCCGCTCAGGCCCCGGGCGGAAGCCTGGTGAAGTCGGGCTCGCGGCCCTCGGCGAAGGCGACGAGCGCCTCGATGTTGGCGGGCCCGCCGAGCAGCTCGGCGAACTTGGCATTCTCGAGCTCCCGGGCGGCCTCGATCCCGGAGCGCAGCGACGCGGTCATCGTCTCCTTGACCGCGACCAGGCTGCTGATCGGCCTCGCGGCGAGCGTGGCGGCGTGGCCCCAGGCGACCTTGAGGAGCTCCTCGGGCTCGGTGACCCGCCAGACGAGCCCCATCTCGTGGGCCTCCTCGGCGCTGCACCACTCCCCCGACATCAGCATCCAGGCGGCGTTCTGGCGTCCGATCAGCCGCGGGAACAGGAAGCTGGAGGCCGCCTCCGGCGCGACCCCGAGCGTGGTGAACGGTGTCTTGAACCTAGCCTTCGTCGAGGCGAGGACAAGGTCGGCGAAGCCCAGGAGCGTCACGCCGATGCCCAGACCCAGTCCGTTGACGGCGACGACCAGCGGCTTGGAGAACGCCGCCAGGGAATCGACCAGCCCGATGAACCCGTGGGCGGCGCTCTCGTCGCCACCCGAGGCGGTCTCCTTCATCTCGACGAGATCGGTGCCCGCCGAGAAAGCACGGCCGTTCCCGGTCAGCAGCACGACGGCCACCTCCGGGTCCTCGTCGGCCTCGCGCAGCGCCTCGGCCAGGGCGACGTAGAGCGCCTGGCTGAACGCATTGAGCTGGTCGGGACGGTTGAGGGTGAGCGTACGGACGCGGGCGCGGTCCTGGCTCAGCAGCAGGTCGGACATGCGGGGGTCTCCTATCGACCCAGGATCAGGTCGGCGGCACGCTCACCGATCATGATCGAGGGCGCGTTGGTGTTGCCGCCGGTGATCGAGGGCATCACGCTCGCGTCGGCGACGCGCAGGCCGTCGATGCCCAGCACCCGCAGAGACGGGTCGACCACCGCGCGCTCGTCCGACCCCATCCGGCAGGTGCCGACGCCGTGGTAGACGCTGTGCACGATGTTGGGCAGCAGCTCGCGGGTCGCCTCCGGGGTGGCGTACGACGGGCCGGGCGAGATCTCGCCCTGGTTGTCGCCGAGACCCACCATCATCTCGCGCACCTTCGCGATCCCGTCGAGGAGCACCTCGGCGTCCTTGCCCGACTTCAGGTACGCCGGGTCGAGCAGCGGGTGCGCGAGCGGGTCGGCGCTGGCCAGGCGTACGGTGCCCCGGCTCTCGGGGTAGATCAGCGTCGGCAGGATGCACAGGCCGGGCTTGCTCGTCGGCGGCCGGATGGCCTTCTCGCCGTCCTGGTTCGGGAACGGGTAGACCCAGTAGAGGACGTGCAGCTGCAGGTCGGGGACCTGACCGGCCAGGGCGCTGCGTACGAAGCCGAAGGCCTCGAACTGCGAGCCGGCCGCCCAGCCCTTGCGGGTGAGCCGCGACTTCGCGAACCCGGCGGCGAAGTAGGCGGGCGTGGGCCGCCGCAGCGCCGAGTCCATCCGGAACGAGACCGGCACGAAGAGGTGGTCGTGGAAGTTGTCGCCGACCGGGAGGTCCGCGTGGACCTGGATGCCGTGGTCGCGGAGGTGGTCGGAATGACCGATTCCGGAGAGCATCAGCAGGTGCGGCGAGCCGTAGACGCCGGCGGCCACGATGACCTCGCGCGAGGCTTTGATGGTCTGCTTGTCGCCGTCGGCGCCGACCACCTCGACACCGGTCGCGCGCGAGCCCTCGATGCGTACGCGAGTGACCTGCGCCTTGGTCAGGACCAGCAGGTTGTCCAGCGGGTCTTCGCGCAGGTAGGCCTTCGACGCGGAGTATCTGCGTCCCTCGGACGCAGAAAGCTGGACGACGCCGACGCCCTCCTGCTCCTTGCCGTTGTAGTCGTCGAGCGCGCTGACCCCGAGCCGCTTGGGCGCCTCGTCGAGCCAGGTCTGCGCGGCCGGGGTGAGGTCCTTCTGGTAGCGCACCTTGACCGGCCCACCCTGGCCGCGGAACTCGTCCGCTCCGCCCTCGAAGTCCTCCATCCGCTTGAACGCCGGCAGCACGTCGTCGTAGGACCATCCGGTCGCGCCGTCGGCCGCCCAGTCGTCGAAGTTCTGGCGGTTGCCGCGCACCCAGAGCATGCCGTTGATCGAGGACGAGCCGCCCAGCACCTTGCCGCGGGTCATCGGGATGACCCGGTCGAGGGCGGCGCTCTGCGGGACCGACTTGTAGCCCCAGTCGACCAGCTTCTTCAGCTGTGGCGTGGAGAGCATCGCGGCGACCGCGCCGGGGAGCTCGAGGAGGTTCTTGATCCCGAAGGCGGTGTCCTTGGTGCCCGCCTCGATCACGATCACGCTGGCACCGCTCTCGGCCAGCCTGCGGGCGGTGGCGCAGCCCGCACTCCCGGCGCCTACGACGATGTAGTCGGCTTCCATGTTCACTTCTCTCTCCCGGCGATCCCTTCCGCAAAGACTAGAACACGTTCTACTGTTGTGTCATGCGCCACGGCATCGTCCTGTTCACCTCGGACCGCGGCATCGCGCCCGCCGAGCTCGCCTCCGCCGCCGAGGAGCGCGGTTTCGACACGTTCTACGTGCCCGAGCACACCCACATCCCGGTGCGCCGCGACGCCCTACACCCCACCGGCGGCACCGAGCTCCCCGACGACCGCTACCTGCGTACGCTCGACCCCTGGGTCACGCTCGGGACCTGCGCCGCGGTGACCTCGCGGATCGGGCTCTCCACCGCTGTCGCGCTGCCGGTCGAGTCCGACCCGATCACGCTCGCCAAGACGATCGCGACCCTCGACCACCTCTCCGGCGGCCGGGTCTCGCTGGGAGTCGGGTTCGGCTGGAACACCGACGAGCTCGCCGACCACGGCATCCCGGGCGACCGCAAGCGCACCGCGCTGAAGGAGTACCTGGAGGCGATGCGGGCGCTGTGGACCGAGGAGGAGGCGGCCTATGCGGGCGAGTTCGTCTCCTTCGGCCCGTCGTGGGCCTACCCGAAGCCACCGCAGGGCCGGATCCCGACGATCGTCGGCGCCGGCGGCGGCCCCAAGACGCTGCGCTGGATCGCCCGCAACGCCGAGGGCTGGATGTCGACCCCGACCGAGGCCGGCATCGGCGACAAGGTCAAGACGTTGCAGGACGAGTGGGAGTCGGCGGGGCGCGAGGGCAAGCCCGAGGTCCGCGTCCTCGTCGCGAATCGGCCCACCCCCGACGATCTGGCCGAGTGGTCGGTGGCCGACGAGCTGATCTGGGGCGTCCCCGACACCGAGCCGGCCGGCGTGCTCACCTACCTCGACAAGCTCGCGGGCAGGCTCGACCTCGGCTGATCAGCCCAGCCGCTCGCGCAGGAAGCCGACGATCCGCGCCAGGCCGGCTCGCGAGGCCGGCGAGATGCCCGGCAGAGTGAGATAGG
Source organism: Nocardioides sp. NPDC087217 (assembly GCF_044744805.1). Classification (NCBI taxonomy): domain Bacteria; kingdom Bacillati; phylum Actinomycetota; class Actinomycetes; order Propionibacteriales; family Nocardioidaceae; genus Nocardioides; species Nocardioides sp. NPDC087217. The sequence continues at coordinate 878,780 of NZ_JBIUZB010000002.1, forward strand.
CATGGGTCGCCAGCCGCGGGCGGTGAACGGCGACCTCCACCCCAGCCGTACGCAGAGCGTCGGCGTAGCGCTCGGCGTGCGAGCGCATCGGGTCGAACCGCGCGGTGAGCACCAGGGCGGCCGGCAGACCCGCATGGGACCGCGCTCGCAGCGGCGAGACCGACCACTCCTCGGCGAGTGACACGTCGTTGCCGAGGTAGTGCTCCACGATCCCGCCCAGTCCCGGGCCACGCAGGCCCACGAGATCGACGAGCGGATAGATCAGCACCTGGCCGCGGATCCGAGACTCACCCTCGTCCCGGGCGCGCACCGCCAGGACCGCGGCCAGCGTGCCGCCGGCGCTGTCGCCCAGCACGGCGATCCTCGTCGCATCGGCGCCGAGCTCGTCGGCGTTCGCCACGACCCACGTCAGCACGGCCCAGCAGTCCTCGACCGCCGCCGGATAGGGATGCTCCGGGGCGAGCCGGTAGGCCGGCGCGACCACGATCGCCCCGGTGCGGGCCGCGATCCGGCCGGCCATCCAGCGCGACTGCTCGGGCGATCCCCAGCACCAGCCGCCGCCATGGAAGGCCAGCACGATCGGCCGCAGCCCGGCCGAGCGGGCTCGCGGGACGTGGACCCGGAGCCGGATCTCACCGGCCCAGGCCTCGTGCACCACCACCCCCGGGTCGTCAGCTCCGAACACCCAGGTCAGGCGGCGGTTCGCCAACAGCGCCGCCCGCCGCTCGCGCAGCTCCACCATCCCGTCCACACCGCGATCCTGCACCTCGGCGGCGGTCTTCGTCATGACGTACGGCCGACCGGTGGTCGAACGTCACCGCACAGCTCACGCAGAGACCACCCAGAATAGAACACGTTCTACTATGATCGGCCCATGAGTGACATCAGCGACATCGAGCAGCTCAAGTACCGCTACATGCGCCTCCTCGACACCAAGCAGTGGGACGAGTTCGCCACCTGCTTCAGCGACGACGCCACCGCCGACTATGGCGGGATCACCTTCAGCTCACCCCGCGAGCTGGTCGACTACATGCGCACCAACCTGCCCGCGGAGATCATCACGATGCACACCGTCCACCACCCCGAGATCACCGTCGTCGACGGGGAGGCCACTGGTTGCTGGTATCTCCACGACAAGGTCTTCGCCCCCGCCTTCGATTTCGCCCTCGAGGGTGCCGCCTTCTACGAGGACCGCTACGTCCGTACGCCGCAGGGCTGGCGCATCGCCCACACCGGCTACCAGCGCACCTGGGAGCTCACCACCAGCCTGAAGGACCAGCCCAGCGCCAAGCTCAAGGGTGCCGGTGGGCCCACCACCCACCCCTGAGAAATGGCGGTAGGTTCGGCATCATGCGGATCGCCTTCGGAAGCGACGACGAGAACGAGACGACCAGGGCCGTGCTCGCCGAGCTGCGGGAGCGTGGGGACGTCGAGGTCATCGAGACCGACTCCTGGCCCGACCTCGGCGCCGGCATCGGCCGGGCGGTCGTCGAAGGCCGCGCCGACGTCGGCGTGGTGATGTGCTGGACCGGCACCGGCACGGCGATCGCCGCCAACAAGGTCGCCGGCGTACGCGCCGCCCTCGCCTGGGAGCCCTGGATCGCGCGCAACGCGCGCCTGTGGAACGACGCCAACGTCTTGGCGATGAGCCTCAAGCGCCTCGCCCCCGACGTCGCCGTAGAGGTCACCCGGGCATTCCTCGACGAGACCGAGCCGGATCCCGACGAAGCCGCCGCGATCAGACGTCTCGGCGAGCTGTGAGCGCCGCGTCGGACACTCGGTCAGCAGCAGGCGCAGCCGCTGTCGCAGCCGTCGTGGTCGTCGAGGCGCGCCCCGGCCGGTGAGCAGCAGACGTCGCCGCGCCAGGCGTTGACACCCTCCCCCACCGCCAGGGCGGCGATGACGAGCGCGGCTGCCGAATCCGCCCACCACCAGCCCAGGACGCTGTTGGCGAGCAGCCCCAGAAGCAGTGCGGCGGACATGTAGCTGCACAGCAGCATCTGCTTGGAGTCGGCCACGGCGGAGTGGGAGCCGAGCTCGTTGCCGGTACGGCGCTGGATCCAGGAGGCGGCGGGCATGACGAGCAGGCTCAGCGCGGCGATGCCGATGCCGAGACCGGAGTGGTCGGCAGCATGCCCGGCGATCAGGCTGGTGACCGCGTCGTAGGAGACGAAGGCGGCCAGGCCGAAGAAGGAGAAGGCGATGATCCGCAGCGCGGTCTTCTCGCGGGCCTCGGGATCGCGGCCGGCGAACTGCCAGGCGACCGCGAGGGCGGAGGAGACCTCGATGACCGAGTCGAGACCGAAGCCGAGCAGTGCCGCCGAGCCGGCGATCGCTCCGGCCGCGATCGCCACCACCGCCTCGATCACGTTGTAGGCGATGGTGAAGGCGACCAGGAGGCGGACCCGTCGCACCAGGACAGCTCTGCGGGACGGATCGGGGCCCGAGACCGGCGACGGTTCTTCCTCGCGTCGGCCGATGACATGGATCGGAAGCTCGGAGCTCACCAGTTCACCTCATGGCACTGCCGGGTCGGGGCGGTCTCGGTCTGAAGGGTGGCGTGCTCGATCTGGTGCCGGGTGGCGAGCGCGGTCTGCGCCTCGGCCAGCACGGTTTGGGCATCGGTGCCCGCATCCAGGACGAGATGCGCGGTGGCGACGTGCATCCCGGAGGTCAACGTCCACACGTGCAGGTCGTGGACGTTGTCCACGCCCGGGACCGCTTCGAGGTCGGCGACGACCTGGTCGACCTCCATGCCCTCGGGGACGTGCTGGCCGAGGACCGCCAGGACCTGACGGCCCAGTGCAACGGCGCGTACGGCGACGAAGACCCCGATCGCGACGGCGACGGCGGTGTCCCACAACGGCTGCCCGGTGGCGGCGACGAGCAGCCCGGCCACGATGACGCCGACGCTTCCGGCGGCGTCGGCGACGACCTCGAAGTAGGCGCCCTTGAGGTTGAGCGACTCGCTGGCGCCCGCGCGCAGGAGCAGCATCGAGACCAGGTTGATGACCAGGCCGATCGCGCCGACCACGAGCATCGCACCGGTCTGGACCTCGGACCCCTCGCCGATGCGGCCGATCGCCTCGAGCACGACGTAGACCGCGACCCCGAGCATCACCAGGACGGTCAGGCCGGAGGCGAACACCTCGACCCGGTAGGAGCCGTAGGTGCGGCGACCGGTGGTGTCGGCGCGGGTGGCGATCCGGGTCGCGACCAGCGCCGCGCCCAGTGCGACGACGTCCGCGGTCATGTGCCCGGCGTCGGAGATCAGTGCCAACGACCCCGACCACAGGCCTGCGACGAGCTCGACGATCAGGAACGCCGCCACCATGGCGAAGGTGACGGCCAGTCGCCACCGGTGCCTGCCGCCGGCGTGGCCCACAGCGGCGCTGTGCCCGTGTCCGTGTCCGTGGCCCATCAGCAGCAGCCCTGCTCGGCGGAGTCGCGGCACGCTTCCGGGTCGGTGACCAGGATCAGGTCGTGCAGGTCAGCCAGCGCATGCGCGAGGCGACTGTCGGCGAGCTCGTAGCGCGTCCGCCTGCCCTCGGGGACGGCGACGACCAGGCCGCAGCCGCGCAGGCAGGCCAGGTGGTTCGACATCGACTGACGGGTCACGCCCAGCGACTCGGACAGCTCGGCCGGATAGGCCGGCCCCTCGCGCAGCTGCATCAGGACCCGGGCTCGGGTGGCGTCGGAGAGGGCGTGCCCGAACCGGGCGAGCGCGTCGAGGGACGAGGCGGTGGCGGTGACCATGCCGTGACAGTACATCGAAACATGTATTCAGCAAAAGCTGAACCATGCAGGGATCGGTCAGTCCAGCTCCCGGTAGTTGCTGCGGAAGAACAGCAGCGGCTCGGTGGCGGCGCCCTCCTCGAGGTCCAGGACGCGGCCGACGACGAGATAGTGGTCGCCCTCCTCGTGGACCGAGTGGACCGCGCAGTCGAGATAGCCGACGGCGCCGTCGAGGTGCGGGTCACCGTGGTGGGCCGACGGGGTCCAGGAGATGTCGGCGTACTTGTCCGCGGCGCGCGAGGCGAACTGGTTCGAGACCGCCTCCTGACCGGCCGCGAGGATGTTGACCGAGAAGTGCCCGGCGCGACGGATCCGGGCCCAGGCGCGCGAGGACTTGGTCGGCGCGAAGAGGATCAGCGGCGGCCGCAGCGACACCGAGGAGAACGACTGGCAGGTCATCCCGACCGGGCCTTCCGCGGTCTGCGCCGCGATCACGGTGACCCCGGAGGCGAACCGGCCCAGCACCGTACGGAACCGGGCGTCCGCCTCCGCGTCGGCAGGGGTCTCAGGTGGAGACGGTGGCGCTTCGAAGTCGAAGCGACCGTGGAAGGACTCGATCAGCTCCGGATGCGGCCAGCTCTCGGCGGCATCGGGAGACATCCCATCAGGCACCTCTATACGCATACCCGATCACTGGCCTACGCCGAAGTCGTGACCCCAGTACGAGACGGCCGTGGACTCCCGGGCGACCCACTTCTGGTCGTCGACCTGCAGTCCCTCGGTGCCGAACTCGATGTCGAAACCACCCGGCGACTTCACGTAGAAGGAGACCATCTCGTCGTTCATGTGCCGCCCGAGCGTCGCCGAGAGCTTCGCGCCGTACTTCTTCACCCGCTCCAGCGCCCGGCCGACGTCGTCGAGCTTGTCGACCTCGAGCATGATGTGGACGCACTTGGAGTCGTTGGGGAACGGCAGGAACGCCAGCGAGTGGTGACGCGGGTTGATCCCGAGGAAGCGCAGCCAGATCTTGGTGCCGGGCTCCTTGCCGGCGAACTCGCCGGGCATGCTCATCGAGTCGCGCAGCCGGAACCCGAGCGTGTCGCGGTAGAACTCCAGCGCCTCGACGTCGTCGGAGACCGGGATCACCACGTGGCCCATCCCCTGCTCGCCGGTCACGAAGGTGTGGCCGTAGGGGGAGACCGCGGGGCGTCGCTCGTAGGTGATGCCGTGGAAGAGCTCGAAGACGTTGTCGAAGGGGTCGCGGAAGCGCAGCATCTCCTGCACCCGCCGCTCGGCGAGCTCCTCGGGGGACCCGTCCTCCACCTCGACGCCGGACTTCTCCAGGTGCTCCCGGGCCTGCGCCAGCGCGGTGTGGTCGGCGACCTCCCAGCCGACGCAGCTGAGCTGGTCCACCTCGCCCGGCTCGATCACCATCCGGGCCGAGACCTCGTCGATGCGGTAGTAGAGGTGCTCCGGGTTCGGGCCCTTCGCCTCGATCAGACCGAGGACCTTGCCGGCGAACGTACGCCACGCCTCCAGGTCGGTGCTGGTGACGCGTACGTACCCCATGGACTTGATGTCGATCATGCTGTGCCCTCTCGTGGGACCGAACGCTCCTTGTGCCTCTTCAAGAACGAGACCGCGATCTCGCGGAACTCGTCGGCGGCCTCGATCTGTGCCCAGTGCCCACAGCGCGGAAAGACATGCAACTGCGCCTTCGGAATCAGCTTCAGGGCGGGGAACGCTCCGTCGAGCGGGTTGACCCGGTCCTCACGACCCCAGGTGAGCAGGGTGTGGTGCTTGAGCCGGTGCGCCTCGCGCCACAGCATGCCGTCCTCGGCGGTCTCGGGGTTGTAGAACGACCACCCCATCGACGCCATCGCCTCACGCGCGCCGGGTGCGGTCGCGTCGGCGAACCGCTCCTCGACCAGCTCGTCGGTGACCAGCTTCTGATCGACGACCATGGTCGAGATGAACGCCTTGAGCGCCTCCCGGGTGGGGTCGCCGGAGAAGTCCATCAGGCGTTGTACGCCCTCGGTGGGATCGGCATGGAAGAGGTTGAGCGAGAGCCCGCCCGGCCCCATCAGCACCAGCCGCCCCACCCGGTCGGGATAGGTCAGCGCGATCCGCATGGCCGTCCCGCCGCCGAGCGAGTTGCCCAGCAGGTGCACCTTCTCCAGGCCCAGCTCGTCGAGCAGCGCGATCACCGCATCGCCGGCGAAGCGGTAGTAGTTGCCCACCACCTCCGGCTTGTCGGAGGCGCCGAAACCCGGCTGGTCGACCAGGATCGTGCGGAAGTCGGCCGCGAAGCCCTCGAGCGCCGAGCCGAAGTTGGACCACGACGAGGCCCCGGGACCCCCGCCGTGAAGCATCACCAGCGGTAGCCGGTCGTCCCCACCTGAACCCAGGTCGTAGTAGCGCAGCGAGATCTCGCCCGCGGCCTCGGTCTTGATCGCGACGTCGTGAGCGACGTCCTCTTTCACCAGTGCCATCAGTACATCCCCGGGTCGACCTTGTGCCCGAACTCGGAGGCGCCGTACATCTGCAGCGCCCGCTCGGGATCGTTGGCGGCATGGACACGGCCCGCGTGGGCATCGCGCCAGGCGCGCTGGAGCGGGGTGCCGTTGGCCAGTGCCCGGCCGCCGGAGGCCTCGAAGAGCAGGTCGATCGCGTCGATCGCGCGCTGGGTGCCGAGGACCTGGTCACGGCGGATCCGCAACCGCTGGGTGATCGGGATCTTCTCGCCGCGGGCGACGTAGGCCTGCTGCTCGCGGATGTTGCTCATCAGCAGCGCCCAGGCGGCGTCGATATCGGAGGAGGCGGTCGCCACGCGCACGGCGGCGAAGGGGTCCAAGGATGCCTTCTCCCCGTAGGAGGCGCGGACCCGGTTCTGCTGCATGGTCACGTGCTCCTCGTAGGCGCCGCGGGCCATGCCGATGATCGGCGTGGTGATCGTGGTGGTGAAGAGCGAGTGGAACTGCAGCTTGTAGAGGTCACCGGTGTTGACCGCCTGCCCGGGACCCTTGCAGCGTCCGGTCTCGGCCATCGAGAGCGTGAAGGTCTCCGGGATGAAGACGTCCTCGACCACGATGTCGTTGGAGCCGGTGCCGGCCAGGCCGACGACGTTCCAGACGTCGACGATCTCGTAGCGCTCGCGAGGCACCAGGAACGTACGGAAGTCGACGACCTGGCCCTCGTCGTTGAAGACGAGGCCGCCGAGCAGCACCCAGGTGGCATGAGCGCAGCCGGAGGAGAACGACCACCGGCCGGAGAGCGTGAAGCCGCCCTCGGTGATCGCCGCCTTGCCCATCGGCGCGTAGGACGAAGAGACCCGGGTGTCGGGGTCCTCACCCCAGACCGCCTGCTGGGCCTCGTCGTCGAAGAGCGCGATCTGCCAGGGGTGGACACCCAGGACGCTGGAGACCCAGCCCGTCGACCCGCACGCCGAGGCGATGTCGCGCACACAGGTGTAGAAGTCGACCGGGTCCGCCTCGAGACCGCCGAACCGGGCCGGCTGCAGCAGCTTGAAGAAGCCGACCTCCTCCAGCTCCTTGACGCTCGACTCCGGCACGACCCGGAGACGCTCGGTCTCCTCGGCGCGCTCCCTGATCGTGGGCAGCAGGTCCTGCACCCCGTCCCTGACGGTCTGTGCGTCCTTGTGGGGGCGCTGTGTCGGTTCGCTCACCGCTCTGCCTTCCTGCATGGTGTCCCAATGTCCTCGGACGGCGCGGTTCGTGCGCTGCCGATGGATCAATACTAGAACACGTTTCAGTTTTGTCGAGTCCCCGGGCGTGTTTCGTCGACTGTCGTCTATGGTAGAACGTGTTTCAGTTCTGGGACAGTCGAAGCTGAGGGAGCACCATGGGACAGACCGACGAGACGTACGACGTCGTGGTCGTGGGCGCCGGGGGCGCCGGGATGACCGCCGCGCTCGCGGCCGCCCGCCGCCACGGACTCGAGACCGTCGTCATCGAGAAGAGCGCCTACTTCGGCGGGTCGACGTCGCGCTCGGGCGGCGGGGTCTGGATCCCGCGCAACCACGCCCTCGAGGCGGCCCACCAGAAGGACTCCCCCGAGGCCGCCAGCCTCTACCTCGAGTCGATCGTCGGCGACGTCGTGCCCAGCGACCGGCGCGAGACGTTCCTGGACCGCGGCCCGGAGGTGCTCTCCTTCGTCTGCGAGAAGACGCCGGTGCGGTTCAACTGGGTCCCGGACTACGCCGACTACCGCCCCGAGGCCCCCGGCGGTCGCGGCGCCGGCCGCTCCGTCGAGCCGGCCCCACTCGATGCCCGGGTGATCGGCGAGGAGGTCTCGCGGCTGCATCCGCCCTATACGAAGTCGCCGGCCAACATGGTCGTGACCCAGGCCGACTTCCGCAAGATCAGCCTCGGCATGCGCACGATCAAGGGCCCGATCACGATGGTCAAGATCGCGGTCGCGCGGATCCTCGCCGGACTCCTCGGGAAGAAGATGTACGCCATGGGCGCGGCGCTCGCGATCGGGCTGCGCAAGGGGCTCCTGGATGCCGGCGTCGAGATCCGCTACCAGACCGAGCTCGTCGGCCTGATCACCGAGGGCGGCCGCGTCGTCGGCGTCGAGGTGCGCCATGGGGAGTCCGGTCCGACGACGGTGATCCGGGCCCGGCGCGGCGTGATCCTCGGCTCGGGCGGGTTCGAGCGCAACCTGGAGATGCGGGAGAAGTACCTGCCCGCGCCGACCTCGGTCGAGTGGACCACCGGTGCCTTCTCCAATACCGGCGGCGGGATCCTCGCCGGGATCGCGGCCGGTGCTGACACCGACCTGATGGACGAGTCCTGGTGGGGTCCGACGATCCCGTTCCCCGGGCGGCCGTGGTTCGCGCTCGCCGAGCGCAACCTGCCGGGGTCGATCATCGTCAACGGCGCCGGCAAGCGGTTCATGAACGAGGCGCTCCCCTACGTCGAGGCCGTCCACGAGATCTACAAGGGTCACGAGACCGGCGTCTCGCACGTCCCGGCCTGGCTGGTCTTCGACCAGCGCTACCGCAACCGCTACATCTTCGCCGGCCTCGGCCCCGGGCAGCCGTTCCCGGGCCGTTGGCTCAAGAGCGGCGTGGTGGTGAAGGCCGCCACGGTGGAGGCGCTGGCCGAGAAGATCGCGGTGCCGGTCGACCGCCTGCGCGAGACGCTGACCCGGTTCAACGCCTTCGCCCAATCCGGCGTCGACGAGGACTTCCACCGCGGCGAGTCGACCTACGACAAGTACTACTCCGACCCCACCGTCAAGCCGAACTGCTCGCTCAACGTCATCGACCAGGCGCCGTTCTACGCCGTCAAGATGGCTCCCGGCGACCTCGGCACCAAGGGTGGTCTGGTCACCGACAAGCGGGCCCGGGTCCTGCGACCGGACGGCTCCGTGATCGAGGGCCTGTACGCCGCCGGCAACGTCTCGTCCGCCGTCATGGGCCGCACCTACGCCGGCCCCGGCGCCACCATCGGCCCCGCCCTGGTCTTCGGCTATCTGGCCGCCGAGGACTGCGCCCTGAAGGCTGTCTCACCCGAGGAGGGCAACTGATGCCCATCGACCCGACCAAGGCCATCGGCGCGGAGCTCCCGTCCCAGTCGTTCTCGTGGACCTCGTCCGACGTGCTGCTCTACCACCTGGGCATCGGCGCCGGCTCACGTCCCGGCGACGCCACAGACCCGGCTGCGCTGCGCTACACGCTCGACTCCGACGCCCTGACGGTGCTGCCGTCCTTCGGGGTCGTGGCGCCGACCTTCCACGTCACCGAGCCGCCCTCGCTCGACCTGCCGGGCTGCGACATCGACCTCGCCTCGGTGCTCCACGGCTCCCAGGAGATCCACGTCGACGGCCCGATCCCCACCTCGGGAGAAGCCGTCGTCTCGACCCGGATCGCCGAGGTCTGGGACAAGGGCAAGGCCGCCGTCATCGTCCAGGAGGGCGTCGCCACGACCCCGTCCGGAGATCCGTTGTGGACGGTCAGGAGCTCGATCTTCGTACGCGGGGAGGGTGGCTTCGGCGGCGAGCGCGGGCCGTCGACGTCGCTGCCGGTTCCCGACCGCGCACCGGATGCCGTGGGTGCGTACGACGTCACCGAACAGCAGGCGCTGCTCTACCGGCTGTGCGGCGACCGCAACCCGCTGCACGCCGACCCCGCGTTCGCCACGAAGGCCGGCTTCCCGAAGCCGATCCTGCACGGGCTGTGCTCCTACGGGATCGTGCTGCGCGAGGCGACCGGCCTTCTCCTGGACGGCGACGCGACCCGGGTCGCCGGGTTCGGGGCGAGGTTCGCCGGGATCGTCTTCCCCGGCGAGACGATCTCCATCGAGGCGTGGGACGAAGAGCCGAGGATCCTGGTCAAGGCCACGATCTCGTCGACCGATCCGGCCCGTGACGGCGCCCCGGTGCTCGCCGACTGCTACTTGGAGGTGCGATGAGCCGCGCGACTTGTAACACGCTGTTCGTAGTACTACTCGCCCTATTGGAACGACCGGATAGTGCTACGAACGACGTGTTACACGGGAGGACGGCATGAGCGGCGGCACGGCACTGCCCGACGTACTCTCCCCTGCCGACGTCGATGAGCGCTTCGGTGGCTGGTCGGAGGAGACCGACGTGATCGTGGTCGGCTTCGGCGTGGCGGGCGGGGCCGCGGCGCTGGAGGCGGTCCGGGCGGGCGCCCGCACGATCCTCCTGGAGCGGGCCGCAGAGCCCGGCGGCACCTCGGCGATGGCCGGTGGCCACTTCTACCTCGGCGGCGGCACCGCGGTGCAGAAGGCGACCGGGATCGAGGACTCCGCCGAGGAGATGTTCACGTACATCCACGCCGTCTCCAAGGAGCCCGAGGACGACAAGATCCGGGCCTACTGCGACGACTCGGTGGAGCACTTCGACTGGCTCGAGGCGCTCGGCTTCGAGTTCGAGCGCACCTTCTGGCCGGGCAAGGCCGTAATCCAGCCCGGCACCGAGGGGCTCATGTACACCGGCAACGAGAAGGTCCACCCGTTCCGCGACCTCGCCGTCCCGGCGCCGCGCGGCCACAAGGTGCCGGTCCCGGGTGACACCGGCGGCGCGAAGCTGGTGGTCGACCGGATGGCCGACCGGCTGGCCGAGACGTCGGCGGTGGTCCGCTACGAGACCGGTGCCGCCAACCTGGTGATGGAGGGCGACCGGGTCGTCGGCCTGGCCTGGCGCCGGTTCGAGGAGCGTGGCGCGATCCGGGCCAAGGCGGTGATCCTTGCCGCCGGCGGGTTCGTCGGCAACGCCGACATGGTCGCCGAGCACACGCCCCGGCTCGGCGAGAAGCTCTTCCCGCTGGCATCCACCTACGACGACGGCCTCGGACTGCGCCTGGGCGCCTCCGCGGGCGGCCGCTGGCGGTTCATGGACGAGCCGTTCCAGACCGCGCCGTTCTACCCGCCCTCGATCCTGCTCACCGGGATCATCGTCAACAAGCACGGCAAGCGGTTCGTGGCCGAGGACTCCTACCACGCACGTACGGCCGCCTTCGTCATGGAGCAGCCGGACTCGGCCGCGTTCCTGATCGTCGACTCGGCGCACATCGAGCACCCGAAGATGCCGCTGTGCCCGTTCATCGACGGCTGGGAGACGGTCGAGGAGATGGCGGCCGGCCTGGGCGTACCCTTCGACGCCCTGAACGCGACGCTGACCTCCTACAACACCCATGCCACCGACGGCGAGGATCCCGAGCTCCACAAGGCACCGGAGTGGACCGAGCCGCAGGACACCGGCCCATGGGGCGCCTACGACCTCTCCCTCGGCAAGGCGATGTACGCCGGGTTCACCATGGGTGGTCTGGCGACCACCGTCGAAGGAGAGGTACGCCGCGAGGACGGCTCCGCGATCGCTGGCCTGTACGCCGCCGGTGCCTGTGCGGCCAACCTCGCCCAGGACGCCAAGGGCTACGCCTCCGGCATGCAGCTCGGCGACGGCTCCTACTTCGGCCGCCGCGCCGGGCGACATGCCGCCGGGCTGGACTGACCGGCATGGGTGACGGGCCTCACAACCTCGGCGCGTCCGGCGAGACCGATCGCCGGGCGACGCCGGGTTCCGGCTAGTCTTTGCAGACGCGTATCAAGCGGACTGTTGCCATATCACATATCTCTTCAGAGGTGAATGGCTTCGGTAAAAATTGGGACTTCGTACCCTACGCGCGTCGTGAGCCGGGCTGGTTATGTATACGCGACGCCACGGGCATCGCCGGTGTGGCCCTCCCGACGCGTCCGCAGGCCATCGTCCCCACTCGACGCCTGTCGCCGAACTAGCCGAAAGGAATCCCCATGTTCGACTTCCGGAGCCCGGCCGGCCTCATGGTCATCGCCGCCCTGGTTGTCATCACGCTCGTGGTGGTCGGCGCAATCGCCGGCAACAGCCCTTCCTGATCCTGACGCCGAGCTTCCCGACCAGGAAGCCGCAGGCCCCGGCTCGATGAGCCGGGGCCGCGTACGTCTCACGGTCGATCGTCCCGCTCAGCGGGTGAAGACCGCCACCGTCCGGGCAGGCACCGTGAAGCTGCCCGAGCCCGCCTCGAACGTGGCCGTCTTCACGACCTCGTCCGAGCCCTCGGCCTGGATCGGGTGCAGGCGGTAGCCGGCGCCCTCGGCGTCCTTCACCGTCTGCTGCCGCGTCGTCGTGGTCGCGTTGAAGACGACCACGAGGTCACCGAGGCGCATGGTGATCACACCCGGCGTCTCGTCCTTCCCCGAGAGCGGGAACGCGAGCTTCTCCTGGACCTGACCGGTGGTGGACAGGTGGAAGGCCGGCTCGTCCGTACGGATCCTCAGCAGGTCCTGGTAGGCGGCCGAGGCACCATCGATCTCCGAGCAGCCCGGCGCCGAGGTCGAGGCCAGCAGCGGCTTGGCGAAGGGCCACTTGTCCTCGTTGTCGCCCGCCGGCGGCAGACCGCGACCGAAGCCGTTGCCGGCGTCGCAGTCCCAGTGGATGGCGTTGAACCAGTCGCCGGAGTCGTAGGAGTTGCGGTCCAGCGACTTCGAGCGGAGCAGGTCGGTGCCGGCCTGGGACAGCGCCGGACCCTGCGAGAGCGCGGCCGTGGCCATCGCGAGCACCTGCATCCGGGAGCGGTCCGCGGTGCTGGTCGAGGCGGGCAGCTTGAAGGTGAGCGCGTCGTAGAGCGACTCGTTGTCGTGGGCGTCGGCGTAGGCGAGCGCGTCTCCGGGCGCCTCCGCGTAGCCGGCCGGCGAGCCGTTGTAGTCGACCTGCGAGCCCTTCACCTGGTTACCCGCGGTGTCGGTGAACGAGTAGTCGGCGAGGTTGCCGGACAGCCCGACCTTGATCAGGTCCTGGTAGTGCAGCAGCCGCGCCCGCTGCTCCGCCTCGGTGCCGTTGGCGGCCGAGGAGTTGGGGTCGGTGTAGAGGCCGCTCGCGAAGCCCTGGACGCCCGGGTCGGCGTCGAACGGGCCACCGCCGCGTACGGCATCTCTGGCGCGGTCGCTGAACGTGGCGATGCCGGTGCCGGCCATGTTCTTCTGGGTGGCCTGCACGAAGCGGGCGTCGTCGGCGATCTCGCCGAAGTTCCAGCCCTCGCCGTAGAGGATGATCTTCTTCCCGTCGACACCGTCCTTCTCGAGCGTGAGGGTGTCGAGGGCCTTGCGGACGGCCAGGATGTTCGCCTTGGGGTGGTGCCCCATCAGGTCGAAGCGGAAGCCGTCGACCTTGTACTCCTTGGCCCAGGTGAGGATCGAGTCGACGACGAGCTTGCCCATCATCGCGTTCTCGGGGGCGGTGTTGGAGCAGCAGGTGGAGTTGGCGACGGAGCCGTCCGCGAGGAGCCGCTGGTAGTAGCCGGGCACGATCTTGTCGAGCACGGAGGTCTTCGCCTGGCCGCTGCTGGTGGTGTGGTTGTAGACCACGTCCATGACGACGCGCAAACCGTCCTCGTTGAGCGACTTCACCATCTGCCGGAACTCGACCGTCCGGTCGGTGCCGTCCGGGTCGGTGGCGTAGGAGCCCTCCGGGACCGTGTAGTGGTAGGGGTCGTAGCCCCAGTTGTACGCATCCTTCGCCGCTGCCGCGGCGACACACTCCTGCTGCTCGTCACTGTCCGGCGCATAGGACGCCAGGTCGCAGTCGGGCGTGGTCTGGTCGCTCCTCCTCTCCGGGATCGTGGCGATGTCGAAGGCCGGCAGCAGGTGGACGTACGACGTACCGGCCTCGGCCAGCTTGCGCAGGTGCCTCACTCCATCGCTGTCCTCGTCGGCGAAGGCGAGGTAGCCACCCGGGTGGTCGCTGGTCTCGTCCTCGACGGAGAAGTCGCGGATGTGGAGCTCCTGGATCTGGGCGTCCTTCATCGCCAAGGCCTGCGGCTTCTTCAGGGTCGTCCAGCCCTTCGGCGCGAGCGACCTGTCGCCGAGGTCGACGACGAGGCTGCGCTCGGAGTCGGCGGTGAGCGCGACCGAGTAGGGGTCGGTGACCTTGTTCGTGACGAGCTTCTGCACGCTCGGCGCCCACACGGTCACGGCGTAGCGGTACTCCTTGCCGCGCCAGGCCGTGGCGGAGCCGGTCGCCGACCAGACGCCGCTGGCGTCGTCACGGCGCATCGAGACCTTCTTCGTACCGAGCTCGAGCTTCACGTCGTGAGCGGTCGGCGCCCACACCGACAGGGTGACCCTGCCGTCCTTGAACACCGGTCCGAGCGACGCCCTCTCGGCCTTCGCGGCGTAGAGGTCGTCGAGGATCCCCTGCGTCTGCACGCCGGTGCCCGTGACCAGGGCGCCGTTGCCGATGCGCTGGGCCAGCAGAAGCTGGCCCTCGAGCGCTTCCCGGATCCGGTCACGATCGCGGGGGTCCACGGTGAAGGCGGCGTAGTCCCGCAGGTGCGGGAACTCCGCCTTCTGCTCCTCGGTCAGCGACGCGTTCTGCAGCCGCAGCCAGCGGCCCTCGCTGCTCAGCGCACCGTCCTCGACGGTGATGCCGCCGTCACGGTCGTAGACCAGCTGCGTGGACAGCACCGAGCCGCTCGCCATCTCCTTGGGCAGCACCACGGTGGTCTCGTCGATCCATTGTGCGTGCGCCTTGGCCAGGTCGAGCTCGGGTGCCGAGCCGACCGACGGCAGCAGGTAGCCGGTGTCGCCGGAGTTGAGCCACACCTCGTGGCCGTAGGTGGTCAGGTCGAGCGAGCGGTCGTTGGGGATGTCCTTCTCGTCGCCCTTGTGGACGATGTAGTTGAGCGAGGTGGCGCCGTCGACCAGCGGCACCTCGAAGGTGACGCCGTAGGCGTCCTCGCCGCTGGGCTGCAGCGGCTTGGACCATTCGGTCGGCTGCGCGGCGCCGGTCCAGGTGTGCAGGCCCCAGCCGTCGTAGTCGCCGTCGGCGCGGTGCAGGTGGATGATCGCCTTGGACGTGTCGGGCGCCGGGTAGACGCCGTCGGGCCTGGTGGTCTGCTGGCCGTCACCGCCGGCCTCGACCCAGACCTCGCCGGTCTCGGCGAGATCGATCGTCCGCTCGCCGCCATCGGCGGTGCCGTCCTTCTCGACCGTGTACGTCACCGAGGACGCGCCGTCGGGGAGCTTGACCCAGGCGAAGGCGCCGTAGGCGTCGCGGCCGACGAACTCGCCGCTCTGGTCCCCGGCCCGTAGGGTCCAGCCGGCGTAGTCGCCGTCGGCCCGCCGGTAGTGCACGACCGCGTAGTCACGGTCGACGGCGCTCGGGTTCTCGGCCTCGGGCGCCTGTCCGGCCGTGGTCTCGGCCAGGTCGCTCGCGGTGCGCCCGTCGCGGTCGACCACCACCGCCTTGTAACGCAGCGCGGTGCCGGCGGCGACGGTCTCGGGGACGTACTGGGTGATCTTGTACGGGGCGTGGTCGACCGAGCCGAGCGTGCGCCACTTGCCGTTGCCGACCTGGGCGGCGAAGACGACGCGGGCTCCGTCGGTCTCCCCCGGGTCCGCGGAGAGGGTGACCGTGCCGGTGGCGCCGGTGTCCGGCGCGGTCAGCGACAGGGTGGGCTTCACGGTGGCCTTCGGGAGCTCCGCGTCGGCGCGCAGTACGACCGAGGAGAGCGCCGGGACGGTCACCTCGATCGCGCCGTCGGCCGCGGTCTCGGTGGCGTCGCCGCCGTAGATCGTCGTGAAGGCGGCCGACTCCACGGGCAGGGTGACGGTCTTCGCCTCGGCGGCGTTGTTGACCGCGACCACGTACTCGCGGTCCTCTCCGGTGCGCGAGAACGCGTAGACGGAGTCCTGGGCGTAGAGCTCGTGCTGGGTGCCGTCGGTCAGCGCCGGATGGTCCTTGCGCAGCTTCGCCAGGGCGGCGATTGCGCCGTAGAGCGGGTGGGTGGTGTCGTACGCGTCGTCGGCATGCGTGCGGTCGGTGCCGATCTGGTCGTCGTCGAGGTAGTCGGCGACCTCGGAGCCGAACAGCGTCTGGCGGGCGTCCTTGTCGCCGCCGGCGCCGGTGAAGCCCTGCTCGTCGCCGTAGTAGACGACAGGGTTGCCGCGGGAGAGGAACATCAGCTCGTTGGCGAGCCGGGCGCGCTGGACCAGCTCGGCATCGGTCGCGTCGGGGTGGTCGGCGGCGAGGAAGGTGCCGATCCGGCCCATGTCGTGATTGCCGAGGAAGGTGACCTGCCCGTAGGCGTTCGCCTTGTCCGTGGCGTACTTGTAGTCGTCCGCGAAGACTCCGGCGAGCCGGTCGGCCGGAGCGCCCAACGAGGCGTAGGCACGGGCCGCGTCCTGGAACGGGAAGTCCAGGGTGGCGTCGAGGCGGCCGCGGGTGACGTACGGCGAGGTGACGTCGCTGTCGGCGGAGTAGACCTCGCCGAACATGAAGAAGTCCTCGCGACCCTGCTTGGCGGCGTACGCGTCCAGGGCGGTCGCCCACTCGGTCCAGAAGTCCAGGTCGACGTGCTTGACGGTGTCGATGCGGAAGCCGTCGATGTCGAAGTCGCGCACCCACCGCTGGTAGATCCTCGTCATCCCCTCGACGACCTCGGGACGCTCGGTCCACAGGTCGTCCAGACCGCTGAAGTCACCGTAGGTGGTCGACTCGCCCTCCCAGGTGGAGTCGCCGCGATTGTGGTAGAGCGTCGGGTCGTTGAGCCAGGACGGCACCATCTCGCCGGTGTTGGCCGGGGTGTACGGGAACGAGTCCTCGTCGACCTTCGCGGCGTCCGAGCCCGGCTCGGCGTCGTCGAAGGGACGGCCCTCGACATCCAGGTACGGGAAGGCGCCCTTGGGGCGGTAGCCGTACTTCTTCTCGGCGTAGTCGACGGTGTCGGCGGTGTGGTTGGTGATGACGTCGAAGAAGACCTTCATGCCCTTGGCGTGGGCCGCGTCGATGAGCTTCTCGAGGTCCTCGTTGGTGCCGAAGTGGGGGTCGACCTGGGTGAAGTCGGTGATCCAGTAGCCGTGGTAGCCGGCCGAGGCGTTAGCGCCCTCGCCCTGGACGGGCTTGTTCTTGAAGATCGGCGCCATCCAGATCGCAGTGGTGCCGAGGCCCTTGATGTAGTCGAGCCGATCGGTGAGACCCTGGAGGTCGCCACCCTGGTAGAAGCCCTTGTCGGCCGGGTCGAAGCCTGTCGAGGTGCGGCTGCCGGTCAGGCCGCCCTTGTCGTTGGAGGTGTCGCCGTTGGCGAACCGGTCGGGCAGCACGAAGTAGAACTGCTCCTTCGTCGCGTCGTGACGGGCCGGCTCGGCGGCCAGCTTGGCGTCCGACGGCGGCTTCGGTGCGGCGGCGGTCGCCGGCGTCGACGTGGCCGTCTGCAGCACCGTGGCGAGCAGTGCGGTCGCGACCACGGTCGCTGCCAAGCGGGGCGCGCCGTGTGCGCCACTTCTTCGATTCACCTGTGAGGGCCTCTCTGGATTGTGCGGGGGCATGCGGTGGAGACCGGCCGTCCGGCGCCCATGGGGGTCGGCGCCGGACGGTCGGCAGGGCGGAGATCAGCTGCAGGTCGTCGCGCCGACGTGCAGCGCGAGGGCGGTGTTGGCCCCGAGGGTGGCGGTGAACTGGCCGGAGCCGTTCACCGTGACGCTCCTGTTGGTCTGTACGTCGCAGTAGGTGCCCGCTGCCAGCGACGTCTGGAAGATGCGGGTCAGCGACGAGGACTCGTGGTTGATCGCGACGTACGCCTGGCTGCCACGCCCGAAGGCGATGGCGTCGGCGCCGTTGTCCCACCAGTTGGTGACGGCCTGGCCGCGAGCGGTGTTGCGGAAGGCGACCATCTTCTTGATCTCTGGCCAGGCGTGCTGGCACTTCCAGCCGTCCTGCCAGCAGGCGTTGACAGCGCCGGCGTTGGGCGGGCCGGCGTCCTTGTCGCTCCACTCGTAGCCGGAGTGGATGTCGGGCGAGCCGTATGGCCAGGCCAGCATGAAGACGTTGGCGAGGGTGTAGTTGGCGCCGTCCTTGTAGTTGAGCGTGTCGCCACCGCGCTCGGTGTCGTGGTTGTCGACGAAGACGGCCGAGCTGCCCGAGGACATGTAGCCCCAGCCCTCGCCGTAGTTCTTCAGGTAGGCGAGGTTCTCGTTGTTGAAGACCCGCTTCAGATCGCGGGCGTAGCGGAACTCCTGGACGTCGCCGTTGCCCAGGTACTCGCTGGGCGAGACCGCCTCCCCCGCGCCGTAGATCGCCTCCTGCTTCCAGTAGACGTTGGGGTTGCTCAGCCGGGACTTGATGTTGGCCAGGTCGGAGGCGGCCATGTGCTTGGCGGCGTCGATCCTTAAGCCGTCGACGCCGAGCGAGAGCAGATCGTTCAGGTAGCCGGCGATCTTGCCGCGGACGTACTCCTCGCCGGTGTCGAGATCGGCGAGGCCGACCAGCTCGCACTCCTGGACGTTGGTGCGGTCCTGGTAGTTGCTGATCTGTGCGGTGCAGTTGTCCAGGTCGAAGGAGGAGTAGAGGCCGGGGTAGTCGTACTTGCTGTAGGACGAGCCGCCGGTGCCGGTGCCGGAGCCCGCGGACATGTGGTTGATGACGGCGTCGGCGACGACCTTCACGCCGGCGGCGTGACAGGTGTCGATCATGTTCTTGAAGGCGGTGCGGTCACCCAGACGGCTCGCGATCTTGTAGCTGACGGGCTGGTAGGACGTCCACCATTGCGAGCCTTGGATGTGCTCCTGCGGCGGGGACACCTGGACGTAGCCGTAGCCGGCCGGGCCCAGCGTGGTGGTGCATTCGCGGGCCACCGAGGCGAAGTTCCATTCGAACATCACCGCGGTGACGTCCTTGTCTCCCGGTGGCGCGGCCTGTGCCGGGGCCGAGACCGGGATCGTGAGCGCGACAGCAGCTCCCGCCGAGAGGGCAAGTGCGGCAGCCATGGCCCTGCTGGAAGTGGAGGGTTTGACCATGGTTCCTCCTGCGTAGGGGATATGAATCTTGCTGCAAGATCTTGCAGTGCGACCGTATAAGTGATGTCTGTCACACGTCAACCCCTAGGGCATGGGCGTCTCAAAGCAGCACCCCCAGGCGTGGCCCGGGGGTGCAAGAGTTTGCGCAAAATTTCAGCGCGTTCAGGGGGACGTCAGCACCAGTCCGCTCGTCGGTACGCCGGTGCCCGCGGTGACGAGCACATGGGCGGCGCCGGCGACCTGGTTCACCGAGGTGCCGCGCACCTGGCGTACGCCCTCGGCGATGCCGTTCATGCCGTGCAGGTACGCCTCGCCGAGCTGGCCGCCGTGGGTGTTGACGGGCAGTCGTCCCCCGAGCTCGATGGCCCCGTCGCGTACGAAGTCCTTCGCCTCTCCCCTGCCGCAGAAGCCGAGCTCCTCGAGCTGCATGAGTACGTAGGGGGTGAAGTGGTCGTAGAGGACGGCCGTGTCGATGTCGGCCGGGGTGAGGCCGGACTGGCGCCAGAGGTCCTTGGCGACCACGCCCATCTCGGGGATGCCGATCTCGTCGCGGTAGTAGGAGGTCATCACGTACTGGTCGGCGGCGCTGCCCTGGGCGGCCGCGGCGATGCTGACCGGCGGATTCGGCAGGTCGCGGGCCCGCTCGGGGCTGGTGACGACGATCGCGACGGCGCCGTCGGACTCCTGGCAGCAGTCGAGCAGGTGGAGCGGGTCGGCGATCATCCGGGAGGCCTGGTGGTCCTCGAGCGTGATCGGCTTCCGGTAGAAGAACGCGGCAGGGTTGGTCGCGGCGTGGCGCCGGTCGGCGACCGCCACGGCGCCGAAGTCTTCGCTGGTCACGCCATAGTCGTGCATGTAGCGCCGCGCCTGCATGGCGACCGTCGCCGCAGGGGTCGAGAGACCGAGCGGGTAGGTCCAGGCGTTGTCGATGCCGTTGGTGTTGACCTGCTGGGCGGCCCAGGGCTGCACCTGGCCGAACCGCTGGCCCGAGCGCTCGTTGAAGCCGCGGTAGGCGACCACGACGTCGGCGACGCCGGTCGCGACCGCCATCGCGGCCTGCTGGATCGTCGCGCAGGCCGCGCCGCCGCCGTAGTTGATCCGCGAGAAGAACCTGAGGTCCCCGAGTCCGAGCTCGCGCGCGAGGGCGATCTCCGAGCTCGTGTCCATCGTGAAGGTGGTCAGCCCGTCGACGTCCGCGGGCGTGAGGCCGGCGTCCGCGAGCGCGGCTCTGGTCGCCTCGACGCTCAACTGAAGCTCGGAACGGCCGGACTCCTTGGAGAACTCCGTCGCCCCGATACCGACGATCGCGGCGCTGTTGCTGAGGGTGGTCATGCGCTCTCCAGAGGTCGCGATCGGGGTAGTCCGGTAGCGAACTGCCTATTACCGACGAGTATTTGGGCAGTTCGCTCCCGGACTACCCCGCCGCCGGCCTTCATGCGGCGACCCTCACGGTCCCGGTCACATGGGCACCGAGGGAAACCCATCCGGTGACCTTGATGGTGGCGACGCCGTCCGCCACCTCGGTGACCTCACCGGAGAACGACAGCGTGTCGTAGGGGTAGGCCGGGGCGCCCAGCCGGATCGCGATGCCCTTGATCTGCACGTCGGTGCCCGCCCAGTCGGTGACGTAGCGCTCGCACAGCGCCGTCGAGGTCAGGATGTTCATGAAGATGTCCTTCGAGCCGGCCGCCTGGGCACGGTCGCGGTCGTGGTGCACGTCTTGGAAGTCCCTGGTCGCGAGCGCGGTCGAGACGACCAGCGTCGGGGTGATCGGGAGCTCCCAGACCGGGATCTCGTCGCCGACCTTCATCATGGCCTCCTCCAGATCGGGAGCGTCAGCTCCTCATCGATGACATTCCAGTCGACGACGAGCCGCTCGCCGATCCGCAGAGCGTCCTCGCCCTCAGGTGGCACGCCGGTCACCTCCGCCACGATGCGTACGCCCTCAGGCAGGTCCAGCAGGGCGACCACCAGCGGCAGCTCCTTGCCGGGCAGCTTCGGCGCATGGATGACGGTGAACGAGTAGACCGTCCCCTCGCCGCTCGCGACGACGTAGCCACGGTCGTAGGCGTCGCACGCCAGGCATGCTGGGCCGGGCGGGTGGCGCAGGGTGCCGCAGGCGTTGCAGCTCTGGATGCGGAGCTCCTGTTTGGCAGTGCCCTCGAAGAAGTACGCGTTGTCCCGGCCGATCACCGGCCGCACCGGGCCGCTCATGCCGTCACCTTGGGGATGAACTTGAGGACACGGAACAGCATCGTCGCCACTCGCTCCTCGCCGACGTACCAGGTGCTCTTCGAGGTCACGAAGTAGCCGACGCCCATGCCGGTCTGCTTCGGACCGACGACGGAGTCGAGCGCGGTGGTGACGCGAACCTGCTCGCCGACGCGCAGGTAGCGGTCGTAGCTCTGCTCGGAGTTGGTGCCGAGGACGCCGTGGAAGCCGGCGTCGGTGAGCACGTTCATCATCGCGTGCAGCGGATCACGGTCGGGATGACGACCGCCTTGGCCGTACATGGTCCATACCTGCGCCATCGACGGCGGCGCCTCGCCCTGGTGGAACCGCTCGGACTCCAGGCCCATCGCCTCGAGCCAGTTGTTGATCGTGGGCTGGTTGACCAGGTCACGGGCGTTGCGCTCGGCGGCCTCGCCCCATGCCGTGATCTCCTCGGCGGCGGCCATGATCTTCTCGTGGACGGCCTCGTCCACCAGCGTCTGCTTCTCGGGCCCGGTCATCGGGCCACCTCCGTAGCGCGAGCGCCATAGTACGGACGCGGCCCGATGACAGATCCGACGGTCGCTCGCTGACGCTCGCTCATCGCGGCACCCTCGGCATCCCGAGCCCGAACATGGCGATCAGCTCGCGCTGGACCTCCTGAACGCCGCCGCCGAAGGTGAGCACGAGGTTCCGCTTCGCCTGGGCGTCGAGGTAGTCGAGCAGGCTCTTCGTGGCGGGATCCCCGGGGTCGCCATGGCGATGGACGAGTGCGATCAGGTCTGCGAGCAGATGCTGGACCTGGTCGGCGGCGAAGACCTTCGACGAGGACGCGTCGGCGACCTCGATGTCGCCGGCCTCCGCAGCCTTGGCGACCTCCCAGTTGAGCAGCTCGTTGACCCGGAAGACGGCGGTGGTCTCCCCGATCAGCGCGCGTACGTCCGGGCTGTCGGTGATGCCCTGGGACTGTGCCCAGCGCAAGACGCGGTCGCGCAGACCCTCGATCCGGCCGGCCGGGCCGAGCATGACGCGCTCGTGGTTGAGCTGGGTCGTGATCAGCTTCCAGCCCTTGTTCTCCTCCCCCACCAGCATGTCGGCGGGGACGCGGACGTCGTTGAAGTACGTCGCGTTGACGTGGTGGGAGCCGTCGGCGGTGATGATCGGGGTCCACGAGAAGCCAGGGTCGGTGGTGTCGACGATGAGGATCGAGATGCCCTTGTGCTTGGGGGCGTCCGGGTCGGTGCGCACGGCCAGCCAGATGTAGTCGGCGGCATGGCCGCCGGTGGTCCACAGCTTCTGGCCGTTGACGACGTAGTGGTCGCCGTCGAGCCGGGCCGTGGTGCGCAGCGAGGCCAGATCGGTGCCGGCCTCGGGCTCGGAGTAGCCGATCGCGAAGTGCACCTCACCGGCGAGGATCCGGTTGAGGAACATCTCCTTCTGCTTGTCAGTGCCGTAGCGGATCAGCGTCGGGCCGACCGTCTGGAGGGTGACCGCAGGCAGGTGGACGTCGGCGTACTGGGCCTCGTTGGCGAAGATCGTCTGCTCGACCTCGCCGAGGCCGTGGCCGCCGTACTCCTTGGGCCAGCCGACGCCCATCCAACCGTCGTCGCCGAGCTGCTTGATGAGCTTCTGGTACGACGGGCCGTGGCGGTCCCACGATCCCTCGGGACCGGGATCGCCGGGTTCACCGTCGTGCGAGAGCCCGGCGAAGTAGGCCCTGACCTCGGCCTTCAGCGAACGCTGCGCCTCGGTGAGCTCGAGGTTCTTGGCCTCGGCGGTCTCGACCGGGACGTCGGCTGCCGAGGTGTTCAGCTGGTGGGCGATGTCGGTGCCCCAGGTCGTGAACGCCAGCAGCGGGTAGGTCACATCGACACCCATGCCGCCGTGGAGATGGTGGCAGGTGCGGAAGGCGTACGGCGCGACCTGGCTGGCCCAGTAGGCGGCGACCTTCAGGTCGACCGCGGCAGCTCGCCCGTCCGCGATGGCGGCGATCGCGTTGTCGGCGGCGAGGTCGAGCGTGCGCGAGGTGACGTAGACGTCGGCCAGCTGCAGCGCGACCGCCTGGAACTCGGCGAGCGTACGGCCGAACTGCTGCCGGTTCTTCACGTAGCCGGCGGTCAGGTCCCGGGCACCGGAGAGCACGCCCGCGGCGCTCACCGCCAACCCGGCGGCCGCGAGACCGGTCAGAGCCTCGAAGGCCCCAGGGCCCAGCGGCTCTGCCGGGGCGTCCTCGAGCACGACGGTGTGCTGGGGCACCTCGCCCGACGCGCTCGCTGCAGCCAGCGTGACGCCCGGACCGCTCGGGTCGACGAGCACCACGACCGGTTCTCCGGTGTCGGCGGCAGTCGCGGTGACCAGGAGGCGCGAGCTCTCGGCGGCGTACGTCACCCCGGTCTTGCGGCCGCTCACGGTGCCGTCGCGGAAGGTCGCCGCCGGGGTCTCGGGTCGTCCCGGCTCCAGCCATGCCGGGGTCAGCAGCGTCTCGCCGCTCGCCACCCCGGGCAGGATCGCGTCCTGCTGCTCGGGCGTCCCGTGGCCGGCGACCGTCAGCGCGCCGACGGCGAGGGTCTCCCAGACCGGCACCCGCACCGCATGGCGCCCGACCTCCCGCAACAGGACCGCGATCTCGGTCAGACCGAACCCCTCACCGCCCTTGGCCTCCGGCACGGGCAGTGCGGTCAGGCCGGCGCTCGCCCAGGCCGACCAGTCGCTACGGTCGGACTCTCGGGCGAGGACCTCGGCCACCACGCTGCGTACGGCATCGAGTGTCTCGTCTCCCATGAGCCAAACTGTAACGTGTTCTAGTTCTGATCGCGAGAGGGCTCGCTGTCCTATCGCGGCAGACCGAGGATCTGCTCGGCAGCCACGTTGCGGAGCACCTGGGTGGTGCCGCCCGCGATGGAGAGGCAGCGGGTGAGCTGGGACTGGTGCAGATCCTCGCGGACCTGCGGGTCATCGGTGAGCGCCAGCGGGCCGAGGAGGTCGACGACGAGCTCGGAGGCGTCCTGGCGGTTGCGTACGGTCAGGAGCTTGGCCACCGAGGACTCCGCGCCCGGTCCTCGCCCGGCGAGCGCCTTGAGCGTGGAGCGGACGCCGAGCAGCGCGCAGACCGTGGAGAGTGCGACCGCATGGCCGACCCTGGCGAGATCGGCCTCACCGCGACCGCCGGCGAGCACCACCGCGCGCTCGACACTGCCGCCGAGGTTGGTCGAGGCCATCGCGACCCGCTCGTTGGCCAGCGTCGTACGTGCCAGGCGCCAGCCGCCGTCGACCTCACCGACGACGAGCTCGTCGGGCACGAAGACAGCGTCGAGGAAGACCTCGTTGAAGAGAGCGTCACCGGTCAGCTCGCGCAGCGGACGGACGTCGATCCCCTCGCTGCGCATGTCCACCAGGAAGTAGGTGATGCCCTTGTGCTTGGGGACGTCGGGGTTCGTACGCACCAGGCAGATCGCCCAGTCGGCGTCGGCCGCGAGCGAGGTCCACACCTTCTGGCCGGTGAGCCGCCAGCCGCCCTCGACCCGCTCGGCGCGGGTCGCCAGAGAGGCCAGGTCGGAGCCGGCGCCGGGCTCGCTGAAGAGCTGGCACCAGACGATCCGGCCGCGCAGCGAGACGTCGACGAACTGCTCGCGCTGGGCGTCGGTGCCGTGCTTCAGGATGGTCGGCACGGCCCACCCGGCGATCTTGATGTCGGGGCGCGACACCCCGGCCGCGGCGAGCTCCTCGTCGATGACGAGCTGCTCGACAGGACCGGCACCGACCCCGTACGGAGCGGGCCAGTGCGGCGCGAGAAGGGCCGCGTCGACGAGCGCGTCCCGGCGCTCCGCCTCGGGAAGCGCCGCGATCGCGGCAACGGCTTCCCGCACTCGGGGACGGATCGCGTCGTCCTTGCCGTCGAGGTCGACACGGACCGAACGCCGGATGCCGGCCACGGCGTGCTCCGCCAGCGCGACCGCATGGGCGTCGCCACCGCCGAGAAGGCTCCGCAGGGCGACCGCGCGGCGCAGGTAGAGATGGGCGTCGTGCTCAAAGGTGAAGCCGATGCCGCCGAGGACCTGGATGCAGTCCTGGGCCGCCCGGACCGCTCCGTCCAGCGCGGTGACGCCGGCCACCTCTGCCGCGAAGGCCCACTGGTCGACGTCGCCACCCTCGGCCGACGCGGCCGCGTCCCACGCGGCAGCGGCCACCGCCTCGGCGGTCTCCAGCATCTGGGCGCACAGGTGCTTGATCGCCTGGAACGAGCCGATCGGCGCCCCGAACTGCTCGCGCACCTTCGCGTACTCCACGGCCGTCGTCAGGCACCACTGCGCGATCCCGGACGCCTCCGCGGCAGCGAGCGTGAGGGCCGTACGCCGCACCGCCTCGGCGCGCAGGCCCGCGACCTCGACCGCCTCGCGGGCATCGATGTCGACCCGCACCTCGGCGACCCGCCTGGTCAGATCGGGACCCGCCTGAGGGCGTACGTCCGCCTGCTCCGCCGCCACGAAGAACCAGCGCTCCTCGCCTTCGGCGCCGCGGGCACCGAGCAGCAACCGGGCGGCTCCGCCACCGTCGTAGACGACAGGAACCGTTCCCCGGAGCCTGTCGCCGAGCTCGAGGTCCGGGTCGAGCGCGATCCCGCAGCCGCCTGCGGTGACGGCCCCGACCATGTCGCCGAGCCCGGCCGCTCCCGCATGGAAGGCGGCGACCGTGGTGCCGAGCAGCGGACCCGGAAGCAGCTCGTGAGCGACGGCCTCGAGCGCGACGGCCGCATCCAGCAGCGTCCCGCCACCGCCGCTCGGCTCAGGCGCCGCGATGCCGGCGACGCCGTACTCCTCGACACCTCGCCACACCTCGTCGAAGTCCGCGGATGCGGTGCCCTCGGCGGCGCGAGCGATCGCGATGCCACCCAGCCCCTTGGCCCAGTCCCGCAGGCTCTCGCTGAGGGCTTGGTGTTCGTCGGTGATGCCGATCGGCACAGGGACCTCCTACTATTTCCGCCTGGTTCCGCGGCCTTCAGGAATAGAGACTGATGTAGAACGTGTTACAAGTCTAGACTCACGAAGGAACGTGTTTCACTCTCGGGCGCCGTTGCGGTTAGCCTGAGAGCCACAGATCGAGATCCGGTCATAGTCCTAGGGGGACCACAGTGACGTCCGTCAGCACGGAGCCACGCGACACCGATGGCCCGAGTCCGGCCACCGCACCCACCGGCGGTTCCGCAGCCCAGCGAGAGCGCCGTCGGCGCATCCTCGACGCCACGATCACCCTGGCAGCCGAGGGCGGCTTCGACGCCGTGCAGATGCGCGCCGTCGCCGAGCAGGCCGAGGTCGCGCTCGGCACCCTCTACCGCTATTTCCCCTCGAAGATCCACCTGCTGGTCTCCGCGCTGGCGCGGGAGTTCACCAAGGACGTCGACCGCTCCGCCGCCCGTGCGACGCCGGGCGACACCGCCCACGAGCGGATCATGTACGTCCTCAACCGCCGCACCCGCGCGCTGCAGAAGCAGCCCAAGCTCACCGAGGCCTTGGTCCGCGCCTTCATGTTCGCCGACCAGTCGGTGACCGGCGAGATCCACGAGGTCGGCACGAGCCTGACCACCGTCATCGCCCGCGCCATGCACGGCACCCCCGACCACGGCGAGGTCACCGAGGAGGAGGCCGCCATCATCCGGATCATCTCCGACGTATGGCTCTCCGCGCTCATCTCCTGGGTCACCGGCCGCATGGACGAGAAGGACGTCGAGAAGTCGATCGACGTAGCCGTACGCCTGCTGCTGCGCTGACGGATCACCTCGGGCAGTAGTCCTTGTCCTTCTTCCGCTCAGCCCAGTCCTCGGGCCTCATCGCCCGCCCGCACTCCAGGCTCCAGGTGAGCCCATAAGGGTGCCCCTCGGGGGTGCCGGTGATCCCGAACTCGCGGCCGCCAGGAGCCTTGATGATCATCGACTCGCGCTTGCCGTGGTCGACGTAGTCGACCTCGAGCACCCAGCGGCAGGTCGGCCCCGAGCTCGACGCGGTGATCGGGATGACCACCGTCTCTCCCTTGGAGAGGGTCACCGTCCGGCTGGTGAAGTAGGGCGAACCGTCCTCCTCGGAGGTCAGCGCCGGCACCGGCGCGCCCACGTCCGTCCGTAGCAGGATCTTGTCTCCCCCTCCACCTTGGCGAATGTCTTCCACCACCGTGCCCTGGCGCAGGATCGACGTGCACGGCCCGGAACGCTTCGGCCGCAGATCGGTGATCACCACGTCCTCACTGTGCCGGCCGACCAGGGTGACCTCCCAGGTCACGTTTCCTACGGCGTACCACTCGTGCTTCGCCTGCCAGTCGAGATCGTTGACCGCGCTGATCGCCTGGTCGAGGTTCTTGAACGGCGCGGCGCTCGCGCCCTCCGGGATCAGCACCGGCCCGCTCATCGCCTGCCTGCGCACGTCCACCAGGTGGATGCCCTTGCCCGGATCGCTCCACCCTTCGGGGAGGAGCCCGGTGAAGAGATTCTGCAGGCCGGAGCCGAACGTCGCCCCCAGCGAGACCAGGACCACGCCGACGACCCACGCGGCCGGCTTCTTCAGCAGCGACACCGTCCACGGCAACACACCCCGGCGGCGTATGTCTCCGGCCGGTGCCGACGCCTCCGTCGCAGCCTCCTCGGGCTCCTCAGCCCTCTGCCTGGTCATCGGTCCATGCTCCCCTCGGGTAGACGCTCAGCCGGCTCCGGCTCGGTCACGGATCCGCCGGACAGCCGCAGCGCGAGCGCCACGGCGACTCCGGTCGCCCAGCCGAAGCAAGCAGCGAAGCGAAGCGCGTCGGCGACGTTGTCGAACGCCCGGGTGTAGGCCGGCAGGGCGAGCTCGGGAGCCGGGAAGACGGTTCCTTCGACCAGACCAACGACCACGGCGAGCACCGCGACCATGCCCCAGCACCGCATGACGATGCCGAGTACGCTCGGCTCGACGCCCCGCTGCCAGCGCGCCATCATCAGACGGATCGCGAGCCAGATGAGTGCCACCAGGACGACTGAGCTCAGCGTGCGCGGCAGCCAGATCAACGTGTCGAACGTGCCACCGAGCGAGTAGGGGTCATCGGGCGCCGCAAGGCTGGCGTGGGCGAACCAGACCACCTGTACCCAGGCCTGGCGCGCACCGACGGCGGCGTCGGAGTAGACGTCGGGACCGTAGTCCCAGGCGAAGCCGCCGACGAGCGCGAGAGCCAGCGTCGGGAGCGCACCCCAGGTGGCGACCCGAACGGCCCGCGCTCGTCCCCGCGCAGGGCTCAGCCTCGGCGTCTCCACCGGCGCGGGCGAGTCGTCACGTTCGCCCTGTTCCATCGCAGCGGCCGTGAGCTGGGCCAACGCCACCACGTGCGCCGCCACCACGCCGCCGACCAGTCCGAGGCTGAGGCCGAGCCAGATCCCGTCGTCCGGGAGCGACCACACCATCCCCGACAGCATCGCGGCCCCGTCCGGGGAAGCCGTGACGTCCCCGAGGATGACGAACAGGTTCGTCAGTCCGCCTGCCAGCAGGGACGCACCCAACACCCGGCCCGCGACCGCGTAGGGGCCGTCCGCTCCGGTTCGGAGGCTCGCGTAGACCAACACGGAGAGGAGGACGACGAAGACCAGCACCGGCCACGCGGAGTCGGGCGCGACGGCGTACTCGTAACGGATCACCGATCCCCAGAGGAACGACAGGCCGTCGAGCATCCGAGCCAGGAACGCCCCGAACCACTCGTGTCCGCGCGCTTGCCAGAGCGCGGACACGCTGCCGGTGTCGATCGGGACCGCCAAGGCGAACGAGTAGAACCAGGCAAAGACGGCGACCACGGCCGTCGTGGCGAACGCACTGCGTCGTCGAGACAAGTTCTGGTGGCTTTCGGTTCGTCCCCGGTGACTGAAAATCTTCGCGTCGCAGTATGCCGGAGACGTGCCCCTCGTGTGGCCGACTCACCCATGCCAGGGCAGCCGACCTCCCGCCCGTCAGCCCCCGTAGGCGTGCGTGGCGGTGGCACCGCCGTCGATGGCGATCTCGGCACCGGTGACGAAGCTGGACTCGTCGGAGGCGAGGTAGACGTACAGCGGGGCGATGTCCTCGGGGTGGCCGACGCGCTTGAGGGCGACCTTGGAGGCACCGAACTCCATGGCGGCATCGTCGGCACCGACGCCGCGAGTCATGGGGGTGTCGATCATGCCGGGATGTACGGAGTTGACTCGGATGCCGCTGGGGCCGAGCTCGAGCGCGGCGGCCTTGGTCATGCCGCGGATGGCGAACTTGGTGGAGGTGTAGCCGGCCACGAACGCCATCCCGGCCAGGCCCTCGATCGAGGAGGCGTTGATGATCGAGCCGCCGCCGTTCTCCTTCATCGTCGAGATCACCGAGCGCATCCCGAGGAAGCAGCCGAGGGTGTTGACCCGCCACAGCAGCTCGAACTCCTCGACGGGCTGGGTCAGGATCTCACCGAAGCGGAGGATGCCGGCGTTGTTCGCCAGGACGTTGACCGGGCCGTACGTCTCCGCGGTCTGCGCCACCAGCGCGGTCCAGGACTCCTCCGAGCTCACGTCGTGATGCACGAACAGCGCGGCGTCGCCGAGCTCGTCGGCGAGCAGCTTGCCGGGCTCGTCGGCCACGTCGGCGATCACCACCTTCGCGCCCTCGGACACGAAGGCCCGCGCGATGGCGGCTCCCTGCCCTTGCGCACCACCGGTGACGATCGCGGTCTTGCCCTCGAGACGTGCCATCACTGCTCCTTCAGCTTGAGCTGCATGATCGAGTCGGCCGAGAACCCGGCCGCGGGGTCGCGGTCGGCGAACCAGCCGCCGACCTGCTTGTCGAGCGAGTCCAGGTCCCAGGCGGCGTTGTCGAAGCGCTCGGCCACCGTGGGCGGCGCGAGGACGGCGATCATCCCGCCGTAGACGACGAAGACCTGCCCGGTGATCGCGGCGGCGGCCGGCGAGGCGAGGTAGGCGACCAGCGGCGCCACGTGCTCGGGCCCGTAGGAGTCACCCGAGAGCACGCCCTCGGTCATCGCGGTCGCGGCCCGCGGGCAGATCGCGTTGGCCCGTACCCCGGAACGGCCCATCGCGCGCGCCGTCGACATCGTCAGCGCGGTGATCCCGGCCTTCGCGGCGCCGTAGTTGGCCTGTCCCGGTGGCCCGGACAGGAACGCCTCCGAGGAGGTGTTCACCACGGCGGCGTCCACCGGCGCACCCGTCGACTTCGCGACCGAGCGCCAGTGGGCCGAGGCGTTGCGGGTCAGCAGGAAATGGCCGCGGAGGTGCACGCGCACGACGAGGTCGAACTCCTCGTCGGACATGTTGAAGAGCATCTTGTCGCGGGTGATGCCCGCGTTGTTGACCACGATGTCGAGCCCGCCGAGGCCGTCGACCGCCGCAGCCATCATCGAGTCGGCCGTGGCACGCTCGCTCACGTCGCCGGCCGCGATCACCGCCTCGCCGCCGAATCCGCGGATCTCCTCGGCCGCCTCCTCGGCAGCGCCCGGCAGGTCGTTGAGCACCACCCGGGCACCGGCCCGGGCCAGGGCGACCGCCTCGGCGCGCCCGAGACCGGCGCCCGCGCCGGTGACGATCGCCGTCTTTCCGTCCAGGTCAACGCTCACGTGGTGCTACTCCTCGATCCTCAGGGCCGCCTTGGGGCAGCCGGCCACGGCCTGCTCGACGCGGCCGCGGTTCTCGTCGGTCACCGTCGGGTCCTCGATCTGCAGGTAGTCGTCGTCATCGATCTCGAACACGTCGGGAGCGAACGCCTCGCACATCCCGTTGGACTCGCACAGGTCGAAGTCCGCGATCACCTTTGCCATGTCCGTCTCCTTTGTCCTCACGCCGTCGTCGAGCCGTCATTCACCAGAGCCCTGGCCGGGCAGCGCGCCCAGCTTGCGGTGGTCCCAGCTTGCGACCTTGTCCGGCTCTATGACGATGCCGACGCGCTTGTGCGCCTGCTTCGAGACCAGGTCCTCGCCGAGCT
The DNA here is from genome assembly GCF_044744805.1 of Nocardioides sp. NPDC087217. Lineage (NCBI taxonomy): Bacteria > Bacillati > Actinomycetota > Actinomycetes > Propionibacteriales > Nocardioidaceae > Nocardioides > Nocardioides sp. NPDC087217. Next base: position 909,999 of record NZ_JBIUZB010000002.1, read on the forward strand.
CACCCAGGTCGGCTCCACCGGCCATCCGGGTCATCACCCGCAACCCGATCCCCTTGATCTCGTCGTACTCCTCGACGAGCCGCGCCTTGCCGGTGATGCTCACCCCGCGCAGCTCGAAGTAGTCGACGCCGTCCTCGACCAGGCACGTGACCCGCGGGTCACGCCTCAGGTTGCGGACCTTCTGCGAGGACCCGTAGGTCCAGAAGACGATCTTGCCCTCGTCGAGCACGTAGAACAGCGTGGTCAGGTGCGGAGCACCGTCGGGACCGACGGTCGCGACCTGCACCTTCATCTGCGAGCCGAGGAAGTCCTCGATCTCGGCGTCGGTCAGCTGTACGGACTGGCGGGACCCGGCCATGTGCCCTCCTAGAGCATCAAACTAGAACACGTTCTACCATATCAGGGACGGGCGTCCCCCTTGAAGTGACCCTACGGCGCGGGCTAGGAGGCGGCCTTCATCTCGGAGATCAGCCAGCCGCCGTCGTGCTTGACCAGCGTCAGCACCTCCCAGGTCGGGCTGACCACGGTGTTCTTCGTCTTCGGCGCGGTCGCGCTCTGGTTGACGAAGAGCAGCACCTGCGCGGTCTCCTCGGTGGCCGAGATGATGGAGGCGGCACAGTCCTCGTCGACGCACGCCTTGCCCTCCTCGGCGGCCTGCGCACCCTCCTCGGAGAGCGGCGCCACCTCGGCGTCGACCTTGATGCCCAGCTCGGCCTGCTCCTTGCGCTTGTCCTCTCCGGGCAGCGTCTTCTCATAGTCCTTCTGCATCGCCGGCGTCATCAGCTTCTTCGCCGCCGCGATGTCCTTCTCCGCACTGGCGGCCTGGTAGGACATCACCGTCTGCGCCAGTCCGACCGAGTGCTCCATGATCGCCGCTCGGGACCCGGCCGCGGTCAGCTCCCCGCTCGGCGCCACGTCGTCCTTCGACGCCATGTCGACGGCCAGCCACAGCAGGCCGCCCGCGACCAGGACGAGTACGCCGAGAACGGCCGTCAGCACCCGGCTACCGTCACCCAGCCACCGCTCGGCGAACCCGGCGCGCGCCTCCGTTTCACCCTCACCCTCAACCTCAGCTTGAGGCTCTGCGGGGTCGGTCTCGACGTCCTCGGACTCGGCCGCGCCGGCCTCGCTCTCCTCCGGAGCAGCGACCTCGTCACGTACGTCCTGGTCCTGGTCGTCGGCCGGAGGAAGCAGGTCGGAGCCGCAGTAACGGCACTTGATCGCGGCTGCCTTGATCGTCTCCGCGCAGAAGGGGCACTCCTTCTGGCCGGTGGAGACCGATCCGTTCGCTCGTACGCCTGTCATCAGTTGACTCCTGCCAGGTCGGACATGCGCCATCCGTCCTTCGTCTTGGCCAGCGACACCTTGAAGCGGTACTTCGAGCACCGCGCACCGTCGTAGGGGCAGGTGTCGCTCTTCTTCAGCTCAGCGGTCTGGCTGCTGGTGACGACCGAGTCCACGGCGACCAGCACGACCGCCTTCTTCGACCCGATCGCGCGGATGCCGACCTGCTTGACCTTGCCCTTGGAGATGGTCTGGGCGGGGATCGCGGCCTGCCGGATCTGCTCGGCGATGGCGGTGTACTCCTTGCCGAAGGTGCCGGTGGAGATCTCCTTGACGGCCTGGATCCGCGGGTCCATGTCGCGGTAGTCGACGTCGAGGAAGGCGATCACGCCGTCCTCGGCGACCGCCTTCACCTCGTCGTAGTCGGCGGCCGCGGCCTCGGCGGGCGTCGTCCAGGGCAGCACCCGGGCACCGCCGATGAAGACGGCCGCCGCCAGCACGACCAGGATCACGACCACCGCCGCGAGCACGGTGTTGAGCCGCCCCAGTCTCGCCAGGGAGAGCTTGACGTCGAGCGAGTTGTCGGATGGCATCTGGCTCACTCCTCTCCCAGGATCATCGATCGCCAGGAGTCGTCGGACAGGGCGGAGACCAGGCCTCCGTCATCGGTCGGGGTGGACATCGTGACCGTCTTTCCATCGGGGAGCTTGGTGCGCCCGGTCTTCGGGTCGTAGGTCGTGACGTACTTCCCCACGCCCTCGGGCTTGGGGACCATGTTGACACCGCGCTGCATGATCGGGTTGTCACCCTGGTAGCCGGGCTGGGCACGCTCGTCGGTGCACTTGGCTGGATAGAGCGGCTGGTCCTCCATCACGGTGCCGGGGATCCACTGGTCGGCGGGCTTGTAGCCCTCCTGGCACGGCGGTGTGGTGTAGACGAAGCCCATCGACAGGTGACCGTAGCCGTCGCCCGGCGAGCCGGTCCACCCTGTCGCCACGACGCGCGGGAAGGTCACCAAGGTCTGCTCGATCGCGGGCAGCCGGGCGGTGAGCACCTCGTTGACGGTGCTGAGGTTGGCCAGGAAGACCGGCAGGAGCGGTTGCAGACCGTCGAGCAGCGACTGCACCTGGACCGCGGTCGCCTCGCCGCCCTGCAGGATCTCGCGCAGCTCCGGGTCGCGCTTGTCCAGCGTCGCGGTGACCTGCTCGAGCCCGTCGGCGAACTCGCGGATGTCGCCGCTGTGCTCCTTCTGCGTCTGGAGCACCGTCTGGCTGGTGTTGAGCAGCCGCACGGTCTCCTTCTGGTGGGCGGAGGCCTGGTCGACCAGGGTGGAGCCCGAGTCGAGCAGCGTACGCAGGTTCTCGGCGTTGCCGCGGAACAGCGTGCCGAGCTCGGCGACGACGGTGCTCAGGTCCTGGCCGTTGATCGAGGTGGTGAAGCTGTTCAGCTCGGTGAGCAGCTCGTCGGTGGTGCCGGGCATCGACTCCGGCCCGGCGGTCACGACGTCGCCCTCGGCGAGGTAGGGCCCGGCAGCGGAGTCGGGGATGAAGTTGATGTACTGCTCCCCCACCGCCGACAGGTTGTGGACCTCCACCTCGGCGTCCCGCGGCACCTCGGTGCCGGGGTCGAGCTCCAGCTCGGCGCGTACGCCCTCGTCGGTGACGGTCATCGAGGCGACCCGGCCGATGCTGACGCCGCGGTAGTTGACCTCGCTGCCCTCGTAGAGGCCACCGGAGGCGGGCAGGTCGACCGAGACGTCCACGTGGCGGCCCAGGACCCGGTCGACGACGCCGAGGTAGGCGGCCGAGACGTAGAAGATCCCGACCGCGGCGAGGATGAGGAAGATGACCAGCTTGTTGCGGACGCTCCGTGTCATCAGTTGCCGCCTCCCAGCAGTCCGAGGAGGCCGAGCAGGCCTCCGGTGGTCGGCTCGGCCGTAGGTGACTCGGTGTCGGTGGGCGTCGAGAGCCCTTCAGCGATCTCCGGCACCAGGTCGTTGAGCCCCGGCGTCTTGGTCGAGGTCTCGCTCTTGGGGAGCAGGTCGGAGATGTCGGGCAGCTTCGGCGCCTTCTCCCCTGGCTTCAGCGGGGTGTCCTCCTTGCCGACGACCGAGCAGACCATCTGCAGGTTGGTCAGGTCGCACAGAGACTTGGCCAGCGGCTGGATCGCCGCGCACCCCTTGGAGTAGGACAGGCAGATCTGGAACACCTGCGGCAGACCGCTCGACTCGCCGTTGGTGAGGCTGCCGACCAGCTTGCCGAGGTCGAGATCCATGTGGAACAGCGCGTTGGAGTAGTCACCCATCGCCAGCCCGGAGGCGTTCTCGGGGAACGGGAAGCTTGCCGCCATCATCAGGCCACGCGGCAGCGAGTCACCGGCGTCGGCGAGCTCGCGCAGCGTCGGTGCCAGCTCGTCCAGCGCCGTGGTCAGGTTGGCGCCGCTCTGGTTGATCACCCGGGTCGCGACGACCCCGAGCCGGTCGAGCGCTTTCATCATCTTCAGCAGGTCGGCGTGCTGCTGGCGGAGCACCTCGAGCGCCGGGCCGAAGGAGTCGATGGCCGCCTCGATCTTCTCGGACTCCTTGTTGAGGGTGCGGGTCAGCCGGTCGACCTGCTCCATCGCCCTGATGATCGAGCCCTTCTGCTGGTTGAGCGAAGCGACCGTGGTCTCCAGGTTCCCCAGCAGCGCCCGCATGTCGCCGGTGCGCCCGTCCATCATGGTGTTGAGCTCGTCGCTGATGGTCTTCAGCTGCCCGACTCCGCCACCTGCCAGCAGGAAGGAGAGCGCGCCGAGCACCTCTTCGACCTCGGGGTTGCGGTTGGTGCGGTCGAGCCCGATCGTGGCGCCGTCGCCCAACCTGCCGGCGCTGGCGACGGTGGACCCCTCGGGCGCCACCAGGGCGATGTACTTCTCCCCCAGCAGGCTGGTCTGGCGTACGTTGGCCAGCGCGTCGGCAGGGAGCTCGATGTTCTTGCGGAGGGTCATGGTGACCTTCGCGTGCCAGCCCTCCCGCTCGACCTTGTCGACCTGGCCGACCGGAACGTCGTTGGCCATCACCTTGGTGCGCGGCACCACGTCGACGACGTCGTTGAACTCCGCGGTGACGACATAGCCGTCGCCCTCGCCGACCTCCTTGCCGGGAAGCGGCAGGTCATAGGCCTGTACGCCGCACCCGCTCGCCATCGCGACGAGGCCGGCCATGGCCAGGAAGACGCGCGTCCTCATCTCTTGCCTCCCGACATCAGTTCCTGGAGCGAGCCGCTGAGCTCGGTGATGCCGCCCTGGGTGACCACCTCGGGCTCCGCCTCCGGCTGCTTGGCCTGGGTGCCGGTGTCGAGCGGCAGCCCGGTGGCGGTGTCGCGGTCGGTCGGGGCGCTGGCCTCGGTGAGCGCCTCGCCCGCCGGCGCGGTCGACCCGGTCGGCAGCAGCGCCTTGAACAGTGCGCAGATCTCCTTGGCTCCGGGGATCTTGTCGTTCTCCACCACCATGCAGAGGATGTTGGACAGATCCGACCCGATCGGCCCGACCTGCAGCCGGAAGCCGACCGAGCCCGACGCCGGGTCGAAGGACTCGGCCAGGTTGCCGATACCGAGCGGCGCCAGGTCGATGACGGTGCCGAGGGTCTCCTTCTCCTTGGCCAGGATGTTGAGCGTCTTGTTGAGCTCCTTGACGTCGCCGACCAGGGCGTCGCGGTTGTTCTCCACGAAGGACTTCGTCACCTTGACCGCCTGCGCGATCGCGGCGAGCGCCTGGTCGAGCTCGTCGCTCTCACCGGCCAGCTGGGTGGAGACGGTCCCGAGGTCGGTCAGGAACTTCTCGGTGGTGTCGTCGTTGCGGGCCAGCGTCCGGGTGACCTCGGAGAGCTGGGAGAGGGTGCTGAAGAGCTGCTCGGAGTTGCCGCCGAGCACCTGGGCCGCCTCGGACATGTCGGCGATCGCCTGGTTGCCGATCTTGCCGTTGCCCTCCAGGGCGTCGGCGCCCTCGCGCAGGACGTCGCTCAGTGCCCCGTTCTTGTTGGCGCCGTTGGGTCCCAGCGCCGTGGTGAGCTCGGAGAGGCTGGCGTAGATGCGGTCGAGCTCGACCGGGACCGCCGTGCGCTCGATCGGGATCTCCCCGCCGTCGGCCATGGCCGGCCCGCCGGTGTAGGCCGGGGTCAGCTGTACGAACCGGTCGGCGACCAGCGTCGGGGTGACGATCGCCGCCTTGACGTCCTTCGGGAGCTTGTAGTCGCTCTCGTACTCGATCACCGCGTCCACGTGGTCGCCCTTCGGCTCGAGCGAGGCGACCTTGCCGACCTTGACGCCCATGATGACCACGTCGGATCCCTCGTAGATGCTCACCGCCTGCGGGAAGCTGACGGTCACCAGCTTGGTGTCGGGGGCGGCGACCTCGGAGACGAGCAGCAGCCCGCACATCACCACCAGCGCGATGGGCAACGCGGCCCATTTTCGGCCCCAGAAGTTCTTTGTCATTGCACGATCCCTGGTCGTCGTCCGGGCACGAACTCGCCGCTCACGATGCCGGTCAGGTTGGCGAGGTAGGCGTCGAACCAGGGGCCGGTGCCGATGATGTTGATCAGGATCGACGCGTACGGCCCGTAGTTCTGGATGGTCTTGGTCAGGTCCTCGTCGCGGGCGTTGAGGAACTTCAGCGCCTGGTTGAGTGCGTCCAGCGCGGGCCCGATCTGCTTCTGGTTCTCCTTCACCAGGGCCTGCAGCTGCTCGGCCAGGGCGGTGGCGTTGACCAGCAGCTGGTGGATCGCCTGGCGACGCTGGATGAGCTCGGCGAAGACCTGGTCGCCGTTCTCCATCACGCTGATGATGTCCTGCTTGCGCTGGTTCACGAGCTGGACGACCTTCTCGGCGTCCTCGAGCAGCGACTCCAGCTCGTCGCCGCGGGCGGCGATCGTCTGGGAGAGCGCGGCGATTCCCTGGAAGGCGCCCTGTACCTCGGGCCCGGCCTTGTCGAGCGTGCCCGACATCGTGGTCAGCGCCTTGGCCAGCTGCTGGGTGTCAATCGCCTCGGTCGTCTCGGCGAGATCGCCGAACGTGCCGACGATGTCGCTGCCGGCGCTGGTGCGGGCCAGCGGGATCTTCGAGCCGGCTTCGAGCGTGCGGCCGCCCTGCGGGGTGATGTCGAGGTACTTCTCCCCCAGCAGGTTGAGCACCCCGATCTTCGCCTCGCTGCGATGGCCGATCTCGGTGCCCTCGACCGAGAACGAGACGACCACCTTGGCGCCCTCGATCTCGATGTCGCTGACCCGGCCGACCCGGATGCCGGCGATCTCCACCCGGTTGCCCACGTGCAGGCCGCTGGTGTCGGAGAACTCGGCCTGGTAGGTGGTGCCGGCGAACCACGGGAGCTTGCGCAGGTTGAACGCCGCGGTCAGCGCCAGCGCGATCGCCACGATCGTGATCACGCCGGTGCGCTTGAGCTGCGTATCGCTGTGGTGTGCCATCAGAGCTTGCACCTCTCAGCCCGGCTGTAGAAGGCCACGTTGTCGAGCTGCTTCTGGATGGCCTTGACGGCGGGCGAGTTGTCGAGCAGCTCACCGAGCGAGGGCAGCTTGATCGAGAAGTCGAGGTCGCAGAGGTAGTAGTTGTACCAGGAGCCGTAGCTGCCGATCCGCGCCTGCGACTCAAGGGTCTCCGGGAGCCGCTCGAGCGTCCTGTCGAGCAGCTTCTGGTTGCCCGGCTTGTTGAGGATGTCCACCACCCGCTTGAGCTGCTTGATGTCCTCCTTGAGGAACGGGCGTACGTCGGTGAGCAGCCCGGCCAGCTCGTCGGTGAGGTCGCCGATCGAGGAGATCGAGTCGCCGATCGCCTCCTTGTCACGCGCCAGGTCCTTCATCCAGCCGCTGAGCTGCTGGATGAGCTCGGCCAGCTCGGTGTGGTGCTCGTTGACGGTGTTGAGGGTCTTGGAGAGGTTGGTGATCACGTCGCCGATCAGCTGGTCGCGCTCGGCGAGCGCACTGGTCAGCTCGGCCGTCTCCGAGAGGAGGCTGGCGACGGTGCCGCCCTCCCCCTGGAGCACCCGGATCAGGTTGAGCGAGAGCTTGTTGACGTCCTTGGGCTGCAGCGCCTGGAAGAGCGGCTGGAAGCCGTTGAAGAGCTCGGTCAGGTCGAGTGCCGGGGTGGTGTTGGCCATCGCGATCGCCTGTCCCTGCCGCAGCGGGGTGCCCTCCGATCCCGGCTCCTGCTGCCCGGCGTCCTGGGTCAGCGCCAGGTAGCGGTCGCCGACGAGGTTGAGGTAGCGCACCTGGGCGCCGCTCGCGGTTGTCAGCGGCACCGTCTTGTCGACCCGGAAGGTGACCATCGCGTGGTCACCGCCCTCGATCTCGACGGCGAGCACCTCGCCCACGGTGATGCCGGCGACGCGTACGTCGTCTCCCTCGCTCAGGCCCGAGGCGGTGGTGAACTCGGCGCGGTAGGGCACCCGGTCGCCGAAGCCGACGTTGCCCATGATCGAGGCCAGGGTGCCGGTGACGAGGATCGAGAGGACGGTGAAGATGACCAGCTTGGTCCCGGCCACCGCGGTCTTCAGATCGCGCTTGTTCACTGCAGACCCCCGTTCCCCGGTGCCCACGGGACGTCCTCGGTGCCGTTCTCCAGCTCCTTCGGCCCGGCAGGAACCTGCGGGGTCGGCAGGCCGTCGCACCACGGGCCGTGGCCGATCTCGCCCCACTCGGGGCGGTCGTCGCGGCCGTACGCCGGCTTCTGGGTGCCGTCGAGGACCATCGTCTGGCGCACGCGGTTCTGCTGGAAGACGGTCGCCAGGAGCTCGGTGTAGTCGTCGAGGCCTCGCAGCAGGCAGGTGTACTCCGGCGAGTAGTCGGAGAGCAGCTTGAGCAGCGGGACGGCCAGCTCGGTCTCGTACCTGATCGCCTTCTCGTTCGCGGCGAGCAGGTTCTCGGAGGTGTCGGCGACTCCGGTCACGGAGGTCAGCAGGCCGCCGAGGCGGGCGCGCTGCTCGGTGACGGTGTTGGCGGTGGTCGTGGTGTTCTCGAGGACCTTGACGAGGTCGGGCGCGGCCATGGAGTAGGTCTCGGCGACGTCGGCCATGTCCTCGAGATCGCGTTCGAGTGTGGGGAGGTGGACGTTCATCTCTTCGAGGTAGTCGTTGAGCTGGACCAAGGTCTCGCCGAGCTTCTCCCCGTTGCCGGAGAGCGCGGTGGCGAGGGCGTGCAGGGTGCTGTTGAGGTCCTGGGGACGGATCGACTTCAGCAGCGGGAACAGCCGGGCCAGGATCACGTCGAGCTCGACGCTGGTGCGGACCCGGTCGGCGGGGATCACGGTGCCGTCGCTCAGGGCGCCGGTGCGCTCCCCCTCGGGGTCGATGAACTCGACGTACTTCTGCCCGAACAGCGTCGTCGGCTTGATCGCGACGCTGACGTTGGCGGGGATCTGCTCGGCCTGCTCCGGCTCCAGGCCGAGCTCGATGACGGCCTTCTTGCCGTCCTGGTCGATCTCGCGGATCTGGCCGACGATGACGCCGTGCATGCGTACGTCGCCGTAGCGAGGCAGCTGCAGGCCGGCCCGGTCCGCCTCGACGCTCACGGTGGTGAACTGCACGAACGCCTTCTGGTAGATCGCGATGCAGAGCGTGATCAGCAGGGCGAGGGTCACCGTGAAGGCGATCCCGGAGACGAAGAGCTTGGTGTGCTCGGCGCGGGTGTCGCGCTGGATGCCCATCAACATCTGGCGCTCACCCCGTGATCCGGACCGTGGTCGTCGAGCCCCAGATCGCGAAGCTCAGGAAGAAGTCCGCGACGACGACGGTGACGATGGACGTACGGATCGCCTTGCCGACCGCGATGCCGACCCCGGCCGGGCCGCCGGAGGCGGTGTAGCCGTAGTAGCAGTGGATCAGGATGATCGCGACCGCGAGGATGATCAGCTTCAGGAAGCTGTAGAGGATGTCGATCGGGGGCAGGAACGCCAGGAAGTAGTGGTCGTACGTCCCGCCCGACTGCCCGTACATCAGCGTGGTGATCAGCCGCGGGCTGAGGTAGGAGGCGCACAGGGCGACGATGTAGAGCGGGATGACGGCCAGGAACCCGGCGATCATCCGGGTGGTCACCAGGTAGGGAAGGCTCGGCACCCCCATGGCCTCGAGCGCGTCGATCTCCTCCGAGATCCGCATCGCGCCGAGTCTCGCCGTGTAGCCGCAGCCGACGGTCGCGGCCAGCGCGATCGAGGAGATCAGCGGGGCGACCTCGCGGGTGTTGAAGAAGGCCGAGATGAACGCGGAGAACTTCGCGACACCGATCTGGCTCAGGCTGGCGTAGCCCTGGATGCCGACCTCGGAGCCCGCGAAGAAGGCCATGAAGGCGATCACGCCGACGGTGCCGGCGATCATCGTCAGGCCACCGGCGCCGAAGGCGACCTCGGCCAGGATGTTGAGCACCTCCCGCTTGTAGCGGCGGATGGTGCGGGGAGCCCAGGCCAGGGCCTTGACGTAGAAGAGCAGCTGGTCGCCATATCCCTCGACGGCCTGGCGCTGCTCCTTGACGATCTGGTTGCCCACCTGGGCGAGCGTGTTGGTCACCGGGGGATCACAACCCGTCCTGAGGAACGATCTGGAAGTAGACAGCGGTCATGATGGAGTTGAGGACGAACAGCATCATGAACGCGATGATCACGGCCTCGTTGACCGCTCGGCCGACGCCGCTGGGACCACCCTGGGCGTTGAGGCCGTTGTAGGCGCCGATGATCGCCGCCAGGAACCCGAACAGGGCCGACTTGACCATCGAGATGTAGAGGTCGGGAAGGCTCGCCAGCGCGGTGAAGCTCGACAGGAAGGCGCCGGCCGAGCCGCCCTGGACGATCACGGTGAAGAAGTAGCCGCCACCGATGCCGGTCGCGATCACGATCCCGTTGATCATCACCGAGACGAACAGGCATGCGAGGACCCGCGGGATCACCAGCCGGATCACCGGGTCGATGCCCAGCACCTCCATCGCGTCGATCTCCTCACGGATCTTGCGCGACCCCATGTCGGAGCAGATCGCCGACCCGGCTGCCCCGGCGATGATCAGCGCGGCCGCCATCGGCGCCGCCTCCCTGACCACCGCGAGCACCGCCGTCGCCCCCGCGAACGACTGTGCTCCGAGCTGGCCGGCGAGGTTGCCGACCTGCAGCGAGATGACCGCCCCGAACGGGATCGAGACCAGCACCGCGGGCAGCAGCGTGACGCTCGTGATGAACCAGGCCTGCTCGAGGAACTCCCGCATCTGGAACTTGGTCGTGAACGTCCCCTTGACGACCTCTCCGGTCATCAGGCCCATCCCGCCGACGCCTCGGACCAGCGAGGCGAACTGCACTGCCATCCTGCACCTTTCGGGTGGTCTTGTGACTCGGCTCACGTTTCAAGCCTGTAGTAGAACATGTTTCAGTTCTGAGGGCAACGACCCGCCGCGACATGCCCGGGAACAGGGTGGGAGGTATTCCAGTCCAACGACTTACCCGCCGGTAGGTGACGCGGATCACAGGATCCTCCATGCCTCCGCCGCGGTCGGAAGAAGGTCGGCTCTCGCATGCCGGTCATGAGCGTGATCGCACGCGCCGTGGCCCGGTGCGTGGGGGCCAGAAGTCCGCACCGGTGTGTCTCGCCGCGCCGAGCCGGTTAGATTGGGAACTGTGATGAGACTGTCGCCGGGGGGCGTCATGAGGTTCCTACGCCGCCTGCTCCTCGCCGTGTTCGGCGTGCCGGTGGCGCTGGCCGTCGTGATGAGCCTCGTCGACGGCTACCGCAGCCGAGGAAAGCGAGGCCTCAGGGGCAAGCCGTTTCCGGTGACGCCACCGCTGACCAACAGCGTCGGCGACGGCACGGTCACCACTTACACCTTCGGCAACGACCTCTACGAGGACATGATCGCCGCCATCGACGGCGCGAAGAAGCAGATCTTCCTCGAGACGTACATCTGGAAGGGCGACGAGGTCGGTCAGCGGTTCAAACAGGCGCTGGCCTCGGCGACCGAACGAGGTGTCGACGTCTACTGCATCTACGACGAGCTCGCCAACCTCGTGGTGCCCTCCCGGTTCAAGCGCTTCCCCGAGGGGATGCACGTCCTGCGCTATCCCACCTACGCGGCGGGGTGGCGCTTCTTCGATCTCTCCCGCTACGGCCGCGACCACCGCAAGATCCTGGTCGTCGACGACACGGTCGGGTTCGTCGGTGGCTACAACATCGGGACCGCGTACGCCACCGAGTGGCGCGACACGCACGTGCGCATCACCGGCCCCGGGGTGTGGGACCTGCGGCGCGCGTTCGCCGACTTCTGGAACCTCAACCGGCGGCGGCCGCACCCGCTGACCCACGCGAACGCCGCCGAGGGGCCGCTGCTCATCGAGACCGCACCGTCGTGGGAGCCCGATCTCCGGTTCCACCGCAACGTGCCCCGGTTGTGGATGTTCCCGATCCGGTCGATGTACCTGGAGGCGATCAACCGGGCCTCCCGCAACATCTACCTGACCACCGCCTACTTCGTCCCCGACGAGGACTTCGTGGACGCGCTCAAGGCCGCGGCGCAGCGCGGCGTCGACGTACGCATCCTGCTGCCGCTGAAGTCGAACCACATCGTCGTCGACTGGATCTCGCGTGGCTACTTCTCCCAGCTGCTCGGATCGGGTGTGCGGATCCTGCGGTTCAAGGACGCCATGATCCACGCCAAGACCGCCACCGTCGACGGCTTCTGGTCGACCGTCGGCACCGCCAACATCGACCGGCTCTCGCTGACCGGCAACTACGAGATCAACCTGGAGATCTTCGACCAAGACGTCGCCAAGCAGATGGAGGAGATCTTCTCCCGCGACGAGTCCAACGCGATCGAGCTGACCGCCGACGAGTGGGCCTCCCGCGAGATCCACCGCAAGTTCACCGAGCTGGTCCTCACCCCTCTCCGACCCCTGCTCTGACCCGCGGGCCTGCCGAGTCGGCGGATCTGCCCCCGTGCCTCGCGAAGCGAAGCGAGCGAGAGGGTGCGGATGTGCCGACTCGGCAGTGAAATCAGGTGGTCAAGACGGCAGATGCGTCCGCGGCGACATCTTCGGCCCCCGCCGAGGCCGCTTGCCAGCCCCGCGATAGATCAGCGCGACAACACGAGCACGATGGGGCCGAAATGCCTCCAGATAGTCCCGCAGCCGGTCGTCGTCCCAAGCCTGGTTGGTCAGCGCCCAGCCGACGTCCTTGGCGAGGTGGTAGTCACCGAAGCTGACGGCGTCAGGGTCGCCGAGCGCCCGCTGCCGCACCTCGGCGACGGTCCACTCCCCGATGCCCGGGATGGTGGTGAGCCGCCGCTCGACCTCCTCACCCGGGAGACCGGCGGTGCGCTCGACCGCCGTCGCGACCCGGGCGGCCTGGAGGACGGCCTTGGACCGGGCCGGGTCGACGGGCAGGCGCAGCCAATCCCAGCTCGGGATGGTCCGCAGCGCCTCCGGAGTCGGCTGCAGGCGCAGCCCGTGGTCGGCACCCGGACCCGGGGCGACCTCACCGAAGCGCCTGACCAGGTTGCCGAAGCCACGGAAAGCCTCGTTGTTGGTCACCTTCTGCTCGATGATCGAGGGCACCAGCGCCTCCATCACCAGGCCCGTACGCCCGAAGCGCGGCGTCTCGAAGCGCTCCAGCAGGCCCGCGAGCAGCGGGTCGTCGGTGTGGAACTCCTCGGGGCGGTCGCCCGCTCCGAGCAGTCCGGGCACGTGCTCCAGCGCCCACTCCGCGCCTTCACCCCATGCCTCGGACTCCACCTCGGCGTCGCACTGGCGCAGCCTGAGCGTGGCAGGGCCCTGCGGCGTACGGACGGCTCGCCAGTGGTCCTCGCCGAGGATCTTGTACGTCGGGTCGCCCAGCCCACGACGAAGCGGCCGCAGCATCGAGGCGAGGCCCACGGCGTAGCCCGGGCGAACCGTCCGCTGCTGACTCATGCCCCGAGGTTAGCCCGCGGGAAGACCCTGCTGGTGGTCAGATGGGTCGCCCGGCCGGCAGGGTCGCGGCCGGTGAAGCCGAAGACCCGGTGTGCGCCATGGAGGGCGTCGGCGGTGACGACCTGGTCGATGGCGTACGGAAGGACCTCGTAGCTCTGCGGCTCGTCGCCGATGGCGACCCCCTCAGGGCCGGGGATCTCCTCGACCCACAGCCGGCCGTCGGGGTTCTGATGCAGCGTCCAGTCGACGATGCGTGCGCGGTAGGTGCCGAGGAGCCGGCCGGTGTCGAAGCCGGCGGGCGGCTCGGACGGTGGCACCGGGTCGGGCGCGATCCGGACGCCCGCGAGGTCGTCGAGGAGGTGGCCGACGACGTCGTGGTAGAGCCCGTAGGTGTCGCCGCCGTTGGTGAGCAGCGCGACCGCCAGCCCGTGCTCCGGCACCATCCTGAAGAAGGCCGACTGCCCGATCGTCTGGCCGTCGTGGCCGACGATCCCCTGACTGAGGTCGTCGAGGGACCAGCCCAGCCCGCGCGCGTCGGAACGGGTCGATGCGGGATGGTCGACCTGTCGGGTGAGCATCTCGGCGCACGAGGCCGCCGAGACGACACGGGTGCCGCCAGGAGCCGTCCCGCCGGCAAGATGCATGGCGGCGAAACCGAGCAGATCGCGTACGCGCATCGACAGCATCGCGCCGACCGGGCCGCTGGCCCGGGCCATCCCCCACGCCGGTCCCGGACGGAGGACATGCTCGGGAGCGGGGTCGATGTGGCCCATCGCCGCACGGAACCGGATCGCGTCGTAGGCCGTGGTGGCGATGTGGGTGAGACCCAACGGGGCGGCGAGACGCTCCTGGAGGGCCCGGTCCCAGGTGGTGCCGCGCAGCACCTCCACCAAGCGCCCGAGCACCGCGAAGCCCGCATTCGAGTAGGAGAACCGCTCCCCCGGGGCGAATATCTGCGGCAGGTCGCCCATGGACGCGATGAACCGCTCGACCGCGTCATCGCCCGGCCCGTGGTCGGTGAAGACGTCGCCCTCGAAGCCGGCCGTGTGGGAGAGCAGCTGACGGATCGTGATCGTCGCGGCCGCCTCCTCGTCGGCGACCGCGAACCCCGGCAGGTGGCGCCTGATCTCGTCGTCGAGACCGACCCGGCCCTCGTCGACGAGCTGCATCACCAGATCCGTGGTCCACAGCTTGGTGATCGAGCCGACCTGGAACAGCGAGTCGGTGGTCGCCTCCACGCCGGTCGCGAGGTTGAGGATGCCGTAGGCGTGGTCGAGGACCTGGCCGTCCTGGAGAACTCCGACAGCGGCCGCCGGCACGCGGCGACGCGCCATCAGGGCGGGCAGCTCGGACTCGATCCAGGAGCGGGCAACGGCAAGCGGCATGGGGCGAGGATAGGTCGGAGCGGTTCAGCGCCCGATGTCGGCGAGAGCTGTCAGGGCGCGCTCGAAGGCCACCCGGTCGGCCGGGTCGAGATCGGCCAGCAGCTCGGTCTCCATCGCCGCGATGGCCTCGCGGCAGCTGCGGAGGACCCGAGCGCCGGCCGGGGTCAGGGACACGATCCGGTTGCGGCGGTCGGCCGGGTCGGGCTCGCGCTGGACCATGCCCTGGGTCTCGAGGCGGTCCAGGTTGCCGATCAGGCGGGTCTTGTCGCGGCCGGTCGTGGCGGCGAGCTGCGCCTGGGTGGGCGCGTCGGAGTCGGCCAGCGAGCTCAGTACCGCGTAGTCCCACATCTCCAGGCCCGCGGCGTCGAGGATCGGCTTCTCACGGGCCATCACCTCGCGCATCAGACGGGACAGCAGGAAGCCGAGCTCGGGTCGATCCACCGCAGAATCCTAACCGCTCGACATATCGTCTACATGTGCTTACGATCTACTAATGCTTACTTTTTCACAGACGCTCGCCGCCTACGGCCGCGCCCTCGACGACACCACCGCGCTCGCCACTGCGGCCGGCGATCTGACCGTTCCCACCCCCTGTGCGGGCTGGGACCTCGCCGACCTCTTCGGCCACATGATCGGACAGAACCTCGGCTTCGCCGCCGCGGTCGCCGACGGCGACGCGCCCGTGGCTGCGTACGAGTCCGTGGCGGTCACCGGCGACGACGTCGCGCGGAGGTGGCAGGACTCGGCCACCCGGGTGCAGGACGCGTTCGGTGCCGCCGACCCGGAGGCGACCGTGCACCTCGCCGAGTTCGGCTTCCGCCCGACCGTCGCGGTCGCACTTGGCATGCAGCTCCTCGACGCCGCCGTGCACGCCTGGGACGTCGCCACGGCGCTCGGGCAGACCTACCGCCCGGCCGACGCCACGGTCACCTTCGTCCTCGACCTGGCCCGGCAGATCGCCGCCAGACCGGGCGAGACGCCGGTGTTCGCCGCACCGCTCGCCGAGGACGGCAAGGACCCCTGGGGCGACGCGCTGCGCCTTCTCGGCCGCGATCCGGGGGCCAGCTGAACGCGTCGCGCGACGTGGGTCTCGACCCGCTTCGCGGGTTCGCGGGCTCACCCGCTGCGCTCGCTCGACCTCCTCCCGTTTGCCCGGCGCAAGCGCCGGGCAAGGCTCGGATGTCGGTGGCGTGATGTTCACTGGAGACATGCTGCTCGCCGACATCGTCTCCACCTCGAACGCCGTCGCCGCGACCCGGTCACGGAAGGCGAAGGTCGCCGCGCTGGCGGAGTGCCTCGGCGCGGCCACGCGCGACGAGCTGCCCGTGGTGACCGCCTATCTCGCCGGCACGCTGCTGCAGCGGCGTACGGGGCTGGGGTGGCGCTCGCTCACCACGCTCCCCTCCCCCGCGGCGGAGGCGACCCTCACGGTGGGCGACGTGCACGAGGCCTTCGAGCGGACGTCGCTGCTGGCGGGCTCGGGCTCGCAGGTCGCCCGGGCTGCCGAGGCCGAGACGCTCTTCGGCGCGGCGACCACGGCGGAGCAGGTGTGGTTGCGAGGCGTCATCACCGGAGAAGTACGGCAAGGAGCACTGGACTCACTCGTGCAGGAGGCGCTCGCGGTGGCCGCCGAGGTGCCGTTGCCCGCCGTACGCCGCGCCGCGATGCTGGCCGGCTCGACCGTCGTGGTCGCCGGGCTCGCCTTCGACGGCGAGGAGGCACTCGCCGAGGTCGGCCTGGTCGTGGGGCGGCCAGCGCTGCCGATGCTCGCCTCGTCGGCCGGCTCGGTCGAGGAGGCCATGGCCAAGCTCGGCGAGGCGGTCGTGGTCGACACCAAGCTCGACGGCATCAGGATCCAGGCCCACAAGTCGGGCTCGGAGGTACGCATCGCGACCCGCACCCTGGAGGACATCACCGCACGGCTGCCCGAGGTGGCCGAGATCGTCGCCTCCTTCCCGGCCGACACGCTGGTACTGGACGGCGAGGCCATGACTCTCGGACCGGACGGACGACCGCGGCCGTTCCAGGAGACCGCCTCGCGCACCGCGACCCGGTCGGCGGCGGACACGGTCGTCGTGCCGTACTTCTTCGACATCCTCCACGTCGACGGCCGCGACCTCATCGACCTCGCGCTCGACCAGCGGCTCACCGAGCTCGACCGGGTCGTCCCCGAGCGGCATCGGGCACCGCGGCTGGTCACGGTGGACACCGAGGAGGCGGAGCGGTTCGCCACGGACGTGCTCGCCGCCGGCCACGAAGGCGTCGTCGTCAAGGGGGTCGGCCTGCCCTGGGAGGCGGGGCGGCGCGGCTCGGGCTGGATCAAGGTCAAACCCGTCCACACCCTCGATCTGGTCGTCATCGGCATCGAGTGGGGCTCGGGACGCCGCAAGGGCTGGCTCTCCAACATCCACCTCGGCGCCAGGGGCGCCGACGGCGAGTTCGTGATGATCGGCAAGACGTTCAAGGGCATGACCGACCAGATGCTGGCCTGGCAGACCGAGCGGTTCACCGAGCTCGCCATCGGCGGCACCGACGACTGGCAGGTGAAGGTCCGCCCCGAGCAGGTGGTCGAGATCGCCTTCGACGGGGTGCAGCGCTCGACGCGCTATCCGGGCGGCGTCGCGCTGCGGTTCGCCCGGGTGGTGCGCTACCGCGAGGACAAGACGCCGGCGGAGGCGGACACGATTGATACCGTCAGAATGTATCTTCAGTGACCTGATCGGGATACCGGGTGCAGGTGGCCCCGACCGATCCTTTAACCTCACTGCGCGTGCCCCCACACGCCTATGCCCGCCTCGTTGCGTTTCTCGCGACGCTGACGCTGATCCTGGGGTCCGCCGCCGTCAACCCGGCCCCCGCCGCCACCGGCGCCTCCGCCGACCAGTCGGTCGCCGCGCCGAACGCCAGCGTCTCCCGGCCGATCCTGGGTGAGTCGTTCACGCTGAGCGGCTCGCTCGGGCCTGGCGTGAGCCGGGTGGTCTGGCTGGAGCGCTACCACGACGGCGACTGGCAACGCGTACAGAAGCAGATCGCCGACCGGACCGGCCGCTACTCCTTCGTCGTGAGCCAGTCCTCGTGGCGTATGCGCTGGCGGGTTTTCGCCCCCGCCGTCGAGCGGGAGGGGCGGAACTGGGCGGAGCTGGCCACGGCGCCGCGTACGCTCTTCGGGCAGCCGCAGGCCGTCACGACCAGCATGGCGAGGTCGGTGCGCGCCGGGAGCGCGGTGCGGCTCACCCTGTTCGCCGCCCCGGCCCGCCCCGGCCGAGTGCTCACGCTCCAGCGCGACAGCGGCAAGGGATGGACGAACGTCGCCAACCTCACCACCGGCCCGACCGGCCATGCGACGTACGTCTTCAAGACCCGGGAGGTGGCGAAGACGCGGTTCCGGACGGTCGCCAGGGCGCATCACGGTGCGCCGGCGTTCGTGGGATCCTCGGCGGCCGTCTACGCCCTCGGGAGCAGGCCGGTCGGGGTGATGGCCTGGCGCGGCGACTCGCTCAACCATCCGGAGAACACCCTGGACGCGTTCCGCAGCGCCGTGCGGCAGCGGGCCGACTTCATCGAGATGGACTTCCAGCCGACGGCCGACGGCGAGTGGGTGCTGCTGCACGACGGCGACTTCAGGCGTACGACCGATGTCGAGGACCGCTTCCCCGAGCGCCGGCGGGCGAGCCCGCGGGAGTTCACCCTCGCCGAGGTGCAGTCGCTCGACGCGGGCTCGTGGATGGGGCCGCAGTTCCGCGGCGTCCGGGTGCCGACCATCGAGGAGACCTTCGACGCCATCGACGTGGCGGAGCGGCTCTACGGCCACCGGGTCCGGCTCGTGGTCGAACTCAAAGGCGAGAGCGCCGCCGAGATGCGTGCGCTCTACCGCAAGGTCGTCTCGCTGCGTCCGGACTGGGTCTCCAGAAAGGGGCACGGCGACAAGGCGATCTTCATGAGCTTCGACGCGAGCCACTTCGACTTCCCCGGCTTCGAGCGGACCGGGATGGAGACCGTCGCCGTCAAGGACGAGCCCGATCCCGCGGACCTCCACGATGACGAGTTCACCCAGGTGCACCTCCACACCCGGCTGCTCGACGCCGCCCTCGTGGACCGCTACCGCAACCAGGGCGCCGAGGTCGGCACCTGGCCCGCGGTCAACACCGCATCCGTGCTCCGCGCCGCGGTCGCGGGGGTCGACTACGTCACCACCGATGACGTCGCGGGTGCTCGGCGCGCACTGCTCCACTAGGCGGATGTGAGGACTGTGAGGACTGACACTGACAGTGCAACTCCGAGTTGCACACCGCGTACAGTGTGCGTGTGAGCAGCCGATCAACCAGTTCCCACTCCCCCTCGGGCTCCGCTTCGGCCCGCGGCACCGAGCCCGACGGACGCCGCTCGGCCGCCGCCGCCCGACGCCGTGCCCGCGAGGCAGACATCGTCGCCGCGACCCGCAAGCTCTTTGACGAGCGCGGAGTGAGCGACGCCCAGATCGAGGACATCGCCAAGGCGGTCGGCATCAACCGCGCGATCGTCTACCGGCACTTCACCGGCAAGGACGAGATCTTCGCACTGACCCTGGTCGGCTACCTCGACGAGCTCCGCGAGCGGATGCTCACCGCAACCGAGGGCGACAGCGCACCCACCGACGTGGTCCGTGACGTCGTCGGCACCTTCGTCGACTACGGGATCGAGCATCCCGCCTTCGTCGACTGTGCCCAGACGCTGATGCGCCGCAGCGGCTCCGACCTCCTCGACGAGCTCTCCGAGAGCGCCCTGTTCCGCCTGGGCCGGGCGATGAACGGCTGCCTCACCATCCTCACCACTGTCTTCGAGGACGGTGCCGCCTCCGGCGAGCTCCACGTCAAGGACGCCAACCTGCTCGCCAACACCCTCTACGCCTCCGGCCTCGGCGCCCTCCAGCTCGCCCGCGTCGGCATCCTGGTCTCGGAGTCCGCCCCCGGCGTACCCACCGTCGGCTCCGTCTCCCCCGACCAGGTCCGCGACTTCCTCGTCACCTCCGCCCTGGCCCTCACCGCCAAATAACGCCGAGACGTCACGTACGTCGGCCGAGCCGTCAGTTCTGGCGCGCGAGAAGGTAGTTGTGGGCGACGAAACTGGAGTCTCGTCGCCCACAACTACCTTCTCGGCCGCCACTTCTACCGATTCGGCGGATCAACATCGCGAGACGTCACATGCGTCGGCCGAGTTGGCAGTCGGGTGCCAACTCGGCCGACGGGGGTGACGTCTCGGGCTACTTCTCCAGGATGGCGACGACGCCCTGGCCGCCGGCGGCGCAGACGGAGATGAGGCCGCGGCCCGAGCCCTTCTCGTCGAGGAGCTTGGCGAGGTTGTTGATGATCCGGCCGCCGGTGGCGGCGAAGGGGTGGCCGGCGGCGAGGCTGGAGCCCTTGACGTTGAGCTTCTCGCGCGGGACGGTGCCGAGCGGGGCGTCAAGGCCGAGCTTGTCCTTGCAGAAGTCCGGGGACTCCCAGGCGGCGAGGGTGGAGAGGACCTGCGACGCGAACGCCTCGTGGATCTCGAAGAAGTCGAAGTCGTCGAAGGTCAGGCCGTTGCGGGCGAGAAGGCGCGGGACGGCGTAGGCGGGAGCCATCAGCAGGCCCTCGCCGCCGGCGACGTAGTCGACAGCGGCGACCTCGGCGTCGACGAAGTAGGCCAGGACCGGCAGGTTCTTGGCGGCGGCCCACTCCTCGCTCGCGAAGAGCACGGCGGAGGCGCCGTCGGTCAGCGGCGTCGAGTTGCCGGCCGTCATGGTCGGGTTCTCGCCCTTGACCCCGAAGACGGGCTTGAGGGTCGCGAGCTTCTCCACGGTCGAGCCCGGGCGGAGGTTGTTGTCCTTCTCCAGACCGCGGAACGGGGTGATCTGGTCCTCGAACCAGCCGGCTTCGTAAGCGGCGGCGAGCTTCTGGTGGGAGGCGGCGGCCAGCTCGTCCTGGGCCTCGCGGGTGATGCCCCACTCCTGCGCGGTCAGCGCGGCGTGCTCACCCATGGAGAGCTTGGTGCGCGGCTCGACGTTGGCCGGGATGTTGGGGATGACGTCGGCAGGGCGGAGCTTGGCGAAGGCCTTGACCCGGTCGATGTTGGTCTTGGCGCGGTTGGCCTCGAGCAGGACCTTGCGGAGCTTCTCGCCCAGCGCGATCGGCGCGTCAGAGGTGGTGTCGGTGCCGCCCGCGATGCCGGAGTCGAGCTGGCCGAGCGCGATCTTGTTGGCGATGTAGGTCGCGGCCTGAAGACCGGTGCCGCAGGCCTGCTGCAGGTCGACGGCGGCCGTCTCGGGGGCCAGCTTGGAGCCGAGCACCGACTCGCGGGTCAGGTTGAAGTCGCGGGAGTGCTTGAGCACCGCGCCGGAGGCGACCTCACCGATGCGCTCGCCCTCGAGGCCGAAGCGAGCGGCGAGTCCGTCGAGGACGGCGGTGAACATCTCCTGGTTGGACGCGGTCGCGTACGCACCGTTGGAGCGGGCGAAAGGAATGCGGTTGCCGCCCACGATGGCGACACGACGAGTGGTGGTCATGAGTTCATCCTTGTCTGATGAAGCGCTTTGGAGAAGGGTATGTCAGGGAGATCACGAAAAGTGGACACCGAGTTACACGCCTAGTTACAACTGGCCAGTAACATACCAACGTACGCCTCAGAGACCACGTCCAGAAGGATCAGAGAGACCATGAGCGACAAGTACCAGAGCTTCACCCAGTCGGCGATCGGCAAGGTCCTCGTCAAGAACCTCGGGCTGCCGAGCCCCGCCAAGCTCGAGCGGTACGCAGCCGGTGCCCCGCTCGTGAAGGGCACCGTCCTCGTCGGCGGGCGTGGTCGTCTGGCGGAGTCGCTGGGCGGGCTCCTCGGCGAGCTGGACATCACCTCGACCGACACGGCGCAGGCCGGCAACCGGTTCAAGGGGCTGGTCTTCGATGCCACCGGCCTCACCTCGACCGCCGACCTGGTCGCGCTCCAGGAGTTCTTCACCCCGGTGCTGCGCAGCCTGGAGAACAACCCGCGTGTGGTCGTGATCGGCACCCCGCCCGAGCAGCTCAAGGGCGCGGAGCGGGTCGCCCAGCGCGCGCTGGAGGGCTTCACCCGCAGCCTCGGCAAGGAGATCGGCAAGGGCGGCACCGTCCAGCTCGTCTACGTCGCCGAGGGCTTCGAGGGCTCGCTGCTCTCCACGCTGGCCTTCCTGCTCTCCCCGAAGAGCGCCTACGTCTCCGGCCAGGTCGTGCGGATCGGCACCAAGAACGCCTCCCCCGCGGCCGAGCAGGTGGACCCGAAGAAGCCGCTGACCGGCAAGGTCGCGCTCGTCAC
This sequence comes from Nocardioides sp. NPDC087217, assembly GCF_044744805.1. Classification (NCBI taxonomy): domain Bacteria; kingdom Bacillati; phylum Actinomycetota; class Actinomycetes; order Propionibacteriales; family Nocardioidaceae; genus Nocardioides; species Nocardioides sp. NPDC087217. The sequence goes on from NZ_JBIUZB010000002.1 coordinate 931,891, forward strand.
CGGCGCCGCGCGCGGCATCGGCGAGGAGATCGCCAAGGTCCTGCAGCGCGACGGCGCGACCGTCGTCGGTCTCGACATCCCGCCGGCCGAGGACGACCTGAAGAAGGTCACCCCCGACTACATCACCGCCGACATCACCTCCGCGGACGCACCGGCGACGATCGCCGCCTACCTCCAGGAGAAGTTCGGCGGCGTCGACATCGTCGTGCACAACGCCGGCGTCACCCTCGACAAGAAGCTGGCCAACCAGAAGCCCGACCGCTTCGGCACGGTGCTCGAGATCAACATCACCGCACCGGAGCGGATCACCGCCGAACTGCTCGAGCAGAAGCTGGTCCGCCCCAACGGCCGCATCATCGGCGTCTCCTCGATCGCCGGCATCGCCGGCAACGTCGGCCAGACCTCCTACGGCGCCTCGAAGGCCGCCGTCATCGGCTTCGTCGACTCGCTGGCCGAGGAGCTTCCCGACGGGATCACAATCAACGCGGTCGCGCCGGGCTTCATCATCACCCAGATGACCGCAGCGGTGCCGTTCGCGACGCGTGAGGTCGGCCAGCGGCTCAACGCGATGGCCCAGGGCGGCCTGCCGGTCGACGTCGCCGAGACCATCGCCTGGTACGCCTCGCCGGCCTCCACCGGCGTCAACGGCAACGTCGTGCGGGTCTGCGGCCAGATGATGCTGGGGGCCTGATGAGCACGCCGAAGACCGAGCCCAGCTTCACCGGCAGGTCCGGTCCCGCCCTGCTCGTCCGGGCGGCGCTGCCGGCCATCCCGGGCATCAACGCGCTGCCGGGGATCAAGAAGACCGGCGTCGCCTACGAGGAGCTCAGCCTCACCCGCGAGCCGGTCGCTCTCGAGCGGAAGGCGGTCGACGCGTACGCCGAGCTGTGCGGCTTCCCGATCAAGGACACCGTGCCGCTCCCCTACCCGCACATGCTGGCCTTCCCGCTGCACATGGCGCTGATGTCCTCGCCCGACTTCCCCTCGCCCGCGATGGGGATGGTCCACATCGAGAACTCGATCAGCGGCTACCGCCCGATCTCGGTCGGCGAGGCGGTCGCGGTCACCGCGACCGTCGGCCAGCCCGAGCCACACCCCGTCGGCAAGGCGTACCGGTTCCTGACCGTCGCCACCGTCGAGGGCGAGGTCGTGTGGGAGTCCACGTCGACGTACCTCGTCCGCGGGAAGCGCAACCCCGACGTCTCCTGGAAGTCTGATCTGATCGAGGTGGACCCGTCCGGGCCGGTCTTCCCGCTCAAGGCCGATCTGGGCCGGCGCTACGCCAAGGTCGCCGGCGACTACAACCCGATCCACCTCTACCCGCTGACCGCCAAGGCGCTCGGGTTCAAGCGTCAGATCGCCCACGGGATGTGGACCAAGGCGCGCTGCATCGCGGCGCTGGAGAACCGGTTGAGCGATGCGGTACGCGTCGACGTGGCGTTCAAGAAGCCGGTCTTCCTGCCCTCCTCGGTCGCGTTCGGGTCGCTCAAGCACCTGGACGGTTACGACTTCTCACTCCACAAGCGGGGCTCGGACACGCTCCACCTGGTGGGACGCACCACCACCCTGTGACGTCGAGGGCCGCCACGATTTAACCCGTGGCGGCCCTGGTCTCGCAGGTGAGACGGTGCTCGCATGCCTGCCCCACTCCAGCTCCCGCCGCGCTACACCGAGCGGCCGTTGACCCTCGCCGATGCCGCCGCCGTGACCCGCGTGATGGCGGCGAACGAGCTGGCCACCGTGGGCGAGGTCCTCATCGAGGAGGCCGACATCGTCGCCGAGTGGCAGCGGCCCTCCTTCGACGTCGGTGCGGCCACCGTCGGCGTGTTCGGACCCGACGGCGACCTCGTGGGGTACGCCGAGTGCTCCGGCGGCGCCCGTGCCGACGCGGCCGTCCACCCCGAACACTGGGATCACGGGATCGGCACCGCCCTGGCCGGCTGGATCAGCGCCCGCGCGGCCGAGCTCGGGGAACCGGTCATCGGCATGCCGGTCCCCCAGGGCTCGCCAGGCGACCGGCTGCTCGAGTCCCTGGGCTGGTTCCCGCGCTGGGAGTCCTGGGTACTGGCGCTGCCGCAGGACGCGGCGATCCCGGTGCGAGAGCTGCCGGAGGCGTACGCCATCCGGGCTGCCACACCGCAGGACCACGAGCAGGTGTGGACCGTGATCGAGGACGCCTTCCTGGAGTGGTCCGAGCGCGAGCGGGAACCCTACGCGGACTGGGTCGCCACGACCATCGAGCGGCCCGGTGCCGAGCCGTGGAACGTCCGCGTGGTGACCGGCCCGGACGGTGCCGTGGTCGCCGCCGCGGTGCTGGTGATGACCGAGGACGGCCGGGAGGGGTACGTCAGCAGGCTGGCCACCCGCAAGGACCAGCGCAACCGCGGCCTGGCCCAGGCGCTCCTCGCCGACGCGTTCGGCGTCGCCCGTGCCCACGGAGCGAGGCGCGCGACCCTGTCGACGGACTCCCGCACCGGCGCCCTCGACCTCTATCTCCACGTCGGCATGGAGGTCGAGTCCACCTGGGTCCACCGGGCGACCCGGCCCTGATCCCACTTCGACACCCCAGCCTCGGCTACCATCTTGCGTCCAGGAGGTGGACAGACATGTCCGACGTACTGATCCGAGGGCTCTCGGATGACGAGCTCGCGCGCATCGACACCGAGGCGACGCGGCTCGGGCTCACCCGCAACGAGTATCTCCGCCGATGGTTCACGCCCGACGCGCTGCGTCCGCTGCCACCGGCGCGCCCCGTGGCCGGCGGCGACTTCGCGAAGTTCGCTCCGCTCGCCGACCGGGGTCTGATGCGTGACGCATGGTCGTGAGGCGACCCTGGCTGATGCACCGGTCGGCACTCGCCCGGATGTCCACCAGCCCCGACGCTGAGAAGTGGTCCCGCCTGATCGAGCTGGGACAAGTACGCATCACCACCACGACACTGCTCGAGATCGGCCACCTGGCCCGCTCAGAGCGGGAGTGGTCCGATCTCGTCGAGGACGTGCCGGTAATCCACATGCCGCTCGCGACGCTCACCCCGCGTACGGAGGCACGCGCGCTGGAGATCCAGCGCATCGTGCTGCGCGACGGCCGCCACCGGGCACCGTCGGTGCCGGACCTGCTGGTGGCCGCGGTCGCCGAAGAGGCCGATCTCACCGTCCTCCATGCCGACAACGACGTCGACCTCATCACCCGTACCACCGGCCAGCCGGTCGAGCGACTGCGAGCCTGAGGCTCAGAAGAGCTCGCGGACCTTCTCGATCGGCCGGGCGAGCACGCCGCGGTCGCCCTTGATGACGATCGGGCGCTGCAGCAGGGCAGGGTGCTCGACCATCAGCGCCACCAGCTCATCCTCGGAGAGGTCGCGGTTGGCCAGCTCGAGCTCCTTGTAGACCGGCTCCCGCTTCCGCAGCACGTCACGAGCACTCAGGTCGGTCTTGGCGAGGATGTCCTTGACCTCCTCGGTCCGCAGGCCGAGCACGTGGTAGTCGACCTTCTCGAAGTCGACGCCCTCCTCCTTGAGGAGAACGAACAGGTTCCGACACGTCGTGCAGGTCGGCTTCTCGTACACGGTGATCTGGTCCACGCCGCCACCCTAGCCCGCTGATCGGTGCGCTATCGCGGCGGGCGACAACCGTGTGCGATAGTGCGCCGACCTACTTCAGGAGCGGAAATGGGACAGTTGCGCCGACTCGAGCCTGGATGCTGAGACAGTCACGCCGAGTCGGCTCGTCATAACGAGCCGACTCGACGAAAAGGGTCAGTCGCGAGGCGGGCGGATGAGGCCTTCCTGCGCGACCGTGGCCGCCAGGATGCCGTCGGCGGTGAAGACCCGGCCGATGGACAGGCCGCGGCCACCGTACGCGGAGGGGCTCTCCTGGTCGTAGAGCCACCACTCGTCGGCGCGGAAGGGTCGGTGGAACCAGATGGTGTGGTCGAGCGAGGCCATCTGGATGCCCTTGTGGTCCAGCGAGTGGGCGGCCAGGGAGGCGCCGAGGAGCGAGATGTCGGAGGCCCAGGCGAAGGCGCCGCGCTGGATGTTGTCATCGTCGGGAAGCGAGGCGCCCAGCCGGATCCAGAGACGCTGCTGCGCCGGACGTGCCGGGTCGGGCTCGATGCCGAGCATGGAGTTGCCGACAGCGCGGATCTCGACCGCCTCCCACTCGCGCGCCAGCGAGACGGCCTCGGGGCTGCCGGAGTCGGCCATCATCTTCAGGAAGTCGATGCACTTCTCGGGCGGCGGGACGGACGGCATCGCGTCCTGGTGCTCGAATCCGGTCTCCTCACGCTGGAAGTTGGCGGTGAGGTAGTAGATGTCACGCCCCTTCTGACGCGCCCGGACCCGCCTGGTCTCGAAGGAGCGCCCGTCGCGGATCCGCTCGACGTCGTAGACGATCGGGTAGGACGGGTCGCCCGGCAGCAGGAAGTAGGAGTGCATCGAGTGCACCGTGAAGGCCGGGTCGGCCGACCGCACCGCGGCCATCAGCGCCTGGGCGGCCACCTGGCCGCCGTAGGCGCGCCCGCGCGAGTTGCGGGTCGTGGTGGCACCGTGGAAGAGGTCCTTGTCGATCTCGACCAGGTCGAGCACGCCTACCAGCTCGGCCACTGCCTGATCCGCCGCTACGGCGTCGGTCGTCATGCGTTGAGTTTCTCTCAATCCTTCTCAGGGTTGTCATCGGGGTCGGGACCGTTGAGCCCGGCCAGGAACTGCTCGAACTGCTCACCGAGCTCGTCACCGGTCGGCAGCGGCTCGTCGGGCGCCAGGAGCGAGCGTCCGGACTCCTCGCCGCGCTGGAAGGTGTCGTACTGCTGCTCGAGAGCGGCCACGACCTCCCGCACCTCGGCATTGTCCTCGATGTAGGACGCGATCTCCTCCTCGCGGCGCTGCGCCTCGGCCTCCAGGTCGGAGACCGGGATCGTCAGCCGAGCCGCACGCTCCAGCTCCTCGACGAGCACGACCGCCGCGGCCGGGTAGTCGCTCTGGGCCAGGTAGTGCGGCATGTGCACCACGAAGCCGCCCGCCGGGTGCCCCCACTCCCCCAGGCGTACTTCCACCAGGGCCTGGGCGGAGGCCGGGATCCTGATCTCGCCCTTCCAGGGGCTCTCCCAGACCTGGCCGGCGAGCTCCTGCGCGGGGTCGTTGGCGTGCCGGGTCGTGGTCAGCGGCCGCGTGTGCGGCACCGCCATCGGCACCGAGGCAAGCGCGATCACCTCGGTCACGCCGAGGCGCTCGATGACCTCGCGTACGGCACCGGCGAAGGCCTCCCAGCGGTTGTCCGGCTCGGGGCCGTGCAGCAGGAGGTAGGGGTTGTCACCGGTGTCCTTGAGCAGCCGGACGACCAGCCGCGGCGCGTCGAAGGACTCGTAGTGGTCACTGACGAACGAGATCGCCGGGCGTCGGGCCCGGTAGTCGTGGAGCTCGTCGACGTCGAAGGTCGCCACCACCGGCGCTCGCCTCGACGTCTGGATCAGATGGGCCGCGGCACGCTCGGCGGCCTTGCCCGCGTCGAGGAAGCCGTCCAGGACGACCACCAGCGGCAGCCGCTCGCCTCCGGCAAGGATGATCTCCTCAGGCAGGTCGTCGACGATGTGCACCAGTCGTGATCCGGCCATCGGTGTCTCCTCCCGTTGCGTACGGCCCTCGCGGACCTCGTCGTCGCTCGCCTCGCCAGGGATCGCGACCCTGGGGCTCAACCTTCTCAATACACGCTTCCACATGACGACAGCGCAGCATCCTGGACGCCCACGTTATTCCCAAGCCGACGCGCGGAGACCGGCGACCTCCCCTCCGACAGCCGGTGTGACCTCCCCCTCGGTGCGGCCGTTGTTACTAGCGGGTAATGTACTCGACGGGCACCACCCGTGCCCGCACCAACAGCGCCGCCAGGCGACAACCGACCGGCAACCCACATGGAGTGACACGGTGACCCGACAGCTGCGAGAAGTCGTCTTCGTCGACGGCGTACGCACACCTTTCGGCAAGGCCAAGGGCCAGTACGCCGAGACCCGCGCAGACGACCTGGTCGTCAAGCTCATCCGTGAGCTCACGCGCCGCAACCCCGAGCTTCCCCCCGAGCGGATCGACGAGGTCGCGATCGCCGCGACCACGCAGATCGGCGACCAGGGCCTGACGATCGGCCGCACCGCCGGCCTGCTCGCCGGGCTCCCGCAGTCCGTCCCCGGCTACGCGATCGACCGGATGTGCGCCGGCGCGATGACCGCCGTCACCACCACCGCCGGCGGCATCGCGTTCGGTGCCTACGACGTCGTCATCGCCGGCGGTGTCGAGCACATGGGCCGCCACCCGATGGGTGAGGGCGTGGACCCCAACCCGCGGATCATCTCCGAGAAGCTCGTCGACCCCTCGGCGCTCGTCATGGGCAACACCGCTGAGAACGTCCACGACCGCTACCCGGCGATCACCAAGGAGCGCACCGACGCGTTCGCCGTCCGCTCCCAGGAGCTGGCGGCCAAGGCGTACGCCGACGGCAAGATCCAGCCCGACCTGGTCCCCGTCGCCACCCGCTCGGCCGAGAACGGCTGGGGCCTGGCCACCACCGACGAGCCGATGCGTCCCGGCACCACCACCGAGGACCTGGCCAAGCTGAAGACCCCGTTCCGTCCGCACGGCCGCGTGACCGCGGGCAACGCGGCGGGCATCAACGACGGCGCGACCGCCTCGCTGCTGGCCTCCGAGGACGTCGCCCGCGAGCTCGGTCTGCCGATCAAGATGCGGCTGGTGTCGTACGCCTTCGCCGGCGTCGCCCCCGAGGTCATGGCCGTCGGCCCGATCCCGTCGACCGAGAAGGCGCTGGCCAAGGCCGGTCTCACGATCGACGACATCGAGGCGTTCGAGGTCAACGAGGCGTTCGCGATCCAGGTGCTCGCGTTCCTCGACCACTTCGGCATCGACGAGAACGACTCCCGGGTCAACCCGTACGGTGGCGCGATCGCGTTCGGTCACCCGCTGGCCTCCTCCGGTGTGCGGCTGATGATCCAGCTCGCGCGCCAGTTCGAGGAGCGCCCCGAGGTCCGCTACGGCCTCACCACCATGTGCATCGGCCTGGGTATGGGCGGCACGGTCATCTGGGAGAACCCGAACTGGAACGGCAAGGAGGCCTGACATGACGGACATCAACTCGCTCCTCGCCGACGTGGAGAAGCTCTACTCCGACGACGAGGTCGTCACCGCGGCGAAGCTGCAGAAGGTCAACCTGCCCTCCGGCAAGGTCCTCGGCCTGGTCACCCTCGACAATGGCCACGACCACACCCGCCCGAACACCTTCGGGCCGAAGTCGCTGGTCGAGCTCAACACGGCGTACGACGCGGCCCTGGCCGACCCCGAGATCGACGCGATCGCGGTGACCGGCAAGCCGTTCATCCTCGCGGCCGGTGCCGACCTGACCTCGCTGCAGGCGGGCGGCCCCGACGGGATCCGTACGATCGCCGAGCTCGGTCACGCGGTCTTCCGCAAGCTGGGCGACGGCGACGGCACGACGAAGAAGCCGTCCTTCGGCTTCATCAACGGGCTCGCGCTCGGTGGCGGCCTCGAGGTCGCGCTGCACGCCGACTACCGCACGATCCAGGACTCGGTGCCGGCCGTCGGCCTGCCCGAGGTCATGCTCGGCCTGATCCCCGGCTGGGGCGGTGGCTACCTGCTGCCGAACCTGATCGGTCCGGCGAAGGCCGCCAAGGTCTTCATCGAGAACCCGCTCAACAACGGCAAGGTGCTCAAGGGCACCGAGGCCTACGAGCTGGGCATCGCGGACGCTATGTTCGGCGGCGCCGACTACCTCGAGCAGTCGCTGCTGTGGGCCGACGGCGTCCTCTCCGGGACCGTCGAGGTCTCCCGTGAGGAGATCGACCGCGGCGCAGCCTGGGACGAGGCCGCCAAGAACGCCGGCTTCTTCGCCTGGGCCAAGACCGGCGACGCCTCCCCGGCCGCCAAGAAGGCCGTCGAGCTGCTCACCCTGGCCAAGACCGCGACCCGCGACGAGGGCTTCGCCGCTGAGGACGACGCGCTCGTGGCGATGTCGAAGACCCCGCAGCTGCTCGCCTCGCTCTACTCCTTCGACCTGGTGCAGAAGCGCGCCAAGCGTCCGGCCGGTGCCCCCGACAAGGCGCTGGCGCAGAAGGTCACCAAGGTCGGCATCATCGGTGCCGGTCTGATGGCCTCGCAGTTCGCGCTGCTCTTCGTCCAGCGTCTCAAGGTGCCGGTCGTCATGGTCGACCTGGACCAGGAGCGCGCCGACAAGGGTGTGGCGTACGTCCACGCCGAGCTCGACAAGAAGCTCGCCAAGGGCCGCGCCTCGCAGGACGCGACCAACCGCCTCAAGACGCTCGTGACGTCGTCGATCGACTACGCGGAGGCCTTCTCCGACGCCGACTTCATCATCGAGGCCGTCTTCGAGGAGATGGGCGTCAAGAAGACCGTCTTCGCCAACGCCGAGGCCGTCGCGCCGGAGACCGCGGTCTTCGCCACGAACACCTCGAGCCTCTCGATCACGGAGATGGCGGCCGACCTGAAGAACCCCGAGCGGGTCGTGGGCTTCCACTTCTTCAACCCGGTCGCGGTGATGCCGCTGCTCGAGATCATCCGCGGCGAGAAGACGTCGGACGCGGCCCTGGCCACGGCGTTCTCCGTCTCGAAGTCGCTGAAGAAGACCTCGATCCTGGTCAAGGACAGCCCGTCCTTCATCGTGAACCGGCTCCTGGGCCGCTTCATGGGCGAGGTCTCCAAGGTCGCCGACGAGGGCACCCCGGTCGACGTCGTCGAGTCCGCCTTCGCCGGTGTCGCGCCGATGGGCCCGTTCGCGCTGATCGGCCTGGTCGGTCCGGCGATCGCGTACCACAACAACGAGACGCTCGCGAAGGCCTTCCCGGACCGGTTCTACCTCTCCGAGAACCTCCACCGGGTCGTCGAGGCCAAGAAGAGCTCCTTCTTCGGTCCCGACGGGCGCACCCTCGACCCCGAGGTCGAGGCGCTGCTCGTCTCCGGCGACGTGGTCAAGACCGCCGAGGAGGCTCGCCAGCAGTCGCTGGAGGCCATCGCCGACGAGATCGGCCGGATGCTCGAGGAGGGCGTCGCCCAGGCCGCCGAGGACATCGACCTGGCGATGATCACCGGTGCCGGCTTCCAGTTCTGGAACGGCGGCATCACCCAGCTCCTCGACCGTGAGGGCATCTCCGAGAAGGTCACCGGCAAGAAGTTCCACTGACCGAACCAAGTCCGCCCCCGACCGATCTGATCGGTCGGGGGCGGTCCATGCTGGGCCGGGGTCAGTCCCGGACGCACCTCAGCAGGGACTCAGGCCTTGTCGGTGGCCACCTTGCCGCCTCCGACCGCCGACTCCGGCGTGCCCATGTTCTGCCGCGCGCGGGGTCGCTGCTGGCGACCCGAGGCCTGCGCCGATCCGCGCCGGCCCTCGATCCTCTTGCGGATCTGTTCGTCCGCCGCTCTGAGATCGAACGGCGCCGACATCTGCTCAGGTGACCAACGGAACTCGGCCACGAGGTCGTCATAGAGCATTGAATCCCCCGAGTGCTGTGTGGTGACGTTACCGAGGGCCCTCGTCGCCCCCGACGGATCCCACTCTAAGCCCAGAACGATCGATCTTCGCCAGGGGCTCGACCAGAGAGACCAACCCCGTAGGGTCAAAATTCGGCCCTTCAGGGCGTCAGAGGCTGACGTCCCGGGGCAGCGGGCTCGGGGTCAGAGCGCCCAGGCGCTCGATGGTGTCGAGCGCGACCGCCTGGGGGGTCAGGCCGATGCTCTCCAGGATCTTGGGCCGCTTGGCGTGGTCGAGGAACTCCTGCGGGATGCCGTGGATCTTCACCGGGGTGCGTACGTCGGCGGCGGTCAGCGCCTGCAGGAAGGACGCGCCCACACCGCCGGCGACGCCGTTGTCCTCGATGGTGACGACCAGGCTGTGGTCGGCGGCCGCCTCGATGAGGGCCGGGTCGATCGGCTTGACCCAGCGCGGGTCGATGACGGTGACGCCGATGCCCTGGGCGGTGAGCCGCTCGGCGACGCCCACGGCGACCTCGGCCATGGAGCCGACGCCGACGACCAGGACATCCTTGGTGCCGTTGCGCACGAGCACGTCGGCCTCGCCGAGCTTGGCGATCGTGGGGATGTCCTCGGGCGGCGGGCCCTTCGGGAAGCGTACGACCGTGGGTGCGTCGTCGACCTCGACGGCCTCGTCGAGGAGCTCGTTGAGGCGCGCGATGTCGCGCGGCGCGGCCAGGCGGAGCCCGGGGACGACCTGGAGGAGCGACATGTCCCACATGCCGTTGTGGGAGGCGCCGTCGTCGCCGGTCACGCCGGAGCGGTCGAGGACGAACGTCACCCCGGCCCGGTGCAGGGCGCAGTCCATCAGCACCTGGTCGAAGGCACGGTTGAGGAAGGTCGCGTAGACCGCGAAGACCGGGTGCAGGCCACCCATCGCCAGGCCGGCGGCCGAGGTGGCGGCGTGCTGCTCGGCGATGCCGACGTCGAAGGTGCGCTCGGGGAACCTGGCCTGGAACGCGTCGAGGCCGACCGGGTGCATCATCGCCGCGGTGATCGCCACGATGTCCTGGCGGCTGTCTCCCAGCCGCACCATCGCGTCGGAGAAGTGGTCGGTCCAGATCCGGCCCTTGGGCTTCTCGGCGCCGGTCTGGACGTCGAAGGGACCCGGCGAGTGGAACTGGTCGGCCTCGTGGCGCTCGGCCGGGTCGTAGCCGTAGCCCTTGCGGGTGATCGCGTGCACGATCACCGGACCGCCGAACCGCTTGGCCGAGGTCAGCGCCTGCTCGACGGCGTGCCGGTCGTGGCCGTCGACGGGGCCGACGTACTTCAGGCCGAGGTCCTCGAAGAGGCCCTGGGGCGCGACCGCGTCCTTGAGCCCCTTCTTCACCGCGTGGAGCGCGTCGTAGGCCATCGCGCCGATCCCGGGCACCGCGTTGAGGCGGCGCTTGACCATGTCGAGGACCAGCTCGTAGCGCGGGTTCGTACGCAGCGCTGTCAGCGCCGTGGCCAGGCCACCGATGGTCGGGGTGTAGGAGCGGCCGTTGTCGTTGACCACGATGACCAGCTTGGAGTCGTGCTGGATCGCGATGTTGTTGAGCGCCTCCCAGGCCATCCCGCCGGTCAGCGCGCCGTCACCGATCACCGCGACCACGTGGCGGTCCTCGCCGCGGATCGTGTAGGCCTTGGCCAGCCCGTCGGCGTAGGAGAGCGCGGTGGAGGCGTGGGAGTTCTCGACCACGTCGTGGTCGGACTCGGACTGGCTCGGGTAGCCGCTCATCCCGCCCTCGCGGCGCAGCGTGCCGAAGTCGCCGGCCCGGCCGGTGACGAGCTTGTGGACGTAGGACTGGTGGCCGGTGTCGAAGACGATCTTGTCGCGCGGGCTGTCGAAGACCCGGTGCATGGCCAGGGTCAGCTCGACCACGCCGAGGTTCGGCCCCAGGTGGCCGGTGTTGGTGGCCACCGTCCGGATCATCAGGTCCCGGATCTCGCTCGCGAGGAGCTCCAGCTGGTCATCGGAGAGATCACGAAGATCCTGCGGCGCGGCGATGCGTTCGAGGAGACCCATAGGAGAGGATTCTACGGCGCGGTCCTGAGGGCCGCCGACCCGGATAGGGCCGCGTGCTGCGGCGATCCGAGGAAGGGTGTCAGCCCGATCCGAGCAGAGTCGCTGAGGTCCAGGTCAGGCGCCTTCGCCGGGTCGACAAAGACGATCTGACGGCCCTCGTGACACACGATGTCGGCGTCGGCGAGATCGACGGCCGCGGCGTACAGGTGGATCTTGTCGTCGGTGCCGGTCTCGGGGTGGCGGAGCTCCTGGACGGCGACCAACTGGAGGTCCTCGGGAGCGAGCCGCACCTCGGTCTCCTCCTCGAGCTCGCGCACGGCGCCGGCCAGCGGGTCCTCCCCCGGCTCCAGGTGGCCGCCGCAGAAGGCCCACTTCTCCGGCGCGATCACGGGGCGTTCGTCACGCTCCTGGAGCAGCACCCAGCCACGACGGTCGACAAGGATCACAGCGGCGAACTCGGTCATGATCCGCGAGCCTAGTTGCTGCCTGGACGCACCGAGGCCCGTGGTCTACCCAGCTCGCTCGTCAGTACGTCCCCGACGCGGCCGAGCCCGACGGGCTCCTCCACCAGCTCCGCCCATGGACGCTTCGACGCGGCGAGGAAGGCGACCGCCTGTTCCAGGTGCCGCGGCTCGTAGTTGTGTACGCCGCTGACCGACCGCCAACCCCGCACGATCGCCTCCGGGTCGACCGAGACCGCGCGGCCCGGGGAGACCGAGCCCACCAGGACGAGGGAGCCACCGATGTCGAGAGCCCCGAGCGCCGCCTCGACCGCCGCGGCGGCGCCGGAGAAGTCCATGGCGACATCGACCGGCGCCAGCGCCTGCCCCGCGGAGAGCGTCGACGTCGCACCGAAGCCGACGGCCAGCTCCAGCCGAGCGGGGTCGATGTCGCTCACCACGACCGCGGCCGCCCCGGCGTCGGCCGCGGCGGCCACCGCGGTGAGCCCGAGCATCCCCGCGCCGATAACCAGCACTCGCTTGCCGCGCAGCGAGCCGGCCCGCTCCAGGGCCGCCATCACCGTCGCGGTCGCGCACCCGGCCGGCGCGGCGACCTCGTCGACCAAGGTGTCGGGGACGGGCACGACGGCGGTGCCGGCGGGCAGCAGCACGTGGGTCGCGTAGGTGCCCGACAGCGGCCAGGCCGGCTCGTACGGCTCGTGGCCGAGCTTGCGCACCGAGCGGCACTTCGCGGTCAGCCCCCGGCTGCAGCGGTCGCAAGTTCCGCACGAGACGGTCACGCCCCAGACCACGCGCCGGCCGGTGCCCACGATCCGGCCGACACCCTCGTGCCCGAGCACGCTCGGGCAGGCTCCGGGACGCCGACCGGAGACCGTGTGATGGTCGGAGCCGCACACCGTCGCGAGGTCGATCTCGACCAGCGTCTCCCCCGGCCCCGGCACCGGCAGTTCCACGGTCTCCAGCGTCACCTCGGCGCCACCGCGCCACACCGCGAGCCGCGCCATGGGCCGTGCCATCAGAGCGCGCCGACCTTCCGGCGCAGCCAGGCGCTGAACAGGTCGATGACGATGATCAGGACGATCACCATGCAGACGTACGTCATCATCGTGTCGAAGTGGAAGCTGTCCACCTCGGTCTTGATGAAGAACCCGATGCCGCCGGCACCGACCGTGCCGAGGATGACCGAGCTGCGTACGTTGGTGTCGAAGCGGTAGAGCAGCAGGCCGAGCAGCGACGGCATCACCGCGGGCAGCACAGCGTGCGCGGCCGACTGCGCGGGCGAGGCTCCGGCCACCCGGAGCGCCTCGACGGGTCCCTGGTCCACCTCGTCCATGGCCTCGGACCAGAGCTTGCCCATGACCGCGACGTTGTGGATCGCCAGCGCGATCACACCCGGGAACGCTCCGAAGCCGACCGCGGCGATGAACATCAGCGCATAGACCGTCTCCGGGATGGCCCGCAGCACCGACATCACCGCGCGACCCAGGAGCCACAGCGGCACGAACCGGTTGGTCGTACGCGAGGAGATGACCGCGAACAGCAGCGCCACCGGTATCGACAGGGTCGTGCCGAGCAGGCCGATCCAGATGGTGAGAAGGCAGTACTCCAGGCCGGGCCGGATGGTCTCCGACCAACGCAGATCGAGCGGGAAGGCACCGTCCTGATGGATGGTCTTGCCGTTCGGGTAGGTGCGGTCGACCCCGAACAGGAAGTTCCACAGCCCCCGCCAGCCCTCGAGCAGCTCCTTGGGCGAGGTGTTGGTCTGCACCGCGGCGTACCAGTGCACGAGGACCAGGGCGACCGTGATGGCCGCCCCGACGGCGATCCCGGACGGCCGGAACCGGGGTGGGATGTCGAGACGTGGTTCCGGGGCCTTGGTCACGCTGCTCATGCGAACTCCCTCATCTCGGCCGCCGAGGCGACCGCGGCCGCCTCGGCGGCCTCCAGCGCTTCGAGGGCCGGCCGGTAGAGGCCCGCGACGGTCTCGTCGGTGACCTCGGCGCTGCTGCTGTCGAAGACGAGCCGGCCGCCGGCCAGCCCGAGGATCCGGTCGGAGAAGCGGCGCGCCAGGTCGGGCTGGTGGAGCACCGCTGCCACCGCGAGACCATCGTCGTCGGCCAGCGATCGGAGCAGGTTCATCACCTGCTCGGAGGCGGCCGGGTCGAGCGCCGAGACCGGCTCGTCGGCGAGCAGCACCTTGGCGCGCTGGCACAGCGCGCGGGCCACCGCGACCCGCTGCTGCTGGCCGCCGGAGAGGCGACCCGCCTTCTCCCGGGCCCGGTCGGCGAGACCGACCCGGTCCAGGCAGGCCATCGCCTCGGCCTGCACCTCGCGAGGGAAGGCCAGCACCGACCACGACCGGCTCAGGCTGAGCCGCCCGAGCGCACCCGCGCAGACGTTGTCGAGCACGCTGCGACGGGGCACCAGATGGATCTTCTGGAAGATCATCGCCACCGTCGGCACCGCCTCCGCGGGCTTGGCTCTGACGCCGTCGACCGTGATTGTGCCACCGTCGGGACGCTCCAGGCCGACCACGCAGCGCAGCGAGGTGGACTTGCCGGAGCCGTTGGCTCCGAGGAGGCTGACCACCTCCCCGGAGGCGACCTCGAAGGCCAGGCCGTCCAGGACCGTCTTCTCCCCGAACGCCTTCCTCAGGCCGTCGATACGCAGCATGGCCGCCCCGGGAAGGTGGTCAGCGCCCATCAGAGGTCGTCCGTGGTCAGGTCGAGGGCCTCGGCGAGGTCGGTCACCGGCTGGTAGTCCTCGTCGGTGACCGCCACCAGCGCCGGCTTGCCGGCGGGCGGGGTGAAGTCGAGGTACTCGCCGATCTCCGCGACCGAGTCGGCGGGCAGGTTCGACAGCGCCTCCTGGACGGCCTTGGACACCTCGGGAGTCATGTTCGGGCCCGCCGCGATCGGGTCGTTCAGGATCGGCTCGGACTTCCAGATCTGGCGGAAGGCGGACTCGTCGAACTGGCCCTCGGCCGTCGCCGAGGCCAGGGTCTGGCTGTTGATCTCGGCGGCGTCGACCTTGCCGTTGACCAGGGCCAGCAGCGCCTCGGTGTGGCCGCCGGCGTACTCGGCCTTGACGTCCTTCTCGATCCCGGCGTCGATGAGCGCCTTGCGCGGCACCGCGTCACCGGAGGTGGAGCCGGACTCGGACAGCGCCAGGGTCTTGCCTGCGAGGTCCTCGACGGACTCGATCGGCGAGTCCTTCGGCACCCAGATGCCGCCGGTGTAGGAGGAGACCTGGCCGTCCTCGCCCGCGAAGGAGGCCAGCGGCGTGGCGCCGGCCTGCTTCTGGGCGAAGACGTAGCCCAGCGGCCCGAACTGGCCGATGTCGAGCTTGCCGTTCTGCATGGCCAGGATCTCGGCGACGTACGTGTCGGAGATCTGGACCTCGACCTCGCAGCCGAGCTCCTCGCCGAGGGCCTTGCCCAGGGTCTCGTAGACGGGGATCAGGTTCTTGGGGTCCTCGAAGGGCTCGACGCCCATCGTCAGGGTGCCGTCGGGGCAGATCTGGTCGGGACCGACCTCGCCGCCCGCGGCGGCCTTGTCGGTCCTCGCCTCGCTGCCGCAGGCGGCCAGGGCGAGAGTCAGGGTGGCGGCGCCGGCGAGGGCGGTGAGGGAGCGCAGGGGGGACATGTTCGGGTTCTCCTGTGGTCAGAACAGCTGGTCGAGGACGGTGGGTGCGAGGCCCAGTGCGGTGGTCATGCCGATGCCCGACGTCACCGAGACGACCCGGAGGCCCGGGAACTGCTCGGTGTCGAGGAAGTCGGTCCGCGGGGAGTCCGCGTAGACCCCTCGCCAGCGACGTCGGACGGTGAGCGGAGCCCCGAGCAGCCGCGCCCCTTCCCGCAGCACCAGCTCGGCGACGTGCTCGTCGTCGAAGGGCAGGTGGGTGCGGTCGTAGTGGTGGGTGTCGCCCAGGACGATCGAGCCGGGTCGGCCGCCGCTCCCGGGACGCTGGGTGAGCATGAGGTTCATGACGACGTCGAGGAGCTCAGGAGCGGTGGCCTCGAGCTCGTCGCGTACGCTGGTGGCCGCCGTCGTCTCGGCGAGCCCGCCATAGCGCAGCATCGAGAGTCCGGTCAGCACCGCCGGTCCGATCTCGACATCGCCCGGAGGCACGACCTCGAGCATCTGCAGCCGGCAGCGGCGTACGGCTGCCTCCTCGGCGACCTGCGGGAAGAGCCGGTCGATGTCATGGCCGGCGGCGTGGACGACCCGGGCGGAACGGATCGTTCCGCGGCTGGTGCGGACGTCGATCCCATCGGCGACCGGGTCGATGGCACCGACATGGGTCGCCCAGCTGAACCGGACGCCCTCGGACTCCAGCCATGCGGCGATCACCGGCAGCGCCTCGCGCGGGTCCACCCTCAGGTCGAGCGGCAGATGTGCGCCGGCGAGGATCTCTCCGGTGGCCGGCGGGAACAGCTCGCGGGTGGCGTCGGCGTCCAGCAGGCGGGCCTGCTCGGTGCCACGGATGCCGGCGAACTCCTCGAGCACGGCCATCTCGGCCTCGGTCCGCGCGACGACGACCGTACCCGTCTCCCGGAGACCGAAGCCCGCCTTGGCGGCGAGGGTCAGCCAGCGCTCACGGGCCGCGAGGGCGAAGGCCAGCGCCTGGCCCGACTGGGCGGTGGCGCAGATGTGCCCGAAGTTGCGGATCGAGGCGCCGACGGCGCGCTCGTCGCGCTCGATGACGTGGACCTTCAGGCCGCGCGCGAGCCCTTCGACGGCATGCGCGAGGCCGACGATCCCGGCACCGACGACGACAAGGTCGGCGGCACCGTCAGGGGTGGTCGTATGAATTGGCACGGCCCGAACACTTCTGTCTCGCGGCAGCGCCGGTCAACAGGATCGACAAACATGTACATACAAGTTAACCGGTCGTTTTCCTGCGCCCCGTTTGGTCCTCTGAGCGTTATCCAGGCGTTCACGAAGCGCTTCATCACACTTGTCTGATCAAGTTGTAACCTGCTGCCCATGAGTAGCCCGCTGCACGTCCAGGTCGCCGAGGCCATCCGCGCCCGGATCATCGCCGGCGAGCTGCCGACCGGCGCGCCGATCCCGTCCGAGGCGCAGCTGTGCGAGCAGTTCGGCGCCTCCCGCGGCACCATCCGTACGGCACTGGCGAGCCTGCGCCGCGAGGGCCTGCTCAGCGGCGGCCAAGGACGACCTCCGACCGTGCGCGACACCGCGCTCGGGCAGCCCTTCGAGCAGCTGATCTCGTTCAGCGCGTGGGTGCAGCAGATCGGCCACACCGCCGGGCAGCGCACCATCGAGGTCGCCCGGCGCGGCGCCACCGCCGCTGCTGCCGAGGCGCTCGACATCGATGAGGGTGACCCGGTGGTCGACGTGCTCCGGCTCCGTCTTCTCGACGGTCATCCCGCGATGCTCGAGCGCAGCACCTTCGTCGAACGCGTCGGGCGGCTGCTCTTCGACTTCGACCCCGACACCGGCTCGCTCTACGGATATCTGACGGCCGCAGGCGTCGACCTGCACGCCGCGCGCCACACCATGGACGCGGTCGCGGCCGACGAGACCGACGCCGACCTGCTCGACATCGCGGTGGGCAGCCCGCTCCTGCGCGAACGCCGCCGGGCGACCGCCACCGACGGCACGCCGCTGGAGTACGCCGACGACCGCTACCGGCCCGACCGGGTCACGTTCACCATCGACAACACCCGCCCGTCCGCGGCGGGGATCCGCACCGACGTACGCATCCTCAAGGAGATCTCGTGACCACCGCCTTCCAGCTTGCCGCCCTCGACATGGCCGGCACCACCGTCGACGAGGGCGGACTGGTCTACGACGTGCTCGAGGCGACCGTCGCCGACGCCGCCGGCGAGCCGGTCCCCCACGACCTGCTGCTGCACTGGAAGGGCACCTCGAAGTGGGAGGCGATCCAGGGGTTGCTGCGCGGACTCGGCCAAGACCCGACCACCGCCCAGGTCGACAAGATCTTCGACGGCTTCGGCGAGCGCCTCGTCACCGCCTACAGGGAGACCCCGCCGCAGCCGTTCCCGGGCGTCCCCGAGATGTTCGCGACGCTGCGCTCGCGAGGGGTCAAGGTCGCCCTGCAGACCGGCTACTCCACCGAGATCGCCGCGGCCATCCTCGACGGCCTCGGCTGGACCGTCGGCCCCGGCCCCGACTCGACCGTCGACGCCCTCATCACCTCCGACCTCGTTGCCGCCAGCCGCCCCGCTCCCTATCTCGTCTTCCACTGCATGGAGGCCACCGGCGTCTGGGACGTACGCCGCGTGCTGGTCGCCGGCGACACCCCCAACGACCTCGGCGCCGGCACCAACGCCGGGGCCGGCTTCGTCGTCGGCGTCGCCACCGGCTCCTTCACCCACGACCGGCTCGCCACCGAACCCCACACCCACCTCCTCCCTTCGACCGCGGACCTGCCGACACTCCTGTGAGACCTACCGTCCTTGACTGGACACAAGCCAAGGCAAAGACTGACTCCATGGCACTGACCAAGAAGCAGAAGACGATCCTGACCACCGGCGCGCTCGTGGCCCAGGCGGCAGTGGCTCCGGTGATCCTTCGCGACCTGCAGACCCGCTCCGACGACGAGATCCGCGGGCCGCGGACGCTGTGGCGGCTGTGGGGCAGCACCAACCTGCTCGGTGCGGCGGTCTACTGGTTCTACGGTCGCAAGCCGGCCGCCGCCTAGGCCCTCGCCACGCCGCGAGGCTCGGTGAGGAGCCGGATCGCGAAGATCAGCTCCTCGACGTCGGCGAACCGGCGCAGGTCGCAGCCGGTGCGCTCGGCGATCCGCTCGAGCCGGTGGTAGGCGGTGTTCACATGGACATGTAGACGCTCGGCGGCCAGCTTGGCGTTGAGGTCGCAGGCGACGTACGCCAGCATGGTCTCGATCATCACGCAGTCGCGCGCGAGGTCCTCCTCGACGAACTGGCGCAGCGCCGGGCGCACCAGCCGGCGAGCGGTCGGATCCTCGCGCAGCACCAGGTAGTCGATCGTCGAGATCATCGGCAGGGCCACCACGCCCGGATCCGCGCCGAG
Source organism: Nocardioides sp. NPDC087217 (assembly GCF_044744805.1). Lineage (NCBI taxonomy): Bacteria > Bacillati > Actinomycetota > Actinomycetes > Propionibacteriales > Nocardioidaceae > Nocardioides > Nocardioides sp. NPDC087217. The sequence continues at coordinate 950,965 of NZ_JBIUZB010000002.1, forward strand.
GACGTCGCGGGCGATCACCGCCTCCGCATGCGCGGCGGGCACCGCACCCAGGCCGGAGTGCACCGTACTCGCGCCCACGGCCAGCTCGAATCCCTCTCGGGCGAGCTGTCGGTAGATGCGTCTCAGGTCGGGCACGATCGTCCTGACGTCGTCGGTGGCGACGGGCAGGATCCCGACGAGCTGCTCCTGACGGATCACCGTGACCCCCTCCCGCGCCGGGCCCAGCTCGGTGCGTACGTGCCTCAGCGCCTCCCGCAGGCTCCGTCCCGGGCGTAGCGGCCGCACCGGCACCGCGACCACGACGATGATCCGGTCCTCCGGCTCGAGCCCGCACCGGCGGGCGACCTCGAGCATCGGGCCCGGCCGGACCCCGCGCCCGGCGAGCAGGTCCTCGACCAGATCCCGGCGGATCCGGTCGCCCTCGGCGAGCTCGACCTGGTGGGCGGCGAGGTAGGCCTCGGCCGCGACCGTGCTGCCGACCTCGATCACCTGCATCACGTGCGAGGCCACCGGGAGCGCCGCGCGGCTGGTCTCCGGGTCGGCGGCAGCTATCTCGACGATGCGCTCCCACAGCGCCACCTGGCCGATGCGGAAGGCCTGCAGGAAGTCGGCGAGCGCCACCCCCTGGCGAACCCGGCGGGTCGCCTGGTCCACGGTGAACTGGAAGTCCTCGCGTACGGCCGCGCGTCCCTCCTCCAGCGTGGTGAGCACCGCCAGGAAGACCGCCTCGGCGTGGTCACCGACCTCCTTGCGCAGCTCGGGATCGGGGCTGACCGCATAGGCCGGCACCTGGTCCCAGTTGTGCTTCAGGAACAGCTCCACGGTGTGCGGGAGGTCCTCCCTGATGCCCGCGACGATGCGTCTGATCGGCTCCATGCTCATCGCGCTCCCTCGGTGTGTCGCTGGCGGTTGCGGCGTCAACCAGATCAACGCACGAGTGTGGCGACGGTCACGCTCCAACTCGTTTGTGATCGGTCTCCATCCGGGGTGTCGGGCCCTCACACAATTCCCGACGCGCCCTTCCCAACCCAGATCTGGCTGGTGAATGGTGCTATGTGTCGGTGGTCACAAAACTCGGACCCTGCCCACGCCAGGAGTGAATACACATGGGGACGCACAACTCGGAAGGCCCTGCTCGGGTCTCCAGACGATCGTTCGTCGGATATGTCATCGGCGGCACCACGCTGATCGTGGCCGCAGACCTGGGCCTGGCTCCACCGGCCGCCTCCGCAGCGGTGGTCCCGTCGGTGCCACAGGTCCCCGAGGCCTATGACCTCAACGACTTCCTGACCCACTGCGCGATGCCGACCTCGAACCTGATCGCGATCGAGGTCGACGAGAAGGGGCACGCCCACTTCGCACTCCCGCGGATGGAGGTCGGTCAGGGCATCACCACGGCCGTGGCCATGCTGATCGCCGAGGAGCTCGACCTTCCGGTCGACCACGTGCATGTCACCCTGGCGCCGGCCCGCCCCGAGCTGCTCTTCAACCAGCTGACCGGCGGCTCCAACACCATCATCTCGATGTACACCCCGGTCCGAGTCGCCGCCGCCATCGCACGCAAGGCGCTGCTCGAGGCGGCCGCGATCCTGCTCGGGACGACCGTGGCGCAGCTGGTCGCCAAGGGCGGCGTGATCAGCGTCCCGGGTGGCTCCTCGGTGACGTACGGCGAGGCGGCGGCCAAGGCGGCACAGCCGACGACCGAGAAGGTCGAGGTCGAGCTGAAGGAGACCTCCGAGCACACCGTTGTCGGCAAGCCCCACCGCCGCGTCGATGCGCGCGACGCCGTCACCGGCAAGAAGAAGTTCGCGATGGACCTCGACGTCCCCGACGCTCTGCCCACAATGGTCTGCCGCGCCCCCGAGCTCAACGGCACGCCGGACTCGATCAACAACAAGGCCGACATCGAGAAGATGCCCGGCGTCACCCATGTCGCGATCATCCCCACCGGCGTCGCGGTCCGGGCCAAGACCTTCGGTCAGTGCATCGACGCCGTACGTGCGCTGGACGTCACGTGGAACTCGGGCACCGTGACCACGATGTCGGCCAAGCACATCAAGGCAGAGCTCAAGGCCGGGCAGATCCCGCTGGCAGTGCCGAAGATCGGGGCGACCTCGGTCGACGGCGAGTTCACCTTCCATTTCCGCAGCGGCTCGGCTCTCGAGCCCAACTGCGCCGTCGCCGACGTACGCGACGGCAAGGCCACCATCTGGGGTGGCTTGAAGTCGCCGATCACGGCCCAGGAGAAGATCGCCGCGGCTCTCGACCTGCTGCCGACCGATGTGACGGTGAACGTCGTCCAGGGCGGCGGCTCCTTCGGGCGCAAGCTGTTCTTCGATGCCGCGCTCGAGGCCGCCCACGCGTCGAAGGCGTTCGGCGCACCCGTCAAGCTGATGTGGCACCGCGCCGACGAGCCCCGCCAGGGTCGGGTGCACCCGATGGCCGTCTCCCAGGTCCGGGCGACGGTGCTGGCCGGCAGCATCCTCACCTTCGAGCAGCGCCACGCCAGCGTGGCCTGTGACTTCACCCATGGGCTCGGCGAGCGACTGACCGCCGAGGTGGCGGCGCTGCCGACCGGTCTGTCGAACCTGAGCTTCTCGGAGACGATCTTCATGCTCGCCACCGAGCTGCCCTACAACTTCGGGGTCGTCACCCAGCTGCTCAACGAGCCGAAGCCCGCGGTCGACCGGTTCAACACCAGCTCGGTGCGCAACATCTACTCCCCCGACGTCGCCACCGCCAGCGAGCTGATGGTCGACCAGCTCGCCAAGAAGCTGAAGCAGGACCCGGTCGCCTTCCGGCGCAGGTACCTCAAGAGCGACACCGTCAAGCGGGTGCTCGACCGGGCCGCCGAGCTCGGCGACTGGGGCCGCTCGATGCCCGCCGGCACGGCGCAGGGCATCGCCATCCATAAGGAGTACAAGGGCGCCACCGCCGTCCTCGTCGAGATCGACTGCCGCCCCGAGACGGTCAACCGCGAGGTGCGCGACGCGGTCACCGGACCGCGGGTCACCAAGGCCGTCGTCGTCGCCGACGTCGGCCTGGTGATCAACCCGGCCGGGGTCAAGGCCCAGATGATGGGGGGCTTCTCGGACGGGATGTGCCAGGCGCTGACCTACAGCAACCACCTGGTCGACGGTCAGTTCCTGGAGGCCAGCTGGGACAACTCGGCCTACACCCGGCAGTGGAACGTGCCGTTCGAGTTCGAGTGCGAGGTCATGGAGTCGCACGGCAGCCAGCCGGGCGGTGTCGGCGAGGCCGGTGTGGCCGCCTCGATGGCCGCCGTCGCCTGCGCCTACACCCGGGCCACCGGGAAGATGCCGACCGAGTTCCCGATCAACTTCCACGAGCCGCTCCACTTCGAGCCCAAGTCCTTCATCCCGTCCGTTCCCGAGTCGCCGACCGACGGCCTCGCCTACACGTTCTGAGGTCTTCGATGCCTTCTCACACCTTCCAGCTCAACGGCGAGACCGTCACCGTCGACGTCGAGGACGACGTACGCATCCTGTGGGTGCTGCGCGATGTCCTCGGCGTCACCGGCCCGAAGTACGGCTGCGGCATCAACGTCTGCAAGGCCTGTACGTCGCACATCAACGGCAAGGCGTTCAACCCGTGCTCGGTGCGCGTCGCCGACATCGGCGCCGACGACGAGATCACCACCATCGAGGGCCTCGCCGACACCGCGCCGGGCGACGGCCTGCACCCGATGCAGGAGGCCTGGCTCGAGCACGACGTCGCCCAGTGCGGCTACTGCCAGCCCGGTCAGATCATGACCGCGGTCGCCCTCGTCAACAAGGTCCGCAAGGAGGGCCGCGCCATCACCGAGGCCGACCTCGACACGATCCGCAACGTCTGCCGCTGCGGGACGTACTCCCGGATCCGGGAGGCCATCAAGACCGGACAGGACGCGATGGCCCGGGGTCTCTAGCCTCGGTCAGTCTTCGGAGAGCTCCTGCTCGATCCGCTCGACCTTCGCGGTGAGCTGGCCGGTGTAACCGGGCCGCATGTCGGCCTTGAGCACCAGCCCGACCCGCGGGGAGACGGCGGCGACCGCGTCGACGCACTGCTTGATGACACCCATGACCTCGTCCCACTCACCTTCCAGGTTGGTGAACATGGCGTTGGTCTCGTTGGGCAGTCCGGACTCGCGGACGATGCGGATCGCCTCCGCGACAGACGCGGCCACCGAGCCGTCGGGGTCGTCGGTGGTCGTGGGGGCGATCGAGAAGGCGACGAGCATGTCGAAACACTATCCAAACGTTTCGGCGGACTGCATATAGTGGCGCCGCCGGGGCCGAAGGCGCACCGCCGGCGGGAAGGAAGGCGATGAGTGAGGGACTCGACCGGCTCGCTGCCACGCTGGGCGTGCCGGCCACGCGGCTCGCGCCGCTGGAGGCGTACGACGACCAGCAGCTGGGCCGGTTCAACGATCTGGTCCAGGGCGCGATGACCGCGGAGGACAAGGCGTTCGACGCCTCCCTCGACGAGGCGCTCAAGCTGGTGCCGAAGATGCTGCGCGGGGTCGTCCAGAGGATGCTCGGAGGTAGCCGATGACCGCCCTGACCAGCGCCCTGGAGATCACCAAGCTCGCCCACGAGATGCACGTGGACGAGGCCGAGCTCGCCGAGTTCGCGACCACCTCCCCCGATGACCTCCGCGACCTGCGCGGGATCGTCTCGCACGCGATGTTCAGCCGTCACGAGTCTCGGGTGAAGGGGCTGGCCGCGGTCAGCAAGAAGCTCCCCGCAGCCGTCACCGCCAAGATCACCGAGATCGCGATGGGCCCCATGCTCAGCGCCCGGGTCGCGGCGGTGATGGACCCGGCCGATGCCGCCAAGCTGGCCGGCCACCTGAAGCCGGAGTTCCTCGCCGAGCTCTCCGTACACCTCGACCCGAGCCGGGTCGAGGGCATCATCGCCAAGCTCGACAGCGCTCTCGTCGTCGAGGTCGGCCGCCGCCTGCTCGCCGAGGGACATCTGCTCACCCTGGCCAGGTTCACCGGCGTCGTACGCCCCGAGACGTCGCTCGAGGTCGTCGACGGCGCCTCCGGCGCCGAGATCCTCCAGCTCGCACTCTTCATCGACGAGCCCTCCGTGGTCGACCCGATCCTCGCCGGGCTCTCCGACGAGACCGTCGCGGAGATCGCTGCCGCCACTACCGAGCACGGCGAGGCCGCCGATGCCCTTCTCGCCGCGCTCCACGAGGACAGCCGAGCCAGGATCGCCTCACTCACCTGAGAGGCCGAGACGTCACCCGCGTCGGTCGAGTCGGCACACCGCTGCCACCTCGACCGACGTACGTGACGTCTCGGCCGACCTGGCTGACGGCTCGGCAGGAGGGGGAACGGCCCGCCACCCACTCGGGGTGACGGGCCGTTCGTCAGGTCAGGCTCAGGCGTTGACCAGGCTGCGCAGGACGTACTGCAGGATGCCGCCGTTGCGGTAGTAGTTGGCCTCACCGGGGGTGTCGATGCGGACGACCGCGTCGAACTCGACGCCCGTGTCGGTGGTGACCTTGACCGTCTTCGGGGTGACGCCCTCGTTGAGCGCGGTGATGCCGGAGATCGAGAAGGTCTCCTCACCGGTCAGGCCGAGGCTGTCGGCGTTCTCGCCCTTGGGGAACTGCAGCGGGATGACGCCCATGCCGATGAGGTTGGAGCGGTGGATGCGCTCGAACGACTCGGTGATGACCGCCTTGACGCCCAGCAGCGAGGTGCCCTTGGCGGCCCAGTCGCGAGACGAGCCGGAGCCGTACTCCTTGCCACCGAGGACGACCAGCGGGGTGCCGGCCGCGGCGTAGTTCTGCGCCGCGTCGTAGATGAAGCTGACCGGAGCGTCGGGCTGGGTGAAGTCGCGGGTGTAACCACCCTCGGTGCCCGGGGCGACCTGGTTCTTGATCCGGATGTTGGCGAAGGTGCCGCGGATCATGATCTCGTGGTTGCCTCGGCGCGATCCGTAGGAGTTGAAGTCCCGCTGCTCGACACCGTGCTCGATGAGGTACTTGCCGGCGGGCGAGTCCTTCTTGATGTTGCCCGCGGGGCTGATGTGGTCGGTGGTGACCGAGTCGCCCAGCTTCAGCAGCACGCGCGCGCCCTCGATGTCGGTGACCGGCGCCGGGGTCTTGGCCATGCCCTCGAAGTAGGGGGCCTTGCGGACGTAGGTCGACTCGTCGTCCCAGGTGAAGGTGTCACCGGTCGGGGTCGGCAGGTTCTTCCAGCGCTCGTCGCCCGCGAAGACGTCGGCGTAGTCCTTGGTGAACATGTCCGAGGAGATCGCGGTGGCGATGGTCTCCTCGACCTCGGCCGGGGTCGGCCAGATGTCCTTCAGGAAGACGTCGTTGCCGTCCTGGTCCTGGCCCAGCGGGTCCTCGAACAGGTTCAGGTTCATGTTGCCGGCCAGGGCGTAGGCGATGACCAGCGGCGGCGACGCGAGGTAGTTCATCTTCACGTCGGGGTTGATGCGACCCTCGAAGTTGCGGTTGCCGGAGAGGACCGAGACGACAGCGAGGTCGTGCTCGTTCACCGCGGCGGAGACCTCGGGGATGATCGGGCCCGAGTTGCCGATGCAGGTCACGCAGCCGTAGCCGACGAGGTTGAAGCCGACCTTCTCCAGGTAGGGCGTGAGGCCCGACTTGTCGTAGTAGTCGGTGACGACCTTCGAGCCCGGCGCGAGGGTGGTCTTGACCCACGGCTTGCGGGTCAGGCCCTTCTCGACGGCCTTCTTGGCCAGCAGCGCCGCGCCGATCATGACCGACGGGTTGGAGGTGTTGGTGCAGGAGGTGATCGAGGCGATCGTGACCGCGCCGTTCTCCAGCTCGAACTGCTGACCGTCGGCCAGGGTGACCGGGATCTTCGCGTCGGTCGCCTTGGAGGTGTACGTCGGCAGGTGACCCTCGAAGGAGGTCTTGGCGTCGGTGAGCGAGACGCGGTCCTGCGGGCGCTTCGGGCCGGCGATCGAGGGGACGACCGTGGAGAGGTCGAGCTCGAGCTTCTCCGAGAAGCGCGGCTCGGCGGCCGGGTCGTGCCAGAGGCCCTGCTCCTTGGCGTACTTCTCCACCAGCGCCAGCTGCTCCTCGGAGCGGCCGGTGAGCTTGAGGTAGTTGATGGTCTCCTCGTCGACCGGGAAGATCGCGATGGTGGAGCCGAACTCCGGGCTCATGTTGCCGATGGTGGCGCGGTTGGCCAGCGGCAGCGCGGTGACGCCGTCGCCGTAGAACTCGACGAACTTGCCGACCACACCGTGCTTGCGCAGCATCTCGGTGATGGTGAGCACCAGGTCGGTCGCGGTCGACCCCTCGGGCAGGTCGCCGTTGAGCTTGAAGCCGACCACGCGCGGGATCAGCATGGAGACCGGCTGGCCGAGCAGCGCGGCCTCGGCCTCGATGCCGCCGACGCCGAAGCCGAGGACGCCCAGGCCGTTGACCATGGTGGTGTGGGAGTCGGTGCCGACGCAGGTGTCGGGGTAGGCCTGGAGCTCGCCGTCGACCTCACGGGTGAAGACGGTGCGGGCCAGGTGCTCGATGTTGACCTGGTGGACGATGCCGGTGCCCGGCGGGACGACCTTGAAGTCCTCGAACGCGGTCTGGCCCCAGCGCAGGAACTGGTAGCGCTCGCGGTTGCGCTCGTACTCGATCTCGACGTTGCGCTCGAAAGCCTCCGGGGTGCCGAAGACCTCGGCGATCACGGAGTGGTCGATCACCATCTCGGCGGGCGAGAGCGGGTTGATCTTGGTCGGGTCGCCACCGAGCTCGGCCGCGGCCTCGCGCAGGGTCGCCAGGTCGACGATGCAGGGCACGCCGGTGAAGTCCTGCATGATCACGCGCGCCGGCGTGTACTGGATCTCCTTGTCGGGCTCGGCGGTCTCGTCCCAGCCCGCCAGCGCCTTGATGTCCTCGGCGGTGATGTTCGCGCCGTCCTCGGTGCGCAGGAGGTTCTCCAGCAGCACCTTCAGCGAGAAGGGCAGCGACGCGACGTCGAGGCCCTCACCCTTGACCGCATCCAGGCGGAAGATCTCGTAGGACTTACCGTCCACGTCCAGGGTGCTCTTGGCACCGAAGCTGTCCTTGCTGGCCAACGCGTTCATCTCCTTGCTCGCGTCTACAGACGTACGAATTCAAGTCTTTGAGGCCCATCCTGCCCCGGCCACCCGGGCCGGGAAAACAAAGGCTCACCTAACCTTTTACGACGGACATGCCGTCGATCTCTTGATATCAAGATACATGATGTCGAACGACATTTCGAATCACCCCCGCGCGCCGTGTTGTGACCACCGCCGCTGACAGCGATCCTCGGATGCTCCATGATTGGCCCGACCCCGATGAACTGAGGAGAGCCTTGAGCACCCTGATCGCCGTCGTGGCGCTGGTGATCGCCGTGGCCGCCGCCGCTGTCGCGTGGCGCCTGCGGCGCGCCAACAAGGCGCTGCGTGCCGAGACCATCGGTCTGCGGTGGCGACTGGAGCAGGCCGACATCTCGGCCCCGCGCACCGCCTACGCCGAGCTTCCGCCCGAGGACCGGCTGCTGAGCATCCGCATCCTCAACCCGCTCGAGCTGGCCTCCGCCCAGACCAAGGCGGCGACGATGCTGCACAAGGTGCGGCCGGCGCTGCTCTCGAAGATGGTCTACGACCAGGCCGCCGAGTCGCTGCGCGAGCGGCTCGCCGACGAGGGCGTCGTGGCGGAGGTCAAGGTCCATGCTGGTCGCTAGCCTCGCGCTGCTCGGCGTGCTCGGCGCCGGCGTCGTCGTCGCTCGCGCCTTCCTGGAGCAGCGGCGTCTGGAGCAGGCCCTGGAGGACGTACGCCTCGCGGACCTGAAGGCGCGCACCTCGCTCGCCGAGGCCGAGCGTGCCGCCGACTGGCTCAGTCCCATCACCGACCCGATCACCGCACCGTTCGCGGAGGCGACCCGGTCGGTGGCCGGTGCGCTGGCTCGGGTGGTGCCCTACTCCGGGCGCCGTACGCCGCGCGTGCTCAACGCGATGCCGGCCACGACCACCGGCGAGCTGCTCGGCACGCTCGGCCCGCACCTGGACGAGGCCGTCCTGGACCGCCGGCAGCTGATCACCGATCTCTCCGACGACCCCACGATGGCGTTGCAGATCGTCCGCGACGTCTAACGGCTCATCTCGAGCCATTCGCTGGGCGACATCCCGTACGTGGCCCGAAATCGTCGCCCGAAATGGGAGAGGCTCTTGAAACCCCAGCGATGCGCGACGCCGGCGACCGAGACACCCGTGATGGAGGCGCGGGCAAGCTCTTCGTGCGCCCGGCCGAGCCGTTGACGGATGATCCACTGCTCGAGGTGCATACCGGAACGCGCGCACACCTTGTAGAGCTGCCGGACGGAGACGTGGTGGTCCGCCGCGATGCGCGAGGCATCGAGGTCGGCCTCCCCCAGATGCTGGGAGACGTACGCCTTCACGCTCATCAACAACGCGTCCTCGTGCTCCTCACGACCCAGCTCGTCGCCGACCGCACTGGCCAGCAGGGCCCGCGTGAGAGCGACCGTCGATGTCCCCAAGGAGGTCGCGGCGGCGGCGTTGAGATCGTCCGCCACGCGGCGTACTCCGGCGAGATGGTGCCAGAACAGCGGCGCCAGCGGACTGGTGCCGATGAGCCTGAGGGCGGGCGCGACCATGCCCTCGGGCATGCCGAGCAGACGCAGCGGGACCTTGACCGTCAACGTGCGGGTGTCGGTCACATGGTGGAGATAGGGCTCGGTGACGAGCGTGGCCCAGATACCAGAGGGCGCGACCGAGATGTCGTGACCGAGATGCTGATGCATGCCGCGACCCTCCAGACCGCACGTCACGAGCACCGCGTCCTCCTCGGGGGCGGGGCTACGCCGTGAACGACGCAGGGTGTGGGCCGAGCAGCGCGTGTCGAAGACGGTCACCCCGCCGACGTCCCACACGTCCATGGCCATGTGGAGGCGCTCGCCGGCGCGGTCGGGGGTCATGAACGTCGCGGACGCCGCACTGGTGATGGTCTCGGTGATCGCCGAGCGTCGCTCGCGCACCGGCACTGAGGCACTGTCGAAGACGAGCATGACAGCCTTCCGGAGGTGGGGACGGGCTGACGGGAGCCCGAGGTGCCCGACGTGACGACGATATCCCGGAATCCGCGTCCCTGGGTGCACAGCGCATGCCCCTACGCGCCCTCCGTGGCCGCGACGGGCGCGTAGGGCGGCCGCCGGCGCCACGATCGAGGACAGGCACCGATCGGGTGGTGTCGACGCAACGCATCCGACCCAAGGAGCATTCGATGTCACGACCTCACTTCTCACCCAGGCCGGCCCGTGCAGCGGTGCTGGCACCGATCCTCGTCCTGCTGACTGCTCTCCTGACCGGCGCGACCCAGCCCTCGGTGGCCGGCACGGCTCTCCCGGCGGGAACCTCGGCGGCCAAGCCGACCGTCGTCCTCGTCCACGGCGCCTTCGCCGACGCGTCGGGCTGGAACGACGTCGCGGCCAGCCTGGCCGCGAAGGGATACCCCGTGGTGGCGCCGCCCAACCCGCTGCGCGGGCTGACCTCCGACACCGCCTACCTGGAGACATTCCTCTCCACCATCTCGGGACCGATCGTCCTGGTCGGCCACTCCTACGGCGGCGCCGTGATCACCAACGCCGCCACCGGCGACCCGGACGTCAAAGCGCTCGTCTACGTCGCGGCGTACGCCCTGGACGAGGGCGAGAACGTCGCCGCGGCCAACGAGCTCGGCGGCGGGCACTCCGACCTGCTCGAGCACATCGTCGTACGTCCCTACCCGGGCGCCCCCGAGGGCGACGGGGACGTCTACGTCGACCCCGCGGCGTTCCGCTCGATCTTCGCCCATGACCTTCCGCGCGCGCAGACCGTGGCGATGGCCGCCGGGCAGCGGCCCGCGACCTTCGGAGCGCTGGTCACGCCGTCGGCCGAGCCCGCCTGGCGGACGGTGCCGTCCTGGTACCTCATCGCCGGCGACGACCACCTCATCCCGCCGCTCGCCCAGGCGGCGATGGCCGAGCGCGCCGGGGCTCGGACCCGCACGGTGGACAGCTCGCACGTCGCGATGATGAGCCACCCTCGGGCCACGACCGAGATGATCCTCCAGGCCGCCTACGCCACCAGCCGGTCCGGCCGGCCATGAGCACCGTGATGAACGCGATCATCACCGACGACGGCACCGAGATCCACTACCGCGACTGGGGCAGCGGCAGGCCCGTCGTGCTGTCGCACGGCTGGCCGCTCAACGCCGACAGCTGGGAGTCGCAGCAGCTGTTCCTGGCCGAGCACGGCTACCGGGCGATCGCCCACGACCGGCGCGGCCACGGCCGCTCGACCCAGACGTGGGAGGGCAACGAGATGGACACCTACGCCGACGACCTGGACTGCCTCATCTCGACCCTCGATCTGCGCGAGGTGACCCTGGTCGGCTTCTCCACCGGAGGCGGCGAGGTGGTCCGCTACCTGGCCCGGCACGGATCCGCCCGGGTACGCCAGCTCGTCCTGGTCTCGGCCGTGCCGCCCTTCATGCTCCGTACGCCCGACAATCCCGAGGGCCTGCCGGTGGCTGGCTTCGACGCGCTGCGCGCCGGCTCGCGGGCCGACCGCTCCCAGCTCTACCGCGACCTCGCCGACGGCCCGTTCTTCGGCAACAACCGTGCGGGCGCGACCGTCTCCCACGGCGTACGCGACTCGTTCTGGCTCCAGGGGCTTCAGGCGAGCGCGCGGAGTGCCTACGAGTGCATCGCGGCGTTCTCGGCGACCGACTTCCGCGCCGACCTGACGGGGCTCGACGTACCGACCCTGGTCATCCACGGCGACGACGACCAGGTCGTCCCGCTCGCCGTGGGTGGCGCCCGGTCGGCCGAGCTGGTCGACGGCGCCGAGCTGGTCGTCTACCCCGGCGCCCCGCACGGCATCACCGACACCCACAAGGAGCAGCTCAGCGCCGACCTGCTCCGGTTCCTCGACTCATCACCGACATCGCTCGACAGACAAGGAGCACACCATGCCTGACCACCCGAACACCGAGCCCGACACCGTCGTCCTCGTCCACGGACTGTGGATGACTCCGCGCAGCTGGGAGGGGTGGGTGGCGCACTACGAGGCCAAGGGCCTCACCGTGCTCGCCCCCGCCTACCCCGGCTTCGAGATCGAGGTCGAGGCCCTGCGCGAGAACCCCGACATCATCGCGAACCTGACCGTGACCGAGACCGTCGACCACCTCGCGAAGGTCATCGAGTCGCTCTCCGCGCCGCCGATCATCATGGGTCACTCCTTCGGTGGAACCCTGACGCAGCTGCTGCTCGCCCGGGGCCTCGGCGCCGCCGGGGTCGTCGTGGACTCGGCACCCACCGAGGGCGTACGGGTCAACCCCATCTCGCAGGCCCGCTCGCTGTTCCCGGCCCTGAAGAACCCCGCCAACCGGCACAAGGCGGTCGCGTTCACACCCGACGAGTTCCACTACGCCTTCACCAACACGCTCACCGAGGAGGAGTCGCTCGCGGCCTGGGAGCGCTACGCGATCGCGGCTCCTGGCAACTGGGTGTGGGAGTACGGGCTCTTCGCCAACTTCAAGCCGGGCCACCAGGACACCTGGGTCGACTACGGCGCCGACCGGGCACCGCTGCTGTTCATCGCCGGGGAGAAGGACCACATCATGCCACCGTCGGTGAACAGGTCGAACGCCAAGCACTACGCCAAGTCGCCCGCGCTCACCGACTACCGCGAGTTCCCGGGCCGCGATCACTGGATCTGCGCGGCTCCAGGGTGGGAGGAGGTGGCCGACCACGCCCTGGACTGGGCGCTCCGGAACGCGTCGCCGGTGACGGGCGCCGTCACGAGCTGAGGCCGGCCAGCCTCTCGCGCAGGCGGTCCCGCTCGTCGTCGCTGAGCGGGACCGCGAGCTCCTCGAGGTAGGCCATCACCTCGTCGAGCCCGATCTCGCGGTGCTCGGTCTCCTCGCCCTGGCGGCGGATGGTGACGGTGTTGTGGGTGAGGCTGAGGTGTCGGTCCTCGAGGAGCTTGGTGGCGATCATCCGGTGACGGAAGTGCACCGTCGGGTGGGTGCTGGTGTAGTGGTGGCCGAGCGCGACGTCGCTGGGCACGACCAACGCCTCGTCATGGGTGTGCATGAGCTCCCAGCCGTCGTCCTTGGCCCGCTCCAGCGCCCAGCCGTGCTCGCCCCACCGCACCCGGTGGCTGATGCCCCGGACCTCGTCGACCGCGCCGTCGACCATCGGGATCGGCCGCCAGACGCTCAACCCGAACCCCGGATCGGCCAGCAGCCGCTCGCCGTCGAGATCGACGATGACCACCAGATGCGTACGTCCGGCCGCGGTCGGGTCGGCGCCCACCCGCGCCAGCCGCCGCTCGACGGCGAAGCCCAGCCGGTCCAGCACCGCCGCGAACAGCGTGCCGTGCTCGAAGCAGTAGCCGCCTCTCCCCAGGCCCACGAACTTCCCCTGCACGTCGGGCAGGTCGACCCCGGGATGCTGGTCGAGCAGCACGTCGATGTTGTCGAAGGTGAAGGTACGCAGGTGGGCGTCGTAGATCTCCTCCAGCGCCTCCCGCGACGGGCCGGGCGGCTCGGTCACGCCGATCCGCTCCAGGTAGGCGTTCAGGTCGAGCCGGTCGGTTCCCCACAGGTCATCGCTCACAGGATGCATCTGTACCGGCATCTCGCCGGACCCGCAACGGACTAAGTGCGCGAGGCACCCGCGTTGCCGACATGGGCGCTGGGCGGCACTCCGTACTGTCGCCGGTACTCCCGGCTGAACTGCGAGGCGCTCTGGTAGCCGACCGCATGGGCGACACCGGTGACGTCGCCGGCCCTCGCGGCGAGGATCAGCCTGGCCTCGTGCAGGCGCAGCTGCTTCTGGAACCGGATCGGGCTCATCCCGGTCACCGCGCGGAAGGTCCGGTGAAAGGCCGACTCGCTCATCTGGGCCATCCGCGCCAGCTCCGCCACGGAGATCGGCTCGGCGTGGTGGTCGCGCATCCAGCTCACCGCTCGTCCGACGTCGTGCAGGCGGCTGTCGGCGAGGCCGAGCTGGCGGACCGTGGCTCCCTGCTCCCCCGTGATCAGCCGCCAGAGGATCTCGCGCTCCACCAGCGGGGCCAGCACCGGCAGGTCCCGCGGGCTGTCCAGGAGCCTCAGCATCCTGACCGCCGCGTCGACCAGGTCGGCGTCCGCGGTGCTCACGGCGAGAGCCGGCGCCGTGTCCGAGGACCGGCGCCAGACCGGCTCGGCCGCCGGATCGAGCAAGAGCTCCGCGATGATCGAGGGGCGCAGGCGCAGGCCGAACCCGAGAGCGGGATGCCGAGTGCTCGCCTCCGTGTACTGCCCGCGGACCGGCAGGTCCAGCGACGTCACCAGGAACTGTCCCGGCCCGTAGTCGTGGACCCGGTCGCCGATGGAGAGCGTCTTGCGACCCTGGGCGATCAGGGCGAACACGGTGCCGGAGAGCGACACCTCGGACGGGTCGCCGGGAGCGGTCGCCGCCGACACCATGACACCCTCGGCGACCGTGGTCACGCCTCTTCTGGCGTGCCGTGCGATCAGGCTGCGCAGTTGCTCCATCGACATGCTTCCAGTGAAGCAGGGACGTGCCGTTTCGTGCCATCATGAGCAGGATCAGGCAAGGGATCGGCTGGATCCGCCTTTCGGAGGCGCGCTCCTGAGGGTTGTCTGGGAGATGTCCTTCCCGACCGATCAGAGAGACCGATCAGATGCCCACCTCCTCGAACCCCGTCGCCGTCGTCACCGGAGCCAGCTCCGGGATCGGACGTGGCGCCGCCGTCCAGCTCGCCCGTCGCGGCACCGGCGTCGTCCTCACCTACAACCGCAACCCCGACGGCGCGCGCGAGGTCGTCGACGAGATCGCCGGCCGCGGCGGCGTCGCCGTCGCGCTCCCGCTGGACATCGTCCGGCCCGAGTCCTTCCCTGCGTTCCGCGACCAGGTCAGCGAGGCGCTGTCCGAGCACTGGCAGACCGACCGGCTCACCGCGCTCGTCAACAACGCCGGCGTCGGCGGAGCCCCGTTGATGTTCTCCGACACGACCGAGGAGCAGTTCGACGCCTTCATGCAGGTCAACCTGCGTGGCCCCTACTTCCTCACCCAGACGCTGCTGCCGCTGATCGCGGACGGCGGGGCCGTCGTCAATGTCACCAGCAACGCGACCGGGGCCGGCCTCACACCTGGCTACTCGGCGTACGCGATCTCGAAGGGTGGCATGGCGACCCTGACCCGCTACCTGGCCAAGGAGCTCAGCCCGCGCGGCATCCGGGTCAACGCGGTCTCCCCCGGCGTCACCCGCACCCGCCTCGGCGGCGACACGTTCTCGAGGCATCCCGAGATGATCCCCGCGATCGCGGAGCGTACGGCGCTCGGCAGGATCGGCGAGCCCGACGACGTCGGCGCGATGATCGCGGCGCTCGCCTCCGAGGAGGGTCGGTGGGTGACTGCTCAGGAGATCGAGGTCTCCGGCGGCTACAACTTCTGACCGGTCGCCATGCTCGCCACGGTCGTCGCCGACGGTGCGGTGGTGGGCCAGGTCCAGGCGTACCGCACGATGAGGGCGAGAAGGATCAGCTCCAGCGCGATGCCGAGGCCGTAGAAGTACAGCCAGGACGCACCCACGATGTTGAACACCGTGACGGGGACGTAGAGCGAGGCGACGACGAGGTTCGTGATGCGGTTCGCCCGGGCGGTCAGAGTCATCGACAGCACGATCATGAGGATCGGGATGGACACGAGGGTCAGCGCCGCGGTCGAGAAGGTCTGGGAGAGGTCGAACTCGAAGACCCTGCCGTCGAGGATGTCTTCGACGACGCCGGGCGTGAAGAAGTTGAGGATGTCCACGTAGGCGTAGAGGAACACGAAGCTAGTCCATGTTCCGGCGAGCTTGGCTCTCACCGGCATCGGCTGGTCATCGAGCGTCGAGATGGTGGGTCGATGTGTTCTCATCAGGGCTCCTGGTCGTGGTGAGGATCGGTAGGTCCACGATCGCCGAGCCCGGCGGCGGGCGCCTCGGCCCGGAGGCCGGAGTTCACCTGGCCGATGGGATGATCTCGCTCTCGTTCTTTCGGCGGGTACGCCGAGGCCCGCTGATCCCTGGGCTGGAGCCGTGGCCACGTCCCGGCGCTCCAGCTGGCACGAGCCGCGGCCTGCTGACGCGCCACCGATCGGCCGGCTCGACTGGCTGCAGGTGGGTGTGTCGCAGCCGCCGCCTCCGAACAAGCTGCCGCGAGAAACGCGGCGTGGTCATGTATCGCTCCTCGATGAAGTAGTCAGGCGGTTCCGTAGTCATGTCGCGATCCACGGAAAGAGGACATGAGCGTTGGTGCGGTCGATCGCGGCGCGCTGGTGGTCGCTGAGTCGTACGTCCTCGTACTCCTGTCGCATGAAACGCACGGCCGGGGCCGG
This sequence comes from Nocardioides sp. NPDC087217, assembly GCF_044744805.1. Taxonomy (NCBI): domain Bacteria; kingdom Bacillati; phylum Actinomycetota; class Actinomycetes; order Propionibacteriales; family Nocardioidaceae; genus Nocardioides; species Nocardioides sp. NPDC087217. Next base: position 967,373 of record NZ_JBIUZB010000002.1, read on the forward strand.
CGCGAACGGGAAGTCACTGCCGTAGAGCACGTGATCTTCGTCGGCGAACGCCAGCAGGCTCGGTAGGGCGGTCGGGGACGAGGAGAGCGCGACGTCGAAGTAGAGCCGGCGCAGCACGCCGAGGCGCCGCTCGACCTCGGCCTTACGGGCCAGCATCACCTTGGCCTGGCGCCACCTGGGCTCGGTGCGCAGCTGGGTCAGCAGGACCCGGTGGCTGATGTAAGGCAGGAACCCTCCGGCGTGCGCGAGGATCCAGCGGATTCTGTCGTACTTCTCCAAGGCGCCGCTCAGCAGCAGGCCCGTGGTCGCGCGCACCGTGTCGAGCAGGAAGTCGGCGGTGAACGACGGGATGCCCGGTGCCGCTTGGCCTGGTAGCTCGCCGGGATGGAGGAAGACCACTGCCTCGCGGTCATGCAGGTGGGACAGGAGGGGCTCGAACGCGGCGTCGTAGAGGTAGCGGCCATCACTATTGCTGAGCAGCGCGATGCCCGCTGCCCCGAGCTGGTCCAGGGCATGGTCGGCCTCGGCGATCGCGCCCTCGACGTCGGGGAGGGTCAAGGTGGCGAAGAACCCGAACCGGCGAGGCCGTGCAGCGACGACTCCAGCGGCGTACTCGTTGACCTCACGCGCCAGCCGCCGGGCCTCATCAGCCTCCCCCAGCCAAGCGCCCGGCGTGGAGATCGAGAGGATCGCGGTGGCGATGTCATTGCGATCCATCACCCTCAACGACCTCTCCAGGCTCCACTCAGGGAGGTCGACACCGCCCGGCCGCAGACCCCGCGTGCGGAGGGCACGGGCGTACGCAGGCGGGACCAGGTGATGGTGGACGTCGATCCGGCTGGCGCGGCTGGTCATCCGACCCACTCCCTGTCCGCGGAGACGGCGGGTCGGATCGACCTCGCCACACCTAGCTGGGACGCCAAGGCCCTGCCCAGCGTCGGATCGCCTACAGGGGCGACCCCGAAGACGTACTTGTCGGGGCGGAGAGCGACCACCGAGCCGGGGCGGATGCCGTGGTGGCGCAGCCATCGGGTGAGCTCACCAGTGGTGTCCTCGATGTCGATCAGTCCGGTGCGACGTCGGCCGTCGCCGATGGTGCCCTGTGGACGGGTTCCGGGGCCGTAGAGGGTCGCATAGCTCGCCGCTACCTGATCCCAGATCGCCAGGTCGTCTCCGTCGCGTGGGTCGACACCAACGCCGAGGAGAGCCCAGCCGATGCCGAGTGCGTCGTCGAGGCGGATCGGGCGGCCGTCGTAGCGGCGGACCACCGGCTGCGGTGGCAGGGTTCCCTCGATGCCCCGCGGACCGCGAGGCAGGCCGAGGTACGTTTCCTTCTTGAACCGAGGCTTGGGCTTCATGCCCGCTCGCCTCACCCAGCTGCCGAGGCCGGGTGCATGGATGGCTGTCGTCAGCGCGAGGTCGCGTGCGCGTGCCTTGACCGGGTTCTTCACCGAGACCAGCGACTTGTTGAACACCGACAGCGCGATCATCGCCGTCGCGTGTGACTTCCGCTCAGTCTCGTAGGTGTCGAGGATCGCGGGATCGGCACCGTGCCTGAGGATGGCTTCCAGCTTCCAGGACAGGTTGTCGGCATCGCGTACGCCGGCGTTCATGCCCTGCCCGACGAACTGCGGTGTCATGTGGGCGGCGTCGCCGGCGAGCAGGACGCGCCCGCTTCGCCAACGGTCGGCAGTGCAGGCGTTGAAGGTGTACACGAGCTTGCGTCGAACCTCGACCTCATCGACGTCCACGTACTGTCCGATCAGGCGGTGCACCGTCTGATCGGACTCGAACTCCTCCTTGACGTCGCCGTCCTTGAGCTCGAACTCGAACCGGTGGTGACCACCTGGCTGTGGACAGCTGACGGTGGGCATATCCGGGTTGCAGATGAAGTCGAAGTACGGCAGGTGGCGAAACGCGTCGCTGTGCCCGCCATCCGGGGCTTCTTTGGCAGCAAGGTCCACGACCAGCCACCGCTCCGAATAGGTCTTGCCGGTCATGTCGATGCCGAGCTTCGTGCGGACCACGCTGCGGCCACCGTCGGCACCGATGAGGTACGCCGCACGTACCGTCTGCGATGCCGAGATGTCTACGGCGTTCTCCCGCTTGCCGTACCCACTGCCGGTCGAGGGCGCGTGGGTGATGCTCACGCCATCGGACCCTTGGGCGAAGTCGAGGACCTCGTGGCCGCGGCGTACCTCGACGTGCGGGTAGCGCTCCAGCAGGGCTTCCAGCTTGGTCTCCATGTAGGGCTGGTAGAGAAAGTTCGTCACCGGCCACCACAGGGGACGGTCGGGAGTACGGAACTGCACCAGGACACTGCCGTCCTCACGGACCCACTGGACGGTGGAGTCGACGTTCATGTCCTCGTGGATGTCGTCGGCGACACCTGCGGTCTGGAAGACACGCAGCGCCTCGTCGTCGGTGTAGACCGCGCGGGCATTGCCGTAGAACTCCGGCTCACGCTCCAGAACCAGGGTACGCAGCCCGCGCCTGCCGAGCAGGTGGGCCAAGGTGAGACCGGTCGGACCCAGACCGACCACGACGACGTCGTACTCGTTGCTGCTGCCCCTGCTCATGACGCAGCTCCGGAAAGCTCGGGGACGGAGATCTCCGGGTGCCGCGCGTTGAGTGCGGCGTCGCGGATCTGACCGAGCTTCTCCAGGATTCCGGGGTCGACGGTCTGGTGCCCCCAGATGCTGATGCCTTGGTGGGTGGTGACCCGCCAGGCCCGCTCGAGCTCGGGCGTGAACACGATCGGGTTCCAGCCGACCTCGAGCTCGAAGCCCGACGGTGTCACGCAGTAGAAGGAGAGCTCCTTGTCGTTGGTGTGCTGGCCCACCGACCACGCCATCTTGAAGCCGAGCTCACGCACGCGCTGGTAGGCACCGAGCATGTCCTCGAGCGTCGCGACCTGAATGTTGACGTGCTGCGCTCGCGTACGGATCGGGTCCATCTTCAAGCCCTGGACATTGGCGACGGCAATCGAGTGGTGGCGCTCGTTGACGCGCATGAACCGGATCTTCAGTGTCAGCCCATTCACGTTCTCGTCGATGTAGTCGGACAGACGCGAGTCGAACAGCGTGTCGTAGTAACGGTGGATGCCCAGCGGGTCGCGCGAGGTGATCGCCACATGGCCCATTCCACCCTCGCCGGTCACATACGCCGCGCTGATCATGCGCAGCGGAGCCGACGTCGTCACCGGAGTCGTGAAGATCTCCTGGACGATGCCCTTGGGCCCGGGAAAGCGCCACAGCCGCTCGACGCCACGCAGTTCACCTTCCTCCACGGTGCCTTCGCGGACCGTCACCCCACGCTCGGCGAGCCGGGCGAGGATCCGGTCGAAGGTCGCATGGTCGTCTACCTGCCATCCGATCGCCATCAGGTCCTCGGCCGGACCACGCCGGATCAGGAACCGGCACTGGTGCTCGTCGAGCCGGAACCGGAGGGTGTCCCCATCGAGCTCATCGACGTGCAGCCCGATCGCGTCGGCACCGAAGCTGTGCCAGGTGGTCAGCCGCTGGGACTCGACCACGAGGTAGCCGAGGTGGACGGCACCATAGACGCTGTCGGCCAGCGAACCGGTAAACGGCCTGTCGAAGATGCCGGTCACCGCACGCCCTCCAAGAAGGCGACCGCGACCCGATTGAACAGCTCCGCGCGCTCCCACTGGGCCCAGTGCCCGGTCCGCGCCAAAAGGAGGAGGTCGCAGTCAGCCATTGTGCGCGCGAGCAGGGGGCCACCAGATGGTCGGTTGACCTTGTCGTCCTGGCCCCAGACGACCAGCGTGGGTACGTCGCACGCGGCGAGCCGCTTGTCGCGGGTGAGGTCCATGCGCCACAGCGTCCGGGGAGCCTGGGGCCCGGACGGTCGACGCAACGGCGGCGAGGTCACCACCTCTGGCTGGATGCTGGCCTCGTAGCGCAGGTCGATCAGCTCCTCGGAGATCCCGCTGGCGTCGTACACCAGGTAGTCGCGGATGAAGCCGGCCACCTTCTCACGCGACGGGCCATCGCCGCCGTAGTAGTTCAACAAGTGGTTGAGCCCCTTGGTGGGCAGGGCGCGCGTCGTGCCGATGCCTCCAGGGCCCATCAGGACGAGCCTGTTCACCCGGTCAGGGCGGTCGAGGGCGAGGCGGAGCGCGGCGGCTCCGCCATAGGAGTTGCCGACCACGTGGGCCTTCTCGATGTCGAGGGCATCGAGAAGCCCCCGGACAGCGAGAGCGAGATCGCCGAACGGGTCGGAGACGTCCAGGTCCTTCGACGACTGCCCATATCCCGGCATGTCCGGGACGATCACTCGGAAGCGCTCGGCCAGCGTGTCGATGTTGCGCGCATAGTTCGATGCCCCCGTCGCCCCCGGGCCTCCGCCGTGCAGCAGGACGACCGGATTGCCTTCGCCGGCCTCCGTCACGAACAGGTTCCGACGCCCGACCGCGACCATGCGCTCCGTCCTCGCCACCACTGCGTTCATCACAACGACCTCCATCGGGTAGTAGTGATGAAATCATCAGTTGCGCTGGTGTCATCTGTCAAGAGGTTCTGATGATCTCATCAGGTATGATTCCGCCATGAGCGCAGATCACGCCGCAGAACACCCACCGACGCGGCTGGACCGCCGCAAGGAACGCACCCGGGCTGCCCTGATCGCCGCAGCCGGCGAGTTTCTCGCAGAGGGACGCACCGCGGTCAGCATCCAGCAGATCACCGACGCCGCAGGCGTCGGCTTCGGGAGCTTCTACAACCACTTCGACAGCAAGGAAGCCCTCTTCGAGGCGGCCGTCGAGTCGGTGTTGGACATCTACGTCGCGTTTCGTGACGAGATCGTCTCCGGCTATGACGACCCTGCCGAGGTGTTCGCCGTGAGCTTTCGGATGACCGGTCGTCTGCAGCGGCAGATCCCGGAGATGGTGCGGGTGTTGCTCAACGAAGGCACCCGCGTCCTGACCCGCGGCACCGGCCTGGCACCGAGAGCCCTGACCGACATCGAAGCCTCCATCAAGGCCGGCCGGTTCGACATCGAGTCGGCCCAGCTGGGGCTGATGGCGGCCGGAGGCGCCCTGTTGGGGCTGCTCCAACTACTCGACGCCGAGCCCGACCTCGACGCTGGCGAGGTGTCCGACCTGATGACCGCGCGCGTCCTGCGTGGCTTCGGCATGACCAAGGAGGACGCAGCGGACCTATGCTCGCGACCACTCCCGGAGCCACCCGCTCTCTGAGACATCGACGCGGCCAGACCGACACGACCACCGAGGCGTGCACCACCTGCCCGGCCTCTCGCTCGATCCAGCTCTCCAGGCGGAGCTGCACGAGCACCTGCGGGCGAGCATGCCCGCGCCTCTGAAGTACTACCGCGCGATGCTGCGGCCCGGCATGATCGGGGCGACGCGGCGCCTGTCTAGCCCGATCACTGTGCCCCTGCTGCAGCTTTATGGTGCCGACGACGGCTGCTTCCTCCCCCCGAAGGTCGACGACCAGCACCGGTTCGCCGCCCCACACGCGGTAGAGGTCATCCCCGACGTCGGTCACTTCCTGCAGATCGAGGCCCCCGAAGCGATCGCGGAACGGATCGCGGCATGGGCGCAGTAGGGGCCAGTCACCCCTCGCGGCGAGGGGCACGGGTTCGGTCGACTCGTTCGGCCTCTGACCGTGCGTCACGCGCAAGAGAAAGATCGCTGGCGATCTGGTAGCGGACGCGGTATGCGGCATTCGTCGCCACTGAGATGAGCCAGTCCCACGTGGCGGCGGGCGCTGGAGGCGGGACCCCGAGGCGCCGGATCCAGCCCGGGGACGTGGCAACTGCGGCAGCAGGTGAACCCCCAGATCGGACTCCAGCCGCTCGGCGAAGTCGGCCTTCTCGTCGGGCAACCGCTCGAGCTCCTCGCGCAGCCTCGCCACCGCCGCCGGGCGCCGCGGCGAGGCGATGATCGTCTTCACGGCCAGGCCCTCCAGGGCGGTGCGTACTTGATAGAGGCCCCGCACCTCGTCGGCGGTCATGCTGTAGACCTGCAGCCGACCGCGGACGCCGGGCTCGACGAGACCCTCCTGCTGGAGGTGGCGCAGCGCCTCGCGGACGGTCCCGCGGCTGATCGCGAGGCGGGTGGCGAGCTCGACCTCGCCCAGGTGGTCCCCTGGGCGGTACTGCCCCGAGGTGATCGCCCCGCGCAGGGTCTGCAGCGCGCGTTCACGCAGGGTGCTGCGGTGACCGCATGTGCGGTCCGCAGGAAGTCGTCGTCGGCGGGGTCGAGGGGGTACCAGCGGGTCATGTGGCCAACCTCTGTGAGCTCGAGGAGGGGACGACGACATGTTCCTCGATACAGGATCGTAGGAACGTCGCGGCGCGGCGAACCGCTCGGCGGGCTTCGGGCACCAAGCGGTACATCGTGACGTACGAGTGGACCTGGCCTCGCGAGACGATCAGCTTGTTGGGGACGCCGGCCCGGGTGAGCCGCTCATGCAGCCGCTCCGAGTCTCCCGCGAAGCACTCCGTGCCCCCGACATGGGTCTGGATCGGCGGGAAGGTACGCAGCAGCCCGATGCTCACGGTCAGTGGCGACAGGCACGGGTCGTGGAAGTCGCCGCCAGGATGGAAGGCCTCCGCACACCGCGCCGCGAACGTCGGTGTCAGGACCGGGTCGTGGCACCGGGCATCGCGGCGTACCGCCTCGGTCAGCGCCGGGTCGAGCAGCGGCGAGAAGAGCGTCACGCCTGCCGGCAGATCGCGTCCGCTCTGGGCGAGCGTGGTGAGCAGGCCCAGCGCGAGGTGGCCGCCGGCCGAGTCGCCCGCCACCACGATCCGCTCCGGCGGGTGGCTCTGCGCCAGCAGCCATTCGTACGCCGCCACCGCATCGTCGAGCGCAGCCGGGTAGACGTGCTCGGGGGCGCGCCGGTACCCGACCGCCAAGACCGGTAGAGCGCTCAGCGCCGAGAGCGGCCCGGTCACACATCGGTACGACCGCGGGGAGGACGCAACATAGCCCCCACCGTGGAAGTAGATGATCACGCCATCGTCGCCGGCCTGGGCGTTGCGGGCACGCACCCACTCACCCTCGAAGCACGGGGTGCGGACCTGCTCGACCCGGGCCGCGCTCGGCCAGCCGGCCAGGACCCCAGCGGCCGCGATCGCCCCGCGCAGGTAGCGCAGCTGCAGTCCCTCGAGGAGCAGGCGGTCGATCTGTGGACGCACCGCGAGCCGGGCACCGAGCACCAGCACACGACTCGTGGCACTCGGACCGAGCAGCTTCAGGTAGCGGATCACCCCCATGTCTCCGCACGGGCCTCGAGGTCGCGCACCATCTCGTGCACCCGGCGGTCGCGGGCGAGCACCCGGTCGGCGCCGGCGTTGAGCAAGCCGCGGAGCAGGGAGTACGGAACCCACCGGGCGGGGGCGACGGTGGCGGCTGCCCGTTCGGAGATCCCGTCGGCGATCGACTCGGCCGCGGCTTCCGCGGAGATGCGGTGGTTCAGCGGCCAGCCGAGCAGCTCGTCGAGGCGGCGTCCGATCGGATCGTCATCGAGGGTCGCGGTGGCCAAGGGTGTGTCGACGAAGCCGAAGTAGGCGACTCCTGCGCTTGCCCCGTGGGGCGCCAGCTCGAGCCTGAGGGCACGGCCGATCTGCTCTGCGGCGGCCTTGCTCGACATGTAGCCGACGCCGCCGACGCCGGGTGAGAAAGCGGCGCAGGAGGCCACCACGACAACGTGCCCCTTCGCCGCGATCACCGCGTCCAGGGCAGGCTGCACGGTGTTGAGCACACCGGTCTGGTTGATCGCGACCACCCGGTCGTAGTCGGCCAGGTCCATCGTGCGGATCGTGGCCGGCGGCGGGGTCACCCCGGCGTTCGCCACCACGACATCGAGCTGCCCGTGGCGCTCGACGGTCCGAGCCACGACGTCGGCCATAGCGGCGCGGTCGGTGACATTGGCGGTGACGGTGAGGACCCGCTCGGCGCCGAGGCTGGACACGGCCTCCTCGAGCCTCGCATCGTTCAGGTCGACCAGCACCAGCCGGGCCCCCTGGTCGTGCAACCGCCGGGCAAGGGCCAGGCCGATGCCCTGCCCGGCTCCGGTGATCAGCACGACTCGGTCGCGTACGTCGTACTTCTTGCCGAACCAGCCACTCATGCCCGGACCCCCTCCTTCACGGTGCGTCGCACGGCGTAGTGGGCGAGATCGACCTTGCTGGTGCGGGCGCGGAAGCCCGCCGAGAAGCCCGGGTAGTGGGTGAAGTTCCGGCCGGTCGAGCTCAGGTAGTAGCTGCGGCAGCCGCCGGTGAGGAAGACCGACCTGCTCAGCCCCTTGTCGACCCACTCGAGGAACTCGTCCTGCGCCTCGGCGGTCACCTCGAGAGAGGCCAGACCGGCCTTCTCCATCTCGCGGAGCGCCTCGATGATGTAGTGCACCTGGTCCTCGATGGTGATCACCGCCGAGGTGTAGACGCCAGAGTTGGGGCCGAGGATCAGGAAGAGGTTCGGAAAGTCGTGCACCGCCGTGCCGAGGTAGGCCGCCATCTCGCCCTCGCGCCATACGTCACCGATGCTGGCGCCGCCACGGCCGTGGATCAGGTCGAAGCCCGGGTGGTCGGTCATCCGGAAACCCGTGCCGAGGATGATCGTGTCGAGCGCGTACTCCGTGCCGTCGGCGGTCACGACCCCGCGCTCGGTGATCTCGACGATGCCGTCGGTGACCACGGTGGCGTTGTCGGCGGCGAGCGCCGGGTAGTAGGCGTTGGAGAAGGTTGGCCGCTTGCAGCCCACGGCGTACGTCGGCGTCAGCCTCCTGCGAAGCTCCGGGTCCTTGACCTGCCGCCTGAGCAACGCACGCCCCATCAGCTCGAGCGGCTTCTGCAGCCTCGGCTCGTGGATGAACCCCGGCACCAGCGCCTCGAAGGTGAGCTCCCAGGCCTTGCGTGCCGCATGCTGTGCGCCCGGCACCCGGCGGTAGAGGGCCCGGGTGATCGCGCCGACCGGCCGATCGGGGTGCGGGAGGATCCACGTGGGCGTGCGCTGGAAGACGGTCAGGTGTCCGACCTGCGGCTGCACCTGTGGGATGAACTGCACCGCGGAGGCACCGGTGCCGATCACGCCGATCCGCTCACCGCGCAGGTCGTGGTCGTGGTTCCACCCCTGGGAGTGGAACACGGTGCCGGCGAAGGTGTCGAGGCCGGGGATGTCGGGCACCGCGGGTGAGCTGAACGGGCCGATCGCACCGACCAGGACCTGAGCAGTCAGGTCACCGGTGCTGGTGGCGATGTGCCAAAGCTGCGCGTCGTCGTCCCACGAGGCGTCGGTCACCTCGGTGCAGAAGCGCACGTGCGGCAGCACGTCATGCTCGACCGCACACCTGTGCATGTAGTCCTTCAGCTCGGACTGCAGCGGGTAGAGCCGGCTCCAGTCGGGATTGGGCGCGAAGGAGTAGGAGTAGATCAGCGACGGCACGTCGCACTGGGCGCCCGGGTAGTCATTGATCTGCCAGGTGCCGCCGACCGCGTCGGCGCGTTCGAGCACGACGAAGTCGTCGATACCCTCCTGCTTCAGGCGAATGGCGGTGCCCAGGCCACCGAAGCCCGCGCCGATGACGGCGACCCTCACGTGTTGGCTCATCTCAGATCCTCCGGGGTCACAGGTCGATGGTGAGGCTGTCGCCGGCGGCGCGCGAGACGCAGATCAGCATGGAGTCGTCGCGCTCCGAGGGCCGCAGCTTGGTGTCCCGGTGCTCGATGTCTCCCTCGAGGACGGCGTGCTTGCACGAGCCGCAGAAGCCCTGCCGGCACGAGTAGCGGACGCCCGGCACCTCGCGGCGGATCGCAGCCAGCGCGGACTCGTCGGCGCCCACGGTCACGGTCACGCCGGTGCGGGCGAGATGCACCTCGAAGGCGCGGCCACCCACGACGGGCGGCGCGGAGAACCGCTCGCTGTGCAGAGAGCCGGTCGGGTTCAGCCTCGGTTGCAGGGAACGGGCGGCATCGATCAGCGCCGGAGGACCGCACACGTAGATCGCGGCTCCCTCCTCGGCCCGACCCAGCAGGTCGGCCGCATCGGAGATGCCGAACTCGTCGTCGGGCCGGAGCTCGAGCCGGCCACCCTCGAGCCCCTGCAGCTCGGCCACGAAGGGCATCGTGGCGAGTGAGCGACCGACGTACACCATCGTCCAGCGGGCGCCACGACGCGAGGCCTCGCGCACCATCGGCAGGAGCGGGGTGATGCCGATGCCGCCCGCGATGAACAGGTAGGACTCGACGTCGATGAACGGGAACGCGTTCCGCGGCCCGCGCACCGTCAGCAGGTCGTCCTGCGCGATCTCGCGGTGCATGGCCAGCGAGCCGCCACCACCGTCGTCGATGCGGCGTACGGCGATGCGGTAGCTGGTGAGGTCGGACGGGTCGCCACAGAGGGAGTACTGGCGCTGGATTCCCGACGGCAGGAAGACATCGAGATGGGCACCCGGCACCCAGACCGGCAGTGGATCGCCGTCTGGTCGGCGCAACGTGAAGCTGACCACGTCATCGACCTCACGCGCGGTCGACTCGACCACGAGGTCGAGGTCGAAGCCGGTGCGGCGTACGGGCCGCGACCTCGAGAGGTACGGCGCCGCGGGGCCGGCCGCGAACAGGGCGGAGTAGGCCTGCGCCCCTCTAGCCAGGGCCCGGAGTCCAGGAGAGAGCTCGCCGGATCGCTGCGGCGCCAACGTCGTCTCCATCACAGACCACTCGCCGCCGGCGACTGCGCGAGGTAGCGCACGGCCTTGTCGATCGGGCCCATCTGGGAGGGATGGAAGCTCGGGCGCAGGTACTGCGGGATCTCCCTGAAGATGAACTTCAGGCCGGGGATCAGGCCCTTGCGGGTGTCCTTGACGAACTCGATCGGCCACATCCAGCGGTGGCGGGTGACCGTCGGGTCGTTGGCGTACATCCAGGACGACGTGTAGAGCCACAGCGTGAGCAGGCCGGCCGACGCGAGCAGCGCGGTGCGCACCCGGCGTGCATAGCTGCCGTCGACGTACTGGAACACGTCGAAGGCGACGTTGCGGTGCTCCATCTCCTCGGCTCCGTGCCAACGCAGCAGATCGAGCATCGTCGGGTCGACGCCGATCTCGTCGAAGCGCTCGTTGTCGAGCAACCACTCCCCGACCGTGGCCGTGAAGTGCTCGGCTGCGGCATAGATGCCCAGGCGCTCGTGGAACCAGGCCTCGCCGGCGCGGCCCTTCAGCCCGTGGTCGCCGAAGACCTGGTCCATCAGAAACTCCATCAACCGCATGATCTTGGGGATGTCGAAGCCGTTCTCCTCCAGATAGATCCGGAACGACTCGTGCGAGCTGGCATGGGTCTCCTCCTGGCCGATGAAGCCGACGAGCTCCTCGGCCAGGCGCGGGTCCTCGATCTGCGGCAGCGCGCGACCGAGCACGTCGGCCATGGCGCGCTCACCCTCAGGCAGCACGAGGTGCATGACGTTCCAGAAGTGCGTGGCGTAGGGGCGGCCGGGGATGTACTCGGTGGGCACGTCCGTCCAGTCGAAAGAGACGTCGCGGGCATTGATCGCCAGCGCCTCTTCTGAGTACTCGTGCTGCGTGGTTGCCATCGTCTTTCCTTCCTGGTCAACAGGTCGACTGACTGTAACAAAGCAACATTCATTGTTGCAATGGTGCATGGGTCGTCACGTTATGCTCGTCGCCATGAAGGACGCTCTGAGCCGTGCTGTGAACGCGGTCGTCGACTCCCCCGACCCTGACCAAGCCGCACGACGGTCACCGGAGACCGAGCGCATCCTCGACGCCGCGCTCAAGCAGTTCGCGGAGTTCGGCATCAAGCGCACGACCATCGGCGACATCGCGCGCACTGCCGGCATCGACCGGGTCACCATCTACCGCCGGGTCGGCAACAAGGACGCCGTGATCCAGGCCGTGGTCACTCGCGAAGCCACCCGCCTCTTCGAGCTGGTCACCGCCACCGCCCGCCGCGGCACCACCATCGAGGAGCGCATCGAGCTCGGGTTCACCTCCATGATGGAGGAGGTCCGCGGCAACGCCATGCTCGCGCGAATGCTGCAGGTCGAGCCCGAGACGGTGCTGCTCCAGCTCACGACCGAGGGGGGTCTGCTGGTCACCGGTGCGACGACGGCCACGCTGGGTTTCTTCGGCGAAGCCGTCGAGGACGGCCTCCTCGAGACGACCGACGGCATGGACGCCAGTGCCGAGCTGCTGGTGCGGATCGTGCACTCCTACATGCTCACGCCCCGGGCTCTGGTCGACCTCGACAGCCACCAGAAGCTGCGCGACTTCGCGCGTGCGCATATCGTGCCGATGGTGCTGCGCGCCGTGCCCCGACACTGACCGGCCCGGCCCGGCCGTCAGCGCCCGTGACGGACGCTGAGCACCTTCTTCATCAGTGGCATGACGTGGCCTGCCCTGCGCAGCGTGATCAGCTCGAAGCCCGGCAGCGCGAACCTCTGGCGTACGACGCCGCGCGGCCGCGCGAACTCCCGCAGCCCGTCAGCGCCGTGAACCCGCCCGAAGCCGCTGGCACCCACACCGCCCATCGGTACGGCGCCCATGCCGGCGAAGGCGATCACGGAGTTGACGGTGATCTGGCCCGCGCGCAGCCGATCGGCGATCTCCTCGCCCTGGGCACGGGAGAACACCGAGGCGCTCAACGCGTAGTCGTGGTCGTTGGCCAAGGTGATCGCCTCGTCGACATCGACGCACCGCCGCAGCGTGACGGTCGGCCCGAACGTCTCCTCGCGCACCGCCGCCGCGTCCTCCGGGAGGTCGGTGATCACGATCGGCTCGATCAATCGGTCGCCGATCGACTCAGGTCCTCCCTTGAGGAACCTCGCCCCACGTGCGACGGCGTCGACCACATGACGGCGTACGACGTCGACCTGAGCCGGCATCGTCATCGGACCGTAGGTGGCGCCCGCGTCCGACCCAGGCCGGACCTCCTTGAGCTCGCGAAGCAACGCGGACTCGAACTCATCGGCCACCTCGTCGACGACATAGACGCGCTCGACACCGACGCAGGTCTGCCCCGAGTTGGTGAAGGCACCCCACGCCACGGCCCGCGCCGCCGCGACGACATCGGCGTCGGCAGCGACGATCACCGGGTCCTTGCCGCCACACTCGAGGACGACTGGGGTGAGCGTCTCGGCACACTGGGCCATCACCCGCTTGCCGGTGTGGGTCGACCCGGTGAAGCCGATCTTGTCGACGCCGGCGTTGCACAGGGCAGCGCCGGTCTCGCCGAAGCCGGTGACCAGCGACAGCACGCCCTCGGGCGCGTCCGGGTTGGCCTCGGCGAACGCGTCGACGTACCACCGGCTCACGGCGGGCGTGAACTCGCTCGGCTTCAGGACCACCGTGTTGCCGGCCGCGAGAGCGAATGCCACGGCGCTGTTCGGGGCGTAGAGCGGGTAGTTCCACGGCCCGATCACGCCGACGACGCCGAGCGGGTCATAGTCGACGCGGGCACCGTAGTTGGAGAACAGCGGACCCGGGTTGACCTTGTGCGAGCGCAACACCCGGCCGGCGTTCCGTGCCGCCCAGTGCAGGTGCTCGACGGTGAGCACGACCTCGAGCACGGCGTCGTCGAGAGGCTTGCCGTTCTCGCGGTGGAGCAGTTCGGCGATTTCGTCGACCCTGCGCCACATGTGCTTGCGCCAGGCGGCCAGACGCACGGCACGACCGTCGAAGCCCAGGTCACGCCACCATGTCGAAGCGGCGTGAGCCGTCGCGACCACGGCACGCACCTCGTCCTCGGCCATCACGGGGAAGCTGGCGACCAACGCCCCGTCCGCCGGCGAGCGGGAGTCGAGGCTCACGCGCCGGCCAAGTCGTTGGCCAAGTCCTTGGCCGGATCGGTGGATCGGGCGTGGGCGTCGCGCAGCTCGCGCTTGAGGACCTTGCCCGCGCCACTGATCGGCAGCTCATCGACGAACTCGAAGCTGCGCGGCGTCTTGTAGCCGGCGATGTGTTCGCGGGAGTGCGCCTGCAGGTCTTCGGCGGTCACCGTCTTGTCCGCAGCGAGGACGACGCAGGCATGCACGCGCTCGCCGAACTTCTCGTCGGGCAGGCCGATGACGGCTACCGCGGCGACGGAGGGGTGCTTGCTCAGGGCGCTCTCGACCTCGGCGGAGTAGACGTTCTCCCCGCCCGTCACGATCATGTCCTTGATCCGGTCGACGACGTAGACGAAGCCCTCCTCGTCGATGAAGCCACCGTCACCGGTGCGATACCAGCCGTCGCGCAGCACAGCGGCGGTCTCCTCGGGCTTGTTCCAGTAGCCCTTCATGACGTGCCCGCCGCGTACGCAGATCTCGCCGACCTCGCCGGTCGCGAGGTCCTTGCCGTCGGCGTCGACGACCTTGATCTCGGAGTGCGGGGCGGCACGCCCGCCGGACCGGAGGTACTGGTCGTGGTGGTCCTGCGGCAGCAGCAGCGTCGCCACCGGTGCGACCTCCGTCATGCCGTACGCCTGGGTCATCCTGATACCCGGGAATGCGTCCATGGTGCGCTTGAGGACACCTTCGGAGATCACCGAGCCGCCGTACAGCATGCGATTCAACGACGACAGGTCGTAGTCGGGAAGCCCGGGGTGGTCGACCAGCATCTGGATCATCGTCGGCACGAGCAGGACGTCGGTCACCTTGTGCGTCTGTACGGCCCCGAGCACAGCCGCGGGCTCGAAGAACGGCACCATCACGTGGGTCCCACCGAGGGCGACCTGTCCGGCCCACGCAGCGAGGTCGGCGAGGTGGAACATCGGCGCCGCGTGCAGGAAGATCGCGTCCCGACCGAGGAGCTCACCGCTGGCCACGGTTCCCAGCGCCGACGTGGTCAGGTTGGCCTGGGTGAGCATGACGCCCTTGGGAAAGCCGGTCGTGCCACCGGTGTAGAAGATCCCCGCCAGGTCCTCGCCCGAGCGGCGGGCGTCCTCGACAGGCTCGTTCTCGGCCACCAGGGCCTCGTAGGAGACCATGCCCTCCGGCGTCGGACCGTCGCCGCAGTGCACGAGCGTGGTGAGCTCGGGGCACTGCGCGGTCAGCACCGGCGCCATCGGCGCGAAGGCGTCGTCGATCAGCAGGACCGTGGTGCCGGAGTCCTTGAGCGAGTAGGCGATCTCGGCCGGGCTCCACCGGATGTTGATCGGGTTGACCACACCTCCGGCCCACGGGACGGCGAGCAGGTACTCGGCGTACCGGTCGCTGTTGAGCGACAGCATGGCGACTCGGTCGTCGGCGACCACACCGAGCGACCGCAGGCCGGCGGCGAAGCGAGCGATTCGGTCGCCGTGCTCGGCGAAGGTCCGGGTGCGCTCGCCGTAGATCGTCGCCGTCTTGTTCGGCGTGGCCTGGATCGCGCGGTGCAGTCCCTGGGTGAGGTACATGGTGGTCTCCTGCTGAAGTGGTGGGTCTCGAGTTGTCCGCCCTGGGATGCGGGCGGTGGTGCGGCCCGGCCGAGATCCGGAGCTTCGTGATCAGTACGTCTCGCCGGCCACGGCCTTGGCGACCAGCGACGCCGGCGGCGTGAACTGGGGCCCGTACTTGTCGGCGAGGTCGCGGGCGCGGTCCACGAAACCGGGCAGGCCGCCCGGGTAGCCGTTCATGTATTGCACGACGCCGCCGGTCCAGGCCGGGAAGCCGATGCCGAGGATCGATCCGATGTTGGCGTCCTCGACCGAGCGCAGCACGCCCTCGTCGAAGCACTTGACGGTCTCGATGGACTCCGCGAACAGCATGCGCTCGACCATGTCCTCGAACGGGATCTCGGTGGTGCCCGCCCCGAAGTGCTCGGTCAGGCCCGGCCACAGTCCGGTGGCCTTGCCGTCGACGTAGTCGTAGAAGCCGCCGCCCTGGGCGCGGCCGGTGCGGCCGTGCTTCTCGATCATCGCGTCGATGACGTCGTACGCCGGGTGGTGGTAGTAGAGGTGACCCTTGCCGTCGGCTTCGAGACCGCTCTGCGTGGCCTTCTGGATCTTGCTCATCGTCGAGAAGTTCAGCTCGTCGGAGAGCTTCAGTGGCGCGGCCGGGTAGCCCGCCTGCAGACCGGCTTGCTCGATCGACGCGGCGGAGATGCCCTCGGCGACCATCGCGTGGGCCTCGTTGAGGAAGGTGCCGATCACGCGGCTGGTGAAGAACCCTCGGCTGTCGTTGACGGCGATCGGGGTCTTCTTGATCTGCTGGGCGATGTCGAATGCCTTGGCGAGCGTCTCGTCGCTGGTCTTGTCACCCGCGATGATCTCGAGCAACGGCATCTTGTCGACCGGGCTGAAGAAGTGCAGACCGATGAAGTCCTCGGGCCTCTTCACGCCGTCGGCCAGTCCGGTGATCGGCAGCGAGGAGGTGTTGGAGCCGAGCACCGCGCCGGGCGCGACGATGTCCTCGATCTCCTGGAACACCTTGTGCTTGAGCTCGACGCTCTCGAAGACCGCCTCGATCACGAGGTCGCAGCCGGCCAGGTCACTCGGATCGGCCGCCGGGCGGATCTTGGAGAGCAGCGCGTCGGCCTTCTCCTGGCTCATCCTGCCCCGCGAGACCGCCTTGTCGAGCAGATCTTTGGAGTAGCCCTTGCCGCGCTCGGCGTTCTCCAGGGAGACGTCCTTGAGCACGACCTCCATGCCGCCCTTGGCGCACACGAACGCGATCGCCGCGCCCATCATCCCGGCGCCGAGGACGCCGACCTTCGTGGCGACGTACTTCTCATGGCCCTCGGGGCGGCTGCCACCGGCGGCGATGTGCTGCATGTCGAAGAAGAATGCCTTGATCATGTTCTTCGCTACCTGTCCGGTCACCAGCTCGACCAGGTAGCGCGACTCGATGACCAGCGCGTTATCGAAGTCGACCTGAATGCCCTCGACTGCCGCGGCCATGACGGCGCGCGGAGCCGGGTAGTTGGCGCCCTTGAGCTGCTTGCGCAGGTTGCTGGGAAGGGCCGGCAGATTGGCCGCGAAGGCCGGGTTCGTCGGCGTTCCGCCAGGGATCTTGTAACCCTTGACGTCCCACGGTTGCACGGCGTCAGGGTTGGCCTTGATCCATGCCTTCGCGGCGGGAACCAGTCCGTCGACCGGGACGATCTCGTCGATGAGGCCGATCTCGAGGGCCTTCGCCGGGGTGTGCCGCTGACCTTGGCCGAGCACCTTCACGAACGCGTCCACCACGCCGAGCATGCGCACGGTGCGGACCACACCACCGCCGCCGGGGAGCAGGCCGAGGCCCACCTCGGGCAGGCCGATCTGGCTGCCCTTCACGTCGGCCGCGATTCGGTGATGGGTGCTCAGCGCGATCTCGAGACCACCGCCGAGCGCGGCGCCGTTGATCGCCGCGACGACCGGGCGACCGAAGGTCTCCAGGGTGCGCAGGGCGGCCTTGATCTCGGTGATCATGTCGAAGACGCGCTGGGCGTCCTCCTTCTTCGCGGCCATCAGGTCGTTGAGGTCGCCGCCGGCGAAGAAGGTCTTCTTCGCCGAGGTGAGCACGACACCGGTCACCGACTCCTTCTCTGCGACCAGGCGCTCGACCGCGGCGTTCATCGAGGCGATGTACGCCGCGTTCATGGTGTTCGCGGACTGGCTCGGGTCGTCCATCGTCAGCGTGACGATGCCGTCGGCGTCCTGCTCCCAGGTGATCGTGTTGTTCTGTTCGGTCATGGTGAAGTCCTTCGGGTCGAGGAGGGAGGTCAGATGCGCTCGATGACGGTGGCGACGCCCATGCCGGCCCCGATGCAGAGGGTGAGCACGGCGCGCCGGCCACCGGTCCGCTCCAGCTCGTCGACCATGGTGCCGAGGATCATCGCGCCGGTGGCTCCGAGCGGGTGGCCCATGGCGATGGCGCCGCCGTTGACGTTGAGCTTCTCGTCGGGGACGTCGAAGTCCCTCTGCCATTTCAGGGCGACGGCGGCGAAGGCCTCGTTGATCTCCCAGAGGTCGATGTCGTCGGGGGCCAGGCCGGCGGCGGCAAGCACCTTGTGGGTGGCGGGTGTCGGACCAGTGAGCATGATCGTCGAGTCGGCACCCGAGGTGGCGGTGGCGACGATTCGGGCACGCGGGGTCAGACTGAAGTCCTCGCCGACCTGTTCGTTGCCGATCAGCACCAGGGAAGCCCCGTCGACGATGCCGGAGGAGTTGGCGGGAGTGTGCACGTGGTTGATGCGCTCGACGCTGTGGAACTTCTGCAGTGCCACGGCGTCGAAGCCGCCCATGTCGCCCATCGCAGCGAACGACGGCTTCAGCGCACCCAGCGACTCGACGGTCGACTCGGGACGCATGTGCTGGTCACGGTCGAGGATGACGAGACCGTTCTGGTCGAGCACCGGGATGACCGAGCTCTTGAACCGGCCCTCCTCCCACGCAGTGGCGGCACGCTGCTGCGAGCGGACGGCGTAGGCGTCGACGTCCTCGCGGCTGAAGCCCTCGATCGTGGCGATCAGGTCGGCGCCCACACCCTGGGGGATGAAGTAGGAGTCGTAGTTGGTGGCCGGGTCCATCGCCCACGCGCCGCCGTCGGAGCTGATCGGCACCCGCGACATGGACTCGACGCCGCCGGCCAGGAGCAGCTTGTCCCACCCCGAGGCGACCTTCTGGGCAGCCGTGTTGCAAGCCTCGAGTCCCGACCCGCAGAAGCGGTTGATCTGCAGGCCACCGACGGTGTCGGGCAGGCCGGCGGCCATCGCCGCGGCTTTCGGGATCACCGATCCCTGGTCACCGACGGGCGAGACCACACCGGCGATGAAGTCGTCGATCGCGTTGGTGTCGAGGTCGGGGTTGCGCTCGCGCAGCTCGTCGATGAGCCCGACCAGCAGGCTGACCGGCTTCACGCTGTGCAGTGAGCCGTTCTTCCCGCGGCCTCGCGGCGTACGGATGTGGTCGTAGATGAATGCTTGGTTGCTCATGGTGAGCGGTCCTTCCGTCAGGAGATCAGAACGGCTGTCACAGCGAACGGGCGATGAGCTCCTTCATCACTTCGTTCGCGCCGGCGAGGATGCGCAGCACACGCACGTCGGTGTAGATGTGGGCGATGGGGTATTCGTTCATGTAGCCGTATCCGCCGAAGAGCTGCAGGCAGCGGTCAGCGACCTCGGTGGCCCGGTCGGAGATCCAGTACTTCGCCATCGAGGCCCCGGTGGCGTCGAGCTCGCCCTCGAGGTGCTTCTCGATGCACTGGTCGAGGAAGGCGCGGCTGATCCGGGAGATGGTCTCGCACTCGGCCAGCTCGAAACGGGTGTTCTGCAGCGCCAGCAGCGGCTTGCCGAAGGCGTGGCGCTCCTTGGTGTACGCCACCGCGAGCTCGACGGCCCTCTCGATCTGCGCCTGGGCGAGGATCGCGGTGATCAACCGTTCCTGCGGGAGCTGCTCCATCATCTGGTAGAAGCCCTGGCCCTCTTCGGGGCCGAGCAGATTGGCCCGCGGCACCCGCAGGTCCTCGAAGGCCAGCTCCGCGGTGTCCTGGTCCTTCTGACCCATCTTGTCGAGCACCCGGCCGCGGGTGAAGCCGGGAGTCTCGTCGTCGACCTCGGCCACGATCAGCGAGATGCCGGCAGCACCCTGGTCGTCGCCGGTCTTGGCGGCGATCACGACCAGGTCGCAGACATGACCGTTGGAGATGAATGTCTTGGCGCCGTTGACGACGTAGTCGTCGCCGTCCTTGACCGCGCGGGTCTTGATCGCCTGCAGGTCCGAGCCGGTGCCGGGCTCGGTCATCGCGATCGAGAGGACCCATTCGCCGCTGCACACCTTGGGCAGCCAGCGTTGCTTCTGCTCCTCGGTGGCGTACGCCGCGATGTAGTGGGCCACGATCCCGACCGAGACGGCGAATCCCATAGAGGTGTCACCGGCTCGGACCTGCTCCTCGAGCAGCACGACCTCGGCTGCGAATGATGCTCCTCCCCCGCCGTACGCCTCGTCGAGAGACATGCCGACCAGGCCGAGCTCGCCCGCCTTGAGGTAGGCCTCGCGGCTGGCGTGGCCCTGAGCGACATGCTCGTCGGCCCGGGTCAGCACCTCCTTGGTGAAGTAGGTCGCGGCGAGGTCGCGGACGGCTTCGAGGTCCGCGGTCATCCAGGACGACGTCGTTGTTGGCATGCCGCCAATAGTTACGTATTGTTGGCACTCGGTCAACAAGGACGTCGAAATCCGGATGAAAGCAGGCCAGCCGTGGACACCAGCACGCCAACGGCGGAGCACACGTACTCCGCCATCACCTACGCCGTGGACGAGCGGATCGCGACGATCACGCTCAACCGCCCGCATGCACGTAACGGCTACACACTGGCCATGGCCGACGAGCTGGACCTGGCCCTCGAGCGTGCGGACCGCGACGAGGACGTCCGAGCCGTTGTGCTCACCGGAGCCGGCGACCACTTCTGTGTCGGCGCCGACCTATCCGGTGGCGGTTTTGACGTCAACGAGGAGGGCAGCGACGCCGACACGTGGCAGGAACCGGCGGGACGGTGCTCGAAGCGCATCTTCGCGATGAACAAGCCGGTCATCGCTGCCATGCGCGGGGCGGCGGTCGGCGCCGGCCTGACCATCACGCTCGCCTGCGACTTCCGACTGGGGTCCAACGACTCGAGGTTCGGCCTCGTCTTCGTCCGCCGCGGCATCTTCCCCGAAGGCGGCTCAGCCTGGTACCTGCCTCGCCTGGTCGGCACGACCAAGGCCCTGGACTGGATGATCACCGGACGCGTGTTCGGTGCCGACGAAGCGCTCTCCTCCGGCCTGCTCACCTCCGTCCACCCTTCGGACGAGGTGCTGGAGGCGGCGTACGAGCTGGCCCGCGACCTGCGTGACAACACCGCACCGGTCTCCGTGGCGGTCATCCGCCAGATGCTCAACCAGCTGAGCGGAGAGCCCTCGCCGTTCGTCGCACACGATGTCGACTCGCGCTTGATCGCCGGCCTGCCGACCAACGCCGACGCTGTCGAGGGCGTGATGTCGTTCCTCGAGAAGCGTCCTCCGGCATTCGCCAACACGGTCGAGAAGGACGTTCCGGCCTGGCTCCCCTGGCTCGCGGATAACGCGGCAGGGCAGACTGCTCCGGGTGAGCATGTCTGAACCCCGCTGGCGACGCCTCGACGCCGACCAGCGCCGCGAGGAGATCTTCGCCTGCGCCCAGCGACTCTTCACCCAACGGCCGTACGCCGAGGTGTCGACCACCGACATCGCTCGAGAGGCCGGTGTCGCCCGAGGGCTGCTCAACCACTACTTCGGCACCAAACGCGATCTCTATCTCGCAGTCGTCCGAGAAGCCGCCACGGTCCCCGAGATCGCGGTCGCCCAGCTCCCGGACGGGACGCTCGAGGAGCGGATCGACGCCGCGGTCACCTGGTTCCTCGACTCCCTCGACCAGCAGGGCGCGAGCTGGATCAATGCCACGGGCAGCCACGGCATGGGCCGGGACCCGGAGCTCGAGCAGATCCTGGTTCAGGCCGAGAACGACTCCGTCGACCGATTGATCGAGGCGATGGGGATGTCAGAGACGGAGACCCGCCGCAACGAGCTCCGGCCCTTCATCCGCACCTACGGCCAGCTCGCCCGCGCGGCAGGCCGGGAGTGGCTCGTGAAGAAGGCACTCACCCGCGAACAGGTTCACCAGCTGTTGAGGGTGTGCCTGCTGGCGATCGTGGACGACGTTCTGCCGACCTCGCTTGACCGCTGATACCCGGAGTAGCGCCGCCAGAGCACCATTCCGGCCGTTCAGCCGTCCAGGCGCAGGTCCCCTCGGCGCGGGGCGGCAGGCTGGAGAGGGCGGCCTGGACGAGCGCGACGGTGAGCGCCGGGAAGATCTGGGTGCCGATGCTGTCCAGCAGGTGGTGCCGGACTACCGGGCGGCCCCCGAGCGACTTGCCTCTGGCTCTGCGGCGGACCGAGGGCCTGCGCCCACCTTGTAGGTGTGTCTATGGCCACGCAGGTGTACCAGCGCTGAATCGGGCATGGTGTGCGCAAAGTGCGCCCAAAGTGCGCCATAAGGAAAGTCGGCGGAACTCAACGACTTCGTCACGAATCGCTCGACCGCAGGTCAGAGCTGGTTTTCTCCAGCAGAGCAACACATTCGACGTGGTGCGTCATCGGGAACAGGTCGAAGGCGCGCAGCGTACGCAGCCGGTAGCCGTGCTCGGCGAAGATCGCGACGTCTCTGGCGAGCGCGGCGGGGTCGCAGGCGACGTACGCAACCTTCCGAGGCGAACGCGCGACGACGGCCTCGACGACCTTCCGGCGGGCGCCCTCGCGGGGCGGGTCGAGGACGACGAGGTCGAAGGGGCCGTCCTCGATACGGCCCAGCACGGTGGCGACGTCGCCGGCGCTGACCTCGGCGGTGGGGACGTTGCCGACCGAGAGCGCGGAGGCGGTCGGGTCGCCCTCGACGGCGACGACACGGCCGGTGGGACCGACCCGGTCGGCGAGGAAGGCGGAGAAGAGGCCGACGCCGGCGTAGAGGTCCAGGACGGTGTCGCCCGGGGCAGGTGAGAGGGCGGACAGCACCGCGGATACCAGGGCCGCGGGCGCTCCCGGATGGACCTGCCAGAATCCGTCGGCGGCTACCTCGAAGGAGTGCTCCGCTCCCCCGACCTCCACCGTCTCGACGACCGTCCCGGCGCCCGGCTCGCGGGCGTCGGCGGTGGCGATCAGGCAGTCGTCGACGGGGATGACGTCGTGGGAGCGGTACTTCCGCATGCCTCGGCCGCCGCCCGGGGCGGTGGTGTAGCGCTGACGAGTCCGCCAGCGCAGCCCGTCCTCGTCGCCGGGGACGGCTTCGACGACCAGGTCGGCGACCAGCGAGTCCTCGGCCGACAGGCCACCCAAGCGGACCAGCTGCTCGCGCACCACCGTCGCCTTCAGCTCGCGCTGAGCGGACAACGCGACATGCTGGAAGTCGCAGCCGCCGCAGAGGCCGGGACCGGCGTACGGACACGGCGGAACGACCCGTTCCGGTGCGGCCGAGACAACCGAGACCGCGTCCCCGCGCCAGAACCGGTCTCCGGCCGTGCCCTCGGTGATCTCGATGACCACCTGCTCACCGGGCAGGGCGTGGCGTACGAAGACCACCCGAGATGCGTCGTCGAGCGGGACGCGGGCGACGAAGTGGCCGCCGTGGGCGACCGGGCCGACCTCGACCTCGAAGCGCCGCCCGACGTACGACTCGCCCTTGGACGCCTTCGGGCGGGGCCGCCGCCCACGGGGCGCGGGACGCTGCGGACGGCTCATCGGCGTCCGCTTCCGCGGCGCAGGCCGGGCGCGAGCCAGTATTCCTCGCGCAGCTCCTCGGCGCGCTCCTTGCCGGAGGCGAGCTGGTAGGGCACGGAGATGACCATGACGCCCGGGGTGAACAGCAGCCGGCCCTTGAGCCGCAGCGCCGTCTGGTTGTGGAGCAGCTGCTCCCACCAGCGGCCGACGACGTACTCGGGGATGTAGACGGCCACGACGCCACGCGGGTTGGCGTCACGGATCGCCGAGGCGTACTCGACGACGGGGCGGATCAGCTCGCGGTAGGGCGAGTGGAGCACCTTCAACGGCATCGGCAGGTTGCGCTCGTCCCACTGCTTCAGCAGCTCGGCGGTGTCGGAGTCGGAGGTCGAGACCGTGACGGCCTCGAGGGCGTTGGGCCGGGTCGCCTGGGCGAACGCCAGCGCTCGCAGCGTCGGCTTGTGGAGCTTGGAGACCAGCACGATCGCGTGGACCCGGGTCGGCATGACCTTGTCCTGCTCGTCGGCGGCCAGCTCGCGAGCGACGTTGTCGTAGTGGCGCCTGATCCCCAGCATGACCACGTAGAAGAAGCCCATCGCCAGGATCGTGATCCACGCACCGGCGAGGAACTTGGTGATCAGCACGATCACCAGCACGACCGAGGTCATCCCGAGACCGAAGGTGTTGATCGCCCGCGAACGCTGCATCCGGCGCCGCTCGCTCGGGTCTCGCTCGGTGGCCAGATGGCGGGTCCAGTGGCGGATCATGCCCAGCTGGCTGAGGTTGAAGGAGACGAAGACGCCGACGATGTAGAGCTGGATCAGCTTGGTGGTCTGCGCATCGAAGATGACGATCAGGGCGATCGCCAGCACCGCCAGGAACACGATGCCGTTGCTGTAGGCGAGCCGGTCGCCGCGCGCGCCCAATGACCGGGGCGCGAAGCCGTCCTTGGCCAGGATCGAGCCGAGCACCGGGAAGCCGTTGAAGGCGGTGTTGGCGGCCAGGACCAGGATGATGCCCGTGACGGTGATGACGAAGTAGAAGCCCGGCGGGAAGTCGGTGAACACCCCGGCCGCGATCTGGGAGATCACCGGGTGCTGCTCGTAGCCGGCCGGCACGGCGTCGCCGGCGGCGGTGCGGAGGTTGTCGAGAGCGTGCGGGTCGACGTAGCGGATGCTCATCTGGTTGGCGAGCACGATGATGCTCATCATCATCGTGATCGCGATCAGGCCGAGCAGCAGCAGCGTGGTGGCGGCGTTCTTGCTCTTCGGCCGCTGGAAGGCGGGTACGCCGTTGGAGATCGCCTCGACACCGGTCAGCGCCGCACACCCGGACGAGAACGCACGGGCGAGCAGGAAGATCAGCGCCACCTGGTTGAGCGTGCCCTCCCAGCCCTCCTCGGGACGGATCTGGAGCGAGGCGCTCTCCGCCTCGGGCAGGTTGCCGTTCACCAGCAGCAACAGGCCGTAGAGGCCCATC
The DNA here is from genome assembly GCF_044744805.1 of Nocardioides sp. NPDC087217. Lineage (NCBI taxonomy): Bacteria > Bacillati > Actinomycetota > Actinomycetes > Propionibacteriales > Nocardioidaceae > Nocardioides > Nocardioides sp. NPDC087217. Next base: position 992,015 of record NZ_JBIUZB010000002.1, read on the forward strand.
CCGAGGATGGCGAACATGAACAGGTAGGTCGGGACCGCGAAGAACGTCCCGGACTCGCGTACGCCACGCAGGTTCATCGCGGTGAGCAGCACGACCGCGACCGAGGCGACCAGGACCTCGTGGCCGATCAGGCCGGGGAGCGCGCTGGCGGCGTACTGCGCGGCATTGGAGATCGACACCGCCACCGTCAGCACGTAGTCGACCAGCAGAGCGCTGGCCACGGTGACGCCCGCCTTGCGCCCCAGGTTGACCGTCGCGACCTCGTAGTCGCCACCGCCGCTCGGGTAGGCGTGCACGGTCTGCCGGTAGGAGGTGACCACGGTCAGCATCACCAGGGCGACGACCAGGCCGATCTTCCAGGACCAGGCGTACGCCGAGGCTCCCGCGACCGCCAGCATGATGAAGATCTCGTCGGGCGCGTAGGCCACCGAGGAGAGGGCGTCGCTGGCGAAAACGGGTAGCGCGATGCGCTTCGGCAGCAGCGTCTCGCCGAGCTGAGAGCTACGGAGCTTGCGACCGATCAGGATCCGCTTGGAGACATCACCAACACCCACAACCGCAGACGCTACGGCACATCGCCGCTTCCTCGCGCTTCCGGATCGCTACGCGCATCCGAACACGCCAACTTCGAGGGCGTAGGCGACGCGCGGCCCGGGCGAGTGCAATCATGACACGGTGCACGTAGTGATCATGGGCTGTGGCCGCGTCGGCTCGACCCTGGCCAGGAGCCTCGAGGACCGCAACCACACGGTCTCGGTCATCGACCAGAACTCCGATGCGTTCCGTCGGCTGGGACCGGGCTTCAACGGCGACAAGGTCGCCGGGATGGGCTTCGACCGCGAAGTACTGCTGAAGGCCGGCATCAAGCGCGCCGAGGCGTTCGCAGCGGTCTCCAGCGGTGACAACTCCAACATCATCTCCGCCCGGGTGGCGCGCGAGGAGTTCGGCATCCAGCAGGTCGTGGCCCGCATCTACGACCCCGGCCGCGCCGAGGTCTACCAGCGCCTCGGGATCAGCACGGTCGCGACGGTGAAGTGGACCGCCGACCAGGTGCTCCGCCGGCTGCTGCCGGCCGGCGCCGAGCCCGACTTCCGCGACATGTCGGGCAACATCCGCATCGACCAGGTCATCATGCCCGAGCCCTGGGTCGGCGAGCGGACCATCAAGTTCCAGCGCCAGTCCGGCAGCCGCATCGCCTGGATCGACCGGCTCGGTGAGGGGATCATCCCCGTCCGCGAGAGCGTCATCCAGGAGGGCGACGTGCTCCATATCGTCATGCGCGAGGAGAACACCGCGCAGGCGTACAAGACCATCAAGAACGGCCCCGAGGAAGACTGATGCGCGTCGCAATCGCCGGGGCCGGGGCCGTCGGCCGGTCCATCGCCCGTGAGCTGATCACCAACGGCCACGAGGTGCTCCTCATCGACAAGAACCCGGGCTCGATCAAACCCGAGCGGGTCGCCGACGCGGAGTGGCTGCTCGCCGACGCGTGCGAGCTCTCCTCGCTCGAGGAGGCCAGGCTCGACAACTGCGACGTGGTGATCGCCGCGACCGGTGACGACAAGGCCAACCTGGTCTGCTCGCTGCTGGCCAAGACCGAGTTCGGCGTGCCGCGCACCGTGGGCCGGGTCAACCACCCCAACAACGAGTGGCTCTTCACCGAGGCCTGGGGCGTCGACGTCAACGTCTCCACCCCGCGGATCATGTCCGCGCTGGTCGAGGAGGCCGTCACCGTGGGCGACCTGGTGCGGCTGTTCACCTTCCGGCAGGGCCAGGCCAACCTGGTCGAGATCACCCTGCCCGCCGACTCCCCCTACGTCGGCAAGCCCACTGGCCTGGTGCCGTTCCCGGAGAACTGCGCGCTCGTCACGCTCCTGCGTGACGGTCAGGTCTACGTTCCCACTCCGGAGCAGCCTCTCGAGCAGGGCGACGAGCTCCTCTTCGTCGTGCCCACCGAGAAGGAGGACGAGCTCGAGCGTCTTCTCGCCCCTACCGGCCACGGCGGCTGACGCCGAGGACCTCGTACGCAGCAACCCCACGATCTCGGCAGGACAACAGTTGGCTCGCTCGCCCCTCCTCCAGACGCTTCGTCCTGTCCGGGGAAGGCTGATCGCCAGCCTGTTGCTGATGGTCGCCTCGACCGTCGCCGGGCTGGTGCCGCTGGTCGGGATCGTCGAGCTCGCCCGGATCCTGCTGCCCGCGGCGTCCGGCGCCGATGTCGATGCCGACCGCGCGTGGGTCGTGGTCTGGGTGAGCGTGGCGGCGCTGCTGGTGCGCCTGGCGACGGTGCTCGGCTCGTCGTGGCTCTCCCACGTCGCCGACCTCGACCTCTCCATCCACCTGCGCCGGCTGCTGGTCGCCCGGCTCGGCCGGGTGCCGCTGGCGTGGTTCACCGAACGCAACTCCGGCACGGTGAAGAAGGCGGTGCAGGACGACGTCGCCGCGCTGCACCACCTGGTCGCCCACTCGGTCATGGAGCTCACCGCGGCGATCACGCTGCCTGCCGTCGTCGCCTGCTACCTCTTCATCGTCTCCCCGCCGCTCGCCCTGGTCACCCTGGTCCCGCTCGCGCTCGGGCTGGTCGGGTTCCGGATCTCGATGCGGGGCGCCGCCACGCTCTACCGTGACTACGACGCCGGACTGGCCGAGCTCGCCGCGGCCACGGTCGAGAACACCGGCGGGATCGCGGAGATCAAGACCTTTGGCGCCACCGGGCAGGCTCACCGGCGCCTGGCAGAGGTCGCCACCCGGTTCGGCGGGTTCAACCGCGCCTGGATGCGACACTCCGCCCTGGGGATGCTGCTGATGGAGCTCGCGCTGACACCGGCGCTGACCCTCGTGCTCGTCCTCGGCGCCGGGGTCTGGATGCTCCGCGCGGACTGGATCACCGGGCCCGACCTGGTTCCCTTCCTCGTCCTCGGCCTGGCCATGACCGCGCCGGTCACCGTCGCCGGCTACGCCGCCCGCGAGCTGCGCGAGGCCACCGAGGCGGCCCGGCGCATCCAGCTCCTGCTGGCCGAGCCCGAGCTTCCGGAGCCGGCCGCGCCGTGCGCAGCCCCGGACTCCTCGCGGGTCGAGGTGCACGGTGTCTCCTTCGCCTACTCGGCCGGCGCGCAGCCGGTGCTCCACGACATCGACCTGGTCCTCGAACCGGGCACCGTGACCGCGCTCGTGGGCCACTCCGGCTCGGGCAAGTCGACGCTGGCCAAGCTGCTGCCCCGCTTCGCCGACCCCACCTCCGGCCGGATCACGATCGCCGGGGTGGACCTGCGCGAGATGACGAGCGCGCAGCTCTACGAGCAGGTCTCCTTCGTCTTCCAGGACACCGGGCTGCTGCGTACCTCGATCCGGGACAACATCCGGCTCGCTCACCCCGAGGCACCGGACGAGGACGTACGACGCGCGGCCGAGGCCGCACAGATCGCGGGCCGCATCGACGAGCTCCCGCGAGGCTACGACTCGGTGGTCGGTGAGGACGGCCAGCTCTCCGGCGGCGAGCGGCAGCGGGTCGCGATCGCCCGCGCCCTCCTCTCCGACACCCCGATCCTGGTGCTCGACGAGGCCACCGCCGCAGCCGATCCCGAGTCGGAGGCGCTCGTCCAGCGGGCGCTGTCTCGCCTCGTCGCCGGACGTACGCTGCTGGTGATCGCACATCGGCTCTCGACGGTCACCGCGGCCGACCAGATCGTGGTCCTCGACGAGGGCCGGGTCGCCGAGCGCGGCACCCACGAGGAGCTCCTCGCCCGGGGCGGGCGCTACGCCCGGCTCTGGGCCGCCGACCAGCGCGCCCACCCGGTCGGCGGCTGGGTCCAGGAGGAGCCGGCATGATCGCCATCGTCCGCCTGCTCGCCGACCTCCTCGATCACACCCATCGGCGCCAGCTCGCCCGCGTCGTGGCGATGTTCGTCACCACCGGCGTACTCCAGGGTCTGGCCTTCGCCTGTGTCGTGCCGGTCCTGGACGCCGCCCTGCGCCAGGACTGGGACGCCACGTCCACGTGGCTGGGCGTACTCGCCGGCCTCTTCGTGGCCCACCACGTGGCGCTGACCGTGGGAAACCTGGACGGCTACGACCTCGCCTGCGACCTGCTCGACATCACCCTGGCGCGGCTCGGCGACCACACCGTACGGCTGCCGCTGGGCTGGTACGACCAGGACCGCACGGGGCAGCTCTCCCGGATGGCGTCCAAGGGCGCCACCGACATCGCCTCGGTGCCAGGACATCTGCTGCGGCCGCTGATCGCCGCGGTGGTCAGCCCGGTCACGGTGGTCGTCGCGATGGCGTTCCTGGAGTGGCGCCTGGCGCTCGCGCTCCTCGTCGGGGTCGTCGCCGTGCTGGCCACCACCCGGCTCCTGGCGACGATCGTCGGCCGCGGCGAGGGCGCCTACGACGCCGCGATGACGGAGGGCTCGGCGCGCGTGGTCGAGTTCGCGCTCAACCAGCCCGCCCTGCGGGTCTTCGGCCGCACCGTGCACGGCAACGAGCTGGTCGAGAACGCGCTGCGGGAGCAGAAGCGGGCGTCGCGACGGCTGCTGGTGACCGGGTTCGGCGGCCTGGGGATCCAGCTGCTCTCCATCCAGGCGCTGCTCACCCTGGTGATCGCGCTGGCCGTCCATCTCAGTCTCGGCGGGTCGCTCGCTCCGGCCACGGCGATCGGGCTCCTCGTCCTCACCGTGCGGTTCGTGGAGTCGCTCATCGACTACGGCGAGCTCTCCAGCGCGCTGCGGATCGCCGAGGGCTCGTTGAGACGTGTCCTCGACGTGCTCGACCTCGAGCCGCTCCCCGAGCCGTCCACGCCGGCCGAGCCGGCCGACAGCGGCATCGAGCTGCGCGACGTGGCCTTCTCCTATAGCGCCGGCTCCTATGAACACAGCACCCGGGTCCTCGACCAGGTCTCCCTCATCGCTCCTCCGCGCTCGCTGACCGCCGTGGTCGGGCCATCGGGCTCCGGGAAAAGCACCCTGCTGCGCCTGGTCGCCCGGTTCCACGACGTGACGTCGGGCTCGGTGATGCTCGGTGGGGTCGACGTACGCGATCTCGGCACCGAGGCACTGATGCGGCGCGTCTCGATCGTCTTCCAGGACGTCTACCTCTTCGAGGGCACCCTGCGGGACAACGTGATGATGTCGCGCCCCGACGCCACCGACGAGGAGCTGAGGGAGGCCGCGCGGCTGGCCCGGGTCGACGACATCGTCGACCGTCTCCCCCACGGCTGGCAGACCCGGATCGGGGAGGCCGGCTCCACGCTCTCGGGCGGTGAGAAGCAGCGGGTCTCGATCGCCCGGGCGCTGCTGAAGGACGCCCCCGTCGTCCTCCTCGACGAGGCGACCGCCGCCCTCGACGCCGAGAACGAGGCCGCGGTCCAGGAGGCGCTCACCGCGCTCTCCGCCGACCGTACGGTCATCGTCATCGCCCACCGTCTGCAGACCGTCGTCGCCGCCGACCAGATCGTCGTCCTCGACGGCGGCCGGATCGTGGAGCGCGGCTCCCACGCCGAGCTCCTGGCTCACGGCGGGCGGTACCTGGACTTCTGGCGCGAACGTACGCAGGCCGAGGGCTGGCGGCTTCTCACGAGCGAGTAGACCTGGACAGCTGACCGCCGGGCCGTCTCTGAGAACGACCCGAGTGGTCGAGATGAGCTCTCGCGAGGCCCCGGAAGGCGCTCCGAACCCCCGCAGAGCCCGTAACCACGCGGAACACGCGGCGCGTGAAGGTTGAAGATCCGTAGGACTGGCCTACGCTGGCGACGAGCCGCATCTCGTCAACCTTTGCGGCTCTGATCAACGATTAAAGGAGATCGCATGAACCGCACCGACCTGGTGAGCGAAATCGCCAAGCAGGCCGAGATCACCCAGACGCAGGCTTCCGCCGCCCTGGGTGCCGCCATCGAGGCGATCAGCGCGGCCGTTGCCAACGGCGACAAGGTCACGCTGCCCGGCTTCGGTACGTTCGAGTCGCGCGAGCGCTCGGCTCGCACCGGCCGCAACCCGCAGACCGGCGCCGAGATCAAGATCCCGGCCTCGAAGGGCCCGGCGTTCAAGGCCGGCTCCGCTTTCAAGGAGCGGGTCGCCAAGGGCTGAGTCCCTGGACACCTAAGAAAGGCCGGGTCTTCATGACCCGGCCTTTTCCTTATTTGATGACTGCTCTCGGAGGATCGTCCTCAGCGGGGAGCTCTCAGAGCGCGACCTCCCGGTCCGCGACGGCAGCCGACAGGTCGGTGTCGTGGGTGACCAGCAGCAGCGCGGCCCCGCTCTCGTCGATCTCGCTCATCAGCGCGTCGACGGTCTGCTCCTGGGTGACCAGGTCGAGCCGCGAGGTGGCCTCGTCGGCGAAGACGAGCGCAGGACGCGTCAGCATCGCCCGCACCACCGCGATCCGCTGCAACTCACCGCCGGAGACCTGCCCCGGCCGGCGGCGCAGGATCTCGTACGGCAGACCGAGCCGCTCCAGCGACGCACGCACCTCCGCCTCGCCGACACCATGGCGCCGCATCACGTCGCCGAGCGCCTTCTCCAGGCTCACCTGCTGCGGGAAGGAGAGCGCCGGGTCCTGATAGAGCTTCTGCAGCCTTCCCCGGCCCACCCCTTCTCCGTACGTCACCGACCCCGCGTCGAGCCGGGTCAGCCCGAGCAGCGCGTTGCCGAGCGTCGTCTTGCCCGCACCGCTGGGCCCGGTGATCGCGAGCCGCTCACCGGCCCTGATCTCGAGGTCGAGGCCCTCGAAGACCGGCCCGTGGGCGTACGCCTTCGCGAGGCCCGAGGCGCCGACCAGGAGCTCGCTCCCGCCAGGCGCCCGCGAACGCATCCAGGGGTGGTCCCAGTGCGAGGGCTCGGCGGCCAGCAGGCGCCGGGTGTAGTCGCCGGTCGGCGTGGCCAGCACCTCCTCGGCCGGCCCGGACTCGACCACGGCCGCCTCGCGCATCACCATCACCTCTCCCCCGAGCCGGCGGGCCAGGCGCAGGTCGTGGGTGATGGTGAGCAGCAGGCCGCCCTCCTCGAGATGGCCGAGCAGCAGATCGGCGAGCTGGTCGACCGACGCCCGGTCGAGGCCCTTGGACGGCTCGTCGAGGATCAGCAGCCTGGCCCCGCCCATGGTCGCCGCGGCGTACGCCACCCGCTGGGCCATGCCGCCCGAGAGGGTGTGCGGGTAGGCACCGCCCGAGCCGGCCAGCCCGACCTGGCCCAGCCGGTGATCGGCGGCCCGCGCTGCGGAGACGCTGCGGGGCGACCAGCCCGGCGCGCCCTCGGCGACCTGGGCGCGTACCCGCATGGTCGGGTCGAGCGCGAGCGCGGGCTCCTGCGGAAGCAGGGCGACCTCGCGGCCCCACAGCTTCCGCCGGCCACCGCGGTCGGCGAGGTCGAAGGACTCGTCCCCGATCGTCAGCGACCCGACGGCAGCCAGCTCGCGCGGCAGCGTACCCATGAGGGCGTGGGCGAGCACCGACTTGCCCGACCCGCTCTCGCCGACGATCGAGAGCGCACGCCCGGCCTCGATCCGCACCTCGGGTACGTCGGCGAGGACCAGCGATCCGGTGCGTACGACCACTCCGGTGGCTTTCATGTTCATCGCCCCTCCTCCGGGGATCGCAGGCCGAGCAGGCAGACGGTGAGCAGGAACAGGACCCCGACCGGGGCCAGCGGCATCCACGGCGCCGCGTCGTAGAACGGGAACGACTCGGTGATCATCAGGCCCAGCTCCGCGCGTGGCGGCTGGAGGCCGACCTTGACGAAGCCGAGCGTCGACATCGCCAGGATCGAGGTGACCATGCCGAGCGAGGCCAGCGTCACGAGCAGCGGGCGCAGCGCCGGCCACAGGTGGCGACGGACGACGTGGGTCCAGCCGAGCTGCAGCAACCCCGCCGCCTCCACCGCGGGTGAGCCGAGCACCAGGGCGCTGCGTGCCCGCACCACCCGGAAGAACTCCACCCACTGCACCAGCGCGAGCCCCACGTAGAGCGCCACCATGCTCCCGGGCGCGGCGAGCGCCGAGACCAACAGCACCACGAGGAGCGCCGGTACCGCCACGAAGGCCTCCGAGACCGAGCGCAGCAGCGAGTCGACCCAGCCACCGAACCAGGCCGAGGCGACCCCGGCGACGCAGCCGAGCACCAGTGCGGTCGCCACGCACACCAGCGCGAGCAGCAGCGAGACCCTGGTGGCGTGCGCGACCCGGGAGGCGACGCTACGCCCGTAGTCGTCGGTCCCGAGCGGGTCCGACAGCGACGGCGGCTGCAGGTAGCGAGCCAGGTCCTGGCTCGAGGGGTCGGGCAGCACCAGCGGCCCGACCAGCGCGAACACGGCGATCAGGACCAGCCCGCCGACCGCGGCGATCCGGCTCCACGACCGCTGCCGCCGATACCCGAGCGTCTGTTCCAGCATCAGCATGCTCATGCCATCACCGCCCGTCCCCGCGGCCGCGGGTCGAGCCAGGCGACGGCCAGGTCGACGAGCGTGTTGACCAGCACGATCAGCAGCGCCAGCACCAGCGCGGACGCCTGCAGCACCGGGATGTCACGCCAGAAGACGGCGTGGACCAGCGAGTGGCCCAGCCCGTCCCAGGCGAAGAGGCTCTCCACGACGACGACTCCTTCGATCAGCACGACGAACTGCACCCCGAGGTACGGCACCAGCACGACCGCCGCGTTGCGCACCACGTGTCTGACCAGCACCCACCTCTCGGCCAGTCCCTTGGTCTGGGCGAACTCCACGTACGCCGAGCCACGGACCTCCACCACGGCGTCCCTGGTCACCCGCGCGATGAGCCCGGAGAGTCCGAGCCCCAGCGTCAGCGCGGGCAGCACGATGCTCCCGCCGCCGTGCCCGACCGCCGGGAACAGTCCCAGCTGCGCGGAGAGCACGATCATCAGCAGCAGCCCCAGCAGGAACGGTGGTACGGCACGTACGCCGGCGACCCACAGCGACGCGAACCGGTCGGCGATCCCGCCCGGCCGGCGGGCGGCCACGACCCCGATCCCGGCACCCAGGACGACCGCGATGACGATCGCGAGCCCGGCGAGCTGCAGCGTGCCCGCCAGGTAGAACCCGACCTCCTCGAGCACTGGCTGGGAGGTGACCAGCGACCGGCCCAGGTCGAGCTGGAGGAGGTCGACCACCCACGCGCCGAGCTGCTGCCACAGCGGCTGGTCGAGCCCCAGCTCGTCGCGCACCTGGGCTGCCGCGGACGCGTCGACCATGTCGTAGCCGTAGCGCCCCGCCGCGATCCGGTAGGCGATGTCCCCCGGCAACCGCTGGGTGATCACGAAGCAGAGCGCCGATACGCCGACCGCCACCGTGACAGCCTGCGCCGCCCGCCGGACGAGGACGCCCCCGGCGACCCGCGCCCTCACGACGCCAGCTCGACGTCGGTGATCCGCCAGGTGGTCTCGAGGGAGTCCAGGACGAACCCGTCGACCCGGTCGCTGACCGCGGCGTTCATCCGGTACCACGCGACCGGGACCAGCGGCAGCTGCTCCTGAGCCGCCCGCACGATCGTCTCGCGGTGGGCGGCGCCCTCGGCACCCTCGGCTCCCGTCGTCAGCGCGGCCACGGCCTCCGCGACGGCGGGGTCGCCCCAGCCCATCGCGCCCCAGTCGGACCCACCCTCGCCGAAGGTGTCGGCGACGGTCGGCAGCGGGTCGGTGACCAACGCGAAGAACTGGGCGACGAGCGCCATCTGAAGCGTGCCGTCGGCGTGCTTGGCCGGGATCTCGCTGGAGTTGGAGACCTCGACGTCCACCTGCACGCCGACCTTGGCGAGCTCGGCCTGGATGGCGGTGGCCAGCGCCGGCAGCTCGGGCCGGTCGGGGTAGGTCAGCAGCTCGAGCCGCAGCGGATCGCCGTTCTTCGTGAGCGTGCCGTCAGCGTCGGCCTTCCAGCCCGCCTCGGCCAGCAGCGCCTTGGCACCCTCGGTGTCGTAGGTCAGCGGCTCGAGGTCGGCGTCCCAGTCCTTCAGGGTCGGCGGCATCAGCTGGGTCGCGGCGAGCTCCTTCTCCCTCAGCACCGCCTCGGCGATCGCCTCCCGGTCCAGCGCCATGCTGATCGCCTGCCGGACACGTACGTCCTTCAGCGCCGGGTCACCGGCGTTCATCTTCATGTGGATCGTGCGGGGCTGCAGGGTCGAGGCCATGTCCACGCCGTCGGTCTTCTCGACCCGCTCGCGACCGGCCGGCTCGAGCCCGAAGACCACGTCGGCCTGATCGCTGGTGGCCATCACCGCGCGGCTCTCGGCCCGGCCGACGGCCTGGAAGGAGACCTTCTCGACGTCGGGCTCCTCGCCGCGCCAGTCGGCGACACGTACGGTCTCGATGCGGGAGGGCATCTGGATCGTCTCGATCCGGTAGGGCCCGGTGCCGATGACGTCCTCGACCTTCCCCTCCTCGTCGTAGGCCGAGGGGGCCAGGATCGCGGTGCTGTAGTGGCTGAGCACCGCGGGCAGGGAGACGTAGGAGTCGGCGAGCTCGATCACCACCGAGCCGCCCTCCGCGTGGATCGTCTCGACGCCGACGTCGGCCAGCGGACTGGCAGCCTCGGCCTCGACCTTCTCGAGAACGGCGACGACGTTCTCGGCGGTCATCGGCTCGCCGTCGTGGAACTCGGCGCCCTCGACCAGGTCGAAGGTCCAGGTCCTGTTGTCGTCCTCGGCTGCCCACGTCGTGGCCAGGCCGGGTGCGAGAGCACCGTCGATGTCGGCCGTCACCAGGGTCTCGGTGACCTGGAGCCGGGTGAAGAAGTAGCCGTCCGCGGACGACTCGAGGCTGTGCAGCTCGAACGGTCCGGCGATGCGCAGCGTGTCGGCCGGGCTCTCGGATCGCGAGCCGCAGGCGGTCGCGGTGAGGACGACGGCCGCGAGGACCGCGACGCCTCGCAGGTGGGGGCGGATGTGCATGTTTGCTGCCTTCCAGTCAGGTGACGTCGAACCCTAAATGAGAATGATTCCCATCTGCAACTTGGCTGGCGGAGACCCCACAGACAGACGTCGGCCGGCCCCGCAGCTCACGGAGCTGCGGGGCCGAGGTTCAGGGCGAGCCGGACTCAGCCCTGGCGCGCCTTGAGGCGCGGGTTGCGCTTGTTGATCACGTAGACCCGGCCGCGGCGGCGTACGACCTGGGAGCCGGGCTGGTTCTTCAGCGACCGGATGGAGTTGACGACCTTCATGGGGATCTATCCCTTCGTGCTCGTATAGGGCAGCAGCGCGACCTCGCGGGCGTTCTTGATCGCCTTGGTCACCGCGCGCTGCTGCTGCGGGGTGAGTCCGGTGACACGGCGCGAGCGGATCTTGCCGCGGTCGGAGATGAACGTACGCAGCAGCTGCACGTCCTTGTAGTCGACATACGTCACGTCCGGAGCCAGCAACGGCTTGCGCCGCTTGCGGACGGGAGACGGCGGTCGTTTGGGCATCGGCCCCTTCCTTTCAGTAGAGCCTCTCAGCGGAGCTTGGCGGGGTCGAGGTAGCCGCGCTGGACCGCGCGGACCAGGCGGCGGGGTACGTCGTAGCTCTGACCGTCGACGGTCACCGGCACGAGCGCGACCGGGGTCGCCTTCCAGCTCGACCGGCGGTGGCGGGTGTTGCTGCGCGACATCTTGCGCTTGGGTACGGCCATGGCGGCCTCCTTCGGGGTGGTGGATGCAATTCAGGCGGCGCGGCCGATGGGGCCGAGCCAGTCCTCGAGCCCGTCCCAGGACTCCTCCCAGATCTGGCCGCGCTGGGCGATCTCCCGGTCGGTGAGCAGGGCACGCTCGAAGGCCCGCGGGATCTCGTCGGCGTCGTCGTCGATGCCGATCACGACGATCCGGGTGAGCCGCTCGGTGCGACCCCACTTCTGGGTCGAGCCCACGCTCGCCTGGCCACCGGCCCCGTCCCAGACGCAGATGTCGTCGGGGCGCGTCGGCACCCAGAAGCAGCCGCGCGAACGGCGCGGGCCACCGCCGAGGAGCTCGAGCTCCTCCTGGAACCGGACCGGGTGGATCGGACGCTCCGAGCGCAGGTCGAGCCGCCAGGCGCCGCCTTCGGGCAGCGGCGGGAGCGGGTTGCGCCGCACCTCCGCGACCCAGGCCTCGACCGCGTGGTGGCGGTGTACGCCGGCGACCAGGCCGGCGGCGTCCAGGAGCGATGGGTCGGTCACCACCGGCGTACCCGGCCGGGCGAGCGTCGCGACCAGCGACTCCTCCTCGGGATCGGGGATCTCGGTGATGCTGACGACGTCGGCGTACTCGACGATCGCGCTGGCGACCTCGGCGACACCGCGCCGGTCGTCCTCGGAGGTGGCCAGCCCACGCTCGTCGAGGAGGTCGGGGCCGAGCAGGTCCTCGGCGACGGTCGCACCCTCGAGCGCCGCGACGACGGCCGCGATCGAGATGTGCGGAGCCATCCGCGGAGCCCACGCGAGCACCCGGCAGACCTGGATCGCCTCGGCGGCGACCGGCAGGCAGGCCACGATGCTCCCCCAACGGCCCTGGGCCGCCAGGCGCTCGAGCGTCGGCACGATGTCCTCGCGGATCGCGCAGGCCACACAGGCGTGGGCGAGGTTGATCTCCTCGTGCTCGATCACGCCGGTCAGGTCGCTGACAACGCGGGTGAGGAGCTGGCGCTCGGGGTCGATGACGTGGCGCACCATGACGGCGTCGGGGAGGCCGAACTGCAGCGAGATGGTCGCCGAGAGCATCGCACTCTCCGCGACCCCACTCACCAGGATCACCGGCACCTTGGGGCGGGAGAGGTTGCGGGGCGACCGCGGACGCGGCGCGCTCATCGCGCCACCTCCGTAGCGCAAGCGCCAGGATACGGACGCGGCGCACTGAGATTCTCGATGGTCGCTCGCTGACGCTCGCTCATCGGCCACGCCCGTAGCGACGCTTGAACCGCTCGACCCGTCCCTCGGTGTCGACGACGCGGCCGCGTCCGGTCCAGAACGGGTGGCTGGCGCTGGAGACGTCGACGTCGACGACCGGGTAGCTCTCACCGTTCTCCCAGGTGACCCGCTCATGGTCGTCAGCGAGACGCTCGAGGATCGTCGACTGCATCAGGAAGAGCTTGTCCGCCGAGCGGTCGCGGAAGACGACCGGCCCGGAGACGGGGTGGATGCCTTGCTTCATGGGGACCTCCCGCTGTGGTTAATGATAACGGTTCTCATTCTACACACAGCGTCACGCCTCACTCACATCGAGGCGAGACTCACCCCTCGGCGGTGTGGGTGTGCATGCGTACGCCGTCGCTGTTGAAGATGCTCAGCACCTGCGCCGGGCGGGACCCGGTAGCGAAGATCGCGTGCGGCACCCGGGTGTCGAACTCGGCCGCCTCACCGCGGGTCAGGACGAGGTCGCGGTCGCCCAGCAGCAGCCGCAGCTTGCCGGAGATGACGTAGAGCCACTCGTAGCCGTCGTGGACCCGCGGCTCCGGCACCTCGGTCACCGGCTCGTAGGTGATCTTGAACGTGTTGACCGGCGAGCCCTCCGGCGTCAGTGGCGCGATCTCCATGCCGTCACGGCGGATCACCGGCCGGCGCACCCTCGGATCCGGGACCGACGGCGTCACCAGGCTGTCGAGACCCACGCCGAGGTGGCGGGTCAGCGGGATCAGCAGCTCCAGGCTCGCCTGCCGCTTGCCCGACTCGAGCCGGGACAGCGTGCTCGGCGACATCTCCGCCATCGCGGCCAGCTGGTCCAGGGTCCATCCCTTGCTGTGCCGGATCGCCCGGATCCGCGGGCCGACCTGCTTGAGCTCGTCGATCATGTGCTCCATCTCCCATTTGCCATTTCCGCAAGAACCCTTGCCGTTACTTCATTCTGCCACTGAACTGGAGGCATGACCCAACACACCGAAGACTTCGACGCGATCGTCATCGGCGGCGGTGCCGCCGGCCTCTCCGCGGCTCTCATGCTCGGCCGCTCCCGCCGCCGGACCCTCGTGGTCGACTCCGGCCTCCCCCGCAACCGCTTCGCGGCCCACATGCACGGCGTACTCGGCCACGAGGGCATCGACCCCACGGACCTGCTCCGCAAGGGACGTGAGGAGCTGGCTGCGTACTACGTGGGGATCCGTCCCCGGCGCGTTGCCCGCCTCGACGAGACCGAGCACGGCGTGAGCGTCCTCCTGGAGGACGGCGACCGGCTCAGCGGCCGGGTGGCGATCGTCGCCACCGGCGTCACCGACGAGCTTCCCGACATCCCGGGCCTGGCCGAGCGCTGGGGCGCCACCGTCCTGCACTGCCCCTACTGCCACGGCTGGGAGGTGCGCGATCGGCGGATCGGCGTCCTGACCACCTCACCGCTCGGGATGCACCAGGCGCAGCTCATCCGGCAGTGGAGCGACGACGTCGTCGTCTTCACCGCCGGACTCGGCCCGCTCGAGGAGGCCGACGAGCAGCGGCTGCTGTCGCGCGGGATCACCCTCGTGACCTCTCCGGTCACCGCGGTTCTCGGCGAGGGCGACCAGGTCACCGCGGTCCGCACGGCCGACGGGAAGATCACCGAGGTCGGCGCCATCTTCACCGCCGGCACCCTGCGCCCGCACGACGGCTTCCTGACCCACCTCGGCCTCGACCGCTCCGACTCACCGGTGGGCAGCTTCCTCGCCGTCGACGCGACCGGCAAGACCAGCAGCGACCGGATCTGGGCGGTCGGCAACGTCTCCAACCCGATGGCCAACGTCCCGATCAGCATGAGCGCCGGCACCATGGCCGGCAGCGTCGTGAACATGACCCTGGTCACCGACGACTTCGACCGTGCCCAGGCAGGCCCCGCTGCGGTGGACTTCTGGCAGGAGAGGTACGCCGGCAGCGACCGGATCTGGTCCGGCAAGGTCAACACGGTGCTCGGTGACATCGCCTCGGGCCTCGAGCCCGGGACGGCCCTCGACCTGGGCTCCGGGGAGGGCGCCGACGTGATCTGGCTGGCGCAGCAGGGCTGGCGAGCAACCGGGATCGACATCTCCGAGAACGCCATCACGCGCGGACGCGAGGCGGCGCGTGCTGCCGGGCTGAGCGAGGATCAGGCGAGGTTCGTGGTCTCCGACCTCTCCTCACCGGCCGACCTCGACGGGAGCTACGACCTGGTCACCGCCAGCTTCTTCCACTCCCCTGTCGAGCTGCCGCGCACCGACATCCTGCGGCGCGCGGCCGAGCTGGTGGCCCCGGGCGGATACCTTCTGGTCACCTCCCACGCGGCCGCACCGCCGTGGGCCGACGCCGCCGCGCACGAGCACCGCTTCCTCGACGCCAAGGAGGAGCTGGCCGAGCTCCGCCTGCCCGAGGAGAGCTGGGAGACCGTCGTCCTCGAGCACCGGCACCGTCCCGTGACCACCCCGTCCGGCGAGGAGTCCAGCCTCGAGGACGCCGTGGTCCTGCTCCGTCGCCGGTGACCACCAGGTGTGGTCTCAGGCGGCGCCGCAGCTCTCGGTGAGGAACTCGCCGAGGCGCTCGTAGGCGAGGTTCTGGGCCTCGCCGCGCTCCAGCGGGTCCTCACCGCGGCCGGTTCGCAGAGCGTCCTCGACCATCATCCGCACGCCCTCGACAGCTGCCGCCGGCGTACCTTCGGGAACGCCCATCGACTGCAGGCTCGTCGCCGCCAGACCGAGCGCGGTCTCGTTCTCGTCGTTCGGGGTGGACATCTGGGTCGCGTGGGCGTTCGCCATGGTCTGTACGGCGCCGCAGAACTCCTCCAGAGACGCGACCGGCCCCGACGCGACCGGAGCGGCCGACGAGGTCGCAGCCGAGGGGGCGGAGGCCGCCGGAGCGTCCCCACCGCCGAGGTCGCGGGTGAGCACCACGACGCCGATCGCGACCGCGATGAGCACGCCGATGATCAGAGCACGCGGCGGATGCGGGAGCCGGTCGTGCCACGTCGGCTCACGCTGCGCCTCAGCGCGGCGGGCGGGGTTGCCGGAGCGTCGTGGGTCGCCCATCGTGCTCACTGGTAGGTGTTGGCCGGCGCCTCGCGCGGCTCAACGGAGGCGGCCTCGATGGCCGTCTCCGACTTGCCGCCCGGCGCGGTGCCCTCGACCCAGCGACCGGTGACCGCGACCCACGAGTCGCGCTCCGGGGCGTCGTCGTAGTCCTCCACCCGCACCCGTGAGGCGCTCGCGTCGGCGGCACAGCAGGCGATGGCGATGCGGGTGACGTACCAGTTGCCGTTCTCGTCGGTGCTGACGAAGCCGGTGAGGCGTACGTCGCGGTCCTTGATCGTCGCGCCATCCTCGACCCCGGCACGCCACATGAACTCGGCGACCTCGACGTCGACCGGCCCGTCGGAGGCGGGCAGCGGCAGGATCTCGGCATCCGGGGCCGCCGCGACCGGGTCGTCGGCACGTCGCTCGGCGAGGTAGGCGCCCAGGGACGGCGGGCTGGCGACGAAGACGATCACGCCGGGCACGAGCGCCAGCCAGGTCATCGCCGGGACCTTGTGGTCGTGGGTGGCGTGGGCGTCGCCGTCCTCCCCGTCCTCGCCGCCATGGTCGTCCGGCGCGGGGCGCAGCAGCATCCACACGGTCAGCCCGAGCAGCACCACGCCGGTGGCGACCAGCGGCCACTTCATCCAGCCGGTGACGTACCTCAGATAGCCGTCGCCGAGCGAGAGCCGCAGCAGGACGGCGCCGAGGAAGCCGACGACCAGGGCCTGAGTTGTACGAGTCACGCGGTCACCTCCGTAGCGCAAGCGCCATCGTACGGACGCGACCGCGCGTTGATTGTCTGGTTCACTCGCTGACGCTCGCTCACAGGAGCCACCATCCGATGCCGACAGCGGAGGCGACCGCCGTGATGATCACCAAGGGTACGAAGCGAAGCGCGAAGCCCATGCCGAACTGGCCGGCCTCCATCGAGGCGAGCTTGATGTCCATCGCCGGGCCGACGACGAGGAAGACCAGCTTCGCGGTGTCGGAGAACGCGGTGAACGAGGCCGCGACGAAGGCGTCGGACTCCGAGCAGAGCGCCACGATGAACGCGAACAGCGCCAGCGTGGCGATCCCCAGCACCGCCTGACCGGCGACGGTGTTGACCACCGAGCGAGGTACGAAGGTGTTGACCGCCGCGGCCAGCATCGCGCCGAGCACCAGGAAGCCGGAGGCGTGCAGGAAGTCGTGGCTGACGTTGCCGAGGAACGAACGCCCGTGGGCGTGCTCGTCGCGGCCCAGGTTGGTCAGCCGCTCGAGCAGCAGCTTGCCGCGGGCGAGCATGATCCAGCCGACCGCCACCGCGGTGATCAGCGACGCCAGGAAGCGTGCCAGCACAATCACCGGCTGGCCGGGGAAGGCGACCGCGGTCGAGACGAGCACCGCCGGGTTGACCGCGGGCGCGGCCAGCAGGAACGTCAGCGCGACCGCCGGCGCCACCCCGCGGCGGATCAGCGAGTTGGTCACCGGCACCGCCGCGCACTCGCAGCCCGGCAGCCCGATCCCGGCCAGGCCGGCGACCGGGACGCCGAGCGCCGGGCTCTTGGGCACGATCTTGCTCAGCGCCTTCTCCGAGAGAAAAGTCGAGATGACGGCGCTGAGCAGCACGCCACCGAGCAGGAACGGAGCCGACTGCACCACGATGGCGACGAAGATGGTGCCCCAGGTGTTGAACAGGTCATGGTCCAACAGCGGCAGCAGCCAGCGCTGGGAGAGCAGGATGACGAGCAGGACGATCGCCACGACCTCGGTCTGCCCCAGCCTGAACCCAGACTTCTCGGCTGCCCGCACTGGGGTCTTCGTACTCATGGAGCGTGTGTTTAGCACAGCCCGATGACGCCCAGGTAGCGCCTCGCCGACTCGGAATGGTTTCGGTTAGGCTTTTGCCGAAGTCACCAGCTGGACTTGGTGATTCCCGGCAGATGGCCCTTGTGCGCGAGCTCGCGGAACCGGATCCGGGACACCCCGGCCTTGCGCAGATAGCCCCGCGGCCGGCCGTCGACCTGGTCGCGGTTGCGCAGGCGTACGGGCGAGGAGTCGCGCGGCAGGCGGGACAGGGCGCGGACGGCCTCGGCCTGCTCGGCCGAGCCCGGCTCGGCGGTGCGGATGCGCTCCTTGATCTCGGCCCGGCGTGCTGCATACCGCTCCACGATCTCGCGGCGCTTGGCCTCGGCCGCGATCTTGGACTTCTTGGCCATCAGACCTTCTCCCCTCGGACGAGCATCTCGGCGACGACGGCGTCGATGCCGCGTACGTCGATCCGCTTGATCGCGTTGGTGCTGAGCCGCAGCGTGACCTTCCGACCCAGACTGGGGACGTAGTAGGTCTTCTTCTGCAGGTTCACCTCCCAGCGTCGCCGGGTCGCCTTCTTGGACCAGGGGCGGTTGTTGCCGAAGCCGGGGCGGGCTCCGGTGACCTGACACGTGCGGGACATGGCAGCCTTTCGTCTTATTGGGAATCGTTCCCATTATGACACAGGTGCCGGATGCGGTGTCATCGACCGCCCTGCTGGACACGGGATCCATACCGATACCGACTAACATGGCGCCCATGGCACCAACCCAGCAGGTCAAGCGGCGCGCAACCAACCAGGGCGCCGCGGTGAAGGAGGCTCTCGCCGCCGAGGACACCTTCCGCAGCGCTCAGGACGTCTACGCCACGCTGCGAGCCAACGGCGAGAAGATCGGCCTCTCCACGGTCTACCGCCACCTGCAGATCTTCGTCGACGACGGACTCGCCGACGTGATCCACAAGCCCGACGGTGAGTCCACCTACCGGCTGTGCGGCGACGCCTCCACGACCCATCACCACCACCTAGTGTGCCGCAGCTGCGGCAAGGCCGTGGAGATCGAGGGCCCGGCCGTGGAGACCTGGGCCGACAAGGTGGCGGCGCAGAACGGCTTCACCGACGTCAACCACACCGTGGAGATCTTCGGCCTCTGCGCCGCCTGCGCCGCCTCCTGACTCAGCTGCGCCGCCGCACCGCGCCCAGCGCGGCGTCGATCACACAGAACGCGACCAGGCTGATCCCCAGCAGCGGGACGAACCAGCCGACGAGCGCGGTCACCGCCAGGCCGCCCACGAGCACGGGCACCGGCAGCCGGCGCCAGGCGCCGCGCGGCACCGGCCGGCCGAACCGCAGCCGGCTCGCGCCGCGCGGACGCCGCAGCCACCACATCCGGTAGCCGAGCACGGTCATCACGATCAGGCCGATCGCCAGTGCCGCCAGCACGATCTGGTTGACGATGCCGAACAGGATGCCCATGTGGGCGCCGATGACCCAGTCGGTCAGCTTGGCCATGACCGGCCAGTCGGCGAAGTCGACCCGGTCCAGCATCGTGCCCGTGGTGGGGTCCACGCTGATCGCGTCGTAGCGGGTCGGCCAGTCACGCTTGTTCTCCGCCGCCGTCCACGCGCTGGCGCCGTCGGCCGGCGGGACCAGGTAGAGCGGATCGCCCAGCCCGGCCTCCCGCGCGGTGGCGAGGACCCCGTCGACGCCCGCCCCGTCGGAGAAGACCGCATCCGGGTCACCGGAGCCTGCCGTAGCCCCCGAGGCGGCGTGGTGCGCGCGCTCGTCCGCGGCGCCGCCGGTGTGCAGCGAGGTGGCTGGCGTGGGCTCGGTCCACGACAGCGCGGTACGCACCTCGCCGATGTTCGCCCCGGCGAAGCGTGACCAGGTCAGCCCCGAGACCGACAGCGCCAGTACGCCCAGCAGGACCCACACGCCGATGACGGCGTGCCACGACATCACCCGGGAGCGTCCGGTGGCCGCCGGGTCGGGAGTGACCAGCCGGCGCGCCCGCCGGTCTCGGCGTCCCTTGCCGATCCACAGCATCAGCCCGCCGAGGGCGACCACCCACAGCCAGCTCGCGGCGAGCTCGCTGTAGTGACGCCCGAAGGCGCCCAGGTGGAGGTTGCGGTGCAGCTCGTCGAGCCACGCCCGGAACCCGAGCCATTGCCCGTAGCTGCGTACCTGACCCTCCACGCCGGCGGTGTAGGGGTTGACGAAGACCGACATGGCGTAGTCGTCGGGCACGGTCTCGTCGGTGAAGACGACCCGGGTGCTGCGGTCGGCGGCGGGCGGCACGTCCACGCGGAGGATGTCGCCATCGGGGTGGCTCGCCCGGGCGGCAGCGACCTGCTCGGCGAGCGTCGCCCGATCGCCTGACGGGGTGACGTGGGTCAGGTCGTGGTAGGCGATCTGCTCGACCTGCGGGGCGATCGTGTAGAGCAGCCCGGTCACCGAGGCGACCAGGATGAACGGGGCGACCAGCACCCCGGCGTAGAAGTGGAGCCGCAGCACGAGCGGGCGGATCATCGGCCACCAGCCGAGCCTGGCGCCGGGCGCCTGCGTCTGTGGCTCGGCCGGCGGGACGGTCTGGAACTGGGTCGGAACGGACATTCGAGGTTTCTCTTCTCGCGAATCTTCGGGTACGCAAGACAGCCACCGGGACTCACCCGGTGGTGCTCGCAGAGGGATCTCAGAGGCCGGCCGGCCTCGGCGGTCCCCTTCGCGGAGAGACGTGGGCCCACAGGGCCGGTTGCGGGATGATCTGCCGCACCTCGGCGAGCAGGCGGCCGGCAACCGGGACCCACGGCGTCGGGAGGCTGCGTACGGCCACGGCGAGGGCCCGGCGGTGCAGCGCCCAGACGACGACCGAGAGCACCGCGGCGCAGGCGTGGGCCAGGAGCATCGCGACGCCGTCTGCGGAACCGAGCGAGGTGCCGACAGCGTGATGGTGCTCGGCGCCGGGCACCGCGGCGAACGCCACGAAGACCTCGTGGAGACCTAGTTGGGACAGCCCGGCCAGGACAGCACCGGTGAGGAGCCCGACCCGGCGCTGCAGCACCACGACGCCGGTGCCGAAGACGGCCACGGCCGCCGCGGCCAGCCAGCCGGCGCTCGGCAGCGCACCGCCCGCGGCCAAGTGGGCCAGGGCCGCACCGGTCATGATCTCGAGCGTGGCGAGCAGGGAGAGCCACACGCTTCCGCGTGTCGGTCTCACCACTCGCAGCTCCACGCGCAGCACCGTATCCCGACCGCGCGCTCAGAGCTCGTTGGCCGCGCCCTCGACAAGGAAGGTCGGATACTGACCCTGGTCCTCGTCGTCGGTCGGAATCACCGGGCTCACCGGCTTGCACGTGAGGGTCCGCACCTCGCAGGTGACGACCTGCTGGGCGCGCAGCACGTTGAGGGCGTTCGGGTCGATGCGCTGCGCGACGCCGAAGAACGTGTCCTCGTCACTCCACCCGGCCAGCGTGAAATGTCCCCAGGGCGCGTCGATCGGGCGTTGGTCCCCGGTGGCTGTGTCGTACGCGACGGCCTGGGTGGGCCACTCGCTGGTGTCGAAGATCGTGCTGCGGTCCGGCGAGAGCAGCCCCACCCCGGACAGCCACGTGTCGGCTACCTCCCGGCGCCGACCCTCGCCTTCGAGATAGACGTGGAAGCCATCCGGGAAGAGGGTCTCGGCAAAACCTTCGTAGACCTCCCCGTCTGGGCCGTCGGTCGCCTGCGTAGTGGAGCCGTCCTCGAGATCGATGGTGGTTCGGTCGAAGAAGAGGCGCTCGTCGCTCACCCCGATCAGCAGGGGCATGATCTCGCCGTAGAGATCTGCCAGATCGGCGCCGCCGTCGGGCTCCTGGTCGGGAGTTCGGTAGAGCTGCTCACCGGTGCGGGTGTCGAACACCGCCACCTGGAGCACATGGGTGCCGAACTCGTCGGTCGGGCCGCGCGACTGGTCCACGGTCGCGAAGACCGAGCGATCCGCCGACACCGCCAGGTTGCCCCAACCGACCTTCTCGACCTCCTCGGTCTCGCCCTCAGCGCTGGTGAACCACAGCGTCTGGCCACGCATCCAATAGGCGCCGGTCGCGCCCAGCACGAACTGGTCCACGCGATCACCGAGCTCGACGCTCCGCTCCCCCACGTGCAGCGTGCCGTCGGCGTACCAGGCCGGAGCGGTGGCATCCCACTCGGTCGGCCCAACGGGCAGCGAGAAGGGCTCCTTGCCGCCGCCGCTCACGGTCGGGCTCCCGCATCCTGCCAGCGAGAGCGAGACGAGAGCGCCGGCGATGACGGCCCCGCGCAGGTTCATCGAGCCTGCTGGACCGGCGTGTGGTTGCGGGCGAGAAGCCAGATCATGGTGCCGTAGCAGGCGATCCGCAGCGCCCAGCCGAGGCCGGTGCGGAGGATGCCGAGGGCGAGGATCGCCCAGTCGCGGTCGATCGTCCCGCTCCAGGCCAGGAACCAGATCGGGCCCTGGATCGCCGCGCCGATCGCTCCGGGGGCCAGGAACAGCCAGGTCAGCCGCGTGCACAGCTTCACGATCTGCTTGTCCTGGTGCCACTCGAGCGGATCGCCGCTGGCGACGCCGATGAAGAAGCCGAAGATCGGCCAGCCGATCAGGCACAGGCCGCCGACCACGACGGTGTAGCCCAGGCTGATCAGGATGCCGGGCAGGAAGTAGGCCAGCGCCTGCTCCTCCGCCGAGCCGCCCATGGACTGGGCAAGCCGCACCACCGCGAAGCCGATGAGGATGCCGAAGATGGCGTTGCCGACGTACTGCAGGCTCGAGCGCTGCACGAGCCGGACCAGCAGGAAGACCGCCGCGGTCGCGGCCGAGGCGATCAGCGCGACCTTGAGGTCCTTGAACACCAGCCAGGCGATGGTGAAGACCAGCCCGGGCACACCCGCCTCGAGCATCCCGCGCACACCGCCCAGGCCGGCGGACATCTGACGGCGTACGACCGCCTCGACGGTGTCGACCGTCGGATGGTTGTGGTCGTGCTCGTCGCCCTGGCCGTCGGCAGGGGTCTCAGAGGTGGGGCTCACGTGTGGTTGGCTCACTCGTTGGGGTCCGGTATCAGCTCGTAGCGGGGGTTGAACATGATGCGCTGGCCATCGGTACGGCCGATGCGGCCCTGCACCTGCAGGGACCGGCCCGGGCTGATCCCGGCGATGCGCCGGCGTCCCAGCCAGATGATCGTCAGGGTGCCGGAGCCGTCGAACAGCTCGGCCTCCAGGGCGGGGACACCGCCGCGGGGCCGCAGTGTGATCGTACGCAACGTCCCCCGCAGACGCACCGGCTCACGGTCGGGCGCGTCGGCGATCGAGGCGACATCCTTGGCGACGTAGGCCGCCCGGATCTCGCTCGCGTCGATCGAGGCGGTGTTCGCCCACTCGCTGAGCTTCGCGCGCAGCCGACCCTTGGACACTACCGGCTCACTTCTCCACGCGACGCGCGTTGGGCGGCAGCTTCACCTCGAGCGCCTCACCCTTGGGCTTGGCCCCCTCACCGCGGCGCACGACGACCCGCTCGAGGAGCTTCTCCCACTCCTTGCCGGCGGTCGGCTCCATCGCGGGGCGGCCCATCATGGTCGCGCGGAGCATCCAGCGCGGGCCGTTGACGCCGATGATGCGGGTCTGCTGGACCGCCGGCTGGCCGTCGGGCAGCTTGACCTTCATCTGGGTGATCAGCTCGGTGCCCCACGGGCCCTCCAGGTCGGCGGTCGCACCGCCGCGCTGCTGGACGTCCTCGCGCAGCATCGGCAGCGACTCGGTCCACAGGTCGCCGTTGCGGGGCGCGGCGAAGGCACGCAGCTCCATGGCGCCGTCCTCGGCGGTCAGCATCACGGCCGCGATCTGCCCGGACTTCTCGTCCACCTGCAGGCGCAGCTCTTTGCCCGGCGCGGGGGCGAGCATCATCGAGCCGAGGTCCACCCAGTCGCCGGTGATCAGCCCGTCAGGGACGGAGTCGATGTCGAACGGCCCGATCTCGGGAGCCGCCGGCACCGGCCGCTCGGGGGCCATCGGCCCGTCCTCGACCGGTGCAGATGGCTCTCCCCGGTGGGAGGGCGTGGACTTGCGACGGAACTTCACGACCATCTGCTTTCAGGTTGCGGTGATTCTCTGAGGAGACTTATCTAACACTGATCCCTCAGCGGTTGGAGAAGCCCCCGGTAGAACCGTATCCCCCATCTCCACGAACGGACTCGGGCAATTCGGAGACCTCGACGAACCGAGCCTGCTCGACACGCTGGATCACCAGCTGGGCGATCCGGTCGCCGCGACGCAGCTCGATCGCCTCGACAGGGTCCAGATTGACCAGCGCCACCTTCACCTCGCCGCGGTAGCCGGCGTCGACGGTGCCGGGGGCGTTGACGATGGACAGCCCGTGCTTGGCGGCCAGCCCGGAGCGCGGGTGCACCAGGCCGACGTACCCCTCCGGCAGCGCCATCGCGATCCCGGTCGGCACCAGAGCGCGCTCCCCCGGCTTCAGGCTCACGTCGACGGTCGTCCGCAGGTCCGCTCCGGCATCGCCCGGGTGGGAGTACGCAGGCGGCGGCAGCTCCGCGTCGAGACGGACCAGGGCTACTTCGAGATCAGACACAACCCGCACCTTAGATGCTCTACGGCTCACCCGATTCGTGACTCCCTTGACCGACGTGAAAAACTCACGATTCGTGAGCACCCCGGCGTACGACGAGCGACTGACCGTGCCGCTGCGGTGGTGGGTCCAGGGCGTCATGTTCCTGGCGACCCTGTGGATCGCGGTCATCCTGTGGGTTCCGGCCGCGCTCGCGTGGGGCATCACCGCGGCGATCGTCGGCCTGTTCGCGCTGGCCATGATCGTCTACGGCAACGCCAGGATCACGATCTCCGACGGCGTCCTGCGTGCCGGGCCCGCCCGGATCGAGGCGCGCTTCCTCGGCGAGGCGGTCGCTCTCGACGAGACCGAGGCGCATCACCTGGCGGGGCGTGACGCCGACGCCAGGGCGTACCTGCTCCTTCGTCCCTACCTCAAGCGCGCGGTTCGGGTGCCCATCGACGACCCGGCCGACCCGGCGCCCTACTGGCTGCTCTTCACCCGGCACCCGGTGGCGCTCGCGAAGACCGTCAACGCGCTCCGAGCGAGTCTCTGAGCGGCAACCTCCCGGCCATGGCCTAGGCTCGAGGTATGTCCAAGTCCACCAAGGCTGACAAAGCCGACAAGGCTGACAAGGTCTGGGCGATCATGGCCCTCGTCAGCGGAATCGGGGCCGCCAAGGTCACCAACAAGGTCCTCTCCACCGGCTGGAAGGCGTCCACCGGACGCAAGCCACCGGCGAACCCCGCCGACCCCGACGTACGCCTCGTGGAGGCCGTGCTCTGGTCGGCTGCGACCGGCGCCACCGTTGCGCTCGCGCGGATGTTCGCCCAGCGGCGCGCGGCCAACTACTACGTGAAGTCGGTCGGTCGGCTGCCGAAGCAGCTGGAGAAGGACGAGAAGTAGACGAGAAGGCCGCACGGAATCCGTGCGGCCTTCGCTTCACAGCCCGGCTTGCGCTGGGCTTTCGCCGAGTCGGCGCATCTGCACAAAGCGCTTGCTAGCGCAAGCTATGCAGATCCGCCGACTCGGCGCTTTCGACGGCGCTACGCGCAGTCGAAGCAGATCATCTTCTTCTCGTCAGCCAGCTGGCTGCGGTGGTGGACCAGGAAGCAGCTCATACAGGTGAACTCGTCCTCCTGCTTCGGCTTGACCTCGACCGCGAGCTCCTCGTGGCTGAGGTCGGCTCCCGGGAGCTCGAACGACTCGGCCGCCTCGGCCTCGTCCTCGTCAACCTTGCCCGAGTTCTTGTCGTGACGACGAGCCTTGAGCTCTTCGATGCTCTCCTCGGACTGGTCCTCTTCATTTTTACGCGGTGCGTCGTAGTCCGTCGCCATTTGCGCCACTCCCCTTCTCACTCATCTTCAGTCCCCCCGCGCGCCCCCGAGGGCAGCGGCACGGCCCGTGATTGTGCACCATCAACGCGGATTTCGCACACTCAACCGGATCCGCGTCGCCGAAACGTTCTGTCATCTGGCGGTATTCCCTATCACGGGTATAGATGAGCATCGAGTTTCGGGTGGGTGAACGCGGCTGTACCGAGGGGGCTCCGGGACCTTCCCGGCCCCCGGCCGGTCATAGATCTACATCAACCAGCGGCTTTCAGTCGGGTACGACACCCGGGAGCGAGTCAACTGGCAGAAAACCGGCCTGAACAGCCGCTTTCCGTAGTTCATCGTAGCCGTGGGCTGGTGCCACGATGACGAACCGGCGACCGCCGATGCCGGTGGTCGCCTCCCAGCGAGCACCGGCGGCTTCCGCGACCAGGCCGGCCGCGGCATGATCCCACAGGTGCAGCCCCTCCTCGAGGTAGCCGTCGAGCGTTCCCTCGGCCACCCCGCAGATGTCCAGTGCCGCTGATCCGATGCGACGAACGTCACGTACGACCGGCAGCAGCCGCACCAGTGCTTCGGCCTGGACCCGGCGGAGCTCGGCGTCGTAGGAGAACCCGGTGGCGATCAGCCGCTGCCCGAGCTCGGCGGGCTGACGTACGCGGATGGGCTCGCCGTCCTTGACCGCGGCGACCGATCCGTCGGGCTGCCGGAAGGCGGCGTAGAGGGTGCCGCGGGGCACGTCCACGACCGCGCCGGCGACGACCTCGCCGGCGTACTCGGCCGCGATCGAGACCGCGTAGCTCGGCAGACCGTAGAGGAAGTTGACGGTGCCGTCGATCGGGTCGACGATCCAGCGTACGCCGCTGGTGCCCATCGTCTCCTCGCCCTCCTCACCGAAGAAGGCGTCCTCCGGACGCTCCTGGGAGATCAGCCGCCGGATCAGCGCCTCGGTGTCCCGGTCGGCCTCGGTGACCACATCGGTCGCGGTCGACTTCGTGGCCGCCACCTCGACCACGCCGGCGGCCCGCTGGCGAACCAGATCGGCGGCCGCGCGGGCGGTCGCCACCGCGAGCGCGAGCAGGTCTCCGGCCTTGGGAATTGGGCGCTGCGGTGCGGGCTGAGCCGGCGCTGGATGCTCTGTCATGGGGCCGACCCTATGCCGCGGCTGATCGGCTGATCACTCGGAGTACTGGGGTGAGTCCTCTCCGGACAGGGTCGGCAGCTGCGAGCGCTGGTTGAAGCAGCAGCCTGCGGGGCAGCGGTCGGGCCCGGGGCCCAGGTCGCCCACGGTAGGCCGCTCAGGGGCCTCCCCGCGCTCCGCAGCGGCACGCTCGAGCAGCAGCTCGCGTACGGCGGCCACGAAGCGCGGGTCCTCCCCCGCGGTCGGGCTGCGGCGGGCGTGGATCCCGAGCTTGTCGGCGGTGGCCATGGCCTCGGTGTCGAGGTCGTAGACGACCTCCATGTGGTCGGAGACGAAGCCGACCGGGCACATCACGACGGCTCGTACGCCCTCGCCCGCGAGGTCCTGGAGGTGGTCGTTCACGTCCGGCTCGAGCCACGGGATGTGCGGAGCGCCGGAGCGGCTGCAGTAGACGAGGTCCCACTCGTGGGTGACCCCGCGACGCTGCGCGACCTGCTCGGCGATCACCTCGGCGACGTCGAGGTGCTGGGCGACGTACGCGTTGCCGTCGGGACCGGCGTTGTCGTTCATCGAGGTCGGGATCGAATGGGTCACGAAGAGGATCCGCGCGCCGTCACGCTCGTCCTCGGGCAGGTCCTCGAGGGAGGCGAGCACACCGTCGACGACCGGTGCCACGAAGCCAGGATGGTTGTAGTAGCGCCGCAGCTTGTCGAGCACCGGCGCGCTCTCGACGTCTCCGCTCTTGTCGCACGCCTCGAAGAGGTTCTCGCGGTACTGCCGACACGAGGAGTAGGACGAGTAGGCGCTGGTCGCGAAGACCGCTGCCCGCTTGATCCCGTCTGCTCGCATCTGCGCGACCGTGTCGCTCAGGTAGGGATCCCAGTTGCGGTTGCCCCAGTAGACCGGCAGGTCGATCCCGTTCTCTGCCAGGTCGCTGCGCAGCGCCGCCAGGAAGGCCCGGTTCTGGTCGTTGATCGGCGACTTACCTCCGCGATCGAAGTAGTGCTGCCCCACCTCGACCAGCCGCTCCCGCGGGATCCCCCGCCCCCGGGTCACGTTCTCCAGGAACGGCACCACGTCCTCGGTCTTCTCCGGCCCCCCGAAAGAGACGAACAGCAAAGCATCGTAAGGAGAGACATCCACCCGGCCATCATATTGATCGTCCCCGCTGGTCGAGCCGCGAGGCCGCCTGCGGCCGAGCGTGGCGGCTCCGTCGGCTCGACCGGCGGGGTTACTCCACGACGGAGGAGTACGCCACCACACCGCGCTTGAGCAGATCCATGGTCTGCCGAGCCGTGCGACGAAGCGGGACGTCGCCGGCGGCGTCGGCGACCTGGCCGCAGAGGTCGATGAGCTGCTTGACCCAGCGGACGAAGTCGCCGGCGGCGAGCTCGACCTCGCTGAGGACGTCGTCGAGCTCGTCACCCTCGGTCCAGCGGTAGGCGGCCCAGGCGAAGCCGAGGTCGGGCTGGCGTAGGAAGTCGAGCTTGTGGTCGCGCTCGAGGGCGTCGAGCTGACCCCACAGCCGCACGGTCTCGGCGATGACGTCCTTGACCCGGCCGCCGGGGAGGCGGGGCGGGGTGGCGTCGTCGGCGCGGCGGGCCTCGTAGACCAGCACCGAGAGTGCGGCGGCGAGCTCGGAGGGGGTCAGGTCGTCCCACAGCCCCTCGCGCAGCGCCTCGGCGGCGACCAGGTCCATCTCGGAGTAGAGCCGCATCAGGTGGGTGCCGCGCTCGGTGACCGTCTCGCCCTCGAGGTAGTCGAGGGCGACCAGCACCTCGCAGACCCGGTCGAAGGTGCGCGCGACGGTGTTCGTACGCGCCTCCACCCGGCGGCGCAGCGTGTCGGTGTCACGCGAGAGCTTGAACCAGCGCTCGGCCCAGCGGGCGTGGTCCTCGCGGTCGGGGCAGTCGTGGCAGGGATGCATCTTCAGCTCACGCCGCAGCTCGGAGATCTGGGTCTCCACCGAGCTCTTGCGCTCCTTACGAGCGGTCGGCGAACCCTCGTAGGGGACCGGGCGCAGGTCGCGGGTCTTCTCCCGCAGCCGGGAGGCCATGTCGCGGCGCATCTGCGGGTTGCGGCCGTTGAACGACTTCGGCACCCGCAGCCGGGTCTGGGCGACGATCGGCACGTTGAAGTCCATCATCGCCAGGCGCCGGGCCTGCCGGTCCTGGGTGATCACGTAGGGACGCGGGCCGTCGGGGTCGAAGCCCGGGTCGACGATGACCGCATACCCGGCGAACTTGCCGGTCGGCACGTCGATCACGTCGCCGATCTTCAGCTTCGAGAGCGACTCGATGATCTCGTCGCGGCGGTCGGCACGCCGCTCGCGGGAGGAAGACTTCTCGACGTCGGAGATCTTGCGGCGGATCGCGGCGTACTCCATGAAGTCGCCGCGGTCGCAGGTCGCAGCCTCCTGGTAGCCCTCGAGCGCGTCCTCCGCCTTGCGCACCTGCCGGGCCAGCCCGACGACCGCCTTGTCGGCCTGGAACTGGGCGAACGACTGCTCCAGCAGCTCGCGCGAGCGCGCCCGGCCGAACTGGTGCACGAGGTTGACCGCCATGTTGTACGACGGCCTGAAGCTCGACCGCAGCGGATAGGTCCGCGTCGAGGCGAGGCCGGCGAGCTCACGCGGGTTGAGCCCCTGCTGCCAGAGCACAACGCCGTGGCCCTCGACGTCGAGGCCGCGACGGCCGGCGCGGCCGACGAGCTGGGTGTACTCCCCCGGCGAGAGGTTGACATGGGCCTCGCCGTTCCACTTCGAGAGCTTCTCGATGACCACCGTGCGGGCGGGCATGTTGATGCCCAGCGCGAGCGTCTCGGTGGCGAAGACGGCCTTCACCAGGCCGCGCAGGAACAACTCCTCGACGACCTGCTTGAACGCCGGCAGCAGCCCCGCGTGGTGGGCAGCGACGCCGCGGGTCAGGCCGTCGATCCAGTCGTGGTAGCCGAGGACGTGCCGGTCCTCGTCGGGCAGGTCGGCGCAGGCCTCCTCGACGTAGGCGAAGATCTCGTCGCGCTCGTCGGGCGTGGTCAGCCGCAGGTTGGCCTGGATGCACTGGCCGACCGCGGCGTCGCAGCCGACCCGGGAGAAGACGAAGTTGATCGCGGGGAGCAGGTTGTCGCGCTGCAGGGCGGTGATGACCTCCACGCGCGACGGGATCCAGACCCGCCGCCCGTTGCCCACGCGCCGGTTTCCGTTCCCCTTGCGCTTGTCCTTGGGCGTACGCCGGTCCGTCATCCGTCCGGCCGCCCAGTCGTCGCGTGCCAGCCTCATGAGCTCGCCGTTGACCGGGGCGCCCTCCTTGACGAACCCGGCCGCCGCGTCGACGTCGGAGGAGGCGAACAGGTCCATGATCCGCCGGCCCGCCATCACATGCTGGTAGAGCGGCACCGGCCGCTTCTCCTCGATGATCGTGGTGGTCTCACCACGCACCGCGGTGAGCCACTCGCCGAACTCCTCGGCGTTGGAGACGGTCGCGCTCAGCGAGACGACGGAGACCGACTCGGGTAGGTGGATGATGACCTCCTCCCAGACCGCGCCGCGGGAGCGGTCGGCGAGGTAGTGGACCTCGTCCATGACCACGAACCCGAGGCCCATCAGGGTCTGCGAGCCCGCGTAGAGCATGTTGCGCAGCACCTCGGTGGTCATCACCACGACCGGCGCCTCGCCGTTGACGACATTGTCGCCGGTCAGCAGGCCGACCTGGTCGGGACCGTAGCGCTTGACCAGGTCGTTGTACTTCTGGTTGGAGAGCGCCTTGATCGGCGTCGTGTAGAACGCCTTGCGACCGGTCGCGAGCGCCAGGTGGATGGCGAACTCACCGACGATCGTCTTGCCCGACCCCGTCGGCGCGGCGACCAGGACGCCCTTGCCCTCCTCGATCTCCTTGCACGCCTCGACCTGGAAGTCGTCGAGCCCGAAGTCGTAGAGCGAGGCAAAGTCCCGGAAGACGGGGTAGTCCTTGTCACGCTTGAAAGCGGCGTACTTCTCCGCTGGCGAGGCGTCCATGGTGCCGAGCCTATCGACCGACACCGACAGTCAGTCGCGCGGCGGCACCAGTACGCCGAGAGCGGAAGGGACGCACTCGACGTCGAGCGGCAGCGGCCCGAGCCGCTCCCCGTCGCTGTAGGCGATCACGCCGGGGGCGGAGGCCTTGATCCGGCGGGCACGGATGCGCTCGAAAGCCGGATGGGTGAGGTGCTTGGCCTGGCGTACGCCCGGGAAGACGCGCAGGAACTCCAGGCGCGAGACCGGCTTGATGAGGATGGCGTCCAGCAGGCCGTCGGCGGGGTCGCAGTCCGCCGCGATCCGCAGACCTCCCCCGTAGGACTCGGTGTTGGCGATCGCCAGCAGCATCGCCTCTTGCTCGCGGACCGTGGTCGCGCCGGTCGCGTCCTCGATCTCGAGCCGGTAGGGCACCGGCTTCCAGCTGCGGATCACCGACAGAGCGGCGAGCGTGTAACGGAGGTCGCCGTGGGGCCACCTCATCGCGTTGGCCCGCTCGTTGACCGCTGCGTCGAACCCGGCGGCCAGAACGGTGGCGAACCAAGTCTCTCCACTTCGGCCCAGGTCGACGCGGCGGGAGTGGTTGCGTACGACCACGTCGGCGGCCGCCAGCGGGTCTCCGGCCGGGATCCCGAGCGCACGTGCGAAGTCGTTGCCGGTCCCGAGCGGGACGACGCCGAGGCTGACCTCGGTCTCGGCCAGTGCCTGGACGGCGATGTGCACCATGCCGTCGCCGCCGAGGGTCACCACCGTGTCGACCCCATCGGCGGCCGCCTTCCGGGCCAGCTCGAGAGCGTGCTCGGCGTCGTCGCCGATCAGGTGCTCGACGACTGCCCCCGAGGCGGCCAGCCTCGCGGTGACCGCATCGAGGATCTGGTCGGCGTGGCCACGGCCGGCGGTGGGGTTGGCGAGCAGGGCGATCTGACGCGTCACCCGGTGAAGACTAGTGGTCAGATCACCGACGGGACGTCAGGATCCCCGATCATGTCCTTGCGCTTGCTGGCCTTGCGCTTGTCGTGCGCCCGGGCGATGACCTCGGAGATCCCGAAGAGGACGACCATCGGGCCGGCCATGATCGTCATCGTGAACGGGTCACCCGACGGGGTCGCGACGGCGGCGAAGACGAAGGAGCCGACGATGATCCAGGCGCGGTACTTGCCCAGGGCGGCACCGGGCAGGACGCCGATCCGGTTGAGCAGGATCACGAAGACCGGGATCTCGAAGGCGATGCCGAAGACCAGCAGCGTACGGCTCAGGAAGCTGAGGTACTCGCTGAACTCCACGATGTTCGTCAGGCCGTCGGGGACGAAGGCGAACAGGATCTCCAGGCCCTTGGGCAGGGTGAGGTAGCCGAGCAGGACACCGAGGAGGAAGAGCGGGCCGGCGACGGCCACGAAGATCCTCGACATCTTCTTCTCATGGGGGTGCAGGCCGGGCATCAGGAACGCCCAGATCTGGTAGAGCCAGATCGGCGCGGTGCCGATGAACGCCGCCAGGCCGCACAGCTTCAGGTAGAGCATGAAGCCGCCCGCGGCGCCGTTGACGGAGCTCAGCGAGGCGGCACCGCCCTCCTGGTCCATCATCTTGACGGCCTGGAGGTAGGGGTCCATGACGAGGTTGAAGAGCTGCTCGAAGAAGAACAGCGCGACGACGAACCCGACGACCAGGGCCAGGGATGCCTTGATCACCCGCGCGCGGAGCTCACGCAGGTGGTCGGAGAGCGCCATCCGGCCGTCGTCGCCGATGGGGTGCTTGGGGGTGCCGCGGAAGATCGCGACAACACCGGCGATGGACAAGGTCGGCCTCAGTTGCCGGAGAGGCGCTCGCGCTCGGCCTTGATCTCGGCCTCACGACGCTCGAGCTCGGCGATCCGCTCCTGCTCGGAGGCAGTGAGCTCTGCCGGCTTCTCGGCCTTGTCGCCCTTCTCCTTCTCGTCCTCGTCGCGCAGGCCCTTGGTCTCGGTCTTGAAGATGCGCAGCGCCTGACCGGTGCCGCGGGCGAGCTCAGGAAGCTTGGCAGCGCCGAAGACGAGGATCACGATCGCCAAGATGATGAGCCACTCGGCTCCCTGCGGCATACCGATCAATGGAGTGAACATGAACTACCTCATCTACGTCTTAGGGGGAACGTCAAAAGTCTACGCGTCCGAACGGTACAGGCCGAGAGCCAGCCGTGCAGTCGCCGCAAACGATTCGGTGAACGTTTGCTCGTCGAGAACCTCGGCGAAGGGCGCCAGCCGGAGCAGGAAGCGGGTCAGCCAGCGTTGGTCGTAGACCCGCAGCCCCACCTCGAGCCCGCCGTCGGGCAGCTCGACCGGGTCGATCACCGAATAGTATTCACCGACCCAGCGGGCCTCGGGAGCCAGTCGCACCCGGACGACCGTTCCGTAGTCCGTACGCTCCAGCAGCCCGGCCGCGTCCTCGGCGCTCGCGCCGTCCTCGGGGTCGGTGGCCACCGGGGTGTCGAGCACCTCGGCGCCCCTGATCCGGTCGAGGCGGAAGCTGCGCGGCGCCTCGGCGGTGTGGCACCAGGCGTCGAGATACTCGATGTCGCGGATCGAGACCAGCGCGCGCGGATCGATGACCCGCGAGGACTCCTCGTCACGCGCCGGCACCCAGTAGTCGATGCGTACCTGACGGCCCTGGTCGATCGCGGTCGCGATCGCGGCATGGATCTGGACGAGCGAGGTGTCGACCAGCTCCTCGCCGGGGTCGACGCTCGCGGCGGCGCCCTCGGCGGCCGCCTGCTCGAGCTTGGCCAGCGTACGGTCGACGACTTCCTTGGTCTCAGCAGCCACCGCGCCGCCCCGCAGCGCACGCAGCGCGACGATCACGGCCGTGGCCTCGATCGGAGTCAGCCGCAGCTGGCGATCGAGGTAGTCGGCGTTGGAGATCCGGATGACCCGGTCGCCGTCGGGTTCGGTCAGCGCGTCGATGTCGACGTCGATCAGGTCGTCGGGGTAGCCACCGGGCAGGCCGCACATGAAGAGCACCTGCAGGTCCTTGACCAGCTGCTTCTCCTCGACACCGAGGTCGGCGGCCGCCTTGTCGAGGCGTACGTCGTCCGCTTGGGAGTAGAGGTAGGGCACCAGCGTCAGCAGCCGTCCGACCTGCCCCTTGGCACCCGTCGCACCCGTCGCGCTCATCGTCCGGCTCCGTCCAGGCGCGCCACCAGCTGCTCCAGCCGCGTCCCGACCTCGCGGCGCAGGTCCTCGGGCTCCTCGACGTAGGCGTCGGGGCCGTGGCCCAGCACCGCTCCGACCAGGTCGGCGGGCACCCGGGTCAGCACCACACGGTCCCAGTCGTCGCTGCCGTCGGGCCCGGTCACCCCGGACTCGGTGGAGTCGGCCGCCCTGCGGAGGGTGTAGCCGCTCCCCTGCCTCAGCAGCAGGACCGCCTTCCCGGTGGGCGGTGCCGGCGCCAGGGTCCGTGCGATATCGCGTACGTCAACCTCGGCCGGCACCTCGAAGGCGTCGAGCTCGCCGACCGCCCGAGCCTCCCCCAGAACGCGGGAGAGCCGGAAGATGCGGGTGTCGTCGCGGTCGACGTCATGGCCGACGGCGTACCAACGGCCGGAGTAGCGCACCACGCCCCACGGCTGCAGCCGCCGGTGGGACGGCTCGGCCGCCCGTGACCCGCGGTAGTCGAACTCGACCACCTGCCGGTCCTGGGTGGCGGCCACGAAGACGTCGAAGGAGCCCTCCTCCGCAGCCAGCCGCGGCTGCACGATCTCCAGCGCCGAGACGTCGGTCTCGAGCCCGGCGGCGTTGAGCTTGCGTACGGCCTCCGTGGTCGCCTCCGCCATCGAGGCGTTCTCCCAGACCTTGGTGGCCAGGGCGACCACGGCGAGCTCGTCGGCCTCGAGGGTGATCGGCGGCAGCGCGAACTGCTCGGGGCTGACCCGGTAGCCGATCTCGTCCTCGAAGAAGGAGTCGATCACCCCGGTCTCGATCGGCACACCGAGGCTGCGCAGCTCCTCCTTGTCGCGCTCGAACATCTTCTCGAACGCCTCACCGTGGGACGACGGGTAGAGGACCTCACGGATCCGCTCCTTCGACACGTTGTCACGCTGCACGAGCAGCATGATGAGCAGGTTCATCAACCGCTCGGTCTTACCCGCCGCCACGGTGTTCTCCCCCTAGAGACTCTGCTACTGCGGCGCCGGGGTGTCTTCGGCCTTGACGACGTCGATGACGAAGTAGAGCGTGCTGTTGGCCGGGATTCCCGGCGTGCCGCCCTGGCCCGGCTTCTCCTCTGCACCGTAGCCCAGCTCCGGCGGGATCTGCAGCAGAACACGGCTGCCGACCTTGACGCCCTCCAGGCCGTTGGTCCAGCCCGCGACCACCTGGTTGAGGGCGAACGGCACGGCCTCCTTGCTGAAGCTCTCGTCGAAGGGCTTCTTGGCGCCGTAGGTCATCCCGAGGTAGTTGGCGGTGACCGTCTGGTCGGTGGTGATCTCCTCGCCGTCGCCCTCGGTGACGATGGCCCGCTTGAGACCGTCGTCGGCCTTCGGCTTGGCGATGCCGGTGAAGTCGAACCCGGTCGGCTTGCCGTTCTTCTCGACGACCTTCGGGAGCTCGGAGGCGTCGACGTCCTTCGGCGTCTTGTCGGCGGCGGGCTTCACCACGTCGACGACGACCAGCAGCGTGTCGTGGTTGCCGATGCCCATCTGCGGGTTGCCGCCTTCGCCGAGCAGGTCGGCCGAGCCGACGATGGCCTCGATCCGGTCGCCGACCTTGGCGCCCTTCAGGATGGTGCTCCACGGCTTCTCGGCCGGGAGCTCCTCACCCTCGGGCGCCTGGCTCTCGTAGGCCCACTCCTTGTCCAGGGTGGTGGCGTTGCCGATGTAGATCTTGGCGAAGACGCCGCGGCCCTCCGGGATCTCCTCACCCTTGCCCTCGGTCAGTGTCTTGACCTTGGGGTCCTTGGGATAGGCGATCGCAGACTCCCACTTCAGCGTGGGCGCCTTGTCGACCGCGGCCGAGACCGTGACGCCGTCGAAGCCGGAGACGGTCTCGTCGCCGTACCCCGTCTTCTCCTCGCCGCCGCAGGCGACCAGAGCCGGGATGAGCAGGGTGACGGCCAGCGCGCTCAGCGCGTGGCGCAGACGAGGCCGAGGAGCAGTGGGCACAGTGCAAACCTTCGTGACGTGAAATGGAGATAGACGACAGCGGAGGACACCATATCCGCCCGGTGGTTACCCCGCAGCGAAGCCACCCCACAGTGTTTCCAGGCGGTTGGTCGTCACATCCCGTCGATGAGCCGCTGGACGCGCTCGTCGTACGCCTTGAGCGGGTCCTTGCACAGCACGGTGCGCTGGGCCTGGTCGTTGAGCTTGAGGTGGACCCAGTCGACGGTGAAGTCGCGGCGGCGCTCCTGCGCCTTCTTGATGAACTCACCACGGAGCCGGGCGCGGGTGGTCTGCGGCGGAACCGACTTGGCCTCGAAGATCTTCAGGTCGGTGGTCGCGCGCTTGACCGCGCCCTTCTTCTCCAGCAGGTAGTAGAGGCCGCGGTTGCGGTGGATGTCGTGGTAGGCGAGGTCGAGCTGAGCGACCCGCGCGTGGCCCAGCGGAAGGCCGTGCTTGGCGCGGTAGCGGTCGATCAGCTTCCACTTGATCACCCAGTCGATCTCGCGGTCGACCAGGGAGAGGTCGTCGGACTCGATCGCCTTCAGGCCGCGCTCCCACAGGTCGAGGGCGGCGATCATGGTCGGGTCGGTGATCTCGCGGCGGTCGACGAACTCCCGCGCCTTGGAGAGGTATTCGTTCTGGATGTCCAGGGCGCTGGCCTCGCGGCCGTTGGCCAGCCGCACCTTGCGCCGGCCGGTGAGGTCGTGGGCGATCTCGCGGATGGCGCGGATCGGGTTCTCCATCGTCATGTCTCGCATGACGACGCCCTCCTCGATCATCCGCAGCACCAGGTGACAGCTCGCAATCTTGAGCATCGTGGTGGTCTCGGACATGTTCGAGTCACCGACGATGACGTGGAGTCGCCGGTACTTCTCGGCGTCCGCGTGCGGCTCGTCGCGGGTGTTGATGATCGGGCGGGACCGTGTCGTCGCCGACGACACGCCCTCCCAGATGTGCTCGGCGCGCTGCGAGACCGCGAACCCGGCGCCCCGAGGGGTGTGGGTGACCTTGCCGGCGCCGACGATCAGCTGGCGGGTGACCAGGAACGGGATGAGCACGTCGGCGAGCTTGGAGAACTCCCCGGCGCGGCTGACCATATAGTTCTCGTGGCAGCCGTAGGAGTTGCCGGCCGAGTCGGTGTTGTTCTTGAACAGGTAGATGTCGCCGGCGATGCCCTCGTCGTGCAGCCGCTGCTCGGCGTCGAGGAGCAGCCCCTCCAGGATCCGCTCCCCCGCCTTGTCGTGGGTGACGACCGAGATCACGTCGTCGCACTCGGGCGTGGCGTACTCGGGGTGGGAGCCGACGTCGAGGTAGAGCCTCGCGCCGTTCCTGAGAAACACGTTCGAGCTGCGGCCCCAGCTCACGACCTTGCGGAAGAGATAGCGGGCCACCTCGTCCGGGCTCAGCCGCCGCTGGCCGCGGAACGTGCAGGTCACGCCGTACTCGTTCTCGATGCCGAAGATGCGCCTGTCCATACCTGAAACCCTAGACGGTCGACGGTCACTGCGGAGGCGTTCAGAGGTACGACACGGCGGGGCGCGCCGTCCACCGGCACGGCGACCGCGAGCCGGCGCCGGACGGGTCGAACCTCACACCGCTCACAAAGCCGGCGAGGAGTGCGGCCAGCCCTAGGATTGCGGCTCGTGCCCTCACCGCTGCCTTCGTCCTCCGCCAGCAACGAACCGGGCGTCCTCGCGGCGCTGCGTTCGCCGCGGCTGCTGCGTACGGAGGTGCTGGCGGGTCTCGTCGTCGCGCTCGCGCTGATCCCCGAGGCGATCTCGTTCTCGATCATCGCCGGGGTCGACCCGCGCGTCGGACTGTTCGCCTCCTTCACCATGGCCGTCGCGATCTCGTTCCTCGGCGGACGGCCGGCGATGATCTCGGCCGCCACCGGCGCGGTCGCGCTGGTGATCGCCCCGGTGATGCGGGACCACGGCTACGACTACCTGATCGCGACCGTGCTCCTGGGCGGTCTGATCCAGATCGCGCTGGCGCTGGCCGGAGTGGCCCGGCTGATGCGCTTCCTCCCCCGCTCGGTGATGGTCGGCTTCGTCAACGCGCTGGCGATCCTCGTCCTCGAGGCGCAGATCGTCCACATGGTCGACGTGCCCTGGGCCGTCTACCCGATGATCGCCGTCGGCATCGCCGTCATCGTTGGGTTCCCGCGGATCAACAAGGTGATCCCGGCGCCGCTGGTCGCGATCGTCGCGCTCACCGCCTTCACCGTCATCGGCGCGGTCGACGTGCCGAACGTCGGCGACCAGGGCAAGCTGCCCGACAGCCTGCCGACCTGGTTCCTCCCCGACGTACCTCTCACCCTCGACACGCTGAAGATCATCGCCCCCTACGCCCTCGGCATGGCGCTGGTCGGGCTGCTCGAGTCGCTGCTGACCGCCAAGCTCGTCGACGACATCACCGACACCCACTCCGACAAGACCCGCGAGGCCGGCGCTCAGGGTCTCGCGAACCTGATCACCGGCTTCCTCGGCGGCATGGGCGGCTGCGCGGTGGTCGGTCAGACGATGATCAACGTGAAGGTCTCCGGCGCCCGTACGCGCCTGTCCACCTTCCTCGCCGGCGTCTTCCTGCTCGTCCTGGTCGTCGGCTTCGGCGACACCGTGGCGCTGATCCCGATGGCCGCCCTGGTCGCGGTGATGATCATGGTCTCGGTCAGCGCCTTCGACTGGCACTCCGTGCGGCCCGCCACCCTGCGGCGGATGCCGCTCTCGGAGACGGTGGTCATGCTCACGACCGTCGCGGTCACCGTCGCGACCCGCAACCTCGCGATCGGCGTCATCGTCGGGGTCCTGGTCGCGATGACCCTCTTCGCACGCCGAGTCGCCCACCTGACCCACACACACCGGGAGCTCGTCGAGGACGCCGACGGACGCATGAAGGCCGTCTACCGGGTCACCGGCGAGCTCTTCTTCGCCTCCAGCAACGACCTCTACACCCAGTTCGAGTACGCCGACGATCCCGACGAGATCGTCATCGACGTCTCCGACTCCCACATCTGGGACGCCTCCACGGTCGCGGCGCTCGACGCGATCACCCACAAGTACGAGACCAAGAACAAGTCCGTACGCATCGTCGGCCTGAACCCTTCCAGCGCCGACAGGCACGAGCGGCTGACCGGTCGGCTCAGCGGTCACTGACGCTCGGCGCTAAGAACTCATGTCGCCGACCATGTAGAGATCGGCGCGCCGGCCTCGTTCCCTCGTCGAAAGCACCCGCCACAACGACGAGCACAGTACGAGGATGGCAGTCATGACACACCTGTTGAAGTTCGACCACGTCGGCATCACCGTCGCTGACATCGACCTGGTCACGGAGTTCTTCGTCGGCCTGGGCCTGGAGATCGAAGGACGTACGTTCGTCGAGGGCGAGTTCATCGACACCGTCTGCGGGATCCCCGGGGCACGTTGCGAGGTCGTGATGCTGCGCCCGCCGGGTGGCGACACCACCCTCGAGCTCGCCCGGTTCGTACGTCCCGACCACGTGCCCGGTACGCCTGACGCGATGGCCAACACGCTGGGCCTGCGCAACGTCTGCTTCCAGGTCGACGATCTCGACGCGGTCCTCGCAGCCCTGGTGGAGGACGGCTACGGGCTGGTCGGCGGAGTCGGCGTCTACGAGGACGTCGTGCGGATGGCGTACGTCCGCGGGCCCGAGGGCATCGTCGTCTCGCTCTCGGACCAGATCGGCTGACACGGGGCATCACACGAGACAGCGGGTCCGGGCCTCGGGCCTGTGGCAGACTTCGGGCCATGACTTCGAAGCATCTCGGCCTGCTTCCGCCGCCGGTCGCCTGACCGGAGCGGCCTCGCCGATCTGCCGCTGAGAGCGCGGATCGGCTCTCTTGTGGCGTGCTCCAGACGCTGCCCATCCGTCTTGTCGAACCTGGAGCACCTCTTCGATGTCCTCTCTCTCCGCCCGTCTCGGGCTCGTTCAGATCTGCCTCGCCGGCGTCCTGTGGGGCACCGGCGGCCTCGTCCTCCAGATCGTCCGCGCGACCACGCCGATGTCGGTGCTCACGGTGAGCGCATACCGCATGCTGATCGCCGCAGTCGTACTGCTCGCCGTCCTTGCCCTCGTCGGCCGCCTGCGCGACCTTCGCCTTGACCTCCGCACGGTGGTCGTCGGTGTCGGGACCGGTCTCTACCAAGCGCTCTACTTCGCCTCTGTGGTCGCCGTCGGAGTGACCGTGTCCACCGTCGTCAGCCTCGGGATCGCTCCGGCGATTCTGCTCGCCGGCGAGGCCATCGCGTCACGTCAGCGGCCGAGCGGCCGGCAGCTCGTGGTGCTGGCGACGGCGCTGACCGGGCTGGTCCTGGCCTCGGCATACGCCGGCAGCGGGGCCGGCGGCGAGCGGCCGGTGACCGGGGTGCTGCTCGCGACCGCGTCCGGATCTGCGTACGCGCTCACCACTGCCGTCGGGCGCCCGCTCGCTCAGCAGCGCAGCCCACTGCTGGTGACGGCCGGCGCCACCGGCGTCGGGGCCCTTGCCCTCACTCCGTCGGCGCTGCTTGGCGGCGGGTCGCTCGTCTCGTCCTCGGCGACAGTGTGGGCCTGGCTGGTGTACCTGGGCGTGGCGACGATGGCGCTGGCGTACGGCCTGCTCTATGCCGGGCTGCGCACCACGCGCAGCAGCGCGGCCACCGTGGCCAGCTTGATGGAGCCGGTCGCCGCGTCCGTCGCTGCCGCAGCGGTCCTCGGCGAACGCCTCGCCGCGCCAGCGGTCGCCGGGGTTGTGCTGATCCTGGTCGCCGTCGCCGGTCTCGCGTAGATCGGACACGGAGCGAAGCCGGGGAGTCTCAGGCGCACCGGGTGCGCCTGAGACTCCCCGGCTTCTGGTGTCAGTCGAGGGGCGGGGCGATCGGCGGCTCGCCGTCGTCGTCGGGGGGCGGGGCCAGCGGCGCGTCGCTGACCGGCTTCTCAGCCGGCTTCTCCGCCGGCTTGTCGGCAGGCGGCTCGACGGCGGCCGGCTTGGCCGGCTCGACCTCTGGGGTCGCGACGGCCGAGCCGAGGATCTCGAGCAGCGTCGCCGGCCGGATCCTGCGGAACTTGCGCGGCTGGGTGCGATTGCGGTCGAGGACCGCGACCTCGAGGTCCTTGGCGGCGATCTCGCGGTCGTCGGTGTCGGTGTGGCCGAGCGCGGCCACCGCCAGCTTGATGGCGTCCTCGAGCGAGGCGCCCTCGGTGTAGCGCTCCTTGAGGTAGCCACCCACAGCCTCGGCGGCACCACCGATGGCGGCGAAGCCGTGCTCGTCGACGACCTGGCCGTCGTAGGTCAGCCGGTAGAGCTGGTCGTCCTCGGCGGAGTCACCGATCTCACCGACGAACAGCTCGACCTCATAGGGCTTCTCCCCGCCCGAGGAGAAGATCGTGCCGAGGGTCTGCGCATAGGCGTTGGCCAGGCCACGCCCGGTGACGTCGCGCCGGTCGTAGGCGTAGCCGCGCATGTCGGCCAGCCGCACCCCGGCGATGCGGAGGTTCTCGAACTCGTTGTAGCGCCCGACCGCCGCGAAGGCGATCCGGTCGTAGATCTCGCTCACCTTGTGCAGGGCCGCCGAGGGGTTCTCGGAGGCGAACACGATGCCGTCGGCGTATTGCAGCGAGACCAACGCCCGACCCCGGGAGATGCCCTTGCGCGCGAAGTCCGCGCGGTCGCGCATCAGCTGCTCGGGTGAGACATAAAAAGGAGTGCTCATCGGCCACCCTCCAGCTCGGCGATGGGACCGTCGGGCCGCTGCAGCCTCCCGGTGATGACGGCCTCGGCAACGGCCGCGACCTCGGCGTCGGGCAGCGTGTGACCCCCGTCGGCGGTGATCACGTGGACCAGCGGGAACAGCTTGCGCGACAGATCAGGGCCGCCGGTGGCCGAGTCGTCGTCGGCGGCGTCGTAGAGAGCCTGGATCAGGACCGCGACCAGCGTGGCCTCGTCGAGGTCGGGCCGGTAGAGCTTCTTGAGGGCACCCTTGGCGAACAGCGAGCCCGAGCCGACGCCTGCGTATCCGGTCTGCTCGTAGCGGCCGCCGGTCGGGTCGTACCCGTAGATCTTTCCTTCGCCGGCCTCGGGGTCGAACCCGACGAAGAGCGGCACCACGACCAGGCCTTGCATCGCCATCGGGAGGTTGCCCCGGACGAGGGCGGAGAGCCGGCTGGCCTTGCCCTCGATCGAGAGCGTGGTGCCCTCGATCTTCTCGTAGTGCTCGAGCTCGGTCTGGAAGAGCTTGACCAGCTCGACCGCGAGCCCCGCGGAGCCGGCGATGCCGACCGCGGAGTATTCGTCGGACGGGAAGACCTTGCGCATGTCGCGCTCGGCGATCAGGTTGCCCTGGGTGGCCCGCCGGTCACCGGCGATGATCACGCCACCGGGGAAGGTGGCCGCGACGATCGTGGTGCCGTGCGGGGCAATGTCGCTCAGACTGCCCGCAGCCGCGTCGCGTCGCGGGAGCAGCTCCGGGGAC
Source organism: Nocardioides sp. NPDC087217 (assembly GCF_044744805.1). Taxonomy (NCBI): domain Bacteria; kingdom Bacillati; phylum Actinomycetota; class Actinomycetes; order Propionibacteriales; family Nocardioidaceae; genus Nocardioides; species Nocardioides sp. NPDC087217. The sequence goes on from NZ_JBIUZB010000002.1 coordinate 1,034,347, forward strand.
TGGGCCGTCAGAAAATCGGCAAAGGACGAGGTGCCCGGCGTCATGTAGGCAGCCGGGATACGGGATTCGGACATCTACTACTGCCCGCCCTTCTGGATGAAGGACTTCACGAAGTCCTCGGCGTTGGTCTCCAGGACGTCGTCGATCTCGTCCAGGATGTCGTCGACGTCGGAGTCAAGCGCTTCCTTGCGCTCATTCACATCGGTCTCGGGCGCGGTCTCGACGGACTCCTCCGTCTCGGAGGACTTCTTCGGCTGCTTCTGCTCCTGTGCCATGTCTTCAACCTATCCACTAGCACCGACAAACCTGAGGAAACAATGCCCGATTTCGCTACGGGAGGAAGCAGAAGTCGAACGTTGGGCCGAGATGTGGCACGAGTCGCGATCGACGCTCACGAACCGGTCAGCCGGTTGAACAGGTCGACAGCGGTCTCGGAGGAGTCGAGCAGGCCCCCGACGTGCTTCTTCGTGCCGCGCAGCGGGTCGATGGTCGGAACCCGCTGCAACGACTCGCGCCCGGGCAGGTCGAAGATGACCGAGTCCCAGCTGGCCGCCGCGACGTTCTCGGAGTACTTCTCCAGGCAGCGGCCGCGGAAGTAGGCCCGGGTGTCGCTCGGCGGCTCGTGCATCGCCTTCTCCACCAGGTCGTCGGTCATCAGGCGCTGGATCCGCCCGGCGCGGACGAGACGGTGGTAGAGGCCCTTCTCGGGGCGGATGTCGGCGTACTGCAGGTCGATCAGGTGGAGCTTGGGGTCGTCCCACTCCAAGCCGTCACGGTCGCGGTAGCCGAGGAGGAGCTTGTACTTGGCCACCCAGTCGAGCTCGGTGGCGCACTCCATCGGGTCGCGCTCGAGGCGGTCGAGCACCGACTCCCAGCGTTCCAGGACATCCTTGGTCTGGTAGTCGGCGTCGGAGCCGTAGCGCTCCTCGACGAACTTCTTGGCCAGGTCCAGATACTCCATCTGCAGCTGGACACCGGTCAGCTTGCGACCGTCCTTGAGCGTGATCAACGTCTTCAGCGACGGGTCGTGAGAGACCGCGCGCAGCGCCGAGACCGGGCCGTCGACACTGAGGTCACGGGTGATGTAGCCGTCCTCGATCATGGCGAGCACCAGCGACGTACTCCCGACCTTGAGGTAGGTCGAGATCTCGGCGAGGTTGGCGTCGCCCAGGATCACGTGGAGGCGGCGGTACTTCTCCGGGTCGGCATGGGGCTCGTCACGGGTGTTGATGATCGGCCGCTTGAGCGTGGTCTCCAGCCCGACCTCGACCTCGAAGAAGTCGGCCCGCTGGGAGATCTGGAAGCCGTGTTTGGGGCGCTCTTGGCCGATCCCGACCCGCCCGGCGCCGGCGAAGACCTGCCGCGAGACGAAGAACGGGGTCAGATGCTTGACGATGTCGGCGAACGCGGTCGAGCGGCGCATGAGGAAGTTCTCGTGCGCACCGTAGGAGACGCCCTTGTTGTCGGTGTTGTTCTTGTAGAGGTGGATCTGCGGGTTGCCCGGCAGCCGCGCGGCCGCACGGGAGGCGTCGAGCATCACCTGCTCGCCGGCCTTGTCCCAGCGCACCGCGTCCAGCGGGTTGGTCACCTCGGGGCAGGAGAACTCCGGGTGGGCGTGGTCGACGTAGAGCCGGGCGCCGTTGGTGAGGATGACGTTGGCGAGCCCGAGATCCTCGTCGGTGAGCTGGCTGGGATCGGCCACCTGCCGCGACATGTCGAAGCCTCGCGCATCGCGCAGCGGCGACTCCTCCTCGAAGTCCCAGCGCGCTCTCCTCGCCTTGAGAGTCGAGGATGCGTACGCATTGACGACCTGCGAGGACGCCACCATCGGGTTGGCCTGGGGCTGTCCGGCCACGGAAATTCCGTATTCGACCTCCGTGCCCATCACCCGTCGTACGCTCATGCCTGCAAGGCTACCGGCCACGTGCACGAAGGCACGTGAGCATCCACACGCCACGCTGAGGTTGCCCGACGTTGTTCGGCTGGGCGGCACCAGGAGGAGACCTAGTGAAGGGAGCGTGGCAGCGGTCATGGTGAGGTTGGGCCATGGGAACTCCTGAGATCCGGCGGGCCACTGCCGACGACCTCGACGACATCTTCTCGATCTGCCTGCTCACCGGGGCATCGGGCGAGGACGCCACCGAGTTCTACGACGACCCGCGGCTGCCTGGGAACATCTACGCCGCTCCCTACATCGTGCTGCGTCTCGGGCTCGGGTTCGTGGCGGTCGACTCCGAGGGCGTGGTGGGCTACGTCGTCGGCACCCCGTTCACCCGCGCCTTCGAGAAGGAGTGCGAGGAGGACTGGTGGCCCGCGCTCCGCGTCGTCAACCCCGATCCGGGGCCTGATCACGACCGGAACGACTGGAACGCCCGGCTCCGCTCCCAGATCCACCGCCCGCCGCGGATGCTGGGCGAGATCCTCAGCGAGTTCCCGGCGCACCTGCACATCAACCTGCTCCCCCGCGCCCAGGGCCAGGGCGTCGGCAAGGAGCTGATCGGGATGATGCTCGGCGCCTTCCACGTCGCCGGCGTACGCGGTGCGCACCTCGGCGTCGCCGCCGGCAACACCCGCGCGATCGGGTTCTACCGGCGCGTCGGCTTCACCACGCTCGTCGAGGGCGAGGACTCGATGCTGCTCGGTGTCCAATGGACCGGCGAGATGGAAGAGTGAGCTCCCATGGGACTCTGGGAGTCGCGGGTGGTGCCACACATCGTGGACCGCACCTGCGGGATCGAGCAGCTCGAGCCGCTGCGCCGGCAGGCCTGTGAGGGTCTCCGCGGCCAGGTCGTCGAGATCGGCTTCGGCAGTGGGAGCAACATCGGCCTCTATCCCTCCGAGGTCACCGAGATCGTCGCCGTCGAGCCCTCCGACGTCGCCTGGCAGCTCTCGGCCTCGCGCCGTACGGGCTCATCGGTCCCGGTGAGCCGCGTCGGCCTCGACGGCGCCCGCCTCCCGCTCGCCGACGCCTCGGTCGACACCGGGCTGGTCACCTTCTCGCTGTGCACCATCCCCGACGTCGCCGGTGCCCTGGCCGAACTGCGCCGTGTCCTGCGTCCCGGCGGCACCATCGGCTTCGTCGAGCACGGCCTCTCCCCCGACCCCGGCGTCGCTCGCTGGCAGCACCGCCTGGACGGCCTCCAGCAGCGCCTCTTCGGCGGCTGCCACCTCGCCCGCGACATCCCGCGGCTCGTCGAGGCCGCCGGCTTCACCCTCGACCGGCTGGAGCAGTCCTACCTCCCCGGGCCGTCGTTCTCGCGGCCGTGGGGGTATCTCTCGGTCGGGCGGGCGGGTCCTTCGTAAAGGCCGCAGCCCAGCCCCTCAGCGCTTGCGCGTACGCAGCGCGTGAGCGACGTTGACGCCGACGAGGCCGACCCAGGAGATCACCAGGGCGCCGAGGTTGTCGGTGACGCCGAGGGTGATGCTGATCGGGATGCCTGCCACGGCCGAACCTGCGCCCAGGACGAACTGGAAGACGGACGTACGCGACTCGTTGCGCTCGGCGAGAGTGCGGGCGGCGGCGGTGGCGCCGACCCGCTCCTGGACGGTCTTCTCGATGCGGTCGGCGAAGCCGGCTACCAGTTCGGCGTCGAACGCGTCCCCCAGCTCATGGCGGGTCTCCAGACCTGCTTCGATGTCCTTGCGCGCCATCTCGTCTGCCACGTCGTTCAACCTTAGAGGATCAGATGCCGGGGTCTATGTCCCCGACGTTGTGCTGAATGTTGGTTCGCTCGGCCCGACCGGACAGCACCACGACGAGGCCTACGACAGCGACCATGACGACGACCGCGACGAGCGCGACCGCTCCGGCCAGGATCAGCAACTCCGCTGCCATCTGGCTCCCCCATTCTCACCGGACCGCGAACGCTCAAACACTAGCCCCGCGCGACGCCGTCCGCAGCCGAATACACCCCGCCACGGGTTCGACGCCCGTCAGACGACCACGACGAGCTTTCCACGAGCCGCGCCGTCCTCCATCCGCTGGTGAGCCTCGCGGATCCTGTCGAGGTCGTACGTCGTGTCGATCGGCACCACCGCATGACCGGCGGCCACATCGTCGAGGAATCCCTGAAGAACGTCGGCCGGGAGATTCTCGGCCTCACCGGAGTAGGCGGTGAGGCGAACACCTGTGGGGAGGTAGTCGATGGGGTAGAACTCCTCGACGGTCCACACGTTCGAGAGCATCCCGGTGAAACACACCGTGCCGTGGAGGCGGGTGGACCGTAGCGTGTCGGGCAGCGTCGGCGTCCCGATCAGCTCGATCGCGCCGTCGACCCCTTCAGGGAGCAGCCGCCGTACCTGGGCCGCGACATCGCCGTCGTCGACCAGCACGTCATCGACCCCGATCGCCTCGAGCGCCTCGGCCTTGGCCGCACTCCGGGTCGTGGCGAGAACGCGGACACCGCTCCGCTTGGCAAGCACCGCTGCCGCCATTCCGACCGACGAGGTGCCGCCTCGGATGAGAAGACTCTGACCAGGCTCGATGTCGACGCCGACGGTCAAGGAGCCGTACGCCGTCTGCAGCATCTCTGGCACCGCCCCCAGCGTCCCCCAGTCGAGGTCGGACCGGAACGGGATGACCTGTCTCGCGGGAACGCAGGTGTACTCGGCGTAGCCGCCGTCGAACGTACGTCCCATCCCACCCATCATCGTCATCACCTGCTGCCCGGGCTCGAACTCGCCGCTCGGCGCAAGATCCACGACGCCGGTGGCTTCGATGCCCAGCACACGCGGGTAAGTCACCGAGTCCCCGGCAAAGCCAAGCCGGGTGTGCAGCTCGGAGCGGTTGAGCCCGAACGCCTTGACCCGGATCCGCACCCAGCCCGGTTCGGGCTCCGGGAGGGGCAGGTCCCGGACCTGCAGGGCGTCCACCGGTCCGGGCGCCTCCAGCACAACAGCTCGCATGGTCTGGCTCGAGTTCACGAGTCGATCTCCTCTCTGATCCAGGCCCTCTCGGCGGCACTGGTGGCTCGGGCGGTCAGCAGCAGCCCGCGACGGTAGGGGTCGACGACCTCTTCGGCCCGGATCGGGCGGTCACCGTCGTAGAAGAAGCTCGCCGGCGTCTCCAGGAACTCCAGTCGCCGGCGCAGGACCGCATGCTGGTCGGAACGGTCCGGCAGCAGCGACAGGAAGGTGAGCACGACCAAGAACCGGCTCGCGTCGGTGATGTCGTGGCCGTCGGCGGCGCGAATCGCTTCGAGCAGATGAGCCCGCCCTGCATCGGTGAGAGTGAGCGTGTGTCGGCCGGCCCGACCACGCCCCGGCTCGGACCTCTTGACCACATGGCCGTTGCGTTCGAGTCGGTCGGTCGCCGGATAGAGCGTGCCGTCGCTGATGCGGCGGGTGTGGCCGTACAGCTGCTCGATCTTCCGGCGCAGCTCGTAGCCGTGCTGGGGTCCTTCGGCCAGGAAGCCGAGGACCATGACGTCGATGATGCTCACGTCACCGAACAATACCTCGATTCGAGGTATTGTTCAGTAGCCCTCCGCCGGAGGCGACCTGGCGGCCCCCGCATGGCAGCAGACAACAATCGGCCCGCCACCCTTTGCGCAGGTGGCGGGCCGATGATGCGGTCGGCACAGGTTACAGATCCTGCCCGGTGTTGGAGACCTGCTCGATCGAACTGATCTCTCGCCCGCGGGGGACGCCGCCTGCCCTGCCGAGATGCAGATCAGGCTGCCAGCGCCACAGTCCCAATGAATGACGAAACTCTCAGAATTGCTGATCATTGCTACAATGAACTTTCGATTCATTGTAGCGAGGAGTGCCGAGCATGCCGGACACGATCAGACCATCTACGGATGGAGCCACTGCGTCGCGCACCGAGCGGCGCAAGGCTCGCACCCGTGCGAGCCTGGTTCGTGCCGGTCAGCAGCTGATCGCGCAGGGGCGCACGAGCGTCGCAATCCTCGAGATCACTCAGCTTGCCGATGTCGGCATGGGCTCGTTCTACAACCATTTCGAGAGCAAGGAGGAGCTCTTCGATGCTGCGGTGGACGATGCGCTGGAGCGCCACGGCGCTCTCATGGATGAACTGACGGCAGACCTCGAAGATGCTGCCGAAGCCTTCGCCCAGAGTTTTCGCCTGACGGGCCGGCTCCATCGCGCCTACCCCGAGCTCAGCAAGGTGCTGATCTCCACCGGGGCTCGCCTGGTCACCTCGAAGCGGGGCCTGACTCCGCGTGCACTGAGAGATATCGCCCGCGGGGTGGAGACGAGGCGGTTCACCATGATCGACCCCGAGATCGCGCTCGTACTGGCAGGAGGGTCCGCGCTCGCACTGGGTCAACTGCTGCACGATCATCCCGAGCGCGACGACGCGACGACCACCGACGAGACGACAGAAGCGCTGCTTCGGACGTTCGGTCTGACTGCCGAGGAGGCTGCCGAGATCTGTAGCCGCCCGTTGCCTGAGGTCACGGTGTCCTTGGACGGCTCAGCCGCCTAGCGATGTGGCTAGGCGGCTGAGCCCCGCGGTCAGGCGGGGATCTCGTCGATGCTGACCGGCTCCTGCTTGGTCACGCCGTTGTAGTCGTGACGGAAGGTGCTCGAGTGCGGATAGGCGCTGCGGCGGGACCGCATGACCGACCCCAGCGGTCGGTGCGCAGCCAGCGCGTGCCACGGGTTGAACGACAGCACGTCGTCGGCATAGCGCCGCCTCGCGTCGCTGTAGGGGTCCTGGGCCGGCAGGTGCACGGTGGCCACGATCTGGTGGGGCGAAAGCTCTTCCGACCACGGCACCGAGGCGTCCTCGACCGGCATCCGCTCGACGTCTACGCACAGCTGGGCCCGCAGGTCGTACTCGGCGCCCTGCTCGGTGAAGAAGTCTCCGACGAGCTCGCGCAGCGCGGATTCGCCGAGCTCGGAGTCCACGGCTTGCCCGGCCAGGTTCTTGACGTTGGTCGAGCGCGGCGCGACCGACAACTTTGCCACGTGGTCGCCGTAGCGCATGGCCGCCATCGAGTGGAAGGTCTCTCCGAGGATGTGGTTGTTCCGAGCGGCGAGGGTCTCCACGGCCGGCGGGATCGGCCGGTGCAGGCGTGTCAGGACGGCATCGGCGACCCGCGCACCCGCACCGAGGACCTTGAGCTGCTGATCGCTCTGTCGAGGCTGGCTCTCGAGGAGGTTCTGCAGCTTGGCGTACTCCCCGATCGTGCCGAACGGGAGGGTGGGGTGGTTGACCAGGAGGAAGTCCTGGGTGCTGAAGCCATCCTCGACGGCCCGGTCCCCGGCCACGCCGAGGACCTTCATGGCGAACCCGCGCTGGACCGGGACCTGATCCGAACGGAGGTCGCCGGGGGCGGTCGAGAGGCGCACCACGATCGGGAACGTTGCCGGCGCCTCGAACAGGCCCTGTGCGAGGTGCTCGGGTAGGCCTGCGTGGACGCGCAGCTCGCCCACGAGCACTCCGTGGCTCTTGGCATGCGCATCGCGCAGGCCGTGCCGGTGCTTCGCGGCCACCTGCTGGTTGGCCTTGAGCATGGCTGCTACGACCTGTCGGGTCAGTTCCTCCTCGTCGGGGAAGGGTTGTTCGAGGTCGTCGCTGTATCGGACGTAGCCGATGGGTTCGGTCATGATGATCTCCGGTTCAGGCCGTTGGTTCCTGGCTCAGCCAGGTGATGGCGGACAGGCTGGGCATGAAGAGGTACTCCCCACCCAGCAGCGTGTTGAAGCTCTGAATGCCCTGGACACGGCGCGGAGGCGTGCCCGGAACCGTGAAGTACGCCCCCTTGTCCTGGTTGGAGATGAGCGGGTCCTTCTCCTTGTCGAGGCCGGCGAAGTTGCCCGAGTTGACCCACTCGCTCTGCAGGAACTCGACGGTGTCGATCGCCCGTGCGCTGAGCGCGATGAAGTCAAGGCCGCGACTGCTCCCGTCGTCGCGCACCTCACCGTCAGGGACAGGGTCGCCGTAGGACGTGCTGCGACGGATGAGCCGGCGAATCCTGAGGTCACTGAGGATCTCCAGCTTGGAGTCGCGCGGGTTCATGCGCCGAATGTGCGATCCCAGCGGAGTACGCAGCCCGCGAGGGTCGTCGGCGTACTTGAAGTGGTTCTGCTGTCTCGGATCCTCACCGAGCGCAGGGTCGTCGCGGTCCGGCGAGAGGGCGAGCGGGGCGCCGCTGCGCCATCGCCCCACCAGTTTCGCCGCGAGCAGCTCTCGCTCCTGGGCGGTGTCGGCGTTGTCGTGCAAGAACCGATTGAACGCAGCGACATGGGAGTGATACTTCCGAAAGACCACGTAGGTGCCGTTGTGCCCCAGGACGCTCGGGCTCGGCATCGGCAGCGGTCGGCCCGTCTCGCTGGGATAGCCGAGGACGAACTCGCCCGGCGCGATCGGCCGCCCGTCGCCGGGCATCGTCTCCGCACCGCTTCCTTCGACCGCCGGCTGCGTGAAGCCGTCGCGGTAGCCGAACACGTTGAACCCGGTTGCCCCGAAGTCCTGGTGCGACAAGAGGTCGACCCCCGCCACCCCGGCCAGCTCGCGCTCGTAGCCGGCGACGGCCTCCTGCCATGCCTCCTTGCTCTCGGCGTAGACGCTGACAGCAAGATGAGCGCGGCCGGTGCCGAAGGGGAACTCCCAGTGTTGCGGAGCGTTGGGCCCGGTGTCGCGAAGCCTCTCGGCGCGGGCTGCCATCCCGGCGCGGAAGTTGGCGGGGAACGAGGCCAGACTCTCCTCGGAGACCCCCAGTGCCTTCAGCCCCGTGTAGCTGATCGCCACGATGGTCCACGCCGGGACGGGCTTGTCCCAGCTGGCCGCGGAGGTGATCCGCGGCGCCAGTCGCCGCAGGAGCTCCCTGCCGGCCGCGGCATCGGTGATCTCCAGGATCGCGTGGGTGCCGAAGTACGGCTCGGGCCGCGCTCGCAGGACTGCCGCCTGGATGTCGTCCAGTTCGAGCGTCGGCTGTTTGGTCAGGCGGCGGAACAGGTCCATGGCCGCGCGGGGTCAGTTGAGCTCGGTGAGGAAGTTCTGCACCGTGCGGTCGAGTCGCTTCAGACGGTTGGCGCCGGCGACCGTGAGATTGGGATGGGCTACGAACCACGCTTCGGCCGGGAGCTGGTACTGGACGATGAAGTCCTTCACCTCCGGCGAGTGGATCCCGGGCCATCCCTCGACGTTGCTGAACAGGTAGTCCATCATCTCGGGGATCTTGGTCGCGAAGTCGTCGATGTAGGGGTCCCATTCGCCGTCGTAGGCGGTGGCGAAGAGCAGCTTGGTGTCGTTGTCGAGGAACACGAACCGCATGTTGTGCAGCGTCCCGACCTGGCCTGCGCCGGCCAGGTTTCCCTCGATGAGGTTGAAGAACTTGCGCAGCTTCTCAGCGCCGCCCGGCTTCAGCGGCATGATCGCCGTCAGCTCTGACACCTCGCCGCTCTTGGCGCCGACGCGGCCGGCTGAGATGACCGCGTGCTCGGCCATCTCCTCCTTGTCGGCCAGCAGTTCGGCCACCCGCAGCTTCAGTGCGATCTTGGCGTCGTCGATGACGGCGTCGATCTTCTCGCGGATGGTGGTCGGCAGACCCTGGAATCGGTTCTCGAGATCGCGGTCACTCATGGTTTCCCCTTGGTTGATGGATGGCGGCCCTGAAACGAGGGCGTTGCCGCCACATTACCCGTAGCTGACGAATTTGTCAGTCATGCCGGTATTGGCAAACGACAGATTCCACGGCCATCTTGAAGCAATCAGTCCGATCTTCGCTCACGAATGACGAAATCGTCAGCGAAATCTTGACTGAGGATATGCTCGTGAGTGACGATTGTCTCAGTTGAGATGAAGGGAGTGGATGATGACGGGCCATCACGGCACGCACAACGACCTCCACAGCGAGCAAGGCGCCTTGCCCGGCGAGCACCCGGGCCGGTCGACCGATCCGGTGATCAAGGTGCGTGACCTCGCCTGGCTGGAGTTCCAGAAGCCCGACCTGGCGGCATCGGAGCGGTTCGCCCACGCGTTCGGGTTCAGCACGCTGACCCGCACGGCGGACGAGCTCCTGCTCCGCGGCACCGAGGCCGGCGGCCCCTGCGTCATCGTGCGCAAAGGACCCTCCAAGTACCTCGGCGCCGCCTTCCAGGCAGCAGATGCCTCCGATGTCCTGAGGCTCGCGGGGGCAGTGGGCTCGAGCGCCGCACAGCTCCCCGAGAACCTCGGGGGCCTCGGCGTCGATCTGGTCGACCCGAGCGGCGCCCGGGTGCGAGTGGTGGCCGACCTGTACGAGAATCCGGCCCTGCCCGCTCAGCCGGTGCAGACACTCAACGTCGGCGGACAGTCCCTGCGGGTGAACCGGACCCAGCGGCCCGCACGCGAGCCGGCGCGGGTCGAGCGGTTGGGCCACGTCGTGCTCCAGACCACCAAGTACCTCGAGACGCTCGACTGGTATCTGAAGCACCTCGGGCTGATCGTCAGCGACTTCAAGTACTTCGAGGGCCAGCGGGACCGTGGCCCCACGATGAGCTTCATCCGATGCGACCGCGGTTCGGAGCCGGCCGACCACCACACGCTGGCGATGACGCTGGGGCCTCGCAACCGCTACGTGCACTCGGCCTACCAGGTCGCCGATCTGGATGCGCTCGCGGCGGGCGGAGAGCACCTCCTCGCGCTGGGCTACTTCCGGTCGTGGGGCATCGGTCGTCACATCGAGGGCAGCCAGATCTTCGACTACTGGCGCGACCCCGACGGGTTTCTCGTCGAGCACTTCACCGACGGTGACCTCTTCGACAACACCCTCGAGCCCGGCTGGTCCCCGATGACCGCCTCCGGTCTCGCCCAGTGGGGCCCGTCGGCTTCTGCCGACTTCATGGGCGTCTCACCCCGACGCGCCGACACCTTCCGCGAGCTCGGTTCGATGCTCACCTCGCTGCGCGGTGACAACGAGTTCGACCTCTCCCGCCTCCGCGGCCTCCTGAAAGTTGCCTCATCATGACCATCTCCGTACTCCGTACCGCCGACGCCTGGTGGGTGCAGAAGGCCGACGGCGCAACCCGCGTCGAGACCGCAGCCCTCACCACCGCCGACCTGCTGGCCGACCGGGCCTCCGTGGTGGCGGCGTTGTCACAGCCGGCCACGACCTCGGTGCAGGACCTCGACCTGGTCTCGCCGGTGACGGTGCCGTGCCGCGTCGTGGCGCAGATGACCAACTACGCCTCCCACGTCAAGGACGCAGGCATGAATCCGGCGAGCATCCCGCTCACCTTCTTCCGCAAGACCTCAGGATCGATCAGTGGTCCCTACGACGAGGTCGTACGTCCGCCCCATGTCCGTCTGCTCGACTACGAGGCCGAGATCGGCATCGTGATCGGTCGCTCGATGCCGGTCGGCACCACGATCACCGAAGACACCCTCGGAGACTTCGTCGCCGGCCTCGTGATCACCAACGACGTCTCCGCACGCGACGTACAGCTGCCCAAGACCCAGTTCTTCGAGGCCAAGTCCTACCCCACGTTCACCCCGACCGGCCCGGCCCTGCTGCTGCTGGAAGCCGACGACCTGAAGCGGTTCACCGACCTCCGTCTGCGACTGTGGGTCAACGGCGAGCCACGCCAGGACATGACCGTCGCAGACATGATCTACAGCCCTCTCGAAGCGCTCCAGGCATTGTCCCTCTTCCAGCGCCTCGATCCCGGTGACCTCCTGCTCACCGGCACCCCTGTCGGCACAGCGCTCAGCGCACCCCCGAAGGCAGTCGAGATCATCGGCTCCTTGTTGCCGACCGCGACCAAGTGGCGGATGTTCTTCAAGGCACAGGGCAAGAACCCGAAGTACCTCGAGGAAGGCGACGTCATCGAGATCGCCATCGCGACCGACGACGGCGCCCTCGACCTGGGCCGGCAGCGCACCGAGGTGAGGCACGGATGAACAACATGCTCTGGCCGACGTACGACGCGCCCAGCGACCTGACCGCCATCGAGGCGGTCGCTCTCAGCAGCCGCGGGCTGCCCGAATCCACCTACTCCCTCCTGAGCCGGGCAGCCTCTCTCTGGCCCGACCGGGTGGCCGTGTCCGTCCTCCCCGACGCCGCACGATGGGAGCAGCCCTCCGAGCGGACATTCCGAGAACTTCTCGCGGATGTGCATCAGGTCGCCAACCTGTTGCACGGCCTCGGCGTCGACCGAGGCGATGCCGTTTCGCTCTTGTCTCCGAACTGCGGCGAGCTCATCACCGCGACACTCGCTGCGCAGCTTGCCGGCGTCGCGGCCCCGATCAACCCCGGACTCTCCCCCGACCACATCACGCAGCTCCTGAACAAGTCCGGCGCCCGGGTACTCATCGCCGCCGGTCCCGAACTCGACCCAGGTGTGTGGCAGACGGCCCGCGAGATCGCGTCCCAGGGTGAAGTGGACGCCCTGCTGGTGCTGCGACCCACCGCCGGCGATGGACCAGCCGAGCCGCTTCCGGCGATCGGGGACGTACGTCTGGAGTACCTGTCCACACTGGCTCAGGATGAACCTGACTTCAGCTTCGCGGGGGTTGAGCCCACCAGCGGCGACCTGGCTGCCGTCTTCCATACGGGCGGGACCACCGGCACCCCGAAACTGGCCGCCCACACGCACGCCAACGAGGTCTCGGACGCCTGGATGATCGCGGCCAACGGCCTGCTCGACGACGACAGCACCGTGTTCGCCGCGCTCCCGTTGTTCCACGTCAACGCCTTGGTCGTGACCGTACTGGCACCACTCTTCAAGGGGCAGCGCGTCGTTTGGGCCGGACCGCAGGGCTACCGCGACGCGAATCTCTACGGGTGCTTCTGGCGGCTGGTCGAGCGCTACCAGATCGCTGCCATGAGCTCGGTGCCCACCGTCTATGCCCTCCTGGCCGGGTGCCCGGTGGACGCCGACATCACCTCCCTGCGCTTTGCGTTGGTAGGTGCCTCTCCCCTGCCGCCGGCCGTACGCGAGAGCTTCGAGACCCACACGGGAGTCGCTCTGGTGGAGGGGTACGGACTCACCGAGGCCACCTGCGCCAGTGCCCGCAGCTTCCCGTACGCCCCTCGTCCGGGGGCGGTCGGGCAACGACTGCCCTACCAGCAGGTCAAGACCGTGGAGATCTCCCCGCGTGGCGAGTGGGTCGACCTGCCGGACGGCACTGTCGGCATCCTGGCGATCAAGGGGCCGACAGTCTTCCCGGGCTATGTCACCGGCCGCAGCGGTGAGGGACGCCTCTTGCTCGACGGCCGCGGCAAGCTCCGCGACGGGTGGCTGGACACCGGCGACCTGGCCCGGATCGACGCCGAAGGCTTCGTCCACCTGGCCGGCCGCGCCAAGGACCTGATCATCCGTGGGGGCCACAACATCGACCCCGCCATCATCGAGGACGCCCTGCTGTCCCATCCTGAGGTCACGGCTGCGCAAGCGGTCGGCAGACCGGATGTGCACGCTGGCGAGGTGCCCGTCGCATTCGTCACGTTGATGCCCGGTGCCACCGCGACCACCGCCGAGCTACGAGACTGGGCGCGCGACAACGTGGCCGAGCAGGCCGCCGCGCCCAAGTCCGTCACCGTCCTCGAGGCCATGCCGGTCACCGACGTCGGCAAGCCCTACAAACCCGCCCTGCGCGCTGACGCGACCCGCGACGCGGTCGTGGCCGCCCTCGCTGGCGTCGACGGCGTCGCCGAGGTCCGCGGGCTGGTCGAGGACGGCGGTGTGGTCGCCGAGATCGAGACCACGACCGGACTCGACGAGGCGCACGTCAAGGACGCCCTCGGGCGATATCCCATCGCCTGGCGCCTCGTCGCCGCGACCCTCCCCCTCTCCCAGACGCACGACCGACCGTAGGAACCTCGATGATTGCTCTGACCATCCTCACGGTCGCCCTGGCCGCTGTCTTCGCAGCGCTGGGCGCGGCCAAGCTGCTCGCTCTGCCCGCCATGGCTCAGCGAGCCGCCCACGTCGGATTCGGCGTCGCCGCCTACCGCGGCATCGGAGCCCTCGAGATCGCCGGCGCGGCCGGGCTGCTCCTGGGAGCGGTCTCGACGTTGATTCCCGTCGCGGCCACGATCGGGCTGCTCCTCCTTCTCGGCGGAGCGACCATCGTCCACTTCCGCGCCGGTGACGGCATCAAGGAAGCAGTGCCGGCGCTCGTGCTCGGCGGCCTGGTCGTCGTCGTCCTCGCACTCAGGCTGGGGGGCCTCTGATGAACCGACCAGCTCCCTGCGAGACCTACCCGGTAGTCATCGCCGGAGCAGGCCCGACCGGCGTCACCGCCGCAACACTGATGGGGCACTACGGCATCCGATGCCTCGTGCTGGACCGCTGGGACGGGGTCTACCCTCAGCCTCGCGCCGTTCACCTGGACGACGAGATCTACCGGATCCTCGCCGAGCTCGGGTTGGCAGACGAGTTCGCGGCGATCTCGCGAGCTTCGCAGGGTCTGCGACTCGTCGACCGGAATCTTCAGGTTCTGGCCGAGTTCGACCGGGGAGGCGCGCAAGGACGGCACGGGCATCCGCGCGCGAACATGTTCGACCAGCCGGACCTCGAGCACCTGCTCCGCACGAACCTGAAGGACCAGCCGAGCGTCACCGTGCGTGGCAACGCCGAGGTGACCGACGTGACCCAGGACGGTCATGGCCGTGTCCGCGTCGACTTCACCGATCGGGTCACCGGCGCCCACGAGTCGGTCCTGGCGACGTACGTCCTCGGCTGCGACGGAGCGAACAGCGTGGTGAGGTCCTCCATCGGAGCCCGGATGGAGGACCTGCACTTCGAGCAGCGCTGGCTCGTCGTGGACGTCGCGACCTCGACTGACCTCGACCAGTGGGAAGGCGTCCACCAGGTCTGCGACGCCGCCCGTGCCGCGACGTACATGCGCATCGGCGAGACCCGGTACAGGTGGGAGTTTCAGCTGCTGCCGGGAGAGACCGCGGACGACTTCGCCTCGCTCCAGGCTCTGCTTCCGATGATCCAGCCCTGGGTGAAAGGCACCGCCATCTCCTATCTGGAACTCGTCCGAGTCGCGGAGTACACCTTCCGCGCCCAGGTCGCGGACCGGTGGCGCGATGGCCATGTGTTCGTGTTGGGCGACGCCGCGCACCTGACGCCGCCGTTCATCGGCCAAGGAATGGGCGCAGGCCTCCGAGACGCGATGAACCTCAGCTGGAAGATCGCCGGCGTGCTGGTCGGAGATCTCCCCGAGAGCGTGCTGGAGACCTACGAGGCCGAGCGCAAACCGCATGCTCGTGCGCTGATCCGCATCGCCAAGCTCATGGGCGTCTTGATGACCCAGGGCGGCCGCGCAGGCGACACCGCTCGCGGCGTCCTTGCCCCGCGCCTGCGCTACATCCCGGGCATGCGTTCCAAGATCCTGGACAGCGAGACCCCCGCACTGGCGCGTACCGCACTCGTCAGGAGGTCGAGGCTCCGCCGCTCACCGGCAGGGCGCCTGGCACCGAATGCGGTCATCTCCGACGGCCGCCGGTTCGACCAGACCGTCGGGCACCGGTTCGCGGTCATCTCCGCGCAGCCCCTCACCGCCTCTCAACGCTCGCTCCTGACCAGTCGGGGCGCGGTCGCGGTCGAGGCCCCCGTCGGCTCCCCACTCCACGCCTGGCTCACGCACAACCGCATGACCGCGGCGTTGGTGCGGCCAGATCGAACGGTCATGCTTGCCAGTCGCGACGTGGCCGCCGTCTGCGCCGCGACCCCGAACTTCTGCCCCAAGCCCTCGTAGGACGATCTCCACCGTTGTCCACCGGCGCCATCATTCTTGCCGGTGCATCTCATCGGAGGCCCGAGAGGGTTGCAGATCCTCAGCAAGACCGGGGCCGGCCAACGACGCGACGTCGACCATGTAGCCAAGCTCCCTGGCGCAAGTCACAGAGCAGCCGCGAGTCGGGTGCCCTGGTCGATCGCGCGCTTTGCATCCAGCTCCGCCGCGACGTCCGCTCCTCCGATGAGATGCACCGGCAAACCGGCCGACTGCAGCGCGTCGTAGAGGTCCCGGTTCGGCTCCTGACCAGTGCACAGGATCACGTTGTCGACCCCGAGCACCCGCTTCTCTTCACCGACGAGGTAGTGCAGGCCTTCGTCGTCGATGCGGTCGTAGGTCAGCCCCGCGACCATCTCAACCCCTCGGTGCTTGAGTTCGGTGCGATGGATCCAGCCCGTCGTCTTGCCCAGCCCGGCACCGACCTTCGTCGGCTTTCGCTGCATGAGCGTGACGTCCCGAGGGGATGGCGACCGGAGCGGAGCCTTGAGTCCACCAGCGTCCCGGTGGTCAGGGTCGACTCCCCACTGGGCGAGGAACTCTGACACATTGGTGCCGAGGTCCAGTCCGCTGTCGGTGAGGTACTCGGCCACGTCGAAGCCGATTCCACCGGCACCGAGGATCGCGACCTTCCGGCCCACGGGCCGCTTGTCGCGCAGCACGTCGAGATAGCCCAAAACCATGGGGTGATCGACGCCCGCGATCTCCGGTGTCCTGGGACGAACTCCCGTCGCGAGGACGACCTCGTCATAGCCGAACAGATCCGAAGCGGCGACCGTAGTCCGTAGCCGTAGCGAAACACCGGTGGCGTCGATCCGGTGCCGGAAATAGCGGAGAGTCTCATCGAACTCCTGCTTGCCAGGCACCTGGCGAGCCACGTTCAACTGACCGCCGATGGCATCTGCGCTGTCGTACAGGTCCACGCGGTGGCCCCGCTCGGCTGCAGCGGTTGCGGCGGCTAGACCCGCTGGCCCAGCCCCGACCACGGCGACGCGCTTCGTCCTCCGCGTCGGACCGAGCACGAGCTCAGTCTCGTGGCACGCACGAGGATTGACGAGGCACGAGGTGATCTTTCCGGCGAAACCGTGATCGAGGCAGGCCTGATTGCAGCCGATGCAGGTGTTGATGGAGTGCGATGCGCTGTTGGCTGCCTTGCTGACGAAGTTGGGGTCTGCCAGGAAGGGACGGGCGAGGGAGACCATGTCGGCGTATCCGCCGGCGAGTAGCTCCTCAGCCTTCTCGGGGGTGTTGATCCGGTTGCTCGTCACCAAGGGCACGCCCACGACACCCATGAGCCGCTTGGTCACCCAGGCGAACGCTCCGCGTGGTACTGACGTGGCGATCGTCGGGATACGGGCCTCGTGCCAACCGATCCCCGTGTTGATGATCGTCGCACCTGCCGACTCGACGGCCTTGGCCAGAGTGACAACTTCATCGAACGTCGACCCGTCCGGGACCAGGTCGAGCATCGACAGCCGATAGATCACGATGAAGTCCGACCCGACCGCCTCGCGCACCGCTCGCACGACCTCGACGGGGAAGCGCATACGGTTCTCAAAGCTGCCGCCCCACTCGTCGGTGCGCTGGTTTGTGCGCCGTGCGATGAACTGGTTGATCAGGTAACCCTCTGACCCCATGATCTCGACACCGTCGTAACCAGCCTGCTTCGCCAGCGCGGCACATCTCGCAAAGTCGGCGATCGTCTCTTCAACCTCAGCAGAACTGAGCTCCCGGGGAACGTACTCGCTGATGGGTGCCTGGATTGCACTGGGGGCGACGACGCCGCGGTGGTGGCCGTACCTGCCGACGTGCAGGATCTGCATCGCGATCCGGCCCTTCTCCGCGTGTACGGCCTCAGTGATGACGCGGTGCTGATCCGCCTCGTCCGCCGTGGTGAGCTTGGCACCTCCCCCGTTCGGCAAACCGAGTCCGGCGTCACTGGGTGCGATGCCCCCAGTCACGATGAGACCCACGCCGCCGCGCGCTCGCTCGGCATAAAACGCCGCCATCCGCTCGAACCCGTTCTCGACCTCTTCCAGACCAACGTGCATGGAGCCCATGAGCACTCGGTTGGGCAGGCGCGTGAATCCGAGGTCGAGCGGCTCGAAAAGGTGAGGGTAGGACATGTGAAACTCCATTCGAAAAGCGAGTGACTAACTGCCGGCGGACGTGTCAGAGGCCGAGGTCGCGGCCGATCAGCTCCTTCATGATTTCGTTGGAGCCCGCCCAGATCTTGGTCACCCGGGCATCCCGCCACGCCCGGGCAACGCGGTACTCATTCATGAATCCGTAGCCGCCGTGTAGTTGCACGCAGTGGTCAAGGATCTCGTTCTGCACCTGGGCGCTCCACCACTTGGCCTTGGCGGCATCGACATCGGAAAGCACGCCCTGCGCATGAGCGGACACGCACCGATCTACGTACATCTGGGTGACATCGATGCGGGTGAACATCTCGGCGAGGATGAACTTGTTGTGCTGGAAGGATCCGATCGGAGATCCGAACGCCTTACGCTGCTTGACGTACTCGAGCGTCTCCTCGAGGATCTGTCTGGCTTGGGCGACGTTGCCGACGGCGCCGATGATGCGCTCCTGAGGAAGCATCTGCATCATCTGGATGAATCCGTTGTCGACCTCACCGACGATGTCGTCGTCGGTGAGACGGACGTCCTCGAAGAACAGTTCCGCGGTGTCCGATTCGCGTTGCCCGACCTTGTCGAGCTTTCGCCCGCGATGGAAGCCAGGCGTCGTTGCGGGGACTGCGAACAGCGTGATCCCACGAGCCTTCTTCTCAGGGCTCGTGCGAACGGCTGTGACCACCAGATCGGCGGAATAACCGTTCGAGATGAAGGTCTTGGATCCGTTCACGACCCACGATGCTCCATCCCTGACGGCGGTCGTCTTCAGGGCCGCCAAGTCGGACCCACCGGAGGGCTCCGTCATGCCGATCGCCAGCACGACCTCCCCGGAGGCGATGCCGGGAAGCCAGCGTTGACGAAGCTTGTCGTTTCCGAATTCGGCAACGTAGGGCGCGGTCGTGTCGGCGTGAATTCCTACAGCGGTCGATAGGGCCAGGTTCACCTTGGCAAGTTCCTCTGCGACCACCGCGTTGAATCGGAAGTCGTCGACACCCGCACCTCCGTAGGACGACGGAACCTCGAGACCCAGGATGCCCAGCTCACCAGCCTCGAGCCAGAACTCCCGAGGAAGGATCCCGTTCTCTGCATACTTGTCGAGGTTGGGAATCACAGAGCGGTCGAGGAAGGTGCGTACCGTCCCTCTGAAGGCTTCGTGGTCGTCGGCGTACAGCGTGCGATTCATCGGACTCCGGCTGTTGTTTGCGAAGGGTCGGTGGTCGTTCAGGCGAGTGTTTCGACCGCGAGTGAACCCTCGGCGTGCATGACGCGAAGTCGCTTCTTGTCGAACTTGCCGACGCTCGTCTTGGGAACCTCGCTGACGAACACCCAGTTCTCAGGCAGTTGCCACTTGGCGAACTGGCCCGCGAGGAACTCACGGAGTTCCTCCGGGGTCACGTCTGCGTCGGGAGTGGTCACCACGGCAACCAGAGGCCGCTCGTCCCACTTGGGGTCGGGTACGCCGATCACAGCAGCCTCGATCACCGCTGGGTGCCCCATCACGGCGTTCTCGATGTCCACCGAGGAGATCCACTCGCCACCGGACTTGATGACGTCCTTCGTCCGGTCGACGAGAGTGAGATAGCCGTCAGACGAGATCCGTCCGACGTCGCCGGTGCGCAGCCAGCCATCGCGGAACTTGTCAGGGTCGACCACGTTCTCAGCCGGCGAGTAATAGGAGCCGGTGATCCACGGCCCGCGGACCTCCAGCTCACCCATGGCGATCCCGTCGTGCGGGAGGATCGCACCGTCGTCGCCCACCAGCCGCGCCTGCACCCCTGCGGGAAACCGACCTTGGGTGTAGCGGTATCGCCAAGCCTCATCACCGAAAACGCCGGCAGGCGGATGGGCGACAGACCCGAGGGGCGAGGTCTCTGTCATGCCCCACGCGTGGAGGAGCCGGACGCCGTACTTCTCCTCGAAGACATGCATCATCGCTGGCGGGAGTGCAGCGCCGCCGACGGTCACGGTCTTCAGGTGCGAGATGTCTTGGTCGATGCCCTCGAGATGTGCGAGGACCCCGCTCCAGATCGTCGGGACGGCAGCCCCATAGGTGGGCTTCTCCGAGTCCATGAGCCGTAGGAGGTGCTCTGGTTGCAGGAATCGGTCCGGCATCAGAAGATTCGCGCCGTTCATCATCGCGGCGTACGGAATGCCCCAAGCGTTGGCATGGAAGAGCGGGACGATCGCCAGAACGGTGTCTTCACCGGTGAACCCCATCCCGTCGCGGTTGATCAGCTGCATCGCGTGGAGCCAGTTGGAACGGTGGGTGTAGACCACGCCCTTCGGGTCACCAGTCGTGCCCGACGTGTAGCACATCGCCGCGGCGGACCTCTCGTCCACGATGGGGTAGTCGTACTCCTCGTTCTCCGCGGCCAGGAGATCCTGCCAGCTGTGGACCTGGACACCGTCAGGCACCACCAGCGATCCCGCGTCACCGTTGACGATCACATGCCGCACCGTCTTCAGCTGAGGTAGGTGCTGGCTGAAGACCGGCGCGAGAGAATCGTCGACCACCACGACCTGGTCCTCGGCATGGTTGGCCACGTACTGGAGCTGCTCGGGGAACAAGCGGATGTTCAACGGGTGCAGGACAGCGCCCATTGCCGGAACGGCCAGATAGGCGACCAGGTGCTCGTTGTTGTTCCACATGTACGTTCCAACTCGGTCGCCGACGCCGATGCCGAGCTTCGCGAGCGCGTTGGCCAGTCTGCCGGCGTTGTGACCCAGCTCGCGGAAGGTCATGGTCCGAACGCCCTCCCCGGTCCAGGTCGAGACCGTGCGATCTCCGTGGACGCTGGAGCCGTAGCGCAACAGGGTGGCGAGCGAGAGCTGCTCGTCCTGCATCGTTCCTAGCATGGCGAGTTCCTTCAGTTCGTGTTCTCAGACCTTCGTCGGCCCGTGGTGGGAGGCTAGGCCTGAGAAACCCTGACGGCTCGGCGCTCGGGCTGGAACAGGTATGCAAACAGGTATGGCGAGGGGCACACGTACCCGTGCGGGCGACCGCCAGGTCGGGGATCGTCATGTGGCATGACTCACAAACACGTAGACGCCGTCATCGTCGGCGCAGGATTCTCCGGCCTTTACGCCGCCCACCGCCTGCGGGATCAGCAGGGCCTGTCGGTGCAGGGCTTCGAGGCCCTGTCGGGCCCGGGAGGTGTCTGGCACCGCAACCGCTATCCGGGCGCCCGGTGCGACTTCGAGAGCGTTTACTACTCGTTCTCCTTCGACGAGGACCTCCAGAAGGAGTGGCGGTGGACCGAGCGTTTCGCCGCCCAGCCTGAGATCCTCGCCTACCTCGAGCATGTGGCAGATCGGTTCGACCTGCGGCGAAGCTTCCAGTTCGACACGCGGGTCACATCGGCAGTCTGGCAAGAGGACGCCGACCGGTGGGAGATCCACACCGACGACGGAACGGTGACCACGGCCCGGTACTTCATCAACGCTGCGGGCGCGTTCTCCGTGTCGAAGCCGAACGACTTCCCCGGCCAGGACGACTTCGCAGGCACCGTTGCTCACACCAGCCATTGGCCGGCCGGAGGAGTGGACCTGCGTGGCAAGCGCGTGGCCGTCGTCGGGACCGGATCGACCGGGATCCAGGTGATCCAGACGATCGCCAGCGAGGTCGGCGAGCTCACGGTCTTCCAGAGGACCCCGAACTTCGCGTGCCCGCTCGGCAATCGGCCGATGTCCGACGATGAGTTCGCCGAGGTCGTCGCCGACTACCCCCGCCTGCGTGCGGAGTCTCGGGCCCGCCTGGCCGGCGCGCCGTACCCGCAGGCCGAACGACCGGCCCTGATGGACACCGCGGACCAGCGTCAGAAGACGTACGACCAGTACTACGACGGCGGCGGCTTCAGGATGCTGACGTCCACGTACTACGACCTCATCACCAACCCCGCGGCAAATGAGACCGCGGCCGAGTACATCCGAGGGCGGATCCGCCAGCGCGTCAACGACCCGAAGGTCGCCGAGCTCCTGTGCCCGACCAACCACCCCTACGGCGTGAAGCGGGCCACGTTCGAGTCTGGCTACTTCGAGGCGTTCAACCTCCCGAATGTGCACTTGGTGGACGCCCGTTCCACCCCGATCGAGCGGATCACGGGCAAGGGCATCGCGACGACGGACCGCGAGTACGAGTTCGACGTGATCATCCTGGCGACGGGGTTCGACGTCGGCGCGGCGGGGCTTCTCCAGATGGGCGTCGTGGGTCGGGACAGCCGCAAGCTCGCCGATCACTGGAGCGACGGTCAGCGGGCCTACCTCGGGATGGCTACGCACGGGTTCCCCAACCTGTTCCACATCAATGGCCCGCAGAGCGCTGCCGCGCTGTTCAACAACCCCATCGCGATCGAGGACAGTGTTGACTTCGTCGGCGGAATCATCGCGCGTGCCGACGGTGCTGGGTGCGCACGCGTGGAGGCGAGCGAGTCGGCGGAGACGCGGTACAACGAGTTGGTCCGGGAGGTTGCGGGGGCGACGCTGTTCCCAACCGCGACCACGTGGTACATGGGCGACAACATCAACGGCAAGCCGCGCACTCCCCTGTCGCTGTTCACCGGAGCGCCCATGTACAGGGCGATCTGCGCCGAGGTCGAAGCAACCGGATACGCCGGGTTCTCCTTCGACCAGGACGAGCAACCGCTGTCGAGCCTGGTCCAGGTCGACGGTTCAGCGGTATTCCTCCTCGCCGGCATGATGAACATCGGGGCCAAGCCGCTCGAGGAGTGCAACCTCGAAGAGACGCGAGCAGCCATCGAGATGTTCCAGGCCTTCCAGGCACCGCTTCCGTCCGACGTCGCCATCACTGAGGTCGACTTCCCGGAGACCAGCGACGGCCGAAAGCTCCGCTTGTACCGCCCCACCTCGGCACAGGGACCTTTGCCCGTGGTCCTCTTCGTTCACGGCGGCGGATGGATCGGCGGAAGCCTGGACTCCTTCAACGAACCGTGCGCCACCCTCGCGCACAACAGCGGGGCCTTGGTGGTCTCACCTGACTATCGCCTGGCACCCGAGCACCCCTTCCCGGCTGCGGTGGAGGACACGCTCGCGGCACTGCGGTGGGTCGCGGACAACATCGCCGCGCACGGCGGGGACCCGGACCGAATCGCTGTCGGTGGCGAGAGTGCGGGCGCCAACCTCGCCGCGGTCGCCGCGCAGCAGTCTCGCGGTGAGAACGGGCCCCGGCTGACCGCGCAGGTGCTTGTCGCCCCTGTGACGGATCCTGTGGTGGAGACCGTCTCGCGCAAGCTGTTCGCGAACGGCCCCGTGCTGTCGATGGAGGTCTGCGCGCGCATGGGTGGCATGTACGTCACGGATCCCGCCGACCTGGCCTCGCCGCTCATCGCTCCGGCACGTGCCACCGACCTGTCGGGACTGCCGCCCACGTTGGTCCTCACCATGGGCGTGGATCCGCTGCGCGACGAGGGTGAGGACTACGCCCGTGCGCTGGCGGATGCGGGCGTATCCGCGGAGGCACGTCGCTTCGAGGGACTGATCCACACCACGCTCTCGATGTCGGGCGCTATCCCCCGGGCCGCCGAGATCCAGCAGGCCATGGCGACCTTCCTGGTTCCCCTGTTCTCCCCCAACGCGGCCACCACCACGGCCGACGTCTGATCCGAAGAAGGAGTAGAAAGAATGATGGTTCAGGACAAGCGCGTACTGGTGACCGGCGGCGGCCGTGGAATCGGCCGGGGCATCGTCGACGCCTTCGTAGAAGGAGGCGCACGCGTCGCGATCGCCGACATCGCGGGCGCCGAGCAGGCAGCGAAGGAGATCGGCGCCGACGCGGTCGGCGTCACCTGCGACGTGAGCTCGAGCGAGAGCGTGGCCAACGCCCTCAGCGTTGTTGGCGAGGCCCTCGGGGGCCTCGACATCGTTGTGAACAACGCGGGCGTCGAAGCCTTCGGACCGCTTCACGAGCTGAGCGAGGACGCCTTTGACAAGGTCGTTTCGGTCAACCTGCGAGGCACATGGCTGGTCTACAAGCACGCCGTACCCCTCATGCAGGGAGGTGGAGCCATCGTCAACATCGCCTCCCTGGCCGGGATCGTCGGCTTCCCGTTGCTCGGGGCCTACGCGGCCGCGAAGGCCGGCGTGGTGCGCATGACCGAGGTCATGGCCATCGAGCTGCGCGACCTCGGGGTGCGGGCGAACGCGATCTGCCCGGGGTTCATCGACACACCGATGATCCGTCGTGCCTTCGACGACTTCGAGGCTGCGACCGGCCAGCCGCTCGCAGAGATCATCACAGCACGTCAGGGACGTCTTGGGACGCCCCAGGAGGTGGCCGCACTGGCGCTGTTCCTCGGCTCCGATGCGGCGGCGTTCGTCAATGGCACCGCTATCACGGTTGACGGCGGCATGAACGTCAACCGGATCTAAGGAGGATGCGGTCGAATCCGGCTTCCCGACTACGTGCCCGTAGTCGTCTCGGGAGTTTTCGGTTGGCTGGACTACGCCGTCAGCAACGGTCCATCTCTTAGGTCGGCTCATCTGGCCCGACGGGCGGCAACCCGTCGGGCCAGCGCTTGGCTGCCTCGTCGGCCGCGCTGAGCTGGACCCATCAAGGCGCCGGGCTGCCCGACGTCCTCGCCGCATCCGCCGGCCGATTCGATCGCCGACCTCAGCGCGGCTTCGTCGGATCCGAAGCCGATCAGGTGGCGCAGCGGTTCGTTGGGAGCCGATGGCCGCGCCCTTACCTATCCCGGATCGTCGATCCGGGAAATCGACCCTCATCAGGACCTACGATTCCCGTTATGACTCGAGCTCAGGCGCCCCGCCGGATCGGCAACCCCGTCGGCCCGGCGCTCACCACGCTCGTTGCCCGCAGACACGAGCTCGAGGACGCAAAGCGGGCACTCGAGCAATCAAGGATGGTGACGTTGACCGGCCTGGGAGGTGTCGGGAAGACAAGGCTGGCGCTGGAGCTTGGCTTTCGCATGCGGCCTGGATTCTCGGAGGGCGTATGGCTCACCTCGTTGGGCGACCTCCGCATCGACGCCGGCGTGGAGGACATCGAAGCCGCCATGGTCCAGTCGTTGGGAATGACCGATCAGTCCGCTCGTGCGCCGCGCACCAAACTGTTGGACTTCTTGCAAGACCAGCAGGTGCTGATCGTCCTCGACAACTGCGAACACGTCCTCGCGCCCGTTCGAGCGCTCCTGCCCGAGCTACTCAACACAGCGCCCGACCTCCGGATCATCGCAACGAGTCGCGAACCGATCGGTGTTCCGGGTGAAGTTCTGCTCCCAGTTCAGCCGTTGAGCGTACCCTCGGCCAAGACTCCGGTGGACGAGCTGGTGATGGATGGATCGGTGACCCTCCTGATCGAGCGCGCACAGGCCGTGGCTCCGGACTTCCAGGTCACGGAGGAGAATGCCGCGGCCGTCATCGAGCTGTGCGGGCTCCTCGAGGGGCTCCCGCTCGCGATCGAGCTAGCCGCCGTCAAGCTGAGGACGCTGACGGTTGAGCAGGTGGTTCAGCGGTTCGGACATCGACTCACACGCTTGGCCGACCCCACCACGGGAGCCACGCCGCGACACCAGTCCCTCAGAGCGCTCGTTCAGTGGAGCTACGAGCTCTGCTCCAAGCACGAACAGATTCTGTGGCGCCGCCTGTCGGTGTTCCCGTCCGACTTCGACCTCGAGCTCGCCGAAGGCGTGTGCGCGTTCGACAGCCTCACCGCTGACCAGGTCATGGACGCCCTGGAGCGCCTGGTTGGCCAGTCGATCCTGCTGACTCACCGCGATGCCGGCGTGATGCGATATCGGCTTCTCACCCCCCTTCGGGAGATCGCTGCCGCGCTCGCTGATCAGGCCAACGAGACGACAGAGCTCGATCGGCGCCATCGAGATGCAATGATGAATCGCGCCGAGGCTACCTTGGCTCGCTGGTGCGGACCGGATCAGCCGGACGTTCTGGCACAGATGCGCCGAGACCATGCCAGCTATGTCGCCGCTCTTCAGTGGTGTGCCGACTCCGAGGGCGAAGGGCTTGCGGGGCTCCAACTGCTGAACCTCCTGCGTTATCACTGGCTCTCCGGCGGCTTGCTCGCTGAAGGACGCATGCGTATCGAGGCAATGCTCACCAAGCAGGTCGAACCGTCCGCCGCCCGAACCGAGTGCCTATGGCTCGTTCTCTGGATCGCACTCCTCCAGGGCGACCGCACAAGCGCGGGCAGCCTGCTGGCGCAACTTGAGATTGCCGCAGAACTGCCAGGCAACAGCCGCGCGGTCCATGTCCAACATTGGCGGGGTCTCTACGCCCTGTTCAGCGGCAACCCCGCAGAGGCCGTCGAATACTTCAAATCGGCCGCGCAGGGGCACCATCAGCTTCCCGATGATCTATATCTCGAACTCACCGCACGCTACATGCTTGCATCGGCCCTCGTCTTTTCCGATCGCCCACAGGAAGCCTTGGTGGTCAGCAGAGAGACCGTGGAGATGTGCAAGAGCTGCGGCGATAGGTCTGCGCGGGTCTACGCGATGTGGGCAATGGCGGTGGCCCAGTGGCGACAGGGCAACCTGGACGAAGCCGAGAGCACCGCTCATGAGGTGCTCCGACTGCTGGTCGTCCTGCGCGATCCGATCTGCGTCGCCCTCACGACCAGCCTTCTCTCCTGGGTGGCCTTCGACCAGCGTCGCACTCGGGCAGCCGGGGCCCTCCTGGTGGCGGCCGGAAGGGTCTGGCGATCTCTCGGCACGTCACTCGACGCATTCGGGCCCCAGCTGCTCGGGTGGGCGGACCGACACGTGCCACGCTCCACGTCGTCAGCCATCGAGGTAGCCAACGTGCGGCCGCTGCGCAACCTCGATGACGTCATCGAACTCGGCTTGGATCTGGGAGCAGTCCAGGTGACACGGCGCGACATTCACGGTCCGCTGACTGCGCGCGAGCTGGAGGTGGCCGCGCTGATCGAAGCCGGCTTGTCCAATCGGGAGATCGCCGAGCGCTTGGTCGTCTCGAAGCGCACCGCCGACGGCCACGTCGAGCGCATCCTGGCAAAACTGGGCTTCACATCGCGCCGTCAGGTCGCCGCGTGGATATCGCGCGAGAACGCGAAGTCATGATGCCGACATCGCGACGGCGCCACGCATGAGGCGGGACGCTTTGCACCAGAACTAGAGTTCGCCGTCGTCACTTATAATGCACAGCCGTCACTCTTGACGAACGTCACGCTTAGCATCCAATATGTCACCTATAGCAGACGATCGGGCGAGTCATGCTCACCGAGCCACTCGACTATGCAGCGCCCCCTGGAGTCCCGTGCTCCATGGAGCCGCCCGCATCGTCGCCGTAAGGAGCCAGGAACCCTGATGGACTTCAACCTCACCGAAACCGCACTCGCCGTGCGCGACGGTGTTCGTGCCGTCGCCGCGAAGTACGACCACGCCTACTGGTCCGAGTGCGAGGAGGCTCACCGCTTCCCTTCCGAGGTTTTCGCCGACCTCGGCAAGGGCGGATGGTTCGGCCTCAATATCCCCGAGGAGTACGGTGGCGGCGGGCAGGGCCTCCTCGAGGTGGCGATCGCCAACGAGGCCCTCTGCGCCTCCGGAGGCAGCGCCGGCACCTTCTTCTACGTCACCACGCCAGGGTTCGGCGCGACCACGCTGGTCCGCCACGGAACCGAGGACCAGAAGAAGGCGATCCTGCCCGGCATCGCGGCTGGCGACATCCAGTTCTGCTTCGCTCTTACCGAGCCTGACGCTGGCAGCAACGCCATCGAGATCACGACCTCGGCGCGTCGCGACGGCGACGACTTCCTCATCAAGGGTCAGAAGGTGTGGATCTCCAACGTCGAGAACGCTGATTGGATGGTCGCCGTCACGCGGACCATCCCGGCAGGCGAGGCCAACCCCCGGCACGCCGGGTTCACGCTGTTCCTCGTCGATGTCAAGGAGGCCCTGGCCGCTGGCACGCTGTCCTACACGCCGATCCCCAAGATGGGCAACAACATCCTTCACTCGAGCCAGGTCTTCTTCGATGACGTCCGGGTGCCCGCACGAAACGTTCTCGGCGAGGTCGACAACGGTTTCATGGTCTTGTGGGATGTCCTCAACCCAGAGCGGATCCTGGCCGGCGCAGGCGGCATCGGCGGCGCCGACGCAGCACTCGCGTACGCAGCCAAGTACGCCACCGAGCGCGAGGTGTTCGGCCGTCCGATCGGATCCAACCAGGGTATTCAATTTCCTCTTGCCCAGATCAAGGCGAAGGTCGAGCTCGGCCGGCTGATGACCTATAAAGCGGCCTGGTTGTTCGATCAGGGGCTGCCATGCGGCAACGAGGCCAACGTGGCCAAGCTGACCGGCTCCCAGGTGGCATGGGAGGCCGCCGATCAAGCGTTCCAGACGCTCGGCGGAATGGCCTACTCCAAGGAGTACCCCGTGGAGCGCTGGCTGCGCGACGCGCGAATTGCCAAGAACGCCCCGGTCGCCGAGCAACTCATCCTGGCACATATCGGCACATCGATGCTGGGGCTCCCGAAGAGCTACTGACCGCCGGATCAACGACACCACTGCAGTCACTGGCGGCACACCCCCGACGAGTGTCCGCAGATCCGCGGCCGGACCGACGCCGATCGGTCTGGCCGCGGCACCACCGAGATCATGAAGAGATCGTCGGCCGCGCTCCGTGCAGATGATGCGATTCGATCGCCGATCGTCGCCGGCCGACCCCTCGCGTTCCCCCGGGTGCACTCTGCGTCAGCGCCCGGCGTTCAACTACCCGGCACCCGATCCAGGTCCATATCGACTTCTGTGACGTAGGCAGGCTCTCGTACGAGCAGCACGAGCTCCTCGACCCCGCCGAGTGGAGTGAGGACATCAACCTCGACCACGTTCCGGAAGCCGGCGGACTCGGCAGCATCGATGGCCTCCCGCACGCCGGCCGGCGCCGCGTACACCACCTTGCGGCAGCGTGGATCGTCGGCCAGCACTCGCTTCGCTTCCTCGCTCAACACTCGACCCAGGTCCGCGAACTCGACCCCGCTGACCTGGATCTCGACATCGTGTTCTGCGACCGGGTATGCGTTGCGGAGGCGTCCCTCCACACAGCGCGTACGGACGATCATTGCCCTGACACCGCCTCTCTCAGCAGGACCTTGTCCAGCTTCCCCGAGGCGTTGCGCGGGACACTTTCGACGATCACCAGACGCCGCGGGAGCTTGTAGCGCGCGATCCGCTCGGCAGCGTGAGCACGAATGTCCTCGATGGTGATGTCGGCGTCGTCTGCCAGCGAGACGACGGCGACGACGGTCTCGCCCCACTCCGAGTCCGGCGCGCCGACCACGGCGACGTCGGTGACCGCTGGCAAGTCCGATACTGCCCGCTCGACCTCGGCCGGGTAGACGTTCTCGCCTCCCGTGACGATCATGTCCTTGAGCCGGTCAACGATGTAGACGTATCCGTCCTCGTCGGCGTAGCCGATGTCTCCGGTGTGGAACCAGCCCTCCTCGTCGAACACGGCGGCGGTCGCCTTGGGATTCTCCCAATAGCCCGGGCTCACGTTCGGACCGCGTACGACCAACTCCCCCGGCTCGCCAGGACCGACGACCACGCCACTGTCGGGGTCGACGACCCGAACCTCGGTGTGCGGCATGGGGATACCACATGAGCCGAGCTTGGTCCGTGTCATCTCTGCGGGCAGGTGGGTGGCGAACGGCGCCGTCTCGGTCAACCCCCATGCCTGTTGCAGCAGGATGCCGTGGTTGGCGAACTGCTCGATCTGCGATGGTGGCACCGGCGCCCCGGCAACGACGACGCTGCGCAGGCTGGAGTAGTCATGATCGAACGCACCCGGTGTACGCGCCAGAGCATTGAGCATCGCCGGAACCGCGAACGTGCTGTTCACCTCGAGGTCGACGACGTCGGCGATGAAGCCCGCGGGATCGAACGCGCGCCGCACGACGACCGTGCCGCCGCGGACCAGCGTACGGATCACGAAGCTGTTGAGGGCACCGATGTGGAACAGAGGAGCCGCCGCATGCGTGACGTCGCCCCGGCGCGTATCGATGCGGGAGTCGACGTTGACACTGTTCCACCACACGTTCCCATAGGTGAGGACGACGCCCTTCGGGAGTCCGGTGGTGCCGCTGGTGAACATCAGGATCGCAGGATCGTCGAAGGACCCGGAGACGACCGTGGTGCGCGGCTCGGCGGCGGCCAGCAGAGCACTCCACCCCTCCCATCCGGCGGCCACGGCAGCAGGCACTTCCGGGTCGTCGTCGACGAGGATGTACCGCTCGACCTTCAGCTGGTCGCGGACCGCCTCGACAGCGTCCCGATGGCCTTCCTCGGCGATCACCGTGACCGCACCAGAGCGTTGCAGCACCTGAGCCAGCTCGGGTCCGGCCAGGCGGAAATTGACCGGAACGTAGATGGCGCCGATGCGGAAGGCAGCCAGCATCGTGACCAGAAACGAGGACGAGTTCATGCCGAGATAGGCGACGCGGTCGCCGGCACGGACTCCATCATCGTCGAGAACAGACGCAAGCCTGGCAACACGCATGTCCAGCTCGGCGTAGGTGAGGTCACCGCCTGCGTAGATCACGGCAACGTTGTCGCCGAAGTGGCGGGCGTTGCGGGCCACGACCGTGGCGGGGTTGATGTCTACTGCCACCTCGTGCGTCATCTGGATTCTCCTTGATCCTGCCCGGTCACGAGCCCGAGAAGGTGATCGCCGCCGGAGGGCGACCCGAAGCCGCGTACGCCGATTCCCCCGTCGGCGCGGATGACCTCTCCGGTCATCGGCCCGCTCTGATCGCGGGCGGCGAGCAGGACGTACGGGGCGGTGAAATCGACCGGGTCCGTCGAGCTGTCGTGCAGCGGCACCGGCATCGCGTCGCCCGGCGCCCGCTTGGCGAACGAGGCGCCGATCGAGCGCTCCTCGAGGCCGATGGCCGCCGGGCCGCGCAGGTCGGTGTTCATGCCACCGGGAGCGACACCGTTGACCCGTACGTGAGGAGAGAGCTCGTAGGCGAGCTCGCGGACCAGGCCGAGGCAGGCGTGCTTGGCCGCGGTGTAGACCGGGCCGCCCCCGTTGACGTAGAAGGCGGCGTTGGACAGCGTCATCACGATGCTGCCTCTGGTCTTCACGAGCTCTCGCCAGCCGGCTTCCGCGGCGAGCAGGTAGCCCTTGACGTTGACCGCGAAGAGCTCATCGAAGGTATCCGACAGCTCCTTGCCCGAGAGACGGGTCAGTGTTCGGTGGAAGTCCCAGACGCCGGCGTTCGGGACAAGGGTGTCGAGCTTGCCGAACCGGTCCACGGTTGCGGCGACCGCTGCATGCATGGCGTCGGTGTCTCGTACGTCGGCGGTGATCGCGAGCCAACGGCTCGGATCCGCCTGCGAGGCGATGGCCGCGTCCAGCTGGGCACGGTCGTGGCCGACGATGGCGACCGAGGCGCCCTCGGTCACGTATCGTTCGGCGACCGCGCGACCGATCCCAGAGCCACCTCCGGTGATCAGGGCGACGTTGCCCTCGAGCCAGCCAGGTTTCGACGAGCTCATGACAAGAAGTCCGTGACCAGGCGCTCGAACTCGGCCTGCCGTTCGAGCTGGACCCAGTGGCCACAGTTGCCGAAGACGTGGAGCTGCACGTCGCGGATGTACTTGAGCATGATATGCGCGCCCTCGAGGGTGATGGTGCGGTCGTCGCGTCCCCACAGGAGCAGGGTCGGGGCCTTGATCTTGTGGAGGTCTCGCCACAGCGGATCCATCCCGCGCCGCTTGGCGAAGGAGTCGTTGAGCCGGTGGTAGAACTCGATGTGGCTCTCATCGAGGGATGCCTCGTAGCGGGCCTGCGCGGTCTCGGCCCACTTCTTCGGCTGGGCGGTCATCACGCCGATGAAGGTCTTCATCTTCTTCAGCGTCGGACCTTCGCCGTTGAAGTAGCGGAACATCTCCTTCTGGCCCTCGGTGGGGGTCGGCCCGAACGGGAGCCAGCCGCCCCCGGGTGCCATCAGCACCAGCCGGTCGACTCGGTCGGGGTGCTGTTGGGCCAGCGCGATCGCCGCCGCCCCACCCAGGCTGTTCCCGACGACGTGGACCTTGTCGATCCCGAGATCATCGAGCGCATCGACCAGCGCGTCGACGGTGATCTGGGTGATCGAGTCCTTCTCCAGCTCGGCCTCGCTGGGGCGGTAGGACCTGCCGAACCCGGGCTGGTCGGGCAACAGGACCCGGAACCGTTCAGCGAGGGCTGGAATGTTCTGGTGGTAGTTGGAGACACCGCTTGCGCCGGGGCCGCCGCCGTGCAGCATCACCAGAGCCGGGCCGCTGCCCGCCTCGGAGATATGGAGGTCGCCGTACGCTGTCGCGACGGTGTGCTCGACGAAATCGAGCTCGGTGATGGTCATCGTGTTCTCACTCCGATGTGATCTGTCGGTCAGGTCAGAAGAAGGTGGAGATGTTCTTGGCGAGCAGCACGTTCTGGTCAAGGAGGATCTCCCGGCGCGCGATGAGCAGGCGGCCGTCCTCGGCCCGCCGGAGCACGTCGGTGCGGCCTCCGGCGTAGACGCCCTGCTCTCGCTCCAGCCGGTTGCGGTAGAGCAGGAAGTTGCTGGTCGCGACCAGGTCGTCGATGCCGAAGCCAGGATGCTGCTCGGGCTCGACGTGCCGCACTCGTACGTTGGTGACGAGGTGGCGCGTGCGCGTGGGCGGGTCCTCGGCCCAGGCCATCCCGGAATCGAAGCGACGGATACGCCAGGCCAGCGACTCCTTGGTCTCGTCGTAGAAGGCGGCCTCGCCGCGCGCGGCGATCGAGAGCGCCTGCTGGCGCCGTAGCCGGTTCGTTCGTGTCGGCATCCAGTAGTCGAGGTCGTCGGCGAGCATCTCCAGCCAGTCGACGTAGCGACCCTGGTCCAGGAGATCGGCCTCGTCGTAGTAGAGCTGCTCGACCTCGAAGTGGATATCGCGGTCGGCCCGGGCACCCGCCCGGGCGGTTGCGTCAGCGATGGTCACGGAGTCCCCCTCAAGAGCTTGCGAAGGTCGGTAGCCGGGTCGGCGAGGCGGTCAGGATCGACCTCGATGCCTCGCTCGATCAGGCGCCGGGCGGCACGGATCGCCTGTGGGTCGTCGACGGCAACGGCACCGAGGACCCGTGCACCGTCGACGGCGAAGGTGGTGAACGGTGGCTGTCCGACCTGGCCACGGACGACCTGGCGTGCGTCGGGAACCATCTCACCAATTCCTTCGACATGGAGGCCGTGGCGGTCACTCCACCACCACGGAGCCACCGCCGTTGGCGCCGGTGCCTCGAGGATCGTGGCGGCGGCCCGCTCACCATCGCGCTTGGCGGCGTCCCAGTGCTCGCTGCGGTGCCCGTCCGGGCCGCGGGTCCGGGCAACGTCGCCGATGGCGAGAACTCGTGGGTGGCTCGTGCGATGGAACTCGTCGACGAGCACACCGCGGTCGACCTCGAGGTCGGCAGCCTCAGCGAGCTGTGTACGCGGAGCGATGCCGACGCCGACGAGAACGGCGTCGAAAACACGCGGAGCTTCCTCGTCGCCCAGCTGCGCCTGGATACCCGCCTCGGTCGGACACAATGACTCGACCGTCGTCCCGACGGTTTCGGCACCATGCACCCGGTGCAGGCCATGCAGCCACCGCGCGACGTCCAGGCCTGCGGCGGCCAGCGGCGGATCAGCCGGGTCGGCGAGCACGACACTGCAGCCGAGCCCCACCGCGGTCGAGGCCACTTCCGCGCCGATCAGTCCGGCCCCGATGACCAGAAGCCGGGCCCCCGGCGTCAAGGCCGTACGCAGCCGCTCAGCGTCCCGATGCTCACGGAGCGTGTGCACCCGGCCGGTCTCCGTGGTTTCAGCGAGGCCCGGGATCGGAGGAAGGACAGCCTGTCCGCCCGTAGCGAGCACCACGTGGGAAGCCTCCAGCGGGTCACCTTCAGCGAGGTCGACCCGCACCGAGTCGTCGCCCGGCGTGATCGCAGCCACCCGAGCGGGAGCGAGCAGAGAGATGTCCTGCTCGGCGTACCATTCAGCGGACTGCAGTGCGATCTCCTTGAGGGTACGCTCGCCCGCCAGGAATGCCTTGGACAGAGGCGGCCGGTCGTAGGGGAACTCGGCCTCGTCGATCAGGACGATGCCGCCCAGGTGTCCCCGGGCACGGAGGGCCCCGGCGAGTGACACACCGCCGATCCCGCCGCCGACGATGACGACAGGGTTCTGCGTGTCGGAGCCGGCCATCAGGGTGCTTCGTTCGGGAAGAGGTAGACCTCGCCGTCGCGTACCTCGACGCGATGGGCGACGGTGTCCTGGGTTGCCGGGAGGCCGTCGACGGCGCCGTTCTTGAGGCAGAACTTGGAGGAGTGCAGGGGGCATTCGACATGTCCGTCCTCGACCCAGCCGTCGGCGAGCGAGGCGGTCTCATGCGTACAGGTGTCGTTGAGCGCCCAGACGCTGCCGTCGTCGTCGCGCAGGATCGCGATGTCGTCCTCGGTTCCGCTCACCTCACGTGAGATCGCGATCCCCTCACCCTCGGGGATGTCGTCGACGGACGCGACCCGGATTCCGGTGCTCATGAGGTCTCCTCGTTCAGATCGTCAACAGCGTTCTCGTGCCATGCGGGCGTGTTCATCAGCTGCTGCCAGTGCTGGTAGAAGGCTCGGCCGGCGGCATCGGAGTACAGCTCGGACGTGCGGCCCGGGTGGCTCCCGTCCTCCCGCTCGGAGCCGAGCCCCATCTGGTAGTTGAGCGGCACTCCGTTGGTGATGAAGCCGTGCGAGATGCCCTGCACCTCGCTCCAGTTCTCGCCGTCGTCCTGCTCGAAGATGCCGCTCGGCCCGAACGTCCGCAGGTTGTACAGGCGCTGGGCCTCCTTGACCTCCTCGGGCCAGGACCGGTCGACGATCGTCCAGGCCCAGACCTCCATCTTGTCCGGCCCCTTGGGGTGCCAGATCCGGATCGAGCCATTGACGGGCAGATAGGAGAAGTTCGGGAAGACCGTCGCATGGCCGTTGGTGAGCGGGCCCTCGACACGAGCGTCGCCGAGCCGGGCACGGAGCGCGTCGTAGTCGACGTGGTCGTGGACCGTATTCGCGTCGAAGCGGTTCTTCGGGTGCACGGGAAACCCGGCGCCGTGACCGTTCGGGGCGACGTACTGGCGGCCGGAGCGGTGCACGATCTCGTCCTTGGGCCGTTTGCCCTCCGGCGTCATCACCATCAGGGCAGAGGCGTGGGACATGTTGACGTGGTACCAGTCGGTGGCGAACTGCTCGGCCGACAGCTTCCAGTTGCCCTCGAGCACCCACTTGTGGACACCGCCGACCACCTCGGTGCCCTCATCGTCGTGGTCGAGCATCGCGTCCATGTACCACGCCATGTCGCCCAGAGCCTCGACCAGCGGAAGCGGCTCCGGGTTCCAGGTGCCGAAGATCAGGCCCTTGTACGTCGCGATGTGCGGCACCTCGACCAGACCCCACTCGCCGACCGAGAACGACTCCGGGTAGCCGGCCTGGTTCGGGACGCTGACCAGCGAACCCTCCAGGTCGTAGGACCATCCGTGATAGGTGCAGGTGAAGTTGCGGGTCTGCCCGAAGTCGGCCCGGCAGACCCTGGCACCGCGGTGCCGGCACGAGTTGAGGTAGGCCCGGAGGTTGCGCTTCTTGTCCATCGTCACGATCACGGGGTCCTCCCCCATGTAGGTCGTGAAGAAGTCGCCCGGCTTGTGGAACTGATCGGTGTGGGCGAGGAAGAGCCAGCTGGGCGCGAAGACTCGACGCAGCTCCTGCTGATAAAGCTGCTGGTCGGTGAAGATCGCCCGGTCGATGTAGCCGCCCTCGGCATCCACCAGACCTGAGACGTCCACGGTCGGCGCCAGGTCTGCGGGCCGCTGGAGCCGGCCGCTGGGAGCACCTGTCGCCGGGCTTCTCGGCGTGCAGTTCTCCCCCGTAGGGAGTTGGCTGGTCGTGGTCATGGAGTCGAGACTCGGCTCTCGCAGCTGTGGCCACAACGCCGCGTTCCGTCTCCCGGTACGCCGTCTGGTCCGACGGTCCGGGGCCGGGAATCGTCATCGGCATGCTCGTAGCCCGCGCCGTCTCACAGAGCGCCACCGACCCACTCTCCGGCCTCCAGGTCACCGACGCGCCTGTTCCCGATCCCCCGCCCGGCTGGGCGCTGGTGCGGGTGGTGTCCTCCTCACTCAACATGCACGATCTGTGGACGCTTCGCGGGGTCGGGCACCCGGCCGACCAGTTGCCCCGTACCCTCGGCTGCGACGCCGCGGGCTACGGCCCGGACGGAAGCCGTGTCGTCGTATACCCGGTGATCGCCTCCCCTGACCGAGGCTTCGGGGACGAGACCCTCGACCCCCAGCGGGCGCTTCTCTCCGAACGCCACGACGGCGCATTCGCCGAGTACCTGGTCGTCCCTGAGCGGAACCTGGTACCCCTGCCGAACGAGCTCAGCTTCGACGAAGCGGCGTGTCTCCCCGTGGCCTGGGGCACGGCGTACCGGATGCTCTTCACCCAGGCCAACGTGAGAGCCGGCGACCGCGTGCTCGTCCAGGGGGCTGGCGGGGGCGTCGCTTCCGCCGCGATCAAGCTCGCCCTGGCCGCCGGGGCAACCGTCTACGCCACCTCGCGTTCACCCGAGAAGCTGGCCGTCGCCGAGACCTGGGGGGCGCGTGGCATCGCCTCTGGCGGCCGGCTCCCCGAGAAGGTCGACGTCGTCGTCGAGACCGTCGGCGAGGCGACCTGGTCGCACTCGCTCAAGTGTCTGCGTCCGGGTGGGACCGTTGTGATCGCCGGCGCCACCTCGGGCGTGAACCCACCCGCCGACCTCGGCCGCGTCTTCTATCAGCAACAGCGCATCCTCGGCTCCACTGGCTGCACCCTGATCGAGATGCAGCGGATGCTGCGAATGGTCATCGCCACTGGCGTGCGCCCCGTCATCGACCACACCCTGCCGCTCTCAGAGATCCACAAGGGCTTCCAGCTCATGATCGACGGCGACATCACCGGGAAGGTCGTCATCCACCCGAATCCCGAAGGAGAAACCGCATGAGCGCCACTACGATCGGCCTCTCGCACTCGCCCCTGATCGGCAAGAACGACCCCGCCCCGGAGGTCGTGGCCCGAGTCGACGCGGCGGTGGACGAGGCACGGAGGTTCGCGGAGAAGTTCGATCCTGAGCTCGTCGTCCTCTACGCACCCGACCACTACAACGGCTTCTTCTACAAGGAGATGCCCCCGTTCTGCCTGGCCACCGAGGCACACGCCGTCGGCGACTTCGGCTCCCAGGCCGGCCCACTGTCGGTCGACACCGATGCTGCCAAGGCGATCGCCCAGGGTGTCCTCGACCGAGGCGTCGACCTCACCGTCTCGGCCCGGATGACAGTCGACCACGGGTTCGTCCAACCCCTGGAAGTGCTCTTCGGCGGCATCGACCAGGTGCCGGTCGTCCCCGTCTTCGTCAATGGCGTCGCCACTCCCCTCGGCCCGATCTCGCGGATCCGCGCGCTCGGCTCCGCGATCGGCGAGGCAGCCGCCGCCCTCGACAAACGCGTCCTCTTCCTCGGCTCCGGCGGCCTTTCCCACGACCCGCCGGTCCCGGTACTCGAAGGCGCCCCTCCCCGGGTGGCCGACGCCCTCATCGAGGGGAATCCGCCCACTCCCGAGCAGCGCGCCCGCGGCGAGGAGCGAGTCATCCAGGCCGGCCGTGACTACGCCGCCGGATCGGCCTCGATGATCCCCATCAACCCGACCTGGGACAACCGACTTCTCGACATCCTCGAGGGTGGAACGCTCACCGACCTCGACTCCTGGACGGTCGAGGAGATGGGCCGCGAGGGCGGCGGCTCGGCCCACGAGGTACGCACGTGGATCGCCGCGTTCTCCTCCCTGGCCGCGACCGGCGCGTACCGGATGGACTCCCGCTTCTACGAGGCCGTTCCCGAGTGGATCGCCGGCTTCGCCGTCGCCACCGCCACTCCCCTCTGAGTCAACGGCGCGACTCGAACTGACGCGTCTGCGGGAGGGTCGTGACCACATGGGCCACGACCCTCTCGGACAGGCAGGTGTGCCGGTGCTGCACGTCGCCCGGGAACCGGACGAAATCCCCAGCAGACAGTTCCACCTGGTCGCTCAACGGCCCAGTACGCAACTTCCCCGTCATCACATAGACGTGGTGAAGCGTTCCCGGCTGATGGGGCTCGATGGTCGGTGCCTTGCCGTTCCTCTCCATCCGGAGAAGCAGCGTGCGCACGTAACCGCTCCCGTAGATCTCATCGAGCACCCGTTCCGACCACGACTCCTCCTCGTTCCATGCCGCGTCGGCATTGCGTTGGACGAACACCGGAGTGCCCCACTGCGTCAACAGTCGGCGGGTGGACTGACCAAGCGCTGCCGCAAGTGCGCCCAAGGTGTCCACGGTCGGGTTGCCCACGCCTTGTTCGATCTTGGACAGCGTCTGTTTGGAGAGCCCCGAGCGACGCGCCAGGTCACCTAGAGACATCCCCCTCTCCATCCGAAGACGCCGGACATTGCTGGCTACCAGTGCATTGTCGTCATCCACACCGTCATTGTCACTTAAAATTGACACAACGTCAATGTTGAATGACGACACCAAAAGAGCCATACTTCTAGGAAAGGTGACGATCGTCCTTTGAAGGTGACACGGTGACTACAGCAACAATCGAGAAGAAGTCCGCTGACGAGGCACGCGATCTACGTGCCACTGTAGACAAGGCCGTGTGCCTGCTGACCGTTTTCGGCGGGCAGGCAAGCTCCGGGGTCGGCGTCAGCGAGCTCGCTCGCCGTTCCGGACTCAGCAAGAGCACCGCGTTTCGCGTGTTGGGCATGCTCGAACGCAACGGCGTCGTCGAACGCGTCGGCCGGCAGTACCGCTTGGGTCAACGCCTCCACGATCTCGGTAGGCATGTCTACTCCCCCGAGCACGACCAGATCCGAGACCTCCTGATCCCGTTCGTGACCGAACTCTACGAACGGACCCACCGGACCGTGCACCTTGCGGGAATACACGGTGCCGACGTGGTCTACCTCGCCAAGCTCTACGGCCTTCGCCAGGTAGCGGCACCCTCTCGAATCGGCGGAAAGGCACCGGCGCACGGCACCGCGGTCGGCAAGGCGTTGCTGGCCCACGATCCCGCAGCGCTTCAAGCGACCCTGGACGGAGGCCTGCCAGCCCTCACCTCCTCAACGATCACCGACCCGATCGCCCTGCACGAACAGCTCGCCCAGGTGCGACGGCAAGGCGTGGCGTACGACATCGAGGAGATCAGGACCGGACTGTTCTGCGTTGCCATGCCCATCCTGACCCGGACCGGGCGGCCGCTGGCCGCGCTTTCGGTGTCAGTTCCGACGGCAGGCGACCTTCGCTCAGCAGAGGCTGCACTGCGCGACATCACCGGCCAAGCCACCCGCTTCGTCGCCACACATCGGACCTTCGTACCTTCCTATCGTCGTGTCGACTGATTCTGGCGGGTTCACTCGGGCGCACGACCGCGTCGCCACCAAAGCGAACAACGCACCACGACTCAAGCCCTTGCGACCCCAGCCACCAAGGAGTGGCCTCGTCCGGGCGATCACCCGGACGAGGCACATCGCGCGCACGTCATGGGCGTCGCGGGCATGGCTGGTGCGCTGCCACTAGGACCGGGTCAGAGAGCGGCGAGGATCTCGTCAGCCGAAGCGACCTCTCCGAGGAGGCCAAAGGAAGCGATGGTGGCGTCGTGGACCTCGGGGGCTGCCGCCGAGCAGGCGTCCTCCACAACGATCACTCGGTAGCCGAGGTCTCCTGCCGATCGACCGGTGCTCTCGACCGAGATGTTGGTGGCCACACCAAACAGGACGACCGTGTCGATGCCAGAGCCGCGCAGCCGTTGATCCAGGTCGCCGGAAGCAAAAGCGCTCACCTTCGGGTTGGTGACGACCCAGTCGTCGGCCTCCGGTTTGAGCTCGTCCACGATCTCCGCGGCGGGCGTACGGTCGAGCAGGCTGCCCTGCTGCGCCACAACGCCAAGCAGCGGAATGTTGGTAACCAGGTCACTGTGCCCCTCCTGGAACGCGACCCGCGTATAGACGACTCGGACCCCGGCTGACCGGGCACCATCAACGAGACGCTTGGCGACATCGAGGACCCCGCGGCGCTCGATCTCGGCGCGAAAGAAGGGCGCGAACGCACCTTCGGCCCCTACGACGTCGTTCTCGAAATGGCAGGCAAGAAACGCCGTAGTGGACTTGTTCAGCTCCATGGATGGACTCCTTTGACTAGGCAGAGTGAGGTCAACTGACCTGCTAGTTAGCCGATGACGATAGTCGGAGAGTGATGGTGGCCACAAGACCCCGGCCTGCGATCTTCTAGAGTTGCGCCGTTCGGCCGCCGAGACGATGGGGCGAACTGATGCTCACCAGCGATTGACGCTGACACAACTAGCATGCTAGTTGTAGTGACGTCAGTCACCCGCCCTCAACCGCCCACGCGCAGCGAGGTCCTCCATGAACGATTTGCTCCCAACTCCGATGTTCGAGCCGTTCCACCGCGACCCGAACGGGTTCGACACCGACGTGATCGTGGTGGGCCTCGGGCCGGCCGGCGGCGTCGCTGCCACCGCGCTTGCGAGCTACGGGATCCGGGTGCACGCGATCACGGTGTTCCCGTGGGTCGCCAATGGCCCGCGTGCGCACATCACGAACCAACGTGCGGTTGAGGTCTTGCGTGACCTCGGTCTCGAGGACGAGGCCCGATCCCAGGCCACCCCGTGGGACCAGATGGGCGACACGCTGTTCACCACGAGCCTGGCCGGCGAGGAGATCGTCCGCCTGCAGACCTGGGGCACCGGCGACCAACGCTTCGGGGACTATCTCAAGGGCAGTCCCTGCACCATGCTCGACCTCCCGCAGCCGCGAATGGAGCCCATCCTCATCAACGCCGCTGCCTCGCGCGGTGCCGTGATCAGCTTCAACACCGAGTACCTCGACCACGTCCAGGACGAGGACGGCGTCACTGTCCGGCTTCGCGACGGCCGCACCGGTGAGGTCTTCAGCCAGAGGGCCCGCTATCTCCTCGGTTTCGACGGCGCTCGGTCTCGCATCGTCGAGCAGCTGGGGCTCCCGCTGGAGGGTGAGCTCGCCCGCGCCGGCACTGCCTACATTCGCTTCCGCGCCGACCTGACCCGCTTCGTCCAGCACCGGCCGAGCATCCTGTACTGGATCTTCAACTCCAAGGCCGGCTTCGGCGAGATCGGCATGGGCTTGCTGCGCGCGATCCGCCCGTGGGAGGAATGGATCGCAGGCTGGGGATTCGACATGGCCGCAGGCGAGCCGGACTTGTCTGACGACAAGGTCATCACTCAGATCCGCACGCTGGTTGGGGATCCGAGCATCGAGCCGGAGATCATCAGCAAGTCCCTGTGGTACGTCAATCAGCAGTACGCCACCCGGTATTCACAAGGCCGCGTGCTCTGCGGGGGCGACGCTGTCCACCGCCACCCACCCAGCAGCGGCCTGGGCTCGAACACGTCAATGCAGGACGCCTTCAACCTCGCATGGAAGGTTGCGTTCGCGGTCAAAGGGTATGCGGGCCCGAGCCTGCTGGAGTCCTACTCCGACGAGCGGGTCCCGGTCGGGAAACAGGTTGTCGCGCGCGCCAACCAGTCCCGCAAGGACTACGCCGGCATGCGCGAGTGGTTCGACCGCGACTCCGAAGACCCGGTGACAGCCGGCCTGGCCAACCTCAAAGCCCCCACGCCCGAAGGCGTTGCACTGCGCGAGCGGCTCTATGAGGCACTGGAACTGAAGAACACCGAGTTCAACGCCCATGGCGTCGAGCTCAACCAGCGCTACGCCTCGTCTGCCGTGCTACCCGATGAGAGCGCGGGAGAAGAAGAGTGGCCGCGGAACCGCGAGCTCTATCTTCAGGCCTCCACCCGCCCGGGCGCGAAGCTTCCCCACGCCTGGCTCGTCGACCCCGACGGACAGCGGGTCTCCACTCTTGACGTCACCGGCAAGGGCCAGATGACCCTGCTGACCGGGATCGGCGGTGCTGCATGGAAGCACGCGGCCGACAAGCTCGACCTGCCTTTCCTCCGTACGGTCGTTATCGGCGAGCCCGGAACGATCGACCCGTACGGCTACTGGGAACGCATCCGCGAGATCCCCGAGGCTGGTGCGCTGCTGGTCCGCCCCGACGGCTACATCGCCTGGCGGCATAACGCCGAGGTGTGGGACACCGACGAAGCTCTGCGATTCCTCGAGACCGCGCTGTGCCGAGTACTCGACCGACCCAATCGCCTCGCCGAGTCCGACTCGGCAGCAGGCCGGCACGAGTACAGCACCCGCTCGGTCGACATCACCGTCCCCATGCACACCCCCGACACCGCCAACGCCTGACACGTTGCGCGACAAGACCACCCTCACCAGGAGCGTTCCGTGACCCTCCCCACGACCCTCGCCGCGACCACCGCCACGACCGAGGCCGACCGTCCGTACACCAGTGTGTGGAGTGACCTGGCCCAGGTCGAGTTCGCCCAGGGCTACCTGCAGGCCGGGCCCTACCGCACTCGCTACCTGCACGCCGGTGACGACTCGAAGCCGTTGCTCCTGCTGCTGCACGGCATCACCGGGCACGCCGAGGCCTACGTCCGCAACCTCGCCGCCCACGCCGAGCACTTCAACGTGTACGCCATCGACTTCATCGGCCACGGGTACTCCACCAAGCCCGACCACCCGCTCGAGATCCCGCACTACATCGACCAGATCAACCACGTCCTCGACACGCTCGGCGTCGACAAGGCCTACTTCAGTGGAGAGTCTCTCGGCGGCTGGGTCACCGCCCGGTTCGCCCAACTCCACCCCGAGCGAGTCGAGAAGATCGTGCTCAACACCATGGGCGGCACCATGGCCAACCCCAAGGTGATGGAGCGGCTCTACACCCTATCGATGGAGGCCGCCAAGGACCCGTCCTGGGAACGGGTCAAGGCCCGCCTGGAATGGCTGATGGCCGACCCGACCATGGTCACCGACGACCTCATCCGCACCCGTCAGGCCATCTTCCAGCAGCCCGACTGGCTCAAAGCATGCGAGATGAACATGGCGCTACAAGACCTCGAAACCCGCAAACGAAACATGATCACCGACGAAGACCTGCGTGCGATCCAGGCGCCGGCCCTGGTCATCTGGACCACCAAGGATCCCTCCGGCCCCGTTGACGAGGGTCGTCGGATCGCCTCGCTCATTCCCGATGCTCGACTGGAGGTCATGGAGAACTGCGGCCACTGGCCCCAGTACGAGGACGCTGACACCTTCAACCGGATCCACCTCGACTTCCTCCTCGGACGACACCGGGAGGCAACGTCGTGACGCTGGCACTTCTGGCCACCAGCCACAGCCCACTCCTTGAGTACGCCGATCTCCCCAAAGATGTATCCGGCGAACTCGAGAACGCATTCGCCGAGGCCAAGCAGTTCGTCCATGACTTCGACCCGGACGTCGTGGTCAACCTCGGGCCCGACCACTACAACGGGTTCTTCTACCGCCTCATGCCGGCCTTCTGTATCGGCTACGCCGCGACCAGCATCGGCGACTATGGCTCCCAAGCCGGCCCGCTCAACGTCCCAGAAGGTCTCGCCCGCGACCTGGCCGAGGCGGTCATCGCCGA
This sequence comes from Nocardioides sp. NPDC087217, assembly GCF_044744805.1. Lineage (NCBI taxonomy): Bacteria > Bacillati > Actinomycetota > Actinomycetes > Propionibacteriales > Nocardioidaceae > Nocardioides > Nocardioides sp. NPDC087217. The sequence goes on from NZ_JBIUZB010000002.1 coordinate 1,077,809, forward strand.
CGGCATCGATCTGGCCGTGTCCCTCGACATGGAGGTCGACCACGGAGCCGTCCAGCCGATGGAGATCCTCTACGGCGACATCACCGCCAAACCCTTCATCCCGATCTTCATCAACTCCGTCGCACCCCCCTTCACCCCGCTCCGCCGGATCCGACTGCTGGGGGAAGCCATCGGGCGCCACCTGGCCACCCTCGACCAGAAGATATTGCTCATCTCCTCTGGTGGTTTGTCCCATGACCCGCCTGTCCCACGGCTGACGACCGCCACCACCGATCAGCGCCGCATGCTTATCGGCCAAACGGCGCCTCTCTCCCCCGAGGCCCGCGCATTGCGCCAGCAGCGCGTCATCGACGCCGCCCGCGACTTCGCGGCCGGAACCTCCACCATCCAAGACCTCGCCCCCGAGTGGGACCAAGAGCTCCTGCGCATCCTTGCCTCCGGTGACCTCACACCGATCGACGCCTGGACCCCTGAGGAGATGACTCGGATCGCCGGCAACTCCTCTCACGAGGTCCGCACCTGGATCGCCGGCTACGCCGCCCTCGGCGCTGCGGGAGCGTACTCGGTCCAGTTCAGCTACTACCGACCCATCCGAGAACTCATCGCAGGATTCGCCCTCACCACCGCCACCCTCGACTGACAGCCCGCCTGACAGCCCGCCTGACAGCCCGAGCCGCCACACATCGGAGAACTCCTGATGACAACCTCCAGTCAGACCACAACTGCCGCCACTTCCCCACTCAAAGTCGCTTCTGCCAGCTTCATCGGTACCACCGTGGAGTACTACGACTTCTTCATCTACGGCACCGCCGCCGCGCTGGTCTTCCCAGCCCTGTTCTTTCCCAGTTCCAGCCCCCTGGTCGGCGCCCTCCTGTCCTTCGCGACCCTCGGCGTCGGGTTCCTCGCACGCCCCGTTGGCGGCATCGTGTTCGGCCACTTCGGCGACCGCGTAGGCCGCAAGAAGATGCTGGTGATCTCTCTGGTCACCATGGGCCTGGCGACCACGCTCATGGGTCTGATGCCGACCCATGCCCAGATCGGCTTGGCAGCTCCGGTCCTGCTGACCCTGTTGCGCTTGGTCCAGGGCTTCGCTGTGGGCGGTGAGTGGGGCGGCGCCACCCTGATGGCTGTCGAGCACGCCCCTCGAGGCAAGCGCGGCTTCTACGGCGCCTTCCCGCAGATGGGCGCACCCGCTGGTGTCGGCTTGGCCACCATCGCATTCTTCCTCGCCACCAAGCTCAGCCCAGCCCAGTTCGAGAGCTGGGGGTGGCGCCTGCCGTTCCTGTTCAGCGCCCTCCTGGTCGTTGTCGGCCTCGTCATCCGCCTCACCGTCGCCGAAAGTCCTGTGTTCGAGGCTGTCCGCGAGCGCGGCGAAAGCATCAAACTGCCCGTTGCCGAAGCCTGGCGCAGACACCCTCGCGAGATTCTGCTCGTCGCGGGCACCTACCTCTCCCAGGGAGTGTTCGCCTACATCTGCATGTCCTACCTGGTCTCCTACGCCACCAAAGAAGTCGGGTTGGCTCGCCCCGCAGTGCTCATGGGAGTATTCATCGCCGCCGTTGTCGCCGTCGTTCTTTACCCCTCGTTCGGCGCTCTCGCGGACCGCTGGGGCCGCAAGACCATCTACCTGCTCGGCGCGCTCCTCATGCTGGTTTCGATCGCGCCGGCCTTCGCGCTCATCAACACCGGATCCCCGGTCGCCTTCGGTGTCGCAATGGTGATGGTCTTCGGCATCGCAATGGCTCCCGCCGGTGGTGTCACCGGCTCGCTGTTCAGCATGTTGTTCGCCCCCGAGGTCCGCTACAGCGGCGCGTCGGTCGGCTACACCATCTCCCAGATCTGCGGCGCCGCCTTCGCCCCGACGATCGCAACCGCGCTCTACGCGGCCAACGCAACAAGCGGCCCTGTTGTCATCTACCTGCTGATCGTTGCTGTCATCTCTGTTGTCTCGGTCCTTCTCTTGCCGGGCCGTCTCGGCGACCCCGATCCGCATGAACAGGTCGCCCGCTACGCCGCCTCGACCGGTCCGACTCCGAACCCCTCCGTATGACATGCGCCGCTTTGGCCCGCGAGCGCATGCCCGAAGGACAGGCCCGTCCGCTTAGACTCCCAGTCCCAACACCCCTCTCGAGGAGCCCAACGTGCCTGAACCCGCCGCCAACGCTCGTTCCGGACAGCGGCTGGGCAAGGTAGTTCTCGATGAACTTCGAGAGCGGCTCCTCGCCGGCCGATACGCCGTCGGCTCTCGGATCTCAATCGAAGAGGTCAAGGCCGAGTTCGGTGTGAGCAAGCAGCCGGTGATGGATGCGATGCGGCGCCTCGAGGCGACCGGGATCGTCGAAATCATTCCTCAGAGTGGCTGCCGGGTCGCGCACTATTCGATGCAGGAGATCAGAGACTTCTTCAACCTGTTCGGCCGGTTCGAAGGCGAGATCGCGGCCGCCGCTGCCCTACGACGGTCCGATTCCCAACTGGCCGAGATGGATGAGGCTTGGCGGCAGGTACAGGAACTCGAGAACCTCGCTGATCCTCAAGCCCGTTCACACGGTTATCGATTCCGGAACCGTGAGTTCCACCTCGTCATTCATCGGATGTCGCACTCGCGAGTCATGGCTGATCTCAGCGAACGCATGTGGGATCTGTCAGACTTCTTCATCAACACCGTTGCTGGTCCCCGACCGCTGTCGGACTCCCTCCACGACCGCAACCACGACCACGACGTCATCCGAACGGCGATCCGATCACGTAGCGCCGACATTGCCCGAGTCGCGATGGAGTCCCACATAATCAACACCATCACGCTTTTCGGGGACTCCCAAGACAACACCGCCTAGATGCTCGGAATCGAGCTTGCCCGCTGGTATCGAGATGGATGGCGTTGGACACCTGAGGAAATCGGCTAAAGGTAGGCCCAGATGGCATTGCGCATCGTGGGGGCATCGCCAACGAGCATGAGACCACGAGGTCGGAGATCCTGAGGTTCGTCCACGACTCCGAATGGTTTGCGGTTGCCGTCGCGGCTGCGTCGTCGGGCCACCCAAGACAGATGCAGGTGTACGCGACGTACCGATCCCTCCCGATGTACTTCCCGACGTCCCTGCCCATCTACGCGACTATGCAGCCAAGAGCACGAACGCGCTCCTCTTCCCAGACAGCGCCGGAGCACACCTGACTCCGAGAGCCATCTACGGCGCCGCCACGGTCTACCACCGTCGTGGCCCGAAGAGGCGAGATCAAGCGCACGGGCCACGGCTGGTACCGCGCCCGACAGGCCGCCGTTGCCGACGCGACCATCGCGGAGCTCATGGCGCTCGCCGGCCACTCGACTCCCGGTGCCGCGATGCCCTACCAACACGCTGCGAGCGACAGGACTCAAGATCTCGCCGCCCGTCTCTCCGAGCTCGCAGGCCAGGGCTCGTCGCCCGGGGTGCGGCGCGCGCGGTTGACTGGCAGTCCTTCGCGGCTGACGATGGCGTCAGCGAGGAGATCTCATTTGCAGGACGTTGCATCAGGAGACGTGTTCGTGCCCTTCTCAGACAGCCAATCGCCAGCGGATGTGCAAAGCATCTCCTGGATTCGCACCGTTCAGCCCACCGGTCCCGATGCGATGAGCCAGTCGGTGCTACCACCGGCGTACGTCGCGGACCTCGTCGACCGTGTCGGACCAGGGCCGATCGGTTGGGCCATCGAGGTCGCAGCTGGGATGGCTGAAAGCATCCTTGAGACGATCCCCGAGCTGGGCGTCGACGGGGTCGTTCAGGAGATGCGCAAGGGTTGCGAGGTTGTGGCGGTCCCGGTCGTACGCCGGTTTTGTTGACGCGGTGTTGACACGGGGAGATCAAGGGCCTCGGGTTTGGGAATTGCGGCATGCACGATGAGAACGTGTCGAGCCAACCGAAATCACCAGCAGACGACAATCGGCCCGCCACCCATTTCCGCAGGTGGCGGGCCGATCACGCGGTCGACACAGGTTACAGATACTGCCCCGTGTTGGAGACCTGCTCGATCGAACGGCCGGGCTCGGTGCCCTGCTTGCCGGTGATGAGCGTGCGGATGAAGACGATCCGCTCGCCCTTCTTGCCGGAGATGCGGGCCCAGTCGTCGGGGTTGGTGGTGTTGGGGAGGTCCTCGTTCTCCTTGAACTCGTCCACGCAGGCCTGGAGCAGGTGCTGCACCCGCAGGCCCTTCTGGCCGGAGTCCTCGCCGGAGTCCAAGAACGACTTGATGGCCATCTTCTTGGCCCGGTCGACGATGTTCTGGATCATCGCACCGGAGTTGAAGTCCTTGAAGTAGAGGATCTCCTTGTCACCGTTGGCGTAGGTGACCTCCAGGAAGCGGTTCTCCTCGGACTCCGTGTACATCCGCTCGACGACCGTGCGGATCAGCTCGTCGACGGTGGCCTGCTTGTCGCCGTTGAACTCGCCCACGTCGGTCGGGTGCAGCGGCAGGTCGGGGACCAGGTACTTCGAGAAGATGTCACGAGCACCCTCGGCATCGGGACGCTCGATCTTGATCTTCACGTCCAGACGGCCCGGGCGCAGGATCGCCGGGTCGATCATGTCCTCACGGTTGGAGGCACCGATCACCAGCACGTTCTCCAGAGCCTCGACACCGTCGATCTCGGAGAGGAGCTGCGGGACGATGGTGTTCTCCACGTCGGAGGAGACACCGGTGCCACGGGTGCGGAACAGCGAGTCCATCTCGTCGAAGAAGACGATCACCGGAGTGCCGGCCGCGGCCTTCTCACGAGCCCGCTGGAAGACCAGGCGAATGTGGCGCTCGGTCTCACCGACGTACTTGTTGAGGAGCTCGGGGCCCTTGATGTTGAGGAAGTAGGACTTGCCGTCCGCTCCCGTCTTCGCGGCGACCTTCTTCGCGAGGCTGTTGGCGACAGCCTTCGCGATCAGGGTCTTGCCACAGCCCGGAGGACCGTAGAGCAGCACACCCTTGGGCGGCTTGAGCTGGTGCTCGATGAAGAGGTCGGGGTAGAGGTACGGCAGCTCGACCGCGTCCTGGATCTGCTCGATCTGGCCGGCGAGGCCACCGATCGACTCGTAGGAGATGTCGGGCACCTCCTCCAGGACGAGCTCCTCGACCTCGGACTTCGGCACCTTCTCGTAGACATAGCCCGATCGTGGTTCGAGCAACAACGAGTCACCCGCGCGGATCGCGTCCTGCAGGAGCGGCTCAGCGAGACGTACGACCCGTTCCTCGTCGGCGTTGGCGATCACCAGGGCGCGCTCACCGTCGGCGAGCAGCTCCTTGAACATCACCACCTCGCCGACCTTCTCGAACTCCATCGCGGCCACGACGTTCAGCGCCTCGTTGAGCATGACCTCCTGGCCATAGCGCAGCTCGTCGAGGTCGACGTTGGGCGATGCGGTCACCCGGAGCTTGCGCCCACCGGTGAAGACATCGATCGAGTCGTCCTCGTTGCGCTCGATGAAGGTGCCGAAGCCTGCTGGCGGCTGTGCCAGACGGTCGACCTCCTCCTTGAGCTTGATGATCTGGTCTCGGGCATCCCGAAGCGTCACGGTGAGTCGCTCGTTCTGCGACGTCACCGCGGCCAGGGAGCGCTGCGCGTCAGCGAGCCGCGCCTCCAGGCCACGTGAAGATCCGGGCATCTCGGTCAGTCTGTGCCGCAGGTCGGTCACCTCAGCTTCGAGGAAACGGACATGACTCTCGAGCTCCTCGGGGCTGCGCCCCTCGGAATGGAATCCATCGGATGTCGACATCAGCACACCTCCTCTACTCCCTCGACCCTACAAGGGTGAGGGGCAGGAGCGGAGAAGGATTTACCGGTGTTGGACACTATTCGTCGACAACGGCCAAGTTCGTGTCAACCCGTGGCACACGTTCTGCAGAATGGACTCAGTCCACTTCGGCGCCATCGTCGGGCAGGACCTCCACGACGGGCTCGGGAGCCGGCATGTCGGCCGGGCGCGGGCCGGTGTAGTCGGATCCGTACGCACCGGGGGCAGGTCGGCGTGTCTTGCGCGGCGCGCGCTCGCCCGGCGCCAGCCTTCGCGCTGTCACCAGGAAGGCGGTGTGGCCGATCATCTTGTGACCCGGCCGGACCGCGAGACCCTCGACGTGCCAGTCACGAACGAGCGACTCCCAGGCCTGCGGCTCGGTGAACCCGCCGTGGGCGCGGACCGTCTCGACGAAGCGGGACAGCTGGGTGGTGGTCGCGACGTACGCGCAGACCATGCCGCCGGGGTAGAGCGCCTCGGCCGCCGCGTCCACGCACTCCCACGGAGCGAGCATGTCGAGGATCAGCCGGTCGCAGCGGATCTGCTGGCGCGGCAGCTCCTCCTGGAGGTCTCCCAGGTTGAGCGACCAGCTCGGGTGGGATTCCCCCGCCGGGGTGCCGAAGAACTGGTCGACGTTCTTGCGGGCGACCTCGGCGAACTCCTCGCGGCGCTCGAAGGAGGTGACCTTGCCGAACGGGCCCACCGCACGCAGGAGCGAGCAGGTCAGGGCACCGGAGCCGACCCCGGCCTCCACGACGGAGGCACCCGGGAAGATATCGGCCATGGCGACGATCTGGGCGGCGTCCTTGGGGTAGACCACGGCGGCACCGCGCGGCATCGAGACCACGAATTCCGACAGGAGCGGGCGGAAGACCAGGTACTCACCTCCGGTGGAAGCGGTGACGGTGAAGCCCTCCTCGCGGCCGATCAGCTCGTCGTGGTCGATGTGGCCCTTGTTGGAGAAGAAGCGCTTGCCGGCGACGAGCTCGAAGTTGTGGCGGCGACCCTTGGTGTCGGTCAGCCGCACCCACTCGCCCTCGCGGAGCGGCCCGCGGTGTACGCCCGCTCGGGCCTCGGCCGGAATGTCTGGAATATCAGCGCTTGACACCCGCCGAGGCTACCCGTTTTCCCGGTCAACCCGGCAAACCGCGGCTCGGTCCGGCTCAGGCTCCCGCGCGGAAGGCGGCGTCCACGTCGGAGGTGACCAGTACGCCGTAGATCGAGCCGTCGGGCTCGACCAGGAGGTATTCGGGTGCCGGGGTCTTGGAGATCGCCTGGATCAGGGACTCCCCGTCGATGTCGGCCGGGAGGGTGAGGCCGTCCTCGAGCTGTCGGGTGACCGTCGAGGTGGCCATCCAGGGACGACGGTCCTCCGGGGTCGCCAGCAGCGCGCCCTCGTGGACGAGACCGATCGGCTCGCCGCCGCTGCTCACGGTGACGATGCTGCCGGCTTCGGCCTCCTGGGCACGGCGTACGGCCTCGGCCAGCGGGAGGTCGGCGGGCACGGCCAGGGTGCGGCGGGCGAGGTCGCGGGCGACGAGCAGCGGGAGCCGCATGCGCGCCCTCCCCGACATGATCGCCGCGGAGGCACCGCTCCAGAGGAAGACGCCGATGATCACAGCGAAGACGTAGCTCCTGAGCTGCGGCTCGTTGCCGAGGATCTGGCCCTGGATGAAGGGCCACAGCAGCACGAGTACCGCGAGGACGCGGCCGGCCCAGCCGGCGACGATGCTGCCCCGATTGATGTTGCCCGTCGCGGCCCACACGCCCGCCTTGAGCAACCTGCCGCCGTCGAGGGGCAGGCCGGGGACGAGATTGAGCACGCCGACGAACAGGTTGGTGAACCACAGGCCGGTGATGAACAGCCCGACCAGGCCGCCGGAGGTGAGGAAGGAGACACCGAAGGCAGCAGCCGCGACGGCCAGTGAGGCCAGCGGGCCGACGACAGCGATCCAGAACTCGTCGCGGGGCCGCTTCGCCTCCTTCTCCACGGCGGTCGCGCCGCCGAGGAAGTGGAGCATGATCACGCCCACGGGGTAGCCGAGCCGCTTGGCGACGATCGCGTGGGCCGCCTCGTGCAGCAGCACCGCGCCGTAGAGGACGATCGCGAAGGCGAAGCCGGCGACGTACGTCAACCAGCCCAGACCCGGCTCCACGGCATCGATCCGGGGCGCCATCACCCAGGCGATCACCGCAGCGATGAGGAACCAGGACGGTGTCACCAGGACGTCGCTGCCGGCGACGGAGCCGACCTTGATCGTGCCCGGGACTCGGGAGGTGGGCGCCGCCTCTTCGACCGGCTTGTCGCCGCCGGGGCGTGGGTCAGGGTCTGCCACATCCCGAGCGTACTTGAGCAGCGGTTGTCGGGTGGTGTCGACCCGGTTGTCGGTGCCTGCGAATAGTGTCGACCTCATGAGCACCTCACCCGCCGATTCGCTGTCGACCCCGGTCGACGGCGTCAACGTGCTGGGGTCGCTCTCACCGAGCCGCGCGAGCGACTTCACCTCGTGTCCGCTGCTCTACCGGTTCCGCACCATCGACCAGCTGCCCGAGCCGCCCTCGGAGGCAGCCGCACGCGGGACCGTGGTGCACAAGGTGCTCGAGGACCTCTTCGACCTGCCCGCTCCCGAGCGCACGCCCCGGCAGGCGAGGTCGATGGTGGAGCAGGCGTGGGAGGACGTACGCAGCCTCGACCCGGCCCTGGCGACGCTGTTCACCTCGGAGACCGAGGGGGCGCAGGAGGACTGGCTGGAGTCGTGCCGGCAGGTGCTGCGGCGCTACTTCGACCTGGAGGACCCGCGACGCCTGGAGCCCGCCGAGCGCGAGCACTACGTCGAGGCGCTGCTCGACTCCAAGCTCCTGCTGCGAGGGTTCATCGACCGCGTCGACGTCGCCCCCGACGGCCGGATCCGAGTGGTGGACTACAAGTCGGGCCGCGTGCCCAGCGAGGCGTACGAGGCGAAGGCGCTGTTCCAGCTCAAGTTCTACGCCCTGGTGATCTGGCGCACCCGGGGCGTGGTGCCGGCGATGCTGCAGCTGATCTACCTCGGCTCGGGCGACATCCTGCGCTATGTGCCGGACGAGGCCGATCTGCTGGCCACCGAGCGCAAGGCCGAGGCGATCTGGCGGGCCATCCGCACCGCCCAGGAGACCGGCGAGTGGCAGCCGAGCCCGGGGCGGCTGTGCGAATGGTGCGCCCACAAGTCGCTGTGCCCCGCCTTCGGCGGCACTCCTCCCCCGCTCCCGGCGATCGCAGGCCCCGTCGCCGCGGGAGACGACCTCGATCTCGACTAGGACCGTAGGCGCGTCTACCAGGATCGGCCGGTTACGGGAGTTATCGTCGCGACGAATGTGACGAATGCGCTTGGCTGAGGAGGTGCGGCTGCTCGTGGGCACGACGGACTCGTCCACCGGCTCGACCAGCGGGAGCGCGACCTCGTCTCGGCACCGTCCCGACATCCAGGGGCTCCGCGCGATCGCGGTGCTCGCGGTCGTCGCGCTGCACGTCGGCTTCGGGTCGCTGACCGGCGGCTTCGTCGGCGTCGATGTCTTCTTCGCGATCTCGGGCTTCCTGATCACCCAGCAGCTGATGCGGCAGGTACGCACCGAGGGCCGGGTCAGCCTGCTCGGCTTCTATGCGCGCCGGGCCCGCCGGATCCTGCCGGCCGCGACCGTGGTGCTTCTCGCGACGGTCGTCTACGCGGCCCTCTTCCTGGGCTTCGTACGCACTCGGGAGATCGCCCTCGACGCGCTGTGGTCGGCGGCGTTCGCCGCCAACTTCCGGTTCGCGTCGCTGGAGACCGACTACTTCTCGGCGGCGCTGCCGCCCTCACCGCTGCAGCACTTCTGGTCCCTCGCGGTCGAGGAGCAGTTCTACCTGGTCTGGCCCCTGGTGATCCTGGGATGCCTGTGGGCGATGAAGCGGCGCAGCCGGAACGCCACGACGGACGGCCCCATCGACCAGCGCGGGCGCAGGCGCGTGCTGGTCATCGCTCTCGGCGTGGTCATCGTGGCATCGCTGCTGGCCTCGGCGGTGCTGACCCGGACCAGCCCGGAGGCGGCGTACTTCTCGCCCTTCACCCGCGCCTGGGAGCTCGGCCTGGGCGCGATCGCGGCGATCGCGTTCCGTGACGACGGGACCCAGGACGCCACCGCGCGGTGGCGGGCGCAGGTGCTCTCCGCGTTCGGGATGTTCTTCATCATCTGCGCCTGCCTGCAGTTCAACGACGCTACCCCGTTCCCCGGCACCCCGGCGCTCGTGCCGGTGCTCGGCAGCGTCTTCATCATCGTGGCCGGCACGCTGTGGCACGGCCCGACGGTGGTCGGCCGGCTGCTGTCGGTGCCGCCGCTGCAGGTCGTCGGAAACTGGTCCTACTCGCTCTACCTGTGGCACTTCCCCGTGCTGGTCCTCGCCGAGCTGCAGCTGGGCCGCGAGCTGCGCTGGTGGGAGCAGGTGCTCCTCGTGGCGCTGGCGTTCGGTCTGGCCGGCCTCTCCTACCACTACATCGAGGAGCCGTTCCGGCGCGGCGTGCTCTGGCGCCGTCCGGCGTTCGGTCGAGCCGCCACGCTGGGTCCGGTGGCGCTCTACCCGCTGAGCATCACCCTGGTCGCGGTGACCTGCTTCGGCGCCAACACCTACGCCACCGGAACCGCCCGCGACGGCTACCAGCCGGCGATCACGCTGGCCGAGGCCGATTCCTCCGGGTCCTCCGAACCGCCCAAGCAGCCCGACCGACCCGCCTCGAGCGCCGCGCCGCCCGCCGCCAAGGCGCAGGAGCCCGACCCGCTCCCAGCCCTGCTGAAGGCCTCGGTGCTCGCGGCGCGCAAGAACCAGGCGATCCCGACCAACCTGAAGCCGGGCCTCACCAACCTCTCCGACGACGTGGAGTCGGTCGGCGAGTGCAACTACTACTCGACGAACGTACGCAAGCTGTGCCCGCGCGGTGACGCCGACGCCGAGAAGACGATCGTGGTCATCGGCGACTCCCACGCCCGCCACTGGACGCCCGCGGTCGAGGAGATCGCCGAGCGCTCCGGCTACCGCGCCTACATGCTGGCCATGCCGCAGTGCACCGTCTCGCTGGTCACCCCCGACAAGATCGACAGCACCGACCCGATGACGTCGTGCGACGACTTCCACGACTTCATGCTCTCCTCGGTCAAGAAGCTCCGCCCCGACCTGCTGCTGATCTCCTCGCGCCCGATCAGCGCCGCCTACCACGACTCGTCGGGCCGGCACACCGACCGCGCAGACGTACGCCGCGCCGTCTACCGCGGCTACCAGCGGCTCCTGGCCCAGGTGAAGCCCGCCGCGAAGCGGACCGTGTGGCTGCGTGACGTACCGGCGCTCGAGTTCGACCCGGCCACGTGCCTGAGCAGCAACAAGACGCTCTCGCCCTGCACCTACAAGCCGCTCGAGAGCCAGCAGGACGGCGCCGACCTGCAGATGCAGGCGGCGAAGTCAGCTCGCGTCGAGACCGTCGACCTCGACGACATGTTCTGCGACAGCGTCGGCATCTGCACGACCGTCGTCGGCGACACCATCACCCATCGCGACGGCCACCACCTCACCGCGACCTACTCCAAGGAGCTCGGTCGCACCCTGGGCGAGCGTCTCAAGATCTGGTGATCATCACCGGGTCGGGTCAGGCTCGGGCTCTGGTGGCGTCTCGGCGCCGTCGCGCTCGTCGCGCTCGGCCCACTCGAGCAGCGGCTGGATCGAGAACGGATGGTCGTCGATGTCGGCGTGCAGGTCACCGATCTCCGCGAACCGTGCCGGCACCGTACGCATCGTGAACTCACGTGGGTCGACGTCCTTGGCCTCCTCCCAGGTGATCGGGGTGGAGACCCGGCCGTCGGCGACGCCACGGATCGAGTAGGCACACGCGATCGTGTGATCTCGGGTGTTCTGGTTGAAGTCCACGAACAGCTGCGCCGGGTCGCGATCCTTACGCCACCAGGCGGTGGTGACCAGCTTCGGTGCCCGGCGCTCGACCTCGCGGGCGAAGGCGTGCGCGGCGCGGCGTACGTCCTGGAATCCGTGCTCGGCCGGGATCCGGACATACACGTGCATCCCGGAGCCACCGCTCGTCTTCGGGTAGCCGACCGCGCCGAGCTCGTCGAGGAGCTCGCGTACGACGCCCGCCACCGTCTGCACGGTCGAGAACGGGCACTCGGGACCGGGATCGAGGTCGATGCGCCACTCGTCGGGCTTCTCGGTGTCCTCGCGTCGGCTGTTCCAGGGATGGAACTCGACCGTCGACATCTGGACGGCCCAGATCACCGCGCCGAGCTCGGTCACGCAGAGCTCGTCGGCGGTGCGGCCCCAGCGCGGGAAGTAGAGGCGTACGGTCTCGATCCAGTCGGGCGCCCCCTGCGGCAGCCGCTTCTGGTGCACCTTCGGCCCCGCCAGGCCCTTGGGAAACCGGTGCAACATGCACGGACGCTCCCAGAGCGCGTTGACGATCCCAGGCCCGACGGCGAGGTAGTACTGCGCTACGTCGAGCTTGGTCGCACCGGTCTCAGGGAAGTAGACGCGGTCGGGGTTGGAGATCCTGACGACGCGGTTGTCCACCTCGATCTCCACCGACGGCGATGCCTTGGCCATGCTCGCCAGCGTAGGCGCTGAGATGATGCGGTGAAACGAAACTCGCTCATCTCGATCCTCACGGGGGTGTCACGTGGACCTCATCCCGAGGCGTCGAAAGGATGTGAGCACATCGACCGTGAGGCCTCCCGCCGAGGAGTTCGCCGACTTCGTCCATGCGACGGGCGGCGCGCTCTACCGCACCGCGCTGCTGCTGACGGGTGACCATCACCTGGCCGAGGACCTAACCCAGACGACGTACGCCCGGGCCTTCGCGTCCTGGCGGCGGGTCAGTAGGGCGGACAACCCGGCGGCGTACGCACGACGTGTGCTCCTCAACGGATTCATCTCCCACCGACGGCTCCGGCGCAACGCCGAGACGCCGACCTCGACGCTGCCGGACGATCCGGGCAGCGATGCCGACCCCAGCGCCCGGATCGACCTGCTTGCCGCCCTCCAGCGGCTGTCGCCGACCGACCGGGCCGTGCTCGTCGCGCGCTATTGGGAGGACCGATCCGTGTCCCAGACAGCTGCCGACCTCGGACTGACCGAGACGGCGGTCCGCACCCGCTCGAAACGTGCCCTGGAACGGCTGCGCCCGCTGGTTGCGGACATCTTCCCGGAGAGGACCACCCGATGAACGACCCAGAGACCAGCTTCCGTACGGCACTGCACGAGCGTGTCGCCGACCAGCACCCCGACTACGCGCGGATCTCCGCCGGCGCGATCAGCGCGGGCTCGCGCATCCGCCGCCGCCGGCGGATCACCGGTGCCGTCGGCGCCGCTGCGGCCGTCGGCGCATTCACCGCAGGTGGGCTGGGGCTCTCTCAGTTCCTGACCACGACCGCGGTCGACCAGGCTCCCCTCGGCGCCGCCGGCGCACCGTCGGCGTCGGCCTCGACGGCACCCCTTGCCTCCGGGCAGAGCCTCGACCTCGGCGATGGTGTCACCGGACAGGTCGTCACCAACGACGAGGCCAAGACGATGGACATCACCATCCAGACAGGCAGCGCTCGCCCGGGCGCCGGGACCGGGTTCACGATCGTCCTGTCCGGACCGGCCGTCGCGGTCGAGCAGAAGTGGAGCAACGGCACGCTCCTCGAGGACTATCCCGGCGTCACGATCGCCACCGAAGGCGCGCGCGTAGGGCTCGTCGACGAGGTTCCCGTCGAGCAGCCGCCCGGTTGGACGTGCGAGTGGTACCTGATCGACGACGGGGCCTCCTGCACGTCCGAGGACGGTGGTGTGGCCGGCCTGGTGATCCGCCCGGCGGAGGACTACCCGGACTGGAGCAAGAGCGCCGACAAGGCCGGCCCCGGCTCGGGGTCCTACATCACCCCGCTCCACGGCGACATCTTCATCAGTGTCCAGAGCGGGGAGGGCACCACCGACGCCGAGCTCGAGGCGCTCGCGAGCTCGCTCAGGTGGACCGACTGACCCGCTACGGGGTACGCCGCAGCAGCGCCAGGAACATCGCATCGGTGCCATGGCGGTGCGGCCACAGCTGCACGGTGCCTGCCATCGGCCCGGCGCTGTCAGGCACCGTGCCGACCGTGGCGCCGATCGGCTCGAGGACGACATCGGATCGGTCCTCGAGCACCCTGCGCACGACGCCCTCGGTCTCGGCCAGAACCGGCGAGCAGGTGGCGTAGAGCACCACACCGCCAGGCCGGGTCAGATCGATCGCCCGGTCGAGCAGGGAGCGCTGCAGGTCGACGAGTACGTCGAGGTCGGCCGTGGCTCGCCGCCAGCGTGCCTCCGGCCGACGGCGCAGCGCCCCCAGACCGGTGCACGGAGCATCGACGAGGACCCGGTCGAACGTCGCGTCCTTGAACGGCGGCCTGGTCCCGTCGCCGGCCACGACCCCCGCGGACCCGTCCACGTGCGTGCCGGATGACCGGTCGGTCAGGTTGGCGAGGACGAGTCCGGCACGGTGCGGCTGGCGCTCGTTGGCGACCAGCACGGCGCCCTGTTGCGCGGCCAGGGCGGCCAGCAATGCCGACTTGCCGCCGGGCCCGGCGCACAGGTCCAGCCACAACTCGGTCCCGGAGTCCTGCCGGTCGAGGTCGGCCTCGGCCAGAGCGATGGCCACCAGCTGGGACCCCTCGTCCTGCACCCCGGCGCGCCCCTCCGCGACAGCGGCGATCCCGGCCGGTGAGCCGGAGTCGAGCGTGACGCCGAAGGGCGAGTACGGCGTCGGCATGCCGCCGAGCTCGTCGATCCTCGCCCGCCCGGGGCGGGCGACCAGCGTGACCGACGGCGGCACGTTGTCGGCCTCGAGCAGCGCGTCGATCTGGTCGCGACCGACGGCCTCGGCGAGTCGCTCGACGACCCAGCGCGGGTGGCTGAAGGCGACCGTGGCCCAGCCGTCGTGGTCCCTCTCACGCGGGGGCGCCACCTCGGCGACCCACTCGTCGAGGGACTTGCGGGTGACCTTGCGCAGGACGGCGTTGACGAACCCCGCCGGCCCCTGGCCCACCTTCGACCGGGTAAGATCGACGCTGGTCGAGATCGCGGCATGGTCGGGCACCCGCATGGACAGCACCTGGTGCGCACCCAGCCGCAGCACATCGAGCACTTTCGCCTCGACCTTGGCCAGCGGTCGGTCGATGCAGGCGGCCAGCACGGCGTCGTACGTCCCCTGCTGCCGCAGCGTCCCCGAGGCGAGCTCGGTGGCGAAGGCCGCGTCGCGGCCCTCAAGCCCGAGGCGGCCGAGGACGTGGGGCAGCACCAGGTTGGCGTACGCCTCATCGACCCGCACCGCCTTGAGCACCTCGAACGCGGCGAGCCGTGCGGGATCGGCTGGCTTGGTGGCCCCACGCGGCTTCCCCTGCGGTCGCCGGCCGGCCCCCGGACGCCTACCCGGCTGTGCCCTATTCGAAGGTGACACCGGACTCCAGACGTACGCCTCGGGCCCAGTCGGCCGCCGGCATCTCCTTCTTGCCGAAGGCCTTCACCCGGCCGAGCCGGACCGCCGTGGTGCCGGTGCCGACGAGGACCTCGTTCTTGCGGACGACCAGCTCCCCGGGAGCCGCCGTGTCCTCGGCCATGGTGACCGGCCCGACCTTGAACCGCTCGCCGTCGAGCAGGGTCCAGGCTCCCGGCGCGGGGGTACAGGCGCGGATCTGCCGGTCGATGGCCACGGCGTTCTGCGTCCAGTCGATCTGGGCGTCCTCGACGGTGATCTTGTCGGCGTAGGTGATCCCGTCGGTCGGCTGCTCGCGTGCGTCCAGGGAACCGTCCTCGATCCCGTCGAGCGTGGACACCAACAGCCTGGCCCCACCTTCGGTGAGCTTCTCGAAGAGCGACCCGGAGGTCTCGTCGGGCGCCAGCGCCTGGGTCATGGTGCCGAAGACCGGGCCGGCGTCCATCGCCTTCACGATCCGGAACGTGGTCGCCCCGGAGATCTCCTCGCCGGCCCAGACGGCACGCTGCACCGGCGCGGCGCCGCGGTAGGCGGGCAGGAGCGAGAAGTGCAGGTTGACCCAGCCGTGCCGCGGGATGTCCAGCGCCGACTGCGGCAGCATCGCGCCGTAGGCGACCACCGGGCAGCAGTCGGGCTCCAGCGCCTTCAGCTCGGCCTGGAACTCCGGCTCACGGGGATGCTCCGGCTTGAGCACCGGAACCCCCAGCTCCTCGGCCCGCTGGGCCACCGGCGAGGGCACCAGCCGCTTGCTGCGCCCCTGGGCGGCATCGGGCCGGGTGACGACGCCGACGAGCTCGTGGCGCGAGGCCGCGATCGCGTTCAGCGAGGGCACGGCCACCTCGGGCGTACCGGCGAAGACGACCCTCATCAGAACCCGAACCCGTTCGTCGCGTGCGGCGAGACCTTCACCGTGGGTTTCTCCAGGCCGAACCACTCCGACTCCCGGATCTCCTTCATCGCCGCCTTGCGTGCGGCCTCGTCGAGCCGGTCGATGAAGAGGATGCCGTCGAGGTGGTCGGTCTCGTGCTGGATGGCCCGGGCGAGCAGCTCGGAGCCCTCGATGGTGACCGGCTCACCGTGCATGTCGAAACCCTTCGCCACCACCGACAGCGCCCGGCGGCAGTCGAAGGTGATGTCGGGCAGCGACAGGCAGCCCTCTCCCCCGTCCTGCGTCTCCTCCGACAGGGTCAGGTCCGGGTTGATGAGGTGACCCACCTGGCCGTCGACGTACCACGTGAAGACCCGCAGGCTCACTCCGATCTGCGGAGCGGCCAGTCCGGCGCCAGGCGCCTCGAGCATGGTGTCGGTCAGGTCGGCAACGAGCTTGCGCAGCTCCTTGTCGAAGTCGACGACCTCGATCGCTGGCTTGCGCAGCACGGGGTCGCCGAAGAGTCGGATGGGCTGGACTGCCACTGTTCTCCTAGGTGGTCGAGCGTGTCGGGACCACTTTACGCGGCGGGGCGCTCGCTCAGA
Source organism: Nocardioides sp. NPDC087217 (assembly GCF_044744805.1). Classification (NCBI taxonomy): domain Bacteria; kingdom Bacillati; phylum Actinomycetota; class Actinomycetes; order Propionibacteriales; family Nocardioidaceae; genus Nocardioides; species Nocardioides sp. NPDC087217. Next base: position 1,094,547 of record NZ_JBIUZB010000002.1, read on the forward strand.
GCGTCGGCGGATCCACCTGGACCCGCACCGGGTCGAGCTTGCGCGCCGAGCGCACTCGCTGCAGCTCCCCGAGCGCCTCGGTGAGCCTCACTCCGAGGGATCGCGGGACCCGTACGACCGCGCGAAGCCGTGGCTCACCGGTCGACGTGGGCTCGGCGGGCACCGGACCGAGCACCTCCGCGCCGAGCGGGAGCGCCAGCAGGGTGAGCGCGTCGTCGAGCGCTCCGGGAGTGCCGGTGATGGTGGCCAGCCGCGACGCCGGCGGGAGGTGGGCCTCCTGCCGGGCGGCCGCCTCGCGCTGGGCGAACCCGGGCTGGTCCCAGCGCACCAGCGCCTGTAGCACCGACAGCGCCGGGTCGCCGACGACCAGGACCCGCCCACCGGGCCGCACCAGCCCGGCGGCGTTGCTCCAGCGGCGCAGCGCCTCCTCGTCCATACGCAGATCCGGCCGTCCCAGCAGCAGCCAGGTGTCGAGCAGCAGCACCCCGGCATAGCCACCCTCGGCGACGGGCTCGGCGCCGATGGTCGCGACCACGATCGCCGGAGTGCCCGGCACCGTCTGCTTGACCGCCCCCGCCGAGGAGGTCACCACCCGGACCCCGGCGAAGGACCGACCCATCTCCTCGGCCGTACGCGCCTCACCGATGATCGGCGCCCGCAGCCCGAACCCGCCGCAGGCTCCGCACGCCCAGGCCGCCTCGACGTGACCGCACCAGCCGCACGTCGGCGGCGCGGCCGGCCCCCCGAGCTGGAGCGGCCCCTGGCAGGCCGAGCACCTGGCCGGCGTACGGCACCGGTCGCAGGCCAGCGAGGCCGCATATCCGCGCCGCGGCGTCTGCAGCAGGACAGGTCCGGTGGCCAGTGCCGCCCGGATGATCTCGTGGGCCTCGCGGGGCACCCGGGAGGCGCGGGTGAGCGGGTCCTTCTCGAGGTCGAAGTCGGTGTCGCCGGTGATCTCGATGCTCACCCGCTCGCGGGCCAGCGCCCGGGTGGGCCGGATCTCCTGCGCCCAGCCGGTCTCGGCCAGGAACCCTGCCTCCACGGTCCGCGCGAAGCCACCCACCAGGGTGGCCGCCTGCTCCTGCTCCGCCCGCAGCAGCAGCACGTCACGCGCGTGCGGGTAGGGCGAGCGCTGCTCGGCGAGCAGGTCGTCGCCGTCGTCCCAGACGACCACCAGCCCGAGGTCGTGCACCGGCGCGAAGGCGGCCGCGCGGGTGCCGATCGCCACCTTCACCGTGCCCCGGGCGACCCGCAGGAACTCCCGGTAGCGCGAGGCCGGCCCAGCGTCGGCGGCCAGCACGGCATGCTGCCCCTCCCCCAGCACTTTCGTCATCGCGGTGTCGAGGCGGGCGAGGTCCTTCCAGTCCGGCACCACGACCAGCGCGCCGCGTCCGGAGGCCAGCGTCGTCGCGGTGGCATGAGCGATCAGGTCGGCGTGGTCGGTGCCGGCCGCGGCGTGCCAGACCGCTCGCGGCGCCCCGCCGGAGGCCAGATGTCGTAGGAACGCGGCCGCCGGCTCGTGCCCCGCCCACGCCGCTGCCGCGGCGGCGGCGTCGAAGGGCCGCCCGGCCGGGGCGACCGCTGAGGGCTCCTTCTCGGTCGAAGCGTGCCGGGGCGGGATCGCCAGCCTGAGCACGTCGGCACGGGCACCGGCGTAGCGCCGGGCGACCGACTCGCTCAGTGCCGCCACCTGCGGCGTGAGCACCGGCTCGGAGCTGACGACCCGCTTGAGCGGCTGCAGGTTCGCGTGCTCGGAGGCTTCGGCCCGCTCCACGACGAACCCGTCGACGTCCTTGGGACCGAACCGCACCTTCACCCGGACCCCGGGCTGGGCCTCCTCGGCCATCGAGGCCGGGACCGCATAGTCGAAGGGCCGGTCCAGGTGGGCCATCGGCAGGTCGACCAGGACCTTGGCGACCGGATCGACCTCGGCGATCGACGCCTCGGCGGCCTTTCGTGCCCGCGTCGCCGCGGCCTTCGCCCGGCCCTCCTTGACCCGGTCGCGAACCAGCCCGGGCAGCTCCAGCTCCGCTGCCCCGGCTGCCTCCTGCGGTCCCCGGCTCACAGGGGTCATTTCTACCAGCAGCCGCCGACAACCCAGCGGCGCCGACCCCGCAAACGCCACCGGCGCCCGTCTGTGATGGGACGGACGCCGGACTTCTCTGGCTTTTCCTGCACTTCTCAGGTGTTGCAATGCCTGAGAAGTGCAGGAATACCCGGTTAACCGGGTATTCCTACCGCTCAGGCGCCGGCAGCAGCCTTGAGGGCGTCGGCGCGGTCGGTGCGCTCCCAGGTGAACTCGGGGAGCTCGCGGCCGAAGTGACCGTACGCGGCGGTCTTGGCGTAGATCGGGCGGAGCAGGTCGAGGTCGCGCAGGATCGCGGCCGGGCGGAGGTCGAAGACCTCGAGGACGGCCTTCTGGATGTTGGCCTCGGGCACGGTGTGGGTGCCGAAGGTCTCCACGAAGACGCCGACGGGCTGGGCCTTGCCGATGGCGTAGGCGACCTGGACCTCGGCGCGACGGGCCAGGCCCGCGGCGACGATGTTCTTGGCCACCCAGCGCATGGCGTACGCAGCCGACCGGTCGACCTTCGACGGGTCCTTGCCCGAGAAGGCGCCGCCGCCGTGGCGGGCCATGCCGCCGTAGGTGTCGACGATGATCTTGCGGCCGGTCAGGCCGGCGTCACCCATCGGGCCACCGACGACGAAGCGGCCGGTCGGGTTGATGTGGAGCTTGTAGCCGTCGAAGGGAACCGACGACTTGAACTGCTCGAGCACCGGCTCGATGACGTACTTCTTGATGTCGGCGTGCAACTGCTCCTGAGTGGTCTCCTCGGAGTGCTGCGTCGAGAGGACGACGGTGTCCACGCGCACGGCGCGGCCCTCGTCGTCGTACTCGATGGTGACCTGGGTCTTGCCGTCGGGACGCAGGTAGTCCAGCGTGCCGTCCTTGCGGACCGCGGTCAGCTTCTCGGCCAGCGTCTGCGCCATCTTGATGGGCAGCGGGAACAGCTCGGGCGTGTCGTCGCAGGCGTAGCCGAACATCAGGCCCTGGTCGCCGGCACCCTGCAGGTCGAGCTCGTCGACCGAGCTCTCTAGGCGGTGCTCCTCGGCGGTGTCGACGCCCTGGGCGATGTCCTGGCTCTGGGCGCCGATGGCGACCTGGACGCCGCAGGAGTGGCCGTCGAAGCCCTTGAGGGAGGAGTCGTAGCCGATGTCGAGGATCTTCTGGCGCACGAGCTGGGCGACCGGCGCGTAGGCGTCGGTGGTCACCTCGCCGGCGACGACGACCAAGCCGGTGGTGAGCAGGGTCTCGACAGCCACCCGGCTCTTGGGGTCGTGCTCGAGCAGGTAGTCGAGCACGGTGTCGCTGATCTGGTCGGCGATCTTGTCCGGGTGCCCCTCGGTCACCGACTCCGACGTGAAGAGACGTCCGGTCACGTGTAGCTCCGTTTCAAAGGTTCGTGTGGTTTGAACAGGTAGGCAAACGTCAATCGTTCTGGTCGACAAACATAGACCCCGAACCCCAGGACCGCAGGGGTGGTCCTCATCGTGGCGCGTGGCGTGTCGTCAGTTTGTACGTTGTTCATCCAGGCGTAAGGAGATCTGGTCCCAGATCACCTCTGCAAGGGCGGATTTCGCCCCTTCCTGCACGTCGACGTGGCCTCCGTCGGCGCCCAGGATGACTGCCTTGTTGACCTCGCTGCCGAAGACCGCGCCGCCGCTGACGTCGTTGACGACGAGCAGGTCACAGCCCTTCCGCTTCAGCTTGGCCGTGGCGAGCTCGAGCACCGAGCCGGTCGCGTCGCCCGTCTCGGCCGCGAATCCCACGACGACCTGGCCGGGCTTGGTCCGGTGGTGGGAGAGCTCAGCCAGGATGTCGGGGTTCTGCATGAGCTCGATCGTCGGCGCCGACCCGTCGGCCGCCTTCTTGATCTTGGCCTCGCTCACCCCGGTCGGCCGGAAGTCGGCAGGGGCGGCTGCCATGACGACCGCGTCCGCACCGGTGGCCGCGGAGACGACGGCGTCGCGCAGCTCGGCGGTGGTGCCGACACGTACGACCTTCAGGCCGGCCGGGTCCGGCAGGGTCACGTTGGCGGCGACCAGGGTCACCTCGGCGCCTCGGGCGGCCGCGGCCCGGGCGATGGCGTAGCCCTGGAGCCCCGAGGAGCGGTTGCCGAGGAAGCGGACCGGGTCCAGGTACTCCCGGGTGCCGCCGGCCGAGACGACGACGCGACGACCGACGAGATCGGCGCGCCCGCCATGGGCGAGGACCGCACGCGAGAGCTCGAAGATCTCGGCCGGCTCGGGCAGGCGGCCCTTGCCGGTGTCCTTGCCGGTCAGTCGGCCCTCGGCGGGCTCGATGACGATGTTGCCGCGCTCGCGCAGGGTGGCGACGTTGGCCTGGGTCGCCGGGTGCTCCCACATCTCGGTGTGCATCGCCGGGGCGAACACGACCGGACAGCGCGCGGTGAGCAGTACGTTGCTGAGCAGATCGTCCGCGAGGCCGTGGGCCGCGCGGGCGAGCGTGTTGGCGGTCGCGGGCGCGACCACGACGAGGTGGGCCTGCTGCCCGATGCGTACGTGCGGGACCTCGGTGATGTTCTCGAAGACGCCGGTGGCGATCTCCTTGCCCGACAGCGCCGCCCAGGTGGGGGCGCCGACGAACTCGAGGGCGGCGGCCGTGGGGACCACGGTCACGTCATGGCCGGACTCGGTGAACCGGCGTAGCAGCTCGGCCGCTTTGTAGGCGGCGATGCCGCCGGCGACCCCTAAGACCACGCGCGGCCGCTCCCCCTCGAGGGGAGCGGCCGAAGTGGTGCTGTTGGTGGACAGCGGAGGACCTGGACGATCAGGCGTCGCCGGCAGGCGCCTCGGCAGCGGCAGCCTGAGCCGCAGCCTGGGCGGCCAGCTCGGCCGGGTCGATGTCCTCGCAGGTCAGCAGGTCCTCGTTGATCTCGCGCAGCGCGATCGAGAGGGGCTTCTCCTGAACGTGGGTGTCGACCAGCGGGCCGACGTACTCGAGGAGGCCTTCGCCGAGCTGGGAGTAGTAGGCGTTGATCTGGCGAGCCCGCTGGGCGCTGTAGAGAACCAGCTTGTACTTGCTGTCGGTCTTCGTCAGCAGGTCGTCGATCGAGGGGTTGGTCACGCCCTGGGCGTCGATCTGAGGGGCAGCCACGTGAGCCTCACTTGTCGGCTTGGTCGGATTTCTTGCTCGGAAGCCCGAGCGTCATCAAGGTTACCAACTCATCGGCTGCCTGATGAACTTCGTGGTTAACGATCGTCACGTCGAACTCCTTCTCCGCCGCCAGTTCGACCCGCGCGGTCTGCAGGCGGCGCTCCCGCTCGGCCTCGGTCTCGGTGCCTCGACCGACCAGCCGGCGTACGAGCTCTTCCCAGCTCGGCGGAGCCAGGAAGACGAAGATCGCCTCGGGCATGGTCTCGCGCACGAGCCGGGCGCCCTGCAGGTCGATCTCGAGCATCGCCGGGCGTCCCTCGGCCAGCGCCTTGTCGACGGGACCGCGAGGGGTGCCGTAGCGCGCCATGTTGTGGACCGTGGCCCACTCCAGCAACTCGCCGCCGGCGATCATGGCGTCGAACTCCTCGTCGGAGACGAACAGGTAGTGCACACCGTGGACCTCGCCAGCGCGTGGCTTGCGGGTCGTCGCCGAGACGGACAAGAAGACCTCGGGGTGGTCGTCGCGCACCGCCGCGGAGACGGTGCCTTTGCCGACCGCGGTCGGACCGGCCAGGACGACCAGTCGCTTCTCGTGGCCATCGCCGGCACCGGTCGGGGTCTTCTCGTCCGTCATCAGACTCATCGGCGAGCGAACTCCTCGACCAGCGCGGCCACCTGCTTGGGGCCGAGGCCCTGCACACGGCGGCTCATCGCGATGCCGAGACGCTCCATCATCTGGGTTGCCCGCACCTCACCGAGGCCGGGGTGGGAGGTCAGCAGGTCGATGACCTTCATCTTGCCGACGACCTCGTTCTTCTTCCCTTCCTCGATGACCTCGAGGACGGACATGCCGCCAGTGCGGACCTTGTTCTTGACAGCAGCCCTCTCCTGGCGCGAGGCCGCGGCTTTGACGAGCGCGGCAGCGCGCTGTTCAGGGGTGATGTCCGGAGGCAGAGCCACGAAGACTCCCTTTCACGATCAAATGTGTAGTCGACAGGGCAACCGGGTCGCGCGGTACAGGGATCGTGCCCCCCGGCTGAGCGCTGAAAGTAAGCGCTCGCGCCAATCTAGCCATTACGTTGCCGGGGCGGCAATCGGGGTCGCCTAACTGGTGTCCATTCGGTTCACAGCGTCAAGGACGTGTGACAGACGTCCCGGGCCTGCTGCTGGACGCGTACGGACGCCTCCTGCGTCTCCGTGCTGCTCACCTTCGTGGCCGCGTCGGCGATCTTCTTCGCCTCGGCGTCGCTGACGCCCTCGGGCGGCTCACCGTTCTCGAAGTCGTCGGCCGAGACGCCGGCGTCCTCCAGAGCCGCGCTGAGCCCCGAGATCGCCCCCGTCAGCGTCTTCCAGTCCTTCGCGATGTCGTCGGGCGCATTGCGCTCGAGGTCCTCGAAGATCGGCAGGGCGGCGATCAGCCCGCTGGTGCCATCCTCGCCCAGGGTGTTCGTCAGCTGCTCCTGGTGGCCCCTGAGGGACTCGCAGTAGTCGTCGATCGGATCACCGCACGAGCTCAGGCCCGTGGCGAGGATCGGCAGGACGAGGAACTGGGCGGCCATCCGGAGACTGGTCATGGCGCCAGTGTCTCAGCCGAGCTCGTCTCGCAGCCTCAGGGCCTCGTCGCGCAGCGCGGCCACGTCCGGGCCCTTGCGCAGCAGTCCGCGGCTGGTGCTGGCGACCACGTTGGCGTTGGCGGAACCGAAGATCCGGGCGAGGTCGCCCGGGGTGCCGCCCTGCTCACCGAAGCCCGGCGCCAGGATGGGGCCGTTGAACCCGAAGTCGTACGCCACCCCCGCACCGTCCGCGCCGTCGATCGTCGCGCCGACGACCGCGCCGAACGACCCCAGCGGGGTCTCGGACTCGTTCAGCCGGCGCAGGTGGTCGAGCATGACCCGGCCGACGCTGCGGCCGTCCTCGACCGTCGCGTGCTGCACCTCGGGGCCCTCCTTGTTGGAGGTCAGGGCGAGCACGAACAGCCCGGCGTCGAACTTCGTGGCCGTCTCGACGAACGGGGTCAGCGAGCCGAAGCCCAGATAGGGGCTCACGGTCACCGCGTCGCTGCCGAGCGGGCTCGCGGGATCGAGGTAGGCGTCGGCGTACGCCTGGCTGGTGGAGCCGATGTCGCCGCGCTTGATGTCGAGGAGCACCAGCGCGCCGGCCGCCTTCGACTCGGCGATGACCCGCTCCAGCACCGCGACGCCACGCGAGCCGAAACGCTCGTAGAAGGCGCTCTGCGGCTTGACGACGGGGACATGGGGGGCCAGACCCTCGACCGCGGTCAGGGCGAACCTCTCCAGGCCGGCGAGGTCGTCGTCGAGGCCCCAGTCGAGGAGCAGCGAGGCGTGCGGGTCGATCCCGGCACAGAGCCGCCCCCGCTCGGCGAGAGCGGCGACGTAGCGGGCACCAAAGCTCATCGGCGGACTCCGTTCGCGATCCGGCGGGCGTAGCCTGGACCTTCATAGATGAACCCGGTGTAGCCCTGGAGCAGGTCGGCACCGGCGGCGAGACGCTCGCGGGCGTCCTCGACGGTGGCGATGCCACCCACACCGACCAGCGTCATCTCGGGGCTGACCCGGCTGCGGAGGAGCCGCAGGACGTCGAGCGCCCGCGCCTTGAGCGGGGCGCCGGAGAGTCCGCCGGCACCGGCCGCGGTGATCTCGGCGGGCGCCGAGGCGAGGTGCTCGCGGCCGATGGTGGTGTTGGTCGCGATGATCCCGTCCAGGCCGATCGCGCTGGCCAGGTCGGCGACCTCGACGACGTCGGAGTCGGCCAGGTCCGGCGCGATCTTGACCAGCAGCGGGACCCGGTGCTTGGTGACCTGGTCGGCGATGGAGCGGACGTGCTCCAGCAGCGGCTGCAGCTTCTCGACCGACTGCAGGCTGCGCAGGCCGGGCGTGTTGGGCGAGGAGACGTTGACCACCAGGTAGTCGGCGTAAGGAGCCAGCAGCCGGGCCGACTTGGCGTAGTCGGCCTCGACGGCCGACTGGTCGTCCTCCGGCACGAGCTTGGTCTTGCCGATGTTGATGCCGAGGATGGGCCCGCCGGCGGCCGTGCCACGGCGCTCCAGACGGCTCGCCAGCCTGGCGGCGACCGCCTCGGCTCCGTCGTTGTTGAAGCCCATCCGGTTGATCACGGCGCGGTCGGAGGGCAGCCGGAAGAGGCGCGGTGCCGGATTGCCCGGCTGCCCCTCCCCCGTGACCGTGCCGATCTCCACGTGCCCGAAGCCGAGCCCGCCCAGCGCGTCGATCCCGACCGCGTTCTTGTCGAAGCCCGCGGCCAGGCCGATCACGTTCGGGAAGGTGAGCCCCATCGCGTGCACCGGGGATCCCGGCGTACGTGTCCTGGACAGCGCCGGGCCGGCCGCGCGGATCGCGGCGAACGCCTGCTGGTGGGCACGCTCCGGATCCGTCTTCGTCAGCACCTTGTCGAACAGGGTCCGGTAGGCCTTCACTTCGACGACACCCCGCCGTCGTGGTGGCCGACGACGTCGCGCCACTCCTGCAGGCTGCGTACGTCGATCTCACCGCGCCGCAGCGCCTCGATGCCCTGTACGGCGGCGCCGAGGCCCTGGACCGTGGTGATGCAGGCGATGTTGGCCATCACCGCGGCGGTGCGGATCTCGTAGCCGTCCATCCGGGCGGACTTGGCGTTGGAGGTGCCGTTGGGCGTGTTGATGACCAGGTCGACCTCGCCGTCGAGGATCCGCTGGACGGTGGTCTTCTCGCCATCGGGCCCGGTGCCCTCGGAGTGCTTGCGCATCAGCCGCGAGGGCACGCCGTTGCGGCGCAGCACCTCGGCGGTGCCCTCGGTCGCGAAGATCTCGAAGCCGTGGTCGGCAAGTACCTTGATCGGGAAGATCATGGTGCGCTTGTCGCGGTTGGCCATCGAGACGAAGATGCGGCCCTGGGTCGGCAGCGGGCCGAACGCACCGGCCTGGCTCTTGGCGAAGGCACGGCCGAAGTCGGAGTCGAGCCCCATGACCTCGCCGGTCGACTTCATCTCCGGGCCGAGCACGGTGTCGACCTGCTGACCCTCTGGGGTGCGGAACCGGTTGAACGGCATGACCGCTTCCTTGACCGCGATCGGCTGGTTCGGCGGCAGCGCGCCACCGTCGCCAGTCGCCGGGAGCACGCCGGCCGTACGCAGGTCCGCGATCGACTCGCCGAGCATCACCCGCGCCGCGGCCTTGGCCAGCGGGGTCGCGGTCGCCTTGGAGACGAACGGGACGGTGCGGGAGGCGCGCGGGTTGGCCTCGATGACGTAGAGCACGTCGGAGCCGAGCGCGTACTGGATGTTGAGGAGGCCGCGTACGCCGACGCCTTCGGCGATCGCCAGGGTGGCCACGCGGATGCGCTCGACCTCGGCGGCGCCGAGGGTGATCGGCGGCAGCGCGCAGGAGGAGTCACCGGAGTGGATCCCGGCCTCCTCGATGTGCTCCATGACGCCGCCCAGGAACAGCTCGGTGCCGTCGTAGAGGGCGTCGACGTCGATCTCGACCGCGTCGTCGACGAACTTGTCGACCATCACCGGCTTGTCCGGGGTGACCTCGGTCGCCGCCTCGATGTAGGAGCGCAGCGCCTCGTCGTCGTAGACGATCTGCATGCCGCGGCCGCCGAGGACGTAGGAGGGACGCACCAGGACCGGGTAGCCGATCTCGTCGGCGATCTCGCGGGCCTCGTTGAACGTGGTGGCCATGCCGTGCTTCGGCGCGACCAGACCGGCCTTGTGGAGCACCCGGCCGAAGGCACCGCGCTCCTCGGCGAGGTGGATGGCCTCGGGGCTGGTGCCGACGATCGGCACCCCGTTGTCCTTGAGCGCCTGCGCGAGACCCAGCGGGGTCTGGCCGCCGAGCTGGCAGATGACCCCGACCACCGGTCCGGCCTGCTGCTCGGCGTGGACGATCTCGAGCACGTCCTCCAGGGTGAGCGGCTCGAAGTAGAGCCGGTCGGAGGTGTCGTAGTCGGTGCTCACCGTCTCGGGGTTGCAGTTGACCATCACGGTCTCGTAGCCGGCCTCGCTCAGCGCGAGGGAGGCGTGCACGCAGGAGTAGTCGAACTCGATCCCCTGCCCGATCCGGTTGGGTCCGGAGCCGAGGATGATCACGGCCTCCTTCTCCCGGGGCGCGACCTCGGTCTCCTCGTCGTAGGAGGAGTAGTGGTAGGGCGTACGCGCCTCGAACTCGGCCGCACAGGTGTCGACCGTCTTGTAGACCGGGCGGATGTTCAGCGCGTGGCGAACGCCTCGGACCACGTCGGCCGTCATGCCGCGCATCTTGCCGAGCTGGTAGTCGGAGAAGCCGTGGCGCTTGGCGTAGCGGAGCACATCGGCGGTCAGCTCGGGGGCCGCGATGATCTCCTGGGCGATCTCGTTGATCAGGAAGAGCTGGTCGACGAACCAGGGGTCGATCCTGGTGCTCTCGAAGATCTCCTCCGGCGTCGCGCCGGAGCGGATCGCGTCCATGACCCGCTTGAGCCGGCCGTCGGTGGGGACCTTGATCTCCTCCAGCAGCGCGGGTTTGTCGAGCTCGACGACCTCCTGGGTCCAGTCGAAGACCGCCTCGGGCTTCTCCAGGCTGCGCAGCGCCTTCTGGAGGGCCTCGGTGAAGTTGCGGCCGATCGCCATCGCCTCGCCCACGCTCTTCATGTGGGTGGTCAGGGTCGTGTCGGCGCCCGGGAACTTCTCGAAGGCGAAGCGCGGGACCTTGACCACGACGTAGTCGAGGGTCGGCTCGAACGAGGCGGCGGTGGAGCCGTTCGGCCCGGCGGTGATGTCGTTCTCGATCTCGTCGAGGGTGTAGCCGATCGCGACCTTCGCGGCGATCTTGGCGATCGGGTAGCCGGTCGCCTTGGAGGCCAGCGCCGAGGACCGCGAGACACGCGGGTTCATCTCGATGACGATGATCCGGCCGTCGGCCGGGTTGACGGCGTACTGGATGTTGCAGCCGCCGGTGTCCACGCCGACGGCGCGGATGATGCCGATCGCCAGGTCGCGCAGCTTCTGGTACTCGCGGTCGGTCAGCGTCAACGCCGGGGCGACGGTGATCGAGTCGCCGGTGTGCACGCCCATCGGGTCGAGGTTCTCGATCGAGCAGACGATGACCGAGTTGTCCTTGCGGTCGCGCATGACCTCGAGCTCGTACTCCTTCCAGCCGAGGATGGACTCCTCCAGGAGCACCTCGGTGGTGGGGCTGGCCGCGAGGCCGGCGCCGCCCAGGCGCCGCAGCTCGGTCTCGTTGTACGCGAAGCCCGAGCCCGAGCCACCCATGGTGAAGCTCGGCCGGATGACCACGGGGTAGCCGAGCTCCTCGGCGCCCGCGAGCAGGTCGTCGATGCTGTGGCAGATGACCGACTTGGCGCTCTCGCCGCCGAGCTCGGCGACGATCTTCTTGAACTCCTCGCGGTTCTCACCGCGCTGGATGGCGTCGATGCTCGCGCCGATCAGCTCGACGTCGTACTTCTCCAGGATCCCGCGCTCGTCCAGCGCCACCGCGCAGTTGAGCGCGGTCTGGCCGCCGAGGGTGGCCAGGAGCGCGTCGGGGCGCTCCTTGGCGATGACCTTCTCGACGAACTCCGGGGTGATCGGCTCGACGTAGGTCGCGTCGGCGAACTCCGGGTCGGTCATGATCGTGGCCGGGTTGGAGTTCACCAGAACGACCCGGATCCCCTCCTCGCGCAGCACGCGACAGGCCTGGGTGCCGGAGTAGTCGAACTCGCAGGCCTGGCCGATGACGATCGGCCCGGAGCCGATCACGAGCACGGACTTGATGTCCTCGCGCTTGGGCATCGCTCAGACCTCCTTCGCCATGAGAGAGATGAACCGGTCGAAGAGGTAGGCGGCATCGTGCGGGCCGGCCGCTGCCTCCGGGTGGTACTGGACGGAGAAGCCCTTGAGCTTCCCGGTCTCGGCGTCCTTGAGCTCGAGGCCCTCGACACAGTCGTCGTTGAGGTTGACGTGGGAGACGGTCGCGATGCCGTATTCGGTCTTCGTCTCCTCACCGATCGGCGCGTCGACGGCGAAGCCGTGGTTGTGGGCGGTCACCTCGACCTTGCGGGTGGTGAGGTCCATGACCGGCTGGTTGATCCCGCGGTGACCGTACTTCAGCTTGTACGTCCCGAAACCGAGCGCGCGGCCGAAGAGCTGGTTGCCGAAGCAGATCCCGAAGTAGGGGATGTTCTCGGCCAGCGCCGCCTTGAGCAGTTCGACCTGGCCGGTGGTCGCGGCGGGGTCGCCGGGGCCGTTGGAGTAGAAGAGCCCGTCCGGCTTCGTGGCGAGGACGTCCTCGAGGGACGCGGTCGCCGGGAGGACGTGGACCTCGATGCCGCGCTCCGCCATCCGCTCCGGGGTCATCTCCTTGATGCCCAGGTCGAGGGCCGCGACGGTGAACCGCTTCTCGCCCTTCGCGGGGACGACGTACGCCTCCTGGGTGCTGACCGCGTCGGAGAGGTTCGCACCGCTCATCTCGGCGCTGGCGAGCACCTTCTCGAGCAGGACCTCGGGGTCGGTCTCGATCGTCGAGATCCCGACGCGCATCGCGCCGCGCTCACGCAGGTGGCGGGTCAGGGCGCGGGTGTCGATGCCCGCGATGCCCACGACGGACTGGTCGCGGAGCTCGTCGTCGAGGGTGCGCTGGGCACGCCAGTTGGAGGGGACCCGGGCTGGGTCGCGTACGACGTATCCGGCCACCCAGATCCGACGGGACTCGGGGTCCTCGTCGTTCACGCCGGTGTTGCCGACGTGCGGGGCGGTCATCACGACCACCTGCTGGTGGTAGCTCGGGTCGGTCAGCGTCTCCTGGTAGCCCGTCATACCGGTGGAGAAGACCGCCTCGCCGAAGGTCTCACCCTCGGCACCGAACGACTCCCCCCGGAACGATCGACCATCCTCGAGTACGAGGAGTGCTTCTTTGTGGGCATGCAGCGGCACGCCGTACCTCCTTCTCCGCCTCACGGGACGGTGCTTAAAGGATGTCGGTCAACTTGCTGGTGACAGTATCAAGCAGATGCCGGTTGACGGCAGTTGGCGTCCGCCGCGTACGCCAGCACTGTGACGTACGCGGCATTCGGCCAGCTGTGGTCGGGCTCAGCTGTGCGAGTGGGGCGGCACGACCCCGCCCTCGGACGGCTGGACGATGACGAAGCCGGCGCCGTGGAAGGCGACCTGGAACGCCTCGCCGCTGCCCCGGCCGATGAGCGCACCGGCGGTGAACGACTTCTGCAGGCTGGTCTGGAGGCCGAGCGACCAGCCGACGACCGCGTTGGTGTCGGTGAAGGTGGGCGCCTCGCCTGCGTTGAGGACCACCGGGTCACCCTCGGTGGTGACCGCGACCCAGCCGGAGCCGCGCAGGGTCGTGTTGAAGAGGCCGCCGGTGAGCATCCCGGCACCCTGGACCCGCTCGATGTTCCACTGCAGGCTGTTGGAGAAGGCGAGCACGTGGTCGCCGTTGATCGAGATGCCGGAGTTGTTCAGGTGGAGGATGTGGACCTCCTTGGCCGCGTCGGCCAGGAAGACGTCGCCCTGACCCTCGACGCCCATCAGGCTGAGGCCCTCACCGGTGACGGCCTTCTTGAGGAACTTCCCAACGCCGCCGCCCTGGTACTTGAACTGCACGTTGCCCTGATAGGCCACCATCGAGCCCTGGCGCGCCTGGAACGGCTCCCCGACGCGCACGCGCAGGAGCTTCTTGTTCTGCAGCACCGCGCCGCTGCCCTCGATCTCGGCGAAGCGGCCGTCGATCAGGTCGCCCGAGATCCCGGCGAACGGGTCGCCCGTGGGCTGGGCCTGCGCGGCCTGCTGCCCGTACTGGGCGCCCTGCTGGCCGTACTGGGCGGACGCGGCCTGGGCCGGCTGCGCCTGGGCGCTCTCGCCGTACGCGGCCTGCACCGCCTGCGCCGACCCGACCTGCGTCGGCGCCTCCTGCTCCACAGTGGCCTGAGGCGGCGTCAGGGGCGCCGTCGACTGCTGCCCGCCCGTGGAAACGTGCTCCGTCCACTGGCTCCCGTCGTAGTAGCGAAGCTCGGCCTGTCCGGTCGGGTCCGGGTACCACGCTGCGTCCGTCATCTCTAACCCTTGCGTTCACGGACCCACATCGGTCCTTCTCGACTCCATCCTGGCATGTGCTTGATGCGCGACTCACCGGTGTTCCACTCGGCCGCCCTATTCTGTGACCGTGACGACCAGGTTCGGGGCGACCGACGTCCATTACCCACCATCCGGTGGGGGGCATGCCGCCCTGGTGGTGAGTGACGAACCCGAGTTCGGCGCGATCATCGAGGAACGTACGGCCTGGCTCGGTACCGTCGCCGATTACGCCCCTGGCAGGTTCTACGAGCGAGAGTTGCCCGCCCTGACGGCTCTCCTCGCCGACGCCGACCCGCTCGACGTACTCATCGTCGACGGCTACGTCGACCTCGACCCGACAGGACGGCCCGGCCTGGGGTGGCATGTCTGGGACGCGGGGCTCGCGCCGGCGGTCATCGGAGTCGCCAAGACCAGCTTCCGCGCCGCCACCCACGCCGAGCCCGTCCTCCGCGGAACCTCGACAAGGCCCTTGTACGTCACAGCCGTCGGAATGTCGCTGGCAGACGCCGCTCACCTGGTCCGCACCATGGCCGGCTCCGCCCGCCTACCTGATGCGCTGCGAGTCGTCGACCGCCGCGCCCGGGCCGCGCCTCCTGTCTCCGCCGACGAACAGATGATCTAATCAAGGCAACTCAGGCGATAACTCCGAAGTACCGGGCCAGCCAGGTCTGCGAGAAGGGGCCGCCAGTCGCGAGGGTAAGTAATAGCGCCACAGGCGCCTCCAGGAGCGGCGAACGTACCGCCTGCAATCGCAGGCGGTGATTCGTACGCCTCTAAGGAGAACGCCCATGTCCGACGCCTCTGCGCTGCCCGAGGGTTACACCGAGTGGCTCGGTGACCTCAAGAACCAGATCCGCACCGCGCGCCAGCGTGCCGCGCTCGCCGTCAACACCGAGCTCGTCCAGCTTTACTGGCATATCGGCAACCAGATCGTTGACCGCCAGTCCGCTCAAGGCTGGGGTGCGAAGGTGATCGACCACGTTGCAGATGACCTGCGATCGGAGTTTCCCGACATGACCGGGTTCTCAGCCCGGAACCTCAGATATATGCCCGGAACCTCAGATATATGCGGGCCTTCGCCGCAGCCTGGCCCGTGTCGGCAATTGTGCAAGCACCTCTTGCACAATTGCCCTGGTATCACCAGATCGCCCTGCTCGAGAAGCTCGACACCACCCGAGACCGTCTCAGGTACGCCCGCGCGGCAGTTGAGCACGGCTGGTCGCGCAACGTCCTGGTGCTCCGCATCGAAGCCCGCACCCTGGAGCGCTCAGGCCAGGCGGTGACCAACTTCGAACGCACGCTCCCACCCGAGAC
Organism: Nocardioides sp. NPDC087217; assembly: GCF_044744805.1. Classification (NCBI taxonomy): domain Bacteria; kingdom Bacillati; phylum Actinomycetota; class Actinomycetes; order Propionibacteriales; family Nocardioidaceae; genus Nocardioides; species Nocardioides sp. NPDC087217. The sequence continues at coordinate 1,110,118 of NZ_JBIUZB010000002.1, forward strand.
GTCTGATCTCGCCCGCGAGATCGTCAAAGATCCCTACAACTTCCAGTTCCTCGGCATCGGCGACGAAGCGCGCGAACGGGACATCGAACAGGCGCTCGTCGACCACGTCACCCAGTTCTTGGTCGAGCTCGGAGTCGGGTTCGCGTACGTCGGGCGCCAGGTGTCTCTCGAAGTCGGCGGGGAGGACTTCTTCATCGACCTGCTCTTCTATCACCTCAGGCTGCGCTGCTACGTCGTCATCGAACTCAAGGCCGGCAAGTTCAGGCCCGAGCATCTGGGGCAGCTCAACTTCTATCTGGCGGCGGTCGACGGGGAGATGGCGCATCCCGACGATGCCCCGACGATCGGGATTCTGCTGTGCCAGAGCCGCAATCAGGTCGTCGCGGAGTACTCGCTGCGCGGTTCAATGCAGCCGCTCGGAATAGCCGAGTATCAACTGCTGGCTAGCCTCCCGAGCGTCGAGCGACTCCAGCAGGAACTGAGCGGTCCTGAGTGAGGCCTCAGAGTCCGGCAGTCCTCAGCTTGTCGAGCATCCGACCCATGTGGGGGTCGAAGAACCGCGCGTCCGCGGCGCGGATCTCGGAAGGTGTCCACCAGCGCACACCGGCGTATTCCCGCTCGTCCGGCACCACAGCGACTCGGTGGTCGTGGGCGAGCACGAACCAGAGGCTGACGTCGGTGTGCGGATCCGGGCGGTCGGGCCGGGTCGTGGTGACGGTGATGAACAACGGGCGTGGGCCGAGGTCAGGGTGGAACCGCGCCTCGACGCCCAGTTCTTCGAGGCACTCGCGACGCACGGTGTCGGCGGGGTTCTCACCTGGCTCGACGTGACCTCCTGGCGGCAGCCACAGCCCCGACTTGCGATGGTCGCCCAGCAGGATGTGGCCGCTCACCGGGTCGACAAGGAGGAAGTAGGAGACCAGGTGCTTGGCTGGCTCGGTCGGAGCGGTGGTGCGCCGGAACACGTCGTTGGTGACGCACAACCACGCTGACGCGTCGGCGATGTGGCCGCTCTCGACCGGGTCCATCGGCTCGATCGAGTCCACCATGATCGTGATGTCGGTCAGCAGTCGGTCCTCCGGGCTCATGGCTGTGGACCATAGAGGCGAGCACCGACAGCCCGGCCAAGCGTGGCGTCAGGTGAGTGCGACACGATGTGACGGTTGTCGCAGGTCATTGCGTTGCATGGTTGTGCACCGCTAGCGTTTCGATGTTTCATCCAGATTTCCGTGCGGGGGTACGCAATGACCGAGACGTCGATCAGCATCGACGCGGACTTGTTGGCCGAGGCGAGAAAGATCGCCGGGACGACGACCAACCAGGCTGCGATCGACCACGCGCTGCGTGACCTCGTCGAGCGTGAGGCCGCCTCGGCGGAGTTCGACAGCATCGTCTCGCGCGAGCTCGGCGACACGAAGGTCACGCTGGAGTTCTGAGCTCGCCGAGCTCGTCCAACGGGACGGGCCAGAAGTCTCGGTCGGTCGCGAGGTGGATGACATCGACCGGCACTGCGGCCGCGGCACACGCTCCGTAGAGATGGGCAGCGTTCTTCCGGTCCGAGCGGCTGGGTGGGCCACCGCCCGGGCGGCACAGCAGGAGCTCGACCCGGTCGAAGCCGTGCGCATCGACCAGGTCACGCAGCATCGTGGCGAGGTTGGCAGCACCGTCGTCGGCGATCTCCACCGGCAGCCCCTCGATCTGACACAGCTGCGGGAACGGCACCCCGTCGGGATCGACCAACATGAACCACAACCGGGGCTCGGGCCAGCCGAGGGGGTTGATCAGATGTCGCCAGGCGGCTTCGACGTCGGCCTGGGTGCGGAGGACTGGAGCGTACGGAATCTTGTCGGTCATGGGTCAAAGGCACCATGGCCTGTCGAGGAGGACAACGACGATCTCGGCGCCTGTGGATAACTCTGCTCATCCACAGGGTTTCGTCCGCAAGTGGCCCGCCCGCGGCGCCTCAGGGCACGAGACGGTGCTCCGGACCCGACCAGCGCCGCCGCAGCCAGCGGTCGTGGGAAGCGACGACGACGGTGCCCGGGGTGACCCCGATCGCCTCCTCCAGCTCGCCTGCCAGGGTGAGCGAGATGTGGTTGGTGGGCTCGTCGAGAAGCAGCAGGTCCGGGCCGGTGGCGATGGCGATCGCCAGGTCGAGCCGCCGGCGCTGGCCGACGCTCAGCGCGCCGACGGGCCGGTTGAGGTCGCGCGGGTGGACCAGGCCCAGGTCACGTAGCGGCACCTGGGTCGCCAGCACCTCCCCCACCGACTCCAGGTAGACGTCGGCGACCTTGCGGCGCAGGTCCCCGAACTGCGGGTCCTGGGTGAGCTCCTCGACGTGACGGGCGCTGACCTGGACCTCCCCGGAGGTCGGCTTCACACGCCCGGAGATCACTCCGAGCAGCGTGGACTTGCCGCTGCCGTTGGGTCCGGTGATCAGCAGGTGCTCCCCCGCCATGATGTCCAGGACCGGCAGGCTGACCCGCTCCTCGACCACCAGGTCGCGTACGACGACCATCCTGCCGCTCGCGCCGGCAGCCGACAGAGCGGCGTTAAGCCGCAGAGGCGGCGGTGGCTTGCGTACCTGTGCCTCCTCGGCCTCCTCCAGCCGGCGGTTGGCGTCCTTCTTGCGGCGGGCGACAGTGCGCTCGACGTTGCTGCCCTTGAACTTGTAGATGAACTTGTCGTTGTCGGTCGGGCCGCGGTTGTGGGCGATCGCGTCGTTGCCGATCTTGGTCGCGGTGCGGAGACGCTTGAGCTCGTCCTGCTGCTCTGCGTACGTCTGCTCCCACCGCTCGCGAGCGGCCTGCCGTGCCTCCTCGTAGGCGCTCCAGCCGCCGCCGAAGAGGCGCCCGCCGGCGCCGTCGGTGCCGAAGGCCGTCGGGTCGAGATCGCAGAGGCCGGTGGCGACCTCGTCGAGGAAGACGCGATCGTGGGAGGCCATCAGCACGACGCCGGGGAGGTCACGCAGGAACTCCCCCAGCACGGCGACCGCCTCGTCGTCGAGGTGGTTGGTCGGCTCGTCGAGCAGCAGTGCGTCGGGCCGCCGGGTGATCGCGGTGGCCAGTGCCAGCCTGGTCCGCTGCCCGCCGGAGAGCGTGCTGATCGGACGCTCGAGGTCAAGGCCGCTGAGGCCGAGACGCTCGGCGGCCAAGATGGCTCGCCGATCGGCGTCCCACGCGTCGTGGGCCACCGCGAAGTCGAGCGCGCTCGCGTACGTCTCGGCGACCTCGGGGTCGTCGAGACGGTCGGCCAGCGTCTCGACCGTCGCGACCGCCTCTCGGAGCGGACGCAGGGTGGTGGCTAGTACGTCCTCGATGCTCGCCGCGTCGCGGAACGGCGGCTCCTGCGGCAGCCAGACGAGGTCGTCGGGTGCCTCGAGCGTGCCTGTGCGTTGGGCGGTGGGCGGCAGTCGGTGTGCGATAGCGCGGAGCAACGTGGACTTGCCGGCGCCGTTCTCCCCCACGAGCGCGATCCGCTCGCCCGGGGGGACGGTGAGGTCTATCCCGGCGAGGACGGAGCCGCTGCGGAAGGAGACGGAGAGGTCGCGGACGACGATGGGTCCGGAGACGATGGAAGATGACATGAGAGCGCTGGCCTTCGGGTTCGAGGACGACCCGCCGGGCATGTGCCTCGGGCGCAGGTCGGAGGTCAGCGCAAGATCTTCATGATGGGTAAAGAGTACGCGGCCGACGGCCGCGGCGTCCAACCGATTATCCGCGCAGGATCTTCTCCATCGCCTTGCCCTTGGCCAGCTCGTCGACGAGCTTGTCGAGGTAGCGCACCTGCCGCATGACCGGGTCCTCGATCTCCTGGACCCGCACGCCACAGACCACACCGGTGATCAGCTCCGAGCTCGGGTTGAGGTCGGCCGCGGCGAAGAACTCCTCGAAGCTCGTCCCCGCCTCGACGTGCTTCGCGATCGCGTCGTCGTCGAAACCCGTCAGCCAGGTGATCACCTGGTGCAGCTCGGCCGTGGTGCGGCCCTTCCTCTCCACCTTCGTCACATAGTGCGGGTAGACGGAGCCGAAGGGCATCTTGTAGACGCGCTCGAGGTTATCCACGTTCCCGAGCCTAGCCCGGACGTTCCGCGACGAGCTGGTACATCCCGGCGATACGTACGAACGGCTCCTGGTCGCACAGCTCGCGCTCGAGCTCGAGGAGACGGTCGAAGTAGGCAGGGTCGGACTTGGCGGCGTCGTCGGTGAGCAGGTCGTTGGCGATCCTGGTGCCGAACCGGCCGGTGAGCTCCAGCCCCGCGGAGACGACCTCGGCCTCGAGATCAGCCATCGGCACCTTGCGTACGTCATGCTCGAAGGTCACGGCCCGCTTGGTGTCCGCGCGCAGCTCGGTGAGAGCGGCCTCGGGTCCGCGCGTGACCAGCTGACGCAGCACCATGCTCGCCGGGTTGGGGACCATCACCGAGAGGCGCCCACCCGGTCGCACGGCGGCCGCGAGGCGGCGTACGTCTCCGGGCTCGGCTGGGCGGTACTGCAGCACGAAGTGGCACAGGACCAGGTCCCACTCCCCGTCGGGCAGATCCTCGAGACCGCCGACGAGCGTGGTCAGCGACGTGCCCGCCTCTACCGCCCGACGCTTCGCCTCCGCCAGCCAGGACTCAGACGGGTCGAGGATCGTGACGTCGTGACCGGCCAGTGCCAGCGGCAGCGCGTCCATCCCGTCCCCGCCGCCGACGTCGAGGATCCGCAGCCCGTCACCCAGGTCCGCACACTGGCGCCGGAGAATCTCCTCGACCACGCTGTAGCGGATCCGGCCCCACGGGGTCGCGGTGTAGGCACGCCACTGCGCGAGCTTGTCGGAGAAGACGTCGGTCATGGCGGTGGAGCCTAACCGGCGTAGGTCTGCTTCCCCCGCAGGTAGGTGGCGACGACGCGGCCAGTGAGCTTGCGGTCGTGCCAGGGGTTGTTGCGGGAGAGCGAGAGCGAACGGTCGCGATCCACGACGTAGGTCGCGGACGGGTCGACCAGAGCCAGGTTGGCTGGCTCTCCGACCGCGATCGGACGCCCGTGCTCCTCGAGGCCGGCGATCCGGGCCGGGGTCGCGGACATGACCCGGGCGACACCGGCCCAGTCCAGCAGACCCGAGGTGACCATGACGGTCGAGACGACCGAGAGCGCCTCCTCGAGCCCGAGCATCCCGAACGCCGCGTCAACGAAGGCGTGCTCCTTGTCCTGGCGAGCGTGCGGGGCGTGGTCGGTGGCGACCGCGTCGATGGTGCCGTCGGCCAGCGCCGCCCGCAGGGCCTCGACGTCCTCGGCGGGGCGCAGAGGCGGGTTGACCTTGAAGGTCGGGTCGTAGCCGGCGAGCAGGTCGGTGGTCAGCAGCAGGTGATGCGGGGTGACCTCCGCGGTCACCGCCCAGCTGCCGTCCTTCTCCGCCTGCGCCTTCGCCCAGCGCAGCACCTCGACGGTGCCCGCGGTCGAGGCATGGGCGACGTGCACGCGCGAGCCGGTGTGGCGGGCGAGCATCACGTCGCGGGCGACGATGACCTCCTCGGCTACTCCCGGCCAGCCGGGCAGACCGAGCCGGCCGGAGAGCTCGCCCTCGTGGCAGCAGGCCGAGCCGTAGGGCGCCAGCGACGGATCCTGGGAGTGCTGGGAGATCACGCCGCCGAACGCCTTGACGTACTCCAGCGCCCGTCGCATCACCCGCGGGTCCGAGACGCAGCGGCCGTCGTCGGAGAAGACCTTGACGCCCGCCCGGGACCGGTTCATCAGGGACAGCTCGGCGAGCTCCTCACCGGCCAGTCCCTTGGTCACCGCGCCGACCGGGAACACGTCGGCCAGACCGGCCTCGCGGCCGAGGTCCCACACCGAGACCGCGGCCTCGGCCGTGTCGGTGACGGGTGAGGTGTTGGCCATCGCCAGTACGGCGGTGTAGCCGCCGGCGGCAGCCGCCGCCGCACCCGAGGCGACGGTCTCGGCGTCCTCGCGGCCCGGCTGGCGCAGGTGGGTGTGCAGGTCGACCAGCCCCGGAAGGAGGACGAGACCGGAGGCGTCGACCACCTCATCGACGGTCGCGGAGAGCGTGCCGATCTCTCGGATCACTCCCCCGTCGACGTGGACATCGGTCGGCTCGGCCCCGAGGACGGAGACTCCCTTGATCAACAAACTCATGCGGACTCCTCGCCGGCAAGCAGGTGGTAGAGGACGGACATCCGGATCGCGACCCCGGCCGAAACCTGGTCGAGGATCCGCGAGGAGGCGGCGTCAGCTGCCTCGGGAGAGATCTCCAGGCCGCGGTTCATCGGCCCGGGGTGCAGGATCGGCGCGCCCTCGCGCAGCATTCCGAGCCGCTGACGGGTGAGTCCGTAGCCGACGGTGTACTCCCTCGACGTCGGGAAGTAGCCACCGCTCATCCGCTCGCGCTGGACGCGCAGCATCATCACCGCGTCGACCTCGGGCAACACGTCGTCCAACGTGTAAGAGGTGGCGAACCCGTCGGCCTTGGCCCACTCGGCGATGCCCGAGGGCATCAGCGTGGGCGGGGCGACGGCGACCACGGAGGCTCCGAGCTTGGTCAGCGACTTCACGTTCGACCGGAACACCCGCGAGTGGGTCAGGTCGCCGACGATCGCGATCCGCTTGCCCTCCAGGGAGCCAGGGCCGCCGAGCTGGCGCTGGAGCGTGTAGCCGTCGAGCAGAGCCTGGGTCGGGTGCTCGTGCATCCCGTCACCGGCGTTGATCACGGGGATGTCGAGCCAGCCGGCGACCTGATGGGCCGCGCCGGAGGCCGAGTGGCGCATCACCAGGCCGTCGACGCCCATCGCGGTCACGGTCAGCACGGTGTCGCGCAGCGACTCCCCCTTCGAGGTCGAAGAGCCCTTCGCGGACAGGTTGATCACGTCGGCCGAGAGCCACTTCCCCGCGATCTCGAAGGAGGACCGGGTGCGGGTCGAGTCCTCGAAGAAGAGGTTGATCACCGTACGCCCGCGCAGCGCCGGGAGCTTCTTGACCTCACGCTTCTGGACGTCGTGCATCTCGGCGGCGGTCGCGAAGAGCCGCTGGATCTCCTCCGCGCTCACGTCGTCGATGGACAGAAGATGCTTCGTCATGCCGGAACCCCCTCGAGCTCCACGATGCGTACCTCGTCGATGCCGTCGGTCTCCTCCAGGCTCAGCCCGACCCGCTCGGAGCGGGCGGTGGGGAGGTTCTTGCCGACGTGGTCGGCCCGGATCGGCAGCTGCCGGTGGCCGCGGTCGACGAGAACGGCCAGACGTACGACAGCAGGGCGGCCGTAGTCTGCCAGGGCGTCGAGCGCGGCGCGGACGGTGCGGCCCGAGAAGAGCACGTCGTCGACCAGCACCACGGTCTTGCCGTCGATGCCGCCCGGCGGGATCTCGGTGTGGTGCGGCGCGCGGGTCGGGTGGGTGCGCAGGTCGTCGCGGTACATCGTCACGTCGAGCGCGCCGTGGGCGACCGGGTGACCTTCGGCGGCCTCGATCCGAGCGGCGATCCGCTTGGCCAGCGGCACTCCGCGGGTGTGCAGACCCAGGAGCACCAGGTCTTCCGCGTCGCGGTTGCGCTCCAGGATCTCGTGGGAGATCCGGGTGAGCGCCCGGGAGATGTCACGGGCATCGAGCACGACGCGACCATCGGTCGACGGCTCTTGCAGGGCATCAGACAAGGTTGTGGTCTCCTTCTCCGCCTCACGGGACGGCTCGTTAAAGGATCGGGCCAACCCTATCCTCACTCCAGGTCGATCAGCACTTTCCCGACGGCACCGGCTTCGACCGCGTCGTGGGCGGCGGCGGTCTCCTCGAGCCGGTAGTGGTGAAGGGGTACGCCACCCTCCGGTCCGACCCGCAGCGCCCCTGCCGCCACGGCTGCGGCGACGTCGTCGGCGGCGGCCTGGATCTGCGCCTCCTCGATGCCGTAGAGCTGGATGAACTGGTAGCGCAGGTTGAGCGAGAAGGTGGCTCGCAGCGGCATCGTGAGCTCGTCGCCGCCGTTGTTGGCGTAGATCGCGATCGTGCCGCGCTTGGCGATGACCGCGCGGTCCAGGTCGTTGTTGACCGCCGGAGCGACCTCGACGATCTGGTCGACGCCGTCGGGTGCGATCTCGCGGATCGCGGCGGCCGGATCGCCCTCGCGGTAGTTGACGATGTGGTGCGCCCCGGCGGCCTTCGCCAGGGCCGCCTTCTCCGGAGAGCTGACCGTGGTGATCACCGTCGCCCCGGCCCACACGGCGAGCTGGATCGCGGCGTTGCCGACCGCTCCGGCGCCGCCGTGGACCAGGATGGTGAGGCCGCTGAACGACTCGGGGGCCACCCGCTCCACCGACCCGGAGGTGAGCGCCCGGTGGGCGGTCATCGCCGGGACGCCGAGCGAGGCGCCGAGGTCGTAGGAGGCGCCTGCGGCCAGCTCGACGGCCTTGTGGGCCGGCACCGTGACGTACTCCGCCGCGGTCCCCCAGGGCTGCCCGTGCTGGACCATGAAGAGCCAGACCGGCTGACCGACGACGTGGTCGGTGACGCCCTCGCCGATCTCCTCGATCACGCCGGCGCCGTCCTGGCCCGGGGTCGCCTCGGGAGTCGTCAAGGTTGCGCTCAGGCCGGCGCGTACCTTCCAGTCGGTGGGATTGACTCCCGCCCGCACCAGTCTGACCAGGACCTCGCCCGGGCCGGGCTTCGGTACCGGGCGCTCGGTCAGACGCATGGCGGAGGAGGGACCGTTCTCGGAGTAGACGACTGCGCGCATGACTCCGACGTTAGCGGCCGATGGCTAGAGCGCGTGCGCCATCCCAGCGCAGGCCTTGAGCCACGACATCTTGGTGTCCTCCGAGAGCTGGGAGTACTGCACCGTGGACCCCGCGACGAGCACCGGGTCGAACGGAACCCGGTAGACCCCGCGGGTGCGCTGCTGGTAGACCTCGGTGAGGTCGCGGGCCAGGTTGGTGTCGACCTTCGGGGACGGGTCGGAAAGCACGGTGATCGTCTTCAGCTTGAGGTCGGCGTAGCCGGACTCCTGGAGCGCGTCGAGCATCCACAGGCCGCTGTAGCCGGTGTCCTCGCGCACCGTCGAGGTGACCACCAGCAGATCGGCGGTGTCGGCCGCGGCCAGCCAGTTCTCGGCACGCATGTTGTTGCCGGTGTCGACCAGGATCACCTTGTAGAAGCGCTCCAGCAACTGGTGCACCTGCCCGAAGTCGTCGGCGTGGATCTGGCCGGTGACATCGGGCCGCTCGTCGGAGGCGAGCACATCGAAGTGGGCGTCGCCCTGGGAGCGTACGAAGGCACCGAGGTCGCCGATGCGGGATTGGTAGACGTTGTTGAACGCGGCCAGGTTGTCGAGCAGCTCGCGGGTGGTGTTGCGGTGGGTGCTCCGCATGCCGCGGATGCCGAGGGTGCCGCGGGTCTCGTTGTTGTCCCAGGCCACGATCCCGCCACCGCGCACGGTGCCGAAGGTGTAGCCCGCCGCGAGCACGCCGGTCGTCTTGGCGGCGCCGCCCTTGGGGTTGATGAAGACGATCGTGCGCGGTCCGTCGAAGTCGCGCTGGATCATCGCCCGGTCCTGCTCGTAGGCGACCTCGTCCTGCCCCATCTTCGGGCTGATCAGCCCGCCGGACATCCTGCGGATCGCGCCTCGCCAGCCCCAGGTCGCGGGGCCGAACCCGGCCGACTCCGCGCGCCGGTCGAGGAAGTCGGTCGCGCTGGGGACCTCCTGCCCGTGAACGGCCGGGGGCGGCGGTGCCACCGCCACCGGAGGGGGCGGGGCGGGTGTCGTGGTGACCTGTGGGTTGGTGATGCGAGTCGCCTCCTGACTCGGGTCCGGATGGGGCTGGCTGGGGGGCGTCACCGGCCTTCCCGCCGTGTTCGGCGGGGGCGGCGTCACCCAGTGCGAGGGTGTGCCGGCCGGCCGGGTGCGCGAGTCCGGCTCGTCGTAGGGGTTGTTCTCCTGCGTCATGCGCTCTCCGAATACGGGTGCTTGGTTACGGCCTCCATCACAGCCTTGGGTCCAAACATACGGTCCCGACCGAAGCAATCGTCGATAACCGGAAAACACACGCGTCGCGCCGCACCCGAAATGACGCTACGCCTGCCCGGAACGGTCCCGGACAGGCGTACGTCTCGTGCCGATCAGGCCTTGGCGAGGTCCTTCGCGACCGCGGCGAGCACGCCGTTGACGAAGGACGGCGAGTCGTCGGTCGACAGCTCGGTCACCAGTGCGGTGGCCTCACTGATCGCGACCTCGGAGGCGACATCGCCGTCGAGGAGCTCCCAGACGCCGAGGCGGAGGACGTTGCGGTCGACCGCGGGCATCCGGGCCAGCGACCAGTCCTTGGCGAAGGCGGCGATCAGAGCGTCGATGCGCTCGGACTCGGCGACCACGCCACGGACGAGCTTGACCGTGAAGGGGTTGTTGGGCACCTCACCCTCGCGGATCTGCTGGTCGAGCAGATCACCGGCGGAGAGTCCACGGGCTTCAGCGGCGAAGAGCAGGTCGAGCGCGCGCTTACGGGCCTTGGTGCGGGCGGTGGCGACGTGAGCCACAGGTCAGCCCTTGACGCGGGAGAGGTAGGAACCGCCCTCGCGGGTGTCGACCTTGATCTTCTCGCCCTGCTCGATGAAGAGCGGCACCTGGATCTCGGCGCCGGTCTCCAGGGTGGCGGGCTTGGTGCGGCCGGTGGCCGAGTCACCCATGACACCGGGCTCGGTGTAGGAGATGACGAGCTCGACCGACGGCGGGAGCTCGACGAAGAGCACGCGACCCTCGTTGGTGGCCAGGATGACCTCCTGGTTCTCCAGGAGGAAGCCGGCGCTGTCGCCGATGATCTCCGGGCCGACCTCGACCTGGTCGAAGTCGGCGACGTCCATGAAGACGAAGTTCGAGCCGTCGTTGTAGAGGTACTGGAACGAGCGGCGATCGACCGTGGCGGTCTCGACCTTGGTGCCGGCGTTGAAGGTCTTGTCGACGTTCTTGCCCGACTCGACGTTCTTCAGCTTGGTGCGGACGAAGGCCGGACCCTTGCCGGGCTTCACGTGCTGGAACTCGACCACCTGCCAGAGCTGGCCCTCGATCTTCAGCACCATGCCGTTCTTGAGGTCGTTCGTCGTCGCCATAACCGTCCGTCAGCCTTCGTCTCTTTGACCTGCACCGATGCAGGCTTCAATTGTCAATGTTCGTGGGGCCCGAAGGGCCTCAGAGAATCCTAGTCAACAGACGTACGCCGACCCAATCCGTCACGCGGTGCCGAGCTTCGCGGCGATGACCGAGAGCGCCTCGTGGTAGCCGTCGATGCCCTTGCCCGCGACGACCGCGACCGCGTGTGGGGTGATGACGCTGGTGTGCCGAAAGACCTCTGGGCGCTCGAGCGGCTCGGAGATGTGCACCTCGACCAGCGGAGCGGTCAGCTGCGCGCAGGCGTCGTAGATGGCGTAGGAGTAGTGGGTCCAGGCGGCGGCGTTGAGCACGACCGGGATGCCCTTGTCGGCCGCGGCGTTGAGCCAGTCGACCATGTCGCCCTCGTGGTTGGTCTGACGTACGTCCACGGCGAAGCCGAGCGCATGACCCCAGTCGACGCACATCGCGGCGAGCTCGTCGTGGGTGGTGTGCCCGTAGATCTCGGGCTGACGCTTCCCGAGACGACCGAGGTTGGGGCCGTTGAGGACCAGGACCGGCTGTAGCTTCTTGCTCACCCGGTCATCCTGTCACGGGCTCTGGGCGGTCTCTGGGCCGTCTCGACACCGGTGACGGCGATCCCAATCTAAGCGCTCACTTATATTGTGCGACACTGGATCCGACACCAGGAGACTCCGACACGAGACTCCGACATGAGGAGGGCGATGAACGAGCTCCGCACCAGCACCCAGGCGCGCGGCGACCGTAGCCGTGCCCGTCTGCTCGACGCGGCGGTCCAGGCATTCTCCGCCAAGGGGTTCCACGGCACCAGCACCCGCGACATCGCCACGGCGGCTGGACTGAGCCCGGCCGCGGTCTACGTCCACCACCGCTCCAAGGAGGAGCTCCTCCACGCGATCGCGGTGCGTGGCCACGAGGTGATCCTCGAGGCGGTCACCGACGCCACCCGCGCCGACGCCACGCCCGCAGAGCGGGTCGCGGCCGCCGTACGCACCTATGTCCTCTTCCACGCGCGCTCCCACACGACGGCCCGGGTCATCAACTACGAGCTCGCCGCGCTGACCGAGGAGCACTTCCGCGAGATCGCGGGGCTGCGCCGCGCCATCGACACCGTCATGCGCGAGGTCGTCGAGGAAGGCGTACGCAGCGGCGACTTCGACACCCCCGACCCCGCCAAGGCCGCCACCGCCCTGCTCTCGCTCGGCATCGACCTGGCCCGGTGGTACCGCGACGACGGCTCCTGGACCCCCGAGGACCTCGCCGACTTCTATGCCGACCTGGCGCTCCGCGTCGTCGGCGCCCGCCCCTGATCCCCACCGGAAAGCACCCGAGGAGAAAGCACCATCATGCGCCGCACCATCTACACCGAGGACCACCAGTCCTTCCGCGAGACCATCCGCTCGTTCATCGAGAAGGAGGTCACCCCGGTCTACGACGAGTGGTACGAGGCCGGGATCGTCCCCCACGACTTCTACCTCAAGCTCGGTGAGCTCGGCGTGTGGGGCATCCAGGTGCCCGAGGAGTACGGCGGCGCCGGGATCGAGTCGTTCAAGTACTCCGCCGTCATCACCGAGGAGCTCGCCCGCGCCGGCGTCTCCTTCGGCGGCTCCAGCACCCACGTCGGACTGTGCCTGCCCTACCTCCTCAAGCTCGGCACCAAGGAGCAGATGGAGCGCTGGATGCCCGGATTCGTCTCCGGTGAGGAGATGTGGGCGATCGCGATGACCGAGCCCGGCACCGGCTCCGACCTCGCCGGCATGACCACCAACGCCAAGCTCACCGAGGACGGCAAGCACTACATCCTCAACGGCGCCAAGACCTTCATCACCGGCGGCGTCAACGCCGACCGGGTGATCGTCTGCGCCCGCACCGCGCCGGCGTCCGCCGACGACCGCCGTGGCGGGATCACCCTGCTCGCCGTCGACACCTCGCTCCCGGGCTACGAGGTCGGCCGCAAGCTCGACAAGCTCGGGCTCAAGGTCTCCGACACCGCCGAGCTCTCCTTCACCGACGTGCAGGTCCCCGTCGAGGACGTACTCGGCGAGGTCGGCAAGGGCTTCTCCTACCTCGGTCAGAACCTGCCCGTCGAGCGTCTCGGCATCGCCGTCGGCGCCTACGCCCAGGCCGCGGCCGCAGTCGAGTTCGCCAAGGCCTACGTCCACGACCGCAAGGTCTTCGGCACCACCGTCGCCTCCTTCCAGAACACCAAGTTCGAGCTGGCCGCCTGCAAGGCCGAGGTGGACGCCGCCGAGGCCGTGGTCGACCGCGCCATCGAGGCCGAGGACGCCGGCACCCTCACCGCCGCCGAGGCCGCCTCCGCCAAGCTCTTCTGCACGGAGGTCGCCCACCGCGTCATCGACCGCTGCCTCCAGCTCCACGGCGGCTACGGCTACATGAACGAGTACCCCATCGCCCGCCTCTACGCCGACAACCGCGTCAACCGCATCTACGGCGGCACCTCCGAGGTCATGAAGCTGATCATCGCCAAGGACATGGGTCTGTGAGTTGAAGGTCAGGCGGGCTGGGGCTTCTCCGAGTCTCCAGCCCGCCTGGGCTCCTCTGCCCGCGCGAGCTCGGCGATGTAGTCGTTGAGCCAGGCGCCCGCCTCGGAGACCGAGTCCAGCACATCGAGCCCCTCGGCCGCCTCTTCGTACAGTGACCCCCATCGCTCGCCCGGCGACAGCAGCGGCGGCCAGTCGTGCTCCTGACGGAATGCGAAGAGCCGCTGGGTCACCTGCGCAACCAGCTTCGGATCCGTCGCCGGAACGATCAGCTGAAGGTCGACGAGGTCGTGGGCTCGTTCGCTCCGCGGAGCGGTGCAGGCGTGGATCTTCTGAGCGATCTGGTGATGTAGCGGCTGGACCCGCACCGCGCCCGGTTCGGGGAGACCGAGCGCGTCGAAGATCTCCAGAACCTCTGACGACATCACCAGCTCGGGCGGCTCGTTCGTCGTCGACTCCAGCTCGTCGTACCCGATCTCGAGGTCGATCGCCTTGAACGTCTTGCGAGCGAACTTGAGCCGCACTCTGAACGGTTGCATGACGTACGCGTCCGGAACGGACTCGGGCGCACGCCGTTCGCCCATCGTCACCTCGCCGGTGAACCCATACCAACCCACGCCGAGACGATCTGCCAGCTCATCGCGGAACGCGTCGAGGTCACCTCGATAGGCGGCATCGACGTCAGGGGTCTCCCTCGTGAGCCGTTCGCCGAAGCGCAGCTTCAGCCCCGTGCCACCCTTGACCGCCGAGTCGGGCAGCATCTGCGCAAGCACCACATTCGCGACCAAAGCGACCAGTCGCTTCTGGGAGAGGCCGCGCTCTGCAGCCAGGGTCGTCGTCGCACGGATCAGATCACCGACTCGCCTCGGCATCGCTCCACCCATCCGCCGCCTCCAACTCCGAGATGACCCGCTGCGCCTCGTTGTGGTCGATCAGGCCGCGCGCGGCCGCCAAATTCATTGCATCGACCAGTCGTGTCTCCATCACCTTGCCACGACAGGCGAGCGCAGCGGCGCCGACACGCATCGAGGCGATCCCCTCGATATCGGCTCGCAGGTACGGCGGCACGTGCTTTCGAACGATCTGGACGGTGGGCGGCAGCCGCTTGCGGACTCGCGCGGTCGTCGCGACCTTGATCCGACGGACGTTGATCTGCCCGAGGTCATATGCAGCCAGCACCGACTCGTCAGCCAGGACAGCGTCCGCGCCGACCAACGCCACCGCAGCCGCGAACTCGTCCAGAGGCCCAGGCGGGACCTCGGCCATCCGATACACGCCCTGGCCCAGTCGGATCAGAGCTCCGCGGGAGGCCAGCTTTCGCACCTCGACCGCGGGCACGCCGGCGGATTCGGACTCTGCGAGCGTGACGATGCCGTGGCTGTCGAAACCCAGTTCGCGTAGGACGCTGCGATAACTCATTGGAACCACCTCGGTCAAAAGCGTACCGGATTCGGTACGCTTTTGCCGGGCACGACTTCTGTGCAGGCGTACGCTCGGGGCATGACGCCGCGCGAGGACGAGAACCGTCGCTTGCTGCGGGCGCGTGACGCGATGGACCGGCACTACGCCGAGCCGCTCGACGTCGCTGCGATCGCCCGCGTCGCCCACGTGTCGCCGGCGCACTTCAGCCGCAGGTTCAAGGCGGTCTTCGGGGAGACGCCGCACCGCTACCTGCAGCGGCGGCGGATCGAGCGGTCGATGGCGTTGCTACGGGACACCGCGACCCCGGTCACCGAGGTCGCGATCACGGTCGGCTTCACCAGCCTCGGCACCTTCGGCCGTACGTTCCGCGACATCGTCGGCACCTCGCCGACCGACTACCGCGCCCGGGCCGACAGCCCGGCCGTGCCGGGGTGTGTGGCCCGCGCCTGGATGCGGCCGGCGAGCTGAGCAGTTTCGGAGAAGCGCCCGACGGCGAACCGCCGCAGACTGGTCGCATGCTGACCAACATCAACATCACCGGAATCTACGTGCTCGACCAGGACGAGGCGCTCGACTTCTACGTCGGCAAGCTCGGGCTGGAGATCGGGAGCGACGTCGACATGGGCTTCATGCGCTGGCTCACCATCCACCTTCCCTGCGACCCCGACCACCAGTTGCTGCTCGAGGTACCGGGCGGCTCCCCCGCCCACAGCGAGGAGACGGTCGCCCAGCTGCGCGACCTGGTCACCAAGGGAGCCATGGGCGCCGTGGTCATCTTCAACACCGACGACGCAGAGTTGCTCTACGAGGACCTCTCCGCCAAGGGCGTCGAGTTCACCGACAAGCCCACCAAGCAGCCTTACGGCATCGACTGTGCCTTCCGCGATCCCTTCGGCAACCACATTCGGGTGACGCAGCGCGTCGAAGGCCCGTTCGAGGTCACCGACGAGGACATCGCCCGCTGGTCCGGGAAGTGAGCCGAATCGAGGAGGACTAGCTCCTCGATCGCTATGACGGAGGGTCCGACCTTGTGAATGATTCACAAGGTCGGACCCTCCGTCATCGCGGTCCGCTCGGCGTCCAGCGGAGGCGCGTCCTAACCTGCTACCACCGCGTACGCCTCGCGCAGCTGCTCCTCCGGCGGCCCGGTGAGGATACGCGGGGTGGCGAGGTCGTGGAGGACGAGGAAGCGGAGGACGGAGCCGCGGGCCTTCTTGTCGACGCGCATGGCACCGATGAGGTCGTCGAAGCCGGCCTCGACGCCGAGCTCCTTGACGGTGGTCGGGAGGCCGACCTTCGCAAACGTCGGCGCGTGCCGGGCGGCGACGTCGTCGGAGAGGACCCCGGCGAGGCGGGCGAGCTCGGCGGCGTACACGCAACCGACGGCGACCGCGTCGCCGTGGCGGATCGAGAAGCCGGAGTGCTTCTCGAGTGCGTGCGCGAGGGTGTGGCCGTAGTTGAGGGTCTCACGGCCGGGGTGCCCGTCGGCGCCGCCGGTCTCCTTCAGGTCGGCGGCGACGACCTCGGCCTTGACCCGGACCGCACGCTCGACCAGCTCGGCGAGAACGGGCGAGGACGCGGTGATCTTGTCAGTCTCGTCGACCAGACGCAGGATCTCGGGGTCGGCGATGAAGCCGCACTTGACGACCTCGCCGAGCCCGGCGATCAGGTCGGCCTCGGGCAGGGTCTCGAGCAGCGCGAGGTCGCACAGCACCCCGGCGGGCTCGTGGAACGCACCGACGAGGTTCTTCCCGGCAGCGGTGTTGACGCCGGTCTTGCCGCCGACCGCGGCATCCACCATGGCGAGCACCGTCGTGGGCACGTGCACGACGCGTACGCCGCGCAGCCAGCCGGCCGCGACGAACCCACCGAGGTCGGTGGTCGCACCGCCACCGAAGGTGACGACGGCGTCGGAGCGGGTGAAGCCCCGCTCCCCCAGCGCCTCCCAGCAGTCGTTGGCGACCGCGACCGTCTTCTGGTCCTCGCCGCTGGGCAGACCGAGGCCGAGCACGTCGTAGTCCTTCAGCAGCTCCTCGAGTACCGGCTCGGCGTACTCGGCCAGGTCGGCGGCGTAGAGAAACGCCACCCGCTCGACGCTCTCGCCCAGCAGTCCCTGGAGCCGGCCGGCGAGGCCGGAACCGATGACGACGTCGTACGCAGCGGCGCTCTCGACCCTGATGACGGTGCTGGCTGGCTCAGTCACATCTACTCCGTGGTGTTCAGCGCGGTCAGGGCGGTGGCGAGCTCGGCGGCGACGTCGTCGGCCGAGCGGCCGTCGGTGTCGACGACGAGCGTCGCGACCGACTCATAGATGGGTGCGCGCTCCTCCAGGAGCGTCTTGATGCGGCCGCGTACGTTGCCGAGCAGCATCGGACGGCCCGAGCCGAGCCCGACCCGCTTGACCGCGTCCGCGACCCCGACCCGCAGGTAGACGACGGTGTGCTCCTTGAGCAGGATCTGGGTCTGCTCAGCCAGCACGGCGCCGCCGCCGAGGGAGACCACGCCGTCGTGCTCGGCCAGGGCAGCCGCGACGGCGGAGGCCTCGACCGCACGGAAGTGGGCCTCGCCCTCGTCGACGAAGATGTCCTGCACGCTCTTGCCTGCGGCCGCCGCGATGTCCTCGTCGGTGTCACGCAGGGTCACCCCGAGACGGGAGGCGAGCAACGCTCCGACCGTGGACTTCCCGGCGCCCATCGGGCCGACCAGCACGATGGCGGGCATCACGAGTACCTCAGGTTCTCGAGGTAGGCCTTGGCGTTGCGCGCGGTCTCGGCGACCGAGTCGCCACCGAACTTCTCCAGCGCCGCCTCGGCCAGCACGAGCGCGACCATCGCCTCGGCGACGACGCCGGCGGCAGGCACCGCGCAGACGTCCGAGCGCTGGTGGTGCGCGACGGCCTCCTCACCGGTGGCCACGTCGACGGTGCGCAGCGCACGCGGCACGGTCGCGATCGGCTTCATCGCGGCGCGGACCCGCAGGATCTCGCCGGTCGACATGCCGCCCTCGGTGCCGCCGGAGCGTCCGGAGGCGCGGCGGATGCCGTCGGCGGAGGGAACGATCTCGTCGTGGGCCTTGGAGCCAGGCGTCGCGGCGAGCTCGAAGCCGTCGCCGACCTCGACACCCTTGATCGCCTGGATGCCCATCAGCGCACCGGCCAGGCGGGCGTCGAGGCGGCGGTCCCAGTGCACGTGGGAGCCGAGGCCCGGCGGCAGGCCGTGGACGACGACCTCGACGACGCCGCCGAGCGTGTCACCGTCCTTGTGGGCCTCGTCGATCCGGGCGACCATCTGCTTGGAGCCGTCGGGGTCGAGCACCCGCACCGGGTCCTCGTCCAGGCGCGCCACGTCCTCGGGAGCGGGGACCTCGCGGCCGGGCGTACGGACCCCGCCGATCTCCAGGACGTGGGAGACCAGGCGGACGCCGAGCGCCTGCTCAAGGAAGGCCGAGGCGACCGCGCCGAGCGCGACTCGGGCCGCGGTCTCACGGGCCGAGGCACGCTCCAGAATCGGGCGGGCGTCGTCGAAGTCGTACTTCTGCATCCCGACCAGGTCGGCGTGGCCGGGCCGCGGACGGGTCAGCGGCGCATTGCGCGCCTGGCCGGCCAGCACGTCGGGGTCGACCGGGTCGGAGGCCATCACGGTCTCCCACTTGGGCCACTCGGTGTTGCCGACCTCGATCGCGACCGGACCGCCCTGGCTCTCCCCGTGGCGTACGCCGCCGGTGATCCGCACCTGGTCCTTCTCGAACTTCATCCGGGCACCGCGGCCATAGCCGAGCCGCCGCCGGGCCAGGGCATCAGCGATGTCGTCAGAGGTGATCCGGACGTGGGCGGGCAGACCCTCCATCACGGCCGTCAAGGACGGACCATGGGACTCGCCCGCAGTGAGCCAACGCAACATGACGCCAGTCTTTCATCCCGGCCACGCAACCCCGTGCACCCGGCCTCAAAGCGAGACGGCGAGCACACCGACGAGCATGCCCAGAATCATGAACGGCCCGTACGCCAGCGGCTCGCGCATCGCCGTACGCGAGCGCTGCACGACGGCGCGCCCGATGCCCCAGACGCCGAAGATCGCCAGCCCGGCCCACAGCCCGACCGCCAGCTGCTCCCAGCCGAGCCGACCGAGGACCAGGCCGACGAGCGCCGCCAGCCGTACGTCGCCGAAACCCATCGCGTGCGGCAGCACCCGCCACAGCAGCCAGAACGCCGAGCGCGCGATCACCAGCCCGGCGAGGGCGCCGAGTGCCGCCGCGCTGTCACGCGTCCAGAGCCACTCGGCGGCGAGCAGGCCGAGCGCGACCGCGGTCGCCACCAGGATCGGCACCTTCGGCAGCCGCTGGACGCGCCAGTCGACGTAGGCGAGCAGCACCCAGACAGGGGTGAGGGGCACCAGGGCCACCATCAGCCGCGAGGGCTCCACCTGCCAGGCGAGCAGCCCGGCGAGCGCCGCGGAGACGGCGACCGCAAGAGGAAGCAGCGGGGGCCATCCAGCCACCGTGGCATAGGAGACCGCCGGCGGGTCGTCGACCGGCTCGGGGAGCCGGCGGAGCAGTGTCGGCACCCCGAGAGCGAGCAGACCGGCGACGGCCGCACTCACCAGCACGACCGCCCCGGTACTCATGCCGGTGTCGGCTCCATGATGCCGCGCGCCTTCTCCCCCGCCGCCCGCATCGCAGCGAGCGGCGCGGTCCGGCCGGTGAAGAGCTCGAACTGCAGCACCGCCTGGTGCACGAGCAGGTCCAGGCCGCTCACCGCCACCCCAGGGGTCACCGACAGCAGGGGCGAGGGCCACGGGTCGTAGACGACGTCGAAGACGACCGGGGTCGAGGCCCAGCGGTCGATCAGCTCCGGGGTCTGCGCCTTCGCCGGAACAGTGGAGACGACCACGTCGACGCCACTGGTGGCCGACTCCTGGGCGGCCGAGTCGAGCGGCAGCACCGAGACGACGGGCTTGCTCCGGTGACGCGAGATCATCTCGATCGTCTCCCCCGCCGCCCCTGGGTTGCGCGCCAGCAGCGTGATCCGGGAGGCACCCAGCTCGGCCAGCGCGAGACCCGTGGAGGCCGCGGTCGCGCCGGCGCCCAGGATCGCACCGGACGTGCAGGAGAATCCCTCGCCCGCGCGCTCCCGGATCGCCGCGACAGCGCCTGGCAGATCGGTGTTGTCCCCCACCCAGCCGTGCGAGGAGCGCACCAGCGTGTTGACCGCCCCCACGAGCTGGGCCCGCGGCGACTTCGACCGCGCCAGCTCGTACGCCTCCCGCTTGAGCGGCATCGTCACCGACAGCCCACGCCATCGGCTCGGCGGCCAGTCACCGCCGAGGTCCGCGACGTACTTCGCCAGGCCACCGGCCTGCACGCGCGTGGAGGTGTAGGTCCAGTCGGACATCTCCAGCTCGGCGTACGCCGCCTGGTGAAGGACCGGGGAGAGCGAGTGATCGATCGGATCACCCAGAACAGCGCACTTCAATCAACGTCTCCTTGCATCAGCACTTGTTCTTAGCGCAGTACGCGTCCAGGTCAGCGCTCCAGCCCTGGAACTCCTCGTAGTCGCGGGTGAACTTGGTCTCGCCCGTCTTCAGATTCACCGTGATGTAGAAGAGCCAGTTGCCCTTGGCCGGGTTGAGCGCCGCCTCGATCGCCGCGTCACCGGGCGAGCCGATAGGAGTCGGCGGCAGACCAGCGCGACGACGGGTGTCGTACGGCGTGTCCTTGGCCAGTTCAGCGGATGTCAACTGGGTGGTGCCGGACTTCCCGATGCCGTACGCATTCGATGCGTCGATCCCGAGCGTTCCATTCGTGGCTCCGTCGTCGATCTTGGGATCGAGCCGGTTGTAGATCACCCGGGCGACCTTGGGCATGTCGTCACCGCGACCCTCCGCCTCGACCAGCGAGGCGATGGTCATGATCTGCTCGGCCGTACAGGCCTTGCCGCCACCGCACTTGAGCTGTTTGGCGCGCGCCTCGATGTCGTTGTCGCCGAGCGCCTGCTCCCACCGGTCGACCATCATCGCCAGCATCTCGGTTGGCGTCGCATCGGGCGGGAAGGCGTACGTCGCCGGGAACAGGTAACCCTCGACGTTGCCCTCGGCGTAGTCGGGCAGACCGATCGCCTCGGTGTCCTCGGCGGCCTTCTTGAACTCCGCCGGCTTCTTCTTGGTCTTCTCGGCGAGCACCTTGTAGATCGCCTTGGCCCGCGACCCCTCGGTGATGGTGACGTTGACCGTGTCGATGTTCTCCGGGTTGGCGAGGATCTCGACGGCGTCGGCGGCCTTCATCTGCTTCTTCAGCGGGTAGAAACCGACTTGGACGGTCAGCCCCTCGGCGTTGGCCGCCTCGATGAAGGCGTCGACCGACTCCACCACGCCGACCTCCTTCAGGTTGCGGCCGACGGCTGAGACCGAGTCACCCTCGTGCACCTCGAACGAGACGGGGTCGGTGCCGGGTCCCGGGTAGTCGGCCGGCGGCGCGACCATGTCCTTGACGTAGTCGATGGCCCGGTCGCCCACGAAGTAGAACCCGCCGAGGACGACCGCCATCGCCACCAGCACTGCCAGACAGCCACCGAAGCGGCGCTTGCGCTTGGGCGGCTCCTCGTCGAAGTAGGGGTCGTGATCGGATGGACCGCCCTCGAAGAAGGCCGGCTGCTGCTGGTAGGTCGGACCGCCGTAGCCGCCCGGCCGTGGCGGGGGCTCCTGCCGGCCGTAGCCCGGAGGGGGCGTGCCGGCACCGGGCATCGGACGGGGCCCCGGGCGCCGACCCGGCTGGCCCTGCTGCCGCGGAGGCATCTGACCCGGCATCTGACCGGGGGCCTGCCCGGGCATCTGCGGCGGCATCCGGCGTGGGTCACGGGGATCCTGCGGAGGCTGTTGCCGTGGCGGATAGCCACCGCGCGGATCGCGACCATATGACCCCTGGCCAGGGCGACGCGGGTCGCGCGGGTCCGGGGGGTAATAGCGCTCACTCAATGACCGACCTCAACGATCTCTCCAGGCGCGGTCCCCGAAGCGCGCTCACTGTCCAATGCGTGTTGCAGGATCACAACCGCTGCGGCCATGTCCACCACGGCTCGGCGGTCCTGGCCCTTGCGACCTCGGTCTCGGAGCATAGCCTCCGCGGAAACTGTTGTAAGTCGTTCGTCAACGAGGCGAACCGGGACCGGAGCCACTCGTCGCGCCAAGGACGCGGCGAAGTCCCGGACCTTAGCAGTCGCTGGGTTCTCTCCTCCCTTGAGGGACCGGGGCAGCCCGACGACCACCTCGAGCATCGTCGACTCCTCGGCGATCTCGGCGACGATCGCCTGCAGACGGGCGAGGTCTCCGCGGCCCTTCTTGACCGTCTCCAGCGGCGTCGCCAGGAACCCCGTGGGGTCACTCCTGGCGACGCCGATCCGGGCGTCGCCAGGATCGAGACCGAGGCGTACGCCGTGGCGCATCAGGCTTGCGCGACCAGCGTCGCGACCATTCCGAGCGCGGTGTCGATCTTGGAGACGTCGGTGCCACCGCCCTGGGCGAAGTCCGGCTTGCCACCGCCGCGCCCGCCCACGACCGGCGCGAGCTCCTTGATCAGGTCACCCGCCTTGACGCCCTTGGCGATGCCGGCCGGGTTGACCGCGGCCACGACGGCGACCTTGTCGTCGGCGTCACCGATGAGCACCACAGCCGCCGGCGCGTCACCGAGCCGGGCGCGTACGTCCTGGGCGAGCGTGCGCGCGTCGCCGCCGCCCACACCCGGCACCCGCTGGGCGACGAGCTGGACGCCGTTGACGTCGACCGCGGAGGCCGCGATCGAGCCACCGGAGGCGAGCAGCTGTGCCGTACGCGCCCGGGCGATCTCCTTCTCGGCGGCCTTGAGCCGCTCCATCAGGTCGGAGACCCTGCCGACGACGTCGTCGGACTTCGTCTTGAGCAGCAGGTTGAGCTCGGAGACCACGTCACGCTCACGGGCGAGGTAGTTGAAGCCCTCGACGCCCGTGTAGGCCTCGATGCGCCGGTTGCCGGAGCCGACCGAGGCCTCCGAGGTGACCACGATGGTGCCGATTTGGGCGGAGTGGTCCACGTGGGTGCCACCGCACAGCTCGCGCGACCAGGGGCCGCCGATCTCGACGACCCGCACCTTGGAGTCGTCGTAGGTCTCACCGAAGAGCGCGATCGCGCCCCACTCCTTGGCCTGCGGGAGGGTCATGTAGTCCCAGGAGACCGGCAGGTCGGCCCGCAGCGCGTGGTTGGAGACCTCCTCGATCTCGTGCATCTGCGCAGGCGTCAGGCCCTTGGTCCAGCCGTAGTCGAGACGCAGGTAACCAGGGCGGTTGTAGGAACCCGACTGCAGCGCGGTCGGACCGAGCACCTCGCGCAGCGCCGCGTGCACCACGTGGGTGCCGGAGTGGGCCTGGCGGGCGCCGAGACGCCACTCGGGGTCGACCTGCGCGTGCACGAGGGACTCGCCGCCGTGGAACTCGCCGTCGACGACCCGGACCTGGTGCACCACGAGACCCTTGACCGGCCGCTGCACGTCGACGACCTCGAGCCGGCCGCCGTCGAACTCGATGATGCCGGCGTCGGCGGACTGGCCACCGGACTCGGCGTAGAACGGGGTGCGGTCCAGGACGATCTCGCCGATCTCGTCGGGACCGAGCACGTCGACCCGCTTGCCCTCCTTGAGGAGGGCGATCGGCTTCGACTCGGTGTCGAGGGTCGTGTACGCCTGCCAGTCGGTCGGACCGTTGCTGTCGAGGATGCCGCGGTAGACCGACACGTCGGCGTGCTGGCCCTTCTTGGCGCGCGCGTCGGCCTTGGCGCGCTCGCGCTGCTCGGTCATCAGGCCGCGGAAGCCCGGCTCGTCGACCTCGAGGCCCGCCTCGGCGGCCATCTCGAGGGTCAGGTCGATCGGGAAGCCGTACGTGTCGTGGAGCTGGAACGCCTTGGCCCCCGTGAACGTGGTGGATCCGCTCGACTTCACCTCGGTCGCGGCCAGGTCGAAGATCTGGGTGCCGGCCGCGAGGGTCTTGCGGAAGGCCTCCTCCTCGGCGTCGGCGACCCGCTTGATCCGGTCCCAGCTGGTGTGCAGGTCGGTGTAGGTCTCCCCCATCTTGTCGCGGGAGATCGGCAGCAGCTCCGGCATCGCCGGGTCCTCGTAGCCCAGCAGGCGCATGTTGCGGATCGCACGGCGCATCAGGCGGCGCAGGACGTAGCCGCGGCCCTCGTTGCCGGGGGTCACGCCATCGCCGATCAGCATCAGCGAGGAGCGCACGTGGTCGGCGACGACCCGGAAGCGGACGTCGTCCTCGTAGGAGGCGCCGTACTTCTTCCCGGTCAGCTCCATCGCCTTCTCGATGACCGGGAAGACGACGTCGGTCTCATACATGTTGGACTTGCCCTGCATGAGGTAGGCGACGCGCTCGAGGCCGAGGCCGGTGTCGATGCCGGTCTGCGCGAGCGGGCCGTCGATGTCGACGTCGTACTTGGACCGCGCCGCGACGACGTTGTCCTGCATGAAGACGAGGTTCCAGAACTCCAGGTAGCGGTCGCCGGCGTCCCAGTCACGGTCGGCGCCGAACTCCGGGCCGCGGTCGATCAGGATCTCCGAGCACGGACCGCCCGGCCCGGGCACGCCCATGGACCAGTAGTTCTCGCTCGGGGGCAGCCGCACGATGCGGTCGTCGGGCAGGCCGGAGATCTTCTTCCAGAGCGCGACCGCCTCCTCGTCGCCGTTGAGCACCGAGGGGTAGAGGACCGACTCGTCGAAGCCGAAGCCACCGTCGGCGACCGACTTGGTGACCAGCTCCCAGGCGAGCGTGATCGCGCCCTCCTTGAAGTAGTCACCGAAGGAGAAGTTGCCGCACATCTCGAAGAAGGTGCCGTGACGGGTGGTCTTGCCGACCTCCTCGATGTCGGGCGTACGGATGCACTTCTGCACCGAGGTCGCCCGGTCGTAGGGCGGGGTCGCCTGGCCCAGGAAGTAGGGCTTGAAGGGCACCATGCCTGCGTTGACGAAGAGCAGGTTGGGGTCGTCGAGCAGGAGCGATGCCGACGGCACCACCGTGTGCTCGCCGACACTCGTGTTCTCGGCGAAATGCACCGTGAAACGGCGGCGGATCTCCGCCGTGCTCAACCACTCCATCAGGGGTTACTGCCTTCCGTGTTCTGCTGGGCCTCGTTCTCGGGCCCTGTCAATCCAAGTCTCTGCTGACCGACACCCGCGGCGCCAATCTGTTTCGGCCCCGCAGTGCGGGACTCGATCCACTCGCGAAGCTCGAGCTCCTTCTCGGCCTTGCCGGTGGCCAGCTCGTCGCGGAAGATCCGCGCGCCGACGCCGAGCGCCTGGGCCCGGTCGCGCAGGCCGTCGGCGGTGAACGCCTCCGCGGCCCGCCGCCCCTTGACCATCGCGTACACGCCCGCACCCGCACCGACCACGAACCAGATCGCGCCCCTCATCGGGAGTCCTCCATACGTATGTCCTCGTCAACTGCCGCGCGCTGGCGCGCACGGTATTCGCGCAGCGCCTCGCGCATCTCGCTCTTCCGGTCCTTGCGTGCCCGCTTGACCTCGCGGTGCATCTCGTAGCGGATCTTGAACCGCACCTCGGGCGAGAGCGCCCGGCGCACCCCGTGGACCAGCGCGGCGCCGTGGACCACGGTCTCCCGGAACACGGCGTCAGCGAAGGCGGGTGCGGTCAACGTACGCTGCACCACCTGCTCCACCTCGGCAGGCTCGCCGTCCTCTCCGAGGGAGGTGATCACATACTCTCTCTCGGCGGCCTCCCGGCGCCGCCGCCGGCCGACCGGCTCGGGCGGGGTCAGCCGCTTCTCCAGCGCCTCGAGCCGCTCGCGCAGCTCGGCCTCGCTGGCCTCGGCCTCCTCGAGCCGGCGCCGCGCGGCGCGGCGCGCCCGGAGCGCGAGCAGCACGGCCACCAGCGAGATGAGGACCAGGACCCCCACCGCGGTCAGCGTCGCCACCAGCGCCCACCCGGGCATGCTCGAGTTCGTCATCGTGCGCCTACCCTATCCATCCTGTCCGCGCACGATTTTCCGGACACGCTCCCAACGTTCCTTCACTCCGGCCTCGGCTCCGTGGGTGGTCGGCTGGTAGTACTCCGCGTCGGCCACCGCGTCGGGTGCGTACTGCTGCGTCGCGATGCCGAACGGCTCGTCGTGGGCGTACTTGTACGCCTCCCCGTGCCCGATCTTCTTCGCGCCCTCGTAGTGGGCGTCGCGCAGATGTGGCGGGACGTTGCCGATCTTCCCGGCCGCGACGTCGGCGCGAGCGGCGAAGATGGCGTTGGTGACCGCATTGGACTTCGGCGCGACAGCGAGGGCGATCGTCGCGTGCGCCAAGGTGAGCTGAGCCTCGGGCATCCCGATCAGCTGCACCGTCTGGGCCGCGGCCACCGCGGTCTGCAGCGCCGTCGAGTCGGCCAGGCCGATGTCCTCGGAGGCGAGGATCATCAGCCGGCGGGCGATGAACCGGGGGTCCTCCCCCGCCTCGATCATCCGTGCCAGGTAGTGCAGCGCCGCGTCGGCGTCCGAGCCGCGCACCGACTTGATGAAGGCACTGACCACGTCGTAGTGCTGGTCGCCCTGCCGGTCGTAGCGCACCGCCGCCTGGTCGACCGCCCGCTCGGCGGCCTCGAGGGTGATCTTCCCGCCGGACGCAGCTCCCGCCGCGGCCTCCAGGTACGTCAGCGACCGCCGTGCGTCGCCGCCGGCGAGGCGTACGAGATGATCGAGCGCCTCGTCCGTCAGCGTCACCGAGCCGCCGAGGCCACGCTCGTCCTCGACCGCCTTCAGCAGTACGCCACGGATGTCGTCGTCGGTGAGCGACTCGAGCCGCAGCAGCAGCGAGCGCGACAGCAGCGGCGAGATCACCGAGAAGAAGGGGTTCTCCGTGGTGGCGGCGACCAGCGTGACCCAGCGGTTCTCCACGCCCGGCAGCAGCGCGTCCTGCTGCGCCTTGCTGAACCGGTGGACCTCGTCGACGAAGAGCACCGTCTCCTTGCCGGTCGCGACCAGCTCGGCGCGGGCCGCGTCGATCGCCGCGCGGACCTCCTTGACCCCGGCCGAGACCGCGGAGACCTCGACGAAGCGACGGTCGGTGGAGCGGCTCACGATCGAGGCGATGGTCGTCTTGCCGGTCCCCGGCGGCCCCCACAGCAGCAGCGAGAGCGACTGTCCGCCCTCGACCACCTGGTGCAGCGGCGACCCGGACGCCTTGAGCGAGCTCTGGCCCACGAGCTCCTCGAGCGTACGCGGCCGCATCCGCACCGCCAGCGGCGCGGCCGCATGGTCGCTGTGGCTCAGCGACCCGCCACGCGAGGCGCCGGCAGCAGCCCCCATCTCAAACAACCCGTCCACACGCCAACCCTAGTGGTCGGCACCGACAGACTCAGCCGACAGGGGCGGGGGTCAGGTGAGCCGTACGCGTGGATCGAGCACGCTGTAGAAGAGGTCGACCAGGAGGTTGGTGACCACGATGATGAAGGCGGAGATCAGCGTGGTCGCCTCGATGACCGGCAGGTCGCTCTGGCTGACCGCGTTGAGCGCCCGCAGACCGAGGCCGGGGATGCCGAAGATGAGCTCGGTGAAGATGGTGCCCGTCAGCAGCGATCCGAAGTCGATGCCGAAGATCGTCACGATCGGCACGACGGCCGCGCGCAGCGCGTGCTTGTTGACGATCCTGCGCTCTGGAAGGCCCTTGGCGCGCGCCGTCCGGACGTAGTCCTGGTTGAAGGCCTCGATCATCGAGCCACGGGTGAACCGGGCGTACTTGGAGGAGTTCACCAGGCCGAGTGCGAGCCAGGGCAGCATCAGCCCCCATGCCCACTTCAGCGGTGAGTCGGTCAGCGGGTGGTAGCCCTCCTGCGGGAAGATCCCGGCGCTGACCGCGAGATAGAGGAACGCGAGCAGGACGAACAGATAGTAGGGAATCGACTCGATCACCAGGGTCGCGCCGATCACTGCCTTGTCCGCCGAGGTCCCCCTCCGTCCGGCCGCGAACATTCCGATGGGCACACCGATGAGCAGGATCGTGACGCCGGCGCCGACTGCTACCGAGACCGTCGGCCCGATCCGGTCCTTGATGTCGTCCCAGACATTGACCCGGTAGATGAAGCTGACCCCGAAGCACGGAGCCTCACAGTCGTACGACTCGGAGCCGAACGCGATCTCGCGACCCTTGACGATGCCGGTCATGTATTCGACGTACTGAACATGGAGCGGCGCATCCAGGTTGAGCGCCTCCCGGATCGCGTCCTGACGCTCGGCGGTGCACTTGGGCTCAGGGCACATCGCGTCCGCCGGGTCGCTCGGGCCATAGGTGAAGAGCGCGACGACCGCCACCGAGATCACGAACAGCACGAGCGCTGCTGAGATCAACCGGCGTACGACAAAACCGATCATGGGACGGAGGTCTCGCTTCCTAGAAAGATTTCCACCGGGCGCTGGCCCGGAGTTGCTGTGTCCGACTTGCTGGGTCCGGCCGGCGTGGGGTCTCCCACGCCGGCCGGATCACCTCACTTCAGGTACATGATGGAGAAGCTCGGCATGCCCTTGACCGGGTCGTTGACGACCCCGCCGACCTGCGAGCCCTTGATGAAGGCGTTCGCGTCGTAGCCGGCGTTGATCTCGACCATGTAGGTCTCCTGCATCCACTTGTCGAACTCGCCCCAGGCCGCGGGAACCTCGTCGGCGTCCATCTTCAGGATCTCGGCCTGCTTCGCGTCAGCGTCGGCCTCCTTGAAGTTGGTCGGGTTCGGCATGCCCGCCTTGTTGGCGTTCGAGCCGATCCACTGCGCCGGGAACCACGAGCCGCCCGAGGGCCAGTCGGAGCACCAGCCGCCGTAGCGCAGGTTGACCGGAGCGTCGAGGTTGCTCTCGTCGTCACGGTAGGTCTCGTCGGTCGAGGCCACCGGGGTCGCCTTGAAGCCGGCCGCCTCGAAGCCCTTGACCATCTGGTCCTTCTTGGCAACCGAGTTCTCGTCGTCACGCTGGTAGTGCCACTTCAGCTCGAAGCCCTCGGCCCCGGCCTCCTTCAGCAGCGCCTTGGCCTTCTCCGGGTCGGTGGTCTGGCCGTCCTGACCCTTCGGGTACTGGTACTCGACCCGGCCCGCGGTGCCCGGGGGCAGGAGCGAGGTGCCGGGCTGGATGGTGACGCCGACGATCTCGCCGGAGGCCTTCCAGGCAGCCTGGTAGGGGTAGGCCCAGCTGATGGCCTCGCGGACCAGCTTGTCCTTGATCTTGGTCTGGTCCGGACGGTACATGTAGGTGCACGGCGAGGTGCCCTCGATGAGGTTGTCCGGCGCGCTCTCCTTGATCGACTTGTAGGTCGGCGGCGTGACGTCGTCGTACGTCATCATCGTCTGCGCCGCCCCCTTGTCGCCGAGGATCTGGTTCTCGAGCTTCGCGGTGTCCTGGGCGAACTTGAAGTCGAACGCGTCGGCGGCCTGGATACGGCCGGGGTCGGTGTCGGGGTCCCACTGGTCATTCTTGACCAGCGTCAGCGAGGTGCCGGGCTTGTAGGACTCGAACTTGTAGGGCCCGGTCGCCATCGGGTGGCTCTCGTAGGCCAGCGGGTCCTTGTCCTTGGCCTTGGGGATCGGCGAGAAGACGGGGAACGAGGCGTAGTAGTCGAGCTCGGGGAACGGCTGGGCCAGGTGGATGATCACCTTGTTGCCGTCGGCCTCGACGCCGTCGTAGTCCTCGCCGCCGTACCAGCCGGCGCTGGCGTCGTAGTCGGGGAGCTTCTTCAGCTCGGCGTCGGTGTCCGCGAACGGGCCCTTGTACTTCTGACCGTCCTTGAAGAACGTCGTCTGGTACGTCGGGCCGTCGGTCAGGGTGTCGATGGCGAAGGAGCGCTTGATGCCGTAGACGACGTCCTCGGCGGTGACGTCGGTGCCGTCCTCGTACTTGATCCCGTCCTTCAGCTCGAAGGTCCAGGTCAGGCCGTCCTCGGAGACCTGACCGAGGTCGGTGGCGAGGTCGGGGACGAGAACGGAGTCGCCGCTCTCCTCGTCGTAGACGTACTGCGTCAGCGAGCGGGTCACCAGGCCGGACATGATCGCACCGGAGTCGGTGTAGTAGGTCCGGGTCGGGTCCAGGGTGTGGGGGGCGTTGTTGGACAGCACGGTGATCGTGCCGCCCGTCTTGGCGTCGGACGGGATCTCCAGCGGCCCCTCGGCCGTGGCGTCCTTGCCCGCGCCGGCGCCGCCGCCGGCCTTGAACTCGCCGGCCGGGTCCTCGCCGCCGCCGTCCCCGCCACCACACGCAGCGGTGAGCGTCAGCGCAGCGATCGCGCTGGCGGCGATCACTGTTCTCTTCAATCGCATCGTAGGTCTCCACCTTCCATGGTTGATGCCTCTCTCCGACGACGTGCTCACCGGAAAGACTTGGGGTCGAAGGCGTCGCGAATGGCGTCTCCGAGCAGGTTGAGCGCGAAAACCAGGACCACGATCCCGACAATCGGCGCGTAGAGGTACAAGGGGTATTCGTCGAACCAGTTCTGGGCGCGCAGGATCGTCTGTCCCCAGGACGGGCGCCCGGTGACACCGACGCCGAGGTAGGCCAGCGTCGCCTCCGCGGCGATCGTGGCCGGCAGGCTCAGCGAGAACGAGACGACGATCGGAGCGATCAGGTTGGGGAGCAGCTCCTTGAACAGGATCCGATGGGTCGGCATCCCGAGGACGTGCGCGGCCTCGATGAACTCGCGCTCGCGCAGCGAGATCACCTCGCCGCGGATCAGCCGGGCCAGGCCCATCCACCCGAAGATCGAGAGGATCACGATGAGTGCGATCAGCGAGGCGTTGTCGAGCATCGTCGGGTTCTCCCGCCAGCGCTCCACGAGCATCGGCGAGATCGCGATCGCGACCAGCAGGAACGGCAGCGTGAGGAACAGGTCGATCAAGAACGTGATCACCCGGTCACCCCAGCCGCGGCTGTAGCCCGCGATCAGGCCGAGCACCACACCGACTACGGTCGAGACGACCGTGGCGATCGTCGCGACCAGCAGGGACGTACGCGCGCCGTAGAACCACTCCGCGAGCAGGTCGTTGCCGGAGTTGGGCTCCAGGCCGAGCGGCGCCTCCCACGTGAACCCGTAGTTGGGCGGGCCGATGACGGGGTAGTTGAACGAGTCGGTGTCGGTGACCGGGTCACCGGCTCGCACCTCGACGCCGAACAGCTTGCACAGCAGCGGGGCGAAGATGGCGATCAGGACGAAGAGAAGCACGATCCCGGCGCAGATCATCGCGACCTTGTCCGAGAGGAGGCGGTCCATGGCGATCCGCATCGGCGAACGGCCGGCGACATCGCCCGACTTCGGTTCCGGATCGATCTCGGGATCAGGACCCTGGATCAACACTTCGGACACAGTCATACGCTCGGATCTCCGTTCGATGCCAAGGCTCGGTACGCCCAAGAACAGACCACTTCGCGCGGTCCCGAGCCGGCGCGGTGATCAAGTTATGCCAAGTTCCAGCGGTTCGGGCGGGGCTACAGATAACGGTTCGATACCGACAGTGACGTGTGACACATACGTAACAAAGACGGCCCGCAGCCAAAGGCTGCGGACCGTCTTTCGTAATCTCGGCGATACGCCGGAGATTCTCAGGAGCGACCCCGCGAGTTGTTCGCCAGGTCGTACCAGGTGTCGGCGTAGCCCGGACCGTCGCCCGGGACCTCCGCCGGGCTCGCGCCCGGGTCCGGCGCACCGAACTCGTCGACGCCCAGGAGCGGCGCGGTGATCGGCTTCTCCGGGTGCTGGTGGATCTCACCCGGGAAGTGGCAGGCGACCTTGTGCTTCTTGCCGATCTGCAGCAGCGGCGGCTCGACCACGGAGCAGATGTCCTTGGCGATGGAACAGCGGGTGCGGAAGTGGCAGCCCGAGGGCGGGTTGATCGGCGAAGGTACGTCGCCCTCCAGCCGGATCCGCTCACGGCGGCCGCCGATCGCGGCCTGCTTCACGTCGGGCACGGCGGAGAGCAGCGCCTGGGTGTAGGGGTGGTGAGCGTGCTCGTAGATCGACTCGCGGTCACCGATCTCCACGATCTTGCCGAGGTACATCACCGCGACCTCGGGGCAGAAGTGACGAACGATGGCGAGGTCGTGCGCGATGAACAGGTAGGAGATGTCGAACTCCTTCTGCAGGTCCTGCAGAAGGTTGATCACCTGGGCCTGGATCGACACGTCCAGCGCGGAGACCGGCTCGTCGGCGACGAGCAGCTTCGGCTGCAGGGTCATGGCCCGGGCGATGCCGATGCGCTGACGCTGGCCGCCGGAGAACTCGTGCGGGTAGCGGTTGTAGTGCTCGGGGTTGAGGCCGACGAGCTCGAGCAGCTCCTGGACCCGGCCGAGCACCTTGTCCTTGGGCACCATGTTGTGGATCCGCAGCGGCGCGCCGATGATCGACCCGACCGTGTGACGCGGGTTCAGCGAGGTCGACGGGTCCTGGAAGATCATCTGGATCTCCCGGCGCATCGGGTGCAGCTTCCTACCCGAGTAGTTGGCGATGTCGGTGCCCTCGAAGTTGATCTTCCCCTCAGTGGGCTGGTACAGCCGCGTCACCATCCGCCCGGTGGTGGACTTGCCACAGCCGGACTCGCCGACGAGGCCGAGGGCGCTGCCCTTGGCCACCTCGAAGGAGACCCCGTCGACGGCCTTGACGTGCCCGACCGTACGCCGGATCACGCCGCTGCCCTTGACCGGGAAGTGCATCTTCAGGTTCTCGACGGAGAGCACCGTCTCGGTGCTCGCCGGCGCGACCGAGGCCGCGGTGGTAGTCGTGGTGTCGCTCATCAGTCCTCCACCAGGTCAGGGGCGATCTCGGGCAGGATCTCTGCCTCGTAGACCTCGTCGGCATTCTTGATGTGGCAGCGCTTGGTGTGGTTGCCACCACTGCTGGCCGGGGTGAGGTCGGGAAGGGTCGTCCGGCACAGGTCGCCGCCCACCTTCGCAACGTGGTCACAGCGCGGTTCGAAGGCGCATCCCGGCGGCGGGTTGAGCAGCGAGGGCGGGTTGCCCCGGATCGGGATCAGCTTGGCCTCGGTCGAGGCGGTCAGATCCGGCACGCTGGAGAGCAGGCCCCAGGTGTAGGGCATCTGCGGGTGGGTGAGGATCTCCTTGCACGGGCCGTACTCGACCGCGCGGCCGGCGTACATCACGAGTACGTCATCGGCCATCTCAGCCACGACACCGAGGTCGTGGGTGATGATGATGACCGCGGCGTCGAAGTCGCGCTGCAAGTCCTGGAGCAGGTCGAGGATCTGCGCCTGGACCGTCACGTCGAGAGCCGTGGTCGGCTCGTCGGCGATGAGCAGGCTCGGGTTGTTGATCAGCCCCATCGCGATCATCGCGCGCTGGCGCATACCGCCGGAGAACTGGTGCGGGTAGTCGTCCACGCGACGGTCGGGCTGCGGGATGCCGACACGGTCGAGCATCTCGATGGCGCGCTTACGCGCCTCCCTCTTGGTCACGTTGTTGTGGACCAGGTAGGCCTCCATGATCTGGTTGCCCACCGTGTAGTAGGGGTGCATCGCGGAGAGCGGGTCCTGGAAGATCATCGCCACGTCGCGGCCGCGGCGCTTGCGCATGTCCTCGTTGCTCACCTTGAGCAGGTCGACGCCGTCGAGCATGATCTCGCCGCTGAGGATGGCGTTGGTGCCGCGGTGCAGCCCCATGATCGCCGAGCTGGAGACAGACTTGCCGGAGCCGGACTCGCCCACGATGCCGAGCGTCTTGCCGCGCTCGAGCTCGAAGGAGAGACCGTCGGTCGCCTTGACGATGCCGTCGGAGGTGGAGAAGTGAACCTTCAGGTCCCGCACCGAGAGGAACGCGCCATCGTTGGCGGGCCTCGTCTCGGGCGTCGTGGAAAGGTCAGTCATGGATCAGATCCTCCTCAGGCGACGCGCACGCGCGGGTCGATGAAGGCGTACAGGACGTCGACGATGATGTTGGCGATGATCACCAGAGCCCCGAGGAGCAGCACCAGGCCCACGATCGTGGGAAGGTCGTAGGTCTCGTTCGCGGTCACCGCGAGCTTTCCGAGACCGTAGTAGTTGAAGACGTCCTCGGTGATGATCGCGCCGCCGAGGACGGCAGCGAAGTCGAGACCGAACATGGTCACCAGCGGGGTCAGCGCCGCACGCAGCGCGTGCTTGAACAGCACCTTGCCACTCTTGACGCCCTTGGACTTCGCGGTGCGGATGTAGTCCTCGCTCATCGACTCGAGGACGAACGCCCGAGTCATGCGTACGTAGCCCGCCATGTAGACCACCGCGAGCGTGAACCCGGGCAGCATGAGCTGGACCAGCCATTGCCCGACACCACCCTCGGCTATCGACACGTATCCGGGGGCAGGGAAGATCCCCCACTTGATGGCTACGAAGTTGATCAGCAACGCCCCCACGAAGAACGTCGGGAACGCGTAGAGCGCCAGCGTCGCGCCGACGACGCCGCGGTCGAGGAGAGAGCCCTTGACGATCGCGGCCAGCACACCGAACAGAACACCGAAGACGACCCAGATGGTGACCGCGACCATGGCGATCGAGATCGAGATCGGCGCCGCTTCCGCGATCTCAGCGTTGACCGTCATCTGCAGCTGCTGGGAGTAGCCCAGGCAGGGAGCCGCGCACTCGGTGACCAGCTCGGGGTTCGCCTCGCGCATCGCCTCGTCGGCGGGGTACTCGCGGCCGACGACGACGCCCTTCGCGAAGTTGCCCCACTGGACCAGCAGGGGCTGGTCGTAGCCGAGGGCCTGACGGGTCTCCTCGATGCGTTCGGGGGGGCAGTTCTTGCCGCAGGAGAACTGTGCCGGGTCGACCGGGTTCTTCATGAACAGTGCGAAGACGATGAAGCTCATCGCCACCAGCATGAGCAAGCCGACGATCACGCGCCGGATGATGTAGGCGACCATCGGTGGGTCTCACCTTCGTTGGGATCGGCCGGACCACCGTCGTGGGGTGTCGTCCGGGGGGAATCGTGTCCAGGTACATGGGGGGAGGCGGGGCTCTGGCGAGCCCCGCCTCCAAGGTCGGAACGGCTCAGGGCCGTCCGAACGGTGTTGCGGAGCTGAAGGATCAGTCCTCGACGTCGATGGGGCCCAGGTCCGGGTAGGACGAGGAGGCATCGGTCGTGATGAAGTCCTTCACCTTGGAGCCGTGAACCCAGTTGAAGGTCGCGATCTCCAGCGGGATGTAGGCGACGTCCTCACCCATGACCGCGTCGGCCTCCTGGAGGAACTTGTTCTGCTCCTCGATGGTGGCGGAGTTGGCGGCCTGGTCGAACAGCTTGTCGACCGCAGGGTTCTTGTAGTTGCCGTAGTTCTGACCGTTGGTGGTCTTCTCGATCTGACGGCTGTCGAACAGCGCGGCAGTAACGGTCATCGCGGAGCCCCAGTCGGCACCCCAACCGCCCCACACGACGTCGGCCTTGTTGGAAGGCTTCTGGATGTTGGAGTAGTAGACGTCGCCCAGCGGGTCCAGGGTGACCTTGAAGCCGGCGGCCTCCCAGCCCTCGACCAGCGCAGCGGCCTGCTTGTCGAGGGTGTCGCTCTGGGGGTAGGTGAACGTGATCGGGTACGGCGTCTTGACACCAGCGTCGGCCAGGGTCTTCTTCGCCGCGGCCGGGTCACCCTTGAGGTTGCGGTCCTTGAAGGCCGGGTTGGCGACGTAGCCCGGAACAGCCGGGTTCACGACCGAGTCGGCCGGAGTGTAGGCCTTCTCGCCACCGCCGGCGGCGATCCAGGACTCGACGTCGGTCGCCTGGGCCAGCGCCTTGCGGACGTTCGGGTCCTTCATCTGGTTCTGGTTCGGCACCAGGTAGTCGACGTAGGGCGACTGGACCTGGACGTAGCGGTCCTTGACACCGGCCTCGGTCAGACGCGGGAAGAACTCCGGCGGGACGCGCGAGCCGCTGACGATGGTCGCCTGCGAGTCGGGGCTGTCCGAGAAGAGCTTCTCGTAGATGGTCGACGCCTTCTCACCGAACTTGAAGACGATCTTGTCCGGCTTCGCCTCACGGAGCGACTTGTCGTCGGTCTCCGGGTCATACGCGTCGTTGCGCACCAGGGTGCCGCCCTTCTGGGCGTTCCAGGTGTCGACCTTGTACGGGCCGTTGGAGAAGATCTTGTCGTCGTTCTTGGCACCCTTGTCGAAGGACTCCTTGTAGGGGTCCATCATGTGCAGCGACGAGATCGCCAGCGGGAAGTCCGGCCACGGGGTCTTGAACTTGTAGGTGATGGTCTTGCCATCGCAAGTCACCGCCTGGTCGAAGTCGGCCTGCTGCTCCGGCGTCGCGGTGTACGGGCCCGGGTACTCACCCTTGAGGGCGAGCTTGGAGGTCAGGTAGAAGCCCGGACCACCGGTGAGCTCGTCGGCCGCGAAGTTGCGCGAGGCGCCGTAGGCGAAGTCCTCACACGTGATCTCGGAGTCGTCCTCCCACTTCACGCCGTCCTTGATGGTGAACGACCAGGTCTTGGCGCCGTCGGTCGAGGTGCCCTCGTCGGTCGCCAGGTCGGGGATCGGCTTGCTCGAGACCTTGGGGTCGGTCGACGCCGGGTTCGAGAGCAGCTTGCGGTAGACCAGACGCGTGGTGTGCGAGATGGTCTCACCGACGTAGATGCGCTGCGGGTCCAGGTGGTCGATCGGGTCCTCAGCGACGATGGTCAACGTGTTTGCCGAGCTCGAGCCACCGCCGTCCCCGCCGCCACAGGCAGCCAGGCCCAGCGAAAGACCGAGCACGCCAGCGGCACTGACCGCTACGTACTTAGCTCGCTTCTTGAGCATTCGTTTCTCCTTGGTGTGGTCGCCGTCAGCCTCTGACAACTGACGCCGTATCGGTGTCCCGGGCGGGTCACCTGTGTGTGTTCGGAGCCCCGAGGCTCACCTGTCACCCTTGGGGTCAAGGGCGTCTCGCAACCCGTCCCCGAGAAGGTTGAACGAGATCACGATGGTCGCGATCAGGATCGCGGGCATGAAGAAGTAGAACGGGTCCACCTGCGCGTACTTCAACGAGTCCGCGAGGACGTTTCCGAGCGTGGGCGTCGGCGGCTTGACGCTGACCTGGAGGTAGCTCAACGCTGCCTCCGCCGAGATGTAGGCCGGCATCATCAAGGTGACCAGGACCAGCAGCGGAGCCCACAGGTTCGGCAGGATCTCCTTGAAGTAGATCCGCGGCTTGGAGGCACCCAGGACGATCGCGGCCTCCACGAACTCCCGTTGCTTGATCGAGAGCACCTGGCCTCTCACCACACGGGCCGTGCTGGTCCAGCCGAAGATGGCCAGCACCACCGTGCAGTAGATCCCCTGCGCGAGCGGCCCGTTGGGTAGCCCGGTCAGCTGTTGCACGAGCTCGAGGCCGAGGGCCGAGAGCGCCAGCAGCATCAGCGTCGAGGGGAAGGAGAGGGTCAGGTCGGTGAAGCGGCTCAGGCCGGCGTCCAACCAGCCACCGCTGAAGCCGGCGACGA
Organism: Nocardioides sp. NPDC087217; assembly: GCF_044744805.1. Taxonomy (NCBI): domain Bacteria; kingdom Bacillati; phylum Actinomycetota; class Actinomycetes; order Propionibacteriales; family Nocardioidaceae; genus Nocardioides; species Nocardioides sp. NPDC087217. The sequence goes on from NZ_JBIUZB010000002.1 coordinate 1,147,591, forward strand.
TCCCGACGATCGCGCCGATGACGACGGACAGGATCGCGGCGGTGAGGGCGATGACCAGCGAGAACGTGATGCCGTACCAGAACCGGGACATCGCGTCGCGGCCGGTGCCGGGCTCGACGCCCAGCGGGTGGGCGGCGCTCGCGCCGCTGAACCTGCCCTCGGGGATGGTGTTGGCGTCGAGCAGCTCCTGGTTGTAGCTGAACGGGTCCAGCACGCCCAACCTGACGAGAAGGGGGGCCAGCACCGCGGCCAGGATCACCAGGACGACGATCGTCAGCGACACCATCGTCAGCTTGTCCTTCAGAAGCCGCATCCATGCCAGCTTCATCGGTGACTTGCCGGCGAACTTCTTCGCCTCCTCAGGCGAAGACGAAGGTGTCGATCCACCCGAGAGTTCTTCACCTTCGAACACGGTGGCCGATTCGCTCATGGTTCCTCTGTCTAGTCGTATTTGTGGGTGCCGCCGTCGCACGGCAGCGTCCGACCCACGAGGTCGACGGATGGAACTCTATGTGATCCCTTTGCCCGGATGCGCCCCGTACCGGTAACGATCCGATTTCAACCAGTGATACGGCAGATCGGGAGGGATTCTTGCCATTCACCGCTGAACGACGAGAGTCTCCGGGACCGGCGGACCGGTCCCGGAGACTCTGTTGGCTCTGCGCGAAGGGCGCTCAGTTCGCCTATTCGCCCTCGCCGGGCGCCGCAGGAGCCGGCTTGGCGTCGACGCCGGCCTCCTTGCGCTGCTCGGGGGTGATCGGCGCCGGGGCGGCGGTGAGCGGGTCGTAACCGGCCCCCGTCTTCGGGAAGGCGATGACGTCGCGGATCGAGTCGGTGCCGGCGAGGAGAGCGACGACGCGGTCCCAGCCGAAGGCGATGCCGCCGTGCGGCGGCGCACCGAACTTGAATGCCTCGAGCAGGAAGCCGAACTTCTCCTCGGCCGCCTCCTCGCCGATCCCCATCAGGTCGAAGACCCGCTTCTGCACGTCCTCGCGGTGGATACGGATCGAGCCACCGCCGATCTCGTTGCCGTTGCAGACGATGTCGTAGGCCCAGGCGATGGCGTTGCCGGGGTCCTTGTCGAAGCTCTCGACGTCCTGCGGGCTGGTGAAGGCGTGGTGGACCGCGGTCCACTCCCCCGCGCCGACCGCGACGTCACCGGACTCGACGGCCTCGGAGGCCGGCTCGAGCAGCGGCGCGTCGACGACCCACAGGAAGCTCCACTCACCGTCCTTGCGGAGGTCGAGACGGTTGCCGATCTCGAGCCGGGCGGCACCCAGCAGGGAGCGGCTCGACTTGGGCGCACCGGCGGCGAAGAAGATGCAGTCGCCGGGGTTGGCGCCGACGTGAGCGGCCAGTCCGGCGGCCTCGGTCTCGGAGAGGTTCTTGGCGACCGGACCGGTCAGCGAGCCGTCCTCCTGGACCAGGACGTACGCCAGGCCCTTGGCGCCACGCTGCTTGGCCCAGTCCTGCCAGCCGTCGAGCTGACGCCGCGGCTGGCTCGCGCCGCCCGGCATCACCACGGCGCCGACGTAGGGCGCCTGGAAGACGCGGAACGTCGTCTCGGAGAAGTAGTCGGTGCACTCGGTGATCTCGATGCCGAAGCGCAGGTCGGGCTTGTCCGAGCCATACTTGGCCATCGCGTCGGCGTAGGTCATCCGCGGCAGCGGGAGCGGCACGTCGTAGCCGATCAGCTTCCACAGCGCCGCGACGATCTCCTCGCCGAGGGCGATCACGTCGTCCTGCTCGACGAAGCTCATCTCGATGTCGAGCTGGGTGAACTCCGGCTGCCGGTCGGCGCGGAAGTCCTCGTCACGGTAGGCGCGCGCCAGCTGGTAGTAGCGCTCCATACCGCCGACCATGAGCAGCTGCTTGAACAGCTGCGGGGACTGCGGCAGTGCGTACCACGAGCCCGGCTGCAGGCGGGCCGGGACCAGGAAGTCACGGGCGCCCTCGGGGGTGCTGCGGGTCAGCGTCGGGGTCTCGATCTCGACGAAGTCGTGGCCGGCCAGCACGTCGCGGGCGGCCTTGTTGGCCTTCGAGCGCAGGCGGATGGCGTTGCCGGGCGCGGTGCGGCGCAGGTCGAGGTAGCGGTGCTTGAAACGTACGTCCTCGCCGACCTCGACGTGGTCGTCGATCGGGAAGGGCAGAGCTGCCGCTGCGGAAAGGACCTCGAGGTCCTTGGCGACGACCTCGATCTCGCCGGTGGCGAGGTTGGGGTTGCGGTTCTCCTCGGTGCGCGCGACGACCTCGCCGGTGACCTTGATGCAGTATTCGTTGCGGAGCGCGTGGGCGATCTCCTCGTCGCGGACGACGACCTGGACCACGCCGCTGGCCTCACGCAGATCGAGGAAGGCGACCCCGCCGTGATCGCGTCGACGGCCTACCCAGCCGGCGAGGGTCACGGTCTGGCCGACGTGCTCGGCACGCAGGGTGCCGGCGTCGTGGGTGCGGATCACTTCTTCTCCTCGTTGTTCGCGACGACCTGGGGCTTCAGGTCGCTCTCGTTCTGCGGCGTCCAGGTGGCCGGGTCGGCCGGGACCTGGTCGCCGGTGCGGATGTCCTTGATCTCGTAGCCGCCTTCGGTGGCGAAGAGGACGTACGGGATGCCGCGGCGCTCCGCGAAGCGGATCTGCTTGCCGAACTTGGCGGCGTTGGGCGAGACCTCGCAGGCAACATTGTGAGCGCGCAGCTGCTGGGCCGCCGAATCGGCCTCGGCCCTGCTCTCCTCGTCGGAGACGGCGACCAGCACGGTGCTCGGGACCTTGCGGTCGCCGTCGAGCACGCCCTTCTGCACGAGGGGCACCAGGACGCGGCTCACGCCGAGCGAGATCCCGACACCCGGGTAGGTGGTCTTGCCGTCGCTGGCGAGCGCGTCGTAGCGGCCACCGGAGCAGATGCTGCCCAGCGACTCGTAGCCGTCCAGGCGGGTCTCGAAGACGGTGCCGGTGTAGTAGTCCAGGCCCCTGGCGATGCTCAGGTCGGCCACGACGCGTACGGAATCGGTGTTCAGCGGCGCGGTGGCGGTGATCAGCGTGGCCAGCTCGGTCAGGCCCTCCTCGAGCAGCTCGCTCTCGACCCCGAGCGCACGGACCTTCTCCACGAAGGAGTCGTCGGTGGCGGTGATCGTGGCGAGCTCGAGGCACTTGGCCGCCTGCTCGTCGGTCAGCCCCGCCTCGGAGACCAGCAGCTTGCCAACCTCCTCGGCCGGCATCTTGTCGAGCTTGTCGATGAGCCGCATGGTCTCCTCGACGTCGGGGGCGCCGAGACCGGCGTAGAAGCCCTGGATCAGCTTGCGGTTGTTGACCTGGAGCGTGAACCCGGGCAGGAAGGTGAGCTTGCCGAGCGCCTCGAGCATGACTCGGGCGACCTCGACGTCGTGGTGGAACGGCAGGGTGTCGCGTCCGACGATGTCGATGTCGGCCTGCGCGAACTCGCGGAAGCGGCCCTCCTGCGGGCGCTCGCCTCGCCAGACCTTCTGGATCTGGTAGCGGCGGAAGGGGAACTCCAGCTTGCCGGCGTTCTCGAGCACGTAGCGGGCGAAGGGGACGGTGAGGTCGAAGTGGAGCCCCATCCCCTTGTCCCTGCTGGAGTCGTCCTCCTGCAGGCGGCGCAGGACGTAGACCTCCTTGGAGGTGTCGCCCTTGCGCAGCAGCTGGTCCATCGGCTCGACGGCGCGGGTCTCGATGTTGCCGAAGCCGTGCAGCTCGAAGGTGCGGCTCAGGGTCGCGATGACCTCGCGCTCGACGGTGCGCTGGCTCGGCAGGAACTCCGGGAAGCCGGAGAGCGGTGTTGGCTTGTTCATGGTGTGGTGATCAGGTCCTGAAGGAAGGGGTTCGTCGCACGCTCGCGACCGATGGAGGTCTGTTCGCCGTGTCCGGGGAGCACCACGATGTCGTCGGCGAGGGGCAGCACCTTGGTCGTCAGGGACTGCAGCATCGTGGCGTGGTCACCGCCGGGGAGATCCGTACGCCCGATGCTGCCCGCGAAGAGCAGGTCGCCGGAGAACATCACGTCGCTGACCTCGGCGTGGTCGGGGTAGGGAGTCCGGAAGGTGACCGACCCCTCGGTATGCCCGGGCGTATGGTCGATCAGGAAGCTCATCCCGGCCAGGTCGATGGCCTGGCCGTCAGCGAGCTCGCGGACGTCATCGGGCTCCACGAAGTCGTAGGTCCCCTGCGGCATACCGAGCAGCATCTGCGCCGACTCCGGCGAGATGCCCTGGAGCGGATCGGCCAGCAGGTGACGGTCGTTGGGGTGGATCCAGGCCGTCGAGTCGTACGTCCTGCTCACCGGCGTCACGGACCACATGTGGTCGACGTGGCCGTGGGTGAGGAGCACGGCGACCGGCTTGAGGCGCTGCTCCCGGACGATCTCCTCGATGCCCTTGGCTGCGTCCTTCCCGGGGTCGATCACGACACACTCGGTGCCCGGACCGGTGGCGGCGACGTAGCAGTTGGTGCCCCACGGACCGGCGGGAAAGCCTGCGATCAACACGAGAAACACCCTATCCAGCGGTACAGTGCAGCGCCGCATCGTGGCGTCTGACTACGATGGGCATCCCGAGGTGTGCCGGGACACCACGGGGACCTGCAAGTTGAGCCGACCGGGACTGTGACGAGCACGGTGTCCGGCGGGGGAGATTTCATAAGAGGTTAGCGCCTCATGCGAAGAGTAGGGACATTGTGACCAGCGAGCAGTGGGGTCGGGTCGAGGAAGACGGAACGGTCTACGTGAAGACCGCTGAGGGCGAGCGTTCCGTGGGGCAATACCCGGAAGGCACGCCGGAGGAGGCACTTGCCTTCTTCACCAACCGGTTCGACCAGCTCGCCTTCGAGGTCGAGCAGCTCGAGCGGCGCGTGCATGCGGGCAAGACGTCGCCCGACGAGGCGACCGCGGCGGTCAAGACCGTCGTGGAGAAGGTGACCGACGCCAACGCCGTCGGTGATCTGGCCTCGCTGGTGGCCCGGCTGGAGGCACTCGCTCCGGTCATCGCCACCCAGCGCGAGGCCCGCAAGGCCGAGCGGGCCGCGAAGGCGGCCGAGGCGAAGGTCGCCAAGGAGGCTCTCGTCGACGAGGCCGAGAAGCTGGCCCAGAGCAACGACTGGCGCAACGGTGCCAACCGGCTGCGTGAGCTGCTCGACCAGTGGAAGGCGCTCCCCCGCATCGACCGCGGGTCCGACGATGCGCTGTGGCGGCGCTTCTCGACGGCGCGCACCGCCTACACGCGTCGCCGTAAGGCCCACTTCGCCGAGCTCAACGCTCGGCGCGAGGACGCCAAGGTGATCAAGGAGCGGATCATCGTCGAGGCCGAGCAGCTCTCCACCTCCACCGACTGGGGCCCCACCGCCGGGCGCTACCGCGACCTGATGCGCGACTGGAAGGCCGCCGGGCCGGCTCCGAAGGACGTCGACGACAAGCTCTGGAAGCAGTTCCGGGCCGCCCAGGACGTCTTCTTCGGTGCCCGTGACGCTGCCAACGCGGCGCTCGACGCCGAGTTCGCGCAGAACGCCGTCGTCAAGGAAGGTCTGCTCGCCGAGGCGCAGGAGCTCCTCCCGCTGCTGGAGAAGGGCGACGACCTCGACGCGGTCAAGCGGTCCTTCCGCGACATCGCCGACCGCTGGGACGAGGCCGGCAAGGTCCCGCGCGACCGCATCAAGGAGCTCGAGGGAGCGATGCGCAAGGTCGAGCAGGCCATCAAGTCCGCCGAGGACGACCAGTGGCGCAAGTCCGACCCGGAGAAGTCCGCTCGAGCCGACGACATGATCGCCAAGCTCGAAGAGGCCATCGCACAGGTCGAGGGCGACCTCGCCAAGGCCCAGGCCTCGGGTGACGCCCGCAAGATCAAGAGTCTCGAGGAGAACCTCGAGTCGCGTCGTCAGTTCCTCGAGATGGCCAAGCGCGCCAGCGCCGACTTCTCCTGACCCACCCCTCGACTCGGCGCGTCTGTCCCACTCAGGCGTGCCGAGTCGGCGCGTTCTGACCAGGAATCCGGCCGAGTCGGCTCGTCATGACGAGCCGACTCGGCCGGGGGTTACAAGCCGGCGCCGCCGTGGTAGTCGCCCTTCCCGGCGTTGCGGATCTTCGCCCGGCGCACATCAGCGTGGTCGACAGGCTTCCCGCCCTTGCCCAGGGCGGTCCAGACGATGCCTGCGAGGAGAAGTACGCCGCCGATGATGAGGATCCAGGTGAACATGCCGTGCTCCCTCTGTCGTGCGCCCGAGTCGACGCATCTTTCCAGGACAACGATCCAGTCGGCACGAACGTCCCGTTGCCTGGGGTATCAGTAGCGAGGATGCGCCGACTCGGCGATGGTCACAAGACGCCGGAGATCCCACCGTCCGAACCGCCGTGGTGCGGGCGCCCCTGATACTCGGCCTCTCCCAGGGCCTGGCCCCGGTTCCGGCTCGCCACGGACTCATCGATGCCTCCCGACGGCTTTCTCAGCACCAGCCACACGATCGCGCCGATGAAGACGACGCCTGCGGCGATCAGAAACCAGGTGAACGGATCCACGAGATGCTCACTTTCTCATTGGGTGACGCGGTAGGCGTCGAAGACGCCGGGGACGGTGCGTACCTGCTTCAAGACGGTGTCCAGGTGCTTGGAGTCGGCCATCTCGAAGGAGAAACGAGACTTCGCGACGCGGTCGCGAGTGGTGGTCAGCTGGGCCGAGAGGATGTTCACGTGGGCGTCGGAGAGCGCCATCGTGATGTCGGACAGGAGTCGGGCCCGGTCGAGCGCCTCGACCTGGATGTTGACCAGGAAGACCGAGTTGGAGGTGGAGCCCCACTCGACCTCGAGCAGGCGCTCGGGGTGGGAGCGGAGCTCGGCGGCATTGGTGCAGTCGGTGCGGTGGACCGAGACTCCCCCACCCTTGGTGACGAAGCCGAGGATCTCGTCGCCAGGCACCGGCGTGCAGCACTTGGCGAGCTTGACCCAGACGTCCGGGGACCCCTTGACGATCACGCCGGCGTCGGAGTTGGCGGTGGAGACCTTGCCGTGTCGCCTGCGACCGACGTTGATGGCCTCGGCGAGGTCCTCGGCGGCACCGTCGTCGCCGCCGTGATCCTCGATGACGCGGCGTACGACCGCCTGGGCGGAGAGGTGGCTCTCGCCGACCGCGGCGTAGAGCGCGTCGACGTCGGCGAGGTCGAAGTGGTCGGCGGCGAGCATGAGCGACTCGCGCGACATCAGCCGCTTGAGGGGCAGGCCCTCCTTGCGCATCAGCCGGGCGATCGCGTCCTGGCCCTTCTCGATGGCCTCGTCGCGGCGTTCACGGGTGTGCCACTGCCGGATCTTCGCCTTGGCGCGGTTGGACTTGACGAAGGAGGTCCAGTCCCGCGACGGACCGGCGTTGGGCGACTTGGAGGTGAAGACCTCGACGACGTCGCCGCTCTCCAGGGTCGACTCCAACGGCACCAGACGGCCGTTGACCCGGGCGCCGATGGTCTTGTTGCCGACCTCGGTGTGGACGGCGTACGCGAAGTCGACCGGGGTCGCGTCGGCGGGGAGCGCGATCACGTCGCCCTTGGGCGTGAAGACGTAGACCTCGGTGCGCTTCATCTCAAAGCGCAGCGACTCCAGGAACTCGCCGGGGTCGTTGACCTCCGACTGCCAGTCCATGAGCTGCTTGACCCAGCTCATGTCGTTGTCCATCGGCCGGTCGGTGTCGACACCGGCGCGGCCGTCCTCCTTGTACTTCCAGTGCGCGGCGACACCGAACTCGGCACGGCGGTGCATCGCGAAGGTGCGGATCTGCAGCTCGACCGGCTTGCCCTGCGGGCCGATGACGGTGGTGTGCAGCGACTGGTACATGTTGAACTTCGGCATCGCGATGTAGTCCTTGAAGCGCCCCAGGACGGGGTTCCACCGCGAGTGCAGGATGCCGAGGACGGAGTAGCAATCGCGCTCGTCCTCGACCAGGATCCGGATGCCGACCAGGTCGTTGATGTCGGAGAAGTCCTTACCGCCGACGATCATCTTCTGGTAGATCGAGTAGTAGTGCTTCGGTCGGCCGGTGACCGTCGCCTTGATCCGGGCCTCGTGCAGGTCGCGCTCGACCTGGTCGATGACCTGGGCCAGGAACTTCTCCCGCGACGGGTTGCGGTCGGCGACGAGGCGGACCAGCTCGTCGTACATCTTCGGGTAGAGGGTCGCGAAGGCGAGGTCCTCGAGCTCGAACTTGATGGTGTTCATGCCGAGCCGATGGGCCAGCGGCGCATAGATGTCGAGGGTCTCGCGAGCGCTGCGCTCCTGGCTCTTCTGCGGGACGTAGCGCAGCGTACGCATGTTGTGCAGGCGGTCGGCGAGCTTGATCACCAGCACCCGGATGTCGCGGGACATCGCCACGACCATCTTGCGGATCGTCTCGGCCTGCGCGGAGTCGCCGTAGGTGACCTTGTCGAGCTTGGTGACGCCGTCGACGAGGTGGGCGACCTCCTCCCCGAAGTCTCGGGTTAGCTCCTTGAGCGTGTAGGGCGTGTCCTCGACGGTGTCGTGCAGCAGCGCCGCCACCAGGGTCGGCTCGGTCATGCCGAGCTCGGCCAGGATCGTGGTCACCGCGAGCGGGTGGGTGATGTAGGGGTCGCCGCTCTTGCGCATCTGCGTGCCGTGCAGGCGCTCGGCGGTGACGTACGCCCGCTCGAGCAGGGCCAGGTCGGCCTTCGGGTGGTTGGACCTCACCGCCCGGAACAGCGGCTCCAGCACAGGATTGCCCGGCGTGCCACGTCCGCCGATCCGGGCCAGGCGCGCACGGACGCTGCGGCCCGACGGGGCCGGGCCACTGCTCTCCCGGGCCTCGATGTTGTGCGCACGAGGCTGCGCGACGATGCGATCCTCTGCCATAGCCAGAGTCTACCGGCCGCACCCGGAACGTTGGCTAGGACGACACCTGCAGAATGGACCTGTCAACTGACCAGCAGTGCGTGCACCGGCGTGTCCGGCAGCTTGCTGCGCGGGTCGAGGAAGCCGAGCTCGAGCAGCACCGATACGCCCGCGACGACACCGCCGCAGCGCTCGACCAGCTCGATCGTGGCGGCCGCGGTGCCACCGGTCGCGAGGACGTCGTCGATGACCAGCACCCGCTCCCCCGGCGCGACCGCGTCGGTGTGGATCTCCAGGGTGGCCTCGCCGTACTCCAGCGAGTAGGAGACCGCGTGGGTCTCGCGGGGCAGCTTGCCGGCCTTGCGGACGGGCACGAAGCCCACGCCGAGGTGCAGGGCCGCCGGGGCGCCGAGGATGAATCCTCGCGACTCCATGCCGAGCACCTTGGTGACGGTCACGTTGCCGTCGGCGTCGCGCGCCGGAGCGGCGAGCGCCTCGACCACCTGGGTGAAGCCCGCGTGGTCGGCCAGCAGCGGGGTGATGTCCTTGAAGCCGACACCCGGCTCCGGGAAGTCGGGAACGTCGGCGACCAGCCGCTCGAGGGTTTCCTCGAGCGACCGGCCGCCAGCGGCCGTCTCGGAGACAGTCACTTCCGCTTCGACCTCGACTCGCGCTTGGGCTGCGGACGCCCGGCGGCGCCGCTGTCGGAGACCGCACGGTGCTGGTCGGGTACGTTGCGGCCCCGGCCGGTCGCGGAGCGGTTGGGGCTCGTGCCCCGGCTCACGCCGGCCTCGTGAAGGTCCTCGGACGGGCCGTCGCGAAGCTCGTCCGGCTCGTCGCTCTCCGCGACCGGCATGCCCTCGTCGAAGACCGGCACCGCGGCGTACTTGTCGGCTTCCTTCATCCGCGCGGCGGCACGCTTGTCGGCGTCGACGACGTCCTTCTCCTTCGACTTCAGGTGCACCAGCAGCGGGGTGGCGATGAAGATCGAGGAGTAGGTGCCGACGGCCATGCCGACGAAGAGCACCAGGGAGATGTCCTTCAGCGAGGAGGTGCCGAGCTGGACGGTGCTGACGTAGAGGATCGCGACGACCGGCAGCAGACCGATGATCGAGGTGTTCACCGAGCGGACCAGGGTCTGGTTGATCGCCAGGTTGGCCGCGGCGGCGTAGGTCTGCTTCTTCTGCGACAGGTTGCGGGTGTTCTCCTTGACCTTGTCGAAGACCACCACGGTGTCGTAGAGCGAATAGCCGAGAATCGTCAGGAAGCCGGTGACCGTTGCCGGGGTCACCTCGAACCCGACGATCGCGTAGACGCCGACCGTGATCACCACGTCGTGGAGCAGTGCGACGACGGCCGCGACCGACATCTTCCACTCGCGGAAGTAGATCCAGATGAACAGGACCACGCCGACGAGGAAGATGCCCAGCGCGAGGGCCGCCTTCGAGGCGACCCGCTGGCCCCAGCTGGGGCCGATGCCGGTGCGGCTGACGTCGTCCTCGGCCACGTCGGCGGTCTTGGTGATCGCCGCCATGATCGAGTCGTCGGCCTCGGAGTTGTCGGCGATCGCCTTGGTCTCGATGACGATCGACTTGCCACCGGCCGTGCGCACCGTGGCGCCGTCGGCGGCCTCGACAGCCGTGTCACCGACCGCCGTACGCAGGTCGTCGGCGAGCTCCTGGTCGGCCTGGGCGACGGTCACCGTGTAGCGCGTGCCGCCGGTGAAGTCGATGCCGAGGTTGATGCCCTGGAGCCAGACACCGAGGACGACCGCGACGAGCACGACCGCGGAGGCGGCGTACCAGACCATCCGGCGGCCGACGAAGTCGAAGGACTTCTCGCCGGTGTAGAGCTCCTTGCCGAGCCGGGAGAAGGAGAACTTGCTCATCAGGCCTTGCCTCCGACCAGAGTGGTGCCCGTGGGGGCGTCGACGGTGCCGATTGCGCGCTTGTCCATGCCGGAGAGCACGTGGCCCTTGTTGAAGAAGCCCCAACCGGCCATCAGCTTCGTCATCGGGTGGGTGAACCAGAAGAACACCAGCACGTCGATGATCGTGGTCAGGCCGAGCATGAACGCGAAGCCCTTGACCTCGTTGGTCGCGAAGACGTAGAGCACGAACGCGGCCAGGAACGAGACGCCGTCGGAGGCCAGACAGGTGTTGCGGGCCCGGACCCAGGCGGTGTCGACGGCCACCCGCATCGAGCGGCCCTCACGCATGTCGTCACGCATCCTCTCGTAGAGGATGATGAACGAGTCGGCGGTGATGCCGATACCGACGATCAGACCGGCCACGCCCGGAAGGTCCAGGGTGACGCCGGCGGTCTCGCTGAGCAGCAGGATCATGCCGTACGTCAGCGCACCCGCCACGAGCAGAGACCCGATCACCACGATGCTCATCGCGCGGTAGTAGAGGATCGAGAAGATCACCACGAGGATCAGGCCGACCAGACCGGCCCACAGTCCGGCGGTGAGCTGGTTTCCGGCCAGGGTCGGGCCGATGACCCGGGTCTGGATGCCGTCCTCAGGGAAGTCGAGCGGCAGCGAGCCGTACTTCAGGTTGTTGGCCAGCGCGGCGGCGGACTCCTGGGTGAAGTCGCCGCTGATCTGGGCGCCTCCGCTGATCCGCGAGTCGGCGGTCGGGGCCGAGATCACCTTGGCGTCCAGGACGATCGCGAACTGCTCACCGGTGCCGGCAATGGCGCCGGTGGTGTCGGCGAAGACCTTGTTGCCCTCGGACTTGAAGTCCAGGGTCACCACGTAGTTGGCCTGCTGCTGCGGGATGCCGTAGGAGGCCTCGCTGATCTCGGTGCCCTCGATGACGGCAGGCGTCAGCAGGTAGGGGACGCCGTCGTCGTCGCAGGTCAGCAGCGGCTTTCCGGGGATGTCCTCGGCCGGCTCGGCGCCCGGTGCGGGGCAGGTGAAGGAGTTGTAGGCGGTCGCCCACTCCTGCGGCACGGTGCGCATGAACTTGACCGCGTCGTCGACCTTGACGACCTCGTTCTCGTTCGGCTTCTCCGGCTTGGCACCCGCCGAGGCCGAGGGGCTGGCGCTCGGGTCGGCGCTCTCGGACGCCTTCTCGGAGGCCTGCTCGGACGCGCTAGCGGTCTCGGAGGCGCTGGCGGTCTCACCACCGAACGCCGCGCGCGGCGAGGTGCCCGGCACGGTGCCGGCCGAGGGGTCCTCGACCATCGAGCCGCTGGGGTCCGCGGCACCACACGTCTTCTGCGGGCTGCAGGCGACCAGGCGGAAGCGGAGCTTCGCGGTCTGGCGGACGCGCTCGGCGGTCTCCTGCTGCACCTTGCCGGTGCCGGGGATGGAGACCTTGATGACGTCGTTGCCCTCGGTGGTCACCCGGCCGCCGGTGATGCCGGAGCCGTTGACGCGCTGGTCGATGATCGACTTGGCCTCGTCGAGGCTCTCCCTCGGGACCGATCCACCCTCGGAGTTCTCCGCGGTCATCGAGATCTCGGTGCCGCCGCGCAGGTCGAGGCCCAGCTCGGGCTTCCAGGTGCCGGCGAACGCGATGCCGCCGAACATGATCGCAATGGCCAAGAAGAGCAGTGCGAGTGTCCGGCCGGGGCGCGCTGTCTTGCGTGCCATGTGTTGGTCAGTCCTTCTTGTCGAGGTCCACGATGACGTTCTCGGCGTCGGCGGAGGTCTCGTCGGCCGCAGCCTCGACCTCGCGCTCCTCGCCGGTCTCCTCGTCGGACTCCTCCGCGGGCGCCTCGGTGACCTTCTGGGCCACGGCCTGGCGCACGACCTGGATGACGACGCCGTCGGCGATCTCGACCTTGATGTTCGTCGTGGTCTCCTCGACCTCCGTCACCGTGCCGAAGAGCCCGGCGGTCAGCATCACCCGGTCACCCGGCTGGAGGTTGAGCTGGAGCTCACGAGCCTGCTTCGCACGCTTCTGCTGCGGCCTGATCAACAGGAAGTAGAACAGGACGATGATGACGATAAAAGGAAGGAATTCCACGGGGGTTCGGCTCCGACAGTCTGAGTGGTCACCGGCAGGCGCACGGCGACGTGCAAGTCTAACCAGGCACCTGGTTGAGACTGTGAATCAGGCCTCATCCCAGAGCGTTTCCTTGGACCAGGCCGCAGCCTCGGCGTTGGCCGGCACCGGCAGGCCGAGGTGCTCCCATGCTGCCGGGGTCGCGACCCGGCCCCGCGGCGTACGTGCCAGGAAGCCGGTACGCACCAGGAACGGCTCCGCCACCTCCTCGACCGTCTCGCGCTCCTCCCCCACCGCGACGGCGAGGGTGGAGATGCCCACCGGGCCGCCGCCGAACCTCCGGCACAGGGCGTCGAGGACAGCCAGGTCGAGGCGGTCCAGGCCGAGCGGGTCGACCTCGTAGAGATCGAGCGCCTTCTCGGCGATCTGCTGGGTGACCGTGCCGTCGGCCTTGACCTGGGCATAGTCGCGGACGCGGCGCAGCAGCCGGTTGGCGATCCGCGGGGTGCCTCGGGAGCGGCCGGCGATCTCGGCGGCGCCGTCGTCCTTGAGGGTGACGTCGAGCAGCCCCGCGGAGCGGCGCACGATCAGCTCGAGGTCGGCCGGGTCGTAGAGCTCGAGATGTCCGGTGAAGCCGAACCTGTCCCGGAGCGGGCCGGGAAGGAGGCCGGCGCGCGTCGTCGCGCCGACGAGCGTGAACGGCGGCAGGTCGATCGGGATCGCGGTCGCGCCCGGGCCCTTGCCGATGACCACGTCGACCCGGAAGTCCTCCATCGCCAGGTAGAGCATCTCCTCGGCGGGTCGGCTCATTCGGTGGATCTCGTCGACGAAGAGAACCTCACCCTCGTTGAGCCCGCTCAGGATCGCGGCCAGGTCGCCGGCATGGGTGATCGCCGGACCGCTCGTGATCCGAAGCGGCGCCGACATCTCGGCCGCGATGATCATGGCGAGGGTGGTCTTGCCGAGGCCTGGCGGGCCGGACAGGAGTACGTGGTCGGGGGCCCGCTCACGCTGTCGCGCCGCCTCCAGGACGAGGCCGAGCTGCTCGCGGACGCGTTGCTGGCCGATCAGCTCGTCGAGGGTCTTCGGGCGCAGCGCGGCCTCGACGGCCCGGTCGTCACCGTCGGCCTCGGCGATGGTGAGCGAGGAGAAGTAGTCCTCCTCGGCTCGGTCCAGGTCGTCCTCGTGCATGGGTTCCTATGCCTTCGAAAGGGTGCGTAGAGCTGCCCGGAGCAGCAAGGAGATGTTGGCCTGGTCGCCGGCCTCGGGCTCGATCGCGGTCACCGCCTTGTCGGCGTCCCGGGCGTTGTAGCCCAGGCCGACGAGGGCCTCGGTGACCTGGTCGCGCCACGGCGCCGCTGCGGTGGCGCGCGCAGGGGCGGAGGCGGTGCCGGTCGGGGCGCCGATCCTGTCCTTGAGCTCCAGGATGATCCGCTGGGCACCCTTCTGCCCGATGCCGGGGACCTTGGTGAGGGTCTTGGCGTCCTCGCCCGCGATGGCCAGCCGGATACCGTCGGGCGAGAGGACGGCGAGCATCGCCTGGGCGAGCTTCGGGCCGACGCCGGAGGCGGTCTGGAGGAGCTCGAAGAGCGTGCGCTCGTCGGTGTCGGTGAAGCCGAAGAGGGTCAGCGAGTCCTCGCGCACGACCAGGCTGGTCGGCAGGTGCGCCTCCTCGCCGGTGCGGAGCGTGGCCAGCGTGTTGGGCGTGCAGAGCAGCTCGATGCCGATCCCGCCGACCTCGACGACGGCGGTGGAGAGACTGACGGCGGCGACCTTGCCGCGTACGGACGCGATCACTTCTTTGTCCTTCCGGCCGCGGCGAGCGCGGCTTCGATGCGGTTCTGGGCGCCTCCGCGCCACTGGTGGGTGATGGCCAGCGCCAGCGCGTCGGCGGCATCGGCGGGCTTGGGCGGGGTCGAGAGCCGCAGGATGCGGGTCACCATGGCGGTCACCTGGGCCTTGTCGGCCCGGCCGTTGCCGGAGACGGCGGCCTTGACCTCCGAGGGCGTGTGCAGGGCGACGGGGAGACCGCGCCGCGCGGCGCAGACCATCGCCAGGCCGCTGGCCTGGGCCGTACCCATGATCGTGGAGACGTTGGACCGCGCGAAGATCCGCTCGATCGCGACCGCATCCGGCCGGTGCTCCTCGATCCAGGCGTCGATCCCCTTCTCGATGGTCACCAGCCGCTCCCAGACGGGGAGATCTGAGGACGTACGGATCACTCCGACATCCACCATCGACAGCGGCCTGCCGAGCGAGCCGTCGACCACGCCCATACCGCACCGGGTCAGGCCGGGGTCGATCCCAAGCACCCTCACGCACACACCTCCATCGAACGTCTGTTCGCAGACTACAGACCTCGCGCCGAATCCTGAGGTATGGCGTGCCGAGAATGCAGTTGTGGGCGACGAAAGTGGAGTTTCGTCGCCCACAACCAACGATTCGGCCCGCCGAAACCACCGATTCGGCCGGGGTACTGCTCAGGCGTCGACGGTCTCCATGACCTCGTCGGGGACGTCGGCGTTGGAGAAGACGTTCTGTACGTCGTCGAGGTCGTCGACGGCGTCGATGAGCTTGAAGACCTTCTCGGCGGCCGAGGCGTCGGCGACCGGGATGTCCATGCTCGCGACGAACTGGACCTCGGCGGAGTCGTAGTCGATGCCGGCGTCCTGGAGCGCGGTGCGGACCGCGACGACGTCGGACGGGTCGGAGACGATCTCGAAGGACTCACCGAGGTCGTTGACGTCCTCGGCACCGGCGTCGAGGGTGGCTTCGAGGAGGTCGTCCTCGGAGATCTCCTTGCCCTCCTGCGCCTTGGCCACGACGACGACGCCCTTGCGGTCGAAGAGCCGGCTCACCGAGCCGGGGTCGGCCATGGTGCCGCCGTTGCGGGTGACCGCGGTGCGCACCTCCATGGCCGCCCGGTTGCGGTTGTCGGTCAGACACTCGATGAGGAGCGCGACGCCCTGAGGGCCGTAGACCTCGTACATGATCGTGTCGTAGCTGACCCCGCCGCCGTCGAGCCCACCCCCGCGCTTGACCGCGCGGTCGATGTTGTCGTTGGGGACCGACTGCTTCTTGGCCTTCTGGATCGCGTCGTAGAGGGTCGGGTTGCCCGACGGGTCGGGACCGCCGGTCTTGGCTGCGATCTCGATCGTCTTGATGAGCTTGGCGAAGAGCTTGCCGCGCTTGGCGTCGATCGCCGCCTTCTTGTGCTTCGTCGTTGCCCACTTGGAGTGGCCGCTCATCTGGAAACCGTCCTTTGCCCCGCGTCGTCGCTGATGCTTGTCGAGCCGCCACCGGAGTCGTCACAGGGCAGCAGGTACCCATTCTAACTACGTGCGGTACGTCACCGTCAGCAGCAGGTGTCGACGAAGAGCTGGTGCAGCCGGTCGTCGGCGTTGACCTCGGGGTGGAACGAGGTCGCCATGAGCTGGTTCTGACGTACGGCGACGGGGTGCTCCCCCACGCTCGCCAGCACCTCGACACCCGGGCCGATCTCCTCGACCCAGGGCGCCCGGATGAAGACGGCGTGGACCGTCTCGTCGAGCCCGGTGACCTCGAGGTCGGTCTCGAACGACTCCGTCTGCCGCCCGAAGGCGTTGCGCCGGACCGTGATGTCGAGCCCGCCGATGGTCTCCTGGCCCTGGGCCGCGTCGAGCAGTCGGTCGGCCAAGAGCACCATCCCGGCGCAGGTGCCGAGCGCCGGCATCCCGCCCCGGACCCGCTCGCGGAGCGGGTCGAGCAGCTCGAACGTACGCGCCAGGCGCCACATCGTCGTCGACTCACCGCCGGGGATGACGAGCGCGTCGCACGCGTCGAGCTCCTCCCGACGGCGTACGGACGTTCCCTTCACCCCCAGGCGGTCGAGGGCGGCGAGGTGCTCGCGGACGTCGCCCTGGAGGGCGAGTACGCCGAGGGTGGTCACCAGCCGCGCTCCGCGAACTGGATCGACCTGGCCGGCTCGTCGACGTTGATGCCGACCATGGCCTCGCCGAGGCCACGGGAGACCTTGGCGACGACGTCGGGGTCGTCGTGGAAGGTGGTCGCCTTGACGATCGCCTCGGCACGCTGGACCGGGTTGCCGGACTTGAAGATGCCGGAGCCGACGAAGACGCCCTCGGCGCCGAGCTGCATCATCATCGCGGCGTCGGCCGGGGTCGCGATGCCGCCGGCGGTGAACAGGACGACCGGGAGCTTGCCGTTCTCGGCGACCTCCTTGACCAGCTCGTAGGGAGCCTGGAGCTCCTTGGCGGCCACGTAGAGCTCGTCCTCGGCGAGGGCGCCGAGGCGGCGGATCTCGCGGCGGATCGTACGCATGTGGGTGACCGCGTTGGACACGTCGCCGGTGCCGGCCTCGCCCTTGGAGCGGATCATCGCCGCGCCCTCGGTGATGCGGCGCAGGGCCTCGCCGAGGTTGGTCGCGCCGCACACGAACGGCACGGTGAAGGCCCACTTGTCGATGTGGTTCTCGTAGTCGGCCGGGGTCAGTACCTCGGACTCGTCGATGTAGTCCACCCCGAGGCTCTGGAGCACCTGGGCCTCGGCGAAGTGGCCGATCCGAGCCTTGGCCATGACCGGGATGGAGACGGCCTCGATGATGCCGTCGATCATGTCGGGGTCGGACATGCGGCTCACGCCGCCCTGGGCGCGGATGTCGGCGGGGACGCGCTCGAGCGCCATCACCGCCACCGCCCCGGCGTCCTCGGCGATCTTCGCCTGCTCGGCGGTGACCACGTCCATGATCACGCCGCCCTTGAGCATCTCCGCCATCCCGCGCTTGACCCGCGAGGTTCCCGTCTCGTTCATGCTTGTTGCCATGGGGCGATCGTAGGTCGGGACAAGGCGTACGCCACCCTCGGAAAGGCCTGGTCAGGCCACTGTTCCCAAAGTGGACTGCTCCAAGTGGACTGCTACCTGGTCAACGCCTCGGCGGCCTCGGCCACCGCGCTGGGGGTGCCGGCCAGCGACCAGATGACACCACCGGCCTCCACCTGGGTCGTGGCTCCGCCGGCGCCCAGGACGAGGGCGGCGCCGGGGAGGCGGTCCCAGTCGGGGACGGAGTGCTGACAGAAGAGGTGGAGCTTTCCCTGGGCGATGGCGGTGAGGTCCATCGAGCCGGAGCCGAGGATCCGGATGGAGGCGGCCCGGCTGGCGACGCGGACGTATGCCTCGCCGACCGGATGCTTCAGCTTCGAGGGGTGGAGGTAGGTGGTGAGGCAGGCGAGGGCGAGCGGCGTGTTGGGCATCGCGTCGAGCCGGACGCCGTTGCGGGTCGTGGGCAGCTCGGGGCCACCGACGTAGACCGCGTCCTCGGCGGGTGAGTAGATCGCCCCCAGGACGATGCCGTCGCCGTCGGTCAGCGCCAGCGCGGAGCACCACCAGTCGAGGCCGCGTACGAAGTTGTAGGTGCCGTCGACCGGGTCGATGGTCCACACCCGGCCGGTGGTCGACTCGCGGGCCGAGCCCTCCTCGCCGAGGATGCCGTCGCCCGGGTGCTCGGCCGTCAGGCGTTCGACGATCGCCTTCTCAGCAGCCTTGTCGGCGGCGGTGACCAGGTCGGAGACCGAGGTCTTGGTCTCGATCGAGTCGCCGATGCCCTCGATGCGCATCTTCGCGGCGAGCGAGCCGGCGCCGCGGACGAGCTCCGCGGCCAGGCGTACGTCTGACTCCGTCGGCGCGGTCACGAGGCGGCTTCCTCGGCGAGGGCCTGCTTGCGGACGGTCCAGACGCGCTGGCCGACGGTGACGGTCGAGGCGACGGCGAGGATCCACAGCGCGATGTAGATGAGCAGGTCCAGGGAGAAGATGCCGGCGAAGCCGGTCATCACCAGGACCAGGACCAGACGGTCGGCGCGCTCGGCGATGCCGACGTTGGCGGTGAACCCCAGCGACTCGGCGCGGGCGCGTGCGTAGGAGGTGACCGCACCTATGACGAGGCACCACAGAGACAGTGCGAGATAGAGGTCGGAGTCGCCCGGGCCGGCGAAGTAGAGCGCGAGGCCGCCGAAGACCGCGCCGTCGCCGAACCGGTCGAGGGTGGAGTCCCAGAAGGCACCGAACTTGCTCGTGCGGCCCACGGCGCGGGCCATCGCACCGTCGATCAGGTCGCTGAAGACGAAGCAGGTGATGAAGATCGTGCCGGCCAGCAGCTCGCCGCGCGGGTAGAACGCCAGCGCCCCGACCGCTACTCCGATGGTGCCGACGAGCGTCACGAGGTCGGGGCTGATCTTCAGCGCCACGAACAGCCGGACGATGGGCGCGAGGACGACTCCCTGAACGAAGCCTTTGATGTGATCCAACATGGCGCGGCCACGCTATCGGATCCCACCGAGGCGTCACCTGCGCGCGCCGAAACGTCACTCACATTCTGCCGAGGCGTCACTCGCGTCGGCCGAGGCGTCACTCGCGTCGGCCGAGAGGTCAGCGGGTGACATCTCGGCCGACGTAGGTGACGCCTCGGCCAACCGGGGTGACGTCTCGGCCGACCGGGGTGACGCCTGGGCTATACGCCTTCGGTCAGGTCGCGGACCTCGGCGTAGCGGGCGCGTACGGCGGGGTCGGGGTCGGCCTCGTAGGTCTCGGTGCCGGCGAGCTCCCAGGTCGGGGGCTCCGCGCCGCCGGCGAGGAGCCAGGCGGCCTGGCGGGCGGCGCCGTCGGCGACGTACTCCCCCGGCTCGGGGACCAGGACGGGGTGGCCGAGGACGACGGGAGCGAGACGGCGTACGGCCTCGGAGCGGGCGCCGCCGCCGACGAGGAGGACGCGGTCGACCGCGACGCCCTGGGACTTCAGCGCGTCGATGCCGTCGGCGAGGCCGCAGAGCAGTCCCTCGACGGCGGCGCGCGCCAGGTAGGCGGGCTCGGCGGTGGCCAGGGTCAGTCCGTGGATCACGCCACGAGCCGACGGCCGGTCGGGGGTGCGCTCGCCCTCGAGGTAGGGGACGAGGACCAGGCCGCCGGAGCCCGAAGGGGCCTCGAGCGCCAGCCGGGATAGCTCCTCGTGGCTCACCCCGAGCAGCCGAGTGGTGGCATCGAGGACGCGCGCGGCGTTGAGGGTGGCGACCAGCGGCAGGTAGCGGCCGGTGGCGTCGGCGAAGCCCGCCACGGTGCCCGACGCGTCCGAGGTGGGTGTCTCCGAGACCGCGCAGGCGACGCCGGAGGTGCCGATGGAGACGACCACGTCGCCGGGCCGGGCGCCCACGCCCAGGGCCGCGCCGGCGTTGTCGCCGCAGCCGGGGCCGAGCAGCGCCCCGGCCGGCGTACGTCCCGCCGAGGCCGAGGGCGCGAGCACCTCCGGCAGCACGACATCGTCCCGCCCGAGCGCGCGTTTGAGCAGGTCGCGACGGTATTCGCCGGTCACCGCCGAGTAGTAGCCGGTGCCGCTGGCGTCGCTCCGGTCCGTACGCAGCGCCTCCAGCCCCGGGGCGCCGGCGAGCTTCCAGGTCAGCCAGTCGTGGGGCAGGCACACCGCCGCGACCCGCGCCGCCGACTCCGGCTCGTGCTCGGCGAGCCAGCGCAGCTTGGTGGCGGTGAAGCTGGCGACCTGCACGGACCCGACGGCATCGGCCCAGGCCGCGGCACCCAGCTCGGCGTTGAGCGCGGCGGCCGCGCCGGCCGAGCGGGTGTCGTTCCACAGCAGCGCGGGGCGTACGACCTCTCCGGCCTCGTCCAGGCACACCATCCCGTGCTGCTGCCCGCCGACGGAGACGGCGGCGACATCGGCGAGCCCGCCGGCCGCCTCGGCGGCGGACTCGAGCGCGGTCCACCACGCCGCCGGGTCCACCTCCGTGCCTTCGGGGTGCGGCGCGGAGCCGGAGCGCACCAGCGCCCCGGTCTCCGCGTCACGGACGACGACCTTGCAGGACTGGGTCGAGGAGTCGACCCCGGCGACGAGCGGCATGCCCTGCAACCTAACGAAGCCCGAGGAGGTGGTCCATGGCCAGCTGGTCGAGGTGCTCGAACGCGTAGCCGTGGTCCAGCTTCTCGATGTCGTAGGTCGCCGTGCGGATGTCCTCGAGCGTCTCGCCCTCGGCCAGGGTCGGCACGGAGAGCTCCTCGACCTGCGAGGCCTCGAGCGCAGCCTTGACCTCCGGGTCCGCCCGGAACGCCTTGGCCCGCTCACGCAGCACGAGGTAGTTGCGCATGCAGCCCGCGGCCGACGCCCACACGCCGTCCTCGTCCTCGGTGCGCGGCGGCTTGAAGTCGAAGTGGCGCGGGCCGTCGTAGCCCTTGGACTCCAGCAGGTCGACCAGGTTGAACGCACCGCGCAGGTTGCCGGCGCCGAAGCGGAGGTCCTGGTCGAAGCGCGGCCCGTGCTGGCCGTTGAGGTCGATGTGGAAGAGCTTGCCGTGCCACAGCGCCTGGGCGACGCCGGAGGCGAAGTTGAGCCCGGCCATCTCCTCGTGACCGACCTCCGGGTTGAGGCCGACCAGCTCGGGGCGGTCGAGGGTGTTGATGAAGGCGAGCGCGTGGCCGATGGTCGGCAGCAGGATGTCGCCGCGGGGCTCGTTGGGCTTCGGCTCGATGGCGAACCGGATGTCGTAACCCTGCTCGGTCACGTAGTCGCCGAGCAGGTTGACCGCCTCGCGGTAGCGGTCCAGCGCCGCCGCGATGTCCTTGGCAGCGTGGGACTCGGCGCCCTCACGGCCACCCCACATGACGTACGTCGTCGCGCCGAGCTCGGCGGCGAGGTCGATGTTGCGCGCGACCTTGGCGATCGAGTAGCGGCGCACCTCGCGGTCGTTCGAGGTGAAGCCACCGTCACGGAAGACCGGGTGGCCGAAGAGGTTGGTGGTGGCCATCGGCACCTTGAGACCGGTCTCGTCCAGCGCGGCCTTGAGCTTGTCGATCTCCGCCTGGCGCTCGGCGTCGCTCGCGTCGATCGCGAAGACGTCGTTGTCGTGGAAGGTGATGCCGTAAGCGCCGAGCTCGGCCAGCTTGTGCACCGAGTGGGCGACGTCGAGGTGAGGCCGGCTCGCCGAGCCGAACACGTCCTGCCCGTTCCAGCCCACGGTCCACAGCCCGAAGGTGAACTTGTCCTCGGAGGTGGGGGTGTAATCCGTCATAGCCTTGCTTCCTCACATTAGTTCATGACTCGGACTATATGAGGATCATGAAACGCGACGGCCGTCACATTGTCAACCCTTTGGACACCTGAAAGCGGGTCGCTTGACCTAAAGTTCAGAACTTGGTCTAATCCCGTGCATGACCGTCAGAACCGAGCCTTCCCAGCATGCCGGGATGCGGGCGAGCAATCTCGCGCTCGTGCTCGGCGAGGTCGCCCGCACCAGCCCGGTCTCCCGGGCGCAGGTCGCTGCGCGCACCGGTCTGACGAAGTCGTCGGTATCCGGGCTGGTGTCCGATCTGATCTCCGCCGGCCTGATCCAGGAGAGCGCCCCGGCTGCGACCGAGCGCGGCCGGCCCGCCACGGCGCTCAACCTCGCTCCCGGAGGCGTCGCCGGCCTCGGCCTGGAGGTCAACGTCGACTACCTGGCTGCCGTGGTGACCGACCTGACCGGCGTGCCGCGCTACCACCATGTCGTACGCCGGGACAACCGCGGCCGCGAGGTCGACGAGGTGGTCGCCGACGTCATCGATCTGGCCCGCACTGCCGCCCGCAGCGCCACCTCCCAGGGTCTGCCGCTGTCCGGAGCCTGCGTGGCGGTGCCCGGGCTGACCGTCGAGGGCGCCGTCGTACGCACGCCCAACCTGGGCTGGGCCCGGGTCGACCTCGCCGACGCCGTCGGCGAGGGCACCGGGCTCCAGGTCGATGTCGAGAACGAGGCCAACCTGGCGGCTCTCGGCGAGATGTGGTTCGGCGGTCACGAGCACGACGGCGCTCCCCTGCGCGACTTCGTGCACGTCTCCGGCGAGATCGGCATCGGTGGCGGCATCGTGATCGGCGGCGAGGTCTTCCGCGGCGCGCATGCGGGCGCCGGCGAGCTCGGCCATGTCGTGGTGGCCCCCGACGGCCCGCGGTGCGGCTGCGGCGGCCACGGCTGCCTGGAGCGGATGGCCGGGCAGCAGGAGATCCTCGCCCGCGCGCAGGTGGCGACCATGGCCGACCTCACCCGGGCCTGCGAGGCGGGCGATCAGGCGGCGCTCGACGCCGTCGCCGACGCCGGACGGCACCTCGGAGTCGCGCTCGCCTCGGTGATCACCCTCCTCGACCCGACCGCGATCGTGCTCGGTGGCGCGTTCGCCACGCTCGCGCCCTGGCTGACCGCGGCGACCGCGGCCTCGATCAGCCACCACACCGGTGCCGTCGAACCGCCCCGGCTGCTGGTCTCCGGGCTCGGCAGCGACGCCGCCGTGCGCGGAGCGGCCGGGACCGTCGTACGCCGCGTGATCGCCGACCCCGCCGCCCATCTCGCCCGGCAAGCCGCCCAGCGCTCCTAGCGCGAGACCGTCACCGTCGTGATCCGCCGGTCAGCGGTGCTGACCCGGTGGACGTCACCGGTGACCGTGACCAGCGCCTTGTCGATGCCCGACTCGCCGGCGGCGGACGCCACCTCGACGTCGGAGAGCTCGTCGATGCCCTCGGCGACGCCGGTGGCGACCTTCTCGCCCGCTGAGGCGGCGACCCAGACCTCGACCTCACCGGGCTCGACGACCCGGACGAGGCCGCGGTCGGTGAAGGCCAGCCGGGTCGTGGGCACCTCGAAGCGGACCGTCGCCGACTCGCCCGCCCGCAGCGCGACCCGCTGGTAGCCGAGCAGCTGCGAGACCGGTCTGGCCACCGAGGCCAGCAGGTCGCGACCGTAGAGCTGGACCACGTCCACACCGGCGACATCACCGAGGTTGGTGACGGTCACCTCCACCCCGAACGTGCCGCCGGCCTCGACCGAGCGGTCTGCCGAGAGCCCGCTGTAGCAGAAGGTGGAGTAGGAGAGCCCGAAGCCGAACGGCCGCACCGGCGTGGAGTCCGCGGAGGTCACCCCGGAGGGGCCGCCGAGGATGGGGTGCAGGTAGGTGTAGGGCTGGGCCCCGGCAGAGCGCGGCAGGGTCACCGGCAGCCGCCCGGAGGGGTTGACGGCGCCGGTGAGGACGCGGGCGATCGCGGGTCCGCCCTCCTCGCCCGGGAAGAACGTCTGCAGCACCGCCGCGGGACGGGTGGCGCCATTCTGATCGCCTCGAGCTCCGCTTCGGCCGTCGAGCGCCCAGCCGATGGCGTACGGCCTGCCGGTGACGAGCACCAGGATCGTCGGGGTCCCGGTGGCGACCACGGCCTCAACCAGCTCGCGCTGGACGCCAGGCAGATCGAGGGACTCGGTGTCGTTGCCCTCCCCCACGGTGCCCTTGCCGAACAGGCCGGCCTGGTCGCCGGCGACGACCACGGCCACCTCGGCCCGTCGAGCCGCTTCGACGGCGGCCGCGATCCCGGCGGTGTCGGTGCCCTCGACCTCGCAGCCCTGGACGACCTCGATCTCGGCGCCGACCAGCTCGGCCCGCAGCGCGTCCGCGATCGTCGGCACCTCGATCCCGAGCGCGACGTCGGGATGGTGAGCGAGGACGTGGTTGGGGAAGGAGTAGCACCCCATCAGCGCCTCAGCGCGGTCGGCGTTGGGCCCGATCACCGCGAGCCTGGTGGCGGCCGGAGCGAGCGGGAGGGTGCCGTCGTTGGCCAGCAGGACCACCGACTCTTCGGCCAGGCGGCGGGCCACGTCACGGTGGGCCGGCGTGTCCAGGTCGATGTCGGTCGGGGGCTCGGCGGTGAACTCCTCGTCGAGCAGCCCCAGCTCCTCCTTCGCGGCCAGCGCTCGCAGAACGGCACGGTCGATGACCGCCTCGTCCACCTCGCCGGCCCGGACCAGCGCGGCCAGGGGCTCCAGGAACGCGTCGCCGCTGGGCAGCTCGACGTCGATCCCGGCCTCCAGAGCCATCGCGGCGGCGTGGCCACGGTCCGCCGCGACCCCGTGCATGAGGGCGAGGAAGGCGACCGCGAAGTAGTCGGCCACCACCGTTCCGTCGAAGCCCCACTCCTCGCGCAGCAGCCCGGTGAGCAGCTGGGTGTGAGAGGCCATGGGGATGCCGTCGACGTCGTTGTAGGCGTTCATCACCGACCGTGCACCGCCGTCGAGGACGGCCATCTCGAAGGGCGGCAGGAAGATGTCGGCCAGCTCGCGCGGGCCTGCGGCGACCGGCGCGTGGTTGCGTCCGGCCCGCGAGCCGGAGTAGCCCACGAAGTGCTTCAACGTCGCCTGGATGCCGGCTGACTGCAGCCCCCGGACGTACGCGGTCCCGACCGTCCCGACCACGTAGGGGTCCTCGGAGATGGCCTCCTCGGTGCGCCCCCAGCGCGGGTCCCGGATCACGTCGAGCACCGGCGCGAGGCCCTGATGCACGCCCAACGTACGCATCGAGGACCCGATCAGCGACGCCATCTCCTCGACGAGGTCGGGGTCGAAGGCGGCGCCCCAGGCCAGTGGCGTCGGGAAGCAGGCGGCCTTCCAGGCAGCCAGCCCGGTGAGGCACTCCTCGTGGACCAGGGCCGGGATGCCCAGCCTGGTCTCGCGCAGCAGCCGGCGCTGCTCCTCCCACAACCACGCCGCCCGCTCGGCCGGTTCGACCGGACGGGTCCCGTAGACACGGGTGAAGTGGCCGATGCCGTGCTCGGTGACCTCGGCGAGCCGCTCGGGCGCGCCGGCGCTCATCTCGTCGGCCAGCGGCGCGACGACCTCGTCGCCGTGGTCGATCCAGAAGCCGACGAGCTGCGCCAGCTTCTCCTCGAGCCTCATCCGCGCGTGCAGCTCGCGCACCCGCGTCGACACCTGCGGCCAGGCACGCAGCTGGGCCTGCTCCTGGGCTCGCTCCTGAGCTTCCGTCATCCCTTCACCGCTCCTTGCAGTCCGGAGACGATCCGCCGCTGCAGGGCCAGGAACAGCACCAGCGCGGGGATCATCGCAATCGTCGTGAACGCCAGGACACCGGCGGTGTCGGCGGAGTGCTCGGTGGAGAAGTCGGCCACCCCGAGCGGCAGCGTGCGCATGTCGTCCTGCAGCAGCAGGAGCGGAAGGATGTAGGCGTTCCAGGAGGTCACGAAGGCGAGCACCGCCACCGTGATCACCCCCGGCATCGACAGCGGCAGCATGATCCGCCAGAAGACACCGATCCGCGAGGCGCCGTCGATCAGCGCCGCCTCCTCGAGCTCGCGCGGCAGCGCCATCAGGAACGGCCGCAGGATCACCACCGTCAGCGGCAGCGCGAACGCCGCCTGCGGCAGCGCCACGCCCCACCAGGTGTTGCCCATCCCTAAGTCGCGGGTGACCAGGATGAACAGCGGGATCACCGCCACCGCCGCCGGGAAGAGCAGGCCGAGCACGAAGACCATGAACAGCGCCTCGCGGCCCTTGAACCGGTAGCGCGCCAGCGGATAGGCGGCCATCACCCCGAAGACGACCGCGACCACCGTGGTGATGACCGCAATGACCGTCGAGTTGATCGCGTACGTCCAGAACGACCCGCCGCTCAGCACGCTGGCGTAGTTCGACGTGACCCACGGGTCGGGCAGCCCGGTCGGCTTCTCGGCCAGCTGGGCGTTGGTGCGGAAGCCGCCCATCGCGCCGTAGAGCACCGGCCCGACGGTGATCGCCACGACGATCAGCGAGACCAGATAGACCAGCACGTTGTTGCCGCCGCGCCTGCCGCGCGGCGCCAGGTTCGTCGTCACACTCATGCCGCCTCCTTGGTGTCTCGGCGCAGCACGACCAGCTGGTAGACCAGCGCCATCACGAACGCGATCGCGAACAGGACCACCGACGCGGCCCCGGCGATGCCGTAGTTGTGCCGGTTGGTGCCCTCGTCGATCAGGTACGTCGCCATCGTGGTCGTCGCGTCGGCGGGACCACCGCCGGTGAGGACCCAGATCATGTCGAAGCACTGGATCGAGCCGATCATCGACAGGAAGCACCAGGTGCGGATCGTCGGGCCGAGCAGCGGGATGCTGATCCGCCACTGCGTCTGCCACCAGCTGGCACCGTCGAGCTGTGCCGCCTCGTAGAGCTCCTCGGAGACACCCTGCAGGCCGGCGAGGAACAGCAGGACCGCCAGGCCGAGGTACTTCCAGGTCAGCACCGCGAGCACCACCCACAGGGCGACCTCCGGGGTGCCGAGCCAGCCCTCCTCGGGCGGACTGAGACCGATCCCGTTCATGAGGGCGTCGACCAGGCCGTACTCGGGCTGCAGCAGCTGGAACCAGATGACGCCGGCGATGACCTCGGCCAGGACGTACGGCACGAAGATCAGCGTCCGCAGCACCCCCTGCCCCGCCATCTTGCGGTTGAGCAGCAGCGCGATGGCCACGCCCAGGGGCAGCTGCACGACGATCGAGCCGACCACGATGATCATGTTGTGGGCGACCGCGTCCCGGAAGACGCTGTCGGCCAGCACCTCGGCGTAGTTCTCGAACCCGACGAAGTCGTCGAGCGGACCGAGGCCCTTCCAGTCGTAGAGGGAGAACCGCGCCGCGGTGAGGATCGGCCAGGCGACGAACAGGGCCATCAGGGCCAGGGCCGGGGTGACGAAGAACGCGATCTCCGCCCACTGACGCCAGCCGTCTCGTGACCGGTGCGGTCGCCCCGAGGTGACCGCACCGGTAGTTGCTTCAGAGCTCACGAGGCGACCGTGCCTCCCGAGGGCGTGCTTCGGTCAGCCATGCTCACTTCTCCTTGTCCGCGGCTTCCTGGGTCGCCGTGACGACGTCCTCAGGGGTGGCCTTGCCGGCGAACAGCAGCGCGATCTCGTCGTTCATCGCACCGCCGATGGACTCACCGAAGGCGGTGTCGAAGTAGAGCTGCACGAACGGTGACTCGTCGCGCACCTTCAGGAGCTCGGCAAGTGCCGGGTCCTTGACCGAGGAGCCGGCCGCCGGGATGGTCGGCAGGCCCATGTCGTTCTCGGCGAAGCCCTTCTGGACCTCGTCGGAGAGCAGGTAGTTCACGAGGTCCACGGCCTTGTCGGGCGCTCCCTCGGAGACCGCCCAGGCGTCACCGCCGCCGAGCTGCGCGGCCGGGTCGCCCGCGCCGCCCTCGACGGCCGGGAACGGGAACCAGCCGGTCTTGTCGCCCAGCCCCTTCTTGTCCTCGGTGAGGCCCTGCATCACGCCGGGCTCCCAGTGGCCGGCCAGTTCCATGGCGACCTTGCCGGTGGCCAGCAGGCCGCTGGCCGAGGTCGGCCCGGTCTGCGACGGGGTGGAGAGGAAGCCCTTGTTGAACGGCTTCTGGGCGACGATCTCCTCGACCGTCTCACCCGCCTCGATGAAGCACGGGTCGGAGAAGTCCAGGTCGGCGACCGCGCTCTCGAGCACGTCCTGGGAGCAGACGCGCAGTGCGGTGTAGTACCAGTAGTGCGCGGCCGGCCAGCCGTCGCCGGCGCCCAGCGAGACCGGGGTGATGCCGGCCTGGTCGAGCTTGTCGAACGCGGCGTACAGCTCCTCCATGGTCGTCGGGGGCGCGGTGATCCCGGCCTTCTCGAAGAGCTCGGTGTTGTACCAGAACCCGACCACGCCCATGGAGAACGGCAGGGCGTACGTCTTCCCGTCGACCTGCCAGCCGGCGGCGCTGCCACCGATCTGGTCGATGATGTCCTTGGAGTCCTCGGAGAGGTCGCGGGTGAGCCCGGCCTCGACGTGGTCGGCGAGCTCGCCGCCGCCACGCTCCATGTAGACGTCCGGGACGTCGCCGCTCTGGAACGCGGCGTCGAGCTTGGTCAGCATGTCCTCGTGGGCGAAGGCCTGGACCTTGACGTCGATGCCGGGGTTGGCCTTCTCGAAGTCCTTCGCAACCTGCTCGTAGTACCCCTTGCCGGGGTCGTTGTTGGAGTTATGCCACCAGGTGATGGTCTTGTCGTCGCCACCGGAGTCGCCCGAGCCGCCACAACCGGTGGCGGCAATCATCAATCCGGCGCACAGCGCGGCGAGCGCTTGTGTCTTCCTCGACATCTTGGGACCTCTTCGTCACAGCTCTGGATGTATGGGTATGTGACTGCCGCCACATCGTCGGGGTTGAGCATGGCGCTTGCCAGGGGCCTCTGTCAATCGTTGTCGATAACGTTTTCGTAGATGGTTATCGAACTTGGCCCGAGTGGGCTACTGTCGGGCCATGAGCGAGCGCCAGCGAGTGACCACAGGCCTCAGGCCGCCGCATCCGTACGATCGAGCTTGCGCTACGGAGGCGGCGGCATGAGCACGCTCGATCAGCCACGCCCGCGCCGGGTGACCATCACCGACGTGGCTCGCGAAGCCGGCGTCTCGGTGGCCACCGTCTCCAAGGTGATCAACGAGCGCTACGGCGTCAGCGAGGCGACGGCCGAGAAGGTGCTCGCGGTCATCGACGAGCTCGGCTACCAGTCCTCATTGATCGCCTCGAGCCTGCGCCGCAAGTCCACCGGCGTGATCGGCGTGCTCGTGGCCGAGTTCGAGCCGTACTCCGCCGAGCTCCTCAAGGGCATCTCGGCGGCCCTGGACGGCACCGGCTACGAGCTGCTGGCCCACGCCGGACGCACCGGCGCCCACAACCACACCGGCTGGGAGCGCCGCTCGCTCTCCCGCCTCGGTCACACCCTGATCGACGGCGCGATCGTGGTCACGCCGTCGATGATCATCACCGACGAGACGACCATCCCGGTCGTCGCGATCGACCCCCACACCGGGCCGGACGGCCCGATGACCGTCGACGCCGACAACATCACCGGCGCCCGGCTCGCCGTCGACCACCTGATCGGGCTCGGCCACCGGCGCATCGGGTTCCTCGGTGGGCGCCCCGACCTCCGCTCCGCCGGACTCCGTGAGCAGGGCTACCGCGAGGCTCTTCACGACGCCGGTCTCAGCGTCTCCCCCGACCTCATCCGGGTGGGCGGCTACCACCCCGAGCTCGCCGAGGCGCCGGCTCGCGAGCTGCTCTCGCTCCCGGCCGGCGAGCGCCCGACCGCCATCTTCGCCGCCAACGACATCTCCGCGATCAAGGTCATCGAGGTCGCCGGCTCGCTGGGCCTGCGCGTGCCCGAGGACCTCTCGGTGATCGGCTTCGACAACGTACCCGAGGCCCGCGACGCCACTCCCCCGCTCACCACGGTCGCCCAGCCGCTCCACGAGATGGGCCGGGCCGCTCTCGGGCTCCTGCTCGAGCTGCTGGAAGGCAAGCAGACCGAGCGCCACCTGCGGCTGCCCGCCGAGCTGGTCGAGCGCAGCAGCACGGCGCCGCCGAAGAAACCGTAGTTCTGGCTCGCCGAGATCGCAGAAGTGGGGGGGGGGGGGGGGGGGGGGGGGGGGGCGGGGGCGGGGGGGGGGGGGGGGGGGGGGGGGGGGCGGGGGGCGGGGGGGGGGG